>JAUIAP010000019.1 GCA_030425205.1 Anaerolineae bacterium
CTTTGGTTCTGGCAAATCTCCTGCCAGTGCCATCCCCTCCAACATGCTGCGACTGACCAATGCCGCACCATCCCACACTTTGGCTTCATCAGCCGTTTGCTGCATATATGCGATACGAACGTTGCCTTTGTCGAAAAAGCCGCTGATACGGTGCGGTCGCAAGACGCGACTGATGCGTTTGGACAACACGAAGCCGCCCTTGCTCATGTCGAGTTCGAGACCGCTTTGGGCCAAGAACGTTTCTGTATCCATTCCTGCCACATAGAGATTGACGACTTGTTCGCCATTGACCCAGCGTAGGGTAGGGGTATTTTGGTCAAAGGTAAACGCGGGATCAAATACGAGGTCTGTCTGGTCACTGGCATGGCGAATCATGTGCCATGCGCGACCTGTTTGGGTGACAAACGGCAGTACGGCGCGACCGATGGTGTCGTGCCAACTGACGACTGTGTACGGCAGTTGCTTGCGGTCAATTTGGGCAGTGTAATAACTCTTGGCGCCACGACCGCCCATCAGTGCCTCACTTGATTATTGGGTTGACGTCGTTTGTCCCAATATGTTGGCTGATGGATGATGTCAGTCAACTCGTAGCACGTTGGCGGCAATGCCCCATACGCGATGACGGCGGCGGGGTCGATGCGTTGCAGCATCTCTTGAAAGCCATTGACAAACAGCGCATGTTCCAACAAATCTGTCCGCCATTTGACGCCAACGGCAGAAACGGCCACGACGCTGCCTTTTTGGATGCCCATAAAACAGAAGGGGTAGCTTTCGGCCGAACTCCAACTCACCGTCGGTATCACCCACAACCCCTGCCGCTGCCAATATGCCCCACACCAACGGTTGCGATACACGTTCCACAACTGCGCCGCCAGCGGGTAATCTCGGTAGAGGCTAAAGTCTGGAGTCAGCACAAACGGGTATTTCCGCACGACGGGCAACGCCTTGCGCGGCTTGCGCCAGACGTATTCAAAGCGGTAATCATCGAGAAAGAAGTGTGTGGCAGGCGTCTCGAACGGCTCTTTCGGCCGCGCCCGATACCCATATGCGATGAGGTCGTTTGGCAGATGTTTCTGCGTTAAGGGGAGGAGTTGTGGAATCCCCCAGCGGTTTTGGCTGGGGAAACGGTCATTGAGATGGAGGCTGTGGAAGTAGCCGGGTTGATGGTTCCAATTACTGCTGCTGCGCGTGGACATGGTTTGGCTCCCTGTTCAGTTGGCTGCTGAGAAAAGGATACCATACGTGGATCGGGTCGTAAACAGAAACTTATGGCGGGTGGGCGCTGGGTTGCCAAGCGAGAGAGATGAACAGCGGAAAGTCTGTTTTGCAACGTGGACAATGTGTCCACAGTCGTGCAACAACGGCGGACTGGACGCGACCGACAGTGATTTCATCGATGACAGCGGCACACTTGTGGCAAGCAGCTGAATCTATTTGCGGATGAGGCCTATCCAACGTAATCTTCATCCCGCGCCGCACGCTACGCAGGGGAATTAGCACGCGCTGTCATCCTCCCCGTCATCCTGTTTGTCATGACTGCCTGCTGGCCAAACGCCGTAGCCGACAAAATCCACAACGGTATACAGTGAGAAAGCCCGACTCGCCTGCATTGCGGGGCTAAATGCGCTGCCATCCTGCTGTTTTTGATACGCGACACCTTCATAGAGAAAGACATCGTTGGGAAACAGGAGTCCAAAAGGTTTTTGTTCACGTTGCTGCATCGTTGGATTGTATCTGTAGCGTGTCAAAATCAGGCTTGACGAACGAGAAACACCGTTTGTATGAAGCCATTCACATGTGCCAACGATTTTACCTGATCTTTTGCCGTCCACCCCATTGGCTTGTCGTCGCGAGGTTTTAAGCACATCAGTCGTTAGCACAGGTGTCGGTCATTCATCGTTGCCCGATCCGCACGCTTGCCAGATAATCCAGCCCTAGCAGACCGTGTTACGAACCAACGATTTATGACCCCCAACGACTTCATCACCCGCTGGCAAGCATCAGGCGCGGCCGAACGCGCCAACTACCAACTGTTTTTAAGTGAACTATGCGACCTCTTGGACGTGGAACGCCCCTTCCCAAAAACACCGCTTGAGGACGAAAACGCCTACGTCTTTGAGAAATCTGTCCCGCTGCCGCACGGCACAACGGGGGCGATTGATCTCTATAAGCGCGGGCATTTTGTGTTGGAGGCGAAACAGGGAAGTGACAAGGCGACGGTGGGGGTGACGCTTTCGGCCGAATCTCACCGCCGCAAAAAGAAAGCTAAAAAAGGTCACGGCGTGCGCGGGACGGGGGGCTGGGATACGGCGTTGGAGAAGGCGAAGCGGCAGGGGGAACGCTATATCCGCAACCTGCCAGCGGCCGAACTGGCCGACAATCGCCGCCCACCCATTTTGATCGTCACAGACGTGGGCAACACGATTGACCTCTACGCCGAATTTTCAGGCACGGGCGGCAACTACACCCAATTCCCCGATGCCCAGAGCTATCGCATCACGCTCGACGAGTTGCGCGACGCGGAGACACGCCACTTTTTACGCGCGGTGTGGACAAACCCGCACGCGCTTGACCCCGCCGAACGCAGCGCAAAAGTGACCCGCGATATTGCGGATCGCTTGGCGCAGTTGGCAAAGTCGCTTGAAGGGCAGCATGAGCCAGAAAAGGTCGCGCAGTTTTTAATGCGTGCGCTTTTTACGATGTTTGCGGAGGATGTCGGGCTGTTGCCAGAGCGCAGCTTTGCCTTTTTGTTGGAGGACATGCAGCAGAACCCCGCCAGCTTTGCGCCGATGATGCAGCATTTGTGGGAGACGATGAACGCGGGTGGCTTTTCGGTCATCTTGCGGACGCAGGTGTTGCGCTTTAACGGCGGGCTGTTTGAAAGCTGTGAGGCGTTGCCGCTCGATGCGGAGCAGATCGCACTGCTGGCAGAGGCGGCGCGTGCCGACTGGCGCGACGTCGAACCCGCCATTTTTGGGACGCTGCTCGAACGTGCGCTCGACCCGATTGAGCGGCACAAGCTGGGCGCACACTACACGCCGCGTGCGTATGTCGAGCGGCTCGTTCGGCCGACCGTCATCGACCCCTTGCGCGACCAGTGGGAGGGGGTGCAGACGGCAGCGGGAATTTTGCTGGAAGCGGACGAAACAGACGCGGCGATTGCCCAACTGGACGACTTTTTGCGCCAGTTGGCGACGACGCGCATTCTCGACCCCGCCTGTGGAACGGGTAACTTTTTGTATGTGACGCTGGAGCAGATGAAGCGGCTGGAGGGGGAGGTGTTGGACATGCGCCAAAAGCTCGGTGGCGGGCAGATGGCGTTTGAGATTGAGAGTGTGCGTGTCACGCCGCAGCAATTTTTGGGGATTGAGGTCAACCCGCGTGCGGCGGCGATTGCTGAACTGGTGCTGTGGATCGGCTATCTGCAATGGCACTATCGCACCTACGGCAAGGTGCAGCCGCCCGAACCCGTCTTGAAGGCGTATCACAACATCGAATGCCGCGATGCGGTGCTGGCGTGGGATGCGGTCGAACCGCTGCTGGACGAACAGGGCAGGGCGGTCACGCGCTGGGACGGGCGCACGATGAAGGTGCATCCCGTCACGGGCAAGGAAGTCCCCGACGAGACGGCGCAACTCCCCGCCTATCGCTACCTCAATCCGCGCCCTGCTGAATGGCCTGCTGCCGATTATATTGTGGGCAACCCACCGTTTATCGGAGCCTCCGCGATGCGTGATGCGTTGGGCGATGGCTATACCGAAGCGATTCGCGCTACCTACAAAGAGGTTTCCAACTCGTCCGATTACGTCATGTACTGGTGGGAAAAATCGGCCGAACTTCTCCGCGCCGACCACATCAACCGCTTTGGCTTGATTACAACCAACAGCATTCGCCAAACATTCAACCGTCGCGTTTTGCAGCGACACATGAGCGCAAAAAACCCGCTCTCACTCGTCTTTGCCATTCCCGATCATCCTTGGGTCGATTCGGCAGATGGTGCGGCTGTTCGTATTGCCATGACTGTTGCTAAAAATGGAGAGGGTGAAGGTGTTCTTAATCGTGTGACTACTGAGAATGAAGGTGAACAATATGTTCAACTGGTTAGACGAAACGGTTTGATTTTGCCCGACCTGACAATTGGGGCAAATATATCAATTGCACAGCCTTTGAATGCCAATGCAAAAATTAGCAATCGGGGGTTTGAATTGGGTGGGGCTGGATTTATTGTCACGAAAGAAGAAGCGAGAGATTTAGGGTTAGGCGCTGTTAACAACATAGACAAGCACATTCTCGACTATCGAAATGGGCGAGACATTACACAATTATCGCGCAATGTGATGGTAATTGATATGTATGGACTGTCTGAATCAGAGGTGCGTTCTCAATTCCCTGCAATTTATCAACGGCTATTGCATCGGGTCAAACCAGAACGCGAACAAAATCGCAATAAGAAACTGCGTGATTATTGGTGGTTGCATCGTAGATCACGGGTAGAACTGCGAGATATGTTGCAAGCAACGAACCGTTATATTGCGACAGTTGAAACAGCAAAACACCGCTTCTTTGTTTTTCTCGACAAAACGGTTGCACCCGACAATATGCTGGTGAATATCGCCCTAGATGATGCGTATTTCTTGGGCATTTTATCAAGCAAAGCACACGTACTTTGGGCATTAGCGTCAGGTGGACGGCTAGGTGTTGGAAATGATCCGCGTTACAACAAAACACGTTGCTTTGAAACATTCCCATTTCCAGATGCAACCGAAGAACAGAAAGCGACCATCCGCAACATCGCGGAAGAGTTAGACGCGCACCGCAAACGCCAACAAGCTCAACACCCCAAACTGACGCTAACCGATATGTACAACGTCCTCGCAAAGCTCCATGCTGGCGACTCGCTCACCGCCAAAGAGCAGAAGACGCACACGCACGGGCTGGTCAGTGTCCTCAAACAGCTACACGACGAACTCGATGCGGCGGTCTTTGCGGCGTATGGGTGGGCTTCGGCAGGCTCAGCCGACGAGTTGAGCGATGAGGAAATCCTCGAAAAACTGGTCGCCCTCAACGCGGAACGGGCGGCCGAGGAAGCGAACGGCTTTGTGCGCTGGCTGCGTCCCGACTATCAAGCTCCCGAAGAAGTCGCCAGCCAAACGCAGCTAATCGCCGTCGCCGATGCACCGATACCCGTTACACCCGTCGAAAAACAGGCGTGGCCGTCCACGCTGGCGGCGCAAGCCCAAGCAGTGCGTGCCGCACTGGTCGCGCTGGCGGCTCCCGCGTCGGTGCGGGATGTGGCGGGGGTGTTTAAGGGGTCGAAGACGAAGAAGCGGCTGGCGACGATTGGGGAGTTGTTGGAGATGTTGGGGGCGTTGGGGCAGGTGGTTGAAATGGATGAGAAGTTTGCTCTCCTTTAGAGAAACCATACGTCAACTGATGCGTTCCGATGATTGTATGGTTTTGCCGTAGCTCTTTACCAAGAAAGATCGGCTATATTATTCATCTCACAATGTTCCTTTTAGTTGGAGACAATAGATGGATGATTTAGAGAAAGAAAATCTCGCATATTTGATGGACTATAGCCAATCAATCGCAACAGTATCATTGGCAATCTGTGTTATCGGTTGGCAACTGGTTGCAAACGACATGAGTGAAATGATGTTCCAGCCTGGAATATTTTATCTTTTAGGGATGGGATGCTCTTTCTCAGCTCTTGTTCTGGCAAAATTTGCGGATTGGATGGAGGCAGATGAACTCTTTGCCAGCAGCGAACTGGTGAGTGTGCTGACAGGTGGGGGATTTGGACTTGGAGTCATTGCTATCATCTGGCAAACATGGCAGACAACAAGAAACGGCGCGGTTTTCGTTGGTGGCTGCTTTGCTATCCTTTTCACCATTTGCTTCCTCTCACTGCGCTCATGGAAGAAACAAAGAGATGCCGCACAAGAGAATATTGATCCCATGCCTAGCGAAAGTTAGGCATTGCAGGACATGATGAATAAAAAGCTCCTGCTGTCCGCAGGAGCTTTTGGGAAGGAGAAAAGGGAGAAATGAGTCAATTCGCTAATCGACAGCAGTAACGCCTATCAGGATGCCGCAATAGAACGTTAGCGTAGCCGTGATCAACTTCATTCCTACCAGTTCGGATTCACCTCTTGGAAATCCATAAAGTAAATATAATGGAATGCGCGTCTCATCACCTCATCCAAAGCGATGAGTTGGGTGATGAAATATCGACTGGCGCACACTCGCCACATTTTTAGGTAACAAAACAGAATATAATCCGTACATGGATACGAAACAGATACTTGTTGTCGATGACGAGGTCGTTGTCTGCAATACAATCCGCGCTTATTTAGAAGCTGAAGGATTCAAGGTAGAGACGACTTTTGACGGTGTGTCTGCACTTGAGATGGTCAAAACCCGCACACCAGACCTCATCATACTGGATGTTATGTTACCCAAGCTTGATGGCTTTGAGGTGTTGCGCCAGTTGCGACAATTTTCAGAGGCCTACGTTCTCATGCTAACAGCCAAAGGAGATGAATTCGATAAAGTTGTCGGTTTGAGGTTGGGGGCAGATGACTATCTCACCAAGCCATTTAGCCCCAGAGAGTTAGTCGCACGAGTTCAGGCTATTTTGAGACGAGAACGAACATCAACACAGCATGAGGCGGAGGTACTACAATTTTCGCAATTAACGATTGATCCTGCCGCGCAAGTCGTCAAAAAAGACTCGGTGGCAGTGACGTTAACCGCGACAGAATTTGCCTTGTTGACAGCTCTGATACGCCATCGAGGGCGGGTATTAAGTCGAGAACAGTTAATTGAAGCGATTTGGGGCTATGACTATTTTGGCGATACCCGCGTGATCGACACCCATATTCGACGGTTAAGAAGCAAAATAGAAGACGATACAGCCGAGCCGCATTACATCATTACGGTGCGCGGTTCGGGTTATCGTTTTGATGGATAAGGGCAATTTCGATGAATTTTTTCCGCCGCATTGAATGGCTGATTGTCATGTCCTATTTCCTCATCGTGATTGTTGAAATCATTGTATTGCGTAACATCAGCGGCTCGCCAGAGGCCAATGTCATTCGTTATCTCACCTTTTTTGGGGTCGTCCTACTCAGCTTTGTGGTTGTGCGCCAGCAGATTGTCAAGCCGATTCAGGAGATGCGGGCGGCCAGCTTGCAAGTTGCAGAAGGGGAGTATGGGAACCGACTTCCCTCCTACAATAATATTGAACTGAATGCGCTGGCACAAACATTCAATGTGATGACGGCAACAATCGAGCAAAGTGAGCAGCGGCGTGTTGAGTTAATTGGCGATGTTGCCCATGAGTTGCGAACACCGTTGAACAATATCAAAATCACGCTTGAGGGTTTGATCGATGAGGTGATTTCGGCCGAATCCACAACCTTTTTCGACATGCAGCGGGAGATTAGTCGTCTTCAACGTCTTATTTCGCAGCTTGAGATACTTTCAAGAGCCGAAAGTGATCAATTCACGCTCCAAAAACAGCTTGCATCATTAGAGACGCTGCTGCATACCATTGTTGAAAGATTGGCGATCCAGTTTGAAGATAAAGGGGTCACGCTGGCAGTAGAGATTTCGGCCGATTTGCCGCTTATCCGATTTGACAGAGACCGAATCACACAGGTTGTCATCAATATCGTCGGCAACGCTCTGCAACATACGCCCGAAGGGGGACGTGTTGTGGTTTCGGCCGAATATGCTGCCAACGAGGCAACCATCACCGTCCAAGACAGTGGCATCGGACTCGCCCCCGCTGACCTAACGCGCATCTTTGAGCGTTTCTATCGCGTCGATAAATCACGCCAGCGCAGCAGTGGTGGCAACGGCATTGGCCTGACAATCGCCAAGCATCTTGTTCAAGCGCATGGGGGGCGTATCTGGGCAACCAGCTTAGGCCCCAGTCAAGGCACGACGATTCGTTTCACACTTCCTCAATCGACAAGTTGACACACAATTGACACACACGCTTCAAATGACCGTCACATAACTGCGCTATGCTGTCTTTCAGTAGTGCGAGTTGCCACATGGCAACATCATAACAGCCTACCCTGAAAGGAACAAAATATGATTGACAGCATTATCGTATCACCGATGACACACATGGCCGTGGGAACGGCCGTTTTACTCTCTAGCCTCCTGTTTTTGATTGTCGTTGGACGTTTGGCATGGAAAAAACACGCCGTTTCATCAATTGGGAAGGCCGCGTTTATCCTATTCCAAGTCGTTTTGGCCGTACAAATTTTGATCGGAATCAAGTTGCTGGATCAAGGTCTGGGCGTTCTACAACTTTACATTCACTATCTGGGGGGTCTGGCTCCATTGGGATTTAGTTTGTTGTACTACTGGCTTCCCACAAAGAATGACTCTGTACAAAGTCGTCGCTTGGCAACAGTTGCCGTGGCATCGTTCTTATTCGTCCTTTTGACTTTTGCTGTCGGCAGCATGGCGGATATTGGGTTTGAATCGGTCGAAATAACCCCATCCACAACACAATCCACGCCCCTCACTGGCGATTCTATTCGTGGGAAAGCACTCTATGATGCTTATGGAGCTGGCGCACATGGCACAAACGGCGAAGGTGTCACAGGGTTAGGCGTTGCACTCAGCACCAGCCAATTTATTGCCGACCACACCGACGCTGAATTAGTCGCCTTTCTGCGGACAGGCAGGAACCCCAACGCGCCTGAAAATACGTCTGGCGTTTTAATGCCACCAAACGGCGGTATTCCCAATGCGACAGACCAAGATTTGTACGACATTGTCGCTTATCTACGTACATTACAAGGATAAAACAGCATGAACATGAAACTAAAGTTATCGCCGAGCAACATAACAGCTCAATTCGCGTTTACGCTTGGGGTTGGGTTCATCTTGTTCACACTCCTGATGATTCAACTCTTCAATGGGCGTTTTGCACACGTTGATCTACTGCCAGATCAAGGAGCGACATGGTATTACTGGAAGTTGGCAACGCCTACATTTTGGTCAATGACAACCGCATGGGGTGGTTATTTACTGCATCAGCTTTTCATGTGGTGGACAATTGTCTACGCAAAGCGCAGCAACCTCAGCTATACCAACGGCTTGCATCGCGTCAACTACATCGCGCTGGCGGGCAATGTCGCCTTCATTGGCCTCCACTTCTTGCAAACTCAAATCTGGTACGATGGATTGGCGCAAAATGTGTCGCTCACCAGTTCAGAGGTGTCCGTCATTCTATTGCTGGTAATTGTGTTGCTGATGGAAAACAAGCGGCGCGGTCTCTTTTTTGGTCGCAAAGTACCGATTTCAGATGCTGTCACAGATTTCTTTCGCCACAATCATGGCTACATTTTTGCATGGGCTATCGTCTACACATTTTGGTTTCACCCGATGGTCGCCACAAGTGGGCATTTGATGGGCTTTCTCTACATCTTCATGCTGATCCTACAGTCAAGTTTGATGTATACGCGCCAACATCTCAATCGCTCGTGGAGGGTGTCGCTAGAAATCATGGTGCTGATACATGGCGCGATGGTCGTTTACATGCTGGGAAGCAGTGCGCTATGGGCGTTTATTCTTGGCTTCCTCGGTATTTTCGTCATTACACAACTGCACGGCTTGCGAGTCAACCGACACGTTAAAACGTTGGCAATCCTCTTTTACCTCTGCATGATTGTGGTTGGATATGTCGTCAATGATGGCTATGTTCTGCGTGATATTGTTTTGGTGCCTTTAATTGAGTATGGCTCAGTGATTATTCTTGCTGGCATTACTTGGCTAGGAATTCAAGGATACCGTCTTGTTGCGCCAGACAATTAACGCAATTCCGTCTGCCGTGATTATTCAATAGAATAGCGGCCTGATTCGCAATGCTGCCCTCAACAACAGGGTTGCCAATCCTTAATGTCTACGCGGCTTCACATTCAGCGCACGACTTCCCTTATCGCTATCGACCTCATCAAAGCAAACCGCATCCCCTTCATACAGATTGCGGAAACCTTCCCCGTCAATTGCTGAATAGTGGACAAAAATATCAGCACCGCCCTCTTCGGGTTCGATAAATCCAAATCCCTTCAGACGGTTGAACCATTTAACAATTCCTCGTTTCTTACACATCACTCATCGCTCCATTAGTGGCATATCTTTAGATACTGCGTTTTGTCGGATACTGCATTCGCATTATGGTAGATTCGGCCGAAATCCTCCTCATCCAAAGTGATGAATCAGAGTGTTGAAATGTCGACTGGCACACGCGGACCACACTTGTTGCATATCTATTCCAACCCAATAAACCGAGTACGACGACGCCTCTGACAACATCTAGATAACAAAAAGCCGCTGAACCATTAAGATTCAGCGGCTTTTAAATTTATGCGTGACTGATCCGTTGGCATCCCTACGCCTTATCTCGGTCAGGGTTAGGAGCCTCATGCAGGATGACCAGAAAGACGAGTGGTTCGTCCAACGCCTTAATTGCGTGTTGCTCTCCCGGAGCAAACAGCAACATCTCACCAGAGCCAAATGATTGCTCTTGCCCATCACCGCCAGAGAATAGCCCATGTCCCTTCAATATAATGATGTTGACGGGTGAATGGGGTGCGCTATGTTCACGCACCTCCTGACCCGGCCGAAGTGCAAAGCGTAAGATGCGCCCATGCTCGTCAACATGCAGCGGCTCAGCTTTTGCCTGTTTGTCACCAAACAATACGTTTTCTTGCAAATTGAAGCTTTTCATCTATTTCCTTGTTTGCTGACCTGTGTTTTTTGCAGGTAAATCCACCACTCGTTGGGGGACTGTTGAACAGCATAATATTTAATTTTCAATTTTTCCCACACGTCATACAGCGGCGCAGGTTCCCAACGGTGCTTGATTAAAATGACATCGCCTACCGCCGCACGGTTGATGACAGGAAACAATGGGACAAATGGATCGGTGTCCAAGCGCTCATCGGCCGCCAGCAAATCGACAATAAACACAACTGGCTGATTGAGCCAATCGGGTGGTTGTTGCGGATTCTCGGCAAGCTCTGGTAATGACAGCATCGCCCGATCTGCGCTGGTGAACGATTCACCCGCGCTGGCATAAATTTGTGCGACCATCTGCTCCAGCGGCGTGTCTGTCATGGAGGCGATACGGCCCAACGTGATGCGCTGTGGCATGATTCGACGCATGAGTGGATTATTGAGCCGCTCAAAATCGTGTGGATTCAGACTGATAATGTAGGGCAGTACATCTGGATAATGTTTGAGAACGCTTGCAAGCTTTGTCGATCCATCAATCACAAAAGACACGGTTTTTATCCCTTCTATGCGACACAATTTTTGTCGCTGGCGCGGATTTGGCATGAAACAATATTTTCTGGAAGAGTGACCAGCTTGCTTATCAATTGGCGACCAAGATGATTGTGTTCCAATGGTTACGCAGGTGTCAAGGCATACGCATCAATATCAACCCACTCTTGCAGTACGACCATCTCGAAAATGTCGGATTCGGTGATGATGCCAACCAGCTTTCTGTCAGTGTTGATGACAGGCAAACCGCCGATCTTGTGGCGCCACATCAGATTTGCCGCCGCCCCAATCGACGTGTTAGGCGTGACGGTATACGGGTTTTCTGCCATAAACGCTTCTACCTTGGGCTTGTCTGGCAAATGATTGAAATCCCAAATGCTCGATGCTGTCGTGGGAACTACTTCCGCACCGCGCACATCGCCAAGTGTAATAATGCCAACCAGTTGATCATCTGCATCGACGACGGGTAGTCGTCGAATGTTCTGTGACTTCATGATTTCATGTGCTTCGGGGAGCGTCATCGTTGTTGTGATGGTTATGGGGTCTGCGGTCATCCAATTTTCGACCAGCTCAAGTTTCATGGGATACCTCATTTGTAAAGCGTGATGTGTAAGACGTAACCGAGCAACGCATCACGTTTTATGTTCTAGAGACCCCCAGTGTAAAGGGGATGCGGTACGACAATTAGTGGTAAATGTCACTATTAAAACGGCTATTTGTCATGATCGGGGAGGGGAAGTAGCTAACTTGAGCGCGAACACCTTTTTCGCCGCAAAAAATGCGGACAGGGCGAACGCTCTGTCAAGTATACGAAATTAACTATCGGCCGATTTCAAGCCTGCTCGTGCTGAATGACAGATGTCTGTCCCCAACGCCAACCGCTTTAACAGATCGAACCCCGAAGAAATTTTGCCAGTGGCAATGACCGTAATATATTGGCGCAGACCGTAACCAACTATTGAGTTGTGTACAGAAATTAGCCCGTCAAACAGCGACGTTCCCACATGGTTGGAAAATTCGAGCGGGGCAGCACCTGTACCACCTTCGCCTCTATCTACAGGAAAATTACGCAAGAGCGTTCGCTTCGTCTGCATCATGTCACTGATGCCGATTGCCGCCACTGGCAATAACACGATTAACGTCCAGCGCAACGGTGGTAACACCGTAAATGCCAAAATTGCGATCACAACAACCATTGCGAGAAAACCATAAAATATTCGGCGCATTGCAAACTCCTTGGAGGTTTGTTTTCTACATTTATGCTTATGATGCCGCACTTGAGGTGAGGCGATGGAGGGAGTATAAGGGAATCGACCGATCTCCCCCTCATCCAAACCGATGAACTGCGAAATGCAAAATTCATCGGTATGGATGAATTGCAAAACCCACCCCTCATCTATACTGGATATTTAATCGAGTTGAACGCCCAGAATGATTGGGGGCACGTTCGAGAATTTTCGCCTGAATTTGCCAATCTTATTGAAACGGAGGTTTCTAATGTTTGAACGAATTTTAGTCCCACTGGATGGTTCAGAATTAGCAGAACAAGCCCTGCCCTTGGCGACTCGCCTCGCACAGGCTAGTGACAGAGAACAGGCTCACCGTCGGAGACAGGCAACTGCTTATCTAAAAGCGCTTCAGAAATCAGATGCTCTTAAGGGTGTTTCAACTCGTTCCATCACCCCTGAGGGTGAGCCAGCGTCGGTCATTATCAATCTGGCTGCCAATGAAGATTGTGACCTGATCGTGATGACGACAAACGGCGAGCGTGGCTTGATGCGCTGGATATTTGGGAGTGTGACGGAGCGTGTCTTGCGGAATGCGACGTGTCCTGTGTTAGTGTTGCGGGAGGATGTGACACGTCACCCTGAGGCTCGGCCGATTCAGTATATTCTCGTCCCGCTCGACGGCTCCAAATTAGCAGAGTCATCCATTGCCCCCGCGCTGGAAGTCGCTAGACGACTCGATGCAGCCATCACACTCATGCGCGTTGACGATTCTCTCTCCCATCTTGATGACGCATCACTCGACGCACTTGACCAAGTAGAACCGAGTATGTCAGAAGTGATGCGCGTTAGCCATGCTCAGCGCGGCGCAGCGTATCTGACAGCCGTTCGCAATCGTTTGGATACGACTGTGTCTATCAACATTTTTTCCTGTGTCGGAAAACCTGTCGAGACGATTTTGGACACGGCCATTTCAAAAGCGTGTGACTTGGTGATGAGTACGCACGGGCGTAGCGGGATACAACGATGGGTGTATGGGAGTGTGACGGAGAAAGTATTGCATTCGGCCGAAATACCACTGCTATTCGTGCGTCCTGAGTTTGCATGACAAGCCAAAGTAGCGTGCGATCATGCATCAACGAGGATAACATGAGTAAAAAGATCGTGGTTTCCTACAAACAAATCGAAGATTTAGACGGGTTGCTGGCGATGCTGGTATGTCCAACTGACGAGGAGGTTGAGGTAACGATTGTGCGTCTTCTGCATGACTCATCAGAGAGCAGTGAACAGCTTTTTAGTGAATTGAAGGCGGTCTCTGCTCAGATACAGGCTCGCCCAAATTGGCGCGTTCAGGTAGCGTGGCCGCCGTTGACAGCATAAACGCTAATCATGAAACCACAACTCAACTATGGGCTTGTTTTAAATGAGTCGCACTCCAACTGAGCTGATACACACCCCTCTACTATAAAGGAGCAAGACAACATGCGCTTAATGAATGCAATTGGGCTACGCCACAAAGGTGCAACGGAACTGACATCTATGACTGTGCCTATTCCCGTAATCAACGAGAACGAATTCTTGGTTCGGATTCACGCCGTGGGCGTAGGCAGTCATGATCGCTGGTTTATACCCAATGATGCATTTTTTCCGTATGCAATTGGGATTGAAGCGGCTGGAGAGATTGTCGAAAGGGGGAGTGCCGTGGATCAATTTGCTAAAGGAGAGCGGGTCTTGTTTGGGAACGCGCGTCAACCAAAAGGCGGAACATGGGCTGAGTTTGCGGCTGTCGTCTCTGGTGATAATTTGATCAAGATGCCAGAGGGTCTTAGTTTTGTCGATGCAGCGACTCTTCCGGTAGCTGGTGGGACAGCGATCAAAGGAATTAATGCACTTGATCTAAGCCACAACGATACACTGTTTATTGCCGGAGCATCTGGCGCGATTGGCACACTGGCTATCCAAATGGCGGTAGATCGTGGTTATCGAGTCGCGGCATCAGCAAGTTCCCGTAATCAAGAATATCTCTTGTCGCTTGGGGCAGAACTCGCTGTCGATTATCGTGACGATTACTGGGTTGAACGCATTCGCGCATGGATGCCAGATGGGGTTGCCGCTGCTCTCGCAATTCAACCAGGGACAGGCGTTCAAAGTCTGCCCGTCGTCAAGGATAATGGCAAAATTGTCACTGTTTCGGGTGATAATAATTTCATAAGCGTAAGAGACATCCATATTGAACAAATTTCTTTCCATCCTGCAACAAGAGCCGATGTTTTACAGCTTGTCGCAGATGTGGCTACTGGAAAAATACGTGTTGTGATCGATCAAATCTTTCCATTCGAACGCGGAATCGAGGCACTTGAACGAATCGAAAAGCGACATGGGCGCGGCAAGACAGTGCTGACATTCGATTAGCACTATTAGTCTGATCAACGGACAGTACAGTCGCTAGAAACCGAATTATCCCAAGAACTCGGTTTCTGCCGAACGTCAAAAGAACACAATCGGAATACTTGGCGGTTCTAGGTTATTATTGAACAATGCAGAAGATAATTAGCGAGTCCCCACTCGAAAATTTCTTCTCGGAGGAATCATGAGTCAGAACGTGACACAAAAGTTAATAGCGAGCCATCTCGTTTCAGGCAAGATGGAGATAGGCGCAGAAATCGGCCTTAAAATTGACCAGACGTTGACGCAGGACGCAACCGGCACGCTGGTTATGCTCCAATTTGAGGCGATGGGCCTACCCCGCGTTAAAACGGAGCTTTCCGCCCAATACATTGACCACAATCTCATTCAAGCCGACTTCCGCAATCCAGACGACCACCTCTTTTTACGCAGTGCCTGTCAGAAGTACGGTGTTTGGTACAGTCGCCCGGGCAACGGCGTTAGCCACCCCGTCCACATGGAGCGGTTTGGCATACCCGGAAAAACGCTGGTCGGCTCAGATAGTCACACCCCAGCGGCTGGATCATTAGGGATGTTAGCTTTGGGCGCGGGTGGTCTTGAGGTCGCATTGGCGATGGCGGGTGAACCGCTTTACTTGCAAATGCCCCAGATTATGGGGGTGCGGCTGATCAACAAGCTGCCCGATTGGGTCAGTGCCAAAGATGTCGTGTTGGAAATGCTGCGCCGCTTCGATGTAGATGGGGGTCGTAACAAGATCATCGAGTATTTTGGACCGGGTCTCGACACGCTGACGGCGATGGATCGACACGTGATCGCCAATATGGGGACTGAATTGGGGGCGACAACCACTGTTTTCCCTTCTGACGAAGCCGTTTACACCTTTTTGAAGCAGCAGGGACGAGCGGATGATTGGGTAGAGCTAAAAGCAGATGAGGGCGCAACTTACGATCTCGTTGAGGAGATTGATTTGGCGCAGGTCGTCCCGCTCATCGCTAAACCGAGCAGCCCCGGCAATGTCGTCCCCGTGCGTGAGGTGGAAGGCAATGAGATTTACCAAGTTTACATCGGCTCATCAGCCAATCCCGGATTGCGTGATTTTGCCATCCCCGCGATGGTGGTCGCTGGCCGACAAGCACATGACCGCATTTCCTTTGATGTCAATCCAACATCACGCCAGATTTTGGAAAATTTGGCTGAGACGGGGCTGTTAGCCGATCTCGTTCGTGCTGGGGCGCGGATTCATCAGGCTGGGTGCAATGGCTGCATTGGCATGGGGCAAGCACCCGCGACGGGGCGCATCAGCTTACGCACCGTACCGCGTAACTTCGCGGGGCGTTCTGGCACAAAAGAGGATGCCGTCTATTTGTGCAGTCCAGAAACGGCGGTCGCCTCTGCGCTCAGCGGCAAAATCACCGATCCCCGCGACTTGGATATGCCCTATCCGCACTTTGCAGAGCCAGACGAGATCAAGATCAATCAGGCAATGCTGATGCCACCCCTGCCAGAGAGCAAACATATCAAGCTGGAAAAAGGGCCAAATATCAAACCTTTGCCGCTGTTTGACCCGTTGCCTGACAATTTAGAAGGCAAAGCGTTAATCGTCGTTGGGGATGATGTTTCGACAGATGCAATCATGCCTGCTGGTGCCAAGATATTACCGTACCGCAGCAACATCCCCGAAATCAGCAAATTTGTGTTCACCCAACTGGACGAAGATTACAGCAGCCGCGCATGGGCGCATCAAGCGCAAGGGCATTTTGTGGTCGCGGGTGAGAATTATGGACAGGGGTCTAGTCGTGAACATGCGGCGATAGCCCCGCGTTATTTAGGCTTGCGGGCGGTTATCGCCAAGAGCTTTGCCCGTATTCACTGGCAAAACCTGATCAACTTTGGCGTTGTACCGCTAACGTTTGTGGATTCGGCCGATTACATCCACATCCTCGAAGGCGACATCTTAGCATTGCCAGATGTTGTTCAGGCGATTCGCAGCGGCAAGCAAGTCGAACTAATCAATCAGACCAAAGGCGAAACCTATCGCGTTGAACACGCGCTATCTGATCGACAGGTAGAAATATTGCTGGCGGGCGGACAAATCAATTTGTTCCGTAAACGGTTGGCGATTTAACTATTTAGTATCGAGTTGGGAGGTGATGCTTACATTCCAACTGATATTATCCGTGGCTATGATCCCACTGAAAACCAGCTGATTCTAGGGGTAACGCTAAGAGAGAACAATAAAAGGCTTGGAATCAGTCATCGTTATTTGTGGCCCATGACAAGGTAACAATAGAAGCCCTTTAGGAACCCGAGGAGTTGACAGTGCGTGGTGCGTAACCAGAGGTGGTTACGCACCACGTTGTTTCCATTCAAACTCGTTTTTTAGGAGCCATCACCCACAACATGCGCGAATGTTTCGGCCGAGGCCGCCTGACACGCCCGTGCAAATGAGGGCGGCAAATTCTCGTCATCCAGCAGTTCTCCCTCCTTCAAGTAATGGTAAATTTCGCCATAATGCTGGACATCCGTCGCTGAAACGCGCCGCATCACATGCCAGGGTTTTAAGTTGTCAGGGTTGTCCAGCCCCATTGCACCCATCATATTGCTCAAACTTTCGACCGTTTCGCGCTGGTAGCTGGCCACGCGCTCACTTTTATTAGCGACGACCAGCCCCGCAGTCAATTGCGGATCGTGCGTTGTGATACCGACAGGGCAGGTATTGGTGTTACATTTCAACGCCTGTATACAGCCCAATGCCATCATCATGGCTCGCGCTGAATGACAGATATCTGCCCCCAACGCCAACCGCTTTAACAGATTAAATCCCGAAGAAACTTTGCCAGTGGCAATGACCGTAATATGTTGGCGCAGACCGTAACCAACCAATGAGTTGTGTACAAAAATTAGCCCTTCAAACAGCGGCGTTCCCACATGGTTGGAAAATTCGAGCGGTGCAGCACCCGTACCACCTTCGCCCCCATCTACCGTAATAAAATCAGGCATGATGCCCGTTTTGACCATCGCTTTGCAAATCGCCAAGAAATCGCGGCGTTTCCCAATGCACAATTTGATCCCCACGGGTTTGCCACCAGACAGATCACGCAGATGTTTGATAAATTCCAACATACCGATTGGGGTTGAAAAGGTCGCATGTCCTGGTGGAGAAAGTACCGTCTTGCCGATTTCAACGTTGCGAATCGCGGCGATTTCAGCTGTCACTTTACTGCCGGGCAACATGCCCCCATGTCCCGGTTTTGCCCCTTGAGACAATTTTAATTCGATCATTTTGACTTGGGGATGGCTGGCATTCTGCGCATACAATTCAGGTGAGAATTCACCTTCCCATGTGCGACAGCCAAAATAGCCCGTGCCGATCTGCCAAATGATGTCCGCGCCTCCTTCTAAATGATAAGGACTGAGACCACCTTCCCCTGTGTTATGGGCGAAATTACCCATTTTTGCACCGCTGCTCAACGCCAATATCGCTTCTTTGCTCAGTGAGCCATAGCTCATCGCAGAGATGTTGAGGATACTAGACGAGTACGGTTGTTTACAGTCTGGACCGCCGATGGTGCGCCGTAAATCGGCCGATTCAAAATGGATTGGACTCAGCGAATGACCGACCCATTCATATCCCACGGCGTAGACATCCTCCTTTGTCCCAAACGGGATAGTGTCGCGCACTTTTTTGGCGCGTTGATAGATCAACGAGCGTGTGTCACGGTCAAACGGCACCCCTTCAATGTCACTTTCAACAAAGTACTGGTACATTTCGGGACGAATCGCTTCAAACATGTAGCGAAAGTGGGCGATAACAGGAAAATTACGCAAGAGCGTTCGCTTCGTCTGCATCATGTCACTGATGCCGATTGCCGCCACTGGCAATAACACGATTAACGTCCAGCGCAACGGCGGTAACACCGTAAATGCCAAAATTGCGATCACAACAACCATTGCGAGAAAACCATAAAATATTCGGCGCATTGCAAACTCCTTGGAGGTTTGTTTTCTACATTTATGCTTATGATGCCGCACTTGGGGTGAGGCGATGGAGGGAGTATAAGGGAATCGGCCGATCTCCCCCTCATCCAAACCGATGAACTGCGGAATGCACTATTTCATCCGTTTGGATGAATCGCAATGCTCAACTTAGGGACTGTTCTCGTTTGTTAAAAATGTCGAAGATTTGCAAGCTGATTTAGCACAAGCGTGGCGTATTTTTGGCTGAAATATGAGGATCACTTCCATTGCGTTCAAGAAAGTATTGAGCAAACGTTGTCCAGAATGTCATTAAGATCGCTACGTTTCTTAATCTAGCACGATGAAACAAGCAATTGTTGATTTCATACAGGATGAGCAGGGCGACTGGGTTGCGCGGCTGGCGTGCCGTCACAAACAGCATGTGCGTCACAATCCGCCGCTGACGAACCGTGAATGGGTTTTGACGGCGGCAGGGCGCAGTCGCTTTATTGGATTTGAACTCGCGTGTAAGAAGTGCGTCGAAGGTGCGCCCAACGATTATTAGCCCCGCACGTATTTACCAATACGCCCTACAAACGCATTATGGTAGTTATGCGAGTAAACGGTTCACCACAGTAACATACTCACGAGAAATTTCTTGCGCGTCAGCGTGTTGACCGTCGCTTACGATCTTCTGTCCATTCACAGATACCTCACGAACGGCGCGGGGTGTTGCATTGAAGATCACGCCATCGACGAGATGTGTATTGGGGAGGCCAATCAGCGATAGATCATGCGCGTCTAGTAAAACATGATCTTGCTGCCAGCGGGATTCAAGCCCACTGGCGGCATAGCCCAGTCGTGTTCCTGCATCGAGCAGAAAGTCAGCGTTGCCAACAACGGTGCGTGCCTCATGTTGGGAGCGTGCATCGAGTTCGATGGCGCGGATTTCCTCAAACGCATTTTCGCCGCAATGACTATCGACACCGACACACAGCTTTGCGCCCGCATTGACAAGCTCGACTGTTGGCGGGAGGCCATCACCGAGATCGCGTTCGGTCGTGCGGCAGAGGTTGACGAAGCAGTTGTGATTGCCGAGATGTTGGATTTCGGCCGATTCTAGATGCGTCGCATGAACACCCACAAAGCGTTCGCTCAAAATCCCATTGTCTGCCAAAAGCTGGATCGGTGTCACTCGATGTTCGGCAACACACTCCTCTAGCTCACGTCGTTGCTCGCAAACGTGCATGTGAAACGGCATCTCCCGCGCATCCGCCCACGCCGCGAGTTCACGATTTGCCTCAATTGGAACGGCTCGTATGCTGTGCGCCGCCAACGCGATGGACACCAACGGATCATCGGCATAGCGCGATTGCAATGTTTCAACATCTTGTAAAACTAACTCAACCGACGGATCAGAAAAATGTCGTTGCGCGGCTGTTAGCTCCTGCTCAAAACCGCCGCGCATATAAGCAGTACGAATCAGACAAATGCGGATGCCGACATCTTTAGCAGCACGAATCACCGCATCAGCAAGCTCGGTGCGGTTGTCATAGGGTGTGCCGTTGGGCTGATGGTGAACGTAATGAAATTCGCCAACTAGCGTCACGCCTGACATCGCCAATTCGAGATAGGCCAGACGCGCAATTGCGTATATCGAATCGGGGTCGAGCCGTTCTGCCAAACGATACATCACGCCACGCCACGACCAAAATGAGCCAGCGTGTTCGCTTTTGCGCTGAGTCAAGCCGCGCATGGCGCGTTGGAAAGCGTGGGAGTGGACGGTGGCGAGACCGGGAAGAATGAGATGATTTCCGCTGCGTGTGATTTTTGGGTAAGCCATAGAAGAAAATCGCCTCAATCGTCAGATCGGCCGAAAAGAATATCCCCTCTGATGAGTGTTTCGATGGAGTCGTTGCCGAGCAGGTAGGAGAGGTTGCGATAGTCGGGGGAGTTGAGGAGGATGAGATCGGCCGATTTCCCCACTTCAATCGACCCAACCTGATCGCCCAAGCCAAGCGCGTGCGCTGCGTTGATGGTCGCCGCGTTGAGGGCTTCAGTGGGTGTCAGACGCATGTAGCGGCACGCAATCGCCATGGTTAGCAACATCGAAAAGCAGGGAGCGGAGCCGGGATTCATGTCAGTGGCGAGTGCGACGGCGGCTCCCGCATCGATCAGGGCGCGACCGTCGGCAAACGTCGTCAGCCCCAGATTGAAGTTGACGACAGGCATTAGGACGGCAATGGTGTCAGACGCGGCGAGTTTAGGGATGTCGGCGGGGACGGTCGCTTCTAGATGATCGGCCGAAATTGCCCCCAGCGCAATCGCCATCTCCAACCCGCCCAAGCTGTTAAACTGGTCAACGTGAATTTTCGCCTGCATTCCCGCCGCGATTCCCGCCTCCAAAATACGGCGCGACTGCTCAACGTCAAAAGCGTGATCCTCACAAAACACGTCGATGAAAAACGGCGTGCCTTGCGCCGCAAAACGACTCTGCGCGTACCATTCCCAAACGGCGGGAATCATCTCTGTGATGACGAGATCGACGTAGCTTGTGGGATCGTCTTTGTATTCAGGCGGGAGCGTATGTGCGCCGAGAAAGGTCGGGACGAAGCGGCACGTCTGGATTTCGTCGAGCCGCTCGATGGCGTGCAGCATTTTTAGCTCGCTCGCCACGTCTAGGCCGTAACCCGTTTTGACCTCTATCGTCGTGCTGCCAAGCTGCGTCATCATGTTGGCGCGGTGGGCTGCGCTCATGAGCAGTTCATCGGGTGAGGCGGTGCGCGTGTCGCGCATCGTGCTGACGATTCCGCCGCCTGCCGCCATGATCTCCATGTAGCTCGCGCCCGCGAGCCGCATCTCGAACTCATGGGCGCGGTCGCCACCGTAGACTATGTGGGTGTGGCAATCGACAAAGGCGGGGATGACGGCATTGCCGCGTGCGTTGAGGATGTACGGTGATTGGTAGGTGGCGAGGATTTCGGCCGAATCTCCCACCGCCACAATCTTCTCATCCGCAATCGCAATCGCCGCATCGGTCAGCGTGCCGAGATCGCGCAGGGCATCGCCGCGTTTGGGCGTGGGACTGGCGCAGGTGTGTAATCGGCCGATGTTGTAAACGATGAGGTCAGCGTTTTTCATGGTTACTCCGCAACGTCGAGATAGTGATAGTAGTCCAATCCCTGCTGCATCATGGCGCGGCGGTAGTTGATGGCAACCGCATCAAATTTGAGGTGCAGTTCGTCGGCAAGGTCAAACGGCACTTGTTCAGGACGTTGCGATTCGACGATCACTTTGTCTTGTCCAAAGATGGTGTCTTCAAAGTTTTGTAGGAAGGAGTCTGGTTGGTCGAGGTCGTAATTTCGGCCGATAATGCAATATCCCTTACACTTGTTCTCGCTAATCGGCTGCCCGACATAAAAATAAACCATCCCCGCCTGACCGCCCCAGCCCAAGCGCAACACAATCGAATAGGGCAGATGCAGTTCATAGCGGCTGCGACGTTCTGGCTTCAACACCTCTTCATTGGCAAAAACGGGGAAATCGTCTGTATTTGGTGCTTCGGGTCGCACAACGCTGTAATGCAGCACGTTGTCGCGGATTTCGACGGTGTATTTGGGGACAATCGGCCGTTCTGGGTCACCCAGCAAGCCCGGATGCACCCACGGGAAATGTCCGAAATCGGTAAAGTTCTCAACCTGCCGTGACGCATCGCTTTTCCATTCATATGGCCCCGTTTCAACCATCTTCCAACTGCCATCCTCAAATTCAGGAATCTCTGGCAAATCATAAATCGGCTCATCCAGCGCAACCCAAATCAGACCGTAACGCTCCTGACAGCGGTATTTCACCGTGCGAGCTTTTGTTGGGATTGACAATCCTTCTTTCTGCGGAATCTTGACACACGCGCCGCTTTCATCGTAGTGCCAAGCATGGTAGGGGCAAACGAGGCAATCATCGTTGATCCAGCCAAGCGAAAGGGCGGTTCCGCGATGGATGCACAAATCGCGCATCGCGTGAGCGTTGCCATCGGCCGTGCGCCAGATAACGAGGTGTTCATCGAGTAATTTTGTCCCATGCGGTTTATCCGCAACCACCTCCCGTGCATATGCGACGGGATGCCAACAGTTAAATAATTTTTCTGCAAATTTTGACATTTTTTAATCCTTATTCTGTGCGATATAACGTTTACGATTGCGCTATGCCGTCCCACACAACGTCAAGTTGGGTCGGCCCTCGAAATGAGATATTGCGCGTATAGTTGAGCGACTGCTCAGGCAGCAACCGTAATGACGGCAACAGGCGCGTCATCTCTTCAAACAGCACCTTCATCTCTAGTCGTGCCAGCGGTGCGCCGACACAGTAATGAATGCCATAGCCCAAGGCGAGATGCTCTTTGAGGTTTTTGCGCGTCACATCAATTTGGTCGGGTTGGGGGAAAATCGTCGCGTCCCGATTGGCAGCGTTGAGCATTAGCAGCAAGTTTGCCCCTTTAGGAATCTCGACATCGTCAATGATCACATCTTTATCAACATAGCGTCGCCATGTACAAACAGATGGGTCATAACGCATCATCTCTTCAACTGCGTTTGGGATCAGATTGGGCTGTTCGCACAACAATTCCCACTGAGCGCGGTCACTTAACCAGTGTAGCAAGCCGTTTGTGAGTTGTGCGGTGGTTGTTTCATGACCCGCAACGAGCAACGTAATCATGCAGCTTGCGATTTCGTTCACGGTCAGAATCGCGTCATCCCCGTTCCGCATCCGAATGAGGTCACATGTGAGATCATCGGTGGGATTTTCAATTTTGCGCTCAACGAGACCCACCACGTAATGCCAGAATGGAACCAATCCTTTGGTGCGCTCAATCTGTTCTGCTGGGGTAGGGCGACCATAGTACAACTCGATGCGATTGTCTGACCAAGCCTTGACCTGCGGCACGTCTTCATCTGGCACGCCGAGAACGTGAAAAAGCACATGGGCGGGAAAATCATAGGTGAGGGCGGCGACAATATCAGCACGATTCCCCTCATCCATTAGCGCGCCGATGCGTTCCCGTGCCAACGCTCGAATTGCAGGTTCAAAGTGGCGCATCCGTCGCGGTAAAAACAGTTTGTTGACCAATTTGCGAATGCGTGTGTGATCAGGTGGCACATTGTTCGAGAGAACGGGGACAGGTGTGTAGTTGCCAGCGGCGAGCATTTGCTGCACTTCGGCCGAAAATGGCTCAATCGGCGTAATCGTATTCGCCGCCGTAAAAGTCTCATGATCCCGAAAAACTGCTTTTACATCTTCATGCCGCGTGATGATCCAGTAATCAATAGCGGCGTTGTAAAAAATCGGCTCCTCAGTCCGTGCTTGAGCCAAAAGCGGAAATGGATCGCGCAAGTCAAGCGGGTCAAATTGGTGGGAAACGGGGCAACCAACAGATTGAGCATTCATGTTTTTAACCTCTATGCTTTTAGCACAGCCTCAACAGCCTCTTTAATCGCACCACTCGCAACCAGTTCGGTCACGGCGTTCATGTGGTTCGCCAGCACGGTGTCCCCAGTCAGAAACGGCACGCGCTCTCGAATCATGTCGTAGGCGATCTGTGTGCCACGTCCGAGTTTGATCGTCTCATCGCGTCGCCGCAGGTCGATTCCTTGACAGGCTGATAGCATTTCAATCGCAACGATGCGCTCGACATGCTCCAAAACTTTACGGGTGTGTCGCACGGCAATCGACCCCATGCTGACGTGATCTTCGATGTTGGCACTGCTGGGGATAGAATCGGCCGATGCTGGATGCGCCAACACTTTATTCTCCGAAGCCAACGCTGCCGCCGTATATTGCGCGATCATCAACCCGCTTTCTAGCCCACCACGCGCCGTCAAAAACATCGGCAACACACCCTGATTGCTGTCCGCATCGACTAGCCGCATGATGCGCCGCTCGCTCATGTTGCCCATATCGGTAATGCCGAGCTTCATATAATCCATCGCCAGCGCAATCGGTTCACCATGAAAGTTGCCGGCTGAAACGACATCAATCGTGTCGGTCGCTTCATCGACAAAGATTAGCGGATTGTCGTTGGCGGAGTTGAGTTCGATGTCAATGACCCATTGGGCATAGGCGACTGAATCGCGCACCGCGCCATGCACTTGTGGCACGCAACGCAGGGTGTAGGGGTCTTGCACATTGTTGGGGTCGTCGTCACGCAACATTTCGCTGCCTGAAATCAGTTGGCGTAAAAATTTGGCGCATTCGATTTGGCGCGGGTGTGGGCGCACTTGATGGACGCGATCATCGTAGGCGCGATCTGTTCCATTGAGGGCTTCGAGGGAGAGGCAGGCGGCAATATCGGCCGATAATACCAAATTGATCGCCCGTCGCACCTGTAACGCGCCCATCCCGACCATCATCGTTGTCCCATTCAACAACGCCAATCCCTCTTTCGCTTGTAGTTCAATCGGCTCTAGCCCAACGCTCGCCAACGCCGCGCCGCCTTCCATGCGCTCGCCATTGACCTTTGCCCAGCCTTCGCCAATCAGCACCAACGCCAAATGTGCCAGCGGAGCCAAATCACCACTCGCCCCCAGCGAACCCTGCGACGGAATCTCTGGATGCACGCCGCGATTGAGCATTTCTATTAGCAATTCAATCACGTCCAAACAGACACCACTAAACCCCATCGCCAGCGTGTTGGCGCGAACGAGCAGCATGGCGCGGACGGTGCGTTCATCGAGCAGATCGCCCACGCCGACGGCATGGCTACGAACGAGATTGAGCTGTAGCTGTTTGACTTGGGAGGGGGTGATCAGTTTGTCTTTGAATCGGCCGAAACCCGTCGTAATCCCATACGCAATCCGCCCCTCATTGACCAACCGCTCCACCGCCGCCCGTGACCGCTCAATGACAGGGTATGCCGCAGCATCTAATGCAACCTTCTGCCCGTCCGCCACTGCAACAACTTCATCGACCTGTAGACTTTTTCCTGAAATAGTTAATTTAGTCATGATTTCACCTGTGCTACTGCATCATCGGAACCTTGACTCCGCGTTCTTTCGCCACTTCAATCGCCCGTTCATATCCCGCATCAGCATGTCGTATCACACCCATACCAGGGTCAGCGGTCAACACGCGATCTAGCCGTTTCGCCGCTTCGGGCGTGCCGTCTGCGACGATGACCTGCCCCGCATGGAGGCTATACCCAATGCCGACACCGCCGCCATGATGGAAGCTGACCCACGTCGCCCCCGCCGCCGTGTTGACAAGCGCATTCAAGATCGGCCAATCGCCAATCGCGTCCGAGCCATCCTTCATCGCTTCTGTTTCACGATTCGGGCTGGCAACGGAGCCGCTGTCCAAATGATCGCGCCCAATGACAATCGGGGCTTTCAACTCACCAGAGGCCACCATCTCGTTAAATTTCTGCCCCGCACGTGCTCGTTCGCCATACCCAAGCCAGCAGATACGCGACGGTAATCCCTGAAACTCAACATCGCGCTGTGCCATCTTGATCCAGCGTGCAAGATGTTCGTCTTCGGGGAAAAGCTCTAAAATCGCTTGATCTGTTTTGTAGATGTCTTCGGGATCACCAGAGAGGGCGACCCAGCGGAATGGGCCTTTGCCTTCGCAGAACAGTGGGCGAATGTAGGCTGGCACAAAGCCCGGATAGTCGAACGCATTTTTCAGACCATTGTCAAAAGCACGCTGGCGCAAGTTGTTGCCATAATCAAAGACGATTGCGCCCTTTTTCTGCCAGTCGAGCATCGCCTGAACGTGTGTCGTCATCGAATCGGTGGCGCGTTGCAGATAGTCGGCGGGGTCAGATTCGCGCAGTTTTGCCGCCTCGTCGAGCGTCATGCCGGCGGGGATGTAGCCATACATCGGATCATGAGCGGAAGTCTGATCGGTCACCACATCTGGCATAACGCCCATTGCGACCAACTTGGGCAGCACGTCGGCCGCATTCGCCACCAGCGCAATCGACTTCGGTTCTTCATTGGCAACCGCTTCCTCAACCCACGTCATCGCCTCTTCTAAATCATCGGTCATGACGTTGACTTGTCCAAACTGCAAGCGTCGCTCCGCACGCCAGCGATCTACCTCCACAAAGAGGCCAACCCCTTCATTCATCGTCACCGCCAGTGGTTGCGCTCCACCCATTTCACCCAGCCCCGCCGTCAGCACAAATTTGCCTTTCAGCGAAGACCAGCCGTTTTGCCGCGCCAGTGCGCCGAACGTCTCATACGTTCCCTGCAAAATGCCCTGCGTGCCGATGTAAATCCAGCTTCCCGCCGTCATCTGTCCGTACATCATCAACCCTTCCGCTTCCCATTTGTCAAAATTTTCTTGGGTCGCCCATGCGGGAACGATGTTGGAGTTGGCGAGTAAAACACGTGGCGCATCGGTGTGCGTGCGGAAGATACCAACGGGTTTACCAGACTGAACGAGCAGCGTTTCGTCGGGTTCTAAGTTGCGAAGCGACTCCAAAATCGCATCGAACGCTTCCCAGTTACGTGCCGCCTTGCCGCGACCGCCATAGACGATCAGGTTGTCGGGGTCAAACGCCACATCGGGGTCAAGGTTATGTTGCAACATGCGGTAAGCCGCTTCGATTTGCCAATTTTTGCAGTTAAGTTTTGTACCAGTGGGGGGTTTTATTGTGCGGGTCATTTTGGGAAATTATGAAATATGAAGTATGAAGGAAGAAACCTTTTCATACTTCATATTTCATCCTTGCTCATATCATCGTGTTAAATTGTGCCTTGAATTGATATTCGTCGCCGTGGTAAAAGGCGCGATAGTAAACGGCGGGGTGGGTTTTGCCAGCTTGTTTTGTGTAGGTGAGACGTGCGACGGCGAAGATTTGATCGGCCGATCCCACCCCCAACACCTCTCCCCATTCCCCTGCCTCACGTATCTCCACCGTATGCGTCACGCGCACCAGTGGTAGTTTGTATTTATGAACGAGCAGCCAGTGAATGGACTGCGTTTCGACATCTTCCGTCACGAGTTCGGGGCAAAGTTGGGGATTCAAATAGCGTTCTTCAAAGACAATCGGCCGATTATCCGCCAGCCGCAACCGTTCAATATGCAGAACGTCATCCCCTTCGTTGAGATTGAGATGGGCGGCAATTTCGATCGATGCCGTAACCACCTCTTGTTTCAATACCCGTGTTGTCGGCGTGCGATGTTGCTGCTGCATCTCTTTTGCAAAATCGCTCAGAATAAACCCTGCCATCCCCTTGTCGCCGGGATCATTGACAAATGTGCCGCGCCCCTGTTCTCGCCGAACCAGCCCTTGCGTTTCAAGTAAGTCAATCGCTTTACGAACTGTGCCACGGCTGACGCCAAATCCCTCTGTCAACGCTTCTTCTGTCGGCAACTGTTGATTCGGAGGAAATTCTCCTTTGATAATTTGCTGCTGAAGATATTGGCTAACTCGATAGTATTTTGCCGTTGGTGTTGCAGGGAGTGTCATTGGAGGCATGACATTTATTCTAACAGCAAAATTTGTATAGACAACTATTTGTATAGATGAATCTTGAAAGGCTTTTTCTTCGTATACGAAAACCTGCCAACTTCGCAGTTCATCGGTAGGGATGAACTGCGAAATGAAAAGCTCATCGGTATGGATGAATTGCAATGCCCGCCTCTCATCTATACTGGATATTTAATCGAGTTGAACGAACAGAATGATTGGGGGCAAGTTCGAGAATTTTCGGCCGAATTTGCCAATCTTATTGAAACGGAGGTTTCTAATGTTTGAACGAATTTTAGTCCCACTGGATGGTTCAGAATTAGCAGAACAAGCCCTGCCCTTGGCGACTCGCCTCGCACAGGCTAGTGATGGCAGCCTACTGTTGATGCGGTCAGTCGAAGCGGGGCTGCTGATCACCCCCACTAACTTTGACCAAGACATGAGCTATCGGGAGTGGGAGAAAGCTCATCGCCGCAGACAGGCAACTGCTTATCTAAAAGCGCTTCAGAAATCAGATGCTCTTAAGGGTGTTTCAACTCGTTCCATCACCCCTGAGGGTGAGCCAGCGTCGGTCATTATCAATCTGGCTGCCAATGAAGATTGTGACCTGATCGTGATGACGACAAACGGCGAGCGTGGCTTGATGCGCTGGATATTTGGGAGTGTGACGGAGCGTGTCTTGCGGAATGCGTCGTGTCCTGTGTTGATTATGCGCGGAGATCGGCCGATTCAACATATCCTCGTCCCACTCGACGGCTCCAAAATGGCAGAGGCATCCATCGCCCCCGCGCTTGAAGTTGCTAGACGACTCGATGCAGCCATCACGTTGCTGCGCGTTGACGATTCTCTCGCGCAGCTTGATGATGCGTCATTCGACGCACTCGACCAAGTGGAACCAGGTATGTCAGAGGTGATGCGTGTTAGCTATGCTCAGCGTGGTGAAGCGTATTTGTCAGCCGTGCGTAATCGTTTGGATACGACTGTACCAGTCAACACGATTGCCCTTACTGGCAAGCCCGTCGATGCTATTTTGGACACAGCTGTATCAGAGTCTTGTGACCTGATCGTGATGAGTACGCACGGGCGTAGCGGGATACAACGTTGGGTGTATGGGAGTGTGACGGAAAAGGTATTGCATTCGGCCGAAATCCCATTGCTAATCGTACGCACTGAGTTTGCATAATGATCCAAAGTCGCGCAGAGTCATGCATCTAAGAGAAAAGCATGAACCAAACTTTTGAGCATTGCAGAAATAATTAAGGAGATAATCATGAGTTTTAACCGACATATCAATCAACATATTGCGCCACGCAACGAAGAGGCGCTGACGATGTTACGCGCTAAAAAACTGCGTCGCGGAGCGGCTGTCTGGACGGCCGACGAACATAACATTGGTGAAGCTATACGCCTGCACCATCGCCAAGAAGATGTGAATCCAGACTTGAAATTTTACGGCAGTTATCTTGAACTATTTAGTATCGAGCTGGGAGGTGACGCCTATATTCCAACTGATTTCATCCGCGACTATGATCCCGCTGAAAACAAGCTGACCTTGGCGGTCACCCTAAGAGAGATCAACAAAGAGGCGTGGAATCAGACACCATTATTTGTCGCCCATGACAAGGCAACAATCGAGCCATTAGCCTAAATTGCGGCGTAAGGTGAAGAAGGATAGTCGAACGAATGGGAATTGCCGCAGATATTACTGTTATTGTTGTCGCTGGTTTGATCGGGGGATTAATTGCCCAACGTCTAAAACAGCCCTTATTGTTGGGCTACATTTTGGCTGGTGTCATGGTTGGCCCGTTCACCATCGGGCCAACTGTCTCAGACGCACATGAGATAGAGCTGCTGGCTGAGATTGGGGTTGCTCTATTGCTATTTGCGCTTGGGTTGGAATTTTCCTTAAAAGAGTTGCAACCCGTGCGAAAAATCGCCCTCATCGGTACGCCGATTCAGATCGTATTGTCGATGGGGGTTGGTTACGGGATCGGTCAGCTTTTGGGCTGGGATTGGTTTGCATCCCTCTGGTTTGGTGGGCTGATTTCACTCTCTAGCACCATGGTGGTGTTGAAAACGCTCATGAGTCAGGGGCGTATGGGAACGCTATCCAGCCGCGTCATGATCGGGATGCTGATTGTGCAAGATTTGGCGGTCGTCCCCCTGATGATTATTCTGCCCGAACTGAATAAGCCGGGCGCGGGATTGTCCGTTTTGGGCGTAGCGGCGGTTAAGGCGATCATCTTTCTGATTTTAATCGTGGTGGTCGGAACGAAGCTCCTGCCCCGCTTGGTCGACTACGTTGTCGGGTGGAACTCACGCGAGCTCTTTCTCATCGCCATCACGGCTATCGCACTCGGTATCGGGTATGTCACCTATCTATTTGGCCTCTCATTTGCATTTGGCGCATTTGTTGCGGGCATCGTGTTGAGCGAATCTGACTATAGCCATCAGGCACTCAGCGACATTATTCCGCTGCGCGATCTGTTTGGGCTGTTGTTTTTCGTTTCCGTCGGAATGCTGCTAGACCCTTACTTTGTGATTGAAAATTGGTTGATGGTCTTGTGGGTCGTCCTGTTGGTCAGCGTGGGGAAGGCACTCATATTTGGTACGCTGAGCCATCTGTTCAAGTACGGCAACATCGTTCCCTATGCCGCTGGTTTAACCCTCTTTCAGGCGGGTGAATTTTCGTTTGTGCTGGCGCAGGTAGGCGTTAGTACAGACTCGATTGGGGAAGAACTGTACGCACTTATCCTGTCTGTGGCGGTAATCACGATGCTGTTGACACCATTTGTGTCAGGCCTAACCCCGCGCCTTTATGCACGCCTGAAACGTCATGTCAAACGAGAGCCACTGCAATCGGTCAACCTGCCAGAGAGCGGATTGCGCGATCATATTGTGATTGCTGGCGGGGGTCGTGTTGGGCTGCATATGGCGCATGTTTTACAAAGTTTGGGATTGGGATTTGTGCTGCTTGAGCTTGATTTTCGGCGAGTTGAACAGGCAAAAACGGCACTGTTTCCCGTCATTTTTGGGGATGCCAGTCAGGAGGTTGTGCTAGATGCGGCACACATAACCACTGCACGGCTATTGCTCATAACCACGCCAGCTATCGAAACAACACGCTCGATTGTCTTTCAGGCGCGTCGCACGAATCCTGACGTGCCAATTGTGGCAAGAGCAGAGGGTGTCGAGGCGATACAGGCACTGTTTGAAGCGGGCGTTTATAAGGTGGTGCAGCCAGAGTTTGAAGCCAGCTTAGGAATGACCCGCCAAGCACTGCGCCACTGTGCCATGTCATCATCTGAAATTCAAGAGCTGATTGATTCAAGTCGTCATGATTTGTATGCGTCGGAGCACGATGAGTTAAGAAAATCAATATGAAACAAACCTACTTATTAGGATTGATCACACTGCTACTGCTCGCGCTGTCTGCATGTCAAACCAGTGCGGACGAGAACACACTCAGCGGTACGGCAATCCTTTGGTATCCAGCGGGCGTTAACGAAGAAAGAGCTATCGGCACAATTTTGAAGCAGTTTGCCGACATAAATCCCGCTGTACGGATCGTTGCCGTGCCGATTGAAGAAGATGAACTTGCCCAACGCTTTCGTGATACGGTGGAGCAAGGGCTAGGCCCCGACATGGTGGTTGGGCTAAACAGCTATATTGGTGAGTGGGCAGATACGGGCTTGATTCGACCTGTCCTCACTGACACGGTCAATTTAACGCTGTTTAGTGATACGGTCGTGCATTCGGCCGAATATCAAAACCAGCTCTACGGTGTCCCGCTTGCGCTCAGACCACAGGCACTTCTCATCAATCATCCCGTCGAAACCACGCCGTTGCCCCCACCTCCGTCAACACTGGATGCGCTATTGCAACAAACAGATGCGGGTGAGCTTGCGCTGCTCAACGCTAATTTTTGGTCAGCCTACTGGGGAATCAAATCGTTTGGTGGCAATGCGCTGCTCGATGCGGACGGGCGCGTGACATTTTCGGCCGATGCAATCAGGGCATGGTTGGGATGGCTTAAACAAACACAAGACAACCCCAATCTCATCATTAGCCGTGACGACATCGCCCTACGCAATTTGTTCCTTGAAGGTGACAGCACCTACTACATCGCCGATTATGAGTTCCTGCCCGACGCGCTCAGCGTGTTAACCGATACGTTACAGATCGCTGCACTGCCCGTCGGCACAGTCAGTCGCAGTGGGTCACCGCTCATCATGGAAACGCTGCTGTTCAACGCTGAATCATCAGACACACAGATTGCGATTACGAATGCACTCGCTCGCTTTTTTGTCACGGCCGAACCACAAGCGGTGTTGCTGCGTCTGACGGCTCGCGTTCCTGCCAATCGACTTGTACGCATTGATTCACGTATTTATCCAGCCATCGCCGCCTTGCAAACACAAGCACAAGCCGCAACGCCTTATCCAAATGGTCTGCCGTTTGCAGAGATTGAGGCTATCGGCAATTTTATGATTGCCAACGTGTTGTCCGACGTTTCGACAGTAGATGAGGCGGTCTGTCAATTTGGCGAGTCAGTCAAATTCCTATTGGAGGCGCAATTTAATCAAACAGGCTGGCAACATTGTCAGTGGCTGGAGGGCAGTTAGGATGCAGCCGATAGATATTTTTCTGGATCAGCTACGCACCATTTGGGTCATCGGGCAGCGGGCAATTGTGCAACGACAGCTTTGGATATTGCTTATGTTGGTGATTACGGCTGCACTGCTGACGCAACCGTTACGGATATTTACCAAACGGGCGCAGCATTGGTGGTTACGCGCAGCCGACCACCTGATTTTTCCCTTGCTATTGCTGGTTGGTGGGTATGGGATTGTGGGGTTTTTCGGCCGAATCAATCAACCCGTCGCCCTGATCCGCAATGTGTTCTTTATTCTGTGGCTGACGTTGCTTTTACGCCTGTTTACGGCTGTGCTATACGCGAAGTCCAATTCCGACAAAGCACGCCGCTATGAACGCTGGTTACTGGTGCCGCTGTTTGTCTACTTATTTAGTCGTCATCTGTTGCTAAACGTGATTGGTAGCGTCACGTTGTTTGACCAAGTTGAGCTATTTACCGTTTTTGACAGCGTGATTACAGTCGGTGCAGTCACAAACACTTTAATCGTCATCTATCTTTCTATCATCGCCGCATGGGTGCTGCAAGATACCCTCTTTCGCGCCGCACAAGTCCGCTCGGCCGATGGTGATATGGGCGCATTCCACTCGGTTGCCACCATCACGCGCTATGCCGTTATCGGCATCGGCGCACTCTTTGCGCTGCGTGCACTTGGGCTTGATTTATCCAATCTCGCCATCATTGGGGGTGGCCTATCTGTCGGTTTGGGCTTTGGTTTGCAGAAGGTTGTTTCTAACTTTGTCAGCGGGATTGTGTTGCTATTTGAGCAAACGCTGCGACTGGGTGACGTCATCAAAATTAACGATGAGGTTGGGGTGGTTGAGAAGCTCAACATACGTTCAACAATTGTCCGCACGTATGACAATGTTGAAATTATTGTGCCGAATGAAGAGCTACTCACATCGAAGCTGATCAGCTATACAAAGACAGATCGCCGCGTGCGCGTGACCATGCCCGTTGGGGCAGGGTATGACAGCGATCCAGAAATGATCAATCGCGTCCTTGTTGAGGTCGCCGTACAACATCCCGACGTGCTAAAAGAGCCAGCTCCACTCTCCCTGTTTAGGGGATTTGGCGATTCGAATCTCGACTTTACGTTGATGGCGTGGGTCGCGCATCCGAACGATATGGGGCGCGTTCGCAACGATCTGTTTGTGGCAATCTGGCAACATTTTCAGGAGCATGAAATCGAAATTCCATTCCCGCAGCGTGATCTGAATCTGCGGCGTGGATGGGAAGAGGTGCGCGGGGAGAATTCGGCCGATTCCACTCTCATCCAAACCGATGAATTTGAAAATTAAACTATCTCATCGGTTTGGATGAGGGGGGCAATACGGGCTTCGCTTATACTGAGTGCGTATTGATGGAACTTGACGTAAGTGTGACGGATTTTCGGCCGAAATCCTCGCACCTGCCGCACAAAAATCGTTGCGCTTGCGTTGAGGCATGAAGCGACCTTGTGATATTCATCTGATCCAAGCTGACCATTATCAGCAGTTTATCGTGGTCCGAACAGTCGCCGAACAAAGCGCAATGCTCAGGTTGAACTGAGATTGCAAAGGAGATTTAGTATGACAAAGGACAGCCCTAAACCCACAACGACAGATGCTGGGATTCCGGTTTCCAGCGACGAACATTCGCTTACTGTCGGCCCCAATGGCCCCATTCTGCTGCACGACCACTACCTCATCGAGCAGATGGCCAACTTCAATCGTGAACGTATTGCCGAGCGGCAGCCACATGCGAAAGGTGCTGGAGCGTTTGGACACTTCGAGGTGACAAACGATGTCAGTGCCTACACTAAGGCAGCTGTGTTCCAGCCAGGTACGAAGACGGACACGTTGATCCGATTCTCCACCGTGGCGGGCGAGCGTGGTAGTCCAGATACTTGGCGCGACCCACGTGGCTTCTCGTTGAAGTTCTATACCAGCGAAGGCAACTACGACATGGTGGGAAACAACACGCCTGTGTTTTTCCTCCGTGATCCGATGAAATTCCAGCACTTCATCCGATCGCAAAAACGTCGTGCGGACAACGGCCTCCGCGACCACGATATGCAATGGGACTTTTGGTCTCTATCGCCCGAATCAGCGCATCAGGTGACATGGTTGATGGGAGATCGCGGGATTCCAAAAACATGGCGACACATGGACGGCTTCTCCAGTCATACCTACATGTGGGTCAACGCGGACGGTGAACGCTTTTGGGTGAAGTACCATTTCAAGACCGACCAAGGCAATGATTTCCTGACACAAGAAGAAGCCGATCGATTGGCTGGGACTGACGGCGACTACCACCGTCGAGATTTGTTCGATGCCATCAAACGCGGTGAACATCCGAGTTGGACCTTAAAGATGCAGATCATGCCATTCGAGGAAGCCAAAACGTACCGGTTCAATCCTTTTGACCTGACCAAAGTCTGGCCCCATGCAGATTATCCGCTACAGGAAGTCGGCAAACTAACGCTGAACCGCAACCCGACCGACTTCCACACAGAAATCGAACAGGCTGCATTCGAGCCGAACAACCTTGTGCCAGGGATTGGAATCAGTCCCGACAAGATGCTGCTCGGTCGCATGTTCGCTTACGCCGACGCTCACCGCCACCGACTGGGGGTGAACTACAAGCAAATTCCCGTCAACGCACCGCAGAGTCCTGTGTTCAGCTACAGCAAAGATGGGATAGGTCGAACGCAAAACGTTTCTGACCCCGTTTACGCACCGAACTCCAAGGGCGGACCGGCGGCAGATCCCGAGCGCTATCCTGAGTCAGCGACTTGGTCGGCCGACGGCGAGTTTACCCGCGCAGCCTACACCTTACGCAAAGACGACGATGACTTCGGCCAGGCTGGTGTCTTGGTCCGCGATGTCATGGACGATGAACAACGCGACCGGCTGGTCTCCAACATCGTTGGCCATCTCAATGCGGGAGTCTCCAAGGAAGTGCTCCTCAGAGCGGTCGAGTACTGGCGACATATCGACCAAGAACTCGGCAAACGCGTCGAGGCAGGCGTCAACCTCGCCTAAGGTCTCCCCGACGGCCAAACCTTTTGCGAGTCGTACATCACGTAAAGCGATTGACGACCGTTGTAGACCGTGCTGGGCGGCTCCATATTTTGAGAAAACTTATGCCAGATTCACTCGATGACAATAACAACATAAGCAAATCAACCGCCTACATCATCATCATGCTTGGGATCCTAGCCTTAGCGTTTTCGGCGATCATGGTCAAGGAGGCCAATTTCGAGCCAGCTACAAATGCATTTCTTCGTTGTCTAATCGCATTTGTGGTTTTAGCCCCCTTTGCATATTTTGAGCGGACAAAAAAGGGGAAGCTCAACAAAAGCGGTTTCCTAATCGCCATAGGAGCAGGTATTTTTCTCGGGATTGACATGACGGCTTGGAATTACGCCATTTTCTTTGTTGGGGCTGGCATATCATCCGTCTTGTTGAACTTACAGATCATTATTTTGCCACTACTGGCTATGACATTTGACAAGTTCAAACCAGCCAAGAGCTTTTGGGTGCTCGCTCCCATCATGATCTTCGGAATTGTTCTCGCAGGAGGGATTTTTGATGGGGATCCTGTAGAAGGGCCTGCAATTATCTACGGTTATCCTATTGCAATTGTAGGCACCTTGTTGGGCGTTCTCTCTGGAATCTGTTACGGGGTCTATCTTTTCATGAGCAGGAAGTCTGGCACATTGAACCCCGGTATTTATGTCCAGCCGTTGATGTGGGTTTTCTTAGCACAACTCATACCACAACTGTTCACGATGTTTTTCATCTCTGACCGCGGACTTGATGTGTCTCACGGCACGTTGATCGGCGGCATGCTTCCCATGAATCCAGAAGTCACTTTGGGCGATCCCATTACGGCATCCAACTGGCTTTGGATGCTTGCGCTCGCCGTGATTGGTCACGCCATGGCCTGGGTGTTTGTTCAGATTGGGTCTGTTAATTTGGATTCTACGATTGTGGCTGGCTTATTGCTGCTGAGTCCGATCATCACCGTTCTCGTCGCTCCCTACACGAGTGGCGAGACGATTTCTCTGCTGCAAGGCATAGGTGTTGTGATTGTTCTGGGGGCTGTTGCCTATCAGAATGGTCTGCACAAAGCGGTTCTGGGTCGATTAGCGGGAACCTAAGGGAACACTCAAATCTAATGGTGTAGGACTTGCGCGACCGTTGAAGTGAGCTTTTGGCTTCAAAGCTTAGTTTCTCGTGCAGGAGTCCACAGGGTGCGTGGAAATCAAAATGAAGTCCGAAAATTTAAAAAACACATAACTATTTAGCAACTGCGATTCTGAGCCAGCCCCATCATTTCAGATGGGGTGCTCACAACACTAAACAGTTATAAGGAGCACAGGTAACACATGAAACTAACTTCAAGAGAAACAGAAAAACTAATGCTTTTTTTGGCAGGCGAGCTGGCTGAGAAACGCAAAGCGCGCGGAGTCATACTGAACTTTCCAGAAGCTGTTGCCCTCATTAGCGCAAGGCTGCATGAGTTGGCCAGAGACGGTAAGACCGTTGCAGAACTGATGCAGATCGGTGCTACTTTTCTGACAAGGGAAGACGTCATGGAAGGTGTTCCAGAAATGATTGATGTTGTACAGATCGAAGCCACGTTTCCCGACGGCACAAAGTTGGTCGCCGTTCAGAACCCAATTCGTTAACCACGGAGGATTAGCATGATACCAGGTGAATACGTTCTAAGAGAAGAAGAAATCGAGTGCAATCCAACGCACACAAGCATTGCCATGAAGGTCACTAACACGGGAGATCGGCCTGTCCAGATCGGCTCACACTTTCACTTCTTTGAAGTCAATAAGGCGATGTCTTTTGACCGTGAAAAAGCATTCGGAAAACGTTTGGACATTTTGGCGGGAACCGCAGTGCGTTTCGAGCCAGGCGAATCAACCGAAGTGCATTTAATTGATTTGGGCGGTGATAGACGAGCCTTTGGCGCGAGCAACCTGACCCAGGGTGACACCACGTCGAAAGCGAGCCTCGCAAAGGCGATGAAGAAGATGCGATCAGAAAATTTCAAGGATACAAAATCATGAGCTTCAAAGTTAGCCGAATTAAATATGCCAACATGTTTGGCCCCACCGTTGGCGATAAAGTGCGTCTCGGTGACACCGACCTCTTTGTTCAAATTGAAAAGGATTTCAATAGCGACCACTATGGTGAGGAAAGCACGTTTGGTGGTGGCAAAAGCGTCAGAGATGGTTTGGCGCAATCATCGACAAAGACAAGAGACGAAGGTGTGCTCGATTTTGTCATCTTGAACGTGATCGTGATTGACCATTGGGGTATTGTGAAGGGCGATGTCGGCATCAAAGACGGCCGAATCGTCGGCGTTGGTAAAGCCGGAAACCCTGACACCACGAATGGCATTACAGACAATATGATCATCGGTGCGTCCACAGAGGTGCATTCAGGTGCTGGCTGTATTTTAACGGCTGGAGGCATCGACACGCATGTTCATTTTATCAGTCCGCAACAGGTTGAACACGCGCTGTTTAGCGGCATCACAACGATGATCGGTGGCGGATCAGGCCCAGCCGATGGCACGAGTGCCACTCTGGTCACATCGGGGGTCTGGCACCTAGAAAAAATGATGCAAGCTGCGGAACATTTTCCCATGAACATGGGGTTCATCGCAAAAGGGAATTGCAGCACCACTGCCCCTCTGGAAGAGCAGGTCGAAGCTGGCGCAATTGGGCTAAAAATCCATGAAGATTGGGGTGCTACCCCCGCTGTAATCGACGCGGCGCTGACCGTTGCTGACAAATACGATGTTCAGGTTGCTATCCATACTGACAGCTTGAATGAAGCAGGCTTCTTAGAGGACACCGTCAATGCCCTCGACGGCCGAACCATTCACACCTTTCATACCGAAGGGGCTGGTGGTGGTCACGCGCCGGACATTATGAAGATTGCATCGTATCCCAACGTGCTCCCCAGCTCCACGAATCCAACGACACCGTACACGGTCAACACCGTTGCAGAGCATTTAGACATGCTCATGGTTGCTCACCACTTGAGCAAAGCCATTCCAGAAGATGTCGCTTTTGCAGACTCCAGGATTCGCAATGAAACGATGGCTGCCGAGGATGTCATGCACGACTTGGGCGTTATCAGCATGATGAGTTCCGATTCGCAAGCTATGGGGCGAGTTGCTGAAGTGATCTTACGCACGTGGCAGACCGCGCACAAAAACAAGCAACAGTTTGGGTTCCTGAACGAAGACAAGGAAACCGAAGCCGACAATTTCAGAGCGAAGCGCTACATCGCTAAGTACACGATCAACCCAGCCGTGGCACACGGAATCTCAAAGCACGTTGGTTCGATTGAACCAGGCAAGATCGCCGATCTGGTATTGTGGAAACCAGCATTCTTCGGTGCCAAACCTGAGATGATTATCAAGGGCGGCATGATCGCAGCAAGCGAAATGGGTGACCCCAACGCGGCGATTCCGACGCCGCAACCGAGGTTGATGCGCAGCATGTTTGGCTCTTACGGCGGTGCTGTCCAGCAGACCGCAGTCACCTTTGCATCAAAGGCGGGAATCGAAAACAACATTGCTGAAAAATACGGTATCACGAAGCAACTGCTTCCTGTGGAAAACTGCCGAGCAGTTGGGAAGAAGGACATGGTTCACAACGATCAGACACCGACAATCGAGGTCAATCCAGAAAATTACGAAGTGACCGTTGATGGAGAGCTTGTCACCAGTGATCCAGCTGAAACCGTCGCATTAGGTCAGCGCTACTTCCTTTTTTAGGAACGCTTGATTGCGGAACAGAGCTATGATTTGCAAAAAAGTGCTTGGTAATCTTGAAACATACGACACGGGTGATAAGGCACACGTTCCGCTTAATTTGCAGTGGTTTGAAACCACGAAGCGCATCATGCGTAAGAAGGCGGAAGATGGTCATGAGGTCGTCATTAAGCTCCTCAAGGAAGGAACGCGGCTCAAGGAAGGGGACATTGTTTTTGAAGATCACGACAAGGTCGTGGTCGTCAACGTCTTGCCCTGCGATGTGATTCAGGTCACGCCAAGGTCGCTCTACGAAATGGGTATGGTTTGTTACGAGATCGGAAACAAGCACCTGCCTCTGTTCATTCAAGAAGACCGTGTTTTGATTCCTTACGAGAAGCCGTTGGAACGTCTGCTTGTTGCCGATGGATACGACGTAACCAAAACATACTGCAAATTGCTCAACAGGCTAAATGCAACTGTTGAACCACATTAGCACGACGGGATCGGGGATTACGTTCCTCGATCCGACCTTTAGAGAATAGCCGTAGAAGATGGTTTCCCAAAGGGCAGAATCTGCCCCTCGGGAGATCCTCTTTCAATACTTGCTAGGACACTTCCAAAAATCGGCTCTGTTGACTCAAAGCCATTTTTTAAAATAGGGGGACGATGAGACATCCACTCACTACGACCGACAATAGAAATCTGGGATCGCTTTTGGAGATACTCCACATCGCAGACCCCACGCTGCCGATTGGTGGGTTTTCACACTCCAACGGCTTGGAAACCTACGTTCAACAGAAACTGGTACACGATGCTTTATCGACACAGGAATTTGTCGAAAGCATGCTCAAAAACAATTACAAATACAACGACGCACTGGCTCTCAGATTGGCCTATGAACACGCGTTGCAAGGTGATTTGGAAGGGCTTTTATTGCTCGATAACGAGTGCCATGCGCTGAAAGCACCAAGGGAAGTCCGCGAGGCAAGTCAGAAGCTAGGCACTCGGCTGATCAAAATTTACGGCAAACGGTTAGACGATCCGTTTCTGAACGACGTGCTTGCTCATGTATTAAAGAAGAACACGCATGGGCATTACTCGGTTATTTACGGAGCTATAACTGCTGTTTTGGAAATCGAAATCGACAAGGCAATCGGCTCATTTTTGTTCAATGCTGCCGTATCCATGATCACCAACGCGGTCAAGCTGGTGCCGCTTGGACAAATGGACGGTCAGGACATACTCTTTTCCGTTCAGCAGCTTATCGACGAGTTAACGGCTGATACGCTGGAACTGGACAGAGAAATGCTTGGTGTGTGCAATGCAGCACTTGACATAAAGTGTATGCAACATGAACAACTGTATTCAAGATTGTACATGTCTTAAACAAAACATAAGGACTTATCATGCAAGAACGAAGCTACATAAAAATCGGGGTCGCGGGGCCAGTGGGTTCTGGGAAAACCGCGTTGATTGAACGCCTGTCGAGACAAATGGCTAATGATTACAACATCGGCGTTGTGACCAACGACATCTACACCAAAGAAGATGCTGAATATCTCACGAAGAATTCATTGCTGCCATCAGACAAAATTATTGGTGTCGAAACTGGAGGCTGCCCACATACCGCCATCCGTGAAGATGCGAGTATGAACCTAGAAGCGATTGACGACCTGGTTGAGCGGCATCCCGAAATTGAAATCTGTTTTATCGAAAGTGGTGGAGATAATTTGTCGGCAACGTTCAGCCCTGATCTGGCTGACGTAACAATTTTTGTGATTTCGGTTGCAGGCGGCGAGAAGATACCGCGCAAAGGGGGGCCTGGCATCACCCGATCAGACCTGTTGGTGATCAACAAGATTGATCTGGCACCGATGGTAAATGCCGACCTGAAGGTAATGGAAAACGACGCTCGCAAAATGCGTCAAGGCGAGCCGTTTGTCTTTACCAATTTGATGAACGATGATGGGCTTGAAAGCGTGCTTCAATGGATAAAGCGTTATGCTCTTTTGGAAGAACAAGCCAAAGAACCCCAGTTGTGCCGATAATGGATAAATACAGTCTCAAAACAGGACTGCGAGAGCAGACCATTATGAAAGACGTGTACTTCACGGCTCCTTTCAATTTGGTTGAAGTGCGAGAAAACAAGAAGAATCCGTTGCTGGAAGTCATGGTAATGTCTTCGTCGCCGGGACTCCTGAATAATGATTCATATGACATCAGCATCGAGGTGATTGATGATACTGCATTGAATTTGCAAACGCAGTCGTACCAGCGGATTTTTGTTTCCGAAAAAGGCACGATGCAAAATATGACTGTTCGTGTTGGCAATGGCGCTTACTTTAGCCATACGCCCCACCCGACGGTGCCACACAAGGGCGCACGTTACACCGCTCGAAACACCATCAACCTCCAAAGCAGTAGTTCGTTGCTATGGGGCGAGATATTAACCTGCGGTCGGAAACACATGGCGGAAGGGGAGCAATTCCTGTTCAAAAAACATCACGCCATCACCGAGATATTTCGAGACGGCGTGTTGGTTTTCAAAGATAGTCTCTACCTCGCCCCCGACGAGATCGACGTAAATCAATTTGGTCAATACGAGGGGCGCACCCATCAGGGGAGCTTGCTGTTCATGGCTCCCAACATGGATGTCAACAAAAAGATGCGCGAGGTATCGGCGCAATTGTCGAGCGAAGAGGACATTGATTTCGGGATTTCAAAGGTTCTCGACAACGCTTACTTGCTGAGAGTGTTGGGCAATGAAGGGGAACAACTTTTCAAGCTGTTTACCAAGATACGCCAAGCAGAAGATGCTCGCATCAATCAGAGCGTAGCGTAATTATTACGCCGCCGATGTCAAATCTATCCGTCGCAGTAAGTTGGCGTTAATCGCTACGATCACTGTACTCATCGACATGATGAGCGCACCGACGGCGATTGGCATGATAAAGCCAATGGGCGCCAACACCCCCGCCGCCAGCGGAATGGCGATGATGTTATAGCCCGCCGCCCACCACAGATTTTGGATCATCTTTTTGTGATTGGCCTTGCTCAAGCGAATCAGCTTGACCACATCGAGCGGGTTGCTCTGCACAAGGATGATCCCGGCGCTTTCGACGGCGACATCGGTTCCGCTGCCAATTGCAATGCCGACATCGGCACGGGTTAAGGCGGGTGCGTCGTTCACGCCGTCCCCAACCATTGCCACCTGTTTGCCCTGTGCTTGCAGTTCTTGAACTTTCTTGTCTTTGTCTTCGGGCAGCACTTGGGCAAACACGATGTCGATGCCAAGTTCTTTGGCAACCGAATCGGCGACTGCTTGGCTATCCCCCGTCAGCATGGCGACTTCGATGTTCATGTCGTGGAGTGCTTGGACGGCTTGGATGCTTTCGGGGCGGATAACATCGGCCGATTCAAACCCCGCCACTACCTCCCCATTTCGCACCAAATAAACAACCGAATGCCCTTCACTACCCGCCCGATCCGTGAACTTCTGCAACACATCTGGCAGCATCACGTCTAACATCTCCAACAAACGGGGGCCACCGACATAAACCGTTTCACCTTCGTAGGTCGCCTGAACACCACGCCCTTTTATCGCCTCAAATCCGCTCACCTGTAACGCAGATAATCCCTTTTCCTGCGCCGCGTCACGAATGGCACGCGCCACCATGTGTTCGCTGTCTCCCTCAACAGCCGCCGCTAATGCTAGCGCATCGTCCTCACTCACGCCGTCTACCGTTGTCATGCGGACAACGCCCTGCTCCCCTTTGGTCAGCGTTCCCGTCTTGTCAAAAATGATGACATTCAAATTTCGTGCTTCTTCTAAGGCGCGACGATCACGTACCAAAATGCCGTTGTTTGCCGCCAATGAGGTTGAAATAGCGACAACGAGCGGCACAGCTAAGCCCAACGCATGAGGACAGGCAATCACCAGCACGCCAACGACACGCCGCAACACCTGCACGTCAAATCCAACCGCAATGATCCAGCCAATCGCGGTCAATGCGGCCGCGCCGAGCGCAACATAAAAGAGCCACTTGGCGGCGCGATCTGCCAGCAGTTGCGTATCGCTTTTGCTACCCTGCGCCTCTTTGACTAAGCGCATAATGCCGCTCAACGCCGTATTATCGCCCAACGCCGTGACGCGCACGCGCAGCGAGCCATCCCCGTTGACCGTGCCGCCGATTACGGTGTCGCCATCCCGCTTTTTGACCGGTTGTGACTCGCCCGTGATCATGCTTTCGTCAAGGCGCGAACTGCCTTCAACAATCTCGCCATCGGCCGCCACACTCGCACCCGGTCGCACCAGCAACATATCCCCTTCCCGCAACTGGCTGACCGCCACCGTCTCCGTTCCGCTGTCAGTCACGCGCTCCGCCTCATCTGGCATCAGCTTTGCCAACTCATCCAGCGAGCCGCTCGCCTGTCGCACGCTTCGCATTTCGATCCAATGCCCTAACAGCATCACGTCGATCAGCGTCACGAGTTCCCACCAGAAGCTCTCGCCGCCCAAATCGACGAAGATTGTAATCAAGCTGTAGACAAACGCGACCGTGATCGCCAGCGAGATCAACGCCATCATGCCGGGTTCGCGCTGCTCAAACTCCGTCCGCGCCATCTGTAAAAATGGCAGACCACCATAAATGAAGATGATGATTCCGAATAGGGGCGTAATCCATTGGCTCAGGGGAAAGTCGATACTGTAGCCGAGCCAACCTTGGATGGTTGGGCTGAAAAGCAGGACGGGGATCGACAGGGCAAGCGAGACCCAAAACCGCTGACGGAACATTGTCTCATGTCCCGTGTGGTCTGTGCCGTGACTGCTGTGATCCATTTTGTGGTTGTCGGTATGGTTATGTTGCATTTTGATACTCTCTGCGCTGGTGGGGTGTTTTCGGCCGAAAGCGGCATGGAGCCTGTTGGAGCAAGGCGTTCCTTGCTCCAACATCTATGGACAGGATACTGCTTTAGCCTAGCTCTAGTGAGCCGCTTTGCCCATCATCATCAAACCACTTTATCTCTATCTCCAAGCTATGTTGGATGCCTTTGGTTTTCTTGTCCTCGTCCTCGACTTGGACTTCCAAAATGAGATTTTCTGGGATTTGTAATACGAGTTCTTCTGTTCCTTGTCGCAGGATAACTTCACCGTTTGCGATCCTTTATGCAATTTGCTGCAAAAATTCACCCACTTCGGCTCGTTTCTTAGGCTCTTCACTCTTAAACAATCTGGTTTCTCGTGCCATTTCAACTCCTTGATTGAATTATCTCTCTAAAACTCACCAAAAGGCTGTTGTGGTCAAAACAATTACTTCAAATAGGCGGAATACATCCAAACCAATTTCTCCTGTTCACGAATGTAGTCGCTCATCAGTGCATTGGTTCCTTCATCATCCGCATCTGCTGACAACGCCAGAATCTCTCGTTGCAGTATGATGATGATTCTGAAGGATTCAAGAATGTCTTCTACATCCTTTGTTCCGTCAGCCACTTCGGTACTTTCCTTGACCTTTGCCTCTTGCTTGTAGACCGAGAACTGATGGTTTGGCGTGTGGCCGAGCGTGCGAATTCGCTCTGCTACTTCATCAATCTTGACAAAGATATCTTCGTACAGCTCTTGGAATTTATCGTGCAGCTCGAAAAACTTTTCACCTTTGATGTTCCAGTGATACCCTCTGACATTCTGGTAAAAGATGGAGTAATCTGCCAGAAGTTCATTGAGCTTTTCTGCAAGCATTTTGGACTTTGTTACGTCCAGACCGATCAAATTTAAGTTAGTCATGTTCTTGTGTCCTTATATCTAAAGTTGTGTCGTGATTTAGCGATTGACATCAACTAAAATTTTCACTTCCGAAGGGTCATTGACCAGTGCATCAAACCCCTTTTCGACAACCTCATCCAATGAGATGACGCTGGTGATTAGATTTTCCACAGGCAATCTTCCGCTGCTGATCAATGCAATCGTTTCAGGGAAAATGTTGCGATACGCTGCCGTTCCGATGATGGTTAACTCTCGCAAAGTTTGATTTAACGCATCGTGAACCACGTCTTTGCCAAACAGAGCGACCAATACGGCCGTGCCGCCGTTGCGAAGGCTGTCAACGCCCGTATCAAAAGAGGCTTGGGCTCCGGCGGCATCAATAAATACATCGACACCATAACCGGTCATCTCCTTGATTTTTTGCGGAATATCCTTGTCTCTGGCGTCAAAAGTATGGGTCGCTCCGATTTCTTCGGCCATTTTTAATCGACTCTCTGAGAGGTCAGTTACAAAAATTTGGGAAGCACCAGTCGCCAAGGCAACCTGAACCGTAAGCAGACCAATCGGGCCTGCCCCCGTTACCAAGACCGTATCGCCCATTTTCATGCCGCTTCGTTGGATCGCATACGCTGCAACAGCAGCAGGTTCCACAATGGCTCCCTGTTCAAAAGTCATCGTGTCGGGCATTTTATGCACCATGTAATCTTCTACCACGACAAATTTGGCAAAGGCTCCGTTGGCGGTGAGTCCGACAAAGCCCAAAGGCTCGGACAGGTTGTACTCTCCCGTGGCGATAAACGGACTTTCTGGATTTTTGAAGATCGGTTCTACTACCACACGGTCGCCTTTTTTGACAGTTGTTACGTTTTTTCCAACGGCTTCAACGACCCCCGAAAATTCGTGTCCAAGGGTTGTTGTTCCCTGATGCCCGTTGAGTGGGTAGGGTTTGTCAACTGGGATCAGTTGCGGCCCGTGCGTATATTCAGCCAAATCGGACCCGCAAATACCGGTAAATTTAACAGCAATCTTTACCTGATTGTCTTTAGGAGCAGGGATTGGGGTTTCCTCTACTCTAATATCATTCGCTGCGTGCCAGCGGGCTGCTTTCATTGTTGTTGTCATCTTTATTTTCCTTATTGGAATAGTGATGGTTATTTCACTTCTTCCGACGTTGCAAACTCCTCCATTCTTGTAATCAAGTCGTTTTCAACAGTGTAGATTTGAACCCATTTTTGCTTCAACTCCCTGCCTGATCGCTTCACCCGCTGATGCTCTTGACCCAATACAACAACCATGTTGCCTTCAACAATATATTGTTGCGGCTCAAAGTTGATAATTTCAGTTTTGTCGAGAATATTGCTAAAGAAGGCTCTTACCCCTTCTTTGTTCTCAAAAACACCACTGGGAATAATTTGTGTACCGTGATAAATCCATAGAGTGTCGTCGGAAACTGTTGCGACAAACTTTTCTACATCGCCACTGCCAAAGGCAGCGAACATTTTTTCTACGACTGCTTTTGCTGAATTTTTCATTTTTTATCCTCGCTAATGTGATGCAATTGTGTCAACCCATTTTGCAAAAGATTCCATAAAGCTACTGAGGAATTCTTTGGTAGAGTCGTTCGTCAGATTACCCTGATCGTCAAACAGTGCGGCCGCGCCACCAATGTAAGCTTCTGGCTGCGCCATCGTGGGGACGTTGACGAACGTTAGCGACTGTCGCAAATGGTGATTGGCTCCAAATCCGCTGATGTTGCCAATAGAAACGCTGACGATGGCAGCGGGCTTTCCGTCCCATGAATTTTGTCCATAAGGGCGTGAGCCGACATCAATGGCATTTTTCAGAACGCCGGGTACGGAGCGGTTATATTCAGGTGTCAGGAAAAGTAGGCCATCCGCAGCGCGAATTTGCTCCCGAAATGTGACCCATTGATTGGGCGGCGTTGCTTCCAGGTCTTCATTGAACATTGGAAGGTCTGCAATATCTATAATTTCAAGAGAGAGCGATTCTGGTGCCAGCCCGATTAATGCTTTGGCTGTTTTCAGGTTGAAGGATTCTTGGCGAAGACTGCCGACGATGACTGCAATTTTGTGCTTTTTCATGATTTTCACTCCTTAAAAGTGTCTTGGTTTAACTTTGTTGTTGAGAAGCAGTGTAGGGGATTCGGCCGATTTTCTCCTCATACAAACCGATGAACTCAGGATTAGCAGCTCATCACTATGGATGAGACGGCAACACAATCTTCACTAAACTGTCTAAACAAGCGGCCAAAGCGGTGAAAGAATCCATTCACCCAGCCGCATTCGGATGCTGCGATTGAGCCAAAACTCGCTTGTGATGTGCCGCGACTGCTCTTTGTCACAGGCGAAAATCGCTTCCATTTGCAGGGCAAGCTCTTCGTCAAAAATTTCAGCGTTAATTTCGTGATTTATCCCCAGACTGAGCTTATCCAAGTTGGCCGTGCCAATCAGCGACCACGTCCTGTCAATTGTCATCGTCTTCGTGTGGATCATTGCGGCCTCATACCCAAACAGCTTGATGCCAGCCGCCAGATACTCTTCAAAGTAGTGACGGCCGACCCAATCGACCACCGCATGATTCGATTCCCACGGCAGCACCACCTGCACGTCAACGCCGCGCTCTGCCGCGTGAATCAACGCCTGACGAAATAGGGGGTCTGGGACAAAATAGGCGTTGGTGATGTAGATGTGATCTTGCGCTCGCTCAATCGCACGTAAGTACATACTGCGAATGGGATAAATGCGGCGCAGCGGGTCGTTGCGATAGACATCAAATAGGCTTGACCACGCTTGTGCGGGATAGGCGAGCTGCGGCAATTGACGACTGCGATATTGGTTCCACAAATCGACAAAAGCATACGCCAAGCGCAGTGCGCCCACACCCTCAATCCGCAAGTGCGTGTCGCGCCACAGCGTGCGGTAATCTTCGCCGAGGTTGTAGCCACCCATAAAGCCGATGCGGTTATCAACGATCAACGCCTTGCGGTGCGTCACGTTGTAGCGATTGGGGTTGAAAAGATGGCGGGGGCGTTTGAATGGGAGAAAGCGTTTAATGTGCAGCGTGGGCAAATCAGTAGGGAACGCAATCGACGAGCCACCCAACACGCTGTTGCCAAGTAGGTCGTAGATGAGATAAACCTCGACCCCTTCACGCGCTTTCTTGATAAACAGCTCGCGGAACGCCTCTCCAAGTTCGTCATCTTTCCAGATAAACGTTTCAAACAGGATTGTCTCTTTGGCCTGTTCGATTGCGTCCATCATATCGGCAAAGAGCGACACCCCTTCCATATAAAGTTGTACGTGCCCTTCCTCAAGCTCAATCGGTTCTAGCTCGATGACGCGAAACGTATCGGCCGATTTCTTGCGCTTACGCTTTTTGTAGGCGTATCCAATCAGCGCGGCGACAAAAAGCTGTAAGCTGACGAGTGCCGCCAAACCGCGTGCGGCAAGTTGCCAAATCGTTAACCCTCGAAATTTAGACATTTATGATCCTTATTATTGTATGTTGTGGGACAGTATCTGGGATTCGGCCGATTTCCCCCTCATCCATAGTGATGAGATTGGGTGTGGAACAATTTCGCAATGCAAATCCCTTTCTCCTATAATCTTTTGTAAATCCAACATGGAGAACTGGAATGCTGCTCAAGACGAAACTATATTTTCCGCAACCACGTCCAGATTTTATTTCGCGTCCGCGTCTATTGCAGCAGCTAGACGACGGCTTACAAACCAAGCTAACGGTCGTTCGCGCCCCTGCGGGGTATGGCAAAACGACACTTGTGACCGACTGGATTAGCCAGAGAAACATATCAGTGGGCTGGCTATCGCTCGATTCGGCCGATTCCGACCCCACCACCTTCGCAAAATACCTAATCGCCGCCGTACAGCAGATTCTGCCAACGTGCTGCGCCGAAATCAACACCCCGTCTGTCACGATGAACGACATATTGCCTGTGTTCATCAATGACCTGTTTGAACTAGAAGCGGACAGCCTGCTTGTGCTTGACGACTACCACCTGATCCAGAACGATGACGTGCATCAGGCCGTCGCCTACCTGCTTGATAACATGCCCCCGCGCCTACATTTACTGATGACCACACGCAGCGTGCCTGCGCTGGGGCTATTGCCACGTTTGCGTGTGCGAGGGGAGATGGTTGAAGTTGATGCGGCCGCGCTACGCTTCACTGATGATGAAGCTGCCCAATTTTTGACCAGTATGCGACTTTCACTGACCCCTGAACAAGTCTCCTTGCTGGGGTCGCGAACAGAAGGCTGGATCGCGGGGCTGCAACTCGTTGCGGTGTCGATGCAGGGGCGTAGCGACACCGACAGTTTCATCGAGGCATTGAGTGGACGACATCATTACATCGTCGATTATTTAGTTGAGGAGGCGTTGGGACAAAGTTCGGCCGAATTGCAACAATTTCTATTGGACACCTGCATCCTCAAACGCTTCAACGCAGCGCTATGTGATGCGGTCAGAGAACGTGAAGACAGCCAGCAACGACTCGAAGAACTGAAGCGCAAAAACCTTTTTCTGATCCCACTGGACAATGAGCGTCACTGGTTTCGCTATCATCACATCTTTGACCAATTTCTCAAAGGTCAGTTGGCGAAAGCCATCCCCAATCGCACGGCCGAACTGCACCGTCGTGCGGCCAAGTGGTATATAGAAACAGACGACGAACGAACCGCCATTGATCATTTTCTGAACGCACAAGCGTATGCTGAGGCGGCCGAATTGATCACGCATTTAATCCCACAGGTTGTCGCAGGTGGTGAAATAGAAGTGATTAAGCGTTGGTTCGACCAGATGCCACTAGACGTATTTATGGCAAATCCGATGCTGCTGGCGATGTGTGCGTTGGTCAACGTGCGTGCTGGTCAATGGCGATCTGCACAGCAAGACGTGGCGCGTTTGCAAACGATGGACAACCTCGATCCATCAGTTGTAGCCATTGGCACGCTCGCCGCCTCAGAGATTGCCATGATGCAGGATGACATCCCCGGCGCGATAAAATTGGCCGAACGTGCCTTACAGCAGTTTGAACCCTCTAATATGAAGCTGCATACCGCCAATCGGTTGCTAAACCTCTATGTGCTCGCAGGTGACCTGCCAGCAGTACGACGTATCCAAGCTGAGATAGAACCAACAGTTGGGGCAACATTTGAGGATGAACTCCATCAACTGCTACTACAGGCAGAAATGTCGTTTGCGGTTGGATTGCTGCATGAGGCGGCGCGTTTGCACCAGCAGGGCTTACAGCAAGCACGGCGGGCAAACAGGCTGGCGTTACCTGTCGTTGGCGCATTGAAAGTTGGTTTGGGGAGCGTGCTGTATGAGTGGGGCGACTTGGGCGAAGCTGAATCACTACTCGTCAGAGGGTTGGCTACGCTTGAAGGGACGTTACTCCATAATCAGCGAATTGACGGGATGCTTTGTCTCTCTAGCGTCAAACGGTTGCAAGGTGACATGGTGCAAGCAGCCAAGCTGTTAGCACAAGCTGGCACGCTACTACGCAGTTTTAACGTGACGCTGGCGAATGAGGTGATAGATGCACATGACGCACAATTTGCCCTCTATCAGGGGGATGTGCAGCAGGCGACGCGCTGGCTACGCAGTTGTGGCTTTCCCATTGAAGGGAAAAATGTGCAAAATCTCACGACTGAATATCTGGTGATGGCGAACGTACTGGCTGCCCGTGGGGAAACGGCACAAGCGTTGCCTCTGCTAAAACAAGTTGAGGCGGCTTGTTGTGAGGTGCAACAGCACGTACGTTTGGTGCAAACATTGATAGCGCAAGCAGTTGTGCAAGCGCAAGTAGGGAATGAGGAGGCGGCGATTGCGGTGATGCGTGAGGCTGTGAAATCGGCCGAGCCCGAAAACATTGTGCGCCCATTTTTAGACCGTGCAGAGCCAGCTAAATTGCTGTTACAGCAAATTCGTCAACAGAAACTAGACGGATTTCTATCTGACTTCGTCGATGATTTGTTAGCCGCGTTGGATGTCGATTTAATCAGTTCAACAACCTCTCAACAGGCTGAAATCGTACTTCCTGTCAAACCACAATCGCTTGCCACACAACTCGCTAACGATGCCGTCATCATTCCACTGCTCGATCCATTGACAGAGCGTGAGATGGAGGTTCTCGGTTATCTTGCACAAGGGCTGTCTAATCAGGCAATTGCCGACGCGATGTTTGTCGCTGTCAGCACGACGCGCACCCATCTAAGCAACCTCTACAGCAAGCTCGATGCACGCAGTCGGACGCATGCCGTTATGCGTGCGCGGGAGCTTGGTTTAATCGGCGATTAAGAACCCCGTGCGCGACATGATTTGTAACTGTCAATAGATGATGAGCGTACCACTAGACGTTTTCTGTGGAAGAAAGGTGTTTTTGGTGTCTATCTTGCTGCAAAGTCACTATGATAGGTAGTAATAGATAAAATCGACTTTTCCTGACAAATAGCAAACCGCACAACTCGACTTTCCTTGGAGCTGAACATGTCTCAATCTCAAGCCTTTACACAATTTACAGCAAAATTCCCGGCTTATGCCCAAACTGCCGCAATTGATGAACTGCGGACAAATGAATACGGCAGACTGGAGCGCGAAGGGCAAATTTATCTTGACTACACAGGTGGTGGACTGCACGCAGATAGTCAAATCCACGCCCATCTCAAAATGTTGACCGAGCGCACGCTGGGCAATCCGCATTCTAACAACCCAACATCATTGGCGATGACTAAACTGGTTGAAAGCGCACGCAGCTATGTGCTTTCCTATTTTAATGCGTCGCCTGATGAATACATCGCCGTTTTCACGCCGAATGCGAGCGGGGCTTTGCGCGTGGTTGGAGAAGCGTACCGCTTTTGTGAAGGGTCACAGTACGCACTGACCTTTGATAATCACAATTCGGTTAACGGCATCCGCGAATTTGCCAAGGCGAAAGGGGCGCAGGTGCATTACATTCCCGTCGTTGCACCTGAGCTGCGACTTGACATGGAAGCGACCGTTGAGCAGCTTGAAAGCGGAGATCGCAGTAAAAACAATCTTTTTATATTTCCTGCACAGTCGAACTTTTCTGGGGTGCAACATTCGCTTGGGCTGATCGAAATGGCGCATGAGTGCGGGTGGGATGTATTGCTCGATTGTGCGGCATTTGCACCGACGAATCGGTGTAATATCGGCCGATTAAAACCCGACTTTGCCGCCTTCTCCTTCTACAAAATGTTTGGCTTCCCAACGGGGTTAGGCTGTCTGCTCATGCGCCGCGACAAGCTGCACAAGCTCACGCGCCCGTGGTTCGCGGGTGGCACGATTCAAATTGCGTCGGTACAGGGCAATGGTCACTATCTGCACACCAACGAAGCCGCTTTTGAAGATGGCACGGTCGATTATCTCAACATTCCCGCCATCGAAACGGGATTGCGCCATATCGAATCAATCGGCATGCACTTGATTCATGAGCGCGTTGTCTGTCTGACGGGCTGGTTACTCGACACATTGACCCAGCTTCGCCATGCAAATGGGCGGCCCCTTGTGCGCGTGTTTGGCCCCACAAACACAGTCGCACGCGGCGGCACAGTTACGGTTATCCTGCTCGACAAAAATGGTCGAGTGATTGATGATCAGCGTGTTGAAGAACTTGCGAACCACGCCAACATTTCATTACGAACGGGCTGTTTTTGCAACCCTGGGGCGGGGGAAGTGGCACATGAATTAACCTCCCGCGAAATGGTGACATTTTTTGAGACGGGGAAGCCCGTGTCGTTTAGCGAACTGCGAATGGCGATGTTGGAGCAGTTTGAAAAATCGGTTAGCGCGATTCGTGTATCGGTTGGATTGGTGACAAATTTTGCAGATGTTTACCAGTGCGCGATGTTTATGCGGGGGTTTCTTGACAAAACGACTGAGGAAATCGGGCCAGCCAAATTCCCCTCTGATCATCTGCTGCGGGATTCAGCGTAACTCGCAGATTATCCGCCGTCGGAAACGACTGCCACTCCGCTGAGGGGTAGCAGTCGTAAATCAGCCATTCGGCTTTGAGAATCCAAAGGGTTCGCAGAACGCAAAACATAAAACGTAAAACACAGCCAGAGATCATAACGTATCACGTTTTACGTTTTAAATCATACCCCACAAAATCCCGAAGATTCGCATTTTCTCCACCTTCGCTCTCAACCAATCTCATCACCCCATCCCCCAAATTCATCACTTTGTATGAAGTGTCCAGCCATTGCGCCGTCTACACTCATGATAAAGCACGTACTGTCAAGTGCCGTAAAAAGCGTTCGCTTTTGCGGTGATATTTGGAATGATCATGAAATTCAACGACTGGTTAATGGCGCAAAATGAACGAGATGATGCAATCGGCCGATTTGCCACCTGCTTACAACGTGACGCAATCAGCCCATTGTGGTCGAGTGACCTCGCCGTTTATAACCAATATCTCGCCGCACGCGCTGTCACAGCGGAAATCATCGAATCATTCGCCCTTGCCGTTGCTGAGTGGAAAGCAATGGCGAGTTAGACAGTTGCAAAGTGACTTTAAAAATAAAAGAGTATGCCATGTTCAAAAAAATTCTTCCCCTGCTTATTTCCCTCCTGCTTTTTGTCCAATGCGACACGCCTCCGCTCCCGCCTGACATTGAAACAACCGTCGTCATCACGACGACCGTATCCCCCGCAACAGTTGCCCCGACGGCAACAACGCAACCGACTGCAACAACTGAACCAACCGCGCCGACTGCAACGACCGAACCAACCGTGCAGCCAGTACCAACATTGGAGCAGAATGATGACGGGCAGACGACAAGCCCACTCGTCAGGGAATTTAATCTTGGGACGCTGGATATAAGCACGTCACTTTTAGGTGATGCTGAGATCGTGTCACCGTTGGAAGGAGTAATTGGTCTACCTGAGGACGAACAAGCCCATCCACTGATCATCATTTTGCATGGTCGGCATGGCATTTGTGGCAACTTCGTTATGGAGCCGTATCCCTGTCCAGAAGATATGCCAGAAGTGCGCTTTGATATTGGGTTTGGCTATTTAGTAGAAGCACTTGCACAGCAGGGGTATGCCGCAATTGCCATTAACTTAAATGCGGCACTGACCACCTCTTTTGGTTCTGGCGCAATCAATACCCGTGTACAGCAATTAGTTGATGCCCATCTCGCTTCACTGCAAACAGCGAGTAGCGACGATGATGATGATACGCTTTATGGAACATCGTTGGCAGGACGAATTGATTTCTCGCAAATAGGATTAGTTGGACATTCTGCTGGGGGAGGGGCAGCACTATCCATAATCCGTCAATATGAGGGGCAAGAAGTAGATATTGATGCGTTGCTGTTAGTTGCGGCCGCGGCTAATTTCGAGGGGGAAGAGGGCGTTTTTCGTTCGAGCGAAGAGTTGCTGGAGTATTATTCGACACCAGATGACCTCCCTGTGGCCACCCTGTTACCAGATTGTGATGGTGACCAAATCCAATATTGGACACAATTTGCCTATGAAGCAGCACGTCTCAATCCTGATCGGAACGCGATAGCGGCTTCAATCCGTTTAATGCGTGCGAATCATAATGGGTTTAATACAGCTTTGGATGACTTTCCCGATGCCCGCTTCGGTTATGACCTGTGTTTTAACGACACCTCAGACCTACTAGAACCACAAGATCAACAGGCGTGGCTTCGTCAATTCACAACGGATTATTTTGATGTCGTGTTCCATGATGTCACGACTCCACTCTATGATAGTACAGCGCTTGCACCCAATGAATTATATGGGCAGGATGTGCAAACCGCATTGACGATCCCTTTTGAAGATCGGCTTATAGTGATGTATCCAAGGGCGTATGAAGAGTTATCACAGAATGTATTAGGGGGTGATGTCAACCCTTCATACAATGGCTTGAGCATCTGTTTACCGGGACAGGTTTGTGACATACCGATCATCATGCCCGGCCAGTTTGGCTACATGCGTATGATGTATTTTGGCTTCGATAAGGTTACGTTCACCATCCCACCACAGTTTCAAGATGTTCGTGACTATGCCAGCTTGCATATCCGCGCTGTACCTGATTACCTAGTGCGTTCAAATGCAATTGGTGAGCCGCAAGCATTTGGACTGGTTCTACGAGACACCTCTGGCAACAGTAGTCAGGTCGATATTTCACCAGACCTCCCCTCTATGGCTATCCCTGCGCCCAGCGAGGCTTATGGATATGACCCGTATATGGTTTATCCAGAATCTATACGCATCCCTCTGGCTGAGTTTGAATCGGTGGACTTATCTCAGATTGAAGCGGTTGAATTCCAATTTGGCGAGTTGCTAACAGGGGCGTTGCTGATTGCGGATATAGAGTTTCTCGCACCCACAGGGGAATGATGCTTTAAGGGTGATGAGATCAATTCATCACCCAATTCATCACCCAGTTCATCGGTTTGTTGGAAGAGAATTTCGGCCGAAACTGCCATACTAATAGTCATGAAGTCAAATTATTAAATCGGAGGCAAAAATGACAAATTTAGTTTTATTGGAAATGTTGTTCGGATTGAGCATGATGAGCGTAACCGCCGTTTTGCTGGTCACCTTCATGGGCTGGCGAGCACGGTTGCTGAGATAAGGAGTCTCCTATGTCATTCAATAAAATTTTGATCCCCCTCGATGGCTCTGAATTGGCAGAAATGGCATTAGCTCCAGCACTGGCTCTCGCGGAAGCATTATCGGCCGAGATCGTTCTCCTTAGAGTTGTCGTTCCCCTATCTATCAAGCTTGATCCAACCCTGTATCAGCGCGTCATTGACAGGGGGCAAAAGGAAGCCAATGCGTACCTGAATTCGATTCAGATGCGCTCGCACTTTTCTGCGGTAAATCTTAAAAGTGAAACTGTGGTAGGCAATGCGGCCGAATCGATCATCAACTACGCAGAGGAGAATGAAATTGATTTGATTGTCATGTCGAGTCACGGTCGTTCTGGTGTGGAACGTTGGGTATTTGGCAGCGTGACCGAAAAAACGCTACGTGGCGCACACTGCGCGACATTGGTTATTCGGTAACGACAGAAATCATTCATGTGTCATCTGAGGTGAAGCGTGAAACATAGCAGCGCACAGGATGATTTTCCTCTGGAAAACCAAACTGAAGCAGCATCCAAAACGCTATTCTACCTTCGACTACAGATGAGCGAAGTAAAACGAGGTAAAAATGACAAGCAACCAGAAAGAGAAACTCATGTCGTATGTCATGATCGTTGGCATATTGACGATGGTCATAATAATACTCTTCTTGATGACGCTATTAAGAATAATGAGTCCGCTGGCGTTTAGCTAGTCATTATCTTGATTTTACGCCAGCTACGCACTCACCGTTGAGCCAGTCAATGCGTCAATTTACGCACAGCCCTTGCCCCGTCAAATAAAAACAATATAGGTGCAGCACAAATCAGCTACTTGGGGTGATGAGCTCAATTCATCACCCAATTCATCGGTTTGTTGGAAGAGGATTTCGGCCGAAACTGCCATACTAATCGTCATGTGGTCACAACATAAATGTGACTCAAAAAACTAGAAATTCACCAAGCAGCACGTTCATCCCCAAAAATAAAATTATTGTGCTGCATCTGGGTGAAAATAACTTGGAGAATGAAAATGAAAACCCAAAGGTTAGAAAAAACATTTGGTATTTTACTCGCCCTGCTTTTGGCGATTGTGCTGGTTGCGTGTTCAACGCCTGAACCAACCGTAGATGAAGGGGCGGGGGAGACCGCCACAAACGTACCAGCCGATCCAACAATTACACCCGCAGTTGACACAATTGAAAATCAACTCGTCGGCACGAACTGGGAATTGGAAAGCATGAACGGTGTTGAAGCTGGCGACGATATGACGTTGAGCTTCGGGTCTGGCACGATTTCAGGTTCAGACGGTTGTAACACCTTCAATGGCGAATACACGATTGAAAATAGCGTACTCGTGATTGGTGACAACATCGCCTCAACGCTAATGGCATGTCCCGATGTAGATGCCGAGATGTCACAACAGTTCATGAACGCGCTTGCCAGCGCAGGTGAATTTACACTCGACAATGACGACTTGACGATTCAAACAGAGAATGGCGAGCTTGTCTTTAGCTCCGCTGTGGAAGGTAGTGACCCTACTGCGCCGCAAGTTGACACGATTGAAAATCAAATCGTCGGCACAAACTGGGAATTGGAAAGCATGAACGGCATTGATGCTGATGATGATATGACGTTGAACTTTGGGTCTGGCACGATTTCTGGTTCAGACGGCTGTAACACTTTCAGCGGTGGCTATACGATTGAAAATGGAATGCTTGTCATCTCTGACAATCTCGCTATGACTGCAATGGCTTGCGCCGACGTAGATGCAGAGATGTCACAACAATATCTGAACGCGCTTGTCACTGCTGGTGAGTTCACACTTAGTGGTGATGACCTGACCATTCAGACAGAGAGCGGTGCGCTTGTGTTTGAGCGTGATGACGACATGACAGACAACTCTGGGGTTGACACGATGGTAAACCAGTTAGCCACAACAACCTGGGGTCTGGTTTCAATGGATGGCACAGAGATCGATGATGCTATGACGCTCCACTTTGAAGCTGACACGATTTCTGGTTCAGATGGCTGCAACAGTTTTTCCAGCGACTACACAATTGGAAATGGCACACTTACTATCTCTGACAACATCGCATCGACGCTGATGGCTTGTCCCGATGTAGATGCGGAGATGGCACAGCAATATCTAAATGCGCTGGTCAGTGCAACTGCTTATATACTCGATGGTGACAGCTTAATCATTCAGACAGATGGCGGCGAGCTTGTTTTTGCGCAGATGGAAAATGCTGAACTCGACGAAACACGCTGGCAGTTGGAGAGCCTAGTTGACAGTGACGGCAACATCACCCGACTGGCAATTGACGGCAACATCTTTCTCACGTTTGATGATGACGAAGTGAACGGTAATGGCGGATGCAATAGCTTTAATGGCACGATGACGACTGACGACACGCAGATGAGCTTTGGCGACATCGCTGCAACCCTAATGGCATGTGCAGATGACGATGTCAATCAACGTGAAACTGAATTCTTTACTGCGCTCGGCGACGTCGCCAGCTATGAAATCATTGGTCAAACGCTGACTCTATATGATGCGGATGGTTCGGTGGTAGCGACGTTTGTTGAGAAGTTAACCAACACCGTTTGGCAATGGGTTCGCTTTGATGATACGGCTGATATGAACAATATCACTGTAGCTGACGCTGCAAGCTATACCGTTCAGTTCATGAGTGACGGAAGCTATACACTTCAAGCCGATTGCAACAGTGGCAACGGCAGCTACTCGCACAACGGCGGCAGTTTGACATTTAAAGCGGGCACAATGACGCTCGCTGAATGTGGTGAAGGGTCTCTCAGCAATGAGTTTATCAGTCGTCTCGGTGATGTTGTGACTTATGTTTTTGATGATGGCAATCTCGTCATGAACCTAAAAGCTGATGCTGGCAATATGGTGTTCAAAGCATTGAACGACTAAAACCTCAGATATAAAAAGTGAGCCAGATTTTCATGTGGGAATCTGACTCAAGGGTTATTTTAATCATGAACAACAAGTCAATCGCAGGCATCGTTGGTGCATTGCTCGCATTTTTCGGCGCGACATTCTTTTTCACAAATTTAGGCAAGCCATCTAACCAACCGTTCGTATTTAACCCCGTCGAGGCGGTTAATGCGATTGGGTTTACGTTAGGGTTTGGGCTGGGCTTTCCCACACCGCTCGCGTTCTTGACTGGGCTTACCGTCATTGCGTTGATCACGGTCGGTGGGTTTTATATCGGCCGAAATCTTTACACAAGATTCGCAGCATAACAACAGAATTGATAAGTGCAGCAGCACTTCAATTAGAAGGAGTACACACATGAACCGTCTTTTCCAGAGCTCTATTTTTATGGTCGCCATCTTCATGCTGACCGCCTTATTCACGCCATTACACGTTGCGTCAGCACAAGATGCAGGCGTACAGGGCGTAACAAAACGCTGGTCAAACATCTATCGCAACCCCGACGCAACATCTGGCGTTGTGGGTGCAATTCCACCGAACACATCGGTCAAGATTGTTGATGCCAGTGTCTCTAACTGGGTCAAAATCGACTCTGAAGCTGGCAACGGCTGGATTCCAATTACGGCTCTGTCTGATACGCCAGTCAACAACGATGATGGCGGCAGTCAAGTCGATGGCTCACAGTCCGAAGCGATTCGCTGGACAAATGTCTACACTGAACCAGACGCTGAATCAACCGTTGTTGGAACGCTCGCCCCCGGCGACAAATTAACCATTAAGCGACGACAAGCATTCTGGATTTTGATCGAGAATAACCAAGTAAACGGCTGGGTTCCCATCAATGCGTTGGCAATCCTGCCTGAGTTTGATGGTGAGATTCAGCGCACAGGGCTGACGGGTCGCTGGACGAACCTCTATAACGCACCAAACACCAGTGCGGGCGTTGTCGGCGTGTTGCCACCAAACACAGAAGTGCGGATCGTAGATCGACTTGCGCCAAACTGGATTCGGGTTGAATCTGAACATGGCAAGGGCTGGATTCCACTCAGTGCATTAAGCAGCCAGCAGGTTCCAGGCCCCGATGGTGAGGATCAGCTTGCGGGGACAAAAGTTGTGGTCAATCGCTGGACAAACATCTTTACCGAAGCATCCAATGATTCCACCGTCGTTGGCGCAATCCCACCCAGAGGTGAGGCAACGGTTGTACAACGTCAAGGATTCTGGCTACAGGTCTCGTCCGAATTTGGTGATGGCTGGATTCCGATCAACGCGATTGATTAGTACCTAACAAGTGAGATTCGTGTACAAGAAACAAGAAAATTCGGTACATAGTTGCTAGTAGCTGGTTGCTTGTGAAGAAAGGCAACAAAACGACTGCGATTCTTACGAGCCACTAGCAACTAACGACTAGCCACTTGCGCTTTATGCGTGTTAGGTAGTTTCCAAATTTTAATCATGGTGATGTCACCATAAACTATAAAAGAGGTTTTCTAAATGGATACACTTACGATGGATCAACTGAAAAATTTTCTGGCCGGACATACGGGTTGGCACGTCTCACTGTTTATGCCGACGCATCGAGCAGGTCGAGAAGTTGAACAGAACCCCATTCGTTTCAAGAATTTGCTGCGAGAGGCAGGAGAACGTTTGCGAGTCAAGGGTTTACGCGCTGCGGACGTAGAGGAAATGTTAAAACCAGCCCAGCAACTCATGCAGGATATGAGCTTTTGGCAAAACCAAAGCGACGGTTTGGCACTATTTCTCACGGCAGAATCATTCCATTTCTATCGCCTGTCGCTCTCATTTGAAGAGCTGGTGGTGATCTCTAGCCGTTTTCATCTCAAACCACTCCTTCCCTTCTTCACTGGCGACGGTCATTTCTATATTCTGGCACTTAGCCAGAACCAAGTTAGGCTGTTGGAAGGCACTCGCCGCACGGTCAATGAGATCGACTTAGAAAGTATGCCAGCAAGTATGGCAGAGGCGCTTCAATATGAGCGTTTTGAGAAACAGCTTCAATCATTTACTGCGCCAACAGCGGGAGGGAGAGGTTCTGCACCCATATTTCATGGTCATGAAAGTACGAACAGAGAGAAGGAACAGATTTTGCGTTGGTTCCATAAAATCGACGCTGAACTGCCAAAGCTGCTGACTGGTAGCCAATCCCCAATCGTTCTGGCAGGGGTTGACTATCTCTTCCCACTCTACAAAGAGGCCAACACATACCCTCATCTGCTGGACAAGGGAATTTCAGGCAACCCAGAAGAGTTAACGTCGCAAGAATTGCACAGTCGCGCATGGACAGTTGTGCAGCCTTATTTCATGCAAACGCAAGAAAAAGCGTTTGCCCAGTACCGTCAATTGGCTACGACCGACCAAACGACGGATGATGTGCAGGAGGCTGTTTTGGCAGCGCATCACGGCCGAATAGCGACGCTGTTTGTTGCCGTTGATGCTCAGGTGTGGGGTCGTTTTGACTCAGATGAAAACAAGGTGGATGTCCACCAAATGCCTGAACCCGGCGACGATGATCTCCTCGATCTGGCGGCCATCCAATCTATTCTGAATGGGGGGACTGTCTATGCTGTGGAGCGCGCACAACTACCCGCTGACGCGCTGCTTGCAGCAGTATTCCGTTATTAGGGCAAGCATGTACCAAAAAATCCTTGTGACGTTAAACGGTTCGGCCGCGGCCGAAGAAGCGATTCCCTATGCGCTCGAACTGCAACGACTCTCTGGTGGGACACTCACGCTGGTGCGTGTTGTCCCCTCTCCTGTTGATCCACCTGCGCTTTACAGCATGGCTGATGCCGAGACGTGGCTCGTTCGCCAGCGTCAGTTGCGGAGCGAGGCAGAACTGTATCTGTCTGAATTGATAGCGCAACCTGAGTTCGCGGCGGCTCATGCTGAGTGTATCGTCATAGCGGGAGATGTCAGTCAGGCACTGCTGACCTTGATGGAGCAGGAGCCGTTTGATGTTTTGGTGATGGCGACACGCGATCGACGTGACCCAATGCGCTGGGTTTTGGGTAGCGTTGCTGATTATTTGGTGCAACGGACAACGATACCCGTATTGCTGGTACGCCAGCGCAAAGTTGTCCAAACGAAAAGTTGAGCCTTCATCCATGTTGCCGCGAAACCATGCAATTAAGTGATGCAAACACAATTTGCCTTACTTGAGGAACTGATTTATGAAAACGTTGGTTGTTGACACGAATCTGAAATGGCTCTTTATTCTACTCTTGCTGTTCGCGGGGTGTCGTGAAGCGGCCAGCAAACCACCATTGACAACTGGCTCTCTACAACCTGTGGCAAACTCCGACCTGCACATTGTAACGGGGCAGCTTGTTTATGTACCAGCCTATTCGGAAATTTTCTATGGGCGAGAAGGTATCAGCATAGGTCTAGCTGCGACGTTGGCAATCCACAACACCGATTTTGATACCCCCATCATTATTCGCTCCGTTCGTTACTACGATACGGACGGCAACCTTGTGCGCGATTATATCGAGCAGCCTGTGGAGGTAAAACCGTTGGCAACGACAGGCTTTTTGGTCGAAGACAGTGATATAACGGCTGGCTGGGGGGCAAACTTTATTGTCGATTGGGTTGCAGAAGAGCCTGTTTACGAACCCGTGATTGAGGCCGTGATGGTCAGTGCACGCGGCACACAGGGAATTTCATTGACCAGTTTAGGGCGCGTGATCTCGGAAACTGTCACAATTCCATGATGTTTAAACCAATTCACTGGAAGACAGTCCCCCGTGACTTCGCCGTCATTCAAATCGGCTTTGCCCTATTTGGCCTCGCCATTGCCTGCCTCATTCAAGCCAATCTCGGTGCAAGTCCGTGGGTGATGCTGACCGTTGCGCTCGCCGACATCACGGGTCTGACACCCGGCATCATTACAATACTGACAGGCATTGTTCTTCTCAGTAGTTCACTTATTATGCGCGAACAGATTGGCTGGGGAACGCTCGCCAACATCCTCTTTATCGGCCTGTGGGTGGATATGTTTCTTTGGTTCATTCCATCCATTACAGATAACTGGCTGCTCCAAATCACCTTGTTGTTAGCGTCTATTGTCACGATGGGATTAGGCAGTGCTATTTACATCGGTGTCAATGCAGGCGCGGGGCCGCGTGATAGCTTGATGCTGTCCGTTTCGCGGCTGCTACATGTTAGCCTGCGCACAGCACGTAGCGGCATCGAACTATGCGTGTTTGTGCTTGCGTTCTTTTTAGGCGGCCCATTCGGAGTGGGGACGATTGTTTTTGCCCTGTTGATTGGTGCATCGGTGCAACAGGCGTTTAAGTTGTTCAACGTTCAAAAATAGTTGTTGACGTGGCGCAAGACGTCAAACGTAACCAGAGGTCATTACGCTTTACGTCTTACGGCGATCCCACACTAAATCCTGACGAGCCATGAATCTCGCGCAGTTGTTGCATTTCAAATTTGCGAATGGAGCGCGACCAGCTTGGTCGCCAACTAAAGAAGCGACCAAGCTGGTCGCGCTCCCAGAATCTGCATGAATACGAAATTTCTCCTCTCGTTATTTTTATCATTTACCTGTCTTGTCGCCGCCTGCACGCAGCCGTCTGTCCCGTCGCCAACTGCAACAGCGACGAGCGAGACAGCCTCACCAACCGAGATGCCAACTCTCGCGCCTAGCGCAACGGCTGAGCCAACAGTGGCACCGACAGAAAGTGTGCCACTCACAGCGACGGCCGAACCTGCGCCAGAAGTGACCCCGACTGAGGAAGTGAATGCGATGTTGGTGCAGAATGGGGAAGGGCAGAATGCGGCGTGGAGTGGAATCGGCCGATTAAATGCCTCAAGCACCTGCACCGCCTCTTTCATCGTCACCAGCACAGACGAATCTGCGCCCGCCTATGCGCTGTCAAACGGTCACTGCATCGAGTGGCAAGCCAATGGGGTCGTGACGCTGCCCGAATATGGCGGTGAACTGGTCTTTAACTACTTTGTCGATACGCAAGAAACGCAAATCAGCGTCCCGATCAAAAGCGTTCCCTACAGCACGATGCAGGGATTTGACGTGGCGTTTATTGAACTAGATGCCACGATTGGCGAGTTAAAAGCACAGGGCTTAGTGCCGCTTGCCATAGCCGACACGCCGCTACCCGTTGCGGATGGTGAGGTGTTTGTCATCGGTGCGCCCAGCAGCGGATTACCACAAGAGGAAACATTTCTACGTTTGGAGCATTGTCGCCTTGCGGGGCAGGTCAATTTAATCGAGTTCAATTGGCATTTTGATGATACCTACCGCAACAGTTGCCAAGATATTTTTGGCGGCAGTTCAGGGTCGCCGTTGTTTTCGGCCGAAGACAACACGATTGCCGCCGTCATCAACACAACGGTTGAGGGGATCAGTGCTTGTTATCTCGGTGTGCCGTGCGAACTTAGTGCCGATGGCGCACGGCCGAATCCGGGCAACAGCTATGCGATACCCGTGCATGGGCTTGCTAATTGCTTCAACGAGTCGGGCGAATTTGCCTTAACGGATGACTGTCCGCTACCGCCAGTCGAACAGTTGACATTTGATTCGCTTTCACCGCTTGGTCAGCCACCGCTCACATGGGCAACCACGCTGACGGGAACGTTGCCTTATTATCGTTATAAGACGGGTAGCGCGGGGGATGTGGATTGTCGTTCGGCCGAAAATTACAGCGACCCCATCGCCCTCAGCGACGCACCTGTCATTGATGACGCGATCCCCGCAGAGGAAGGCTTCTACCTGCTCTGTGTGCTGGCAGGTCAAACGGAAACCATTGACGACACATGGCAATCTTTAGATCATCCAACCGTCATGATTGCTGAAATCGACACCACACCGCCCCTGCTTGAGCCGCAAGTTTTGCTTCGAGACAGGGGAGATGCACAAGAGGTCAACCTCATTTTTGACCCGCCCGAACTATCTGATTACATCTTCAAATTTGGCGCACCCGACACAATCGACTGCGCCGACGAAGCCGACTACCAACGCTTTCGACGGATTCCACCCATCATCGAGAATGACCAGCTACCCGCAAAGCTCTGCGTCATCGCCTATGACAATGCAGGTAATCCGACTGAGCCGCTCGAACAGCTAATCAGCGCAGACGAATAGATCAACCGCGCAGTTTACGAGGAATAATGAACCTATCATTTAGCGAATTTGTAAAGAGAATCGTTGTCTTCTTTCTCATTCTGCTGTTGGTCAGCGGCATTTGGGCGGCACGTTCAACACTGCTCTTAGGCTTCGCCGCCGCTACAATCGCGGTTGGCATTAGCATTCCAGCGGACTGGCTACAACAGCGAGGCATGAAGCGTGGCTGGGCAATTACGCTCTCCACAGCAGGTATGCTCATTGTGGCGGTATTCTTGCTACTCCTTGTGTTGCCTCGCCTGCTAAATGATGGCTTATTGCTGCTCGGTAGCATTCCCCGAGCGCTGAGAGTGCTGACCGATTTGTACACGCAGGTGCGTGGAAGCAGCGAATTTCTGAGCTTGGCGTTATCCCCACTGTCAGACACGGATCTGACGGCGGGCGGTCTGACAACAGAACAGGCGCAGGCTATTTTCAACCAGCTAATCAGCAGCAGTCTCGCCATTGCGCCAACGCTGTTGGGTGGTGTGAGTACGCTGATAGCGACACTCCTCAATCTCGTTTTTGTGCTGTTCATCGCTATCTTCTTCCTGGTTGAACCCAAGACATACGTGAAAGCCACACTGTATCTCATCCCTGAACGTCACCACACCCACGCCATTAATATTTGGAACGAGCTTTATCACACGATTCGCACATGGATTTCGGCACTCTCGTCTTCAATTGCAATTACGGTAACGCTTGTATGGGTGCTGTTAGGCGTGCTGTTGGGAATGCCCAACGCGCTTGTTGTCGCCGTTTTTGCTGGCATTGCCACCTTTATTCCCAACATCGGCGCATTCCTGCCCCTGATTCCGATCCTGATTTTTAGTCTGGCAAGCAACGATCCTGAGAGGGTCTTCCTCTACATTCCCGCCTATCTCGCCATTCAGTTCGCCGAGAGCAACATCATTACGCCATCTATCGTCAAGGCAGAGCTAGAGATTCCACCGGGTGCGTTGATGCTGTTTCAACTGCTGGCTACGCTCGCTTTTGGCGCATTGGGGCTGCTGTTAGCCGTGCCAATTTTGGCGGTGCTGATTGTGCTAGTGCGGGAGCTTTACTCGTATGAAACACTCGGATTGCGTCAACGCGCTATCACATTGGTGCGAGAAGCTGATGGACGGATTGGATTGGTGAAAACCACAAAGAAAATAGCAGTGAGGCCAGAAGCATCGAATGAAACCTGATAGATTATCTGACTCCACGAATTGGCTAGAACCTAGCGACAGAATCGAGTTGACAAGTAAGACAGTTGGCTCGACAGAAAATAGCTGATTATGACTTCATCAACACAAACACAACAACTTCTCACGGATCGTGAGAGCGATTCGCTCAAGTTGAGCAGGAGCAAAAAATGATCGATAGTATTATCGTGTCACCGTTTGTCCATTTAATGACGGGTTCAATCGTCCTGATTGCAAACCTTATCTTTCTGCTTGTTGTTGGTCGCCTTGCGTGGCAAAAACGCGCCTTAACAACGGCTGGCACGCTCACCTTTATCGCTTTTCAGGCCACCCTGATGCTACAGGCACTTGTCGGTATCAAGCTGCTCGATCAAGGTTTCGGCGTGCTGCAACTTTATATCCACTATCTAGGGGGATTAGCACCACTGGCATTTTGTCTGCTTTTCTACTGGCTCCCCACAACGGACGAGCATGTGCGTAGTCGCCGCCTTGCATGGGTTGCGGCCACCTCATTCGGCTTTGTCTTGCTCACCTTCGCTGTCGGCAGCACGTACAGTGCGGGGATTGAGGCCAGCAACAATGCGACATCAGCTCAAACGACCGATACGCAAAACCTCGTTGGTGATCCAGTGCGTGGCAAAACGCTCTATGAAGCGTATGGGGCAGGGGCGCACGGCGTGAACGGGGAAGGGGTTGCAGGGCTGGGCGTTGCCTTGAATACCAGTGATTTTGTCGCTGCCCACTCAGATGAGGAACTGGTTGCATTCCTCAAAGCGGGGCGCGATCCGAGCGCACCTGATAATCAGTCGGGTGTGCTAATGCCACCTAACGGCGGCATTCACGACGCAACTGACCAAGATTTGCTAGATGTGGTTGCCTATCTCCGCACGTTGCAGGCGCAATCACAGTAGGAAAGAAGCGCAGATAGCGCATAGAAAATAGAAATAAAAATAATGCTTAATGGGAAGTGCCGCTGCTTATGCGGGTTGCTTGCGTTAAGATCATGAGATGCACAAACATATTAAACTTAGCCCAACCGTTGCCGCTGCGCTTGAAAACGCGCTGCCGCTCGTCGCCCTCGAAAGCACCGTCATCACGCACGGTCTTCCCTATCCTGACAACCTAACCACGGCTCGTCGGATGGAAGCCGCTATCCGCGCACAGGGAGCCGTTCCCGCCACCATCGCTATTTTGGACGGCGAAATTCTCGTTGGTATGGATGACGAACAGCTTGAACGGTTAGCGCAACTAGATGGCAGCACCGTGCGGAAATGCAGCCGCCGCGATTTGCCGATTGTCGCTGCGCGTGGCGAACATGGCGCGACAACGGTTGCCGGCACGATGGTGATCGCGCAATTGGTTGGCATTGAGCTATTTGCCACAGGCGGGATCGGCGGCGTTCATCGCGGACATCCGTTTGACATCAGCGCAGATTTGACCGAGTTAGGTCGCACGCCCGTGACGGTTGTTTGCTCTGGTGTGAAATCCATTCTTGACGTACATGCGACGCGGGAAGTGTTAGAGACAAACGGTGTGACGGTGGTCGGGTATCAGTCAGACTGTGTGCCAGCCTTTTATTCGCGTGAAAGTGAGCTGACGGTTGATGTGCGCGTCGATGATGCAGATGAGGCGGCGGCGATTGTGCTGGCGCGACGTGGGTTGGGTTTGCAGATGGCGACGGTGGTGGGGGTTCCAGTGCCAAAATCGGCCGAACTCCCCCAACAAATCGCCGAAGCCGCCACCCGCCAAGCACAAGCCGAAGCGGACGAACAGGGCATTCATGGGGCAGCCGCGACCCCATTCCTCCTCAGTCGCATGGTTGAACTGACCGACGGCGCGAGTATGCGTGCCAACATTGCCCTTTTGGAAAATAACGCAACGGTCGCGGCGCAAATCGCTGTGAAGCTACAACGCTAGCCGTGCCTGCTGAATTTGGACAAGCCAAGCTAAAATTTTAGGGAATATCTCTGCATGAGCCGCACGTCCCAGCACAAGCTGACCGTGTGTGAAATCCTTGCTGAAGTCAGTCGTTTTAGCACACAGGAGCCACGTTTTGTTTGCGCTTCCAATCGCCTCGAATAGCTTGCGGCAGCCCGATGCAGGTGCAATGTTGTCATCGCCGCCAGCAATCATCAGTATTGGAACCGTAATGGGGTGTAGCGCAGCGAGGTAGTTGAAGTTTTGTGCGCCGAGCCATTTTTCCCGCAGCGTCCAAGTCGCCCACTGACCCAATAGCTGAGTCGGCTCTGACTCATACCCCTTGGGCAAAATTGCCCGTGGGGTGTGTCCGACAAGCATGTTGATGAGCCAAAAGATGGCTATCGCTAGTTTTTGATACAAGTGAAGGGCCGCGTCAGTCGTTTATGCGCCCATCGTGACAATGCCCGCAAAGTCGGATTGTCTTTCTGGATGCTTGCCAAGATACATCAGTGGGAGCAACCCGCCACCACTGTGAGAAACCCATGTCAGCGAACTGGCATGGGTTTTGGCAAGCACATAACTGATCGCGGTCGGCACATCGTTGAATGCACAATGCTCAAAGTTCTGTCGCCTACGCGCTGGAATGCTTTGACCATGTCCGCCCCATTCCAACAGCCAGCAATCGTAACCTGCCGCACGTAGAAAGTTGCACAGATTGAGAACAGAATTGCCATTTGAGATGGTGCCGTGGGTAATGATGAGGGGTGGGGCGACGGTTTCGGCCGAAAACCGATACAACGCGATCCGTCCACCACCAGCCATCTCAACAAGATGTGTTTCGTCTGCGCCGCTCATCGTTCATCGACAAGTTCATAAGCTGCCTACTTTTTGCGAATTTCCATCTGCCAGCACACCTTTTGGGAGGGCGATTGTAACAAGAGTAGGTAACGACTTCACATCACCACATCCATTGCGTAAACACCTCGTGAATCTTATACTTTAGCCGATGTGGGAAATTTCCCCATTTTAAGGAGTTATCCAGCGATTTTGCAGAATAATATCTCAATTTCCGTCTTAGACTGCGCTTCTTGCAGAATTTTGTCCGCTAATCTATAAGAGACAAACTCCATCACCATGTTCTTCTCGGAATAGAGTACTTATGTTACGTTTCCATCCAATAATTCAAACAGTTTATAATGATGTTCAGGAATGGTTATCTTCTCTCGATCTATTGCCAGACTATCGAAAAAATAATGCTCGCGATAGAGTAAATCGTCTATTGCGAACAGCATCTTTAGAAAGTGCTGCTCTTCAACATTACGTCTATTTCCCTGGTCATTGTGCGAAAGTAATATTCGGTCTTCAAAATTCAATTGATCATACAACTATTGCTGGGGCTCTAGAATACAATGACAGCGTAACAGTAATTGACGTCGGTTGCGGTGCTGGTGCAGCAACTAACGCATTCATTGATTACCTATTAAAGCTTAAGGATGCTGGACACCTAGATCTCCCACTGAAAGTACATTTTATTGGAATTGATCCAAATGAGTTTGCCATAGCAATTTATTATCAGACGATGGAGAGATTAAAGAACGCAGTACATGATTACGACATCCACGTGACACACGAACATATAGCTGATGGTGATTTGCAAGCAGTGAACAAGCTGGGACTTTCTCTTGCAAACCAGAAGGCGATTATGGATGTTCCATACCTTGGCCATGTATTCTTGTTTCAGGCGAATGTTGTATCTCCATTTAATACCCGATTTCAAGAAAATCAACAAAAGCGTGAGAATTTGTTAGCTTTGGGTGTTCCAAATTCGGCACTAGCTAAAAGCCAAGAATCATTTGGTCAAGAGGAAGCAATCGCATACAAACATATTTTGGAAAACTGCTCAGTTGATAATCTCCATGTGATAACGGTCGGTACGCGAGGTCTTGAGGAACGAGTTCATGAATTAACCACTGCTATAGATTCTGAATTTGAAGGGAACAGTCATTTGGTAACTCGTGGCACAAGTGGGGAGTTTTCTGAGTTTTATGAGATACCAGAAAGATGTTATTGGAGGGAAAGAAAGGCTACTCAGGATTGGGAAATTAAGTTTAGCGTAGCAGCGAGTTCGATAGCTAGCGTTTCACTTTCAGATGATGACTGGAATCAAGTGCAAAGCATGAAAAATCTCCAAACAGCTTGGGCAAGAGCAAGACACCATCTACTTTCGCTAACGCTTGTCGATGAGGTCGAAATCCGATTGTTTGAAGTCCAGCTAGGAGCAAATCTTACTCGAATTCAACAGAAATTAGTTGCTTATGCAAGAAGTGTAGTGAATTCTGATGACAGGCTGCAATTTAAGTTTCCCAAGTCCCAAGGTCAAGTTCGACCAATGGGTTTATCTCGAATCGAGGAGGAAATTCTATCGACTGCCCTGATTCAAAAGTTAGGACAACGAATTGCAGGAATAACGAGTAATAGCTATGCATATAATTTTTCAAAAACCTATGGCGACAATCCAACCGAGTATCTTTATGAAAATTGGTACGATGCGTATGGAAGGTATATTTCGGATGCGCGTTACGCCGCCCAGAACAGCGAAGGATGTTCAATTTTGCAAGTTGATATTAGATCATTCTACACAAGGATAGTGCGTGATAGTCTCATTGAACTGTCCACCGAACAGTTGACCAAAAGTAAACGGGTTGAATGGCTTGTTCGAGCATTGTTCGATAAGGACATCGACGACCATGAGCTTGGGAAAGGCATAATCCAAGGAAGTATAGCGTCAGGGTTCTTTGCAAACCTTTATCTTGTTGATGTAGATGCCCGATTCGGCTTAGGAAACGAGTGGGATGTGAATTATTTCAGGTATGTTGATGACATTATTTTGATAATTCCAGATCCCGTTGTAATAGACGACGTTATCATAGAACTTGATGCAAGATTAGATGAGCTCGGTTTAGAATTAAACTCAAAAAAGACAGAGCGATTCGATACCGTAGAGGAATTTTTGGCTTCTACAGAAAAAGACGAAACCTTAGATGGAATTCAAACCGAATTTGAGGATTGGATAAACTGTCTTTGGATTATGACATCGCAACATCTCAATATCTTCAGAAAAGCATACACTGAGTCGCAAGCCGAATGGTGGTATCGAATCGAAACCTATCAGAAATGCCTTGAATCCATAAATATTTATATCGACGTTGGCCTGCTTAGTCGTCGAATCTACAAGTATCTCTTCAATGAAAACCTTTGCTCAAGAGATTTGAATTGGAAAGAGCCTTTCGACTTACCCGAACTACCAACACAACAAGATGAAGAAAGCATAGCAAATTGGAAGCATGAGTTTGAGGAGGAAAACAAGGCTTGGGCAGCAAAACACGAGGTACTGCATAATAATCTATTCGAACTTCTCACGACAAGTCAGAGACAATTAAGTGAAGCACAGGCCAATGACGAGGCTCAACTTGAGAAAGTTCTAACACGAACAGTTCGATTTTGCTGCAATAAGCTTATACAAATGGACTTGGATGACTCAAGTGTAAGCGATGTGATTTTAGCTTTGCTAACTGACTGCCCTTGGCTGATTCGTAATCCTCATAAGCTGATGGAACATCTTGCCAAGCGAGGTAAAACTGATGCGATCAAAAGCCTACTCGAAAGATACAGTGATGAAACCGATACGATGAACGAATACCTCAAATCAGCAGCCCTTCGCGTTGTTCGCTTCTTACCATCGGTTACGAGTGAGATTTGGGACATAGTTGCGGATTCTGCTGTAAGTGAATCTGATGTAACCAGTTTGATGGCCACTGAAACTTGGATAAGACTCGAATCTCAACATGAGCATCTCATATCCGAAGAGCATGTTTCAAACATCTCACTAGCCATAAACCGAAATCCGATGCCAATTAGTAGGCTTCTCAAAAACTACATCCTGATTTTGAAACGACATGAGCAAAAAGTCGAAATCGTAATTGAACCTGACAACACATTAGTTCAGTCTTCTGTAGATATTGAGCAGGTCGATTTGCTCTTTGAGTACTACGAGCCAGCAATCTTGACACGTGAATATTATAGTGGATATCGAGAAGATGATGGATATTACAACCCATCTTCGCCGTAGCGGAGACATAACATTGCTTCCAGACGCATAGCGGGACGCGACTGAAACAGGCGTTAAGCTCCTCGAAAAATGATGTTGACAATTAATGAAAAATACTGCGTTCCGAGTATGGTCGAATCAGGCTCCGCAAAGCGCGTGCGTATGCGCTACTCAGTTCGCGTGGTGGGAAGCCCTTACTTGCATGAGTTTTGTTTCAGACCAGTAACAGCTACTCAGTAATGAACGTTTTTGTCTCACGTTGTGTCTGTTTTCAGGGAAATGCCTCGACAATTTCGGCCGAAACCCCCACCTCAACCTCTTCCAAAGTCGCCCCACCCAGCAACTCCGTCAACGTCAGTTGACGGTCGACAAACTCAAACAAGCAATAACTTTTATGACAGAACGAACAGATTACGATTCACCATGGAAAACAATCATCGAGCAGCATTTCCCTGATTGTCTGGCCTTTTATTTCCCCGATCTTTATGCAGCGATAGATTGGCGCGTAGAACCCATCTTCCGCGAACAAGAGCTACAGCAAATCACGGGCGATAGCGAAGTCGGCTCACGGCGCGTCGATAAGCTAGTGGATGTACAGCTTAAAAGCGGCGAGAAAGTTTGGTTACTGATTCACATTGAAGTGCAGCGCAATCCTGACAACAGCTTTTCCGAGCGTATGTTTATCTATCACTACCGCATCTTTGAGCGATTCGAGCGTCACCCCGTCACGCTTGCCATTGTCACAGGCAGCAATCAAAAATGGCAGCCCAAAGCATACGAGAGCAGTCAATTCGGCTGTACGCTACGACTGGACTTTCCCGTGATAAAGTTGGTAGACTATCAGGAAGATCAACTGTTGACATCAACGAACCCATTTGCGCTCGTTACGCTGGCGCAACTGGCTGAGAACAAGGTTGCCAGCATTGACGATGAACGCTATGCAACGAAATTGCGTCTAATCCGACTCCTTCTCGAGCGCGACTATGACAAAACAGCGATTCGCAACCTGCTCATTTTTATCGACTGGATTTTGAAATTACCAACAAATCTTGAGGAGAAGTTGCGATTCGCATATTTAGAATTAGCTGAGGAGAACAAAATGAAATATGTACCATCATGGGAAAGAATAACAAGAGAAGAAGGTCGTGAAGAAGGTCGTGAAGAAGGTCTTGAGCTGGCAGTTTTCACTGTCCTTGATTCACGCTTTCAGGAAGCTGTTTCTGATGAGACAGCAGACGTTGTGCGTGGATTCAACGAGATGCAACTGCGCGAACTCTTGACATTCTCGTTGGTTGCAAAAACGTTAGCAGATGTCCTGACGTTTATTGATACGCTGTGACCATTCAGGCTCTCTGGAACCCCTAAATGATCATCGTTAAGGGAAACGCTTTAACGAATTCGGCCGAAACCCCCATCTCAACCTCTTCCAAAGTCGCCCCACCCAACAACTCCGTCAACGTCAATTGACCGTCGATAAACTCAAACACCGCTTTATCTGTAATGACAATATCGACCGCCCCAATCGCCGTCAGCGGTAGCGTACACGCGGGGACAATTTTTGGCGCACCGTTGCGGCTTGTGTGCGTCATCGTGATGATCAGTCGCTTCGCGCCGCTCGCCAAATCCATCGCGCCGCCGACCCCCAGCAGCGGCTTACCCGGCACCGCCCAATTTGCCAAATTCCCCGCCTCATCAACCTGCAAACCGCCCATGATCGCCACGTCAATGTGACCCCCACGAATCATGGCAAAACTGTCCGCGCTGTCAAAATAGCTGCTGCCGGGCAACGCCGTCACAGGGATTTTCCCCGCATTGACGGGGTAATCGAGTGCGCCCCCTTCTTTTGGTGCGGGGCCAACGCCCAACATCCCGTTTTCTGTGTGCAAAATAATGCCGTGTTCGGGCGTGATGAGGTCGGCAACAAGCGTCGGAATGCCAACGCCGAGATTGACGAGATCGCCGCGCTTTAGCTCCTGCAATGCTCGTTTTGCCATGTTCATGCGCGATTCGCTGACCTTTTTTGCACCCCCTTTGATCGAGGCGGATGAGCCAAGTTCTTCCAGCGTCGTGTGTACCTCAACAAGGTAATCGACGTAGTTGCCCTGTGTATGGATTTCATTGGGATCAAGTTCACCAACGGGGACAATTTGCTCAACTTCCGCGATGACAAGATCGGCCGCCGTCGCCATCCCCTTGTTAAAGTTCTGCTCCGTCATGCGATATTGTAGATTTCCCGCCGTGTCCCCTTTCCATGCGCGGATGAGCGCGACATTGCCGCGAATCGCCTTTTGAAAAACGTAGGGTTTTCCGTCAATCTCTTTTGTCTCTTTGCCCGCTGCAATCACGGTTCCGTAAGCGGTTGGCGTATAGAAACCACCAATCCCAGCCCCGCCAGCGCGGAACGCTTCTGCCAGCGAGCCTTGCGGGATCAACTCAAAGTCGATCTCGCCAGATTGTGCAGCGGCGACCGCTTCGGGATTACTGGTGAAAAATGAGCCAATCGCCTTCTTGATCTGCCCGTTTCGCAGCAGACGACCGCCGCCTAGCCCAACTTCACCCACGTTGTTGGCAATGTAGGTTAAATCGCGCACGTCTGTTTCTGCAAGTGCGTGCAGGAGGTGGACAGGATTACCCGTCATGCCAAATCCGCCGACGAGGAGGGTGTCGCTGTTTTTGACGAGGGTGGCGGCTTTTTCGGCCGAAATAATTTCAACTTGTTTCATAGCAGAATAATGTTTGCGAAAAAATCATCGATCATGGCTTTTCGCCGTATTTCACCTTGTCATTCGTTCTGACTAAATTCTAACCGACAACTGCTTGACAGACAGAGATGAAAAATGAATAATACAATTATTAAACGGACGGTCGTCCGCTTATTAAAATAACGATTCGTGCTGATTGAAAAACGAGGAAGCACACTGTTTCCTCAACAGACAATCAGCACTATGGAACAAGCCATGCAAGCTATTCAAGGTATTCATCACATCACGGCATTCGCCAGCGACCCACAGGCCAACGCGGACTTTTATCACAGCGTGCTTGGTCAGCGATTAGTCAAAACGACCATCAACTTTGATGACCCTGGCACCTATCATCTCTATTATGGCGACAAAGTCGGCTCACCCGGCACGATTATGACCTTTTTCCCGTGGCAAAACGCAGCGCGTGGGCGGCGGGGCAATGGGGAAGTCGCAGCGGTCGGGTACATTATTCGGCCGAATTCCCTATCCTATTGGCAAGAGCGTCTCAAACAGCACGGTGTCGTGGTTGGCGAAACACAACAACGCTTTGGCGAAACGGCGTTGTCCTTCCAAGACCCTGACGGCATGACGCTGGAGCTAGTTGCCACAGATGACCCAGCCACGATTGCGTTTTGGAATGATGGCTCAATCCCAGAAGAAATGTCGATTCGTGGCTTTCACGGCGCAACGCTCTGGGTAGAATCCGCAGCGGCCACCGCGAACATCCTCACGGAGCAGCTTGGCTACACGCATGACCAGACGGACGGCGCACGGAGTCGCTATCGCGGCGCATCGGCCGATGTTGGCGTGACGCTCGACCTGCTGGAACGCTCGAACCAGCCGCGTGGTCGCATGGGGGCGGGCAGCGTGCATCATATCGCCTTCCGCACCGTTGATGATGCTGAACAAGAAGCGTATCGTCAAAAGCTCAGCGCGGCTGGCATGATGGTGACACCCGTACAGGATCGACAATACTTCCATTCAATCTACTTTCGTGAACCAAATGGCGTTCTGTTTGAAGTCGCCACCGATGCGCCGGGCTTTGCCTACGATGAGCCAGTTGAATCGCTCGGTCAATCGCTTAAGCTACCAGATTGGTATGAGCCGCGCCGTGCGTTAATTGAAAGCGGACTGGCACGGCTGGTTTATCCCGGAACTGATAAGGTAATAAGCTAGACAATATGTCGGTAATCAGGCTGTCAGGTAATTAGGAGTTCAGGTAGGCTTGACATTCTTCCTGAACTCCTGAACTCCTGAAAATCTAAAGACCTTAAGTAGACTATTCCCACTACAAACTATTATGAACAACCCACACCAAAACCAGACAGTCGCCACCGCTGGCAAACCACTTAGCGATGCCAATGCGGTCATCATTCTCGTACACGGACGCGGTGCATCGGCCGAATCGATTCTCGACCTAGCCCGCTACCTGCCGCATCCCGACGCGGCGTATCTTGCGCCACAGGCCAGCGGCAACACATGGTATCCGTACAGCTTCTTAAACCCACTTGCTGACAACGAGCCGGGCATCAGTTCTGGCTTACAAGCGATTGGCGACCTTGTCGCACAAGCAGAGGCGGCGGGGATTTCGGCCGAAAAGATCATCATCGGCGGTTTCTCACAAGGCGCATGTTTGGCGAGTGAATACGTGGCGCGTAACGCCCAACGCTACGGCGGGCTGCTGGTGTTCAGCGGTGGCGTTATCGGCCCACTCGGCATGACGCGCAGCTATAGTGGCTCGCTCGACGGCACACCCGTTTTTCTCGGCTGTAGCGATGTCGATTCCCATATTCCGCTGGAGCGTGTGGAGGAATCGGCCGAAATTTTCACCAAGCTAGGCGGTAACGTCACGAAAAAAATCTATCCTCAGATGGGACACACCATTATTGAGGATGAACTCGACCACGCGAATAAAATTGTTAAAAGCGTATGACGTAATGCAGACAGGCTCAACGCCTCCGCTTACGCAATAGCCACTATCTACCATGCAAAAACTACAAACACAAGGCGTTCACCACATCACTCTACTCGGTGCCGACCGCCAAACCTCAATTGACTTTTGGGAAGGTGTCCTCGGTATGCCTTTCATTTTTGAACAGCCCAATCTCGATGTACCTGAGCAAAACCATCTCTACTTTGACCCCGGCGACGGGCGGCTCATTACCATTTTTACCAACGACAATAACCAGCCCGACCCAACGCCCAATCCCGAGGGGATCGGCAATCTACACCACATCGCCTTTAACGTATCGCGTGCCACCTACACGCAGGTGAGCAAACGGCTAGACGAACGCGGCATTCGGCATTCTGGCGAAAAAGATCGTGGCTTTATGGATTCGATTTATTTTCGTGACCCGTTGGGACAGCTCATTGAGTTAGCGTGCTACAAGTTTGAGCCGCCAGTTGGCGTGACGCACGCTGAGGTGTTGCTTGAGGCGCATCTGCTGCGCGTTGAGCGTGACGATTATGCGATTGGCGATGAGCATTTGACCGATGCAATTGAGCGGTTGACACGACGCACGACGCGCTCACTTTCGCAAGATCGCGGGGTCAAACACCCTTACGCTTAAAAGCACAATTGGCTAGCTCGCGCCGTAATGTTGCAATGTTTTCGCGGCATTTTCAGCACCAGATTGTAACGCCTTCGCCAGATCACCAGAACGCATCCACTCAACGGTGAATGCGGCCTGAAATGCGTCGCCGCAGCCCGTTGTGTCAACGATGCGCTCAACTGGCATGGCTGACTGTCGGATGATGCCGCCGTCAACGAGGGCAACGCTGCCTTGGTCACCTAGCGTGATGATGATTTGGGCTTTTTTCGGCCGATTCTCCCCCCGCATCGCATCTTGAAAAACAGCCACCGTCTCCTCATCCCCGCTGATAAACGCGAGGTCGATCCGATCCAGCAAAGGCAACATCTCGTCATGCCGTCCTGCGTAATCAAACCAATCCCCAAAGTCGGCAACACGTTTGCCGTCGAACGGCAGGTCGCCCATCACTGTGCTGAATGTCGCCTTGCTATAGCTGATGTCGAAGCGTGAGACGACAACATCATGCCGCTGAATAAAGGCGAGTGCGGTAGCATCTGGCACAAAGTCAGTCAGGACATGTTGATGATAGCTGTTGGGTGGAAAGTAGCGGTTTCCATTTTCGAGTATGATGATCTCACAATGCGCCGTTTTGCCCGGCAGCACCGCGATGTGTGACGTGTCGATCTGCTCCAGCTGGAGCCTATCGAGAATCAGTTTACCATTGGCATCCTGCCCGACCGCGCTGACCATTGCGACCGATTCTGCACCACAACGTCGCGCATGAACGGCAAAATTGAGCGATATGCCGCCAATAAAAGTTTGCTCAATTGCGGGATAGTAGTCAATCGTTGATTCACCAACGGAGATAAGTTTCATAAACCTGATTTTGTCGGAATGTATTAAGCGGCGCAACATTTTACGAGCCGCTGAGTCATGGAGTATTAAATGATGAATTTCACTTACGATGTACTGCCAAGTCGGGTTTTGTTTGGAATCGGCCGAATCCAATCCACCAAACAAGAAGCCACCCGCCTCGGCAAACGCGCCCTTATTTTAGCAACCCCATCTCAGGCCGAACTCGCACAGCGCATCGCCGATCAGCTTGGCGATCTGTGTGTTGGTGTCCATGCAAAGGCGGTACAGCACGTCCCATACCAGACGATTGCGGAGACGATGGCAATCGTCAATGCAAAAAACGCCGATCTGCTAATCGCACTGGGTGGCGGTTCCACAATTGGCCTCGCCAAAGGAATCTCGCTCGAAAGCGGGCTACCAATCCTCGCTATCCCGACCACCTATGCAGGTAGCGAAATGACGCAGATTTGGGGCATCAGCTGCGACGGACACAAAACAACGGGGCGTGACCCAAACGTTAAACCAAAGACGGTCATCTATGATCCAGAACTGATCGTTTCCCTGCCAATTGTGATGTCGATTACGAGCGGCATCAACGCGATGGCGCACGCGGTTGAAGCCCTGTACGCCGAAAACGCCAATCCGATTAGCTCGCTGATGGCGGAAGAAGGGATTCGCGGTTTGGCGCAAGGGCTGCCGAAGGTGGCGCAAAACCAGAATGACCTCGACGCACGCGCAAGCACGATGTATGGGGCATGGCTATCGGCGACCGTGCTGGATCAGGTTGGCATGGCGTTGCACCATAAGCTATGTCACACACTCGGCGGCAGTTTCGCTATGCCGCACGCCGAAACGCATACCGTGATCCTACCCTACGTCACACAATTTAATAGTCAAGCAGTTCCGCAAGCGATGGCAGCGATTGCTCGTGCGCTCGGTTGTGATGTTGACGATGTGGCTGGATCGATCCAAGATATTTCTCGCAACAACGGCGGCCCCGTATCGCTACAGGAGCTAGGATTTAAGGCGGCAGATTTGGACGATGCGGCGCAGATTGCGATGCAAAAGCAGTATTTTAATCCACGACCATTCACGCAAGTCGATATTCGAGCGTTGTTGGGGCGTGCGTTTGAAGGTGTGCGACCTTAAATCGACAAGATAAAAGCCTAGAATTTCATATCACGGTAGCTCTGTACCTTCAACTCCGTATAAAACATGTTTTACAAGGTGTTACTTGACAAATTAAATTACCTCCCTATAATACAAGTAAGTTCTTGTAAAACACCATATTTAGCGGAGGTAATACCGATGACGACCACTAATTTAACGTCCCCTCAAACATTGCTCACGAATCCTGCTTATCAAGCCTATCAGATGCTACATCTTGGCTTTACGGCGGCTCCTATTCTATTTGGGTTGGATAAGTTCTTAAACCTGATGGTAGAATGGCCGCAATATCTGGCTCCCGTATTTGCCAACATCATCCCTGCTGGCACGTTTATGCCGATTGTGGGGATCATCGAAATCATCGCGGGGCTGCTTGTCTTTTTCAAACCCCGGATTGGCGCCTATGTTGTTGCAGCTTGGTTGTTGGGTATTATTCTCAACTTATTGCTCATTCCTGGCTATTTTGATGTCGCCCTGCGTGACTTTGGCCTTCTGCTCGGTGCGCTGGCCTTAGCTCGCTTGAGTGAAACATTTGCCAACTAGCTTAACGAGGTTGATAGTTGGTGAAAGCCAGCTATCAGCCGCCAATCCCTTTCTATCCACAAATAACACTGACAAATCCCTTTATGGCAACTCAAATCAAAAACATTTCGGACGTTCAACAACAGATCCTTACCTTTATCAAGGGGCAAGGCGAGACAACCAACGCGATCATCGCGCAACAACTCGACGTTTCTTACGAGGCGGTTCGCCAGCAGCTACGCCAACTGGAATCGGCCGAACTGGTCATCTCGCGCAAGAAACGTCCCGAGGGCCAGCGCGTCGGCCGTCCCACCCGCGTTTACACGCTTAGTCCGACTGGCGATCACCTCTTTCCCAAGGCATATGATGAACTGGCCGTTGAGCTAATCGACACACTTGCCGCTGCGCTTGGCCCTGATGCACTGCGGCAGGTTTTAGCCTCATTCACCGATGAGAGCGTGCATAAGTGGGTCCCACACTTGCAGGATAAATCACTGATCGAACGGTTGGAGGCATTAAAGGGCATCTACTTAGAGGATGATGCCTACATGGAGGTGGACAAAGATGATCTCAATGGCGAACTACGCTTGGTAGAACGGAACTGTCCCTTCTTGAATGTAGCAACCCGTCGTCCAGCCCTGTGTAGTGTCACCGTTTCGACTTTGAGTCGCCTGTTAGGACACAACGTTACCCGTGAAAAAAAGTTTCAGGCAGGTGACGGACGATGCGTTTTCCGCGTCCATCTGGATCAGCCGATTGATGCAGAGGCATTTCGTTTTGCATTTGAGGAAGAAATAATCAATAAGGCCATTGTTGAAAAATAAGTACCTGAGATTTAGCGTGGCCTGAATCCATTGTAGGTCACTTGACCTATTAAACGGGTCACTGTTTTTCCATATTCGGCCTAAGGAACGCACTGGCTGAAAATGAACCGATACGATACACCCAACTTTACGACCAACCACAATGGCCACCACGACCATGCAGCTGTGACAGTGGGCACTGAAAAAACCGTGCGTCAACTGCTGTATGCAATAGGTGAAGACCCCACCCGTGCAGGCTTACAGCGAACACCCGAACGAGTTGCCCGAATGTATTCGGAGTTGACGGCAGGCTATGACGTTGACACGCAACAGTTGATCAACGGTGCCCTCTTCGAGGTGGACTACAGCGAAATGGTGATTGTAAAAGAGATTACGTTTTATAGTCTCTGTGAACACCATCTACTGCCCTTTTTTGGCAAGGCGCATGTTGCCTATATCCCTAGCGGGCAAGTGATTGGTCTGAGCAAGATTCCGCGCATCGTGGAGATGTTTGCCCGCCGTCTACAGCTACAGGAGCGCATGACGCAGCAAATCGCAGCATTAATCGATGAGACCTTAAACCCATTGGGGGTCGGTGTTGTCATCCATGGACGGCACATGTGCAGCATGATGCGCGGTGTGAAAAAAGCTCAGTCCAGCATGGTGACGAGTGCCATGCTCGGTAGCTTCAAGAGTGATTCCCAGACTCGTGCTGAATTTATGTCCCATATTTACGCGGGATAGGCGCGAAGGAGTTAAATGATGACCCATTTCAACTACTTAATTATTGGCGGAGGGATGACGGCAACAGCGGCCGTTTCTGGCCTCCGCGAACAAGACAAAACTGGCTCTATCGGCATTATCGCCGCCGAACAGGAAACGGCCTATGATCGTCCTCCGCTGTCCAAGCAGCTATGGAGTGGACGCAAGCAGCTAGATGCGATTTTCCACGAACTGCCCGAAGATGTGACGGTGCTTAATGGCCGAAAAGTCGAGCAAATCGATCCCCAACAAAAACAGGTTCTGGATGATCGGGAGGAGCGTTTTACTTACGATAAGCTGCTGTTGGCGACTGGCAGCACGCCGCGCCGATTGCCTTTTGGCAGCGACAACATCATCTATTACCGTACCGTTAGCGATTACCAACAACTGCGCCGTCTGGCTGATACGCATAACCGTTTTGCCGTCATTGGCGGCGGCTTTATTGGCTCTGAGATAGCAGCAGGGCTGGCAATGCAGGGAATGCAGGTGACGCTGATCTTCCCCGAATCAGCCATTGGCAGCCGCATCTTTTCGGCCCATCTGAGCAACTTTCTCAACGACTACTATCGCCAAAAAGGGGTCGAGGTGCTGTCCGAAACGACCGTAACCGATGTAAGCGGATCGGGAACTGATTTGACCGTCACGCTAGACAACGGTCGCTCCCTCAATGTCCATGGTGTCGTCGCTGGTATTGGTGTCGCACCCAATACGGCACTGGCTGAAGCGGCTGGATTGGAAGTGGACAACGGCATCATCGTCAATGAACATCTACAAACGAGCAATCCCCACATCTACGCTGCGGGGGACGTAGCCAACTATCCTGATGCTCTATTAAGAACACGCCGCCGCGTGGAGCATGAAGATGCAGCCAACTCAATGGGCAAGGCAGCTGGGAAGGCGATGGCGGGGGCTTCTATCACCTATGATTATTCACCTATGTTTTACTCCGACTTGTTTGATCTAGGCTACGAAGCAGTCGGTGAACTTGACTCACGGCTGGAGATGGTCACTGATTGGCAGGAGCCGTATCAGAAAGGCATCATCTACTACCTGCGAAACGAGCGCGTATGCGGTGTCCTGTTGTGGAACACATGGGGCAAAGTCGAGGCGGCACGCAGCCTGATAGCCGAACATGCCCCGCTGTCCCGTGAAGACCTAATCGGCCGATTGTCAGGTTGACCTGAATTCTGGAGATAGCTAGTTCATCGTTATAAAACCTGATTAAAGGAATCAAAATGAACGACAACCCACTGCACAAGCTACACGACTTTGGACAGAGTATCTGGCTGGATTTTACTCGTCGTGGCATGTTGGAGTCTGGTGAACTGCAAGAGATGATTGCGACAGACGGCCTGCGCGGGATGACCTCCAATCCGTCTATCTTTGAGAAGGCAATTTCGGGCAGTGCCGATTATGATGATGCCATTCGCGCATTGGCATTAGAGGGAAAGAGTTCGGCCGAAATCTACCAAACTCTGACCGCCACCGACATTCAAAACGCGGCCGACTTGTTTGCCTCTATTTACCAGCAAAGTGACGGGCGCGATGGTTTTGTCAGCCTAGAAGTGTCGCCTTATCTCGCCAATGATACGGCTGGCACGGTGGCCGAAGCCAAACGATTGTGGCACGCACTTGACCGCAAAAATGTGATGATCAAAGTACCGGCGACAGCGGCAGGGATACCGGCGATTCAACAACTTATTAGCGAGGGGGTAAATGTCAACATCACCCTGCTCTTTGGCTTACCCCGTTACAGTGAGGTGTTTGCCGCCTATCTGAGTGGTTTGGAAACAGTTGCGGCGGCAGGAAAATCGCTAGACACGATTGCCTCTGTCGCCAGCTTCTTTTTGAGCCGCATTGACGTGTTGGTAGACCCCTTGCTGGAAGAGCGGATGCGCGGTGATGACCAAAACCCGCACGCGAAGTTGGCACGCCGTCTGCATGGGCAAACGGCGATTGCCAGTGCCAAAAAAGCGTATCAGATGTACCAAGAGGTCATCGACGGGACGAAGTTCGCGCAATTGGCAATCCAAAAGGCGCGTCCACAGCGGCTATTATGGGCCAGCACCAGCACCAAAAACCCAGCCTACAGCGACGTGAAATATGTCGAACCCCTCATTGGATCAGACACGGTGAACACATTGCCTCTGGAAACATTGCACGCCTACCGCGACCACGGCAATCCCGCCGATCGGTTGACTGATGATGTAGACGAAGCCATGGACGTTCTCAATGGGCTGGCAAAGTTGGATATTGATTTGGATGCAGTTACTGACCAATTAGAAGCGGAAGGGGTACAAAAGTTTATTAAGGCGTTTGACAGTCTGATGGAGACGTTAGAGAAAAAACGACTGGCGGCACTATCTGCTTGTTAGACCAAAGTTTTACACAAGGGGATCGCATAAATGACGCAATCAGGTTGCTGATTTCGGCCGAATTTATGCACCCATAGCACGAGGACACATCAGATGATTGAAAAAACACACATCAAATCACGTAACGTTTGTAAAGTCACCTTTTCAGTGTCGGCAGAGCAGTTGGGTGAACGTAAAGTCGATTCAGTTGCGGTTTTAGGCGACTTCAATGAATGGCAACCCGAAGCCAATACAATGAAGTGGAGCAAAAAGCATGACGCATATCGGGCAGCAATCGAGCTAGACCCAGATGCTCGCTATGAGTTTCGCTACCTGTTAGATGGCGAGCATTGGTTTAATGAGTGGGAAGCTGACGACTACTGCGCCAACCAGATAGATGGTGACAATTGTGTTGTCATGACACCAGCGGGCAACTAATGTTCGAGGAACTTTTCAAGTAAACATGCCAATCAGTGAAAGATTCCTCTAACCCAGATTACGCTGACAAGTGCAACGTATAGAATCGATCATTAATTCCATCCCCATCCTGTTGAAAACCCATGCGCTGCAAATACTTTTCGTGCAACTGATTATTGGGTGAACTGACTAATCGCACGATCTCTCTTTCCTTGAATAGCTGTGTACTGCAATAAAGATAATTGGCAATCTTGAAATCACGATATTGTGGAATCACATAATCGAGATAGACGTGAAAAACGCCAGCCTGTTTGCATTCACCGATGAACAACCCCGCTGGCACCATGTCACGCAAAATAAACACGATGAGTTGGTCGTCAGAAGGCTCAAAGCGATAGGCGGGAATAAAACGTCTAATATCAGCCTGATGAAAGTCGAGGAAGCGGTGCAAATACTCCGACCTACTATTGACCTTGAGCAATTGAAAATACGCTTTGGTCGTGAATAAACGATACAAAAAATAGAGATTGACCGAGGTCGTCAGGCAGTTGAGCAACACGATTGGGATTGCGCCAATCAATAAGCCATAGATGATAAACATGATTGCACCCGCCAAATTGATCAGTCGCAGCTTGAGCAGTGAACTCATCGTCAGTGAGATGGCAATCACGATTGAGGCCAAGTAGCCTAAGTATTCAGGTGAAAACGGCATTTATTTCTCCATGTAAAGCGTTTTGGAGTTGTTATGTCTACGATATTGGAATTCTTGGTGCCCTTGATCCAGCGTATCTTGTTAGGAATGCCACTCTTAAGAAAGAGTGGCACTCCCATGGTGACGCAGAGTCCCCGAACCCGCCCTCATCGGCTCAACAGATCAGCACGGTGGTAGTAACTGTCACTTTACCCTGTACGCTTGTCACGTTTCTGAGCATTAGCGTGAATGGGTGTCGGCGCTCCTGCCAACGTAAGGCCGGATACCTTCCGGCAAGGTTTTGTGCTCGCCTCTGTTTTACCGATTACCAACTTGCGTCTACTAAGAAGTGGAGAGTGAGTAGTGGAGAGTGTAGAGTCAGCAACATGTTCTCCGTCTCTTTACTCACCACGATTCACTAATCCCTCAATTCAGTTGCCCAGTTAGCCGCTTGGATTAGCGCGTCCAGCTCGCGGTGTTGGCGGGCTAGAGTGTCAGCTTGATTTTGAATTTCAGCGACATCGACCACGCTGACGAAGCGGATTTCTGAGCGGCTGTATTGCTGCTGCTGCACGGTGGCAGCATCGGCAATTGAGCTGAACATGGCGTGACGTAGCTTGAGCGTGTCGCGCTCGGCAAGGGCATCGGCAAGCGTCAATCCATTGCTGAGCGGCGTGTTGCTGTTGGTGCGGTTGATGCGTTGGATGGTTTGGGTTAATTCGGCCGAAACCGCCTCAAACTCCGTCATCAATGCCGTTGGATTCTCCGCGGGCGCATCACCTTCCTGCACCTTGACGTTGCGCTCAATGCGTGCCTTTAGCTGAGCTAATCGTTTTTGCATGTCGGCACGCAGGATCAGTGCTTCTGCTAATTTTGTCATCTAAAACCTCCATGTACCGTAGGCTATTTAGCCTCTACTCTCTAAACAGGTTAGACAGCTTATTTTACATTGGTGAATAAATCTTCAAGCGTTTGAAAAATCGCTATAGAACGACCTTGAAGTAGCTCTAGTGTATGGGTTTCGGCCGAATTCCCCATCCCCCAAACCGATGAACTTGGAGGATGACAGAACTCATCCTTTTGGATGAAGCGCAAACCATCCCTACGCAAAAAGCAGATTTTGTTACGCCGATCTGCGTTTTGGCTCAACGATTCGTCGATACGTTGCTGGGCGACGCTGCTGCATCAATGGGAACAGGTCGCGCCATTGACGCATATGTCAGCATCCAGATCGGCGACAATCACTTCGGTTTGGTCACGACTGGCTTGGGCGATGATTTTGCCCGCTGGGTCACAGATGAAGCTGCTGCCGTAGAACGTCACGCCCTCTTTGCCAATGCGGTTGGCGGCGGCTACATAAACGCCATTGGCAACTGCGTGACCGCGCATGACTGTCTGCCATGCTTCGGCCGAATCGAAATCGGGGGCTGCTGGCTCCGACCCAATCGCCGTTGGGTAAAAGATGAACTCCGCTCCGTTCAGCGCACAAATCCGCGCCATTTCGGGAAACCACTGATCGTAACAGGTCGGGACGGCCATCTTAACACCCGCCACATCGTGAATGGGATATTGATCCGAGCCGCCAAAATAGTAATCTTCATAGTAGCCCGTCCCTTGCGGAATATGCACTTTGCGCGTGAAGCCAAGCAGTTCGCCACTGGGGTCATAGATAGTCGCCGTGTCCCAGAATCGACCATCGTCGCCGCGCTCAAACAAGCTGCCGACCAAGAAAACGCCGTTGTCCTTGGCAAGTTGGCTAAAGACGCGATCTGATTCGCCACCGCGCAATGGTTCGGCATGGTCGAAGTTTGTGTCGTCTTTTTGGCTGGCGAAATAGGGGGAGAGGGTGAACTCTTGCAAGCAGACGATTTCGGCCGAATTCTCCGCCGCCTCAGTCACAAGATCACGCATCTTGGCAATCATCGCGGCACGACTGCCCGCCCAATCCGTTTGAATAATGGCAACTCGACTGTTTTTCATGATGGCTCATTTTATACGATATTAGCCGACAGTCACGACGCCTCTGGAATTAACACATGGGTTGACGTATCATTCCTGAGTAAGCGGGATTTATACCTATTCAACACCGTCACTTGCACCCCGCACTGAGAACCTAACGATGCTTCATATTGACATTTATCACGATATTGCCTGACCGTTTTGCCGCATTGGTAAGCGGCATTTGCAGCGGTCGCTGCAACAGTGGGAAGGTGACGCTGTTACCGTTGCCTACAAACCCTTCTTTCTCGATCCCACCATTCCTGCCGAGGGCGTTGATTTTATGCCCTACATGCAGAAAAAAGGGGGTGGCAACATCGCGCCAGAACAGTTCTTTGCTGGGCCACGTCAGATGGGTCTACAAAGTGGGTTGATCTTCAACTTCACAGATATTTCAAAAGCACCCAATACGCTGTTAGCGCATACCCTCATCACAGTCGCTCCGAAAGATAAGCAAGCGGCTCTCATCGATGCGATTTACGCCGCGTTTTTTGAGCATGGACAAGACGTGGGCGACAAAGACACACTGCTCAAGTTAGCAGAGGATGTGGGACTCAATCGTGACGAGATGGCACGCGGTTTGACCGATCCAGCTGTTCAGGCACAAGTCAAAGCTGAGGCTCAGCAGGCGCATCAGCTAGGCGTGAGCGGCGTTCCGTTTTTTGTCATTAACCAAAAGTACGCTTTTAGCGGCGCACAATCCCCCGAAACGATGACACAAATTTTGGAACAGGTTTCGAGCATGCAGCGTTGATGTAAATGAGAGTGGGGTTGTTCTGCCGCAGTCGTTTACCTTTAAAGATGTTTCCAACTCGTCTGATTACGTCATATAGGTCTCCTAACTAAATTGGCGATGCGCTCTACCTCATCAAGTATTAGCAACCGCAATCGGTATCAATTTCTGTTTCAGAATTTACGCCTCTCGCAATATCATGCTATATCCAGCGACGAACCCGCCTGGTATAGCGTTGATACGCCACGCCAAACGTTTCGCTCAAATAATCTTCCTCTAGCCGCACCTGAATCTGTATCATCACGTCCCCCAACACCCACAGCAGCAGCGTGAATGCGGTCGGCAGCAGGAGAAACAGGCCAAGAAAGGCAAAACGCATGCCCAAGAAGATCGGGTTGCGCGAATAGCGGAAGATGCCAGCCGTGACCAGCTCGCTTTTCTGTCCCACATCAATGCCAATGCGCCACGCTGATCCCATCTGAACTTGGGCGATGACGACGATGACAAAGGCGATTAACAATAGACTCCAGCCGAGCAGATGCAACGGCGACCATGCCAGCCATGCGATGGGAACGAGGTAGGGTCGCGCAGAAACAAAGAGCGCGTTGCTGAGCAGCACAAGCGCAATGCCCGCAAAGACGGCGCGAAATACGTTGGAGGCAAGTCCGTGAACGCCTTCGGTGTGGTACTGCGTCAGCGCATTCACGCCTGAGAGCCGCCAAACGCGATAAGCTCGCCAACCGACGGCGATAGCTAGAAAAAGGAGGTAGTAACTCGCAAGTAACCAGGGAGATGTCAACATATCCATAAGCTTGATTGGAACGGCGATGGCAAACTCGTGGCTGCCGCAAACGATGTCGCCATCGGCCGAAATAACATCATATTGAACGGTGTAGACCCCCTGTGGCAGGGGTGGCAATGTTGTTGCCAGCAGATCGTTAGACACTTGCTGCTGTGGTAACGCAATCACCTTAAAGTTGTCAGCCAAAAGCCGCACGTTGCTGAGTGGGCTGATGGGTTGGTCAAATGTCAGCCTCAACTCGCTAGGGTAGAAATCGAGCGTGCGACCGATGGCAGGATCGGCCGAAATCAACTGGGCGTGTGCCGACAACCGCAGCGCGTACAGCGACCCGATCAGTGCTAGCAGCACGCCAAACCATTTCCAGTTACTCACGCAATCGGTAGCCCAACAGACGCAATGCGTTGAGAACAACGATAATCGTGCTGCCCTCATGTAAGATGACTGCACCGCTTAACTGGATCAACCCTGTCACCGATGTGACGATCAACAGCCCAATTACGCCCAACGAAACGGCGAGATTCTGCTGGATGTTGCGGCGACTGGCGCGGCTCAGACCAACCGCAAACGGTAATTTGCTCAGATCGTCAGCCATCAATGCAATATCGGCCGTTTCCAACGCCACCGCCGTTCCCGCACCACCCATTGCAATCCCAACCGTCGCCGTCGTCAAGGCGGGGGCGTCGTTCACGCCGTCCCCCGTCATCGCAATTTCACCATATGCGGCTTCTAACTCGCGGATCGCTTCTAGCTTCTGCTCTGGCAACAGTTCGGCGCGGATGTCGGTTAACCCCAACGCTTTTCCGACCTGCTGCGCCACGTCGTCGTTGTCGCCCGTCAGCATGACGAGATGTTTGACACCCAGATCGCGCAACTGTGCCAGCGTCGCCTTCGCCTGTGGGCGCGGCGTATCTGCCATCCCGAGCACGCCGACAAATTGGTTATCGTAGCTAATCGCCATCGTCGTGCGTCCAGACTGTTCGAGTCGTTCAATCGTTTCGCGCACGGTTTGGTCTTGTGGATGGTCAGGATTTTCAGCAAACAGCTTCCAGTTGCCGATTTGTACCGTCTTGCCGTCAATCGCGCTTGCAATGCCCCGTCCCGCGATGTTGGTGAGCGCGTCTGCATTGCCCATCGCAACCCCCTCGCGCTCGACATGCTCAACGACCGCTTTTGCCAACGGGTGGTTCGACTGCTGCTCCACTGAGCCGACGATTCGCAACAAATCGCGCTCACTCGCGCCATTGAATGTCACCGTATCGGTCACGCCAAACTCTCCTGCCGTCAGCGTTCCCGTCTTGTCGAACGCCATCACTTGAGAGCGTCCCAAATTTTCGAGATGAACACCGCCCTTGATTAGCACACCATTACGTGCGGCACGCGCAATGCCAGAGAGAACAGATGCGGGTGTGCCAATCGCCAGCGCACACGGCGACGCAGCGACAAGCAATAGCATGGCGCGATAAAAACTGTCGCGCAATTCCATCCAGCCAAACAGCGGCGGCAACACGATCACAAGCAGCGTAATAATCAGCACGGCTGGCACAAAGCGGCTGGTGAAGCGTTGGGTGAACTGTTGGGTCGGGCTTTGCTGTCCCTGTGCTTCGGCAACCAACTGCATGACACGAGCCAGCGTGTTGTCTTTTGCCAATTTGGTTACGCGCACGTCTAACGCCTGATCTTGGTTGATCGTGCCTGCAAACACCTCGTCGCCAATCGTTTTAGAAACGGGGACGCTTTCACCCGTGATCGGGCTTTGGTCGATATTGCTACTACCGCGCTCGACTGCACCATCAACTGGCACGCGGTCGCCGGGACGCACAACGACGACATCATCAAGTTGCAGATTTTCAACGGGAACTTCTTCGATGCCTGCTGCCGTTTTGCGCTGGGCGACGCTGGGCATGAGTTCGCCCAATGCGTTGACGGCGTTTCGCGCTCGTTCCAGTGCGTAATGTTCCCCCGCATGACCGAGTGCAAATAGAAAGAGCAGAAACGCGCCTTCGCCAAATTCGCCCAAGAGCGCGGCTCCCGCAGCGGCGGCCAGCATCAGCACGTCGGTGTCAAACTTGCCTTTGAGTAGGGCGGGAATTGCGTGTGTTGCCACGTCGTACCCACCCGCAGCGTAGGCGAGTAGATAGAAGATCGTCGAGACGGTGGGAGAGAAGCCGAAGAAGCGTTCGCCCAGAAAACCCAAGAGCAAAAACAAGCCTGCAAAGGCGATCAGGATAAATGTCCATCGCTCTTGCATCCAATGGGGCAAGAATGTGGGCGCACTGCCGTGACCGTGATCGTCGTGTGAGTCATCGTGGTCGTGGTCATGGTCGCTGTGGTCATCGGCCGAAAATCGCGCCCCAAAGCGATTGAGCGTCTGTCCAATGGCGGCACGATCCGTCTGTTCGCTGTCGTAGGCAATTGAGAGCGTGCCAGAGGCGTAGTTGGCAGTGGCGTGGAGAACCCCTTTTTGTTGGGCGAGTTGGTCTGAGAGGGTGGTGGCGGAATCGGCCGAATCCAGCCCCACGAATCCCCACTCCTCATGTCGATACTGCTGTGTAAACGCGCTGCCCGTCTCTTTTGCCATCCGCTCGACCGAACTGAGCGTCAGCAGATTAGGATCGTAGTGGATGCAAAGTTGCGGTTGCACGTCGTCGGTGATGTGAACGCGCTGCACGCCGCGCCGATGTTGCAGCATTGTCGTCAACTGCTGCAAGCAGTGGTCGCGCTCATCAGGTAGTTCAGGGGCAATTAAGGGAATATCGAGTTGAATGGTTTGTTCTGTCATGATCTATTTTGTTGCAGCGATAAAGCACCGCACTTGCTTACGGTTGGTTTGCGGATCGGTTGTTGGACGTGAAAGTGGGAAAGGGCGGGTTATGCGGGGGGTCGCAACCGTGGGGGTGTGACAAAATGCCACGTATTCAAATAGTCTGACTTTGCGCTCGTTTGCGCTGTCGTTGTGACCGTATCAATCGCTTGAGACAACAACGCAAAATTGCCGTGGAGAATAGAATCCTCCTCTGCCTCCAATGTCGTCACACAATCTGATGCAACCACATCACAGAACGCATCGTTGACATGATGCGCGACAATCCCGCCAAAAATTAGCAGATTGAACAGGAAAAGCAGGTAAACGTGACGGTTAGCCATGTTGCACATGATCTAACCCACAGCGGAACAACTCAGCGATATGCGCATCGTCGAGCATGTAAAAAACGCGCCGTCCTTCCTTGCGCGTTCGCACAAGTCGCATTTGGCGCAAATGGCGCAAATGATGGGAAGTCGCAGATTCGCTGATCCCCGCTTGTTCCGCCAATGCGCCCACGTTCTGCTCGCCTTCAACAAGGGCGGCTAACATTTGGATGCGGCTGGTGTCGCCCAATGCGCGGAATAGTTCGGCGAGTTCAGCGGCGGTTTGTTCTTCGACGAATGTTTTTATCATTGAATACCTGCATAGTTGTTCATATATTTTTGGGATTATACAATCGTTGAGAAATTTGGCAATGGGTTAGGAAAAGCCGCTAGATCACGCACAACTGAGATGCGGAACATTACATCATAAGATAAACTGCAAGAATGGCAATCAAACAGAAAAAGCAAGGCCGCAACGCTCCCTGCCAATGTGGATCCGGCGAAAAGTACAAAAAGTGCTGTCTGATCACGAAAAATCCCCCTCTTCCTCAACGTCCACGGGAACATGAGATCGACACGGAAGCCGTGCGACATATCGAACAACAACTGCCCGCTGCATGGACAACGCGAGAGCAAAAGGCAGACTATGGCAAGGATATATGGGTAGAAATTTTTGTCAGCGGCCTAGCAACCTCGAATGTTTTTCACATTCAGTCAAAGGGAAAAGAGAAGTTCAAATTGGTGCGCGACCAGAAAATAGCATTGCCAATTCCCATCTCAACATTAAATTACCTAGAAGGACATGTGGCTCCAAGCATGATTGTTGTCTACAGTGTAGCAGAAAGACGTGCGTGCTATCTCTGGGTTCGACCTTATATTCAAACCGTATTGGATAAACAAGACCCAACTTGGCGTAACACAGCAGGTGACTCGACGATTACGCTGCATATTCCATATGAGAATGTCCTAGATTTAGCTGCGTCTGCCTCCATTCATCAATATGTCGAAACGATGCGGCAAAAAATGCTTCATGCCTCGACAAGCGTGAGTGCAATCACGTCAACTTTTATTAGCATCACACATCGCCCAACAATCCTGTCTGCTCGACTCAATCATCCAAACATTACACAGTTGCTCTCTCGCCCTTTGTTGGCTGACAAAATTTGGGAAACAGTCGAGAACCAAACGGTATTTCTGCACGCTGATGCGGGGTATGGCAAAACATGGTTGGTTCACGAAATTGCCACAACGTTTATGGGCGAGTCGTTTATATGGTACACGTTTGATTCAGGAGTGAGAGACTCAACACAATTTCTCAAAGAGCTAGTGCAAGGTTTTCATACTCGATTTCACGTCGGGGACAGGACGCTTACCTATCTGTTCGATAATCCTGAAAAATGTACTGTAGAAGAGGCAACCGCGTTGTTCATAGATGAGCTTGTGACGGGGCAAAAAGAAATGCTGATGATTGTGGAAGACATCCATCTGGCAACGACCGAAATGGGCATCGTATTGCAACAGTTGGTCAAAAATCGTCCGAACTCTCTAAAAATCCTGCTCACATCACGCAGTCCGCTCCCTTTTCCAACTGCTAAGTTAATGAGCGAACGAAAGATAAAGAGCTACGATCATGCCGCTATTGCCTTTACCGATCAAGATGTTGAGCTGTACGCACGGCAAAGTTTGGGATTGCCACTCACCGTCGCGCAGATGCAAAAACTATTAAGGCGGACAGGTAACTGGATTGCTGCACTTGCGCTTGCATTCGATGCAGTTGAAGGACGCTCCGAGTCAGATGTTTTGACGTTGCTTGAGCGTATGGATCGTTGTAACGACAGCATCTACGATTTCTTTGCAGAGGAAGTGTATAGTCAAAAATCTGCCGATGTCCAGCACCTACTAAAAAGAATATCGCTCATCCATCGCATCGACAACGCAGTAGTAAATCGACTGACACAATTCTCTGATGGCGGATTACAACTGCGAACGCTTTCGCGGCATAATACGTTTCTGCATCCCGACAGTCAGCAGCATTATAAGCTACATACACTTTTTGCTGATTTCTTGAAAATGCGCTTTCTTGAAGAGGAGGGGCTGCGAAGCATCAAATCCACTCACGCCGATTTAGCCTTATATTACCAAGAAATAGAGGAATGGATAACCGCAATCGAACACGGAATCAAGGGAGAGAACTATAAAATTGCTACAGAGAGCTTAGAGCAAGTCGCGGCGACAGCAAACAATTTGGGTTACTCACGGATGATATTGGAATTTGCGGGTGAAATCCCCATCGAGAGTTTGAGGAAATCGGCAGAAACATGTGAAGCAGTCGCTATTGCAGCTTTCCAAACGTCAAACTTTAGCACCGCACGAACTTACCTCAAGTATGCCAAAGAGAGTTTGGGGCAAGGTAGAGATGTGGATGCAGCACGGTTAAAGTTCTTGGATGCTGAACTGCAATATCAAACAAAACAAATCGAGTTGCCCACCTTTGTTGCTATCTGTGAGGATGCAGCAGCGGTCTGCTACACACATAACGAATACCTAGTCGGCTGTCAAATAGAGCTGCGAATCATCGACAGCCGACCGCAGCTTTTAGCTTGGAACAGGGATGATTCCATAGATGAACTGTCTGCATTAGAGAGACAGTGTTTCCGACTGGTTCAACGTGTCGAGAGTTTGGGCAAAGAGTTTCAATTAATTCACGCAAAGGCACTCGCACTACAAGCGCATCTTCAATATTTCCTGCTATTTCTACAAACTGGCAGGGATGTAGATACATTCGAATTTCGCTCTATGATGGGGTTTGGGCAAACAGACGCTATCTCAGATCAACTAATTTATCGCTTGATCCGTGAGTTGCCGCCAATTCAAAAATTGATTGAATTGGCTCTTACGCTTGCTCAAGACAATAAGCTGCATCAGGCATTTATTCAACTGCGTTATTTAAGGGATCAGGCAGGATTTCTTTCCAGCTTAAAGCTACGAGCGAAAATGAAAATCTCTAGTGAAATTGCTTCAGAACAGCTACTCAACGTTGAGATGATTGATCAGCTACAAGGCTCCTTTCTTCAACAAATTGAAGCGTGCAGACAAGTCTTTGTTCACTATCATACATGGGGAGGTGTTGTGGGCTGTTACTGTATCGCCGCCAAGATTTACAACTCACTCGGACAATTAGAGCGGCAAAAAGAGTTAGCTACAGAAGCTTTGTCTATTTGCATTAATCATAATTTGGCTAGAACAATGGAGGAAGCACAGCAGATTCTCGACGGCTACGATAGTTTTTCCCACATTTTTGCCGAGGCTAGTAAGAAAATATCCGTGGGTAGCGTTGCCACTTGGGATGAAGAATTTAAGCGTGGTTTTACCCTTAAATTTTTGCGCTTGTTTGGTGATGATGTCGATGAAATGCGACGGCAATATACGATGTTGGCGGTTGAAGAGATGTCCCAACTTGCACAGCAGCGACTGACGTATTGTAAGCATCTTTATCTTATTGAAGACATGCAACATGAACAGTCACTTGATACGTTTTATCGCCAAAAGCTGCAAAAACGCATTGTCTGCAAAAAACTAGGTGGAGTCTCCCGTGAGCCGAAAGAGTCATTTGTAGAACTACTGCCATTTTTTAAGGCGGTCTATTGTCTTGGCTGTTCCCACCGTGCGCCAAATCGGGAAAGCGACCCGTTCGACGCTTGATGACGCATACATGGGTATGAGCACTAGTTGTGCGCTGGATTACAGTAAGACGTGGCTAACTAAGCCAAAACGGTCTGCTAAGTGACAATTTTCTTGCCAGGTTATTTCTTTTCCTAATAAATCAGCATTATTGACGACCTTTTTTGAGTCGTTTCGAGATTTCTGTTTAGTATTTGCAGTGCCATCTTTTTTAGTAACGCATTTTTGCCCACTTAACTGCCCCTTACCGTAATCCAGCGCACAAATAGTGCTTATACCCTTTATTTGATGAGTTCACGTCAAGTCAAGCAGTTCCCCTTGCGCGGCAACGACACGCCCATTCTTTATCACAAATGAACGAACGGGCTGCGTCATCACAGCCTCAGTGGGCGAATCACCTGCAAAGATCAGCAAATCGGCTTGTTTCCCCACTTGCAACCCATAGCGATTATCTCCCATGACCTTTGTGCCGCCATAGGTCGCAATTTGCAACAGCATTTCGACATCGGCATCTTGGCGAAATCCGCTACGATACCCAAGCAGTCGCACACGGTCGAGCATATCGGCCGAATTGTAAGGCCCCCACGTATCCCGAATGCCATCACTACCTGTGCAAACGGTCACACCCGCCTCAACCAAGCGTTTGAGTGGCGGAAACGGCGAACTGCCTGAGCCTAACGACATAATCGCAATGTCGTTTTCCAACAGCAACGCAATCAGCCGATTGAGATAAGCGTCGTCAATCATGCCTAAACAGAAAACATGGCTGATGGTGACGCGCCCCTGCAACCCCAAGACACGGGTACGTTCAGCGATTAGCTCGACTGAAAATGCACCCAACATGCCCGGTTCGTGCAGGTGAATATCAACCTCAACGCCGTGACGGTCGGCAATGGCAAACACCGTGTCCAAATGGCGGACTGGATCGCGGTCTACCGTTGATGGGTCTAATCCGCCGATCCCGTCTGCCCCCATTTTGACCGCCTCTTCTAACAGTTCAACCGAGCCGGGTTTGACCAACATGCCCCCTTGCGGAAAGGCGATCAGTTGCATTGTCAGTCGCTCTTTGAACGCTTCTTTGGTGGCGAGTGCGCCTTCCCAATTGTTTAACCCCATGCCAGCATCAACGTCGATGTGGCTACGAATGTGCGTGATGCCACTGGCGACAGATAGACGACATTGGTGCGCAGATTGGATTTCGGCCGAAGTTCCCAATTCGCGCTTAACGCGTCGCTCAGTTTCCACATAGTCATTGATCGACCGCCCTGTCATCTCGTTGCGATGCCATGGATAGCCAAGCAGATTCTTGTCTAAATGGGCATGGGCATTGACCAATCCGGGCAATAGTAGGTGATTTTGACCATCCAGAATCTGAACTGCATCCAGATGCGTCACGTCTATTGCTGGCTCCATGCGTTGAATCACGCCAGCATCAATCAATACATCAACCGTATCTTGTCCCATTGGGCGCACATTTTTTAGTAACAGTGCCTGTGTCATAGCATATTCCTCGCATCGTTATGGCGCGTGTTTCAATTCGCGGTCGTAAAGGGTTAGCGCACGGGTCAACAGGGTTGTCCAACTCTCCCCTGTGAAAAAGTGGCTTTGTCCTGCATAAGTGTAATAGGTGACATCACGTTCGGCCGATTCCAACGCCTCCGCCAGCTTTGCCGACCACTCTGGTGGTGTGGCGGCTGGATGCTGCCCATCGGCCGAACCGATATGAATCTGAACAGGTGCGCTGACTGACGCCAAGTGATAGATCGGGGCAACTTGGCGTAAAAAGTCAGGATCGGCCGCGCCACGAAAATAGGCTTGAACCAATGGGGAGGGTGTATCTGCTGGAATCACATCAGCCGGATTGCACGGTTTGCCCAGTATCTCAATCTGTCCATCGAAGCAACCTGCTCCCCAACGTGCGATCAAATCTGCATCATCCGCACTATTGGGTGCATACAAAACGGCTGATCCCACCCGCTCATCAATCGTCAGCACCTTTGTCGCAATCCCGCCACCCATGCTGTGACCCCATAAACCGATCTTGCTCACATCTGCCTGTGGCAACGTCGGCAGCGACCCAATCAGGTTCAGCACATCTGCAACTAACCCCATGTGGAACAGGCTAAGACCGCTATCAGACTGTCCCCAACTACGCAGGTCCGGTGCTAAAACGAGATACCCTTGCGCGGCAAAAAATTCGGCCGCTTGCCAGCTATCCATTCCCACCACATAGTGGTCACGGTCAACATACCCATGCAACAGAATCAGGACGGGAAACGGCGCATCGCCCGTTGGGACATACATTAAACCCGTAATCGTCAGCCCATCACTGGGATAGTCGATTGCATGGCGCGTGTACTGCGTTGTCTGGTCTAAAAGGGCACGGCTCACAATCTGCCCGCCCGCAAATGGTCGCGTCCGCATCCCTGCAATCGTAAATGCCGCCAACGGGTGTGGGGTCGCGGTTGGTGTGAGGGATTGGGTTGTAGTTGGTTGCGCGGTTGCAGTTGGTTGCACGGTTGGTGTTGATGAGACAGTTGGGAGCGGCATGGGGGTTGGCAATAGGGTCGACATTGTGCTCGGCAGCGGGGTTGGGATGACGGTCGTGTGCACAGAGGCGAATGTGGCAATGGGTAACGCAACAGGGTCAACAGTGCGGCAACCAAAGAGCCATATCCCCGAGAATAATACCCAAATGCAGGGGTGAATCTGTCTGTTAGCGACCATTTTCCAAAATCGTCACGATCTCTGTAAAGCCACGATTACGCGCATGTTCGAGTGGGGTCACCCCATTGCTGTCAGCGAGATCAATCGTCGCACCCGCCTCCACAAGTAGTCGCACGACCTCTGTGTGTCGTGTCCCACCATCACCGAGAATGATCGCCTCCAAGAGAGCCGTCCAGCCGAGCCGATTGACATGATCGATGTCGATGTCCGTCTTGAGCAGTTCCGCGATAATCTCGACATGCCCCCGATCTGCGGCGCGGATCAAGCCTGTCCCATTATAGCTGTCTAAACTGTGAACATCGCCGCCATTTGCCAACGTCAGTTGCAGGAATTCTAGTCCGCCATCTGCGGTTGGAATGAGGTAGGCACTTTGTTGGGTGTCATCCTGAATATTGACATCTGCGCCAGCCGCAATGAGCAGCTCGGCGATCTCAACTTCGTTTGCATAGGCGGCTGCAATCAGGGCGGTCACGCCTCGTGTATCGGCCGCATGAACATCCGCACCTTGCTCAAGTAGCGTCGTCACGGTTGTCAAATCGCCGCGTCGTGCGGCTGCAATGAGTTGCATATTAACCTCATCTGATGGTTGATCGGCGGGGACCGTATCGCTGGCCTGTGAACAACGAACCAGACCGACGAACAGGACAACGACGATGATCCCTAAAGCTCTGTAAGACATGCGTGTCACCTTAAACGTCGTGCCAAGTTCGGGCGAACTGGCGACATGAATATTGCCTCATTGTCTTTCAACCAGTGTTTTGGCAATTGATAATCCAAGTCCCGTATTCTTGCATTATTGGTCATTTTGATACGATAGCGTCGAATGATAATGGGCTCATCCAAGCATTTGGTGAAAAGTGGGTACCAGAGATTTTCGACTTTGTTGGTGAAGTCATTTTGAGCAAAATTCTGACTCAAAAGGCGTTTGTTCGGAGTCATTTTTAACCTAGAGAGAACGATCTAGGATACAAGCTACAGTGCTTATGCCCAATATTAGCGGACATATTGTTTAGTTGCGTCAACGATTGGCGTGTAATCCCAATGCACGTTATTTCGATGCAGTGCCTCCTTAATGACTAGCCGACGCTGCACGCTTTCCAAGCCAGCTAGCCTTAATTGTTCGGGGTCAAAGCGTGATAGAACCAGTTCGCGTAATTCGGCCGAAATCTTCCTATATGCTTCCTTGCCTGCAAGATTGTGCCACTCACCGGGATCGGCCGAAAGATCAAACAATTGCTCTCCGTGTTGATAGATCAACACATATTTGTAGCGACCTCGCCGCACCATAAATGCAGAACTTTTGACTTTTTCGAGATGATATTCGGCGAATATCGGCCGATTATCCCCCCATTCCCTGCGCAGCAATGGTAGCAAACTATCCCCATCAATAGGTAAATAATGATCCACCTCTGCTACATCGAGTAGCGTTGGTAATAGATCGAGCAAGGTCACGGGTGTGTCGATACTCTGTCCCGCAAACTGATTATTCGGCCAACGGATAATCAGCGGTACACGCGCCGACCACTCGTAGAAGCAACGTTTCTGCACCATGCCACGTTCGCCCAACATATCTCCATGATCGGAGGTAAATACAATCAGCGTGTTGTCCGCCTCACCGGTCTGTTCTAAAGTTGTCAACAGCTCACCTACCTTCGCGTCAATGTAGCTGACCAGTCCGTAATATGCGCGGCGCAATGTGCGCAGATTGTCAGGAGTTTGCAGGTCAACCTCTGTCACACCATGTACGGCATTGAGCCATCCATCGAGCGCAGAGTAGGTGTCATGGATATTTTCAGGCAAGGTCGGAATGTCGATCTCGGCATCCTCATACAGTTGCCAAAGCTCAGGTGTGACTTGAAACGGATCGTGTGGATGATGAAAGGAGACGAGTAGGAAGAAGGGATCGGCCGGTTGTCGCCAACTTCGTTCACGCAGATACTCAATCGCTCGATATTGTGTCTCTTCATCAAACGTCAAAAACTTGTTCCACCTGCGCACGCCGACTTTAGGTGGTACATAGTTGTGCGCGTGACCGCCGAGTTCTTCTTTGTCGGGATTGGGAACCCAGTCGATGTTGGCAGGAAAGACATCCGTGGTCAATCGCGTCCCAAAACCGTGCAGTTGGTCGGGGCCGATAAAGTGCATCTTGCCGCTTAAAACGGTGTCATAATCCGCATTGGTCAGATAGTGCGCAATTGTCGGCCGATCGGCCGGAAACAGTGCCGCATTGTCAAAACAGCCAAAACGGGAAGCGTGCTGTCCTGTCATCAGGGCTGCTCGCGCTGGCGCACAAAGCGGGTAGGGGGTATATGCTGCATCGAAGCGAACCCCTTCCGCAACTAAGCGGTCGAGATGCGGCGTCTTAACGACGGGATGCCCATACGCGCCCGTTAAAAACGGTACGAGTTGATCGGCCATGATGAGCAGAATGTTGGGGTGTTTGCGCATACTATCGCACCGCCCAGAGCATGCCGCGCCGCATAATCTCGCGCATCTCTGGCACGGCAAAATCGTCTAAGACGTGACCGAGTGAACTATAAAGGACGCGCCCATTGCCGTACATGCGCTTCCAAACGACAGGCATCACAACCCCCGTAATCCATGGAGCGTTGCCATGTTCACCCGAAAACGTCGTCGTTGCCAGCACTTCGTTGGATGGGTCAACGTGCATGTAGTATTGTTCTGAGTGCATCGCAGATTTTGCGATGCCAGCGACGATGGGATCATCGCTGGTGATCTGCACTGTATAGTCGATAATATTGCCGGGATGCTGCACCCACTGCCCACCAACCATCCACTGATAATCGACACTCTCGCGGAACGAATCGGCCATGCCGCCGTGCCAGCCTGCAATCCCAACACCGCTCGCGACTGCATCGAGCAAGCCGCGCACTTGATCGGCCGAAATCGTTGCCATTGTCCAGATTGGTACGATCAGGTCGAGTGAGTGCATGTAATCGCGGTCGAGATAGCGGTCGAGATCGGACACTGATGTGACATCGAACCCTTCACCTTGCAAAATGCCACGCCACAAATCGGTGCACGGTTCGGGGTCATGTCCTTTCCAGCCGCCCCAGTTAATCAGTGCTCTTTTTGAATTCATTGTCACGCTCCAATTAAAGACTTTGCCACCGCTAGCGCTGCATAATCTCCGATCCGTTCCCCCAAGCCTGTCGGCACGACCTCACACACCTCCGCCGACGCAGGAATCGCTTCCTCTCGAATGACTTGCCACATGCGCGTTTCGATCAACTCGCGCTGTCGGCCGAAAATACTCCCGATCACAATCCGCTCTGGATTGAGAATGTCGATCAGAAGCGATAGTCCTTGCCCTAGTCGTGCCGCTACCGTGCGATAGATCTCCAACGCGAGGCGATCGCCCGCTTGGGCGGCATGTCCCACTGTTTCGGCCGAAATCCCCCCCAACTGCTCAATTGATGGACAAAACGACACCGCTTCCCCCGCTTGCAGTGCCTCTAGGACGCGCTGCTGTGCCAGTCGTGCAATCCCGCCGCCGCTACAAAATCCCTCAAACGACCCTGCCTTGTGGAACCCGACAGGACCATCATCCGCAAGCCGAATATGCCCAACTTCTCCCGCCAAATCGTTTGTGCCGCTGTAGAGCCGTCCGTCGAGAACCAAGCCCGCACCCATGCCCGTTCCAAACGTCAGGAAAATCATATTTTGGCAACCTCGCCCAGCACCCCATTGCCACTCCGCCAATGCGCCTGCATTCGCATCATTCTGCACAGCAACAGGGACATTGAACTGCTGCCGAAAAGGGGACACAATGTCAATCTCATCCCATCCCGGCAGGTTGGGTGGTGATAACACGATGCCACGTCGACTGTCGAGCGGCCCTCCACAGCTAATCCCGATAGCGGCGACTGGTTGTGATGTTGCGAAGTCGGAAAGTTCGTGCAGAAATCGGCCGATTGTCTCCGCCGGCGTGTCAGGTGTTGCAAATCGCCGTTTGGCAATGATGTCGATTCCCTCATCAGCCAACCTTCCCAAGCTGACCGCACATTTTGTCCCACCGATGTCGAGTCCTGCTAAAATCATGCAAAAAACCGCTCCTCCAACGCTAGACAAAGCGCGTGGTAGATGGCGAGATGTCGTTCCTGAATCGTCGCTGTGTCGTCATAGGGCGCACACATGGTTACGTCACAGATGTCTAGCATTGCACCACCGGATCTACCCGTCAAGCCAACTGTTTTCAGACCCAGCGTCGTGGCAACCTGTAGCGCATGTATCACATTGCGCGAATTGCCCGATGTACTAATTCCCCACACTACATCACTCGCCCGTCCATAGCCATAGACCTGTTGTGCGAAAATCATATCGGCCGAAACATCATTGGCAAACGCCGTGATCAAACCCGATTGACTGACGAGCGAAATGGCGGGCAATGCGCCTTGCAAATGGGTCGTCAAATACTCCCCATTGTCGGGAAACGTGTTGACCAATTGCTGGCGCACATCGGCCGAAACGGGTCGTGTCAGCGCAAACCCTTTCATTAACTCACCGACGATATGCTCACAATCGGCCGAACTACCCCCATTACCACATAGCAACAATTTTCCCCCTGCTGCAAATGATTGCTCAAGCAAATTATATGCGCTGTCGATCGCCTGCCGACATGCTATCAGGTCAGGATATTTCTCGATCAGTTGATCAAAGAATGTCATGTGATTGTTTCCTCTGTTGTCAGATGCCTAACTGCATCCGCGAAAAATTGTGGGGTTCCAAAGCTGCCCGATTTGAGAACGAGCAGAATGGGTGGGTCAGTTAATGTCAGACAGGACGGTAGGCCGGGTTGGATTTCCTGCTCAATTTGCAGCCCGTCAAAACCTAATTTAGTACAGATAGCGGCTGACGTTTCACCGCCTGCAACAATCAATCGGTCGAGTGCGGCACGCGATAAAATTTCTGCGACAAGCGTTGCCAAACAGCCAGAGACGCGCTGGCCCACTGTGCGTTTGTCAAGACCGTGCGTCGCCCCATATGTGCGCGTTTGGGAGGCAGAATTGGGCGAATGTAGCACCACATTCTGCCCCTCTCCTAACGCTTCTACAATTTGGGCAATCAAACTCTCTTCAAGCGTATCCCTGAAAATCTGTTCAGGCTGTAAGGTAAAAATCGCTGCCCCCGCAGTTCGCATATGGTCAATTTGGGCGCGAGTCTGCGGCATTAAGCTGCCAGCGACGATCAAAATACCCTGCTCGTTAGGTTGGGGCGGGGGAGTTTTTACGACGTTCCCCGTCCGCGTTCCCCAAACCTGTGGTAACGTTTCCGCCAATGCCGAACTGCCACACAGAACGGGATAATCATGCATCGCTTCCGCAATTGTAGTTAAGTCCGCCTGAGCCGTTACGTCGAGAATCAGGTAGTTGCATTTTTTGCGCATCTGTTCAATCTGTCCACGCAGATCGTCTGCCCAATCTGCCCGATGCAGTGCCGCAACGCTACGTTCGGTCTGTGTCTGCAAAATAGGAACGAGATGTGATTCGCTCATCGGGTGAATCGGGTCGTTCTGAAATTCCGACTGCGCCAATGGCACACCGCGCACATAATGCACCCCATCAACCGTCGTGCGCCCGTTCTTCGGAAATCCCAGCACGATGACGGCAAAATCTCCATCCAGTACGTCCAGCATCGCGTCAAATTCCACGCCGATGTTGCCGCGAAATACGGAGCATGTCTTGTTGAAAAATTGGCTGCAATCGGCCGATTGCAGCAAGCGCGTCGCCGCTGCTACTTTTCCGTAGGCAACATCTGTTGGATCAAGCCGCGAATTGGTGTCGAGAATCACGATGTCAGGGTGGGGAGAGGCTGGATTAAAGGCGTAGCTGCCATTCGGCCGAATTGAATAGACGTGTGTCACATAACCCGCTTTGGCAAACATGCTGCCAATGTCGTTTGCACCCGTCACGTCATCGGCGACCACGCCCATTTTGATCGTCATATAGGCCACTCCCTGCGTGGCCGATAGCCCGCATTGTGCAGAAAATCTGTGACTGTCGCGGGTGGCAAGTGAGTCAATTCAATCCCTGCGCTGCGTGCCGTGATAAGCATCTGGCAGGTATATTCGAGCGTTTGCAACGCCATCAACGCCTCTTTGAACGAACTGTCATAGACGAGTACGCCGTGATTTTCGAGCAGCAAGATGTTGGCGTTTGTGGCTTGTTCAGCGACAGCTCTGCCCAATTCGGCCGATCCCGCATGTTCATAACGCACCCGCGCCACTCGTTCGAGATAGTACATATTCTCGATAAACAGGTTATTGGGAATGGCGACATCGCTGCAGGCGACGAGCGTGCTATAAAACGGCGAGGCGTGTAGCACGGCGTCGATCTCTGGACGAGCGTCGTAAATGGCGGCGTGCATGGGCGTCTCTTTTGAGGGTTTACGTGGTGGGTTCGCGTCTGGAAAGCGGAGCAGATCGGCCGATTCCAACGCCCCCAACTGTGTCCCACTTGCCGTAATCAAAAAATGTTCATCATCAAGCCGCAGACTCAAATTTCCCGCGTTGCCCCACGTCAACCTGTTCTCAAGCAAAAATCGACCCGCTGCTCGCAGTTCTGCTTTCTGTTGCTCGAACATTACACCTCCCACTCCAACAGATTGACCTCCACCACCGGCTTGGTTCCGTCGGCTGGAATACGAAAGGTCTTGATCTCGCACGGGGAAAAATCGGCCGAAAATTCCCGGTCCCACTGTGGTAGCCGAATCGTCGCCGTCGTCGCTGTGCGTGTCGTCTCGTATGCCCGCACGATTAGGTCATTGCCATCTTCCCACTGCTTGACGACGCTGATAATCACATTATCGTTGTCCACCGTCGCAAATGAGCTGGCTTGCGGCAGCGCGCCGTTGGGGTGAAAAGTGGCGACGAGTGGAATGGGGCGTTGGTTGAGTTCGGCCGCACGTTGCACCGTGCGTGCCTCCTCCCAACTGCCAGTATGTGGGTAGATCGCGTAGTTGAAACGCTGCACGCCCTGATCGACGAAGCTGTAAAATTCGTCTGGCTGCGGCTCTTTTGGGATGTGATGCGCGTAAATCGGGCTGCGGATAATCGTCAAGCCAATATCGCGGATCATGACGTCCCCGCTGTACTTACCATCATTGAGGATACTCACGCCGTACCGTTTTTCCGATCCGCGTGCTGTGCCAGAGATGTCCACCCAATTTTGGAACGCCTCTTCTTCACCATTGGCAAAACGTTCAATCTGCCCATACGGAATTTCATGCGTGACTTTGTGCAGGTGCAGGTTGGTTGGAAAGCGTAACTTGAGCATTTTGAACTGCTCCTGCCAATTAATCCACCCCTTGACTTCAACTACATTGCTATCGGGATACAGCGTGAAATCTTGCACCAACTGTGAGTTGCCGTACTCACTCGTCACGCGGACGATCGCCTTAACCGCACCGTGTGTCACCAGCTCGACGCGAGTCGCCTTGAATGCGCCAATCTCATCGTTAAAGGCAAAGACGTTGTGACCCCATGTATCACTCTCATCCTTGAGGACGACTGGTTTTGCACCGTCGCCATTTAGAGCTTCCGTTTCGGCCGAAATGTCATACAAACTCGTCAAATAACCTGTATCTGGGTCAAACGTCAGACGAATCAAACCGTTATCGAGTGTCGTGTCGGTTGCCGTGAATGGCGTATCAATGGGACTTGCATCAGGGCGACTGACAAGGTGGTAGACACGATAGCCAAGCGACGGCAGCGTTGCCATAAAGCTCAACCGTCTACGCCCCAATGCCGTCGCCTCGGACTGCACCAACTGCCATGCAATTGCATTACCCTCATTATCAATCAACGCCGTGTTCTCTGGAATTTTTCCCAACTCAACCTCGACATTAACCGTGCTTGCCCATGCGTGTGGGTTGAAAACGACAATCGGCAAGGTTGTGTCGTCGAGCGGGATGTTGATATGCCATGCCAACGATTGCAGCGCATCATTCAATGCCCAACTGCCAATGGTCATCGCCTCGCCGTGCATATCCCGCGCATCGACATAAGCTGATTCGAGACTTGTTCCTGCCAAAATATCGTGAAACTGGTTAAACAACACGTTCTTCCATGCCCGATCAAATTCAGTTGGATAAGGTTGCTGTGTTGTTTGCATGGCGATGGTGGCGAACTTTTCGGCCGAAATCAGCAAATTTTCGGCCTGTCGATTCCACTGCTTTATCCCCGAATGCGCCGCATAACAACCGCTGGCATGATGTTGCAGATCATCGTTGACGACGGGTAAATGAGGCTGCAATTCAACCGCTGCAAAGTAGCGGTTGCAGGAGCTAAATTGCAAATTGGGCATGTCAGCACGTTTGTTCAAGGCGTGTATGCTGGCAATATTCGCAATCGTCGGACCGCCGCCGTGATTCCCCACGCCATAAAAGCACATCATTTCGTGATAGGGCGACTTCAACTCAGCCGCCGTGCGTTCGACATCACGTTCAATATCACGTGGATTGCTGTTGTAGCTAAACGGAATGCGAAAGGTCAAAACGCGGCTGCTATCGGCCGATTCCCACCAAAACAGACGCGACGGCAACCCCTTTTCCTGCGGACTGGGGCGCATAAAGACGTAATAATCCAATCCACTCTTTTTGAGAATTTGTGGCAAAGAACCTGCATGTCCAAAGCTATCGACGTTGTAGCCAACCTTTGCCGTCACACCAAATTTTTCCTGAAAATAGCGTTGGGCGTAAAGTGCCTGACGCACAAATGATTCGCCGCTAGGGATGTTGCAATCGGGCTGAATCCACCAGCCACCGACGATCTCCCAGCGTCCTTCGCTCACGCGCTGCTGAATTTCGGCAAACATGGTGGGATTGACACGCTCGACCCAATGATAGAAGGCGGCCGAACTCGATACGAAGATAAAATCATCATCCTCCGTCATGCGATCCAGCGCAGAACGAAAGGAGGCCAGCACCTCATGAAACCCTTCCTGCCAGCGCCATAGCCAGACGGGGTCGATGTGTGCATTGCCGATCATGTGTAACGTTTTTTCTTTTATCATAAAAACTAAAAATCCTACGGGTAAAATAGGGCTGCTGCCCCCACATCGCGTATCAGCCTGTGTTGTAACCACAGGGCTAGGGTGAAGGTTTTTCCACACAAATCTTCTGGTGCCAAGCCAATCGCGCGGCCGTCTGCCGATTCCATGCCAACGGTTCAAGTTGGTCTGCATATCGTTCCAACCACGCGCTCCACGCCGTCATCGACTTACCTAAATCCAATCCAGCTAGCCGCACCAACTCACTGTGTGCGTGTTCTGCTAACAATGCACGTGTGTCTGCGAGGTAGTTGATCAAGATAATGTAGCCATGCGCCGAGCCACAGCGAGCGAGGGCGCGACCGATCACCAATTCAAGATGGGCGCGGCGTTCGTCGAAATAATCGACTTGAAACCTTTGCTGACAAACGAGATTGTGCAGGGGCGCATAGCTGTGTAACTGTTGCAATAATGGGATCGCGGCACGGTCACCCAATCGTTCAGTCCCCGCGCAGACCGTTTCGACATAATGGAAAATCCCCTGTCGGCCGTCGGCAACATCTTCGGCCGAAACCCCTTTTAACAAATCAACCACTCGCTGCCAAATCGGTAGCGCACGCCGATCCTGCGTCAGCGCAAGTGCGTAGAGGGTATAGACGAGTTGCGGCATGGCTCCTTGATCGGGCGGCGTGCCAGCGTAGAGAATATGCGTATCTCGTTCAGGGAGGGCATCCCCTGTCAATTGAGATTCAATGGTCGTTAGGAGAGTTGGCACACTATCGGCTGATCCAACCAATGCCAATGCCATCGCTAATTTTTGCCGCGCATCGCCCGTGTAATCGGACAACGCATCTGTCAACGCCACCACCGCATCCACTCCCGCACAGCAGAGATCGACCAGTGGAATGCGTCCGTCAAAGACCTCTGTCATACCCATATCAGAGTAGCTATGCCATGCACGGTCTTCTGCCAATGCCTGCACCAATGCTGGAATATCTGGCTGCCAACTTTGCAATTGGCGCGTCAAAATTTTCTCTGGCAGGATGCCGTGCGCGACAAGTTCAGCTTGCAACCGACGCACATCGAGATGTCGCGGCAACACATCGGTGTGAACAGTTGCCGCTGCCGCCATTCCGACGACACCCCCTAAATTTTCCATGTCTGGCTGCATCCGAATGGCTGGGAGCGCGTCGTGCGTTGCCGAAATTGCCTTGCCGACGATCAGTAATCCGTCAAGATCATGCGGGACAAGCGCGCGATAGGGTATTTCAACCTCTAAGTTGGGTGGAATCAATCCGATTTTGAGCCAATCGGAGTCGCTATGCCCTTTGACATCGTGATTGCTAAAGGTGATGTTGACGACATCAGGCCAAGCACGACGTAGCAGTTGATCGGTTAATGTCAGTGTGATTTCACCACGAATGTGGCGGCTTTCGCGTGGCGCAACGTAGATACCGTGTTCATAGGATTTTTCTCGTTCACGGCGGCGACCCGCAAGGATGGCGCGGGTATAGTCGAGCGTATTGCTGACATCGGCCATGCTGGTGAAGTTGTTGCGCGTGCGACCGGGACGGGGAAATTGTGCCAGCGAATACCACATCACCGTATGGTCGCGCTCCGTCCCATAGACAAAATCGGCTCCCGCATGGGCGGCAATATCGCCGTCACCCGTTGCATCCACAACGACCGTTGCATTTATAACGCCAACCCCATCGGGCGTGGCGACGGCAACCCCGTGGACGCGCTTGTTTTCGACGACTGTGCCAAAAACGGCCGCGTTAAACAGTAGGTTAACACCTGCATCCCGTGCGAGATTAAGCCATGCTTGCGTCTTAGCCTCAATGTTCCAACGTGGCACATTGCCGCTGGGTGGGGCCTCGCCGAGTTGGGTTTGTAAAGTTGCTGTATAGGTGGTGATTTCGGCCGAAAACCCCACTCGTCGTCCAAACCAGTAGCTATGTACGCCGCCATACGTTCCCGTACCACCCAGCGCAGGGTTGAAATCGATAAGCGTTGTCTTGGCACCTTGACGCGCTGCGGCAATTGCTGCCATCGCCCCGCTGCTGCCTCCGCCAACGATTAGCACCTCTGTTTCTTGCAGAATCGGAAGCGCAGTTGGGGGGACTTGGACTATCGGAAATGCACGTCCGCGCTGAGGGGAGGGCAGGGTTTTGATGATAGCAGGATCGGCTGTTGATTGTAGAAGAGAATCTGCCGACTTAGCTGCCACAACATCTTCCCAATTTTCGTCTAACCATCGCCCTAGTTCGCTCCCATTGCATGGCGCGTGATGGGGATCAGTATTCTGAAGTCGCCAAATGCTTTCTTGGGAACGCGACCCTCTTGGTTGCAAAGAGCGACCATCCTGCTCGCACGGCCAAAGTGCGTAGCCAATCGTTGCCAGCGTTGCCTTGCTAAAGGCGGGATGATTTTGAATGAGGTGAACGGCTGTATCGAAGGCAAGCTGTCGTGCTTGCAGATAAGCTGCGGTTGAGTCTGTTGCCATGTTTGGTTGCTCGAAAAAACAGTCGGCAAACCAATGCCCTTTCCCCTGTGCGCCAGCGTGTAGTTTGATAATGCCGTGTGGCACGTTGATTGTGCGTTCGGATAGCGGTTGCACACGGTCAAATTCAATTGTGATAGTTGTTGGAGTGGATGAGGTGGATGATGACTCTGGCAATGTCAGCCCAGCAACCGCACCATTCGCAGTCGCATCAATAATCAGATGACCCGTCACCAATTGCCGCCCCGATTTATTGCCGACAATCACGCCAGCTAAACGACCCTCCTCATCATAATGAAGGCCAACAGGAAAGCTACCATACAGCAGTTGAATATCGGCCGAAAGTAGCAAATCCTCCAGACGTTTCTTGAGAGCGTTGAGGCGCAACGGAATTTCACTCTCAACAGGCTCGGTCGCACAGTGTGTCAGCAAATCAGTCCAAAGCGGATCAAGTTCGGCATCGGCCGATAACCACGGGCGCAACGTCGCCGTTATTTCATAGCCTAAAAAGGTGCGCGGTTCGATCACGGCGACTCGTCGTCCCCGCTCCGCCAGTGTCAACGCTGTTGCCACGCCACCCAATGAGCCACCGACGATAATTGCATCCTGTTCACCGATAATCGGTAGTTGTTGCTGTTCAAAGTGTATCATTGGCTATTCTGTTTCCGCATTGGGCAAAACTGTTAGCAGTGCCTCCGCGAGCTGTCCCCAATGGCGGTTACCAATCGTGACATCTGCCGCAATACGAGCGCGGCGGACTGGTTGCGTGGCGGTAAATTGAAACGTAACGGTTGCTATATCGGTGAGCTCAACCGTCTGGGATGGCGCATCAATTGGGATGGTGGCGACCAGTTTGACGGTTGCAGTTGTTGGGTGGTCGGTGGGGTTGATGAGCGTGATGGTGACGGTGTGGGTTGTTTCGGCCGAAATCACCGCCTGATACGGTGCAATCGTCACCCCGCAATCCTGCCCCTGCCATCCCGCCAGCTCTGTCGGCAGTAACTCACGGTGCAGACGAGCGAGTGCGTTTCCGCGTTCTTCTAGTAGATTAAAGTACCCATCTTCTACCCACAGCGGCGACCAATGACCGCTCAAAACCACGTCGGGTGCAAGCTGTCGATAGAGCGCGGCACTCGCCACATAGTCATCAATGCGAAAGTCATTCTGATAGACATAATTCCATTCCAGACCATCTTCACCCGCATATTGATCACCACTGATTAGAACGCGTTTACCGTCAACGACGAGCAAGATGGCAACGGCATAGCGGGTATGGCCGGGCAGCGAATAGAGCGTAAATTCATACTCTTCCCACTGGATTGTTTCACCCAATGGCAAGATGCGGTCAACGGGAATTGGGTCGTACCAGAGGCAAGGGAGATTGTAATTCAACGGATGTTCAAGGATGTCGGCAAAATTTTCGGCCGACCAATTTTGCACCCCCTCCACTTCCCGCAACAGATTTATCCCCGCGACATGGTCATCATGAAAGTGGGTCGGAACCACTGCATCAATTGTATGTACACCAAATTGCGCCTTGAGCGCGGGCAAGGTGTAGAGCCATGGGCGACGAGCGGCGCGCTCTTGTCCATCTGCCAAGCCTGTCACAAAGTCATAGCCATAGTCAAAAAGTAACGCCTTGCCACTGTCGGAAAGCAGGACGTAGGCGTTGCTCATGCTGGTGGTGCGATTACGCAGCAGATGGGGTGTGATTGGCTCATAGGGTCGTTCCATAAAGCTGAACAAACGTGGGTTTTGTCGTCGATAGGTCAATAGGGGGCGTAAAATCTCAATCAACAAGCCACATGCAGAAGCGGGGTCGTCGATAGGTTCACCGTGTGCTGGCAGGAGAAAATCGGGTTGCCGATTTTGCAAATCGCACACGGATGCAATCGTTGCGGGCACGCCTTCCGCACCGTTATATGTCCACTGCGTCGCCGCCAATGACCATAACTTGCCGTTGTTCATCAACAGATCGCCTGTGAACAGCAACAATGACTGCCCATGGTTTAAGGCGATGGTAATTGAGCCCGGCGTATGTCCGGGAGTGGGGAGAATTTGTAACCTAATTGCACCGAAGCAATAGGTCGCATAATCGCGCAGCGTGCCAGCGATGGGGATATTTTCCAGCACGCTAAAGCGATCTTGGCGCGTGTTGTAGTTGTTTTGCAACTGGCGTGCTTGCCAATGATCGTTGACGCTGGCGAATAGATCCTGTTCGCTATGAGGAACCCAGATGCGAATATCGGCCGAAATCCCCACCAACCCCTGTCCCTGATCACGGTGGTGATGGGTCAGTAGCACGTCAGTCGGCGTGATGCCGCGCTCGGCAAGCAGCGGCATGATGTCGCCTGCGCCAAAGTCGATTAGCACCGCATTGTCACCGTCGCAGATGGCATAGACATTGCAGGTGTCGCGGTGGAGAAAGATGTTGGGGGCGATTGCATGCATAATTTAGGTGACGGCCGGGACGACGGAACTCCGATTTACCAGCCGTTTTTGGCGTTGAAGACGCGCACGGCATTATTGCTGACGGCATCGGCCGCGAACAGATAGAGTGCCGTTGACCACGATTGACCTGCGAACCCCATCGGTCGACCCGACTGCCCGTGAAACCATTCGTTGAACTCCCACTCCCCCTGTTTACCTTGCCGATTCATCTCGGTTAGTTTGGCAAGTTGGGTTGCAGCAGCATCTAATCGTCCAGCTTGCACCAGTGCCGCGACGTAAAAGCCGCCGATAAATGGCCACGCGCCGCCATTGTGATAGTGGTGCGGCTGGTTGAGATTGCGGACGCGGTAGTAGTCGCGCCAATCTTTGTCACCGGGACGCACGACGGGATAGACGGAACGCACGGGGTACGGTTCATTAAGGCCACAGCCGTGAATATAGTCAAGAATTTTGTTCGCTTGGGTAGGGCTGGCAACGCCAAACAGGATCGCTAGCAAGTTGCCGAGCGTATCAAAACGGTCAGCGTAGTCGCGGAACGCCATATAGGGCAAGTAGAAGGGACGTTCTTGCAATTCTGTCGCGACGCGCTGCATTGGGTAAAGCCATTCTTTGCGGTTATTAGCAACCCAATCGTAATCGTTGGGGGCCTCAGCGCCTACCCAGAGCAGCGTGTTAATTTTTTGGCGCACGTCAGCGGCGTTTGCATGGTAGGTTGCGGCCTCTACTCCTAAAACCGCCGCAAGTTCTCCCATGCACTTCCACGCCGCAAAGTACAGCACATTGTCAAACAAAACATTGTAACGGTTGGCAAATAAGTCTGCCCAATCCATCGCCTCATGGACTTCGAGAAGCCCGCACTCGTTGGAATCTTGGTAGCGCAACCAGAGTAATGCCCGTTCCAGTGATGACCATGCCTCCGCCAGCGCACCTTGATCTTGCCGCTGCATATAATCATAGTAGTGGCTGATGATGTACCATAAATTGCCATCGACACAGCCTGAATGCGCCGTATCTTCAATGGCAACTCCCGTTTTGCCGCCGACGGTCAATGCGCCACCGTGTGCGATTAGGGCAGGATCGGGAACGTCAGTAAAACCCACATTGTGGGGAATTTTGCCCAACAGAGATTGAAACTGGCGCAACGTGTTAAGCGAGCGTTGATGGATGACGGCGGCATCGGCCGATTCGCACGTCCAAAGCCCAAACCCACAGATCATACTGTCCCGCGCCCACACCTGTTGATACGCTTGGTTTGAACCGAGTAGACCAAGTTCACCGCCGTTTTTCAAAAGTATACGCTCTGCATGAAGCCGTCCATCAGCGATCAATTGCGCATTATCCATTGGGTTGATTATCCTTTAAGACCAGTGGTCGCAATGCCATCCATAAAGTAGCGTTGCCCTAAGAAAAAGATGATGATCATGGGAACGGTGACGATAACGCTAGCTGCTAAGATAATTTCCCACTGCATTTCACCACCTTGTCCAAACTGGTCTAGTACCGCCTTTAAGCCACGTGGCATCGTAAACAAAGAGCTATCACGCAAATAGATCAACGGTTTAAGTAGATCTGTCCAGCTTGCCTTTAGTTCAAATATGAACACCACGATCAATGATGTGCGTGAGAGCGGCATGGCAACTTTCCACCACGTTTGCAGGTAGCTTGCGCCATCGACCCGCGCGGCTTCAAATAACTCACGTGGCAACGCGAGGAAGAATTGACGTTGCAGAAAGATGTAAAAGGCTGAACCAAACAGATTCCCTGCCCATAATGGAACGAGCGTATTTGTTAATCCTAACTTATTCCAAATCAGAAAGACGGGAATCATTGTCACAGCACCGGGCAGCATCATTGTCCCCAATACCAAACTAAACAGGAAGTTTCTGCCCGGAAATTTGAAGTATGCAAAGCCAAACGCCACGAGTGAACAACTCAACGTGACGGCACTGGCCGCTAAAATGGCAACGACAATACTATTTTGTAGCCAAGTCAGCATTGGGGTGACATTCCAAACCCGCACGTAATTTTCCCATGCAATTGGGTTGGGGATCCATTCGCTGTTAAAAACCTCTGAGCGGATTTTTAGTGACGCGCTGACGAGCCACAAAAATGGGATCATAAACACAACGGTGAATCCCACTAAAAGAGCAGTATTTGACAATTTGAACAAACGCGCTCGAATATTGCTCGTGAAAGTTGGTTCATTCATAAGATTTACTCCCCTTCATAATAAACCCAGCGATCACTCCCTTTGATTTGGATCAGGGTTAGGATTAGGATCAGAACGAAAAGCAACCAAGCCATCGCTGAGGCGTATCCCATGTGGAGAAATTCAAATCCTTGACGGAATAAGTAGATTACGTAGAAAAGCGCGGCACTACTGCCCGCACTCACACCCATTTGACCGAAAAACATCGTGTAAACTTCGGTAAAGATTTGCAGCGAACCGATTGTGTTGACAATTAGAGTGAAAAAAATTGCGCCGCTAATCATGGGCAATGTAACGTTGCGGAACTGTTGCCATGTGCTAGCTCCGTCAATTTTAGCTGCATCGTACAAAGTTTCTGGCACACCGCGCAACGCGGCTAAGTAGATGATGACCGTGCTACCAACGCTCCATAATCCCATCAGGATGATGCCGGGCTTGATCCAATCGGGATTCGTTGTCCAGCCAGGCCCATTGATCCCAAACAGTTCGAGAAAGCGGTTAACCAGCCCGATCTGGGGATTGAGCAACCATAGCCAAAGCGTACCAATAGCGACCGAAGGGGTGATTGAGGGTAGATAAAAAACAGTTCTGAAAAAGCCAGCTGCCTTTCCCACTCGATTGAGCAGCAACGCCAATCCAAGCGCAAACGCTAAAGACAACGGAACATGAAAAATCGTGTAGACAAACGAGTTCCAGAGACTCAAGCGTAGTCTGGGGTCGGAGAACATCTCCACATAGTTGTCAAAACCGATAAAACGGGGTGGGTTAATGACATCATACTCCGTCAGAGACAGTCCGATGCTGGCGACCATTGGCCCCGCGGTGAAGATGAGGAATCCTAAGATCCACGGCGAGATAAAAGCATAGCCAGCAAATGCTTCGCGTTGAGGCAGCGTCGCCCGCTTCCCGAAGCTAGGGAAACGAGCGACTTTTGCTTTGCGTGGGGTCATTACTGACGATCCCAAGCCTCATCTAACGCTTCTTGCGCTTCTGCTTGGGCTTGTGCTAGCGACTCTTCGGCCGATTGCTCACCTGTCAACACGCGCACAACAGCGTCTTGCCACGCCTGACGGAACTCAGCACCTGCTGGATTTGCCGGAATCGCAAATGCATTATCCTGAACTTGTAGAATGGTCTGGATTGCATCGTCAAACGTCTGATTGCCACTGGGCTGCATGATGTCGTTGAAAATGATGTCGTCAGCCAGATTATTGCCTGTGTACGTTCCTGTGTAAGCTTGTCCATCGGCCGCGCGTTGATCGGCGCGTGCTTGGGCAGCAGCTTGCCATGCGGCAACTGAGGTCATCGTTTTGGCGAATGCACAGGCCACTTCTGGATGCGCGGAGCCAGCGGGGATTGCCCATGTATTGCCCGTCGCATAGCTAAGTGGATTGCCATTACGGTCGGTAAATGGGATGACGCTGATGTTCACATCAGGTGAGGAGTCGGATAGAACATTGACGTACCATTGTTCCATCGGGAATGCGCCAAGTTGGTTGGCAACAAATTGGTTTTCCGAACCAAAGAAGTCCCATGTGTCACGGAAACCAATAAACTGCTCACGCCCACCAGCAGCCTCGTGTAGGGCAACGGTATATTCAAGTGCTTCAACCACTTCTGGTGAATCGAGTAATGCTGTGCGACCATCGGCCGATAACATCGCACCCCCATTGGCAGCAACCCACAATGGCAGGAATTCGGGTAGTTTGGGATCAAACCCAATCCGACTCAATTTATCGTCATCAAATGCGGTCAGTTCGTTATTAATGGTGTTGACTTGATCCCAATCGCTAATCGTGACATCGTCAATTGTCAAACCTGCTTCGGCAAGTGCATCGTTGTTGACGATGACAGCGATAATGTTGAAGAATTCGGGAATGCCGTAAATCTCTCCGTCAATTGTCACCTGATCGACAGCCGCCTGTCGATATTGGCTCATGTCAATGTCCATACTGCTAATGCAATCATTGAGAGGCATGATGGCATTGCGCGTGGCATAGGTGCTAAGCGCATCACGATTGGTATAGATCAAGTCGGGCGGATTACCACTGGCAACGGCGGTCAAGAATTGCTGCACGTCTAGGCTGCCTTCGGTAATTTGTAGGTCAACATCTGGATAGGTTTCCTTAAACGTATCGACGCGCACGCTGGCGATTTCATCGGGAATACTAAAGCCCAAGATAGAAAGCGGGCCGCTGATCATAGCGGTTTCGTCAACTGGTTCTGGGGTGTCTGCAACCGGTTCAGACGTGTCACCCCCTGCTTCAGGTGTCTCAACAATCGGTTCAAGTGTCGGTTCAACTGGATTTGACGTATCACTTCCACAAGCGACTAGGAAGAGGGTCAATAGGGCGATTAGGGTTAGGTGCAGTCGTGAGTTACTGCGGTGTCTTGAGAATAACATTTCTAGCTCCATTTGGTATTGACTCATGCTTTTGATGAGTTCCTGCGGTTAAAATCACAGGCTGTTATACAAAACGCGCTCAAGCGCGTTGCCTCTTAAGTGCGTTTTAACGTACTTGGTGTGGCAGTAAGATTTGGATAGGAAAAGGGCATTGTATTTTGTTTGTTTCACCAACTTATAACTGTGCCTCCTTTATCTGCTGAGAGAGTAAGACACGCTCAATCAGCGGCTGCAATGCGCTGGCGCCGATCTGCTTGGGATGCGTGCGTGCAGCCTGATAGACGGCCTGCAACTGGCTGAGAGGTTGTTCAATTTCGTCACCCTGAGCGTGCATTGCAAAAATAGCAAGCGCACGTTGACCAGCAGAAAGCCAAAGTTCTAAAACTTCAATCCAAGGTAAAAGATTTTGCCGCAATGACAGATTGTCCATGCGATATTTGAGATGGTAAACAGCGTCATCTACCGCTTCAATATATTGGTTGAAGGTTGCGACCGTCGCACTCTGCGTGAGGCATTGTTCGTTTTCCAGCTCTGCAAGCAGTTGGTTGACAAGCGATTCTAAATAAGGTGAGCCGGGTTTTTCGATGCATGAGCGCAATGAGTTTTCGGCAAAATAACGTAGCGCAGCAGCACTTTCTGAACCCGTAACAGCGTGTAATGCACGGTGCCAAGAGTTCTCAGGTTGATACCCGTGCGGATCGGCGAAATAGTCAGCAAAGGTGTAGAGTGCCACTTTTGACGCTTCAGCTTGGTTCATCGGGTTGACAACAAATCCTCTGACCGTGCTGAATAGCATTGCGTCGCGTCCGCGAATAGGGCCGATGTGCATATCGGTGTGCATCCCGCCATCGTTGACGGGGTAGTTGTCCCAAATGATCGGCTGGCGTTGGACAGCTTGGGAAAATTGTGCCGTTGTCACTGTATCGATCACTTTGGTACAAACATCAGGCCCTGTGTAATACACATTAATTGCTGGGTGCAGCTTGTCACCTAATTCGTGAAGATAATTGCTAAATGGTGCTGTGCCAGCGTAATCGGTGGGACACATGCTGAGGGTGCAGGTTGTGTCCAACGCTTTTAGCCAAACGTAAAGGCGGTTGCAAATAGCGGCATGGGCGGCGGCAAAGGTCGTGTAATGCTCACGGTCGGCCGCATGGTGGAAATCAGCGGGGATATCGTCAAGCAGCAGCGCAAAACTACGCACGCCGAGTTGATAGAATGCGCACAGTTTATTTGTGATATGTTGAAAATCGGCCGATTCCCCATATTCCACATCATGACCCGGACTAATTGCATAGCAGAACGTCACACCAACAGCTTGTGCTGCGCGGATTGTTCGGCAGAAGTCATTCATCACATCCGACGAATAGGGTTCACGCCAGCGTTCACGATGCTGCCGATCACCCTTGGGCGCATACACGTAAAGGTTGTACCCATGCGTGCCGAGAAACGTGATCAAATCGATCCGCTCTGGCACTGTGTAATAAACCCCGTAAAAGCCTTCAACAACCCCACGAATGGGGAAGGGGGAATTCGTGAAAGAGATCGCGTTAATTGATCACCTCCCGCCAAATAGGATCATCTGCACGCCCCGCACTGCTGAGATAATGACGCATTTTGTCCTCTACCACAGCTAGAACCGCGTTGCGTGCATTCTCAATCTGCGTTGGCGATTGCATGTTCATTTCGGCATTCGAAAGTCGCGATTCGCGCCCCAATGCAGCTAGCGCGGCCACTTCCAAATCGGTGGCGATATTGACCTTGCTGACACCGCCACCTGATAGCTGGATCGCGTCAATCACCATTGCGGCAGGCACACCAGAGCCGCCGTGGAGGACCATGTGAGCCGATGTGCGTTGGCGAATCGCCTGTAAGCGTTTGAGATCGACTTTAGGTTGACGCACCGTGTAAACGCCGTGCGCCGTCCCAACAGAGACAGCCAGCGCATCGGTTTGCGTTTCGCGCACAAAGCGTTCTGCCTCATCGGGTCTGGTGTATAACTCCGTATCATCGTCCGTTTCGACAAAATCGGTGGTTCCGATGCGACCCAGTTCAGCTTCGGCCGAAACACCGTGCTCATGTGCATAGGCAACCGCCTCACGCGAGATGGCGATATTTTCCGCCAACGGTTTCTCAGAAGCGTCAATCATGACAGACGTAAATCCAGCTGCAATTGCCGCCTTAATGACATCCATCGTTTTCGTGTGATCAAGATGCAGCACTACTGGAACCGTGATGTCCAGAGCGGTCATCTGTGCAAAAAATTCGTTGGTGAATTCAGCTGGCGAAATGTCATAACGGCGCAATTCATTGGCAGAAATCTGCACAATCAACGGTGACCGCGCACGCTCACCCGCTTGTAGCACGGGTCGAATCATCGCAGTGTAGCGTGGTGAAAATGAACCGAGCGCATAACCACCCTTTTCAGCAATGGTCAGTGCTTGTTTGAGCGTCAATAAGTTTTTAGGTTTCATTGTGGTATGGGAAACCCTTGCCCCAGTTCCCTTCACGGAGTGAGAGCGTGCTTCTTCCCCGCTAGCCTCGCGCAATATCCTTTGCGTGGGCGATGGCCGATGGGGAGTGAGTGGGTTTGTTTGAAAAAAGTGTTGTAGTGGTGCTTGCAAAGGTAAAAATGACTGCTGATAGCGTTGTTGGTACGTTTGATGTCGCTGTTGAGAAGGCAAAATGCTTACGGTTGAATTTGTGGCTGTCTCCGCCAACGCTTCCTGTTCATCCTTGAACATGCCGTTACCCAATCCAGCCAGCAGTGCCGCACCCATCAAGGTTGCTTCCACTGTTGGCAAAATGGCAAGCTGACAACCACAAACGTCTGCTTTGATTTGCAGCCATGCTTGATTGCGAACACCGCCGCCGCTCACCACAATCTGGTTGATTGATTGCCCGAGATGCTCCCCAGCCGCACGGCGGATCGCCTCTATTTGATAAGCCAACCCTTCGAGAACCGCTTTTAGCAGATCGCCGCGCTGATGATGGGCAGACAGGCCAATAAACGCGCCGCGCATATCGCTATCAGGCCACGGCGCACTGCGACCTGACAAATATGGCAGATAGATCAGGTCGCCGGGTTCGTGCGTCATCTGCATTGCCAACTGTTCAATCTCTTGATATGTGAGCGGTGGATCACCCAAAATGGTGCGAAGCCATTCGATTGATCCTCCCGCTGCGGACGAACCACCCAGCCAGTACATTTGGTTGCGTGACGTGTGATGTCCGAACGTGAGACCCGATTGGTAGTGCGGGATGGTCAACGCCTGATCGTCGAGTGCGCCAAGTAACGTTTCGGCCGTTCCCAGCGAATTGAATACCATCCCCTCTGTCACTGCACCTGCGGCAAATGCCGCGCACAAATGATCGTGACCGCAAATAGCGACGGGAGTACCTGCGGCAAGTCCGATATCAGCTAAGTCAGCGTGAACGCCTTGTCCGATGGGTGTACCGCTGGGCTGTGGCTCGGGGAAAATGTCGGCTGTTAATCCAAATTGGGTTAGCCACGCAGCGTCCCAACGCTTGTTGAACAGGTCAAATGCATAGGTGCGACCCGCCAGCGTATAGTCGGTAGCAACTGCACCGGTCAGACGATAGGCGATATAATCGGCCGCATGGAGCCAAACGGCATTTGCCGTAATAGAAACATCCTGTGTCTGTAGCCAAAGGATCTTGGCAAGGCTATTTTTGAAGCTTGGGTAAATGCCAAAGGTGCAAAATTGGGTTTGCGAATCGGCCGAATCGGCCATCACCTTTGCCTGCGTCGCTGCTGCTTGATCAAACCATGGGATCAGGTTGGAGCGCGGCTGACCTGTGCGTCGATCAATCAGCAAGCCAGTTTCTGCCATGCTGGCAATGCCAATCGCCGCAATTGGACTTTTCGCAACCGCCGTTACTTCTTTGATGACCGATAAAACCGTTTGCCATAATTGTTCTGGGTCATAGAAAGCGTGACCGTCAGCATGTTGCTGCACGGGTGTTGCGCAACTGGCAAGCTGGCAAGCTGCGCCCGCCTCTGTAAAGAGACCCACTTTGCAGTGCGTCGTGCCAACGTCTATGCCCAACAACATTAGCCTTGCGCCTCCACAGCTTGCCGTACCTGCGCCATGCCCAAACGTGGACTAGTTAGGAATCTATCGCGCTGAGCTTCAGGCAGTCGGGGTAGCACACGCGCCATTGACGCTTGCGCGAGGACAACAACATCGGCCGAATTCGCCAACTCAGTCAACGCCACAACGAGATCGCTATCGTGTCCATCTTTGTCCCCTGCCAGCAGTTTTTGATAGGCTGAGGAGACGAGACACGGCTCAAATGTGACCGATTTACCACTTGCATCCGCTTTCTGCTGTAAAAGAGCGAGGGTCGGGTTCAGCGTGGTTTGTAACGTCGCAGCCACGCCAATATGATTGCCTTGCCGCACGGCTTGTTCTGCCATTGCGTCGTCGATGCGTATGATTGGGATGTTGAGATTCGGCCGAATCTCATCCACAACCGCCCCCACCGAAGAACATGCTTCCAAAATCACGTTCGCACCAACCTCCTGTGCAAATTGTGCATACTGCCCGATTCGTCCCACAATCGCAGTGACATCACCGCCGTTGTGCGCCAGTTGTGGCAAAATTGAGTCATCGACAAAATTGACAATCTCGCAGTCGGGCAACATTTCTGCCGCCAATGCTTTCAATGGCTCAATCGTTGCTGGTGTTGTGTGAATGATGGCAAGTTTCGTCATGTCGCCTCCTCTCTGATTGGTTGTAGCACAAGAATGGTGCCGTCTTTGCGCGGTAGCGTGACAAACAAGTGATTGCGTTCAGCCAAATTAGTTTGCCACGTTGCTCCGCTGCAAAGATCGCGCACGTTATAGCGTTGGCTTGCAATGTTGAGTTCGATGTCGGCCATTTTTGCTTCCTGCCCGTTGTTGACGACGATCAAGTAGTAATCGTTGTGACGTTGGAAGATGGCGGTGCTGATGGTGGGGGTATGAGATCGGCCGAAAATTGGTACGTCAAAATAATCATGCAGTGCCAAAAGCACCGCTGGCGTAGGAGCCAATCCCAACATCGTCAAACGCCCTTCACCGCGCTCTTCCGTATAGCCGACCGTATACTGATCCCCTGTCGGCACATTTGCCATCAGCTTTAGTTCCTCCGAGCCAAAATCTTGCGCCGCCAGTCGCGTTGCGTAAATCGGCGTTCCCTGTGTTGTCTGATAATCAAACAACCATTGACTACGCACCAGTCCTAGCGACGTGTCCACGCTCAAATCCAACGACATCGTGGTGGGCGCACTGCTGATAATGCCGTCTGGTTCGGCAATTTCGAGTAAATTAAGTGGTCGCAGCGCGTCATCAAGTCGGGGATATTCCCCAATGCAGACGAGATGTCCACCGTGTGCCACATAATCGACTAGGCGTTGCTGCGCGTCAGCACCCAACCAATGCCCACCCGCATAAAACAGAATTGGCTGCTGACAATGACCATTCTCAACATCAGAAAACGTATAATCACTGTCCGCTTCATAGAATGCTTCAAGCAAGGGCTGTCCCGGACGGATGGAAGCGCGTTGCAGTGGACTATATGTTACTGCTGTGTTGGAAAGTTTCGTCAGTGTTGGCGGATCAACTTCATTAAATAGCGTCGTTATTTGCTGAAACGCCGTAAACAGATCTGGGCGCGTGTTGCCCCATTCGTTAATCGGTGACTGATACCAGTTATCCCGATTGACCAGCATATACCAGTTCCAACCAGCGGCTCCTGCCAATAGCGCGGACAGGCACATAAGGCGATAGTGGTTAGCCGAAAGCGTTTTGACATCGCCTAGCCAGTCGTGCCAAATGCCCGCTTCAAACTCAGCGATATAGGGCAGACGCGACGCAGCCTGTGCATACCGCACAATGTCCATAAAGTGACGATGCTCTTGGAAGCGATAGTCAAACTCTTGACTTGGGTAAATATCTGATCCTGATAAATCCGCAATCTGCTCCAGTTCAGCCCAATTTTGGGTGCTGGTTCCACTGTAGGTGTTGACAATAATTGGCACGTCAATCCCGCGTTCACGGTAAGCGTTGACCCCCCATTGCGCGACCCGATTGACATACCAGTGGCTAAAACGGACGCTATCCAAATAGCGGCACAATCTGTCGGGCTGCTCTGGCTGCATCTGCCGCACGGCTCGTGCAGTGGAAAATTTGCTGTAGTGACTGCCCCATGCCTTGTTTAACGTGGTAATGTCACCATAGCGTTCTTGCAAGAAATCATGGAATGGCCCAGTTTGACGACCCAATCCTAGCTGCTCAGTGAACCAGCGCGGCCACGGGTCAATCTCGTTGTCTGCCTGCACCATAATGACGCGCCCGCCATTACTGGCGAGATACGGCCTGATGACTGCGCAAACGGCATCTAAGTAGGTGGCAACTTTATCCTGAAATTGCGGGTGGAGGCGATGATATTCTGCGGCATGATTGGGGACACCATTATTTTGCCACTCACTATAAATATAGGGACCCGGACGCAAAATGACCCAAAAATCCTCCTCTGTCAGCAGATCGAGAAAGGCAGTTAGATTGCGTTGTGGGTCGGTCGCGCCGTTAAAATCATACTGTCCTTCCGTGATTTCGTGGAAATCCCAACAGATATAGCTGGCGACCATGTTTAAGCCCATCTCGCGGATACGTGTTAGGCACCGTCGCCAGCTTGTGGGGTTGAGTCGCCAATAATGGATTTCCCCACTCAGGAGGGAAAGTGACTCATCCCCTATCCAAAGCTTTTGTTTTTCAAGGCGCACACTGCTCATTGTTGGCTCCTTTTGGCGCGATGTTTTGCCCACACGTCACGAATCAACTGATAATCTTGTGGTTCGAGCGGTTCTCCAGTTGTATCGATATGGGTGGCAACATAGAGCGAGGGCACACCTAACGCGACTTGCAAGGGAAGGTAAGCTCGCCATGCAGCGCGGTCAGTAATCGGCCAATTATCGGTGTCGATGATGGCTGTTGGGCAACCAATTGCGGCAATTTGAGCGCGATGCTGCATTGCCTTGTTGACATCAGTTCCTGTGTTGATGTCGTTGAGGCGGATCATGTCCACTACGTCAGCTAGATAGGGGTGAGGAGTGTGGGTCATAATTAGGGCATCGGACTTGACCTGCTTGGCCGCACTGTGCAAAATGTTCAAGTACGTTTTCATCAGCTCTAATCCCCAGACATCACCATGAATTTGCATCCCTGGTCCACTGGGAATTCGCGCAGTGAAATCTAGCTTGAAACCGTCAGCGTTGTAGCCTGTGGGAGAGAGCATTTGTTGTACGGCAGCACGAAGACGTTGCTCAAACGCGGGGTTGGTGGGATCAAAACTAACGGGTTGTCCAGCGGCGTTGCGAATGCACTCATTGTCTGGTAATCCCTCCGAGTCCCATGCTTTGAGCCAGAGCAGCACCTTGCGACCTTGTTCATGCTGCTGGCTGATAAAGCCGCGAATGTCGGGCCACTTTTCGCTATCAACCATGTTATCGCCGTAGGTTGCTTGCCATTTGTCGTCCAGCACGACGATGCCGGGATTAATTTGATTATCTGCCAGCGTAACGAGAAACTGCTCGTACAAATCCTGTCGCGCAAAGTCGGGCGCGCGCCCTTTTTCGGTGGCGGCGATGTGACATTGTGGCCCCCAGCCGCAAAAAATTGGCTCATGCCACCATGCTGGTTGAACTGGATTTAAGCGTGTTGGCGCGTTGCCATGTGTGCGTAAGCTGTCGGCATGTTGTTGCAGTGTATCGTAAGGGTCAGTGCCGAAGTGAATAGTAATATCAGGAAGCTGATAATGACCGTTTACCCGTGTATAACCTTCATAATCGAGTGATAGATGAAACGCATTGTGCTGTCCATGATACCGGTAGGCATTAAAACGATTCTCACCGGGTTGGGCGGCTATGCCGAGACTGAGCCAGCGGTCTTCGTCAGTTTGAAAGGCAAAACAGAAGGGGGGTGGGGTGAAAAACCAGTCACCTAAGCCGGGAACAGGGACACCGATGAGATCGATCGTGCTGTTTTCGGCCGAAACAAAAAAATTGCGTTCAGCTATGTTTGGTTCAGGATTGAACCCCTGTTGAAACGTTTGCCCTGAATAGAAAAAGCCCGATCCCCAACGCAGATTACCCGAGTAGTAGCCACCGAATGGCTGATATGTAGCCAACCGTCCATTGCCACTGACGCTAACTGTGTAGTGAACTTCGTTTGGCTGACAGCATAGGCGGATTATCTTTGCATCCCAGACACTGCTTTGTGCGCTTAGCTCTAAAACAATTTCTTGGTCATTGTTTACAACAACTTGCCAACTACCAATGCTAGTTGTGTCATCCCGTCCGTCTAACGGCTGCACGCCTGAGAGGACAAACAGTTCTGCCAAGCGGGAGCCGTCGGCATTGTTCAGGTAGACAAATGGGCGATCTGCGGGCACAACTAATTGGTAATTAGATGTATTAATTATGGGGAGCCCGTCGTTATCGGTCAATTGCATTGCGATTCCATTCTCCTACATAGAACGTTTCTTGTGCCGTTTACGGAATTAGAGACAGACGCCTCATTTAGTCAACGTTCGCACAAAGTAATGACAACATATTACATTAAATGTTAATTGTGGTCAACTATTATGTTTATTGTTCACAACAATCGGTCAAATATGTTGACGAGAGTAACATACACAGTTACCATATTAACAAACTTCAAATCTCTTGATCTAAATTTTCATACGGGAGCACCATGCTGCGGCCAACAGAGAGACGACAACATATTCTTAGCGATATTGATCACATTGATGACAATATGATTCCTCAATTAAGTGAAAAATACGGTGTTTCGGAGATGACGATCAGGCGCGATCTCAAGCTACTGGAGGAAGACGGGGTTATTAAGAGAACTTATGGGGGCGCGGTGCGGTGGTCGCCGCATGATAGCGAGCAATCTGTGATTGCAAGAGAAGAACGTGAGGTTTTATCAACAGGGCAAAAAATCAATATCGCACGCTATGCAGCCGAACATTATGTATCAGACGGTGACATTATCATCTTAGAAGGTGGCACAACGACGACTATGATGGTGCCTTTTTTGATAGGCAAAGAAGGCTTAACAATTGTCACAAATGGATTACGCACAGCGGGGGAATTGTGGCGGCTGATGGCAGATAGCGCCATGATCTTATGTGCTGGGGGGATTTTACGAGCAGAATCACAGACGTTTGTGGGGCCATTGACAGAACACTTTTTTGCTGAGATCAACGCCAACCGACTATTTTTATCGGCCACGGGGCTGACATTGGAGAAGGGAATTACTGACCCAAATATCTTGGAAACTCAAGTAAAACGTGCCATGATCGAATCAGCCAGTGAGGTTGTGGTGATGTTGGACAGTAGTAAATTCGGCCGAAAATCACTCATGCGCGTTCTTGAATTCCCCGAGATTGACCATCTGATTACGGATTGGAATGCGCCACAGTCGTTGCTCGATGGTTTGCGGCAGCGTGATGTCGATGTGCAGATTGTGCCACCGCCGCGTGAAGGTATGATAAGTGACTTAAAAGAATAGTTCAATATGGGGTTGTCGGGTAAGGCTACGGCATTGTTGTCGTGCTCTTCCCAGCCGATGAAATAGGTAAGAACCGGTCATGCTGGCTGCAAAATTGAACAACACCAGTTGAACAGAGCCGCATCATCGCTGGCAAATGCCCAATAGGCGGCGAGCCACGGCAAGCCACGTTGATAGTAGTCGAACAAGTCGTGTTCGCGCAGCCAAGCAGTAGCGATTGCCTGATCGGCAGCGGTGACGGGTGGTGTGATCGCGGATGACATAAGGCACGCTGCCGCGACGAGTGCATTCATACGACGGTCGCCCATGATCGATGAGTAGCCGAAGTCAATGACCGCATTTACCTGCTCATCTGCCACCATGACATTCCCCGCAAAATAGTCCAGATGAACCAATGCAGGTGCCCCGAGAGGAGCAGGGATGGCAGCGGCCAACTCGTTTACATCAACGTGTGACAAGGGTGAGGTAGCTAAACTGCGTTGAGCGCGTTCGATAAGATAGGCGTGCCATGATATCGTTCGAATGGCATCGTTGCGACCGATCTCGCCAAAGAAAGGGCGCGTGATGCGAACTGTGCCAAGCAGCCACGCCATGTCCATATACCGCGTAATGAGACGATGGCGAGTCGCACCTTGCACGTGGTTAAGTGGGGTTGTTACATTATTTGCAGGAAAATGGCGGTTGGAGATTCCACAAAGGCATTCCCCAGTTCAAACACATCGGATATAACATGTCAGATATGTTACTATATCCGTTCAGTTGCGCTTTTTTTAACATTGGGGCATGATCTGCTCTCTCTGGTAGTGAGGGTTGCTAGCTTGCGCAAAGCAAGCCCTACTTTGCACCCGCCATCACAGACAGCAGCGAACGAAACGTCTACGTCACGCCAGATATGAACCAGCTTCGCAGCTTCACACAATATGATGGGATGGGGCGTGCCGTTTGGGCGCAAGATTTGAACGACCAAACGAGCGAAACTGTTTACGGCAACCGTAGCGTTTATGCGCGTGATGGGCGTGAGTACGTCGCTACGGCCTCGTATTTTGACGCGGTCGGGCAACTAACGGCAGTCGATGAGTCGCTGGCGACCTTTAATGACAACTTTGGCAACAGCAGCTTCCACAGCAGTTGGGGAGTCGTGGGCAACATCCAAGAGACCAACCATGTTGCCCGCATCACGGGGGATGGCAGTTGGGGAACCCATCTCTCCAACAATTTGCCGACGAGTGGTGATCAGGGAGTCCAGTTCACCTTCCGCGCCACCAGCAATGCCGACGGAGTGTTTTATATCAAGCGCGGAGACTGGAATACCAGCAGCTACGATCGCTGGGGTTTGCGCTTTGTTGGCAACACGCTCTATACCGCACAATATGAGGCTGGCGCGTACCAATCTGCACAGATGTTAATGACACTAACCGCTGGCGCACGTTACAAGGTGGTTATGCAAGCGGCGCAGGTGCATATTCCGTGCGAAAACGATCAGGAATTCTGGATGGAAGCGATCACAGATTCTGGTTTTTGTCGATCACCAATTCTGGTGAAAACGATCAAGGGTCAGTGAGTGAAAATGCAAAAGCTGGATAGAAGCGTGTGTATCTGAGAAGCTCCGTGAAAAACGGAGAG
>JAUIAP010000004.1 GCA_030425205.1 Anaerolineae bacterium
GTGCAGTTTGGTTGGTAACGATTTGACCTGCACAGTGGCGACGCTGCCAGTGGGCGAGTCGGTGACAATTGCAATAAACGGCACAGTTGACCCTGCAACGACAGCGGTGTTCACGAACACAGCGTTTGCAAGCAGCCCGACCGATACAGACGGCGCGGTCAGTGATGGGGCAACGACAGAGGTGGGTGAATCGGCAGACTTGGCTTTGCAGAAAGATGCAACAGACACCGTCAATGGAGGTGAAATCATCACCTACACATTGACCGTCTACAACTTGGGAGTATCTGACGCAACCAACGTCGTCGTAACCGACACATTGCCAAATGAAGTGACGTTTGGCGATGGGACAGACTGTGTGGATAACAGCGGCATCGTGACATGTCAATTTGGGACGATTGTTGCTGGCGGTATGGAAACACGCAGCTTCGCAGTTATAGTCGATAGTGACATAGAACCGGGCACGAGCATCGAGAATACGGCCATCGTCGGTAGTGACGTCGCAGACCCGAACCCGAGCAATAATACCGATGATGCGGACACGAGCATTCTCGGCAGCGCGGATTTGAGTCTGACAAAGATAGGCCCAACAACCGCAACTGCTGGTGAACTGGTGACCTACACCATCGTCGTGGACAACAACGGCGTGAGCACCGCGCAATCGGTAGACATCAAAGATGCGCTTCCCGTCGGCGTTTCGCTCGTCGATGCGACGGTTGAGCGCGATAGCAGCAGTGCGCCAGCCGCATGTGGTGGTGCGATTTGTCAAGTGGGCGATATGCCGGTTGGCGAGACGGTGACGATGACAGTCGTTGGGCTGGTTGATGCGGATGTCGTTGATGGCGCCACGTTGACCAACGTGGCGACCGTTTTCAGCGATACGCCTGATGGCAACCTCGACAATAACAGTGACGATGTAGAAACAACCATCACAACGAGTGCGGATCTGGTCATCACGAAAGTCGATGTCAATGACCCTGTTGCGCCGTTGGGTGGTTTGCAATACGAAATCGTGGTTGTGAACAATGGTCCGTCTGACGCGCAGAATGTTGTTATCACGGACACACTTGATAGCAACACGACATTTAGTGGCGCAAGCAGCGGGTGTGTTCATAGCAGTGGGGAAGTGATCTGTTCAGTTGGTACATTGCCAGTTGGAGAGCGTGCGAGCTACTTTGTGAGCGTCGTGGCAAATGACGTGCCGACTGGGACGATTTTGAGCAATACGGTTGTTGTGGATTCGACAACGAGTGACCCTGATACAAATAACAATTCTGATGATCAGGAGACGACGGTTGAACAGTTCGTTGGTGGATCGGCCGATCTCGCCATCCTCAAAACAGGCATCCCCGCCAGCGTAAACGCCGGTGAAACAGTCACCTACACGCTGACTATCACGAACGCTGGCGTGCAAGCAGCGACAAATGTTGAAGTTCTCGATCTTGCACCAGCAGGCACAGAGATCATCAGCATTAGCGCGAGCAACCCCGACTTCATCGGTGAAAGCTGCTCGTCAGGCGGTGCCTGCTATCTCGGCACCGTCTACACGACGACAACAGCGATTGTGACGGTTGTATTGCAGGTAGATGACGACTTTACAGGTAGCAGCATCATAAACAGCGCAAACGTCAGCAGTGACCAAGTTGATCCTGACCCAGCAAACAACATCGACGATGCGACGACAACAATCACGCAAGAGGCAGACTTAAGCCTTACAAAAGCGGACTTGACTGACCCCGTGACAGCGGGTGACACCTTAATGTACGAATTGGTTGTCCGCAATGCAGGACCAAGTCTTGCAGAGAATGTCGTCATCACAGACGATTTGCCAGCCAACACAACGTTTGTAGGCGCGTCGGATGTCTGCGAGTTGAGCAGTGGGGATGTCGTCTGTAACATTGGTGATTTGGCAGCAGGTGAGATAGCGACCGTCTTCATCCAAGTCGCGGTCAGCGCAACGCTGGCAGATGGTGCGACGATAACAAACGGCGCAGAGGTTGCTAGTGACACCCCTGACAGCAACACGGGCAATAACACGGCTGAGGAAGATACAACAGTCAATCAGTCAGAGCTGAATGCAACGAACTTGCAACTGAGTAAGACAGATACGATTGACCCCGTAACAGCGGGCGAAATAGTCACTTACACACTCGTTATCACGAACGCGGGACCTGCGCCGGCAATCAATGTACAAGTGGTGGATTCACTGCCAAACGGGTTGACGTTCATCAGCGCGACCCCATCGCAAGGCGTTTGCAACGGCGGCGTGACCTGCGACTTGAACGATTTGGCGGTTGACGCAACGGCTACGGTGATCGTGGTGGCACGGGTCGAGAGCGACCAAACGACCAACGTGACGAATGTCGCAACCGTTTCGGCGACCAATCCTGAGTTAGATGATAGTGACAATACAGATAGCGAAGTGACGGAAATTACTGAAGAGGCTTCACTCGGAATTGAAAAGACTGGCACAACCAACGCCATTGCGGGTGGCAGCATCAGTTACGAAATCGTGGTGACCAATAGTGGTCCATCAGATGCGCAAAACGTCACCATCACAGATACGCTGCCAAGTGAAGTATTGAACGCGCTGGCAACATCAAGTGATGCGGCGTGCAGTTTGGCTGGTAACGATTTGACCTGCACAGTGGCGACGCTTCCAGTGGGCGAGTCGGTGACAATTGCGATAAACGGCACGGTGGACCCAGCGGTGACGGCGGCGTTTACGAACACGGCGTTTGCAAGCAGCCCGACAGATACAGATGGCGCGGTCAGTGATGGGGCAACGACAGAGGTGGCTGAATCGGCCGATTTAGCTCTCGACAAATCGGCAACAGACACCGTCAATGGAGGTGAAATCATCACCTACACATTGACCGTCTACAACTTGGGCGTGTCTGACGCAACAAACGTTGTCGTAACCGACACATTGCCAGGTGAAGTGACATTTGATGCTGGGACAGACTGTGTGAACGACGGTGGCGTGGTGACGTGTCAATTTGGGACGATTGCTGCTGGTGCGACAGCGGTGCGGACATTTACGGTGCGCGTCGACAACGACGTGGAACCGGGAACAAGCATCGAAAATACGGCTATCGTCAGTAGCGACGTCGCAGACCCGAACCCAAGCAATAATACAGATGATGCGGACACGAGCATCTTGGGTAGCGCGGATTTGAGTCTGACAAAGACAGGACCAGCAACAGCAACTGCTGGTGAACTGGTGACCTACACCATCGTCGTGGACAACAGCGGCGTGAGTACCGCGCAGTCGGTAGACATCAAAGATGCGCTACCGGTCGGCGTTTCGCTCGTCGATGCGACCGTTACCCGCGATGGCAGCACTGCGCCAGCGGCGTGCGGTGGTGCGATTTGTCAGGTGGGCGACATGCCGGTTGGCGAGACAGTGACGATGACGGTGGTTGGGTTGGTTGACGCGGATGTGGCTGATGGCGCAACGTTGAATAACGTGGCGACAGTTTTCAGCGATACGCCTGATGAAGACCCCAACAATAACAGTGATGAGGCGGAGACGACAATAGAAACGAGCGCAGACGTGCTGGTTACGAAGGTTGATCTGAATGACCCCGTTGCGCCATTGGGCGGGTTACTTTACGAGATTGTTGCCGTGAACAATGGCCCATCAGATGCACAAGATGTGGTAGTCATAGACACACTTGACGCAAATACGACGTTTAGCACGGCGAGCCGCGGTTGTTTGCATGATAGCGGTGTCGTGACCTGCACCATTGGTAGCTTGCCAGCAGGGGAGAGTGCGACCTTCATGATTGGCGTGATGGTTAACGATGTGCCAACGGGTACGGTGTTGACCAATGCGGTTGTTATCAACACAACAACGGATGATCCCAATACTGGCAACAATAACGATACTGAAGAGACGACGGTTGAACAGCCGCTTGGAGCATCGGCCGATCTCGCCATTACTAAAACCGGCACCCCTGCTAGCGTCATCGCCGGCGAACTTGTCACCTACACACTGCGCGTCACAAACGGTGGTGTGCAGACGGCGACGGGTGCGGAACTGCTCGACATTGTGCCAGCGGGTGCGACGTTTGTCAGTGCTACAGTGGATAATCCCGACGATGCTAGCGCAGTCTGCTCGCTGGGTGGGGCATGCTATCTGGGTCGAATCAATGTCGGCACGGAGGTAGTTGCAACACTTGTGCTGCGCGTCAATGCAGATTTTGCAGGTGATTCGCTGCAAAACACGGCCACTGTCTTTGCCGACCAAGTTGATCCAAATACCGATGACAACTTTGATGACGAGTCGACGGATGTAACAAAATCGGCCGATCTCGCCCTCAGTAAAGTTGACCTAACTGACCCAATCATTGCGGGTGAAGTGTTGCAATATCAACTCGTTGTGACAAACAATGGTTCATCCGACGCACAAAATGTCGTTGTGACGGACACGCTCGATAGCCGCACATGGTTTGTTGGCGGCGACGCGGCATGTGTGGAAAACGCTGGCATTGTGACATGCGCAATAGACGATTTGGCGGCTGGTGCGACACGCACGTTGCTAATCGAAGTGCGCGTTCCAGATAATTTGCCAAATGGGACGACGCTGAACAATTCGGCCGCTGTGACCAGCGATACGCCTGACCCGAACCCAGCCAACAACACTGATGATGAAGAGACGACGGTTGATCAATCGACGCTTAACCCAACCGATTTGAGCATCAGCAAAGATGACGCGATTGACCCCGTGACGGCGGGTGAAACGCTTACCTACACGCTCGTGGTCACCAACAACGGCCCTGCAACCGCCAGCAATGTGCGGGTGGTGGATGCACTGCCAAACGGCGTGTCCGTTTTGAGTGCGACGGCGCAGCAAGGGACCTGCACCTTGGGCGACATGTCATGTGAGCTGGGCGATATGGCTGTTGGCGCGACGGTGACAATTGAAATTGTCGTGGCGGTTGATGAGACACAAACGACTGACTTGCTGAATAACGCACGAGTCAGCGCGAGTAATCCAGATAATAATCCGTCAAACAACGCAGATGATGAGGTGACGCAGGTGGTTGAATCGGCCGATCTCGCCCTCGAAAAACGCGCGCCCGCGACGGCAACGCCGGGTGGCACGCTGGCCTATCAAATCATCGTGACAAATAATGGGCCATCGGCCGTGATCGATGCAGTCGTGCGCGACGTCCTGCCCGATCAGCTACAGGGTGTGTCGGCAAGCGCGAGTCAGGGAAGCTGCGGCTTTGTGGCGGATGAACTTGTCTGCACATTGGGCGCACTCGCTGTTGGCGCAAGCGCGACGATTGATATTTTGGGGACGGTTTCGGCCGCTGCGAGCACAACGTTAACCAACACGGCAAGCGTTGCCAGCGCACTTGTGCCAGACCCGAATCCCAGCAACAACAGTGACACCGTGATAACGGAACCCGATCGCCGTGCTGACTTGAGCATTGTGAAATCGGCCGATTCCACAACGACTGCGGGCGAACTGCTTGAATACACATTGACCGTTTACAACGCGGGGCCATCCGTGGCGACAAACGTGGTCGTGACCGATGTGTTGCCAGCGGAGGTGACATTTGTCGCCGCCTCTGATCTCTGTAGCGGCACGACGACGGTCATTTGCACGGTCGGAACGCTCGGCGTACAAGAGGTTGCCACGTTGACGTTGACGGTGCGCGTTGCTGACGACTTGCCAGCGGGAACGGACATTGAAAACGTGGCGACGGTTGGCAGCGATGTGGCTGACCCCAACCCGCTGAACAATTCAGACGATGCGGACACAGGCGTGCGCGTCGGTGCGGATCTCGCCGTTCAGAAGGAGAGCGCAGGCGAGTTTGTGGCGGGTGGCATTGTCACCTATACGCTGACCGTTCTGAACAATGGCCCCTCGACGGCGCAAAATGTGACGCTGCTCGACGTGCTGCCCGTCCACTTGACGCTGCTCGACGCGACCAGCACCAAGCCAGTTTGCTCTGGCGCGACGTGCGTGTTTGGTGAGATGGCGGCAAATGAAGTGGTGACAGTGACGATTGTGGCGCGGGTCAATAGCAACACGAGCGCGGGAACGCCGATTCTCAACTTGGCGAACGTGACAAGTGCAACACCTGACAGCGATCCGACGAACAACGGCGATAACGTCGTAGACACGGTGACAACATCGGCCGATCTCGCCATCGAAAAACGCCACAATGGTGATTTGGCAGCGGGTGGTCAAGTTGAATACGTGCTGACCGTTGTGAACAATGGTCCTTCAACAGCACGCAACGTCAGCGTGACCGACACGTTGCCACTAAGCGTGACCTATGTGAGCAGCACGGGCAACTGCGATTTGGCATCTGCTGCACCCGACGTCGTGACCTGCACGCTGAGTGATTTGGCGGTGGGTCAAACTGTGGAAATCGTCCTGACGGCCGATATTGCGGCGTCGCTGGCGTTTGCAGACGTGACGAACAGCGTCATCGTCGGCAGCGATACACCTGACCCGACCCCCGATAACAACGAAGATGACGACACAGCGACGGTCATTCCAGCGGCCGACCTGTGGCTGATCAAATCAAATGTCACACCAAGCGTCATCGCGGGCGAGGTGGCGACCTACACCTTCACCGTCGTCAACGATGGCCCATCAGATGCAACTGGCGTCGAGGTGACGGACGTGTTGCCGCCGGGTATGAGCTACCACAGCGACAATGCGCCGCAAGGCTGTACGGCAGTCGCCAATGTGGTGACCTGTTTGGTGGGGTCAATTTCGGCCGATACTCAACAAACGTTTGAGGTTGCGTTCAATGTCGCCAGCGATTTGGTTGAGGGAACAACCCTCGTCAACGATGCGACGGTGAGCAGCGAGACGCAAGATCCCACCCCATCAAACAACGATGATGAGGCGGCGATTGGCGTGTTGGCACGCGCGGATCTCGGCATCATCAAACTGGTCGAGCCTGTCGATGTGGTGGCGGGTGAACCGATTACCTACACCATCGTCCTAACAAACGCGGGCCCTTCTGTGGCGCGGGGTGTGGACGTGAAAGACTTCTTGCCGACAGGTGTGACATTGCGCCATGCAACGACACATGACGGCGTGCCGTGTCTGACTGCCGCACTGTGTCAGTTAGGCGATGTTGCCACAAATGAGGTGGTGACGATGACGCTGGTTGGGGACGTTTCGGCCGATATTTTGGCTGGCACTATCCTGACCAATACGGCGCGCGTCTTTAGCGACTCACAAGATCCAAACCCCGACAATGACGAGGCCGAGGCGAGCAGCACGGTCAGCGAATTGGCGCAATTGGTGATCGAAAAGAGCGATTGGATCGACCCCGTGGGCGCAGGTGGAGAGGTGATCTACCAGATCGCCGTCACGAACAGTGGGCCATCGGACGCGCATGACGTGGTCGTGGTGGACGTGTTGCCGAGCGAATTGACCTATCTCAACAGCAGTGCTGACTGTGTTGAAGCGCCTGTTGGCACGCTAACCTGCGATCTAGGTACTGTAGCAGATGGCGCGACGGTGACATTTAACGTGACAGCACGCAGCGCAGTGACGGTCGCAGATGGCACTGTTGTGACAAATCGTGTTTCGTTGACCAGCAGCACACCGCTGACACCTGACAGCGAAACGGAAGATGATGAAGAGACGACGTTGATTCAGACAACGGGCGGCCCTGCCGATGTCGGGATTGTGAAGTGCGTCGGTGCGGCGCCGTGCGAATCGGCCGATCCGACACCGCTGATTCATGGCGAAGAGGTCGTCTTTACGCTCGTCGTTACCAACTATGGCCCGGCTGTGGCAACCAACGTGGAAGTGCTGGATGCGCTGCCCAATGGCTTGACGCTAATCAGCGCGGATACGCCAAGCGGTGCCTGTAGCGGCGCGACGTGCGTCATTCCACAGATGGCGGTTGACGAGACGGCGACGATCACGCTGATTGCGCGAGTCGATGCCAGCGTTGCCCACGGCGCACTGTTGACCAACCTTGCAACCGTCTACGCCGACCAGCCCGACAATAACCCCGACAACGACCGCGACGATGCCGTTGTGATTGTGAACGGTGTGGCCGACTTGGCTGTGACAAAATCGGCCGATTCTGACGCAATCGCGGGTGAACAACTCGCCTACACGGTGGTCATTACCAATTACGGTACATCGACCGCTAAAAACGTCGTTATCACGGACACGTTGCCAGCAGACGTAACGCTTGTGGCGGCGGCTGGCTGCACGCTTACGGGTGTTGAACTGGTTTGCGCGCTCGGTGATATGGCGGTCGGACAGGTGATTGAAAAGACGATTGTCGTCCTGATCGACGCAGATTTTGACGGCACGTTGACCAATCATGTCAGCGTCGGCAGCGAGACGGACGATCCGAATCCAGACAATGATGAAGATGAGGCGGAGACGGATGTTGCATTATCGGCCGATGTCGCCATCACCAAACGCGCTCTAAGCGACAGCGTGATTGCGGGTGAAATGGTTACATTTACGCTCGTCGTGGTCAACAATGGCCCGTCGCTTGCACCAAACGTGACCGTGACCGATGCGCTGCCTGCCCCGCTTGAATTTGTCAGCGCAACGCCACAACCGCTGGGGACAACCCCTGTTGTGTGGGCGTTGGGCGACATGCAGGTGGGTGAAACGCGCCGCATCACGCTCGTTGTGCGAGCGGACAGCACGACCGTCAACGGCAGGATCATCGAAAATGCGGCGGTCGTGGCGACCGATGCGGATGATCCCGTGCCGGGCAATAATGTGGATGAGGACGTTGTCCAGACGTTTGGTGAGGCCGATTTAGGTATCACCAAAGTTGCGCTCGCCGACACCGTGCTGGCGGGTGACACCATCACCTACGTTGTCACCGTCACGAACTATGGCGCTTCAACCGCGATCGATGTGGTTGCCAGCGACATATTGCCCACGGCGATGCAGGTTGTGGCGGCCACGCCAACGCAGGGAAGCTGCACAGGCACGACCTGTCTGCTGGGCGATATGCTGGCCAATAGCGTTGTGACCATCACGATTTTGGCGACAACGGAATCTGACCTCCCAGCAGGGATGCAGTTGACCAACACCGCCGTCGTGAGCAGCGACACACCTGACCCGAATCCCAGCAACGACGCGGATGACGAGACGGTGGGGACAGAGGTTGCGGCCGACCTGCAAATCGAGAAACGCCTCGCACACACCGTCGTGCCGGGTGGTGGGCAGAGTGCTTACATCTTGCGCGTGACCAACTTAGGGCCGTCTGATGCAGCCAACGTCGTGGTGAACGACCTGCTGCCAGATGAAGTGACCTATGTCCAAGCATTACCCGTTTCGGATACGCCAGCACAAGCATTGTCGTGGACGCTGGGTGATATTGCTGTTGGCGAAGTGCGCGAGATAACCATCTTCTTTACGGTTGATGGGGCGATTTCGGCCGAATTTGAAAACACGGCAACGGTCATCAGCGACACACCCGACCCAGACCCAGATAACAATGAGGACAGTGTGCCGACGCCGCTCGACCCATCGGCCGATCTCAGCGTGATCAAAACGGTGACGGATGCGATTATCCGCACGGGCGAGTTGGTGACGTTCACCATTCAGGTCAACAACGCAGGGCCATCGGCCGCACAGCAGGTCGTTGTGACCGACACGCTGCCGGACGGTCTTGAGTTTGTGCGGGCAACGCCAGTACAGAACAGTACAACACCGTTGACATGGCAGATCGGGACAATTGGGGTGGGCGAAACGGCCGAGATTCTGCTCACCGTGCGCGTTACATCACAAATCACGGAGACGCTGATCAATACGGTCGTCGTTGATTCGACTACGCCAGACCCAGTTGAAGACGACAACGAAGATGATGCGCCCGTTAACGTCGCGCCTCCGCTTGAGCCAGCCGATCTATTCCTGTTTAAGTACACGGTCGATGATCTGGTCGTCTCAAATATTGGGGATGTGATTACGTGGACGATCGTTGTGGGGAACGCTGGGCCCGGCACTGCCTATGATGTCGTTGTCACAGACGCGCTACCTACGCATGTCTACTTGGACTACGCCGTTCCACCTGTCTCGTCGGTTGATCCGCTGACGTGGGAGCTGGGCAATCTCGCCCCCGGTGAGCGACGGACGATCATTCTATCGACCTACATTGGACACGTTTTGGCAGATAACATCGTCAATGTCGCGTCGGTCGGTAGCCTGTCGCCCGATCTAATCCCAGACAACAATGACGATTCTGCAACCGTTCCCGTCGTCCAAGCACCGCCGACTGATGTGACGCTGGCCGAAGTGGCTGGCGTGATGACAGGATCACTCTGGTCGGTTACAGCATCGCTGTTGGTGGCGGCGGTGGCGACAGTTGCGCTTGAGCGGCGTAGGCGGAACAGATTTTATCGGCGTCGTAAATAGTACACCGTAGAGCAAATTCTGTGGCGTTGTCCATACTCGCGAAGGCGGGAATCCAGTCTTAGAAGAGATTGGATACCTGCCTTCGCAGGTACGACGGGACTTATTTTACGCTGTATTTAAGATGCTAGACTCATAGAGGGAGATTTCGGCCGAAATCTCCACCCCCTCACGACATCCTCTCAATCAATAAACACGCAGGTTATGGCTCAAGAAGTCTCATTGAGGCCGAAGAGCATCCCCGACGCCATTTGTGCATGGCAACACAAATGTGAGACAAAACCGCATAATTGCGAGATTTTTACCGTCGAGCCGACTGTAGGATTGAAATATGCAGCTAATTGATCTGTATCCTAAGGAGAATTATCGTGAAACGACTTACTCTTTTCATCCTGATAGGCGGCTTGTTTGTGATTTCGGCATGGGGCGCAAGCGCGGCTCCGACAGCGATTGAGACGATGCGTGCCTCCATCGCGTCTGACAACACAGAAAGTGATTATCATGCTGAATATCCCGCCCTATCACATGATGGTCGCATCATCGTTTTTGAATCGGCCGCCGCTAATCTCGTCCCCAATGACACGAATAACATTACGGACATCTTCATGCATGATCAACAAACGGGGCAGACGGAGCGGGTCTCTATAAGCACGACAGGTGGCGACCCCAACTGGTTTTCGCGCTTGCCTGATATTTCGGCCGATGGCACGCTCATCGTCTATGAATCACGCGCCAGTAATCTAGTCGATGGCATCACTGGCAACCAAATCTATCTTTACAACCGCCAGCTGATGACGACCACCGTTGTCTCTGTCGCTTCGGACGGAACGCAGGGGAATGGCTTTTCGAGCGATCCAGCGATTTCTGCCAACGGCCGATTTATCGCCTTTGAGTCATCTGCCGCCAATCTCGTTGCGGACGACACAAATGGTGTCCAAGACATCTTCGTACACGATCGCCAAACAGGTCAAACAGCGCGGGTCTCGCTGGCGGACGATGGCACAGAAGCAGACGCTATTTCGTACGATGCCGACATCTCCAGTGATGGCCGCTATGTTACTTACTGGTCAGAGGCAACCAATCTCGTTGCCAATGATAACAACTATTGCGGCTCGTTTTTTCCCAACTGTTACGATGTCTTTCGTCATGATCGCGACACCGATATGGATGGCATATTCGACGAACCGGGGGCGATTCATACGGAATTGGTCGCCGTCACACCAACGGGCGTGCAGGCAAATGACATGACATATTCGCCTGCGATTTCGGGTGATGGCCGCTTTATCGCCTTCCACACCAATGCGACAAACCTGCTCGGCGACGGCATTTTTGGCACACACATTTACGTGCGTGACATGCTGACGGGTGCAATCGAGCGTGTGTCGGTGTCATCGGCAGGCGTGGCTGGCAACGGGCAATCGTTGGTGAGTTCAATTTCGGCCGATGGCCGGTATGTCGCCTTCTACTCAGGCGCATTCAATCTCGTCCCCAATGATACGGGTTTCTTCTTCGATGTATTCATCCACGACCGCGAAATGCGGCAAACCGTTCGCGCGTCGGTGGATAGCAACGGCGTACAGGGCAATGGCGCAAGTGATCAGGTCGCCATATCGGGAAATGGGGAGTGGGTTGCCTACCGTTCTCGCGCGTCCAATCTTATCGCTGACGACACGAACAATTACGACGATGTGTTTGCCCATTTTTGGGAAGCACCAGAGTCATCGGCCGTCACGTTGAAGTCGATGCATGACGCGTCCCGCAACCATAACCTACTGATTGTATTCATAGGTTTGGTCACGCTCACATCCATATCAAGGCGCATCGCGCAAGGGGTAAAACGATGAAGAATCTAATCTGGTTGGCTATGATTGCCGTATTGATCGGCCTACTTTCCCAATTGGCAAGAGCCAACAACAGCATCTCACTCGAATCAGTGGCGACCGATGGAACGCAAGGCAATGGGTTTTCTATCGGTCAGGCGATTAGTTCAGATGGTCAACGTATTGTGTTTGCATCGGATGCGGACAATCTGGTGGAAGAGGACGTAAATGGGTGGGGTGACATTTTCTTGCGCGATGTGGCGGCCGGAACGACGGTGATCATTGCGGAGAATGCCAATCATTTGTCGAGTGCACCGGCAATTTCGGCCGATGGGACAACCGTGGCGTTCCAGTCACTTGCCGACAATCTCGTTCCCAACGACACCAATGGGCAGTATGATATCTTCGTGCGCTCGCTCCCCGATGGCCCAATTGAACGAGTCTCGGTGACATCAGCGGGTGAGCAAGCGTTCCAGAGTAGTTTCGGCCCTGCACTTTCGGCCGATGGTCGCATTGTGGCCTTCAGCACCACCTCGTCGCTTGTCCCAACCGATACCAACCGTTTCAGTGATGTGTACGTGCACGACCGTGTGATCAGCGAGACAGTGCGAGTATCGGTCGCCACGGATGGAACCGAAGGGAACGAAGGGTCAAGCAGCCTTGACATTTCGGACGATGGTCGCTTCATCGCCTTCACTTCGCGTGCCTCCAATTTGGCTCCCAACGACATGCCTTTGTGTTTTGGCCTTTCCTGTGACGATGTGTTCCTGCATGACCGCAATGACGGTACAACAAAGCGCATTTCAGTCAATAGCAGTGGCGACGGCGGCAATGGGCATTCGCGATACCCCCATATTTCGGCCGATGGTCGTTTCGTCGTCTTTCAATCTTATGCTGATAATTTGGTCTCCAATGATGTCGAAATGTGTTTTGAGGAGAATTGCACTGACATCTTTATCTATGACCGCAACACGGATAGCTTGTCGCGAGTTGTCTCGACAGTCAACGGGGTGGTGCATTCCGGTCATGCGACCGCGCCTGATATTTCGGCCGATGGCAACACAATTGCCTATCAATTCTTAGCCGACGAGCAGCATGAGCCGTGCCGAGGGTTGGAGTGTATTCTCGTCTATGACCGCACGTCGGGCGCGGCCACCGTCGTCACCCAAGCGTTTGATGGAGGCACGCCCAATGGTTCCTCGTTTACGCCGGTGCTTTCGGCCGATGGTCGGTTTGTCGCCTTTTCGTCTGTTTCCTCGACGCTCGTCGAAAATGACAACAACGGTCAATACGATGTGTTTTTGCACGAACGCACGGGGCAACCGCATCCCAATCTCCCCATCTACTACGGTGTCCGCGATCAGTTGATGCGCGGCACGTTGCGCGGCGATCGCTACATTGGCTTGTATGAGGCGCATTCGCAAGAGATGGTCAACTTGATTTTGGCAGATGGGGCGTTGCGCGCGGATGCGTTGCACACATTGTCATTGTGGGCGCCATCATTTCAGGCGTTGTTGGATGGGGAACGGGCGCAGCAGACTGTAATTTCGGCCGAACAGGTACAAACGCTCGATGATTTTCTGACCGCTGTCGAAAACGCGGGGTCGGAAGCGTTGACGGACGCAATTTCGGCCGAACGCGCCGCCCTGCCACCGCTCACCGATTTCGTCGGTATGAGCATGATAGACGCCCGCGATCTTCTCCTACCGCCTCCTGCCTATACCGTTTATCTGCCCATCACACGTAGCACCACCAGCGCATCTCGCGCCACGCCAACTAGAAATACTTGCTTTGTCGAGTGCGCTCATACCGGCCAATGCCAGCAGGATCCCTGATCCACGATAAAGAAATGCAACATCTCTGAGATGTTGCATTTCTGCCTTTGGATTAGGCTTATGCAAAGTATTGCACTGTATGAGTCGGTTAATGCACAAGCGTAATCAGGCGTGCAGCCCGACCATCCTCATAATCACACAACATTCGATAACATTCTGCGTAGGTGCGCTGTGCGTCAATCACCCCTTCAAGCGGTTTTGCGAGCAATGACGTGGCGGCAGCAGCGACGTACTCATATGCAAGCTCGTGTTTGCCCGCCTGTTGTGCCGCCGCCGCTGCGCCAATTTGATGCTCTACGATGCTCGAACGATGCCCAAGCTGTCGATAGATGACAAGACAACGCTCGAACGCGGCGAGCGCTTGCAATGGTCGCACGGTGGCAAGCAGCACATAGCCGAGCGCATACTCTCCCAGCGCTTCCGCTTCGATTAGGCTGAACGTTTTTGCGGTGGCGACCACGTTGGCGGCGTGTTCTTCGGCCGATTTGAGTTGACCCAGATGGTGCAATGCCAGAGAGAGGTTGAATTCGGCGTGCATCATCTGAATGAGATCACCAGCGTCGCGGGAGAGGGCGAGAGAGCGGCGATGACGTTTCGCGCTTTTCGCATAGTCACCCGTGCGGCGAGCGACCCAACCGATGACGTTGTTGGCACGACTCTCAATGGCGTGATCGCGGGTGAGATCGGTCAATGCTAACGCCGACTCGGCATAACGACGGGTTTGTTCAAGCTGATCTTGTGCAGATGCCGCAATCGCCAACGTGATTTGCACCCGCTGCTGTAGGCGCGTGTGGTCAAGCGTTTTGGCAAGTTGTAACGCTGCGCTTGCGACCGCTTTGCATTCGTCATAGCGACTGACCACGCACAGATGATAGGCATGCGTTGCCATGATCGTTCCAGCTAGCGCATCGAGTGAATGCTGCTGGGCGTGTGAGAGCGCAGTTTGTAGCAGCGTTTCGGCCGATTCCACCTCACCAACCTCCCGCGCAATCTCCCCCAGCGTCAACTGTGCCAACGCAACCTCCCGCGCAGGCACACCATCGGCCACCACGACCGCTTCCGCCAACAGGCGCGACTGTTCCAAATGACCCCGCTGGAAGAGCAGACGGGCGCGACTCGCCATAATCGGCAGCGCGTCCACCTGCGGCGGATTTGCGTTCAACAGCTCCGCAAACAGGTCGGACACCTCCTCGTATAACCCCTGGGCAGCGGCAAAGTGCATCCACGCCGTCGCTGTTTGTGCCAATCGGCCGAATTCCCGCTGCGCCACCGCAAACCGCCACGCCTGACGGATATTGTCGAGTTCGCGGTTGAGTTTTCGCACGGCCAAGGCTGGTTCTTTGCCATACAGAGCTGGCTCCGTCGCCGCGAGTTGCGTGCAGTAGTAGCTGCTGTGCTGCTGTTGGAACTGTGGCGCGTCGGCCAACTGTTCCAACGCCAGCTGACGCAACAGTTCGTGCATGTCGTAGCGCACCCCCTCAGTCAGGCGGTTGATTCTCAGCAGCGATTTGTGGCTGAGGCGCGTCAATTCGGCCGATTCACACCCCGCCAACAACCGCGCCGCCTCCGCCGTGAACCCCCCTCGAAAGAGCGCAATACGGCTCAACGTTTGCTGTTCCGCCTGACTGAGCAGTCGCCACGATGAGTTGAAGACGGCGCGAATGCTGCGATGTTGCGGGGCGACATCGTGGAGCGTCGTCGCCAGAAGGTCGCGGTCAGCCTGAATCGCCTGTGTGATGTGCGCCAGTGGTTGGACAGCAGCAACGGCCGCCGCCAGTTCGATGCCAAGCGGCATCCCCTCCACCAGTTGACAGATGGCGGTAACGTGCGGGAGATTTTCGGCCGAAAATCGAAAGCGTTTGTCCACGCGCCGCATTCGATCCCCAAACAGACGCATGGCGGCCGAGCGCGTCGCATCGGCAAGCCGGGCATCTGGTTTGGGCAGCGGCAGCCCGTGCAGTCGATGGATATCTTCTGCCTGCACGTTGAGCTGAATGCGCGACGTCACCAGCACGACAATCCGTTCCGTTTGTTGCAGTAGTTTGAGGACAAAATGCACGCCGTCCACAATCTGTTCAAAGTTATCGAGCAGCAACAGCGTCTCGCGCTGGCGTAAGGCGTTGAGTAGCTGTTCGCTGTGCGTGATCCCCAGTGCGGATGCGATGGCGGACGGCAGCGCGTCGGCACGATCAACACCCGCCAAATCGACAAAGAAAACGCCGTGGGCAAAGTGTGGGAGTTGACGCTGGGCGACCTCATGCGCGAGGCGTGTTTTGCCCATCCCGCCCGCCCCGACGAGCGAAAAGAGTCGATAGTTGCGGTCGCCGATGGCTGTTTCGAGGTCGGCGATTTCTGCTTTTCGGCCGAAAAATGGCGTCAACGTCTGTGGCAAGTTGGAGGGCGTTGCGCGGTTTTGCGCAGCTGTGCCAGCACGTTGTTGTCGCAAGGTGGCTGCAATGGCTTGCGTCTCTGGAGCAGGTTCGACGTTCAACTCGTCGTTCAGCAGTTGGCGACACCACTCGTAATGCGCGAGCGCGGCGGCGACCTGTCCCTGCTGTGCCAAAAGCTGCATCAACTGGCGATGGGCTACCTCGTGGAGCGGGTCGCTGATCAACAGGCGGCGCGTCACGGCGGTTGCGGCTGCCCAACATTGCGCCGCCACTAGCACACGACCAAGCTGTTCAAGCCGTTCCATCAGCGCAATTCGCAGCTGTTCACGTTCAACAAACAGCCACTCATCAAACGCGGCGCACTCCTCTAAATAGAAGCCAGTCAGCAGGTCGGCCGTGTATTGCGTTTCGATGATTTGCCACTGGTGCAACGCCGTCTCTTTGCCGTCAACGCGCTCGGAAAGCAGCTGATTGAGCGTGTGAACATCGACCGCGACGGACGGGTGGGGTTGAAAAACGATCTGCTGACGGGTCGCCGTGATCAGGGGTGGGGTGGTGTTGGGCAGACGGCGGCGCAAACGGGAAAGCGCAACGCGCAGATTGTTCCGCGCCTCTGTCGTGGACAGTTCAGGCCACAGCAAACCGAGCAGCGTATCGCGTGTGACGGGCTGGGCGGCAAATGTCAGATAGGCGAGCAAGGCTTGCTCTTTACGACGGGAAGGGGTGCGGTCGCCCTGCGGGGTGTGGAGGGAAAATCGGCCGAAAAAAGTAATCCGAGACGTTGGTGCTGCGTTCATGCTTAAGTTGCGCTCACTTAATAACTCACGTTACGCACACGGTTGTAGGGGCGAGGTAAACGGCTTATAGCTTTACCTAATTGCGGTTTACATGCCGTTTATCTCGCCCAGGTTGTGCGAATGGTCAAACTGGGCGAGACAAATGGCGTAAACATTTGAAATGCTTGGCGTTCGATGCCATTTGCCTAGCCCCTACATCGACGCTGCGTAACGTGAGATAACCCATTGTAGACGACGCCACCTCGATCCGACACAAAAAAACCGCAACCGACTGAACGCGCGCCAAATCGTTACCACGACTGGTAATGGTTGGGTAATGGTCACATCTATACTGATACAAATGGAAAAAGAAACGCGCTCCTATCTCTTGCGTTTGTGGCGATCGGCCGAAAATCAGCCGTGGCGAGCCACAATCGAACAGATCGCGGCCGAACATGCGCCGCAACATTTTGCCGCCATCGACGATCTACTCAACCACCTGCACGCGCTAACAGCGTCAACCACCAGCCAGCCAGCATCATTCGGCAACGAGGAATAAGCCATGAATCGGCTACAACATAAATTAGCAAACAAACGACGACGTGCCGCCCTTACTTTTGGCCTATTGGTTTTGGCCGTCTCTTTGAGCGTCGTGTACTTTGGGGTGGGCGGCGGTGTGGCGACGGCCGAAAGCGAGTTGGTGGCGGCATGGCGTAATGTGCAAATTGCGGGTCGCTATGAATTTTCGGCCGATGTGACCCAAAAAACGATCCCGCTGCCATCCGTCACCAACGTCGGGCGTGGCAGCAGCCAACAGCGCATCTATATGGAAGGTAGCAACCAGATTCAGGAAGAGACGCTCCAGCTTGCAATGTGGTCTAACGGTGGCAGCGTGCTACAGCCAGACACCGCCTACCAAGTGGAGGTGATCGACGGTCACACACGTACCAAAATCGGCAACGAGCCTTGGCGCGACTCAGAGAGCGTGCCCAGCTCATTTGCCCCCAATGGCAACCCGTTCTCGTTTCTGGTTGCCGCGACCGACGTCACCCGTGAACCGTCCAGCGACCCCAACCAAACACACTGTCTATAGCTTTGCGCTCGACGGCCCCACCTATGCCGCGCATCTGCGTGAACTGATGCGTGAACAGTTGGTCAGCAGCGGCGAACTCCCCGCCAGCGCACAACTTGAACTGCCCGCCGCCTATCGTGACATGCAGGCAAGCGGCCAACTTTGGGTCGATTCGCGCGGTTTGCCCATGCGCCAAATCATCGACATGCGACTCGCACCAGAGGCAGGCAAAGATTATCGCGTCGAAGCGCACATGGAGATGGATTTCTCCGACTATGGTGGCGAACGTGTCGCTGCGGTTGGAGACGGATATTTGACAAATTTAGCCACCGCGTTCGCATGGCATTTTTCCCCCGCACAGTTGGCGCGGTCAATCGACTTGAATGGGCTTGGTTCTGCGATGTTGCTTGTGTTGCTGGCGACGCTATTGGCATTCGCCCTCATCCAACAGCGACGTCACCCCAACCTGCACGCCGCGATCAACCTCACCATCGTCGCGTCGATGTTGTTGAGTCCGCTGCTGCAAGCGCAGGTCGCCCATGCGGAACAGGCGCAGCTTGACCGCTTTACCGCTCGACAATCCGCATTGGAGACGACTTCGGCCGATCTTCTCACTAACAACATGCGTGCAGAAATGGGGGCAGATCGGCCGAATGATTCCGCCGCCCTCTCAAATAGTCGCACCGCTGCCCAGACGACCGATACAGATGGCGACGGTTTACCCGACGTGGACGACGTCTGTCCCGCCGATGTCGATTGTGATGGCGACACGTTGACCGACTACGAAGAGGATCTGCTCGGCACCAATGCGCTGATGAATGACAGCGATGTGGATGGCATTGCGGACAATCTCGAAGTAGAGGGGTTTCTGGTGGGTGCTGTGCGCTGGCACTCCGACCCCAATCTGCTCGACAGCAACGACGACGGCATTGCTGACAGTCTCGAATGGGACGAATCAAATCAAGATTTTGACGGTGACGGCACGCCCAACATCCACGACTTTGACAACGACGGCGATGGTGTGCCAGATCGGTTAGACGTCTCGTTGTTTTCAGCGACGAAAGATGATGCGGGCAATGTCATCACTTTTAATGACGAGAACCCGCTCGAATTGATCGTTGACGATCTCGATGTGGGCAAGATCACGTATGTCGATTTCCAGATTCGGCCGATCAATCCCGATCACCTTTGGTACGCATTCAACGTCCTCAACTGGCCGCACGATGATGAAGGGCAGGTGCAGGATATTGACAACAAAACGTTTTTCGACCTCTGTATTGAGAGCGGCGGCAGCGATTGCAACATGGGGCCAGATGACAATGTTGACATCCGTTTTGTGCCGATGTTGGAGATCACGCTGCCCAGCGATAACGGCAATTTGCCGCTGCAAACGGTCAAGTCGGTCACGGTCAACGTCACGCCGAGCGCATCCGTGCTGGACGGCGCTCCCGATGGACGCTCGCAAGGGACGATGACACTGACACAACAGGGTGACGATGTCTATGCTGAAATGGATATGATCGGCCCCAACGCCAATAACGCCAACGTCGGCGGCATTGTGCGTGTCTATGAGGGCAGTTGCGCCAATCAGGGCGACATCTTTGCGTCAGCGTTTACAGCGGGAGGCTTTGTCTCGCCCATGATTTATGAGTTCCCCTCTGGGTCGATTTACGATCAGACGGTCACCAACGTCAATTTGTCGCAGTGGGCCGATGGCAAACACGTCATCGGTGTACATAACCATGCACCCAACTACCTCGACGGCTGCGGGCAGATTCCCATGCTGATCAGCGAAGGCGGTCAAACCGTTGACAACGGGAAGCTAGAGCCATATCAAATCACCCTTCGCAAAGGGGATGATGCTGGCACGACCAACTTGGCACTCGTGCCGCTGCAACTGGTGACTGACCCGCAGACAGGCGAACATGTCGCCTTTAGCGGCAAGATGCTTTATCAGGCGGGGCAACGTTGGGACACGCAGCAGGTACGCATGGTGTGGGCGGTGCAGATGTTAACCGATGGCGGCTGCGCCCAGCGCAATTTGCCCGGCCGACCTGATCTTTGCACCCGTGAGCAGGACAACATCCCGCAAATTATCCACACCTATCCGGGCAGCTTTTACCTGACGGGACTTGACGTGCGCGAAGATCACGGGGTCGATATGGCTATCATCTATGAAGACCCGACGGTGGACACAGATTGGGACGCGGATGGCCGGTTGATGCGGTTGACACGTGGATTGCACGAAACACTGTTTGTCAATCGGGATTGTGACGCGGTTGATCCAGACGGCAACTGTATTCATGACGGCGAGCGCGACATCACCATTCCAGAAATTGCCCGCCGCTTTGACCACACCGGCAACGCGGGAATCTCACAGACGGCACGCTGGGGCATTGACAACGTACTCGGCGTTGAGACCTACCGCTTCGACCACATTGAGCAGGCACTGGCGGAAACGAGCGGCAAGCACACCCCCGCTATTTTGGCTGCCCACTTTACCGCCCCATGGTACACCGAACCGCTCAGCCCAACGCTGATGTATGCGTATGAACAAACGTATCGCGCCAGCAATCTCGATGCGAAGTTGCTGTCCAATGGCGGCATATCGTGGAGCGGTAACGCCATTCAGATCAACATGAACGGTAACGGCAGCGATGTGACACGGACTGCGACGATAAAATTTTCGCCCTATCAATTTGACCCTGTCCGTGCCAGTTGGGAAGCGTTTCCGATGGCGGATTACTGGTTTGAATTAGAGCGACGCCTGACGGACACGCCACAAAGCGGCCGTGCAGCCACCACACAGCCTGACCCACTGACCGAAGAAGAGGTGCTGCTTACGCAGGTTGTTTACGCGCAATTTGAGGCGGGCGACACGGCAGAAAACAGCTCTGCGGCAACGCTTTCGGCAACGTCAGACGGCGTGACCATCGCCTCCGATGCTGATCTAAACGCGATCAATCTGGGCGTGCGTGCTGGGGCGCGACTGCTCTATTTCCTGCCCGGAGAGAGTCGATTATTCCGCCAGGCGGTTGCAGAGTTTGATCTTGAATTTAAGAATGTCGTCAACCTAAATGGGCCAGACGGTAGACGTCTACCCGCAGCGAACATTGCTAGGGCCAAAGCGAATAAAGTGGCAAAGTTAGCCGCACTCAAGCAGATGCGAACACGGCGCTTTGCCTCTAAGACAACTGCCGTGCTGAGTTTAGCCGCAACGGGGCTAGGGTTGGCGGGATCACTGTTCGGCAGCGGTGGTGTCCAGAGTGCCAGCGAAGTTGTGCTCACAAGCGTGGATGCCGCTAGTCAGGTTTATCACGCCGTTTCACTCGCCCAGTTAGGCGGCACGGTTGGTAAAACAACCGCTAGCTTGACAACGGCACAAAAAGCCCTGCATCAAACGCTGGCTGGCTTGCGACAGGCGCGGGTTGGATTGGCGCGTGCCACCATTATCGGCGCAATTATTGCGGGCGTAATTACGTGGGGGGTCTTTTTCGTCCAGTTGGCATCGGCCGATACGAACAGCATCGAATTCAACGCCCTGCTTGCCAACACCGTCGCCAGCACGATTGTGCTTGTGGCGACCGTGATTATCAGCCTCGTCTCTGTCGCTGGCGCAATTTTGCTCGCCGTCGTCGCCGTGATCGATCTCATTTTGTTTATCATTTGCAAGGCGGGTGTCGATGCGTTGTGTGGTGTGGGCATTTTGGTCAGCTTCACCAGTTGGTTTAGCGACGCGCTGTATACGGGCGATGTGCTGATCGACGTTGAGCGTGAAAAACCACCCATCACCAATTTGCGAGGGTTAAGCCCCGGCTTGCGCGAGCCAGAAAAAGGGTTTGTGCCAGGTAATGCGCTGGTCTTTTCGGCCGATATTCGCTCCATCATCAACCACAAGCCCCCCTCTGGCACGTTCAAAGATGTGGTCAAGGACGATGAGTTTTATACCCCGCAAGATTTGGCACGCACCACCTTTAACTACACGTTGAGCCAGCAGCCGCAGGAAATTTCGGCCGAACTTGACCAGATGAACGCTCTCTGGACAGGCATCAAACCATTCGCCACCAAACGCTACATCTTCGAGCAAATTTTCTTCAGAGAACGCGAAACGCAGCAATTTTGGTACGGTATCGCCGACAAGACGGCGACAACCGAACCGATCCCGATCATGCAGGCGGGGCGCAATCAAACGTTCCAGCTTTTCCTCAACACGGGCGCGGCCTTCCCCACCTACGGCTGTTGGGTTGGCAACTGTTCGTTCGAGGCACCCGTCACCAATTCCAGCAGCACGCCGATTGGCGATAGCTTAGCGATGGATATTTTCCCCGCCACGCTTGACGAGTTCTACAATATGGGACGCGGCGAAGCGGGTGGCGGCTGGGTCGGATTGGTGATGGATCAGGCCGACCACGACGGTGATGGGCTGATTTCGCCTAACTTCAACGGCTCCGACCCGCACCCCAATAGTTGGGACGCGGACGGCGACAAGCTGTCTGACCGCTTCGAGTTGGAGCAGCAAGCACTCGGTCGTGCCAACGGCGGTTACCTGTTTGACCCGCTCAATGCCGATGCCGATAGCGACACGCTCAACGATGCACGGGAATGGCAGCTTGGCACAAACCCGAATCAGGCCGACAGCGACGGAGATGGCTTGGACGATCACGTTGAGGTGAACGGCTGGATGTTTACCTATGCGCCTGGCAAAACGATGCGCGTCTCATCCAACCCCTTGCTCAGCGACAGCGACCTTGACGGCATGACCGATCTGCTGGAGATGCAACTGCACGCGGCAAACGCGGTCGCGTTCCCCTTTCATCCGCTCGTTTACAACGAATCGCCAGTGGGTCTCTACGCCGCCTTGTCCGACAGCGATGGTGTGGTTGAGCCAGGCGATGTGCTGACCTACACCGCGCAGGTGGTCAACAACATCGCCGCGCCGCTGATTGTGGACGGCACGCTCACCACCGACATGCCCGCCGCGCTGGGCGGTGGCACGCAGACGGACGCGCTCTTGCTGACGCGAGCGAGTGCGTTCACACAGTCGGTTGTGGCGACGGCGAGCGGTGGCTCGGCAACGGTGCCGATTTCGTCAAGCGTGGCCGCCGATGTGAGCGCGACCGATCTCAACGCGAGCTACACATGGTCGGCCGATGCGCCGACGACGTTTGATGCGCCCGTGCGTTTTAGCACGCTGCTAGATGACACCTTGCTGACGCTCGAATCGGCCGATTTCACACCCCAACAGTTCACCAATGCTGTCGTCAACAGTTTGACGGGCGTGACCTTCCAATCGCGCACGAGAGGTGGGGCGGCGACAGAGGTTTTTGATGCTGGTTCGGCCGAAACTGCCGCCTATCCGCTCAACATCGCCTGTACATATGGCGACAGTTGCCTCGTCGTGTGGGCTGAACGCACCAGCGCGAGCGCGGCGTACAGCGTGATGGGTCAGCTAAACGGCGGCACCCCGTTCGCCATCGCCAGCGGCAGCGCAACAGAACAGCATCTCTACCCCAGCGTCGCCAGCAATGGCAGCGATTTTGTCGTCGCGTGGTCGCGTCAGAAAGAGGGCAACTTTGAGCTAGTCGTGCGCTCTGTGTCGGCGGCAGGTGCGCTCGGTACAGTGAGCCGCCTCGATAATCAACTCGAAACCGTCGTCACGGAAGCCGATCTTTTCCCCGCTATCGCTGCGACAGGCAGCAGCTACACCGTCGTCTGGCAGCACGACCACTCGACTAGCGACAGCGAGATTTGGCAGGCGCAGGTGAGTGCCAGCGGCGCATATGTCGCCAACAGCATCAGCGCACTGACGGCCGACTCTGTGCTCAACAGCACACCGCACATCGCCTTCAACGACACGTCGGCACAATCGCTCGTTGTGTGGATCAACGCCGGCGATCACGTTATGGCAAAAGTGGGCAGCGCAGATGCGGCTATCGTCGGCAATCGCGGCCAACAGGCGGCCATCACCGCGCCGCAAGCGCATCTGCTGACATCGGCCGAATTGCCAGCCAGTTGGGTCGTTAGTTGGCAAGCACGCACCAGCGCAACGGACGGCTTCCTGCACTATCAATCGTTAACGGCCGACGGACAGCCGCACACCAATAAGCAAAGCGTCGCATGGCAAAACGGCGCAATGGCAGCCAGCACCGCCGACTGCACCGCCACCGCTTGCCAACTGGTTCGCACGACCAGCGGTGGCGTGCGCTGGTCGGCCGCCACCCTGACGTTTAACGGGTTGACGGGCAACGTCGGCTCCTTAATCGTCAGCGAGACGACCCGCGTCACCATCGACGACGACAATCCTGATGCGGCGACGCTGATCGTCGGCAACTTTATCGTGCCAGACCGCTCGGTTGTGGTTGGCGGCAAGGCTTCTGATCCAACATCCTATATTACGACGGTCGAGGTCAGCATCGACGGGGGCGCATTCCAGCCCGCGACGGGCGCAGAGATGTGGGCGTTTGAGTGGGACGTACCAGCGGGTGATGCGACCTACACGATTGACGTGCGTAGTACCGATGCGGTTGGCAATAGCACGGTGACCCGTTTCAACGCCGTCACCGACAACGTGCCGCCCGCGCTGACGATTACGCAGGCGACAGACAGCCGTGTGCCGCTGCGCCGCGATGCAAATAACAAGTGGGTGTTTGACCTCGACGGCACGGTGAGCGATGCGACGAGCGGTGTCGAACAGGTGACCATCGCCATTGATGGCAACACGACGCAGATTGCCGCGCTCGCTGCGGGGACGTGGAGCCACAGCTTTACGGTTGACGACTTTAGCTTGAACAACCAGCTATTTCCGTCCAACCCGATCACGCTGAGCGTGACGGCCATCGACAACGCTGATCCAGCGGGGAACAGCACGACGGTGGTGCGCCGCTTGCTGATTGACGAGGCGGGGCCAGCGGCCGATTTGCAGTCGCACCCGCCTAACGCACAGCTCAAGCTCGGCACGCAAATCACAGGAACGATTTCCGACACGCACAGCGCGGTTAGTGCGGTTGAGGTCGCCTTTACGCGGGCGGAACTGCTCGACAGCATGGCTGATCCACGTTTGCTCATGCCGTTTGACGACGCGATTGGGTCGCGCTTTTTTGCCGACGTTTCGGCCGATAATCGCCTCTTCACCTGCACCGACATCACCTGCCCAACGACGGGGGTCGCTGGGCAGTACGGTCGCGCCGTTCAGTTTGACGGCGTGGATGATATGATTCGGCCGATTATCGTCAACAGCCCCTACGACATTCTCGAAACCGACTACACGCTTAGCCTCTGGTTCAACACAAGCTGCGCCGATTGTGGCATCTTTAGCGCAGTGTCGGGTGATTATCCCAGCGTGGCTGGCGTTGATCGCTCGATCTATCTCGAAAATGGCAACGTCTGTATGAATGTCTGGACGGGCGCATCGTTCCAGACTGGCTGTTCGGCGTTCACCAACTACGCGGATAGCGCATGGCATCAGCTTTTTCACACGATTGGCGCGGAGGGCAACCGCCTCTACGTCAATGGCACGCTCGCCGTTTCGACCGCTGCCACCAGTTCAGCCCACCCACAAAACAGTGTCCACATCGGCTGGTCGGGGGTCGGCAGTGCGCCCTATTTTGACGGGATGCTGGATGAGCTGGCGATTTATGACGTGGCGTTGAGTTCGGCCGAAATCAGCAGCCTCTACCGCAACTGGCAACCCGCCACACTTGACAACGACGGCTGGCAGCACACCATTCCCGCTGGTCTTGAAGGGTATTACCAAATCGACGTGCGCGGCACGGACGCACACGGCAATCAGACAAGCCGCGATCAGTGGCGCACGTGGCGCGGCCTGATCGATTCGCAGTCGCCGCGTGTGGCTATCGACGTGGCGTATGACGGGATTGACTCGACGGCGCAAACGCTGTTTACCGTTTCGGCCGAAGACGACAACCTCACAACCGACCAGCTCGTCAACCACTGCAACACAGCATCACTCGTGCGTGGCTATCGCAACGATGCGTGGTGGCAGGAGTGGGGCGACGGTCAGCAGTTGAATAGATTGAGCAGCGACTGCACCGCCAGCGGTTTCCAGACGGGTGAGCTGTTTGCACGCGCCTGTGACACACTCGGCAACTGCGGCGCGGCTGTGCCAGAGCAGACGTGGGCGTACCTGAGCGACAACGGGCAGGTCACCAACGAGAACGGATCAAACGACATCGTGCGCTTCAATTTGTATGATGGCAGCGGGCGCGAAACGGTGGTCGAACGCTTGCACATCGTGCGCGACATCGACTTTGACGAACTGCGCGGCCATCTGTATTGGGTTGAGGTGGACGATTCGGCCGATAGTGCCGCCATCTGGCGTGCCGATCTCAACGGCAACAACCCAACCCAACTGCGCGGCGGCATCGCTGGCAGTGCGAGCGGCATCCGCAACACAACGCTGGCGGTTGATGCGGCTGGCAACAAACTATACTGGAGCGAACAGCAGTACATTCGCCGCGCCAATCTCGACATGAGCAACGTCGAAACGGTTTGGTCGTTTGTGCCAATCAGCGGTGACTATTGCGGTCTCGACTATGCGGCGGTCAATGCGCTGGAAATCGATCATGACAACAACAAACTGATCTGGTCGTTTTCGCGCTGGCTGCACCCGACGGCCGACGCGGTGTTCACCGCCAATCTCAACGGCACAGGGTTGACGCAAATTGCAGGCGCGTCGCTTGACTGGACAAGCTTGGGCAGTTGTCCGTTTGCGGGTGCGGTCAAAATTGCCGACCTGCATGTGGTGCCGCAAAACGACCAGCTTTTCTGGGTCGATTACGATGCGGGCGTTGTACGTGCCAATCTGGACGGCAGCGGCGCGACGACGATTATCGACGTGCCGCGTGTCAACTTCTGGACATCGCTACACGCCGACGCGCCGAGCAACACGCTCTACTGGCTGCAATACGACCGACTCTATCGGGCGGGCTTGGACGGCAGCGATTATGGGCAACTGCTGCCTGGCACACAGGGGGTTCGCACGGTGATGCGGGCGATCACGCTGCCCGGCGAGCAGTTTGCCGCGCCTGATATGACGCTGACCATCGCGCCAGAGCGCGAGGTAGTTGTGGGCGTGCAAAATGTGGCGGTCGTGGTGACAGCGACGAGCGGCTACGTGACGGGCAAACATCCGCAGGTGACGCTGAATCTGCCAACGGGCTTGAGCTACGTCAGCGCGACGCCCGACATCTGCATCTATGCGGCAGCGCAACCAGAGCGCGTGACGTGTACACCGACGGACGACATTAAGCACGAGTCGCCGCTGGTGATTGATCTGACGCTTAACGTGGCGGCAGGGGAGCAGGGAGCGTTGCCGATTACGGGGGTGATTTCGGCCGAAAATGGCGAACACAACCCGAACAACAATACCGTCGTCAGCAACAAACTGTTTACCACGCTTCCCTACGTTCCGACCGACAGCGGTGGCGATATGCGCGTCTACTACGGCGCGTATCAGGCGATCCGCGAACGCAACATTGCCACAGGCGCAGATGCACTCGTTGCGTCAACTGGCGGCAATGTTTATGCGGTCGATGTGGATGCAACCAACGCCAAAATCTACTGGTCAGAAGACGACACAGGCACGCTTCGCCGCGCCAACTTGGACGGCACGCAGGTCGAAACGTTGGTCACGGGACTGCCAACAGGCAGCTTCCCAACAACGGCGGTCGATGTGCTGGTGGTGGAGCAGCACGACAAGCTATATTGGACAAACGACCTCGACGTGTGGTGGGCGAACCTCGACGGTTCGGACGCGGCACAGTTTTGGACACCAGTCAACAACGCCGATTTGCGCCGCAACGGCACCGTGCTCTTAAGCGGTGCGCTGGTTGATACGCTCAGTGTAGAGTCTGTTGCCGTCCAAATTGATGGCGGCGCATGGATGACGGCGACGGCCGATGTGACAAACAACCGCTGGGAATATGCGTGGCAGGTGGGGGATCAGGCGACGGCTGAAAACGGCTCCTTCCCCGTGACCGTCAAGTTAACCGACGGCGCAGGGCGCACGGCACAGGTAATCGAAACGGTGCGGGTCGATCTCATCCCACCAGAGCCGCCGACGATGACGGTTGCGCTTACTGGCGGTCAGCCGATCAGTCGCGGCGCAACCATCCGCAACAGCAATCCGTCGATGACGATTAACTGGACGGCTCCCGTTGATGTCAACGGCATCGCTAACGTTTATGCGGGCTGGACAGACGCGGCGACGGCGACGCTTGGCGAACTGACCGCCTACAGCGGCGGCGCAGGATCGCACACACAGACGTTGGGCGAGGCACAAATCAAGTACGCCCATCTGATCGTGGTTGACGACGGCGGCAATCAGGTCGCGCAAAACTTTGGCCCAGTCTACTTTGATAGCGCGGTTACACCCGCCCTGATCGACCATGCGCCCGACGTGTGGCTCAATACAGCGAGCAATCAATTCGGCCGATTTGAGGCACAGGCTGGCACACAGCAGCTTTTCGCCTCATGGAACGCGACCCATCTCAGCTTTGTCTACGAGGGCGGCAACTGGAACAGCGATGGCGATCTGTTCCTCTATCTCGACACAGGCGCGGGTGGGGAAGCTCCCTTTACAACCCGTTTGGGGCAGGGGCAACTGTGCTGCTGCCCAGTGGATTTGGTGCCGATTTTGTGATTCACGTCAGCAATGTGACGACGGCGACGCTGTTAGGCTGGGACGGCGCAAACTGGACGAATGCCTTGCCGCTGGACAGCACGACGTTTAGCAGTGACGGGGTGCGGACGAGGTTGATTTTCCCGTTTGGTGCTTTGGGTTTAAGTGAGGGGGATGGATTGAAGCTGTTGGCAATGAGTGGGGCTCCTTCGACAGGCTCAGAGCAAGCTGAAAACGAACTTTCCCTCTGGTCAGCAATCCCCGCCAAAAATCCGCTGACAAATGGCGTTGTTCAAGCACGTCGTGTGGCGAACGATTTACAACTGCAACAGGTGATCGACATTCCCGCGCTGTCGAGTGGTGTCGTTCCCAATGCAGGGGTTTACGATGGCTCCGATGTACGGATTGACCTGCAATCGGACTCTGGCGGCACGACGTTGCGCTATCGGCTTCATCCGACCGCATTGACGCTGGGTCAGGTGGTTGATAGTGACTTAGATGGGGTGATTGAGCCGCAAGTCGGCGTGATTGCAGAGCCGCAACCTGTCGGTGATGGCAGCACGATCAACTACACGGTGCATTACGACAATCTCGGTGCTGGGGCGTTGTCAACGCTCACGCTCGACGCAACGGCACGCGGCGCGCTCCGCTTTGCTGGCGGCGGCGCAACCGAGCAAATCGTCGTCAACGACATCACGCCACAAACAACGAGCGTGGTGACGTTCACTGTGCTGGTTGATCAAAATTTGCACGCGACGGCGGCTGAATTTAGCGTGACCGTTTCAGACAGCCACCACACCAATTACGACCAGTATTGGGTGCATCACAAGCTCGATCTGCATGCGCCAAATGCCGTTTCGGTCACATTGCCGATTGGCTTTGTGCGTGCGCTGTCGAATACACTGGCAATATCTGCCGAAGATGCAGCAGGTGTCACATCATCCGTTGTCGAAATCACAGGTATCCCGACGGGCGATGTGGTGCAGTTGCCGTGTGCGCTCAACGGTGCGGCGGCGGCAATTGCAAGCTGCCTGTGGCATCTGCCTGATCTCGGCGGCAATACGGCGTATCAACTGCGCGTGAAGGCGGTCGATAGCCTAGGCAACGAGAGTGCGTGGAGCGGTGGGGTCGTCTACCCTGTCGATAACACGGCTCCAACGATTGCCCTCAACGCAGCGACAGAGGCAGCCATCGCAGACGGGCTGCTTGGCAGCGGCGAGCTGGTGCTGGCGGGAACGATCAGCGACGACCAGGCAGCGGCTAGCGTTGAACTTTGTCAAGTGGGGCAGTCATGCACAACGTTCCCCTCGACGAGCGAGGGGCACTGGCAGGCGGGATTGAGCTTCGCGGAAAGCGACGGCATCAGTGAGACGGTTGTGCTGGTCGGCGTCGATCAGGCGGGCAACCGTTCAGACCCGCTGACGCGCACCTTGCGCGTGGACATCGTCGCGCCTGAGCATTCGGTTACCATGTTGCAAGCCGATCAAATTGCGGGTAGTGTCAGCGATGGGGGCGGTGTTGGTGAGGTATATCTGCGGCTGGATCGGCAAGATGGGTCGCATCGCTGGATGTTGGCGGCACGCACGAATCATAGCTGGCGTGTGTGGGTGACGGATGCGTTTATTGGAACAACGCTCGTCACAGTGGTTGCGTTCGATCTGTCTGGCAACGTGACGTACAGCCAGGCGTATGATTTCACGATGCCGTTTGTGGTGACGGCGGTTGATGTGGTGGCGGTTTCGGCCGATTCTCGTCTGCCCTTCCATGTTCTGCTGAGCGTGCAGCCGCTGTTGATTGTCGTTTGGATTTTGTTGCGTCGGCGCAGGCAGTCTGCGCGGTGATTAAAGACTATCTGTCGGTTCGGGAGTTAAAAGCTGGCGTAACGGATTATCTCTGCTCAATGATGAGTTGATGAACGAAACCCAGCTTTTCCCGAACCTGCGGGGCAAGCACGAAGGGGTACAAGTCGGGCTGCCCCATGCTTCTGTTCAAGCTGTTCACCGCCAGCGTCAATTTCAGCCAATCCGACAGGATGATGTTGATGTCGCTCTCTTCCAACAAGACATAATCCAGCTTCAAATCCATCGTTGGCCCCTGTTTGGACATGGAAGCAACTTTGGGTTGCAACGTTATTCCGTAGGCCTGGGCGCTATGTAAGGTCGCCATCAGATGCATGTAGTGCGCCCACGTTTCCGCCCAATCCTCCCACGGGTGGCAGGAAGCATACGCGCTGACAAAGTGCGAACGCCAATCGGCACGAGGCCCTGCTTGATAGTGCCGATTAAGCGCCTCTTGGTAATCCTGACGGTCGTCGCCAAACAGGGAGCGGTATGCGTCGAGCGTGCTGCTATTGGAGCGAATCAACAACTCCCAGTAATAATGTCCGATCTCATGGCGGAAATGACCAATCAGGGTGCGGTACGGTTCCTCCATTTCAGCCTTCATCTTTTCCCTTTGCACCGGGTCGGCTTCGGCCGTGTTGAGCGTGATCAACCCCTGCATGTGACCTGTCATGACGGGTTCACCACTTGGGGTCAGCTCTTCTGAGAGAAAGTTGAATGATAGACCAGATTCTGGATCCAAACGTTTGCTAACGACTGGCAAATTCAGGTGCAACAACTCATAAACGAGTCGATGTTTGGCGCGCTCAATCTCGATCCAATCTTGACGATGTTGTTCAATACTTAGATCAGGAACTTTGTTGTTGAGATCGCACGCCAAACAGAGCACGTCGTCAGAATCGGCTGATAATAACCAGTTGCACCCGCCGTGCTGGAAGTTTTGGCAATAGTTAAACCGTTGCGCAGGGTTGTCATAGGCACTCATGCCTTGCGTATGAGATTTCAGGGTAATGAGGCGCATCGCGCTCGGTAGAAATCCCAGCGCACTTTGGCAGCTTTCGCAGTGCGTGTTCTCAAAAAAGACCGTTTGTTGGCAGTTCTGACACTGAAATAGTTTCATATTCTTTGTTGTATGACTAAAATCTGTCTATTCAATCTCATTATAAAATTCAACAGACCAGCGCCAAGACTTTTTATCCTCAGCATTCCACCATGACTGTAGCAGGGCCGCCTCGCCGCCGGGCAACAGCACAACCATTCCGTTATGGTCTTCGGTCGGCCAGAGATCTTGTCGCGTGATGCTATCCCCATCGCGGACGAGTAGGCACATGGGGGAATCGGCCGATTTTTCTAAATCCTTGCCATACGCTAGCCGCTTCCCTGACTCATCCGTGACCTCAACTGTGACGACGGGCGGGGCTGAGTGCAACAGTAGCTTATCAGTCGGGTCGATTAACCCACGGCCGACCAGTAGCCCAGTGCTGGCCGCTTTCGGATACCATACAGTCCAATATTGCATTCTGTTTCTCCTAATAATGTTTCAAAGTAGCTACTCCGCAATTCAGCAGAGAGAATAACACAGCTGCTTTTTCCTAGCGGAAATGCTGAAATGCTGACCAGCCATTAGTGTGATTATAGTCGAGCTTGTCCCTGCATAAGCTTGCAGGCAATAAAATGTGTCATAATTTGTGCTGCGAACACAACCCTACCTGACATGATCTGTTCGGAGGATTTTAGGCAATTTAGATCTGTCTCGATTCGGCCGAAAACCATACCATTTCCTCAAGAATCCCCGCGTTCATTCCGTTACAATTGGCTTATGCAATCTTTTAACAAAATCCTAGTAGCCAACCGCAGTGAAATCGCCATCCGCGTAATGCGTGCCGCCAACGAAATGGGTAAGCACACCGTCGCCGTATTTGCAGAAGAAGACAAGCTTGCCCTCCACCGCTTCAAGGCGGACGAGGCGTACCGCATCGGGGCTGGGCTGGGGCCAGTCGCTGCCTATCTGAGCATTGACGAAATGATTCGGGTCGCGATACAGGCGGGAGCTGACGCGATTCATCCCGGTTATGGCTTGCTGTCAGAGAACCCCGACTTTGTCGATGCGTGTACCGCCAACGGCATCAAGTTTATTGGCCCCACGGCAGAGACGATGCGCCAACTGGGTGACAAGGCGAGCGCACGCCAAATCGCGCTGGCGGCCGATGTGCCAGTTGTGCCAGCGACCGACGTGCTGCCCGATGATATGGATGAGGTGCGACGCATGGCCGCCGAAATCGGCTATCCGCTGATGCTTAAGGCAAGTTGGGGCGGGGGTGGGCGCGGCATGCGTGCCATTCACAGTGAGGATGAGCTAGAAAGCAAGGTGCTGGAGGGGCGGCGTGAAGCGGAGGCGGCGTTCGGTAACGGGGAAGGGTATTTAGAGCGGCTGGTCGAGAATGCGCGTCATGTAGAGGTGCAGGTCTTGGGGGATCGCTTTGGGACACAGTACCATCTGTGGGAACGGGATTGCTCTGTCCAGCGACGTAACCAGAAGGTGATCGAACGTGCGCCTGCACCGTATTTATCAGAGCAACAGCGCGAAGACATATGCAACCTCGCGCTCAAATTGGTTGCCCACGTCAACTATGAATGTGCCGGAACGGTCGAGTTTTTGATGGATCGGGACACGGGCGCGTTTTACTTTATCGAGGTCAACCCGCGTGTGCAGGTCGAGCACACGGTGACGGAAGATGTGACGGGCATTGACATCGTGCGTGCGCAGATTTTGCTGGCGGAAGGCAAAGATATTGCCACCGCGACAGGGTGCGCGTCGCAAGCGGACGTTCAGCTTAATGGACATGCCGTGCAGTGCCGCGTGACGACCGAAGACCCACAAAACAACTTTATCCCCGACTATGGGCGCATCACCGCCTATCGCGCCGCGACGGGGATGGGGATTCGGCTCGACGGCGGCACGGCGTACTCAGGCGCAGTCATCACGCGCCACTATGATTCACTGCTCGAAAAGGTGACGGCGTGGGCGCAGACACCTGAATTGGCGATTGCGCGGCTGGATCGTGCGCTGCGCGAGTTTCGCATTCGCGGCGTATCGACCAACATCGCCTTTGTCGAGAATTTGCTGCGCCATCCCGAATTTCTCAACAACCGTTACACGACGACCTTTATCGACAAAACGCCCTCGCTGCTCGACTTCACGCCCCGCCGCAATCGGGCGACGCGGCTGTTGACCTATATCGCGGATGTGTCTGTTAATGGGCATCCTGAGACAAAGGATCGGCCGAAACCGCGCACAGATCGCCCCATCGTCGTCCCTTCGCTCTCACTAGAAACACCAACAAATGGGACGCGCCAACTGCTAGATGAGCAGGGGCCGCAAGCGGTCGCCGACTGGCTATTGGCACAACCACAACTGCTGATTACCGACACAACGATGCGGGACGGGCATCAATCGCTGTTGGCGACGCGGATGAGATCGGCCGATATGCTCGCCATCGCCCCCGTTTACGCTCAGAAGTTACCGCAACTGTTCTCCGTCGAATGTTGGGGCGGCGCGACGTTCGATGTCGCCTATCGCTTCCTGCAAGAAGACCCGTGGGAGCGGCTGCGCGAATTGCGGGCCAAAATGCCCAATCTGCTGACGCAAATGTTGCTACGCGCCTCCAACGCCGTTGGCTACACAAACTATCCCGACAATGTCGTGCGCCTTTTTGTGGCACAGGCGGCGCAATCGGGGGTCGATGTGTTCCGTGTTTTCGACAGCCTCAACTGGTTCGACAATATGCAGGTGGCAATTGAGGCGGTCTTGGAAAGCGGCAAAATTTGCGAAGGTGCGATTTGCTATACGGGTGACATGCTCAATCCAGACCGCTCCAAATACGACTTGGCGTACTATGTCGAGATGGCGCAGCAGTTGAAGGGGGCAGGCGTGCATATTCTCGGCCTCAAAGATATGGCGGGGCTGCTCAAGCCAGCGGCCGCGACGCTGCTCGTCAAGACGCTCAAAGAGGAGATCGGGCTGCCGATTCACCTGCACACCCATGACACATCTGGTATTGCGGGGGCAACAATGCTGGCGGCAAGTGCGGCGGGTGTTGATGTGGTCGATTTGGCGATGGACGCGCTCTCTGGCAGTACGGCACAACCCTGTTTAGGCTCAGTTGTCTCTGCGCTACAACACACCGAACGCGACACCGGTATAGACATCGCGGCGGTGCGCGAAATTAGCAACTATTGGGAGCAGGTTCGTAATCAGTATGCGGCGTTTGAAGCGGCGACCCAATCCCCCGCATCCGAAGTCTATCTGCACGAAATGCCTGGCGGACAGTTCACCAATCTAAAAACGCAGGCGCGGTCGCTAGGGTTGGAACCGCGCTGGCCCGAAATTGCGGCGACCTACGCCGATGTCAACCAGATGTTTGGCGATATTGTCAAGGTCACGCCGTCGTCCAAGGTGGTCGGCGATATGGCGTTGATGATGGTCAGCCAAAATCTGGCCCGTGAACAGGTGGAAGACCCAGCGGTCGATGTGGCGTTCCCAGAGTCGGTTGTCAACATGATGCGCGGCAACTTGGGTCAGCCTCCGGGAGGCTGGCCGCCCGCGTTGCAAGCGAAGGTGTTGAATGGGCGAGAGGCGTTCACGGAACGACCGGGAGCACGGATGGAATCGGCCGATCTCCCCGCCAAACGTGCCGAGCTACAAGCTCTATTCCCCGACGACACCATCACCGACGAAGATTTCTGCGGCTACCTGATGTATCCAAAAGTGTTCACCGCCTATCAGCAGCGCAAACAGCAGTATGGCCCCGTGGACACATTGCCAACGTCTGTCTTCTTTTATGGAATGCAGACGACTGACGAGATTGCGATTGAGATCGATCCAGGCAAGACGTTGGAGGTGCGACTGCAGGCGATCAGCGAGGCGAATGACGAGGGGATCAATCGAGTCTTTTTTGAGCTGAATGGTCAACCGCGCGTCATCTCGATTGCCAATCGGTCGGTGGTGGGGAAGAGTCCAATTCGGCCGAAAGCAGACCCCAACAACCCCAACCACATCGCCGCCCCGATGCCCGGTATCGTGACCATTCTCGCCGCTGCCGTCGGTCAGCCCGTCCAAGCGAGCGACCTGCTTTTGACCATCGAGGCGATGAAGATGGAGACGGGGCTACACGCCGATTTCGCGGGAACGGTCAAGGCAATTCACGTCGCGGCGGGTAGCCAAATCGACGCAAAAGATTTGTTGATTGAAATTGAGCCGTCCTCATAAATCTGACGGCGTTACTTTAAGAGGAAACAACACATGATGAAAATCGAACACGTCGGCTATCAGGTCGCAGACCCAGTGGCAACTTGCAAATGGTATTGTGAACATCTGGGATTCACGGTTAAACGGAGCGGCGATGACCCAGCACGAACTCATTTCTTAGCCGATTCTGCGGGGCAGATGATGATCGAGATTTACTGCAATCCTCAAATCAGTGTGCCGGAATATGCCAGCATGAATCCATTGACGTTTCATCTCGCATTTTCGTGCGTGGATATTGAGCGACGTTCGGAGGCGCTGCTGGCGGCAGGAGCGACAGTCGCAGAGCCGCTCAAGGTCACAGAGGCAGGTGACAAGCTGCTGATGCTGCGCGATCCTTGGGGGATGGCGATTCAGCTTTGTAAGCGGGGAAAGTCGATGACGTAGACCACTGGCATCGACTTAGTGTCCGCTAATAGTTAAACTAACTTTAGGTAGTGTATCTTATGATAATGAAGGTTATCACAAAGTATATTGTTATGACTAAACTGTCGATAATGACAAGGGACAGGCGTCCGAAAACCGTCCGATAGTCAGCGAGCGCAAACGGCTGCATAAGAAGAACGCTTGTTAAACGCATTACTCATCCGCCCTGACTTCAATAAGGACAGCAGGATAGCGTTGTGGCGTTTTTGCCGTTTGGAATGCAGAAACCCATTTGCGCGGCAGAAACCGTGTCATGCGGTCAGGATTTGCCATGACGTAGTCGAGCGCGAAGGCAGAAATCGTGATGCTCGCCGTGACAAGAAACCCGTAGACAGTGATGTACTGCCAATAACTCAACCTCAGACTACGCCACGCGCCGAGAATGAGGGCAGCGTACCATGAGATTGCCGAGACGGGGCCAGCAATGACGAGAAGCGGTGCATAGCGGATAAATTCGGCCGATCCAATCGCCGTTTTCTCCCGCGCACAGCGTGCAAAGATAGGGAACAGCAGACGGTGCATGACAAAGCCGTTAAGCGATGCGATCAGCACAATCGTCATCTTTGCCCAAAAGCGCGGGCTGGTCGGGCTACCTGCTCCGATCGCCACGCCGATGATGTGTCCTATGATTAGAAATGTGTGTAGTAAATTCATTTTGATCTCCACAAATATGTCCCAAGATCGGGATGTCAGATCGCACAGGGCGCAATGACCATTCATTGCTGTGCTGTGCGTCTGAGCATGTAGCGTAGGAACAAACTTTGTGAAAGTTGTGAAGAAATGAAGAGCAGATTGTAAGCTCGCATGAAACCACTATTCGTTGCATCGCTAACAATCGTGGTTCAGATTAGGATGCGGTCTGCTGGCGACCCATTTTGAGGACAACGCAAACAGCCCATCCGTCTTTTTGATGGATGGGCTGCCATTAGATTGGGCTGTCGATTATTGAACTGAGATGAGTCAGTCAGTACGTCGGTTTGTGCGCTTTGTTTGTATAACTAGAAGCGTGACGACGAACAGTAGCGGGAGCGTTGCTAGCCACATTGTCCAATCGTGACTCACTGCACTGCTTGAAAGCGTCACCGCTGTAGGCACACTGTAATTAGCAGGCGTGTACTGCATTGAGGCCAAACCAGTTACGTTGAGCGAAATTTGTTCGACGGGTGGTGCCAAAAGCCTTGACGTGCCGCGCTGACCGATGCGAACTGCGTCAAAGCGCATCACGTTGCCCGTTGGGTCTGTCTGCTCCTGCATTTCTGCAAACTCTAGCTGCCAGCCTAAGTCGATGATGCTTGCATGGGTGATGATGCACTCGGTTTCGTCGGCGTTGCAATGTTTTATCTTGAGGACAGGCTTGCACGTTTCAAACGCGATACCTTGTGATTCAACAATCTCACACTCCCAGCCGTGCCCAATGTCGAGTGACACAGGCTCATCAGGCCCCACGCTCTTGGTGGCGATGATGCGCCCCTGCTGAATGAACTCAACGACAATTGGCTCGCTGGTCGGGTAGCTGGGCGTGACGAGGGTGGGAATCACGTCTGTCATCCATGGTGGCGCCGCAAGCTGTGGTAGTTCGATTCCTAGTTGGCTGACCGAGCGACCATTGGCATCGAGCAGGTCGATGGCGATTTGTTGGCTGATGACATTTCCGACCTGAACGGCGGGGGTGAATTCGGCCGAAAATAGCTCCGTCGGCCGCTGCAACTCAACCAACATCCCACTCTCTCCCGTATCCCCAATGTTGCTCAACACGAGACCGTCTACAGTTGTCACCAACTGCACGGGTCCTTGTGGCAAATAGAAGTCATCACCGACTGCAAATTTGACTGCTGGCGAAGTGGGTGCGCTGCCATCACTCGGTGGCATAAGCACGGCTGGTACAACTGGCACGGCGATGTCTGGCTCATTCTCAAGCATCAGTGCGCCCAAGTCTCGGCCTAATTGCGTTGCGCTGTGACCGCCACCGCTGCGATTGGTCAAGACGACGATCACGATATCCTTCTCTGGATACATGCGAATGTAGGTCCGTGCGCCCGACTGTGCGCCATTCTTGGCGACGACCTGCGTCCCTTCCTCTTCGCCAACGTTCCAGCCGTAGGCGTAGTTGTTGCAGTTGTCGGGAGGTGTCCACAGCGTATCGAGTGACGCCTGTGATAGCAGCGAGCCGTTGAGCAACTTGATGCCAAAACGCCCTAAATCATAGGCGGATGCTTCTAACCCACCGCCAAAAATCTTCCAGCTAATGTTGTCTGGCGTGCCGATTTCGTCATTGCTGCTGTTATAAAGCTGCGTGCGATGGTAGTTATAGTTGGCGCGATTTTCGACTTTGAGCGAACCCAAGTCAAGCGGGTCGGTAATCTCATCAGCCAGTAGCTGACCGACAAACTTGCCGCTCGCTGCTTCGGCCGCTGCGCCAAAGAAGTTGTAGGTGTGCGTGCTGTACAGGCAGCCTGCGCCCGGCACATATTCAAGCGCGTCATTCTGGAAAAGCTGTGCGCCAGAGAGGGCTGAGGTGTGTTGAATCGACGTGTTGGCAGGCCAGCCGAGTTCGGCGTAGTGACCGATGCCGCCGCGATTGGAGACGAGTTGACCAATCGTGTGGGTGTGATGCACGGGGAATGAGGGGACATAATCGCGGGTTAGGTCGTTAACATCATCAAATGTGCCATCTTCGAGCATCTCCATTAGTAGCACGCCACCAATCGCCTTGCTCACCGATGCGAGCCGATTGACCGTGCGTGAGTTGTACCATTTGCCAGCTTCGACATCGGCGTGACCAAAGCCACGGATATATTTGAACTCGCCGCCTTTGGCAATCGCAACGCTCATGCCGGGAATATCGAAGTCGTTGAACTGCTCCAGCACCATCGTGTCCACTTCATCGCGCAAGAACCAGTCGTAGCGGTCGCCATCCTGCCGCCAGACACCCGCATAGCGCACGTTGCCGTCTTCATTGACGTAGCGTTCAAAGTCGATAGGACGCAAGCCCAAATCACGCATCTGATACCAGCGGTTGAGATACCCTTGCCCCGTCATGTCGCGGAAGATCGACCAGGTGCGGCCGTTGCTGTTTTCGACCAAGATCGCACCGTAACGCTGTTCGTTGCCAACAGTGTAGGAATCGACTTTGAGCGGCCGATAGCCGAGGGCTTCATTGTCTGAGAGCCATGTGTCAAAGGTCACGGCATCCATCGCACGACGCATTTTCCAGTTGAGATTTTCCGCGTTTTCGACCCATGCGGCCGATAGGCGATGTTCACCGTTGGTGTTGAGATAGATGTCGAAATCGATCATCATGAAGTCGTCTTTGTAAAGGTCAAAGTTGTCACTGAACTCGTTGCTGGTCGCATTGCGATAGGAGAGCCAGCTGAAATTCTCATCATTTTTGTGCCAGACACCCGAGTAGCGCATTTCCCCATCCAGTACAAACGCCTCTTGATCGACTAGGCGATAACCGTCATCGCCGTATTGCGTCCATAGATCACTGAACTGCTGGTCGGTGAGGGTGGAGTGTGATTTCCATGCGCGATGATTGGGGTTGCTCTGCCACACGCTGCCAAGAATGCGCTGTCCGTTGACAACATCGACTTCGATGTCGAGCAAAATGTAGTCGTCCTTGATGTCGTTAAAGGTATCGACATAGCTGTTGTAGCTCTGGTTGCGATAGGAGAGCCAGCCCGTGTCGTCGGGGTCGTAGAACGCGAGCGGGTCGGCTTGGGGAGCCGCTGCTGCGCGTTGATTGAGGAAGAGAAGCGGTAAGACCAAAAGGGTCAATAACAAAATCGTGCGTACAAGACTATTGCTGCGTAACATGACAAATCTCCTTGTGCGGCTGAAAGTGTTTTTCTGAGCCGCCATTTCGTTACGCATTAATCGTATGATTTTTGGGGGTCAATTTGAATCCAATGGGGTCAGTCGATTGTGGGGGATTTGGGGTGGTTTTCGGCCGAAATGGAACGTAATGGACGCAATGAAACGGAAAGTGGGACGAAATGAGGTTTTCGTTCCACTTTTACGATTTAATTACACGTTACATGATGGTTCGGTAGGGGCTAGGTAAACGACGTGTGGCCTCAACCAAAACACAATTTTATGTCGTTTATCTCGCCCAAGTGCGCGATTATATCAAACATGGGCGAGACAAATGGCGCAAACAGTCCACTAGATGAAAGCCGCAAGCCATTTGCCTAGCCCCTACATCAGGATTGCTATCAACCAGACGAAGAATCCCGCCGACAATAACATTGATGCAAATATAAGTAGACCAAAAATCACTAAACCTGGAGCAATTCGGTTGTTGCGCTTTTGATTAAAATCACTGATTTTGACGTGGTCAGACAAGTGTGAGCGCAAAATCTCGAAAATTGCCTCTTGATCTCCAAAAAAGTACAGAGATTCAATACGCATACGACTTGCGATGATAGTTAGCCCAGCTATTTTATTCTCACCTCCGCGTTGAATAAGCACGCGCTGAATTTCACTGTATGGGATTTCAGAGATTTCGCCTTGGTCGATGCTCACTCCAGTATTTGTTAGTGTCAAGGTCTGTTGAGTTGGTAAACGTGCGTCTCGCCAGCGTTTCCAGTGGACTCCAACAACAAATATGGCCAGTAGAATCAGTATAGAAATAAAGGTGAGCTGCGACACATCGAATATCAAGCGCAGAATGAAATACAAGAAGAACGCCAAGCAGACAAATGCAGGAATAGACACGAGCAGTTGAAAGAGAACTGCCCCGTTGACACCTTGATTGATGTTTTCAACAGGCTTGCTTTCGGCCGAAAAAATCCATTCCTTTTCATCCATTTCATCCATCTAGCAAATTATACATGTCGCTCAATCACTTTTCCATTACCACCTATGAACTGCGTGGTGCGGGGTCACGACTTAGAAAACCACGCCCGGATCGTCAATGTCACAGCAAATAACAAAACGATGCTTCCCGTCATCAACAAGTACGGTATGTGAGCAGACTGCTGCGCCGCTGAGTAGGTCACGGCTGTTGGCACGGCGAATGATGTGGTTTCGACGGCCGAGTTATTGAACTGCAACCCTTCGATTGAGTCGGATGAAACATCGGCCGATATTCGCCCATCTCGATTGCTGCTGCTGGGCGTTTTCGCCGTTACCATGACGACCGTCATCTCATCAGGAGCGAGCAATCCAAGATCGAATTTTAATGTACAAACAGGTTCACCCGACTGACAATTGGCGGTCGGATCGGCCGAATCAAAAGTCAACGGCGGACGCAGCAAAACGTCTAGCGTGACGTTGCTCGCGTCGAGGTTGCCGCCGTTGAGAACTTTGATCGTGTACATGACGAGATCGTCGAGGGGGGCGGGATCGGCCGATTCTTCAATCGTCACGCGCAAATCGGCATAGCTGCGCTCAAACGTCGGCAGTTCAGACGTGCAGAAAAGCGTCTCGACATCGACACCAGGAACGATGCCCGCGTCCACCCAATAATCAGCCAGCAACGTCTGCCAATTGTCGTTTGGCGTGTCGAAGAAGCGCAGCGGCTGCGGGTTGGGAATCGACTGACCGCCGACCGTCAGCTTCGTCTCCTGCGTGTACCAGAGCGATTGCCACGGCATGTAAGACGTGCCGCTGACGACCGTTGTCATCAACGGCGTGAACAGGCTAATGCCGTCAAAACTGCTGGCTGTTTGGCTTGCCAACGGCCAGTTTGCGGTCGAGCCTTCACCAAAATGGGGAATCCCGTCACTCCCCTCCTCCACGATCACCGCACTCGTCACGCCAAAATAGGCATCGTTTGCCGCCTGAATCAGCACCGTATCCAGCACAGGATCGTTGTCGTACTCATTTAAAATTGCCAGCGCAAACTGCTGAAAATTGACCAGCGCATCGGGGGCAGCCAGCTCATACTCCTGCTCCCCCTCGCAAACCGTCGTGTCATATTTCGCGCTGCTGTTGTACGCATTGAGAACCCGCGCATAGGTGGTCGCCGCATCGCTCTGTGCATTGGCGACCAGTCGCTCACCAACCGTCGCCCAATTCGTTTTGACCGCTTCCAAGCCCGCATTATCGACGGCGGTGATGAGATGGGGATGGGTGTTGGCTGGTTCGTGCAGTGTGTGGTATGAGCTGACCATCTGTGTGGCGATGTCGTTGTAGTCTGTCGTCGCGTCGATGGTCAAATCTTCCAGCACTTTGGGCAATAGTTCGGGCGCAAAATAGGCGTAGCTGGGCGAGCCGACCGTCGCACGCACATAGAGATTGGTATGCCCGTCGTCTCCAGCCACCTCATAAAGCTGCTCGATAGATTGGGAAAAACAGTGCAGCGAATCAAATACGTCGATTGGCTTTGCCCCGTCGTTTGTGCCAATGCGTAACGCTTCGCCGATGGCGTGCGGGGTGATCATGCTAAACGCATCGGGGTCGGTATTGGGGATGGTGTGATCCGTCCCTGCTCCATTGAGACACCAGCGCAGCGGCAACGGGTCGAGTGTGCTGGAGCGCGCATCGTCGCCAGCCTCTTCCATTAGCATGTAGCGTGTATAGTCGGTGATTGGCGCGTCGAAATAGGGCGTGACGGGCAAACCGTGACCGAGATAGGTAAACGTCGAAAGCGTGTGGGCGAACTGATTACGCGCCCACAAAATATAGCCACCCAGTGCCGCGCCGTCGGTCATGTCGTACTCTGTCAAAGCTGGATCGAGCGTTCCGCTGGCATCTGGCAGTCCGTTGTATGCGCTCGTGTCGCCGTTGGAAGCGGTGAACACAAAGGTGTCATCTAGCCTACCACCGTCGGCTAAAATGGCGACTGAGATGTTGGGATTGGCGGCGGTGACTGCGCCAAGCAGCGCGACCGACTCATCCATCAGAGCCGCCAGCGAATTGGTCGCCTCTGGTGGATTGTCAAAAGAGAGCGCGTAGATTGCCAATAGGTGGGGTGTGTTAAAATTGGGGTCAGCATCGGCCGAATTCACACGGCTCAGCAACGCCAATGTGATGATAGCGAACAGGCCAATCAGTGAGGTTGATAGTTGTTTGTTCATGTTATCTCCGTTGCGTAGACTGTTCTTTCATACGCAATACGCAATACGCATTACGTTCAAAGCTATTGCAAGGATAACATAAGTCACGAACGGTCTGAATGAAACAACATAAGCAATGCAGCGATGATTTCTGCCGAAAAATCACTCAAATGGGACGAAAAGAGCGCGTCATGCAGCAGGATGAAACGATAATTGATCTTGACCAACTCAACGAGATCGTCAGCGACGCATTGACGAGCTTGCGTCTTGGCGACCAGCAACGCATGGCGCAAAACGCCCTTGCGACGTCATCGCTGATATCGCCCCACCTGCTCGACGGTGACCCCCCTTCTATCGTGGAACGTGCTGGCGCACTCGACAGCTTTTTGCGCTGGGTCGTCTCCACCTTTGAGCCAGACGGCGTGCAAAGCTGGCACGACCCCAACTGGCGCACCTACAACATTCTCAACGGCTACTTTGTCGAGCGGATGCTGGCGGCCGATGTCGCTGAAATGCTCGGCGTGGTTGAACAGACGTTTTACGAGTGGCGGCGACACGCATTGACGGTGGCAAGCGCGGTTGTGCAGCAAGAGCTGCATGATCCCGTTCACGCGGCACAGCGTCACACCTTTGCCCTCCTGCGCCGCTATCAGACGGCTGCACAACCAATCCAGACGATCATACAGATTCTTGCGCTCCTGCATGAGGACGAGCATTTGCCAGAGGCATGGCTGGCAGAGTTTGTGCCGCACGTCACGCTGACCGACCTGCTGCAAAGTCAGCTCACCATCCCGCCACAGCTCACGCTTAAGCCACAACTGCGCGCACACATCAGCAGTGAGTTGCGCGTGCGGCGGCAGTGGCATCTACAGCTTGCCGATCTGTGCGATGATGCGGGCGACTACTTTTTTGCGGCACGTCACTTTATGCTTGGCAATCGCCTGTTGTCGGGTGTACAGGTGCTGCTCGATGATGCTCAGGCGATTCGTGACAGCGTGCCGCCGCAGCAAATTGAAGCTCTAATCGACGACATCAAGCCCAGCAAGTTGCGCCGGCATCCAGACCTCGCCGCACGGTTGCACATTTTGCGCGGTGAGCTGGCGGAGAGCGTGGATAACCTGCCCGCAGCATCAGCCGCCTACGAGCACGCGTTGGGCGCGCCCGATTTGCTGATCAAAACGACCGCCTACTTACGCCGCGTTCGCGTGCTGAAACATATCGATCTCGATGCGTGTCTCGGTCATTTAGCCGTCATTCTCGATCTACTCGAACGGCTGCACGACCGTCTTGACGATGAGCTGAACTCCCATTTCGGCCGATTATACATAGAACGCGCTTGGCTCTTTATCCAAGAATTTCCCGATGCACAGCGGGCGACCGACGACCTAGAACGCGCCAGCCAGGTGTTGCCGCCAGCCGACACTGCGCTCTGGTGTGAGTATCACAACGCACGCGCTGGACACGTCACCCATTTTAAGCTAGACGACGCGCTCCAATCGCGGGAGATTGAAATGCGCCAACAGGCGTGGGTGGCGGCGGCGGCCAGTGGCCGTAGCGAGTTGATGATGCGCATGGCGCACAATTTGGGGCAGGCGTATGTCTTTTCGGCCGATTACGACGCTGGCCTCTCCTATCTTACCCGCTGTCTTGAGCTTGCCGTTGAACGCGACAATCTCAACGTGCAGGCGGCCGCCCATAAGGGAATCGGTGGCTGCTACTTCTTTCAGAGGAAATACGCCGCTGCTCAAACCGCCTATGAGCGTGCCTACGCCCTATTTGAAGAGATGGAAAACGCAACGTGGCTCGCCATTACTACCGCCGATCTGGTCGAACTGCACGCCACGATTGGTGATTTTGCCGCCGCCCGCGACTATCTCGTACGCGCTCGAAATCTCAGCAACATCATGGGCAACGAACGCTATCAAGCATGGGTGACCGCCCTCAACACGCGCTTTCCCGCCCTGCAATCTATCTTCAACGAACGACAATCCGCCTTGCTGCACCATCTCGCCAATCACTCGCCGATCTCGCGGCAAGGGTATGTCGATCTCGTTGGCGTTTCAAAGAGTCAGGCGTTTCGGGATTTGGAGGAGTTGCTTGAGGAAGGGGTGATAGAGCGCATCGGCGTGGGGCGCGGCACACGCTATCAGCTTGCTCACAAACCCAATTGAAACACATCCATTGCAGACATCACTCACCAACACGCCTAAGACGAGCCGTTACGCCAATCAAAACAATCAGCGCAGCGACGAGCATAACCATGTGGGAGTGAGGGGCCATTGATGCCTGTTGTGTTACAAGCGTTGTCACCGTTGCCGTAGTCGGCACATAGGGCGCACTCATCTCAGAGGTTGTTAGATTGGATGGGTCTGCACGACCCGCAATTAGCACGGTGTTGGTCTCGTTCAGGGTCGGATAGTTATCGAGATTGACGGGATAGGACGTGATGCCACCGTTGAAGCCAACTTCACCCACATAGGTGCCGCCCCCGCCGCTGCTGGTCGGATCACTGCTCATTTTGTAGAGGTAGACGCGATTGGTGTCACTGCTAATTTGGAATCTAAGCGTGTTGGTATTTGCGTCGTAACTTTGTGGAACGGGTGTGGTGACGGCATTGAGCGCAATCGCGATCGGTTCATCGCCGTTGTCTGTGATTTCAAACGGCCGAATAAATGCACGCGTGACGCTGTTACCCCCTTCTGATAACACCTTGCGAATGCCAACTCCCCCATTGTTCTTCACCGTCAAGTTTGAAAAGTGACTGTTGAGACAGTTCTGCTGGAGTTCGATCAGCATCCCTTCAGCAATGCTCGTTTGGATATTGTCGTTCTTATGAGTGATGTCACACGAGCGATAAACTTCAAGACCAACACGATTGAAATTCATGATGTTTCTTTCGCCGGGGCCGTCGCTTGTTGGTGCAATACCCACATTGACCTCTGCCGTGCTTGTCAGCTTGATGCCAGCCACATTCATGCCACAAATTATATTGCGCCAAATATATGCTTTGGGGGTCGTTGCAGAGATATCGCCAATGACATTGATGCCCACGGTCTCGTTGGCGGTATCGGGTGAACAATTAAGTTCGAGGATGTTATTGTTTGAAATTCTCGCATCCTGTGCGCCGCTTGCAACGCGAATATGGTCACCGTCAAAACCAGTTAACTCTAGATCATTGATGGTGACACCATCTCCTTCGATTACCAAGCCATAGGCAATCCCATTCTCGCTCCCGCTGATGATGGGCTGGTGCGGCGAACCGTCAATGGTGACGTTGTCAGCTGTAATCGGAGGTAATGGTCCCAACAACTCGATCGTATAGGAATCTGCAAACGTAATCTGGGTTGTGCCACTCTCTGCATTGGCTTTGGCAATTGCTTGCCGCAGGAAGCAATCAGTGGCGGTTGTTCTACAGAGGCAATCGAAATTACCGCCGGGGCAGCCGATGATCACATCAGCAGCTCGATCAACGACAAGCACCGTTGTCTGTGCGTGGGCTGTCATTTGACTATAGGCAAGGAACATAAAGAGGCATGGAATAATGCATGTGAATTTGAGCAAGCGAGAGGAGGAGATAGATCTCATCATAAATATCAGCTGATTAATGAATAAAGTGCATTAAGAAATCAAATTATCTACGCCGCCTATTGTAGCCGAAAACAGCTAACTGGCGTGTAGCTTATGATGGGTTCTACACGCCAGATGATTCGCACATCGCTTGTTCCAGTGAAATTGGAGCGCAGTCGCCTAGCCTTGAGACATCCACGCTCCAAAGTTCTTAGTTCCATGAAGTAAGGTTCGGATTTGCACTCACCCAACAAACACCGCTTTGAACATTGGTGCAGTTGATGCGCCACCAGTTGCCATCCAAACTCTTGCCCGTGACAAACGCCACTTCACCGCCACGCATTGCACCGATGATGCTGTAATTCAGACCGGGACCACTGCGGACGCGCACCGTTTGCAACGCCGTCACCGAACGAACAAATGTCGGCTCGAATGGAATGCCCTGCCCATCCGTCACAATCGAGACGTTGAGCGTGATGTTCGCCAAACCGGTTCCATTGTGGAAAATCTCGATATAGTAATCGCCACTCACAGGCAGCCGACCCGACCAGTTGAGAGGGTATAAACTCGTCTCGCCGAGCACAGTGCCATTGGGATGACGAATTAGCAGGCTGTTGTAGGAGACATCGCTGACGACATTGACACTCATCATCTGTCCAGCGGCCGCTCGCAACACGTAGCGTCCCGGCACAATCTGTGATGACGTGCCAGATACCGTCGCTGAACTGCTGCCAGCCGCAAATTGAATGCGCTGTGGCTGTGGTAGTGGGGTGTTGTAATCTGTCGCGATTATCAAGCGCTGCCCAACAAAAATCCGGTCAGAAATAAGATTGTTCGCCGCCTTAATTGCCGCGACTGTCGTGCCAAAACGCCGCGCAATTCCACTCAATGTATCACCAGATTGCACGGTATATATTGATGATGGGATGGGAGTAGGAACAGGTGCGTTTCCACTCGGAATCAGCAAGCGTTGTCCGACATAGATCCGGTCTGACAGCAAGTTGTTGGCCGACTTGATTGCCGTAACCGTTGTCCCATAGCGTAGCGCGATGCGACTGAGGTTGTCACCCGCCTGCACAATGTAAATCGTGCCGTTACTGGGTTGATTTGGGTCGACCGAACCCGGAATCACGAGTCGTTGCCCGACATAGATGCGATCTGAGAGCAAGTTGTTCGCCCGCTGGATGGCAGCAACGGTGGTGCCATGCTGCTGGGCAATACGCGAAAGCGTGTCACCGCGCTGCACGACATAGGTCGTTTGTTGCGTTGTGTAGGCTGGGGCCGCTGAAACGTTGGTTGGTAAAGTGAAAAAGCCCGCTGCGCCGATAAAAAGCAGCAGCAGGAAGAGCCAGTTGCGTAACTGTGTCATGATGTTCTCCTTGAAAAGTTTAGGGCAGCTATATGATATAGCCGCTTTATGTTGAATTACACGCAGTTTACGCATCGAACGTCCGCCAAACGTTACGAAAATCAGGCGTTTGGGGATGCGTTATATCTCACTTGCCGTGCGCGACGATGTTGCGAACGCAGACATAAACGGACTAGCTTAACGCTTGCAAAATAGTAGGGAATTTACCTATTTCATTGCGTCGAAAAATGTGTAAGATGATGCAAAAATCAACACGAGACGGGCAAGGGCGGCACTTATGAGGTGTCGCTCTTTCTGGTTACAGGGGCGTTCGCGCCTTCAGTGGGGAACTAATGCAAATGGTGCTGGCAAGATCGAAGAAAACAAGTGATCATCGCATTTTTTGGCTGTCGCGGGTCGTCTGGTTGTTGGTGGCACTTGAGTCTGTGTTTGTGACGCTGGTCGCGATTCCGCGCATGGTTGGCAGAATTCAGATCGTGTGTGTGGAAGAGGCATGTACCGACAACATGGCGTTGCGGCCGATCAATGCTGCATTTTTGACAACGCACGCTATTCCCATCGCGCGCTATGCCCTTGTCGTCTCCATACTTGCAGTGGTTGGCAGTTTGGTTTTTTGGATAATGGCGTGGCTGATTTTACGTCGTGGACAGGGCTGGATTGCTTATCTCGTCTCGCTGTCATTGATGCTGATCGGTGGTCAATTTTTTGTGCAGTCTGACTTGCCCGGACAATTCGGCCGATTCCTAAGCGCGACGCACAACTATTTGCTGTTCGTGACCCTGATTTTGGCGTTTTATCTTTTTCCGAACGGTCGCTTTGTGCCGCGCTGGTCACGTTGGGTGGCGGTTGCGCTGTTTATCACCGAGTTTTTCTACAGCTACTTCCCAAATGCGCCGTTTAGTCCACATAACATTTATCGGCCGATTGAGATGATTGTCTGGCTTGGCGCACTGCTGCTGATTCCATTCATCCAAATCTATCGCTATGTAACCGTTTCGACGCCAACCGAACGCCAGCAAACAAAGTGGGTCGTCGCGGGATTGAGCGTCATGATTGCGGGCGTGGTGGTCGTCGTTTGGCTGATCGGCGACCCACCCCCAGCATTGGCGCCTGCCAACCGCGTCATTGCCAATCTGCTGCTACCGTTGAGCCTGCTCGCATTGCCTGTCTCGCTGGCAGTTGCCGTGTTACGTTATCAGTTGTGGCAGATCGATGTGATCGTCCGCCGAACGCTGGTATACACGCTGTTGACGGCAACGTTGGCACTCGTCTATTTTGGATCCGTCACATTGCTGCAAATTCTGTTCTCGACCGTCACCGCGCAGCAATCGCCCATCGCCATCGTTCTTTCAACGCTGGCAATTGCGGCACTGTTCAATCCACTGTTGCGGCGCATTCAGCAGATCATCGACCGCCGCTTTTTCCGTCGCAAATATGATGCACAGCAAACGTTGGCGCAGTTCGCTCACGTCGTGCGGGATGAGGTTGACTTGGAGGCAATTTCGGCCGAATTGCTCACTACGATCGAAAGTACGATGCAGCCAGCACAAGTTTCGCTCTGGCTGCGTAAGGATCGGTCGCAATAATGCTCAGACGACCGCCATTCTGGCGTAAACGAAATCCAACAGCGACCGTTGCCCCCACGCAACCCACTATCGTGGAACTCGATTTAGCAATCACAGATGATGACCCGCTATTGACCTATCTCGTGGCACAATCCCAGCCCGTGCTGGTTGAAAATGTAAGAGTCGCTTCACCTGCGCTCGACCAGCTGCGACGAGCGGGCGTTGAATTGGTTGTGCCGCTCGTGAATCAAGGGGAGCTGATCGGGATGCTTAACTTGGGGCGACGACGCAGCGATCAGGGCTATTCGGCCGATGATCGCCATCTGCTCAATGACCTCGCCACTCACGCCGCACCCGCGATGCGCGTCGCCCAACTGGTGCGGGAGCAACAGACGGTGGTGGCCGAGCGTAGCCGTATCGAACAGGAGCTGCGCGTTGCACGACTCATTCAACAAACCCTGCTACCGCAATCGCTGCCGCAAATTAGCGGTTGGAAAATCGACACACACTATCAGCCTGCCCGTGAAGTGGGCGGTGATTTCTTCGACTTTCTCCCTGCGGCCGATGGCAAGTTGGGCATTATTATTGGGGACGTGACCGACAAGGGAATCCCGGCTGCACTGGTGATGGCGACGACCCGAACGCTGTTGCGCGCAGTGGCTGAGCGATTGGCAACACCAGGAGCGGTACTCGAACGGGTCAATAATCTGCTCTACGCCGACATCCCGCCACGCATGTTTGTGACCTGCTTCTTTGCACTGCTTGATCCGATTGATGGCACATTGCAATTTGCCAACGCGGGTCACGATGTCCCCTATTGGCGCAGTCCCTATGGTGTTTATGAATTGCGCGCACGTGGGATGCCGCTCGGATTGATGCCAGATATGCGCTATGAAGAGCTAACGGTGCAGATTCGACCCGATGACACGCTGTTCTTTTATAGTGACGGGCTAGCGGAGGCGCACAACCGCGCGCGCGAGATGTTTGGCTTTCCCCGCGTTTGCCAACTTGTCAACCAGCACGATGGCACCAACAATCTGATCCGCAATGCGCTCGACGAGTTGGCGCAGTTCACGGGTGAAGACTGGACGCAGGAAGACGACATCACACTGGTCACGGTGCGCTATGAGGGTAACTGGCAGGAAATCGGCCGAAAAAGTTTCCCCAGTGAGCTGGGTTGTGAACGAACAGCCATGCGCTGGGTCGAGGAGATGGTCAAGCCATTCGATTTGCCCAATAGAAAGCTAAATCGGTTGAAAACGGCAGTGACAGAGGCCGTAATGAATTCGGCCGAACATGCGCACGGATACAATCCAGCCTGTCTAATTGATTTGCGCGTCTCTATTGCTGGTGAGCGTGTGAAAGTCGATATTTGTGATCACGGAGATGGCTATCTCGACGCGAATATCGCAACACCTGACCTAACCGCCAAACTCAATCATGAGCAGACTCCGCGCGGTTGGGGGCTATTTTTGATGCAGAAGATGGTCGATGAAATGCAGGTGACGCAAGATGATGAAGGCAATCGCGTCGCGCTGATTGTCAATGGATAACACAACGATGAATGTGACGGTAGAGGCGGTAGGCGAGCTAGTGCTGATTGGATTGGCAGGCGTATTGGACATTTCGGCCGAAAATGTGCTGTTGCAGGCGTACCGCGCGGGCGCGGATTTTCGGCCGAAAATAATTCGTCTCGATTTTGCTGACGTCACCTTCATCAACAGCATGGGATTGGCATTAATTGTCGAACTGCTCATGCAAGCGCGCCACGATGCCATCAGCTTGCAGGCGTCTGGCCTCAGTGATCATGCGCGCGAGCTTTTCGACATCACGCGCCTATCCGATTATGTGACGCTGCACGAAAGGAGCGTCACAAACTTGAATGAACGTGACTCTTTTTGAGGACAATATGATTGATTACAAAATCCGCACAATCAATGGAAATCCAATCGTCGATATTGAAGGTGAGATCAGGCAAACAGCTGAAACGCAGCTAAGCGCAGCATTTGATCAGGCATTGGCAATGCAGTCAAACGTGGTGCTACTCAACTTTAGCGGCTTGACTTACATGAACAGCTTTGGCATCGGGCTATTGATCACGCTGCTGATTCGCGCCCAGCGACAAGAAACTCAACTGCGCGTATTTGGTCTCCACGAACATTACCGCGAGATTTTTGATCTAGCACGGCTCAATGAAGTCATCCCGATTGATGAAGATGAGGCGCAGTCGCTGCGTGCCGCACGGTAATGTTTCGCTTCTCTAGCCTACCACTGTCCAGCTCCACAAACGGCTGAGCTACGTTTGCAGGAGGTGCTGTCTCTTGCTAAGTCCATTATCCTGCTTCCACCACTGCACGCAATTGCGCGGGTGGCGTGAAACGTTCGCCATAGCGTTCAGCTAACGCTTGTGCGCGTGCGATGAACTTATCGACCCCATATGAGTTGATAAATTGCAGCGTGCCGCCGTTGAATGGTGCGTATCCCCAGCCGAAGATGCTTCCTAAATTGGCATCGGCCGAACTCCGCAACACCCCTTCCTCCATACAGCGCACCGTCTCAAGCGACTGAATGAACAAGATACGGTCGATCATCTCTTGTTGATCTAGTTGCGGCTGACCGTCCATGAAGATGTTTGTCAGCTCAGGCCAAAGCTTTTTGCCATTCTCGCCATATTCGTAGAAACCAGCACCGCCAGCCCGACCAGATCGGCCGAGATCAAGCATCTTGTCCAGCACAACATCGCCGGGATGATATTGATACGTCTTACCCTCCGCTTCAAAGTCGGCAATCGTTTGGTCACGCACATGCGCCGATAAGCTCAATGTCACCTCATCGTGCAACGCCAATGGGCCAACGGGCATTCCCGCCTTAATCCCCGCCATCTCAATCGCTTGCGGATGGTTGCCTTCTCCCAGCAACGCCATCCCCTCGTAGATCCACGTCCCAAACACCCGCGATGTGTAAAAACCACGACTGTCGTTAACGACGATTGGCACTTTGCGGATCGCCAGCACATAGTCGAACGCCTTTGCCAGCGTCTCGTCGTCCGTCTTTTCACCGACGATGATCTCGACCAACTGCATCTTGTGGACGGGTGAAAAGAAGTGGAGACCAATAAATTTCTCTGGACGTTGACTCGCCTCCGCGAGCCCCGTAATTGGCAGCGTGGAAGTGTTAGATGCAAAGACACCGCTAGCATCCATCGCGTCCTCTGCCAGCTTTGTCACCTTCGCTTTTAGCGCACGATTCTCAAAAACGGCTTCGATAATCAGATCACAGCCGTCCAACGCGCTGTAATCGGCAGTGGCGTCGACGTTTGCCAATATGCCATCCGCCTGTTCCTGTGACAGCTTGCCACGTTGAACCTGCTTGCTAAGCAAGGCGGCGATCTTCTCTTTGCCCTTGTCTGCCCCTGCCTGATCCGCGTCCGTCATCACGACATCCATACCCGCCATCGCTGAAACGTAGGCGATGCCGTGTCCCATCATGCCAGCACCAAGTACACCGACCTTTTTTGTTATTTGTGGGGGGATGTTTTTCGGCCGATTTGCCCCCTTCTTGATCTGATTCAACTGCGTCCAAAACGCGTGAATCATATTTTTGCTCTCATTACTTGTGCCGAGCTTGGCAAAGTAGCGCGACTCGATACGGCTGGCGGTCTCGAAATCGACCTGTGCGCCCTCGACCAACGCCGACAAGATCGCCTCTGGCGCGGGATAGTTGCCCTTCGTCTCCTTGCGAATCATCGCGGGCGCAATCGCCAACATTTGGGCAATTGCGGGATGATTGGGCCCACCGCCCGGAATTTTGTATCGTTTGACCGCATCCCATGGCGCTTTTGCATCGGGATTGGCGTGAATCCATTCCCGCGCCTGACGCAGCAAATCTCCCTCATCCGTCGCCAGCGCGTGGATCATGCCCGCCGCCAGTGTCTGCTTGGGCGTATACTTTTTGTTTTGCGTCAACCATTCGAGCGCAGTTTGCAGCCCCGCCAAACGACCCGCACGCACTACCCCACCCCCACCGGGCAGAAGTCCCAATCCCACTTCTGGGAAGCCAAATTTGATGCGGTCATTGTCGATGGCGATGCGATAGTGGCAGCCGAGTGCTAGCTCAAACCCACCGCCGAGAGCGGTCCCGTTTAACGCCGCGACGACTGGTTTATCCAGCTTTTCCAAACGGCGGATGTATGACTTCAACATTTCCGCGCCGTCGAAAAACGCTCGTGGATCATCCCCCTCAAAAGAGCTGTCGATGTCCGCACCCGCGATCCAAATCTTCGACTTGCCCGAGATGAGAATCACACCCGTGACCGATTCATCCCCCTCTAGTCGCTCCAAAATTGGCACGTATGCGTCATAAAAATCGCTGTTCAACACATTTGCCGAGCGTCCCGGCATATCAATTGTCAGGGTCACGATCCCCTGTTCGTCTTGTTCGTAGTTAATGGCCATGTTTGATTTACGATTTACGATTTGGGATTTACGAACATTCATGTCTTCTCGTAAATCGTAAATCCCAAATCGTAAATCCTTACACTCGCTCTACAATCGTTGCAATCCCCATGCCGCCGCCGACGCAGAGGGTGACGAGGCCCGTTTCACAATCGGTGCGTTCCATCTCGTCGATTAGGGTGCCGAGCAGCATGGCGCCTGTTGCGCCGAGCGGGTGTCCCATGGCGATTGCGCCGCCGTTGACGTTGATGTTTTCGACGCTGTCGATACCCATATCGCGCATAAAGCGCATCACCACCGCTGCGAAGGCCTCATTGACCTCCATTAAGTCGATGTCGCCGATCTCCATGCCAGCTAGCTTGAGGGCTTTCTTGGTTGCGGGGGCGGGGCCAGTCAACATGATGGTGGGGTCTGTCCCAACGAGCGCGGCGGCACGGATGCGGGCGCGGGGCTTGAGGCCAAAACGCTGCCCCTGTTCCGCATTGCCAACGAGGACGAGCGCAGCCCCGTCAACGATGCCCGACGAGTTGCCCGCTGTGTGGACATGGTTGATCTTCTCGACGTGTGGGTACTTTTGTTGGGCGGTGAAGTCGAAACCCATGCTGCCCATCATCTCAAAGGCTGGACGCAATGCGCCGAGACCATCGAGCGTCGTATTCGGCCGAATATAGCTATCTTTCTCAAGAATCGTCAGCCCGTTTATATCCTTGACAGGCACGACTGAGCGATCAAAACGACCGTTATCGCGGGCATACGTCGCTCGTTGCTGTGAGCGGAGCGCGAACTTGTCTACATCATCGCGGCTAAACCCTTCGAGCGTGGCGATCAGGTCAGCGCCGATCCCTTGTGGCACAAAGTAGGTGTCAAAATTGGTGGCGGGGTCTTGCGACATCGGGCCGCCGTCGGAGCCGATTGGCACACGTGACATGCTCTCTACACCACCGGCCACTACCATGTTTTCCCAACCAGATCGCACCTTCATCGCCGCCATGTTGACCGATTCGAGACCAGAGGCACAGAACCGATTGAGCTGTACGCCGGGAACGTCGATGTCCCAGCCCGCCTTTTGCGCGGCAATCTTGGCGATATCTTGCCCCTGATCGCCAATCGGAGAGACGCACCCCAACACGACATCATCGACGTGCGCCGTGTCGATGTGGGTGCGTTCAACTAACTCATCCATCAAGGTCACAACCAAGTCGATTGGCTTGACTTCGTGCAGTTCACCGCTTGCCTTGCCTTTACTGCGCGGTGTGCGAATCGCTTCATAAATATATGCTTCTTGTGCTTGCATGAGATTCCTTTTTGGGATTTGCGGTCTTCACGGAATGGTTTGTAATCCGTAACTTACCTGCTGATAAGTACATGTTTTGTCAAAATTATGGCGCACGTGTTGCAGTAAGTCAATTTAGGCATTTTCCCCCTTCACTAGCGAAATTGGATAGACACAGCCCAATTATGCGATGATGTATTTGCAATGCGGGTGCGTGAAGATGGATTGTTTATTTCGGCCGAAAAGACGACATTGGACGGTTCAAAAAGGGTTGGTGCAGCTTTTAGAAAAGAATGGATACCTGCCTTCGCAGGTATGACAGTTCTTACTTTACGATGAATTAAGGCAGATCATCCAAATTTATGGGCAGATCCACCCCAGCGCGCACAAAGACGGGAATCTTGATGGTTGACACGTCGTAATGGATGACCTGACCACCGTTATACTGCTCGCCCGTCCAAAGGTCACGCCACTCACCGGTGGGCAGATAGAGCGGCCATTTGCTGACCCCTTCTGCAACGACTGGCGCAACCAGCAACGCAGAGCCAAACATATATTGATAGGGAAATTGGCGGCATTGGCGGTCGGTGGGGAAGGCCAGTGACAACGCACGCATCATTGGAATACCTATGAGGCTTGACTGCAACGCTTCATACTCGATGTAAGGTCGGAGCTTCAAGCGGACATCGTTCAAAAAGCGGAATGTCGGAATCACCGTTTCATCCCCTGTGCGCTCTTGGATATTCCATGGGGTGCGGTCGTTGGAGGGTTGACGATGATGGTTGTATTCGGAGTGATACTGCATGATGGGACAGAAGGCCGCCATTGCGCTGGCACGCAGGTACAGTTCGGCCGATGGAATATCCCCGCTGAACCCTGCAAAGTCCCATCCCCAAAACGAGACACCAGAGATTCCCGCATTTAACCCAGCTAGCACGGAGTGACGGAACGCCTCCCACGTCGAGTTCTCATCCCCTGCCCAGTGGCATGGGAACGCCTGCGCCCCCGTGAATCCCGCACGACTGAAGGTGATCGCGTCAGGTTTAATCGTGCGCGCATAGTTGAAATACGCGCCAGCATATAGATTGGGATACTCATTCCAAACTTCATCGCCGCCACGTCCATCGGCAAACTGTAAATCGCGCCCCCAAATGTGTTCGCCGCCATCCGTCTTGAAGCCGTCAATGCCAATCTCGCGCAGCAGATATTCCCGCTTCTGCATCCACCAATCGACGCCCTGTGGATGGGTAAAATCCATCAGCAATCCGTCGTGAAACCAAAACGGCCGAATTTGATACGGTTCGCCGTCCGCCTGCTGAACACAGTACCCTTTTTCGAGCATGTGCGCCTTATCTTGGTCCAATTGTGCGTTTCCGTCCTCGTTGACCTTGAGGATCGGGATTTGCCACAGCAAAACGCGCATCCCCTGCTCATGCAACTCGTCAACCATCCCCTTTGGATCGGGCCACAGTCCGTCAGGCGGGAACTCAAAATCGGCGTAACGGAATGACGCATCGCCAGACTTGGGCTGATATTGGGTATCATTCCAAATATAAAACGTGTTCTCGTCGCTCCATGCTTCCAGTACGATGACAGAGGCCGGAATGTCGTGCCGTTTGTGTTGGCGCATGATCTCTTCGACACGTGCTTGAGAGTTCCACTCGTTGCCGCTGATCCAGAGTCCAAACGCCCAATCAGGAGGCAGCGTGGGCAGCCCCGTCAGCGTCGTTAGCCTTGCAACGATGTCGAGCAAATTTGTGTCGCTGCCCAGCAGAAGATCGAGCGTGATCTGCTTTTCTGCACCGAGTTCCGTCGTGAGCGTCCAGCGGTTTGGATCATCATGTGCGAGGTCAAACAGGGAATGCCGCAGCGTTTGCACGAGGAGCCCATATCCCATTGAGGATACGAGTAGCGGCATCGGCATGTAGGTGCGGAGGCCGTGATTCTTGTACTGCTCGTAAACGCGCACGTCGAGCCGTTGCCCGCGCTGATCGAGCGCATTAAACCGCTCGCCGAAGCCATAAAATGCCTCATCTTCTGGTGCGGCAAATGCGAAGATGACCGCTTCGACAAAGTTATCATCGCCAATGATTAACTTGGGCGGCTGCATCCCTGTCACGATCAGTTTGTCTTGATGAAAAAGGTTCAGGCCAAACTGGTTTGCGTCTATCTGTATCGTCGTCGCGCCAAACGAGAATCGCGTTTCATTGACCTTTTTGAGCGCACTGTTCTCGATGTCTGGACAGTTGCCATGACCCGCTGTGACCTGCAAGTGACCGTTGGTAGCGAGCGAGAGACGCAGATAGCCTGCATGGTCGGCCGTGTCATTTTGCAGTGCAAGGATAAGCGCATTTGCGCCGAGATACGTGGCCGCTAGCGTGTCGAGTGCAATGGTTTGGCGCACGGTGTAGGTGTAAGTAGGGCTGTTGAGTGGGCTGGTGGGGGTTTCGGCCGAAAACTGATAGCAAACCACCGTCCCAGCCGCGAATGCAGGTAGCGTGACCTGCCACTCGTCCACACCCACAATCAAGCCAGCCCGTGCGGCCGCCTCGCTTAAATGCCCATCTTCGGTAAAGGCGACTTCTTCCTCAATGCTTTCTGTCAGTGCTACTTGCTTACTGTTTACTTGATCTGGAAAGCGTTGATCCCAATAGCTGACGAGCATATTTTTTGCTGCCCCAATTGGCCGCGTCAAGGCGCGCAGTTCTACCACATCTTGCGGGTGGGGATGTCTGGGAACACGTTCATCTGTCGTGCTTTCATAGGGGTGGCGGTCGCCAAATGGACGGTGGATCAGTTCACTCATAACGTTTCAATTCCTCGCACAAAATCAAGTACATCGCGTGTGACCACGTGAGCGGTTTCGCCACGGATCCCCAGCGGTCACGCCATTCGGCAATGCGGTCGGGCGCGAGCAGATGATCGGACACCTGCTCTGGCAGATAACCGTTCTCATCGGCTTGTGCTTCAACCCAGCTCTTTAATTTTTTGGCCTCTTCAATTCGGCCGATTTTCGCATAATGCCAGCCCAGCCATGCTGCCAGCAAGACCCATTCGCCACCGCCATAATAGGTGTCGCCCAGATAGCGATAGACACCGCCGTTGGGTCGATGCAGCATTGCTTCTAGCTGGTCGAGGGTCGCTTGCAGGTGGGGATTATCGGCCGAAAACACCGCATAAGGTGTTGCAAGTCCGATCAGGCTCGCCTCCGCACCTTGCCGCATTTGCTCATCCGTTGTCGCATCATGGTAAACCGTTTGTGGCGTTTGCAAAATGCTTTGAGGTGGCTGTTTGAGCGCGAATGATTTAGAAAAGCGGCCGTCGCAGACCCCTTCGGTTAACATCAGTTCCCGAATCGCGGTCGTCACACCCGCCGCATCTTGCGCAAGATCGGGCAGCAGTTGCGCCGTTGCTTGCAGACCCGCATGAATCGCCGCCAGCGAATAGTTGTGCAGATATTGCGAAAGCTCTTCCCAACAGTCGTAGTTAGGCTGTTGCCAAAGATGGCTGAGATAACGATAGACGACGCGCACCTCGTCCGCGATTTCGTCGAGAATCGCCCCATCCTGCGCCAACTCAACATACTCACCTAACGCCCACAACCAAGTCCCATAGCCGTCAAGTTGAAAATCCCACCACTGGTTTTCATCCTCAAGGCCATCGGCCGTATAGCGCGTGTGCAGGTAATCGTCGGGGCCAAGTCGCTTGCCCGCCGTGATGTTCGCGATGGCGCGGTCGGCCTTCCATGCGAAGCGGCGAACCGTTTGCGCTGCCCAGATGAAGTAGTCGCGCGCCTGCTGGAATCGCCCCACGCGACATTGCGCATAGGCGATATAGCTGCTATCGCGGAACCAGCTAAAGCGGTAGGAGGGAAATTCGGCCGATGCAATGATTGCGCCGCTTGCTGTCTGGCTGTCTATGAGCAGTTGGATGCTCTGGTCGTATAAAGTCATGTTTATCTGTTTATGGGAAACGTGCTGGCAGTGAAGGCGAGCCTGTACACGACAGGCTCACCTAATTCAATTCTATGGCAGCAACTCTTCAAGCTGTGCTTTCGCTTCTGTCAACGCTTCTTCAGCCGTCAGCTCGCCGAGCTTCACTTGGTCGATCAACTGATTGACCGCATCTTGCATCTCGTTTTGTCGCTCGATGACGGGTGGGACGATGGCATAGTTCAGCGAATCAAAGACGGCTTGCCGGTTGTTGGGCGGCGTTTGCGAGAGGTAGCCATCGACATATGCGGGGTTATCGAGGGTCGGCAATTCCCAACCCGATTCGATCCGAATATCGGCCATCTCTGGACTGGATGTGAAGAACTTGATCCATTCCCATGTGGCGGCTTGCTGGGCAGAATCGGCCGAAATCGCAACCCCGTTTGAGAAGAAATGGGTCGCCTGTGTCTCCATGCCCGGCTCTACCTGAATGTCCCACTCAAATGGGGCATCTTCAAATGCGGCAAACATCCAAATACCCGTTACGGTCATGGCGAGTTGTTGCGATGTGAACATGTCGCCGTCCGATATGCCAGCCATGTCAATATCGCTCGGCATGACGCCATCCGTCTCAACTAAATCGACCATCGTTTGCAGCGTTTCAACACAGGCAGGGGAGTCAATCGTGACCGCGCTCATGTCTTCGCTAAAGAATGAACAGCCATTTTGTGCTGCCTTTTTGTAGAACTCCCAGAATTGAATGGCCGAATGGAGCCCCCACACGCCAGCGTCGGCATCGGTCATTTGCTCTGCCGCCACAACCGCATCATCCCACGTCCAATCGGCGGCGGGGTAATCGACACCCGCCGCATCGAACATGTCTTTGTTGTAGAAGAGGACGACAGTTGAGAATGTCGCTGGCAACGCTTGTTGGCTACCGTTGTAGTTAAATGCTTCGAGTGAGCGCGGATAGTAGAGGTCGCCATTGTACTCATTATCGGCCGATGCCAACGCACTCAGGTCTGCCAACGCACCCTTTGCCGCAAAGGTGACAAAGTTTTCGTAATTTAACTCAAACGCATCGGGTGCTTCACCACCAGCGATCAACGCTTGTAGTTTGGTGAAATAGTCATCGAACGGAGCCGTTTCAACCGCGACCTTGATGCCCGGATTTTTTGCTTCAAAAGCAGCAATCATCTGATCGAGTTCTTCAAGATGGTCAGGAGCGGCCGAGAAGGTCAAATAGGTGATGGTGACGGGTTCATCTGTCGTCGTGTCATCCACTTCAACGGCCGTCGTTGGACTTTCCACCTCCGTGGTGGGGTCAGTCGTTTCACTCGTTGAACAGCCGATAAGCAACAACATGGCTGCCAGCAGCAGCATAATCTGGAAAAGAGCGGTGCGTTTTTGGTACATTTTGTTCTCCTAAATATGTTTTTGATGCAAGACGCGCAATGCCCATCTTGTCATCGCGGCGTTTAACCCTTCAGACCACTCGTCACAACGCCTTGCACGAAGTAACGTTGGGCAAACAGGTAAACAATTAGCATGGGGATGATGGTGATCACAGCGCCAGCCATCACTAAGTTCCATTGCGTCAGCCAGCGACCGTGCAGGGTCGCCAAGCCAACGGGCAGGGTCATCAACTGCTCGTTTCGCACGATAAACAGCGGCCAGAGGAATGCATTCCACGACCCCATAAAGGCGAATACACCGAGCGTTGCTAACGCAGGTCTCGACAGCGGGATGACGATGAGCCAGAAAATTGTCCAGCGTGACGCCCCGTCGATAAAGGCGGCCTCTTCCAACTCTCTTGGGAGCGTGAGGAAAAATTGCCGCAACAGAAACGTGCCAAATGCGCTGAAAATGCCTGGCACAATCAAGCCCGGATAGCTGTTGATCCAGCCTAAGTAGCGCATCAAAATAAAGAGGGGAATGATGGTGACTTGCGATGGAATCATCAGCGTCGCCAAGTAAAGGACGAATAACGTGTCACGGCCGCGAAACTCGATGCGGGCAAAGGCGTAAGCCGCCATTGCGCTGACCGTTATTTGACCGATCGTTGTCAAAACAGCCACAAATAGGCTGTTCCAGAACATACGCGGCATTGGGAAAATTTCGGTCAGCCGTCGGTAGCTATCAAACGTCAACGGACGCGGGATAAATTGCAATGGAATTGACAGCACATACTCGTCCGCTTTCAATGAAGTTGAAATCATCCACATGAACGGTATCAACATCATCAACGCCGCCGCCAGCAGCAGGACATAGAAAAACAGCTTTTTCAGGGGCAAAGTCAGCAGGGCCTTATTCATATGCCACCCAATTCCTTTGCAAGCGCATTTGCACAAGCGTCACCGCAAACACCAGCAGAAATAGGACCCAGGACAGCGCGGAGGCGTACCCCATGCGGCTGTAGCTAAAGGCGTTCTTGACGATGAGTTCAACCAGCACACTCGTCGCGCCAGCCGGCCCCCCTTCGGTCATAATCCAAATTTGGTCGAAGACCTGAAACGAGTTAATCAGTGAAATAATGAGTGCGAAAAATGCGGTTGGCGAGAGCAATGGCAGCGTGATGCGCCAGAATGTTTGCCACCGAGTCGCGCCGTCGATGGATGCTGCCTCGTAATACACTTCTGGAATCCCCTGCAAACCAGCGAGAAACATCACCATTAGGAATCCCAAGTCCTTCCAAACACTGGTGATAACGACCGCTGGCATCGCCCATTGGGGGTCAAACAGCCATGCAGGACCGTCAATCCCGACAAGGGCAAGCGCATAGTTGAGCAGGCCAAAGCGCGGGTTGAATATCCACTTCCACAGCAGAGCGATGGCGACCCACGCCGAAACAACTGGCACAAAGAATGCGGCGCGAAAAAACAACAGACCGCGCAACTTTTGATTGAGAATGACAGCGATTGCCAGCGAGCCAGTCATGACAAGCGGGATGTAAAAAACGATGTAGGAGAGCGTGTTTTTCAGGGCTTGCCAGAAGTCGTCATCAGCCAACAACCGCCTGAAGTTGTTCACGCCAACGAAGCTAGGTGGTGTCAGCAAATCCCATTCAAACAACGTTAGCCCTAGCGATGACAAGATTGGCATTGCCGTGAACAACAGCAATCCAGACAGGCTAGGCAACAGAAAGATGCCTACCCATAGATACTTGTTCCATCCGCGCTCTCCAGCCATAAAAGGTTTAGCTCCGTCGTACTTAGTTCAGTAAGTGAATAAAGAATTGCAAAAAATTTTGCCTACTTCAGCATAGGCGACTTGAATAACTCGCTTAACACGAGGCTTGCCGCGCCACGCGCCCACGTTTCATCGCCTACAGGTTCGATGACGATTTTTAGATCGTCCGCCAGCCCGTTAAAGACGTGGCGTTTAATCGCTGCGTGCATCGGTTCTAATCGCCACTCGCCAGCCTGCACGCCTTCGCCGCCAATAATGACCAGTTCAGGATTGAGCAGGTTGATGAGAATGGAGATGCCGATGCCGAGCCAGCGACCTGCATCGGCCAGCAAGCCTTGTGAAACGCGGTCACCTGCGTTGGCGGCGGCGATGATAGCGTCGAGGGTGAGGGGATTTTCGGCCGAAAACAACGTCTCCTCCCCCCGCGCAATGATCTCCTGTGCAAAGTGCAGAATCGCGTTGTCAGACGCCAATTGCTCCAACGTGACGGGCGGCTCACCATCCTGCATGGTGATGTGTCCAAACTCACCCGCGCCACCAAATGCACCGCGATAGAACTGCTGATTGAGCACGATCCCAGCACCCACACCTCGCCCCACCGTGACGACAACAAAGTGCGAGAAATCACGCCCGTAGCCAAACCATTTCTCGACAACGGTCAGCGTATTTACATCATTTTCGACATAAACAGGCAGGTCGAAGTGCGTCGAAATCGGTGTGGCGATGTCCACGTCGCGCCAGTTAAAGTAAGGTGAGTAGTGACATATCCCCTGCCCGCCGTCGATGACGCCAGCCAGTCCAATGCCAATACCGACAACCCGCGCTCGCTCAATATCTGATGCGACAAGCGAATCTTCAATCGCTGCAATAAGGGCGGCAAAGACGTGTTGAGGTGGCGGGGAAGGCATCGCCACATTCAGTGGATAGATTTGGTGGTAGATTACTTTGGCATCTAAATTAGTGACGGCAACGGTGATTGCCTGCTCCATCAGCTTGAGTCCGACGACAAATCCCGCCCGATGGTTCAAGCGCAACAAAACAGGCCGCCGCCCACCGCTCGACTCCCCTTCCCCCGTCTCTTGAATTGTATCGTCAGCGATCAGGCTGCTGGTGATGTTGGAGATCGTCCCCGCGCTGAGGTTAGAGCGTTGGATCAACTCTGTGCGCGAGATAGGGCCGTGATTCTTGATCAAGTTGAGAACAAGGCTACGGTTTATGTCTTTAATGAGGTCGCGGTTGCCTTTTTTCATCATCGGATTGCGCACTCTGCGCTTACTTCATTCAGTGAATAAAGTAAGTTTATAGGATATCCGCACCTTGTCAAGTCCGAGTTTTTGAGGATCGATGGTTTGCGACTGGGAACCTGAAACAAAAAACCTGCCGTCTGGCAGGTCTTGGACTTTTGCTATTCGCCTTGAGTTACACAGAAAGGCTAGAATGTACTATAGCGAGTCAAAGAACTGGTGTTTCGGGAAATCCAATTCCCGAAACATCGGCCCAAATCATTATCTGAAGGTCTATAGCGTCATCTGGTTGGCACAGATCTGTCTGACTAAATGTCTAAATTGCGAACTTCGGCCGCATTCGTCGTAATAAAACGACGACGTGGTGCAACTTCACTGCCCATCAACATATCAAACGTCTGGTCGGCCAGCACTGCATCTTCAACGCTCACCTGTAGCAACGTGCGCTCTTCGGGATCCATCGTCGTCTCCCAAAGTTGCTCAGCGTTCATTTCACCCAACCCTTTATAACGCTGCACGTTGATTTTGCGGGCGCCGTTGAGGCGTTTAATCAAGCTGTCTTGTTGACCTTGCGTATAGGTGTAGTGAACGTCTTTACCTGTGCGGACTTGATAGAGCGGTGGCTGTGCAATATAAAGATGCCCATCGCTGATAAGCTCAGGCATATAGCGGAAGAAGAAGGTCAGCAGCAGAGTGCGAATGTGCGAGCCGTCAACATCAGCATCGGTCATGATGATGACACGTCCGTAGCGCAAATTCTCCATATCCATCGACTCGCCAATGCCCGTACCGAGCGCGGAGATCAACGCCTTGACCTCGTTGTTGGCGAGAATTTTGTCGAGTCGCGCACGCTCGGTGTTTAAGATCTTCCCGCGCAGTGGCAAAATAGCTTGGAAGTGGCGGTCACGCCCTTGCTTAGCTGTACCACCTGCACTGTCGCCCTCAACGATGTAAATTTCGCAGTTGGCGGGGTTGCGTTCGGAGCAATCGGCCAGCTTTCCGGGCAACGTGAGACTTTCCAATGCACTCTTTCGCATGACCAATTCACGCGCCTTCTTCGCCGCACTGCGTGCGCGTGCGCTCGTCAGACAGCGTTCGATGATCTTTTTGGCATCGCGCGGATTCTCTTCCAAGAAGGTCGCCAGTGCGTCACCTGCAACAGATGCAACAATACCGCTGACTTCGGTATTCATCAGCTTAACCTTCGTCTGACTTTCAAACTGTGGGTCAGGATGCTTAATGCTGACAACGGCCGTCAGCCCTTCTTTGGTGTCATCCCCGCTGAAACTTTCATCTTTGCCCTTAAAGTAGTTATTCTTTTTGGCATAGTTGTTGACGACGCGCGTGACGGCTGTCCGTAAACCGCTAAGATGGGAACCGCCATCAGGGGTATTGATGGTGTTTGCAAACGAAAGCTCCGTTGTCGCCACACCAATATGATACTGCATCGCCACTTCAACAGAGACGTTGTCAACCTCTTTATTCGCATAAACTGGGTCGTGGAGTGCCGTGCGAGAGCGGTTGAGATAGCGCACAAATGAGTTGAGACCACCTTCAAAGTAGAAGTTCATCTCACGTGGCGGATTTTTGCGCTCATCAATGAGCGTGATAAAGACACCACTCGTGACAAACGACATTTCGCGGAAACGATTGAGTAACGTGTCATAACGAAACTCGATCTCCTCAAAAATCGTGTCGTCTGGCATAAAGCGGCTGATCGTGCCGGTTGGCTCCCCCTTTTTGAGCTTGCGAATTTTCTCGACACCCGTCTTCGGCACACCGCGCTCGTAACGCTGTTTCCACACGTGACCGTCGCGCATTACCGTAACTTCCATCCATGCAGACAGCGCGTTTACGGCCGCTGCACCGACGCCATGCAAACCACCAGATACTTTATAGGCATCGTTGTCAAACTTACCACCCGCGTGCAACGTTGTATGCACCAGTTGGAGTGCAGAAACTTTCTCAGTTGGATGGAGAGAGACGGGGATGCCGACGCCATCATCCGCAACGCTGACGCTGCCATCGGCGTGCATCGTGACGATAATTCGTTCACAACGACCCGCCAACGCCTCATCGATTGAGTTGTCTACAATTTCATAGACGAGGTGGTGGAGCGCCTTAACATCCGTCCCACCGACGTACATACCGGGACGATGGCGAACCGCCTCTAACCCTTTAAGAACTTGAATGCTACTGGCATCGTACTTATTTTGTGACATAGTTTTTCAGTAAACAGTTGACAGTTGGCAACAAACAGGACACGCGCAAGATCGGCGCATTCCCATCTGCTGATTACCGTTCACTGATTACTGCCGACTGCGGTGCTACCGTCAAAACGGCGCGATCTCGATAAAAAATAAATAAACTAGCGGTTAGGGCGGTGGCGACAAAGGCATGTCCTGCCATGCTGACAAGGGTGAGCCATGAACCGTCATCGGCCGATAACCACAAACTATTGGTTAAACTACGAATCAAAAAGAGCAGCATCAATAACGGCAGGGCTGTCGATAGATGATGTTGCAGAAAGCGCACACTGTTCATAATGGCGGACGTTGGGGAGCCATCATGGAAGAGCAGCGTTGGTAAACTAAAACTTAAAAAGATGACCGCCCACATCAATAGGACGGAACCCATTAGCAGAATGATCACCCCTACCCCCGGATTGATCAGACTACTGACAACCGCCATTAGAGAGAGCGGAATTGAAAACAGAAAAAGAATTAGAATGATCGCGGCAAACATTAGGGCGAGTTGGAAGATGGTACGGAACAGATTTCGGCCGAAATCCTGCCAATTCACACCCTCCGTCGCCACCAAGCGCGTTAACAGTGAATAAAATAGTGCGCTCATCACCGTCCCGATTGCCAGCATCGCCAATATATTTAGCCCCACGCTGCTCCAATCAACGAGTTGATAGGTTGCAGGCGCAATCGGAACTGACTCAGGCATGATGCCCGAATAGAGCGTCGGCACACCAATTAACGGAACGCTGATCAAGGTCAACAGGTTAAAACGTTCGATGAAGGTGGTGACAATTTCGGCCGATCCATCTGGCTGCAACGCCGTTGCCACTTCCAACTGCTCAGAAAATGCAGGGTTGGTCAAGATCAAATCGGCAATCTGCACACGTGGCCCCACCCAGAGCAACGTGTTGAGTAGAAATGGCAAGATAATCAACCACCCATGCTGGGTAGTGAATTCAAATCCTGCTTTTAGCGTCCCAAAAATCGTTGGAATCGTGCGCTCTGGCTGCGTTTTTTGCCTCATAGTTAATCTGTTGCATTATACCACATTTCCCTCTGCCATTACGATTTTTCAAGCAGTATTTTAAGGTGGCTGACGCTCGCAAAAGGCGTGGCGCTTACGGATTTTGCAGGGAATATACGCAGTGCGTCGTGCGTCATGCCTATCCAGCAAACGTGATACATGAGGTCGCTCCAATCACCATGACAAATTGTCGAGCACAATCAAATTCATCGATTTAAAAAGGAGATCGTATAATCCCGCCCAATGATTATTCGATTGGGCGAATTACGCATCAAACTCACGACACAATGCGCCGCAATTTCGGCCTACTGGTCAATGATTTTCGCAGGCGCAACCGTTCGTAATGAGGGGTCCGACATTGAGCTGAGGGCACAGCTCTGCGACGCACTACCCCCATTGCCGCCGCAAGCACCATTTTTCCGCGACACAAACGGTATTCTGGCCGCCTATGACGTTGACGGCGGGACGTTGCTGCACTTTTTGCAGGGTGGGACAGTGTTTGTACCCGATGGTAGCGACAGCATCAACCTGATTTTGACAGAAAACGCGATTACAATGGGCGCAATCGAGGATATGCTGATGGTTGGGCTTGCGCCTCTATTGCGGCGACGTGGATATTTTTTGCTACACGCCGCAGGTGTTTGTTCGCACGATCAGGCGGTTATCTTTGTTGGGCAGTCCCATAGCGGCAAGACGACAACAGCGTTGAATTTGGTATTGAATGGATGGGAGCTGTTGTCGAATGATGTCATTCTGGTGCGGGAAGTTACTGGAAAAATGATGGCGTATCCCGTGCCAGATGTTGTGACTTTTCGGCCGAAAACCCTCACCCTTCTCCCGCAACTGCCCGTCGAAAAGATTGGCCAACAGTTTGTTCCCAATATCCCAATCGCCGACAACATCATGCCTGCCAGTCAGCTTGTCACGCAATGGTCTGCGCCTGTGCCGATTGGCGCACTTTGCTTTACTCAGATTGGCGATCGGCCGAAAACGCTGATCAAAACACTGCGGCGCGCGATCGCGTTGAGCATCATTCTGCAAGAAAGCGCAGATATGTGGGACAGCGAAACCGTGATCGAACAGACTGATCTGCTCACACAGTTGTGTATGTCTATTCCATGTTATCGGGTTGCGCTTGGCACCGATTTGGCAGATCACCCTAGCCATTTTGAACAGTTGATCACCCCATGAGCCGACTCACGCCCTATTTTAATGCACAGTGGCCGTACTTCTATGCGCGGCTATTGGTTGGCTGCGTCGCTGGCGTCGTTATCATGTTGGCGACGCTGTTTACGGGACGCTGGGGGCTGTTGCCATTGGGCGCGTCAATTCTCCTGTTCACGGCGTACTTCTACGCGGGTGCGACATGGTATTTAAAACAGCGGCTCGACCACGCCCAACTAGCAGAAGGGGTCTGGCCCCTGTTAGGATTGCGCCCGCAAGATTCATTTGTCTATGTCGAACCCGGCTTTCGCAATGGGGCTATTGCCATCAGCAAGAAGTTGCAAAAAGGGCAGGTGCTCATTCTCGACGTTTTTGATCCACAACAGATGCCCGATCCCGCACTCGCACGCTTGCGGCACACGGCTTATAACGACACACTGCTGCCCTTGAGCGATCCGCGCACCGTTTGGCGTGAGGGGGAAATCGGCCGATTTCCCCTACGCGATAGCAGCACCTACACCATTGTCATTGAACAGACATTTTCTGCGCTGATCCAACAGGGCGACCGCAAGCGACTCTTGCAAGAGGCAATGCGCGTGCTGCAACCGGGCGGACGACTCATCGTCGTTGAACCGGTCCAGCGCAGTAGCAACCGCTGGCTGATCGGTTTTGGTCAGCCCTACTGGATCGAAAGCTGGCGCGGAATGCTTGAAGAGTCTCATTTTGAGTTGGTGGCCGATCAGCCGATCAACGCCTTGCTGCATACCTTTCACGCTATAAAGCCCAACCGCAACGCCTATCAATTGCAGTTCGACATCTAAAATATGCGCAAACTATAAAACGGGATGTGTAATGCGTCTCATTTCCGTTTTATGCTTTACGTTTTCGTTATGTTTCGGTTATAGTTCCTGCAAATTGCTCAGGAGTTAGATAATGATTGAATTACCCCAAACAATAGATGTTGTTAATTATCAAGAGTGGCAAACGTTTGAACCGTACTACACGGAACTAATCGAGCGGCAAGTTTCGGCCGAAAATCAGCGCGAATGGCTGCAAGATTGGAGCGACTTGACCCGTTTTTGGCAAGAGGTTCAGGCGTACACGTCGATTCAGCGCACGCTTGATACGGGGGATGCAGAGCGCGAAGCGGCCTATCTAGCCGTGGTCAAAGAGGTGCGGCCACACGTCGAAAAGGCAGAGCAACAGCTCAAGCAACGATTGTTACAGCTGCAAATTGATGACGCAGATATGCAGGTTGCGTTGCGTAATTTGCGCGACGAGGTGGATCTATTCCGCGAAGAAAATTTGTCGATCCGCTCAGAATTAGTCGAGCTTTCAACAGATTATGACAAAACGGTGGGCGGATTATCGGCCGATTGGGATGGTGAACTAGAAAACCTCAATCAACTTGCCGTCCATCTCGATAGCCCCGATCGCGCTGAACGGGAACGCGGCTGGCACGCGATCATGGGGCTCTGGCAATCGATCAAGCCTAAAGCGGATGCGATCTACACAGAGATGCTCGCTAAACGACACCAGATGGCGAAGAATGCCAAGCTGGACGATCATCGGCAATACGCCTTCCGCACACGCAAACGTTTCAGCTACTCGCCCGAAGAATGTTATCAATTCCATGACGCCATCGAGGCCGCATTTGTGCCAGCAGTTGAACGCATTTTAGAGCGTAAACGCAAGGCTCTTGGCTACGACACGTTGCGCCCATGGGAATGGGTTCCAGAGATGGGCAAGGTCGTTTCGACGAAAGACAAACCGCTGACCCCATTTGCCAGCGAAGAGCAGCTGACCCAACAATCGCTTGACATTTTCCACAATCTTGACCCTGAGCTGGGCCATCAATTTGCGCACATGGCCGAGGGTGGCATGCTCGATCTCATGACGCGGCAGGGCAAGGCGATGGGGGCATATTCGCACAGCCTTCCCTATCGTAAATTACCCTTCATCTTCATGAACGCAGTCGGCAGTGGCCGCAACGTCCAGACGATGCTGCATGAGGCAGGACACGCCTTTCATGGCTACTCCGTTATGCGCAATCAGCCGCTCGTTTGGCAAATGCGTGCGCCAATGGAGTTCAATGAAGTCGCCTCGATGGGCATGGAGATGCTCGCCGCGCCAAACTTAACACAAGATCGCGGGGGATTCTATTCGGAGGAAGAAGCGGCACGCCATCGGATTGAACATCTCGAAAAGACGCTGATCTTCTTTCCCTATATGGCCGTCGTCGATGCATTTCAGCATTGGGTCTACACCAATGTTGATGCGGCCAGCATCCCCGCCAACCTCAACGCAAAATACGATGAGCTATCGGAACGCTTCCTGCCCGGAATCGACTGGTCTGGTTATGAAGAGATTCGCGCCACAGGCTGGCAGCGCAAACTGCATATCTTCCGCTATCCGTTTTACTATATCGAATACGGCATGGCACAAGTGGGAGCCTATCAAGTCTATCGCAATAGCCTGCAAGACCATGCGAAAGCGTTGGCAGACTATCGCGCTGCGCTGGCACTCGGTGGCACAAAGACGTTGCCTGAGCTATTCAATGCGGCGGGTGCAGAGTTTCGTTTCGACACGCCATTTTTGAGTGAATTGGTCGAATTTATCGAACACGAGGTTGCCCAGTTGCGCGAGCAGACAACATGATTACGCTGATCGCTACTACCAAGTACGGTCTCGAAGTGATTGTCAAAACGGAGCTGCGTCAGCTTGGATTTGACGACATCAACGTGCAGCCGGGTCGCGTCGAATTCACGGCAACGCTGGCCGACATTCCGCGCGTCAATCTATGGCTACGTTGTGCCGATCGGGTTCGTATTAAGGTGGGCGAATTTAAGGCGACGACGTTTGATGAGCTGTTTGAGCAGACAAAGGCGTTGGCGTGGGAAGCGTGGATTCCAGCAGATGGTCGCTTTGATGTGCGTGGTCGCTCGGTCAAATCAGAGCTATTCAGCGTGCGCAGTTGTCAGGCGATTGTGAAGAAGGCAACTGCTGAACGCTTGCTGGCGGCACATGAGGTAGACGAGTTGCCAGAGATTTCGGCCGATTACACCATCGAAGTCTCTCTGCTTCGTGATGTTGCCCTGCTGACGATTGACACGTCGGGGGCTGGACTCCACAAACGCGGCTATCGTGAAGAAGCAGGCGAAGCCCCCCTCAAAGAGACGTTTGCCGCTGGGCTGGTGCTGCTCAGTTTTTGGAACAAAGAGCGCAGGCTGATTGACCCAATGTGTGGATCGGGAACGATTTTGATCGAGGCCGCACTGATTGCCCGCAACATTGCGCCGGGACTCAAACGCAGCTTTGCCAGTGAAGCGTGGCCACAGATTGGCACTGATCTTTGGCAAGAAGCGCGCCGTGACGCCGCCAATGCTCGCAAAAAACGCAAGGGGAAAATCAAGCTGTTTGGTTATGACAATGACGGGCAGGTGATCAAGTTAGCACGGCGCAATGCAAGCAAGGCGGGGGTCGAGCGCGACATTACGTTTGAGCAGAAGGAAGTCACCGATCTATGGATCGACCAAGAGCATGGGGTCGTCATCACCAACCCGCCGTATGGCGTGCGCATGTCCGACTTTCGCGAGATCAATCAAATCTATATCGCACTCAACAAGATGTTTCGTAAAAAGTGGGGGTGGTCGGTTTATGTATTGACGGCCGACGAAAAGTTTCCCGACTATTTCAAACGGGCAGAACCCGATCGTGTGCGCAAACTGTACAACGGGACGCTCAAGACAAATTACTACCAATATCACGGTGAAAAGCCGCAATAGGCAATTTCGCATTTTCGCATCATTCGTTCTAATGTAAGTCGAACCCCCTGTAAGACGGCACGCAAGCTATAATTCGTATCATGATAGATATAAATTTCTTCGATGATCCACTAGAAGGTCCCCGAGCGCGTGAGGACGTGCGCTTCAATCAACTTGGGTTGTACGTGCATCCAGATGGCCGCCGCATTGCGGTTGGTTTTGATATTACGCCGTTTCGTGAACGCCCTTCGATTGAAGTCCAACTGTTCAATTTACTTGGCGAACCAGCCGGGTCATTGACCGTCATCGAGACATTAGAGAGTAACTTTCACTTAACAATGCACCTTCGGGACAGGAATCGGACGAGTGAGTATTCGTTGCGAGCAACGCTGTATTACGCCTCGCCAGAAGAGGGACGAATGGACGTTGACACCCTGTCAGGAACCGTTGATGTCACCGAACCCGGTGAACATGTTATCCGAAACGACTGATAAATTTCGGCCGAAGTGTGCGTCCAAGACAGTATGATTGACGCGCTCATCGGCAAATCCGTAAACGGATACAAAATCCTCGAACGCATCGGACATGGCGGCATGTCTGAGGTTTTTAAGGCACAAAGAAAGGGTGACAGCGAGCCAATTGCACTCAAGCTGTTACACGCCTTCCACGCCGACGATCCCAGTTTTCTCTACAGATTTAATCGTGAAGCAGAGGCGATGATCGCCCTCGATCATCCGAACATCGTGCGTGTTTTTGACTTCGACACGCAGGGCGACACGCCCTATATTGCCATGCAATATTGGAGCGGCGGAACGCTGAAAGATAAGTTTCGGGAGATGCGCGATCTCGGCCGAATTCTTTCCTTTGATAAGTCATTTCGCATCGTGCTGGAGATGGCCGATGCGCTCGCTTACGCACATAGTCGCAGCATGGTCCACCGCGACATTAAGCCCGCCAACATCCTGTTTGCCCCCGATGGTCGCGCCATTCTGACTGACTTTGGCATCGTCAAAACGCTCAACGCCTCAACCCACCACACGCAAACAGGCGCGATGATCGGCACACCCGCCTATATGTCGCCCGAACAGGGGTTGGGTCGTCCCGGTGATGCGCGCAGCGATGTCTATGCGTTGGGGGTGTTGTTTTTTCAGATGGTGACGGGCAAGCTGCCCTTTGATGCAGACAAGCCACTCGCCGTGGTCCTCAAACATATCAACGAGGCGATTCCATTTCCGACTGCGGTCAACCCCAATATTCCCGCCAATATTGAAACGATTATCATGAAGGCGTTGGCGAAAAATCCGCTGGATCGTTTTCAAACGGCCGATGAGATGGGTAACGCCTTGCGCTTGGCGGTGCGGCGCAGCAATGAAACATGGGCAAAAGCGATCCCTGCAACGGTGCTGGTTGACAAGATACAAAAACCATTGCCGCCACCCATTCCGCTATTCCAAGAAAAGGCAGCAGAACGTCCCCGATTAGCTGAACCGACACGCATTCGCCAGCCAAAAACAAAACAGAAAAAGCGCAAAAAACGGCCGATTCAACGCCCCGAGCCGACGCGCCTCACGCCCAGCCCTGTGCCAGCTATCACGCTGCCCGTCCCTGCTGCGCAAAGCAATAATGGGCGTTTACGGTTGGGGCTGATCTTGGCGATGGCGGCAATTGTGCTCCTCATGGTGGTTGCGATGGTCAATCGCAACGGTGGCTTTGTCAGCATTGCGGGAGGCGGTAGTCGGGGGCAGGACGGTGATACGTTTGTGGTGCAAGAGGTGACGGATACCCCAGTTGAGATGATTGCGGGAACTCCAGATGTGGCAGCGACGGGAACGGCCGAATCGGTTGCCGCACTCAACGCGACCGCCGTTTATCGAGCCAGCTGTGACTATCGCGTGCAGCTCGTTGCACACCATACCTATGATGACCACACCAATATCGCCGAAGCAGGGCAGCCATTTTCGATTACATGGGTATTGCGAAATGATGGCAGTTGCCCCATCTCAGAAGGGGCGCGGTTTGTCTTTGCGAGCGGGGCAGATTTTAGCCATCCGGGTTCCATTGCGCTCTCGGAGAAGTTGGAGCCGAATGCGGAGACGCGCGTCACGGGGACGTTCCAAGCCCCATCAAATGGGGGAATCTACACGAGTCTGTGGCAAGTTGTTGATGGAATGGGCGATCCAGTTGGATCGCCAGTTGCGTTTTCTGTATTGATCGCAACGGAGCCGATAGCGACACAATCGGCCGAAAATACCACCATCCCAACACCTGATCCAACCGCCACCCCGCGCATTCTGGTCGCCACCAACACGCCAACGAGTGAGCCAACCGCAGAGCCGACGGCGACCAGCACAGAGATTCCCGTGCGCGTCGTTGCGACACCCACCAATGTTCCCGTCCAAGCCGATCCAACCGCAACCCCTGAACCAATCGAGACGACGGAATCGGCCGATCCGCTCGACTTTAACGCCTTTGTGCAAAGCTGTGAATATGCCGACAGCGACTGGCGTTGTCAACTGTTGATCGCCCCGTCTGGGGGCAGTGAGGGCCCCTACACCATCACCATTTTCAACGATGGTGAACAGATCGATGCATATCCTCTCGTCTACAATCAAACTTACACGGCAACCGCGCCGCGTTGTGAGGCATGGACGTATGAAGTGCGCGTGCTCGACTCAGTGACACAAGAAGAGCGCAGCAAATTTCTCTATCTCGATCCAAACGCTGCCCCCATCATCGACTATTTAGGTGGGCAATGCACCCTTTCAGAATAACGTATAATTCGCATGATACTTTGCGTACAACAGCCGTCGTGCGTCGTGCTTGTCCAGAGAACTAAATACAATATGGCTCCCATTCAAAACGAATGAAGTATTCGGACAAATGAAGTGCGGTTTTCGGGAGACAGATAGTCAGAATGACATGGACTGACCATCTGAAATTTTGAATCCTAACCCCAAGACATTTGCCCCACCACTTATCATCATGCTATTCCTGACCCACCTACAAGATATTTGCCATGCGCAAGCTGACAAAGTTGCCATCGAACTTTCGGCCGAAAAGCTGACTTATCAGCAGTTAGAAACAGGTGTCCAGCAGACGATGACCTACCTGCTTGCACACGGCATTGGCGAAGGGGATCGCGTCGCCATTCAGTTGCCGAAATGTTTGCCCTTCGTCTTGATTCACCTTGCGACAATGCGACTTGGCGCGATCTCGCTGCCGCTGAACCCCGCCTATCCTGCACGGGAAACGGAATACTTTTTGAGCGATGCAGATGTCAAGCTATACGTGACGGCAGGAGATGAAAATCCGAACTTTGCATCGGCCACAATCAGCACAAACCTAGCAGATTTCCGTCAGATGGTGGCGCAATTTGAGCCATCGATCAAGATCTTGCCAAACGAGCGTGATCAGACAGCCTTGATGATCTATACGAGCGGCACGACAGGCCGACCAAAAGGCGCACAAATCACGCACGGTAACCTGACCGCTAATATAACGGGGCTACATCGTGCATGGGGCTGGCGCGCAGATGATATTTTGCTGCATGTGCTGCCAATTTTTCACGTACATGGATTGATCGTGGCGTTACATGGCGCACTACATGCAGGCGCGACGGCGATCCTGTTACCGAAATTTACACCGCAACTTGCGCTTGAAACGATGGTTAATCGTCGCTGTACGGTCTTCATGGCGGTTCCGACGATTCATAAGCGGCTGGTCGAATTTGAAAAATCGGCCGAATATGATCTCAGCCACATGCGCTTGCTGACCTCTGGTTCCGACCGTCTGCCCGATGATCTCTTCACCCGCTATCAATCACTCTTTGGTCACACGCTACTCGAACGATATGGCATGACGGAGACGGGGATGAACCTGTCCAATCCGCTCGTTGGGGAACGGCGCGTCGGCTCGGTCGGGTTGCCGCTGCCCGGTGTTGAAGCGCGTGTGGTTGACCCTGAATCGGATGAACCGCTGCCAGATGGGGAAGTTGGGGAGGTGCAGATTCGCGGGCCGCATGTCTTTAAGGGATATTGGCGGATGGCGCAAAAATCGGCCGATGCGTTCACAAAAGATGGCTGGCTGCGAACGGGTGATTTGGGTTTGCGAGAACCCGATGGCTATTTCACGCTCAAGGGGCGTTCCAAAGATTTGATCATTACGGGCGGTCTCAATGTCTATCCACCAGAAGTCGAGCTTGTGCTGTCTGAACTGCCGGCCGTCGCAGCCAGTGCCGTCATCGGCTGCCCCGATGATGAGTGGGGGGAACAAATCACGGCGGTTGTCGTTCTTAGAGCAGGCCATCGTCTGACGGAAGCGGAGATCATCGCATTTTGTCGCACGAAACTGGCAGCCTACAAGGCACCGCGTCGCGTCATCTTTGCCGATGAACTGCCTCGCAACGCACTGGGAAAGGTGCAGAAGGCACGGTTGCGCGAAAGTGCATGTTGATGGTTTGCTCGTCCGTTCATGACAATCGGCCGAAAATGTGCAACTTTGTCCGTTGACAACCGTAGGGTTTTTTGGACAGTCGAAGATGCGCGGACTAAAAAGTTCGTGCCACAAAACATGGAGCGTTATCATGGATAGACAACAACAAGCAGAACAAATCATCAACAATTACATGCTCTGGTCGGCCGGTGGAGGGATGTTACCCATTCCGTTAGCAGACATCGCGGCCGTCTCCGCCTTGCAGGTGGACATGTTCTCGAAACTCGCCAAACTATACGACACAGACATTTCGCAAGATCGCTCAAAGGCGTTCATCGCGTCGGTCGCGGGAACAACGCTCGTGCGCTACATGGTAAGCGCATTTAAGGTCGTTCCCGGCTTTGGTACTGTTGCGGGAGGTCTGGCGGGTGCGGCAACGGGCGCAGCCTCAACGTTTGCACTCGGTCATGTGGCGATTCGCTACTTTGAAAAAGATGGTTCTCTCGACAATGTTGATATGGACGAAGCACGCCAAGCCTACAAAGAGGCCTACAAAGAAGGCGAAGAGCGTGCCAAAGAGATGAACGAGAAAGAAGTGGCCTAAAACCATTTCACAAATTTGACGTTTGTAAAGTTGCCGACTTTTTGAAAGTTGGCAATTTTTGTTTATACTGTGGGCAACAATTGAATCGCGGGAGCTGAGGCAACTCGGCTGAGAGTGCTGCACATTGCGCAGCAGACCGCTACACCTGATCCAGATAATGCTGGCGTAGGAATCTACTGTATTTGCGCGAGCCTCCTGTGATCAGGGGGCTTTTTTGATCTTAGCTGCTAGTTACTAGTTGCTGGCCGCTGGTAAGTTTGGCTTACAAGCGACGAGTCACTATTCATTAGCTTTTTGGAGTAGAGATGAAGAAATTGATGTTTATTTTGCTTTTGCTCGGTGCAGTAGCGTGTCAGCCTGTGCAGGAAGGAGCGGGGGAACCCGTGACCTTGCGCTTGGTGACGCATGACAGTTTTGAGATTGGCGAGGCAACCATTGCCGCATTTGAGCAAGAGACGGGCCATACGGTCGAGATTGTGAAGTCGGGTGATGCAGGGCAGATTGTCAATCAATCGGTCTTGTCAAAGAATAATCCGCTTGGAGATGTCATTTATGGGATTGACAACACCTTTTTGAGCCGTGCGCTGGAAGGAGAAATCTTGCTGGCGTATGAATCGCCACAATTGGCAGAGATTTCTGATGAGTTGAAACTCGATAGCCGGAATCGTGCGCTGCCCGTTAGTTATGGCGATGTTTGCCTGAACTACGACAAAGCTTGGTTCGCGGATAGCGGGTTACAGCCACCAGTCAATTTGGATAGTTTGGTGCAGGAAAACTATCGTGGGTTGACCGTTGTCGAAAATCCAGCGACAAGCAGTCCGGGACTTGCGTTTTTGTTGGCGACGATTGCGGCATATGGTGACGATGAGTTTGTCGATTATTGGGATGCGCTACGGGCAAACGACGTGCTGGTGACGAGTGGCTGGGAAGACGCTTACTATGGTGCATTCACGATGTATGGGGGAGATCGGCCGATTGTTGTCTCATACGCGAGTAGCCCGCCGGCTGAAGTGATCTTTGCCGAAACCCCACTCGACGACGCACCGACCGCATCGGTGACGGGCGCAAATAGCTGCTTCCGACAGGTCGAATTTGTCGGAATTTTGGATGGAACCGAGCATGAAGCGGCGGCGCAACAGTTAGTCGATTTTATTTTGGGGACGACATTTCAAAATGATATTCCGTTGAATATGTTTGTTTTCCCTGCGAATGAAATGGCGCAACTACCAGAGGAGTTTGTCGCGTATGCGGCCATTCCAGCAGAACCTGCGTTGGTCGATTCGGCCGATATTGCCGCCAATCGTGAACTATGGATTGAGCTGTGGACCGATACGGTATTGCGATAGAACAGATTGCCAGCTGTTCCCGCTAAGGACAGTTGGCAACTTTACATTCGTTAGCTCTTGGGGCGAAATTTTACGATGGCGGTTAGGGTCAGCGAGAGCAGGATGAGTGCCCAGATGACGTGTGGCGATGGTTGTGTGGGGGTGATGTTGTTTGAGGTTAACGTCGTTGCAAGCACGGTCTGTTGTGCGAGCAAAACCGCCTCATACGCATCGATCTCCCCATAGCCAAAGGTGTGATTGGGTAAGCTGCTTGGCGTATCTCCGCCGCACGTCTCATTCGTATATTTGGGAACGGCCGTCTGTCGAATGATCTGTTCGATTGCGTTGACTTGTCCGTCGAGCTGTGGATTGGCAGAGATAATCAAGGCGACAAGCCCTGCGACGTGCGGCCCTGCCATACTCGTTCCGCTCTTATTGCCCCAGCTATCGAATCTAATCGTGGAGTAGACGTTTGAGCCGGGCGCAGAGATGTCAGGTTTTGGCCGATTACTGCCGTCAATCGTCACAGGCCCACGACTGCTAAAACCAGAGATTAGACCATCTTGACGGGTTGAACCAACGGTGAAGGAGGCATCGTAAATGGCGGCTGGTGTGTAGATTGCGCCGCACGATGCCCCATAGTTGCCAGCCGATACGACAGGGAAAATACCTGCGGCGCGCACCTGCTCCGTTGCCGCTTGCAAAATGAGCGGGTCGGTGCAGCCTTCTGACGACGGACAGGACCACGAGTTGGCAATGACGTGTGGCGATTTGGTCGGGTCACCATCCGTCATTGGGTCGCCCAAATAGGGATAGGGGGCAACAAACCACTCGAAGCATTCAGCATAACTGGCTGGCGTTCCCCAGCCGCGCTCCATGTTACGACAGGCGACCCACTTTGCATCGGGAGCCATGCCGATTGCGGTTGCGCTGGGGCTGTTGTTACCACCGACCATCGTTCCCATCGTGTGGGTTCCATGTCCGAAATCATCGCATGGAATGGCGATCGTATAGCCACAAATCGTATTTTCATCGGTGTAGTGGGAGTCGCGCTCGTGGATTGCGTCATGCCAATTGTAGACGTGATCGGCCGATGAGCCGTTCCAACCGCGATATTGCGCTTTCAAATCGACGTGCGTCCATTCATAGCCCGTGTCCGCACCGCCGACGGTTACATTTGCACCCGTTACGCCTAGTTCATCCCAGACGCGATACGCTCGAGTCTTTGAAATCCCCCATGTAACGGTCATGCTACTCACGGCGTTGATGCGCGGCGTATTGAGCAGTATTTCGGGCAGTGGTGTGTCAATTTTGGCGGGAAAGTTGGCGGCGACGAACTGAACATCGTCGAGTTCGGCAATCGCTTGGATGAGGGGTGCGTTTCCCGTTGCAACAATGGTGTTGTTGATCCAATGTTGTCGAAATGTCGCCTCATGTTGGTTTAAGACGGCGACCGCATCGGACTGTGTGGCGAGGGCATGGGCGCGGAGCGTGTCATAGACATGCTGGGCTTTGGCATTCTTGCCGCTTAGATGGTCGGTGTCAACGGTTGGGAGGCGTTCAAGCTCAATGATGAAGCTTAAATCGTTCAACCGCGCACTACTCAAGACATGGGGATCGACTTTCGATTCCCAGTCGGCAGCTTGCGTTATCGGCCGAAAAAGTACCACCACCATCAATAGTGGCAAGAAGACAAAAAATGAATAGATGCGGCGTTGCATAATCGTTCCTATAAATCGTTTGATACAGCATAGCAAGACAGGCCCCACAAGCAATAGGCTATCTGACTATTCAGCAGGATTCCCACGCTTTTTCTCATTGACCAGCAGTAAGATCATCCCGCCGATGGTGAGGAAGAGAACGATTGTGCCGATGGCGATCTTGATGCCGAGCTGCTCGGCGGCCAAATCACCCATCCCCTGTGCAAGATAGCGGCGTGTTGCAGAGGCGGCGACGAACCCAAAGAGCGTGGGGCCGATAAATGACGAGGAGCGACCAGCAACCGCGAACAACCCATAAAATTCAGCACTCTGTCCAGCGGGCGCGAGCTGGCTGACCATCGTGCGGCTGACCGACTGAATCCCCGCCATTGCAAAACCAGCGGCCGCTCCGATTAAATAGAACGCCAGCCCCGTCGTTGTAAACCAAAGCGGAATCACGACGATGATCATCATCCCAATTGAACTGATCAGTGCGCGCTTGCTGCCGCCGCGATCGGCCATAATGCCAAAAAGATAGGCACCAACGACGTTCGTCACTTGAACGAGAATGATCAATACGATGAGTTGCGTTTGATCAAAGCCATAGAGCACCGCACCGATGATAGACGCAAAGTTGAGCGTAATCATCACGCCATCGTGATAGATGATGAAGGCGAGCAGAAATTTGAGGTACTCGCGATAGTGGCGGGCGGCGCGCGCTGTGGCGGCGAGTTGGCGGAATCCAATCATCAGTTGGGATGGGGCAAGGCGTTGCGGCGTGGCGCGTTCGTGCAGCCAGAGAAAGAGCGGAACGGCCGAAAGCGCGAAGAAGATCGCCGTGATCGGAAAGGTAATTCGGACGATCAGATTGTTGGGATATTGCTCGCCAAGCACGACGACCAGCGGAAGCACGATGATGAGACAGAGAATGCCCCCCATCGATCCAACTGCCCAGCCTGTGCCTGAAATTCGGCCGATTTCTCCCTCATCCGCAATTTCTGGCAACAATCCATTGTAGAAAACTTGCGCGGCCCGATACCCTATCTCGGCAATGATAAAAAAGGTCATCCCCAGCAGAACATTCCCGCTTTGCACAAAAAAGAGCAAGCCGGTCGCGATGACCGAGAGCGTCGTGAAGAACAGCAGAAAGCGTTTTTTCGATCCTGCATAGTCAGCGATTGTGCCAAGCACGGGCGAAATGATCGCGGTGATCAGCATGGCAATGCCGACTGCAATGCCCCAAAGCTGCGTGCCGCGCTCACCACCGACAACGCCATCCTTGAAGTAGGCCGAATAGATCGCCAGCAGAACGACAGCGGCATAGGCCGAACTGCCAAAGTCATAGAGATACCAACCCCAGCGGTCACGGCGGGTGATGGGTTGATCTGTTACAAGTTGCATCTACTTCTCCTTTAGTTCAATTCATGATATGGAAAATCTGCCACTTTGCGTGCGGCTTCCCGCAAGACAGGATCATCTGAATATAGACCGCGTTGACCCGGTGGCAGCAGATCAGCGATGGCTTTCATCATCGTTTCTCCAATGTTGTCGAGTTGACGACGGCGTTGCTTACCACGTCCATCGGCCGAAAATGGACCAATTGCCTGCCCAATCCGCACGGTCACCTGTGGTCGTCGCTGCTTAAAGAGTTGCGTCATGCCATCAATTCCGATCGGCAGAATGGGCGCATTGTTTAGGGTGGCGATCAGGGCGGTTCCGGGACGCGCAGGGCGCAGCACGTCTGCCCACGATCCTCCCTCTGGAAAAACACCAACAAACCCATTCTGTTGCAAAACTTGTTCAGATTGGCGCAATGCTTCACGCGAAGCTGTGCCGCGCTTAACGCGAATGACGCCATAGAGTCCGGGTAACGACTTGACGATCCACGGTGCGCTAGGATTCTGGGTACCAGCAAGAAATTCAGTTTGTGGGGGCAAAATGCTGATAAGCAAAACGGGATCGGCAAAGTGAAAGTGGTTGGCGATAGCGAGACAAGGGCCAGTTGCGGGAATGTTTTCACGCCCTTCAATTTTCAGATCGGTGAATGCGAACAGTGACACATCGATCAGAAAGCGCAGGATTGTGCGTCGCAGGGAGTAGCGGGGATATTGCATGGGACTAGAGTGATCAATTGAAATTTTTAATTGCGGTGAGTTTGACGGGGGATGATTGGGTGAGGAGGTTGGTGAGGGTGGCGGGAGCCGACATGACGTGACCGTTGGCGAAGTAGGGGAAGTCGAACGTGAGGGGGTCGCCGACCTGTTTATCGGGCATGGGCATAAGTCGGGCAGTGAGCGGCTTGTTGAGGCGGGTAGCAAGGGTCGCTGTGTCGATCAGAATAGCGGCGAGCGTTTCGGCCGAAACATCACCCGCCAGCGGAACCGTGTCCAACCCCACCCCACAGACGGCCGAATACATCAGCAGATTTTGCACATCCAAATCGCGTCGCGCCAATACTGAATCTTCCAAAACAGGCAGCATCAGGCCATTAAAACCGACCTTTTTGAACTGGGCGCGTTGTAATGCGTCGGTTACAAAGGCTGCGGCGAAAAGCGAACCAGACTGTCCGACGACGGTGCCCAAATCTTCGAGTGCGCCGCCCAATGATTGGGGGTCAGTGGGGAAGGGAGCGAGGGAGAAGTCGATGCCGGTAAACGGTAAACTGTAATCGGTGAACAGTTTTTCGGCAGATTCTTCCAGTTTCGCCGTCTTCGTTTCGATGGATTGGATCAGATTGTGGCGGGCTTCTTCTAAGGTGGCTGCGGATTGGATGGCAGTGCGGGCGAGATCGGCCGATTCGACTGCAATGGCAAAGTGATTGCCGCCCCCATTGTAGGCGACGGGGAAAAAGGGGCTGTGCGGCAGGCAGTTGGCGAGCGTTGTGAAGTAGAGGTTGCCAAATCCATTTGGTTTTTGCGTGGAAAGGGTCTTGATGAGTTTGGCGAGGGAGAAAATTCGGCCGAAATCGATCATGCCCTCTCGATCTGCCATCTCTGCACTGCAAAACAACACATCGCTTGCGTCAATCATCTGCGCTGCCACATCGAGCCAAGCGCTATCGTGCGGCAACAGCACCGCACCTAAACTGACATAATCGGCGCCCACCGCTTGCCAACGCGCCACAAAATCGAGTGCGTTTTTGACATGTGGCGCTTGCAGCCAATCGGGAAAGGGTGTTGTTGCGACGCGGATGGTCTGGACGGGGACGTGGAATGCTGTGCGTGCTTGTGCGATAAAATCACGGGCCTGTTTAGGGGCAAAATCAGGTTCAACAAAAAATGTGACAGAGCGTATTTCCATGTCGCAATTGTAACCCAAAATAGCGACATGCTAACCCGACTATTACTTGCAACATCCCGCCACGTTGCTATACTTTGCGCTATGAACAACTTTTTGGGACGATGTCTTTGTATGGAGCGAGGGTAGCTACCCACTTCATACATTGAGGTGAAAAAACGGTAGCTGTACCCCTCGCGTTTTTCGTGAAGCGTACCCCCGCTACCGTTTTTTTGCGCCTAGACAACGTTTTTAAGCTGCCAGCTTATACGTGCATTGTGCGTGTAGGCTGGCAGTTTTTTTATGTAGCCGCGATTCGCAATCGCGTTTGACAACGTGAAATAATCGCGCTCAATAAGAAAATGACAACACTTATTGCAAATGGCTCTCCAGAGCTAATCACGCACATCGACGACTTATTGCCACTCGATCCCAACAGTATCGAGGCGCAGGTTGGCAATACGCCCCTGATCGATCTGTCACATGTCGCCCATCGGCATGGCGCGTCAAAGCACGTTGAACTCTATGGCAAGGCAGAGTGGTTCAATCCGACTGGATCGATCAAAGATCGCCCTGCCCTGCACATCATTCGGATGGCGGAGCATGAAGGACGACTGCGTGACGGGATGACGCTGTTAGACTCAACATCGGGCAACATGGGGATCGCCTATGCGATGTTTGGCGCAGCGCGTGGCTACAAAGTCAAACTGGCCGTGCCTGCCAATGCAAGCCCCGAACGCCTCAAGATCTTACGCGCCTATGGTGCGGAAATTGTATTGACCGATCCGCTAGAGGGATCAGATGGTGCAATATTGGAGGCGCGGCAGTTGGCGGCCGAAGATGATTCGCTTTTCTACCTCGATCAATATAACAATCCCGCCAATTGGCAAGCTCACTACTGGACAACGGCTCCTGAAATTTTGCAGCAGACAGACGGACGCATCACCCACTTTGTGGCGGGGCTTGGTACAAGCGGCACGTTTACGGGCACGACCCACCGCTTGAAACAGTTCGACGCCAATATCGAATGCATTGCATCTCAACCAAATAGCCCATTCAATGGGTTAGAAGGGTGGAAGCACATGGCGACGGCGATTGTGCCGGGTATCTATGACATGTTCTTGGCAGATCGCAACGTCGACTCCTATACCGAAGATGCGTACCGCATGGCGCAAGAGATGGCGCAGTTAGATGGGTTGTTTGTCAGTCCATCATCTGCGGGGTCTGTTGCAACTGCAATTGAAATCGCTAAAGAGTTAGATGAAGGTGTTGTTGTGACGATTATGGCGGATAATGCGTACAAATACTTAAGTGAGCGATTTTGGACTGAAATGTAGAATAGGCTGTTGGCCTGTTCATTCAGGCAGTTCAATCGCCAACCCTACAAACTCATGAAATACGGAAATTCCACCCGCGCGGTACACGGCGATGTTGAAAATCGGCGTGAGAAACCAAACCATTCGCTGACAACGCCGATTGTCCGCACCTCGACCTACACATTTGCCGACACTGATGATCTACTGGGCTTTATGGCCGATAAATCATTGGGTGACAAAAAAGGGCGCGAGCAATATGGACGCTATAGCAATCCAACGATACAGGCAGTCGAGCGCAAGCTGGCAACGCTCGACGGTGGGACGGATGCTGTGCTGTTTGGTTCCGGAATGGCTGCGGTGACAACCACGATGTTGGCGGTGTTAAAAGCTGGAACGCACGTTGTCTACACCGATGATGCGTACAGCAAAACACGCCAGTTTTGCACCGAATTTCTGCCGCGCATGGGCATTGCTGCGACGTGCGTGCCGATGGGTGATTATGCTGCAATGGCGGCAGCGATTCAGGAAAACACACGCCTCATTGTCAGTGAATCACCGACAAATCCCTATTTGCGGGTCGCTGACCTGGAAAAGATCGTCGCTATTGCCAAGCAGCATTCGCGGGTCAAAACGTATATCGATGCGACATTCGCCACCCCAATCTATCAGAAACCGCTCGAATTTGGGATCGATTTTGTAGTGCACAGTGCGACCAAGTATTTCAGCGGGCATAACGATCTGTTGGCGGGAGTTGTTGTCGGCGATAAGGGATTGCTGACAGAAGTTCGCAAGCTGCGCGGGATGCTGGGATGCGTATCGGATGCGATGGTGGCCTATGAGGTGGAGCGTGGGTTGAAGACGTTGGCGTTGCGGATGGAGCGACAGACCGCGACCGCCATGCAGCTCGCCGAATTTTTGGAAGGACACCCCTTAGTAGTGCGCGTTTGGTATCCGGGATTGGCCGCTCATCCTGACCATGCCATTGCAAAGGCGCAGATGAGCGGGTTTGGCGGCGTTGTCAGTTTGGAGATCGATCCGCGCTGTGGCGCAACACCAGAGCGGGCAGCGGCAAACTTTATCGACGGGTTGAAGCTGATTCAAATTGCGCCAAGTTTGGGCGGAACAGAGACGCTTGTCATGCAGCCAGCGGTTGTTTCTTATTACGATATGTCGCCCGCAGAACGGGAAGCGATCGGGATGAAGGATAACTTGGTGCGCATTGCACTGGGGGTGGAAGATTCGGCCGATCTTGTCCGCGACGTTGCCCAAGCACTAGAAAAATTGCAGCCAAGCTAGATTTTGTAAATGAGATGTTAAAGATACCAGAAAGCGTACACAGGCAAATTCAAGCACACGGTGTAGCAGCCTATCCATACGAAGGGTGTGGCCTACTGCTTGGAAAGCTGGACGGGGATAAGGGACAGGTTGTCGAGGCTAAGCCGCTGGCAAACGTTTGGCCCAATGAAGAGGAAAAGCGCGTGCGCTTTAAAATTGATGAACGTGCGTGGATTTCGACCGAAATTTCCGCCATGTCAAATGATCTCGACATCATTGGCGTTTTTCACAGTCATCCAGACCATCCACCCATCGCCTCGCCACGTGATTTGGCATGGGCAGGATTTGCCGGCTACAGCTATTTGATTACAGAAATACGTGACCGTGCGCCTTTGGCGAGTCGTTCGTGGCAGCTAAACGCCGAGCGCACTGGATTTTTTGAAGAAGAGATAGAAATTATTAACGGCTAGTCGCTCGTGGCTCGTTGCCTGTAAAAAGGCGATTTGCCAGTTGCGACTTACCCCTTACAACGATTATGTCAAACATTCGCATTCCAACACCACTGCGCCAATATGCTGGCGGCAACACATCCATTCCCGTCACGGGGGACACCGTCGATGCCGCCTTGCGCGACTTAACAACGACGTATCCCGATCTAAAAAATCACCTTTATGATGGTGAAAAGCTGCGTAGTTTTGTCAACATCTACCTTAACCAGGAAGATATTCGCTATTTAGACGGTGAAGATACGGCGATTGAACCAAATGACAAGCTAATGATTGTCCCATCCATTGCGGGTGGATAGACGCGGCGTCTGCTGACTACAGTGACCAGTGAATGGCAAATGGTAATTATACTGTTTGCCGCATACTGTTGACTGTCCACAGAAAATGAGTTTTCTAAAACACCTAACAACAGACCATATCGAACTCTCGCAGGAAGAGGTCCGGCGCTACAGCCGGCATTTGATCATGCCAGAGGTGGGAATTGAAGGACAGAAGAAGTTAAAGGCGGCGAGTGTCCTGATCGTTGGTGCGGGTGGGCTGGGGTCTCCACTGGCAATGTATTTGGCCGCAGCGGGAATCGGCCGAATTGGCATCGTTGATTATGACACGGTCGATTACACCAATTTGCAACGCCAGCTCTTGTATACAACGGCCGATGTCGGTCGTCGCAAGCTCGATGTCGCCAAAGAGCGCATACAGGCAATGAACCCGCACGTGCAGGTCGATCTGTATAACGAGCCGTTGACCAGTGCGAATGCGCTACGCCTGTTTGAGCCATTTGATTTGATCATCGACGGGACGGACAACTTCCCAACACGCTACCTCGTCAACGATGCGTGCGTCATGCTGGGTAAGCCCAATGTCTATGGCAGTATCTTCCGTTTTGAGGGGCAAATTGCCGTCTTTTGGGCTGAGGAAGGGCCATGCTATCGCTGCCTATATCCCGAGCCTCCTCCTCCCGGTCTTGTACCATCTTGTGCAGAAGGGGGCGTTCTAGGCGTGCTGCCCGGTATCGTGGGGACACTTCAGGCATTGGAGGCCGTAAAGCTAATTACGGGGGTTGGGGAGGCGATGATCGGCCGATTGATGCTCTTTGATGCCGCCTATATGGAGTTCACCGAGCTAAATCTCCGCAAGAACCCTGACTGTAACGTTTGCGGCAGCAACCCAACCGTGACAGAATTGATCGACTACGAACAATTTTGCGGGATGCCCGCCCATGATCACAGCACGTATAATAACGGTGTTGTGGAGGAGAGTGACGTTTTGGTACGTCAACTATCACCTATTCAACTGAAAGAACGTCTCGATGAAGGAGACAACCTGACAATTATCGACGTGCGCGAGCCGCACGAGTGGGAGATTTCCAACCTAGAGAATCTTGGCGCACGCTTGATTCCAAAAGGGGACATTCTCGCTCATGTGGATGAACTTGATCGGAATGCCGAAATGGTTATTCAGTGTCGCACGGGTGGACGCAGTGCGGCAGTAATTCGCCAGTTGGAGCCGCTCGGGTTCAAGAAGCTCTGGAATCTCGACGGTGGGATCAATCGCTGGGCGAAAGAGGTCGATACGAGTTTGCCGACCTATTAGCGTTTGAAAATGCGAAAAACTGGTCGCGGATTACACGGAGCGACGCGGATTAAAAAGTTTCCGCGCAAATCCGCGTAATCTGCGACCTTTTTATAAAAGCAGCATTGCATCCCCAAAGGAGAAGAAGCGATATTCTTCCTTGATGGCCACGTCGTAAGCATGGCGCATCAGATCATAACCAGCAAATGCACTGACGAGCATGAGCAAGCTCGATTGGGGCAAATGGAAGTTTGTGATTAGCACATCGACCGCACGAAATTGATAGCCGGGATAGATGTATAGATCGCTTTGCTCATGGATGGCGGCGACGGGTTTCCATGGGCAAGCGGGCGGATTTTGCATAGCTGAGACATGACGCAAACTGCCGATTGTGCCACCTGCTCGCCATGCGGCTGTCTCAAGCGTGCGCGTACTCGTTGTGCCAACCGCGATGATGCGGCCGCCAGCAAGTTTGGCGCGGTTGATTTTTTCGGCCGATTCCACCCCCACCTCAACAAACTCTGAATGAATGTGATGATCGGCAATCTGATCGACCTTAACAGGTTGAAACGTGTCCAATCCAACGTGCAGCGTCACCGTTTCAAAGTGAACCCCTTTTTCGCGCATTGAAAGTAGGAGCTCAGGTGTAAAGTGGAGTCCTGCCGTGGGGGCAGCGGCGGAACCTTGCGGACGACTATAGACCGTCTGATAGCGTTCAGCATCAGCATACTGCTCCGTGATGTAGGGCGGCAACGGCATGTAACCGAGCCGTTCAAGCGGTACGGGAGCGTTAAATTGGATTAGCCGTTGTGCGCCTGTCAGCTCCTCTAAAATTGTCGCCTGAATCTCACTCGCCTCACCCACATGATCCCAGACGTTAATCACAGTTCCCGTCCGCGTTTTCTTGCCCTTCACCAACGCTTTCCACATTCTCTCATCCACCTGCTCTAACAGTAAAATCTCAGATTTCCCGCCCGTCGCTTTTTGACCTAACAAGCGTGCTGGAATGACACGGCTGTTGTTGGCAACTAAAACATCGCCTGCATTTAGATAGTCGCCGATGTCCCGGAAGGTGCGATGTGTGATTGTGCCGTCACTGCGATTGACGACCATGAGGCGGCTGCTGTCACGCGGTTCAGCAGGGGTTTGTGCGATGCGTTCTTGTGGGAGGTGATAGTCGAAGTCGCTCGTTTTCATCATAATTCGGCCGATTCAAGCACATTTGGCACGATTTGGCACTACTTTTCATTGTCTTTGCACCTGCTCTGCCGTTACGCTGTGTCGAGCAGAACGAATTCTGCTGCAAAATATAACAAAATGTGCCGCGACACATTTAGGAGAGTTGACTACTATGCGAAAGAATATCTACTTATTGTTTGCAATCGTCGGAACACTGTTGCCCGTCATGCAGTTTATGGGCGTCATCGGCGCGTATGGGTTGGATCTGCCAAAGGCGGTTGAGTTGGCAACGGCTAACGGCATGTCAACAGGTGGGTGGCTCGATCTATTTATCTCGTCATTCGCCTTCTGGTTATTCATGTTCACAGAAGGAACACGCTTGCGAATGAAAAACCTCTGGGTATACGTCTTGTTGAATCTATTTATCGGGTTGTCGTTGGCGTTACCCTTGTTTCTCTATTTTCGAGAAGATCGGCAGTGAGCGTAGTGGGTGCGTGGTGCGTCTCAGAAGATCATCACGCACCACGTTACCCTTCACATAACACCCAATTCTTAAAACAACTCCCGCGCAAGCCCAATCATATCCCCAATTACACCTGCGGCCGTCATGCCAACCCCTGCCCCCTTGCCGACAAGCATGAGCGGTTCGTCGTGATAGTGGGTCGTTGTGAAGCTGATAAACTTGAGATTGGCGAGTGAACTGGTGTTCGGGATGGCTTGGAGTCCGACTTTGCCGCCATCGGCCGAAACATCCGCCACATAACGCAACACCATCCCCTCTTCATGTGCCGCCTGCACCCGATCACGCATCGACGGGTCGAGCGAACGCGACGCCGCCATAAATTCTGGCACACTCAAATGAGAGAGTGATTTAGAAAATAGCGACTCCACCTCAATATCGCTCGCTTCCAGTTGCCAGCCGCTCATGCGCGCCAAGATTAGCACCTTGCGCATCACGTCCATGCCACCCAAATCTTCGCGTGGGTCGGGTTCGGTGAACCCTTTTGCCTTCGCCTCTGCAACTGCTTTGGAAAAATCGACGCCGTCATCCATGCGCTGGCAAAGATAACCGAGCGTGCCACTTAGTTGGCCCTGGATGCGCGTCGGTGCGTCGTTTGTATCGAGGAGATAGCGCAAGGTGGCAATAACGGGCTGTCCGCCACCGACAGTCGATTCATGCCGCACGGCCGCATTTCCAAAAAATGGCTCTGCCGTTTCCCATGCACCCGCGAACGGTTTCTTATTTGCCAACGCGACTGACCAACCGTTGGCGAGTGCATGATTTAGCGCAGGCTCCATATCGCTCTGCGCCGTGACGTCTACGAGAATTCCATTTGCGTGGCCATCCGCAATCGCTTGATCGACCATGCCTGCAACGTCTGGACGTTCTTCGCCAAGTGGTTCACGGCGTTTTTTGCGGTCAATGATGGCTGCAATCGTTGCGTCGTCGATACCGTTTGCCGTGTAGAGCCAACGACGGCTATCAGCAACGGCGACGAGTTGAAATTCAAGGTTGTTACGGTCTGCAACATTGGGGCGACCGTCAATAATTTGTTGAAGGAGGGCGCGGCCGACACCGCCTGCGCCGAGTAGTATGACAGGGATCTTTTTCATGGCGGGGATTATAGGTTCAGTCGACTTTACTCTGCAATGGAAGATGCGAAAGCCCATTCAACGCAAACGAAAAGTGCCGCCCTTGCGGACGGCACCCTTCTCAATCAAATCCCGTAGCACTATTGATCCTGTTGAGGTAGTGCTACGGGATTGCTCGGACTTTGATTATCCATATGCACCACCTCCTCTTTGTTTAGGATTGCGGGAGGAATAAATATAATGATGGCATTATGACATCTAGGAACAAGTGTGTCAATAGATGAGGAAATGGTGGCTCCAATCGAATGACAATGCAGAGATGGTAAATTTCGGCCGATATGTTGCGCCGAATATTCCGTTTTCTGCTAATTCTGCTCCTCTTTTGTACCGTTCTCCTCCCCTACCTGATTCCGCTCGCGGGCGGGCGCGGCGTTGATCCCACAACCCTGACAAATACAGGCGAATTTGTGACCGTTGAGAACTATCGCACCTATGTTGAGCGGCACGGCGCGGGGAATCAGAACGCAGTTGTTCTGCTGCATGGTTTTGGCGAATCCACGCTAATTTGGCGCGAGGCGTTGCCAGCGTTGGCGGCGGCTGGTTATGATGCAATCGCGCTTGATTTGAGGGGGTTTGGTCTTTCGGATAAGCGATGGAATGATGACTTTTCACATAGCGCACAGGCTGATTTGGTCGCGCAGGTGATGGATGCGCTCGCTGTCTCGCACGCGACGATTGTCGGGCATAGCATGGGCGGTAGCGTCGCTGCCCATTTTTATGTGCGTTATCCAGAGAAAACGGACAAGCTGATTTTTGTAGACGGCGGCGCATTTCAGCTAGAAGGGGAAGGCAGCAGTTCAGGATTGACCAATCTGCTCTACTTCCCACCATTTCGCCGTTGGGCGCGTCATGGCTTACGCCGAATAACTGACGTCGAACGTCGAATGCGCCAGTGGCGATCAGCGTATGCCGATCGGGATTTTATGACGGTGGAGCGGATGGCGATGCGCATGCGTTATCAACAAACGCGCGACTGGGATGCGGCCTATTTGGGTGTATTACGTGATGGGAATAAGAATGGGTTGCCGAGATGGGTAAGTTCGGCCGAAATTCCCATGACCGTCATCTGGGGCGAGCAAGATCGCTGGATTCGCATAAGTACCGGACGTTGGTTTGCCGAACGGCTCAACGCGCCACTGGTTACAATTCCTAATGCGGGACATTTGCCAATGGAAGAGCAGCCAGAACTATTCAATCAGTCGTTGTTGGACGCGCTTCCTGCATCAAGTCCGGTCGGTCGGTAATGATACCGTCTACGCCCAGCGTGAGGAAGCGGGACATTTCGGCCGAATCATTTATCGTCCATGCTTCAACCCGCACGCCACGCTGTTTTGCCGCCTTGACAAAGTGCGGCGTGAGCACCTTGATACCTGAAAAATACTCTGGTACTTGGAACGCTTCATAGTTGGGTGAGACAAGATTCTGTAGGCGGAACAGTTGCAGAATATAGAATTTGATCGTATCAGTGCGAGCGGCAGATGTGGCAACCGCTGGACACGCCACGCGAAATTCGTCAATGACGGGTTGTATAAATGAGGCGACCAGCACCTTGTCAGTCATCGAATGTGCGCCAATTAAGTCACAAAACGGCTGCACAATAGACGGCTCGGCCTGTTTTATCTCAATCACCATACTCTTTTCAGGAAATGCAGAAAATATCTCTTCCAACGTCGCAATGGTCACCCCTTGCCCACGATAGGGATATGTCGCGCCATCATCGTCTGTCCAATACGCTCCTGCATCAAGCGACTTTAACTGTGCCAGCGTCAAATCGTTGACATGCCCTGTACCGTTCGTCGTGCGATCAACGGTATCATCGTGAATTGTCACAAGAATGCCATCTGCGCTGCTGTGGATGTCCATTTCCAACACATCAACCCCAAGCGCAACCCCATGTTCAAACGATTGCATGGTGTTGCTGGGGCGCAGGTGTTCACCCCCTTGATGGGCAATGTTTAGCGGTCGGTCAGGCAGATTTGTGTAATACAGGTGTGGGGCAACAGGTTCGGCGCGAATTGCCAAGAAAACATACAAAATCAGGAGGAAGATCGGAATGATAAGCCAACGTCGCATGGCGGAATTATACGTTATTTAGGGCAATTGCATTCTCCAAAATTTCCCAAAATTGCCTAGTGAAGGGTCGAAATGAATTGTTGTAATCGCTACTTATTCAAGACAGATAGCGCATGATCGACACCAATGCCGCATAAAATCAACCAATTGAATTTGTGCAATTGCCGCAGACTACTCACAAAAAATAGAATGCAATTGCCCTATACGTTATTGCAAATAAATCCCGTGTGCATACGATAACTGCTATAATGTTCAAAATAGAATGTTTAGGCATAAACGTAAATTCATCTTCATAGATGCAAATGATCGGAATGAGCAGTACCCATGAACCGATTTCGCTTGATTTTACTTCCCATGATCCTTGTCGCCCTTGTTGCGACCGCCATCGCATCGGCAAACGACATCTATCTTCCCATCGTGCGCCACGATAAAACGCCGACCCCCACACCAACGGATACGCCGACACCAACGCCGACGGCAACCCCTAATCCCACGCCGACCTTGCCCCCCTCCCCAACACCAGACAATCCCGACGTAATGATAGAAATGCGTGGCATGTGGGTCTCGCGTTTTGACTGGACAGATGGCAGAAATCCCGCCGACCCCGCCAAAATTGATGAAATCGTTGATAATGCGGCCATGGCTGGTTTTAACGTCATATTTTTTCAGGTGCGTGGCACGGGTGATGCCTACTATACGCCGGGACTAGAGCCTTGGGCGCAACGTATCAGTGCCGACCAAGAAGGTCAGTGGCCGAGTCCATATTGGGACCCGCTCGCCTATTTTATTGAGAAGGCCCATGCAAAAGGTATCCAACTACACGCCTATCTGAATGTCTATCCCATTTCACACTGCACAATTTTGCCAAACGCCAACGCATCACCTCGGCCGATCTACTATCAATTGCGCGACGAGTATGGAACGACCCAAATCACCGACAATGATGGAAACCCGGTCACATTTCTGGATGGGTTGCAGTGGCTAAAAAATTATGACAGTCAATGTCTGGGCGACTATCTGCGTGCCTCCCCTGCTTCGCTCTACTACGACAATCATCTCATTGCAATCGGTCAAGATTTGGTCACACGGTTCGATATCGACGGAATCCATCTCGATCATATTCGCTATGCGGGTCGCAATACATCGTGTGATCCCGTCAGCCTGTGTCGTTACAATAGTCAAGAAGAGAATTGTAGCCCAGTTCCCTCGTGTAATTTGACGGACGATTTCAAAGATTGGCAGCGGCGGCAAGTCAATGGGACAGTGCGCAAATTCTATCAGCAGGTGATCGAGCCGAATCCCACAATTTGGTTCTCGGCCGCAGTCTGGCCTGTCCATCAAGACAAATGGGGTTGGGGATCATCACAAGGATATTTTGACTACTATCAAGATTCGAAGGCGTGGGTTGAGGGTGGATATATCGACAGCATCTCACCGATGATCTATTCTAACGTATCGAGTGGTTGTCCCGAGGATAGCAGCTTTTGGACACGTAGCCGCTGGGAAACGCTTGTCTGGGATTTCCAAGCTGCCAGCAATGATCGCGCTATCGTTCCCGGAATTGGCAGTAGCTATTGTGATTTTTCCGAAATCACGTGGCGCATTACAAAAGCCCGCGAAATCGGCACGGCTGGCCATGCCCTCTTTTCCTACAGCCATTTGCGGGTTCGTGGCTGGTTTGATGATCTAGCGGCAGGCCCCTATCAACAGCCAGCGATTGTGCCGCCGATCACGTGGCGCGGCGGACAGTAAATAGTTGTAAACTGGAGAAATAGAAGATGAAAACCTTGCAGCGCATGGCGGTAATTGAAGAACATGAATTTGATTCGCAAATTCCACTTGTTGCAAGGCTGCGCACACTTTGGAACAACGTTGCGGCACGCTGGTATGTGCAAGGGATGTTTCAGCAACAGATCGCGTTTAATCAGGCGGTGGCACAAATTTTGTCTGAACAAGAAGAGCGAATCGTGGCTCAAGATCGGGAATTAGTCGCATTGACGCGCCGGCTTGCCGCCCTACAACAGCAAGCCCCTAGACCATAATATTCCCGTATGATTATGTGTCGCGCAACATCCATTCGGTTTCTAACAATTGCTACTAGGCAACCCAAAGAGAAGCTCTCCAGAAATCCAACTGGTTTTCATCCCCAAGCGGGGAGCTTCTCCCGACTTAGTGCCTAGATTGTACGATTAGAATACGGCGTGGCTCGTCCATCACGTTTACAACTATTTTGAGGTCATAACGGTGCAAATTTTTCCATTTTCGGCGATAGTCGGACAAGATGATATGCAGCTTGCGCTGCTGTTGAACGCGGTGAATCCAGCAATTGGTGGGGTGTTGATTCGAGGCGAAAAGGGGACGGCAAAATCAACGGCGGTACGTGGATTGGCTGCATTGTTACCTAATGTGCGTGTGGCAACCGGATCACGCTATCCATTTTCGGCCGATGATACCCCTAACGATGTTTATCCAGAAGTGGCCTCCATTGAAGAGACCCGTCCCGCCTCCCTTGTCAACCTTCCATTAGGCATCACAGAAGATCGCTTGCTCGGCACAATAGATTTAGAAGCTGCTCTGCAACGGGGTGAACGCAAATTTGAAGCGGGGTTGCTCGCCCAAGCCCATCAGGGAATTCTCTACATTGATGAAGTTAATCTACTGGCCGATCACATCGTAGACGTGTTGCTCGATGTTGCCGCAATGGGCGTTAACCGCGTTGAGCGTGAGGGCGTTTCCGTCAGCCACCCCGCACGCTTTATTCTGGTCGGCACGATGAACCCCGAAGAAGGCGAGTTGCGGCCCCAATTGCTAGATCGTTTTGGATTAGCAGTGGAAGTTGCAGGTTCCCAAGAACGGGCGATTCGTTCGGCTATTGTACGACGCAGGTTGGCATTTGAAGCAAATCCAACGCAATTTTTGGTTGACTACGCGAATAATGAGGATGATTTACGTTCTCAGATTGTTGCGGCACAAGATTTGCTGCCTGAAGTGATATTATCTGACGACTTGCTCGACCTGATTGCCGATATTTGCATCTCGTTTGGTGTCGATGGGATGCGTGCTGATTTGGTGATTTACAAGACAGCACGAACACTGGCCGCATGGGAAGGGGTGACTGAGGTTTCGGCCGATCATGTTCAACGAGCCGCCCAGCTTGCCCTGCTCCATCGTCGTCGTCGCCAGCCCTTTGACGACTCAGGAGTGGATCAGAAGAAACTCAGCGATGTCGTCGACAAATTCAAGCGTGAGCGTGAGGAAGAGACAGAAGCGGAGGGTGATTGACGGCAATCAAAGTGATGGCAGTGGCGGCGATGCGGCAGGTGAGCAAGGTGGTGGCAATTCTGGAGATAGCGTCGTTGCGGCGGGTGAACCATTTCGGGTAAAGGACTTTTCGGCCGAAAAGCGCCAATCAAATTCACCCACACGCGGCCGACGCACAAAAACGATCAATTCTCCAACGGGTCACACCGTTCGCAGCACCATTCCACAACGACCCATCACGCGCCTAACCGATCTCTCCATTGATGGAACACTGCGTGCGGCCGCTTTGCGTCGCGCAACGAACGACGCGCAACTTGATTCGCACGCGCTAAACATTTTGCGCAGCGATCACCGCGCAAAAGTGCGTGCCGCAAAAGCGCCTAATCTGATCCTCTTTGTCGTCGATGCCTCAAGCAGCATGGCGGCCAAGCAGCGCATGGTCGCCGTAAAAGGTGCTATCCTCAGCCTGCTTCTCGATGCCTATCAAAAGCGAGACACGGTTGGATTGATCACATTTCGCGGACGTGGCGCACAACTGGTTTTGCCGCCAACACGGTCGGTTGAATTGGCGCAACGCCATCTGCAAACGTTGCCAACAGGCGGACGGACTCCCTTCTCCCAAGCACTCCTCTTAACGGTCGAAACGCTCAACCGCTATGTCACGCCTGACACGATTCCGCTCGTGATCGTCATCTCTGACTGTCGCGGCAACGTCACGCTCAATGGCAAGTTGAGTACGCCGACTATCCGCCAAGAGGTGAACACATTGGGCAGTCAAATCGGTGCGCAAGCGGCCTCATCGCTTGTGATAGATTGCGAGCAAGGTGTTAAGAGGTATGGGTTGGCAAAAGAACTGGCAACGGCGATGGGTGGAGAACGGCTCGAATTAGGGGAAGTTTCGGCCGATTCGATATTGCAAACCGTTCAAGAAGTACGGGGCAAAGCACAGGAAAAATAGTGTGCCCTTCGCATTGCTTACCGAGCTTATACGCCTAATTTCTATCAAACCTCATGCGCCCCTACATTGAAAAAGCGACTATGTGAGTTACAATACGAGATGAACAAACTGACTTTAATTGGATCGGAGAGATTATTTAGTGTTTCAGCCACAAACCCAGACCCGCGAATATTGGGAGCAAGACTTTTCCCTCACTGAAGAAGACATTGAGCAGCTTTATAACTACTTCATTGAAGTAGGCAAACCGCAGACAAGCGCAGAAGTCACACGCGCCGTGATGGGGTATCGGGTTTCGGCCGAAAAACAAACGTTGCGCCGTCGCGTTCAAGGACGTAAGGTGTACCAGCCAAGCGGCAGCTTTTCAGTAGGTGATGAGGTTGTTTTTCCCCACTTCGACTTCGCTGAAACAACCGTCAGCGATCTGCGTACGGGCAACAATCCTGAAGCGGGTGAGTTTGATGTCATCACCGTCAAACTGCGAGGCCGTCAACGACAATTCGCGGCTAATTTGCAACTTGAACACGTTGCCAATCTCGGAGACAATGGCGTAGAAGATTTGCTTGCATCGTTCGATTCCTCCGAACTATTTGCAGAAAACAGTGATGTTGTCGAGCCGCGTGTCGTTGCAGCGCTGGAAGATCGTGAAGAGTTCATCGTTTTGGGTGGCCGCTGGTTTGTCCGTGCACTGTTAGCAGAAGTCAACATCGGACACTTACATTTGTCTGAAGCTGTTCTCGATATGATGGGCGGTGGCCCATTAACAACAGAGGAAATCAGCGTCCATCTCGATCTTGACAAGTCGATACCTGCTGAGACACGCACATTTTCTCTCAACACAGCGATGCTGGAAGACCCTCGTTTTGATGAGGTTGCTCCCAAAAACAGCGTTGCATGGTTTTTGAAGCGGGTCGAGCCCGAAGCTGTGTTGGCGACGCCTGAACGGCTACAGTTTGAGCCCGTCGAATTTGATGAAGATTTCTTGACGGCCCAGCTTAAATTGACACGTCGCGAAATTGCCGACGAGTGGTCTGATTTGCCCACACGTGACGGTGTGATTACAGAGGCACTGTTCACATTGACCTATCCACATCGTGTGACAGGTACAATGCCAATCAACTCGACGATTCGCAAAATGCTGCCACTCGGTCGCTCTCCACGCCAACTCTTCACCTTCGAAAACGAAACGACCAACGAGCAAATTCCAATTTGGGCAGTCAAGAAAGGACGCTATCTTTACGGATTTTCCGATTGGTACACCCAAAATTCTGTACCTGTCGGTGCATATCTACGGCTTAGGCGTGTGCCTGACTCAAACGTTATCCTCTTTGATTATGAACACCGAAATCCACGCAAAGAAGATGTGCGTTTAGCAACTGTCGCTGATGGGCGCATCAAATTTGAGTTCCAGCGGCGTAGCATTGCCTGTGAGTATGACGATTTGATGGTCGTTGGTACTGATTACACGGCCGCCATCGACGCAATTTTTGAACGGGCAAAAACGCGCTCACTTTCATCATTGATGGCTGCACTACTGCCAGAGCTGGCCGTTCTCAGCCCGCAACAGGCCGTTCACGCGAAAACTTTATATGCCGTCACCAATATGTTGCGGCGCGTTGCGCCCGATCCGCTCTTTGCGGAGCTGGTTGCTAACCCTGCATTTATCCCAGTTGGTGAACACTATTGGCGGTTCGATCCCCGCCGCTATCGGAGAGACTAATGGCGCGACCTACCGTCAGTATCAAAATTCCGCGCAAGCCGCGCATGGATGAAAACACTCGCTTTTTTATCGACTATGAATGGTGGAGCGAGTCAAACATGAGCCTTGAATCGTATCTACAATCTCAATTGGGATACGAGATTTCACTTGAGGACGATGGAAATGCGGTTGACCTCATTGATGCGGAAACAGGTGAGGTTCGTCAGTTAAGTGGTTTTGAGTTTGCAATTCAAAACTATTTCAACAATCAGAAATCGGCCGAACCACAAAGCGGCTCTCTGGTTAATACCGTCTTTACGACATTGTTGGGAAATGGAAATCGGCCGATGACCGCTGGTGAAATCGCCTCAGCCGTCAATCGTTCTCCCGATACAATTTTCCGCACGCTTGGTAGCGGCAAAGTCTATTTGGGCATTCGACCCTATACAAGTTAGCGACAGCCGATTTTGAGAGGAATAGACGGTTGAATATGTCGTCTATTTCCTCACCAGCAACGCCTCTCCCCCACTTTACCCAAAGTTTCACACCTTTCTGTTGACTTCCAATCAGCACACGGTTAATCTCAACTCGAAGCAGTAACGAATTGTCGCGTATGGCAATACCAAAGTTGTAAAATGGTGCGCCTCGCGTGTAGATGTGAGATACCATGTTCCCCCGTTTACGATTTTTCATATTTCTGCTGATATTATTAATTGGTACAACCGCTGCCCTACAGGCGCAAGGGACAGCAGATAACGTTTGGTACGCTGAGTTTTACCCAGAACTGTACTACGCAGGCACACCCGTAAGTCAAACTTTCTATGGAAGTCAGCTCAAGCTTTACTGGGGTTTTGGCAAACCTCACCCTAAAATTCCATCCGACTACTTTTCATCACGCTACCGGCACTATATCACACTAGATCGGCCGAAACGCTATCGCATTGTCACTCGTGGCGACGATGGCTATCGCGTTTTTATTGATGGCAATCTCATCCTCGATCAACGATCAGGCGTACCACTTTCGCAACACATTACTGAGATTGATCTAGCCGCTGGACGACACGGTGTCTATGTAGAACATTACGAAATGGTCGGGAACGCATCACTTGATATACAGTTATATCCCGTTCGCAATCTCCCACTGCCTACGCAATCACCGACAGCAACTCCAGCTCCGACAACTCGTCCATCACCAACTGTTGTACCAACAGAGACAGCAGTTCCCGTTGATCCAAATGCCCAAATTATCATTGAGGAATTCACCGTCATCCCTAACCCTACCATACAAGGGGGGGCGGTTACCGTAAGCTGGCGCGTTCGCAACGCAACGACCATTGACATAACGAATCCTATTCCGCGCAATCGGTTTACCGAACAGGTCAGCGTTTATCTTGGCCCCGAAAATGTTCATTCGGTTGCATACACGCTAGATCCAACCGATATTGCAGGATTCACACAATTTGATTTGCATGCGTCCAACAATGTTGATAGCGAGACGATGACGATCAATGTGTCATTTGATTGTACGTTACGCTGGTTTTTCCAGACAGATTTTTCGGCCGAAAGTGCATACGGCTGCCCTATTCAAGAGGCGCAACCGAAGAAAATTTCTGAACAACGTTTTGAGCGCGGTTGGATGATCCTCTTTGATGAGATTGCTGGTGATGACAGCGTGTTGGTGTTTATCGATGGCGGCGACATTCGTATCTTCCCCATAGAAGAACCGGCCGAGCCAGATACAAATCTCGAGCCGCCGAGTGGACGCTACCAACCACGCGGAACGTTTAGTGGCACATGGCAGCGGTATCGGTTGCAGACAGAACTAGGATGGGCGATTAGGCCAAGTGCTACAATAACCGACACATTTTGGCAGGGGACGGCCTTTTCAGACACCTATTTCTATATGTTTGGATCGGCCGATCTCGATACGATTTGGATTATTGATCAGCGCAACTTCACTTGGTTACGCTATAAACCAGAGTGATGGCTAGCCTCTTACCAAGGCTAAATGAGCTTATCCAACTCCTGCAATGCCAGCTTGCCTAAGTTCCCACCATGTTGTCGCGCCACGATGTTTCCCTCATCATCAATAATGACCATTAGCGCCTTGCGACTGACGTCACCAACATTAAACACTCGAAAAAGATCGCCCCCCCAATCGGGCAACAACACAATGTAGTCAACTGGATCAACGTCATCTGGCAACTGCGCCGCCGCTTTCTCATACGCTTTTTTCAGCATTTTTTCTGCCATTCCGCGCATGAATCGTGGCACACCCGAGAGATTGACGACGGAGGCAATGATCAAATCATCTGGCTCTTTGTGCACTTCGCGCAGCGTTTCGTTGACATCTCTTGCGACATCAGTCGTACTCTGATCCTGAAACAACAAGACCAATACTTTGGGCAGGGAGTATGGCACACCAATTATGCGCCCAGTTGTTGCGACAATTTCAAATTTCGGTGCCCTCATCATGCGTTGATCATCCGTTCGTAAGATTTTTTCTGCTGTTCAACTGCCGCGACAGTATTATTCATCAACATTGTCAACGTCATTGGCCCGACACCGCCCGGTACTGGTGTGATCCAACCTGCAACGTCTCTAACACTGTCAAAATCAACATCCCCAACCGTCTTCATCTTCTTTTCCCCATTTTCATCAGTCACTTCAATCTGATTGATACCAATATCGATGACTGCCGCTCCCGGTTTGACCATATCGCCAGTGATAAGTCCCGCTTTACCAACGGCCACAAAAATCGCGTCGGCACGTCGAGTGTGGGAGGAGAGATTGCGGGTCCCATGATGACAAATCGTTACCGTCGCTAAATCAGCCATCAAGTGCAGGGCGATCGGCTTCCCAACAATCTCAGAATGACCCACAATGACCACTTCTAATCCGCGTAATTCAAGCCCTGTTGCCTTCAACATTTCGACAGACGCTAGTGATGTGCATGGGCCCAGCACAAAATCATCATAGACAACTTTTCCAATGTTGGCCGGATGCATTCCCTCAACATCCTTTTGCGGTGAAATCGCACCCTGAATCGTTTGCAAATCGATATGTGGTGGGACTGGACGCTGCAAGATAATTCCAGTGATACGTGGATCGGCATTCATTGCCTGAATGGCCGCTAGCATTTCACGATTTGAAATATCATGCTTAAATTCTCGGTTTTCAAACTCGATCCCCATTTTTGCCGCAACCCGTTTTTGGTTACGGATATACATCGCCGCGGCAGGATTATTTCCAATTTCCAATGAGGCCAATTTCGGTGTCCACCCTCGCTCCTGCAACCAGTTTGAACGCTCGACAATTTTCTGGTGAATCGGCCGACTCACCTCACTTCCCTTCAATAATTTATAGGAATCCATCCATACTCCCTAACTTGCGTATCTTGATACTAGCATGATCTGAACCCGAAATAGCGAATTTTTTTGCTGTGAGAGTAGGTTAGCACCGTCGAACCGCTCCAACTATTTACTACTGCGGGAATTTGCCTACTTCGTGCCGCAAACGACACTTTAATTCTTTGAGATGAGTTTAACACATTCGAACTACTTGGAAAAAGTTACGGCAACATTATGATCGGTCTCATCCGAAAACCGATCGGCAAAGAAAAAGGCGTGAGATTTTTCACTCACGCCTTTTCCTGCTGCACGATTGTGCAGACATTTTTAATACTAACTATGCATTCGGAATCTTGATCACTTGACCCGGATAGATCATGCTTGGATTCTTAATAACATCGGTATTAGCTGCCGCAATTTCGCGCCAACGATTTGCGCTTCCATAAAAACGCAATGCGATGTGGCTCAATGTGTCACCACTTTGGATGGTGTAGGTCTTAACCTCTTGTTGTGGTGCAACAGCTTCTGTTACCGCGTCTGTGGCAGCTTCCGCTTTCGTCGCCACTGCGTCAGCCGCACCTGCAACGGCACCTGTGACTGCACCAGCAGCTTTACCCAAAACTGTCTTCGCCTGATTCGCTGCATCAGCAGCAGCCTTCTGTGCCGCAGCAGCTTTCTCAGCAGCAGCTTGTTCGGCCGCCTGCTTGGCTGCGGCAGCCTTGGCAGCCGCTTCTTCAGCTGCCTTTGTTGCAGCCTCTTCAGATGCCTTTTTCGCACGACGTGCCGCAGCACGTGCCTCTACAGCCGCTTTTTGACGATCTGCAGCCGCCTTCTCAGCCGCAGCTTGACGCCGTTCAGCCGCACGCTTTGCAGCAGCTTCTTTCTGTGCTTCACGGGCAGCAGCCTCTTTAGCATCAGCCGCAGCTTCCGCCTTTTCAGCACGTGCATCGGCTGCGCGCTCGCGTGCCAAACGTTCACGGGTTTGGCGAGCGCGCTCTGCGCCATCCGTCGCTTTTAATGCACTGGCAATGGCTGCAATCGCCTTCTCTTCTTCTTCCGAGCGTGCGCTTTTTGCCGTAAGGCTCTCTTTGCTCGCGTCTGCAATCGCGCCAGCCGCATCCATTAAAAATGCACGCATCGCGTCGCCTTCAGCGTCAGACACTTTCTTGTCAAGCAGCGAGCCAACTTCCTTCAGCTGGGCAATTGCATCATCGTAGCTTGCCTTGTCGTGTTGTCCTGCTTCGTTCTGTTCTTTCAGAACTTGATCAACGATGGGGTCGCGTGAATCATATTCGTCAACATATTTGTCAAACGCCAAGTTCTCGCGCCGACGCTCGAATAATCCTGACTTCTCAACACCCGACATTGCCGCGAAGACCCATTCGGCCGAATCGCGTAAAAGTTCCCATTCACTATTTGTAAAATCTCGTTTGCTAGCCATGCTTGCTCCTATATTCAACAATCTTTGCGATTGCTATTGTTCAACTAAATCACGCTCTATTAGACAGCGAATTTCGCCAATAGTCACTTTTTTTCATAAGTTTTGGGTAAATTCAAAGCCGTTTTTTAACAAAAAAGGCGATATCCACACTGGATACCGCCTTACTATTTAACGATTTACACGTTGCAACTTAACGATGCGCCTCTTTGTCACGTTTTGCGGCTTCCGCAATCGCCTCTAGGACAGCCTCATCCGTATCGTCACCAATCAACATGGAAGAGAAGTCTAAATCACCAAATGACTCAAGCTCATCGATGATCTCTTCCTCTTCTTCCTCAGTCTGGAAGCCTGTTCCTGCGGGAATGAGCTTACCAATGATGACATTTTCCTTAAGGCCGACTAGCATATCTTCCTTACCTGCAATGGCAGCACCTGCCAACACTTTGATCGTGTGTTGGAAAGAACTTGCAGAAAGGAAACTCTCGGTGTTCAACGAAGCCTTTGTGATTCCAAGTAGCACTGGTTGCGCCTGTGCGGGCTCACCACCTTCTTCAACCACCTCTTCATTGACCTGTTGGAACATTGAAGATTCGATCAAATCACCGGGCAGCAATTCGGTGTCACCAGACGCGGTCACAACAACTTTGCCAAGCATCTTGCGGATGATCACCTCAAAGTGCTTGTCGTTAATGTTCTGACCCTGTGGACGATACACCTTCTGGATTTCACGCAGCAGATAGGTCGTTACAGCATCGCGTCCCTGAATTTCAAGCACTTGATGTGGGTTCTTAGACCCTTCCGTTAGACCTGCTCCTGCGTCGATGGTTTGACCATCTTCCAAGATTAGACGCATACCAGCGGGAATCTCATAGTCGCGTTCATCTTTTGCTTCCCAAACGAGACGGACGCTGCCCTTATCAATCGAGTCGATCCGACCACGATTGCGTGCAGTTAGCATCTCCGCCTCTTTTTCGGCGATGATGTCGCCCATGTCCACAATTTGGCCTTCCGACACCTTAACATCCCAACCTTCTGGGAGTTCATAGACGTCGTCGATCAACTTGCTTTCCGTGACCATTACGTGGCGGACTCCTTCTGCCATGTAGATATTAGCAACGCCACCAATTTCACTGATGACTGCTTCACCCTTCGGCTTCTGGCGAGCTTCAAACAACTCTTCAACGCGGGGAAGACCCTGCGTAATATCGCCACCTCGTGTTGCCGTACCACCCGTGTGGAATGTACGGAGTGTCAACTGGGTACCCGGCTCACCAATCGATTGCGCTGCAATGATACCGACCGCAACACCCATCTGAACAATTGAACCAGAGCCAAGATCGAGACCGTAGCATTTGGCACAAATACCCGTTGGGTTCTCGCACGTCATTGGTGAGTAGACATCCACTTTGGCGATGCCAGTCGCGTCTACGAGGTGCGCCACTTCTTCAGTGAAAAGCACACCATCTTCAATCAGCGTCTCACCCGTTTCGGGATCGAGAATGGTTTCGGCCGAAACACGACCCCACAGTCGATCCGCCAACGCTTGCTTACCGAAGTTATCGACACGGCGGACTTCAATACCTTTCACCGTGCCACAATCTTCAGCATGAACGATTACGTCCTGTGCAACATCAACGAGGCGGCGTGTCAGATATCCAGCATCTGCTGTCCGCAACGCCGTATCCGCCAAACCCTTACGCGAACCATGCGTCGAGATAAAGTACTCTTGTGCCGTCAGACCATCGCGGAAGTTTGACTTAATTGGAACAGGGATAATGCGTCCTTGCGGATCCGCCATCATACCGCGCATACCAGCCAACTGCGTGATTGGTCCGAGACCACCTTTTGTCGAGCCAGACAGTGCCATGATTGCAATCGCCCCATCGGGGTCCATCGCATTCGTGACAGCTTCCTGCACGTCTTCCTTTGCCTCATTCCAGAGGTCAACGGTACGCTGATACTGCTCATCGGCCGTCAACAAACCACGGCGGAAGTTGCGGTCGATACGGTCAACGCGCTGCTGCGCATCAACCAAAATATCAGTACGCCGTTGTGGCACATTTAGGTCGGTGACAGCAATCGACACACCCGAACGAGTTGCATATTTGAAGCCTAGATTCTTGATGTTGTCTGCCATCTGAATCGTCTCTTCAACGCCAAGCAACTTGTAAGCTTGATTCACCAAATCATTGACCGCACCCTTGTTGAGCATACGGTTGATAAAGTGCATTTCATCAGGCAGATAGCTGTTAAAGATGACGCGACCCGGCGTTGTCTGGATGACACGCAATTCTGGCTCTTCGCCTTGAATGCGTTTTGTGCCAGCATTATCGCTGTAATAAGTTGGAACGAGCAGGTTGATCTTTGCGTGTAAGTGAATCTGATCCAATGCAAGCGTCGCTTCGACTTCATCCATTGAGCTGAATGAGCGACCTTCACCAAGCACGCCATCACGCTCCATCGTTAGGAAGTAAACGCCCAGCACCATATCTTTAGATGGCCCCATAATTGGGCGACCATCAGCTGGTTTGAGCAAGTTCTTGGATGCTAACATCCGTTCCTTCGCTTCTTTCACAGCCTTTGCAGAGAGTGGAACATGAACAGCCATCTGGTCACCGTCGAAGTCAGCGTTGAATGCTGAGCAGACGAGCGGATGGAGGCGAATTGCCTTCCCTTCAACCAATTTAGGCATAAATGCTTGAATACCAAGTCGATGCAACGTTGGTGCACGGTTGAGAAGGATCGGCCGATCTTTTGTCGCCTCTTCCAACGCTGCCCAAACTTCTGGCCCCTGACGTTCGATCACGCGCCGTGCGCCTTTGACGTTGCTTGCATGACCCTCATCAATTAGACGAGAGATTACAAATGGCCGGAAAAGCTCCAATGCCATGACCTTCGGCAGACCGCACTCCCCTACCTTTAATGTAGGGCCAACAACGATCACTGAACGTCCAGAGTAGTCAACACGCTTACCGAGCAAGTTGCGGCGGAAACGCCCCTTCTTACCCTTCAACATATCCGACAGCGATTTTAATTCGCGACGACCACGACGGCTCAACGCTTTACCACGCTGGCTATTGTCGATCAAACTGTCAACCGCTTCCTGCAACATACGCTTTTCGTTGCGGATAATCACATCGGGTGCACCGAGATCAAGCAGGCGCTTCAAACGATTGTTACGGTTAATAACACGACGATAGAGGTCGTTGAGGTCAGAAGTTGCGAAACGACCACCGTCGAGCTGAACCATTGGTCGCAGATCTGGCGGGATGACAGGCAGTGCAGTCAAAATCATCCATTCTGGACGATTGCTGCTGCGGCGCATATCTTCGACGACCTTGAGTCGCTTGGTCGCACGTTTGGCGGCTTGCTTCGAGCGCGTTGTCCGCACTTCACGCCACAAATCACGCGCCAACTTGTCCAAATCCATATCTTTCAGGATGTCGAAGAACGCTTCTGCGCCCATGCTTGCCCGAAAGACATTGCCGAATTTGCTCTTATATTCGCGGTACTCCGTCTCGTTGAGGAACATGCCCTGCAACAACCCTTCAAGCTGTTCACGGCTCGTCGTTGCCAATTGGCGCAGACGGGTCAGGCGTGAGCCATATTGGTCACGTACGTCCTGCGATGCCGAGGCAACTTCCTCGCTAAGCGCATCGATTTCACGCTTCAAACGGCCACGTTCGGCCTCTTTCTCTTCTTCAATATCAACCTGCGCGATGCTTAAGCGATCTGTGGTCGTATCTTGAATCAGCGAAATTGCGCTATTTTCGACGATGTCACCTTTCGCAACAATCGTCACCTCACCCAAAAGATATTCTTCGGTGGCTTCCTTACCAAGCACATTGTTGAGGCGTGTTTCGAGTCGCTGCGCTTCCGCCACGATTTCATCGGTGATTTCACCAATGCGCTCTTCGTAACGCGCATCAATCTCGTCACGCTCAGCTGTCAGATCAAGTAATTGAACCTGCACATCATCTGTGCCCGATTCAACTTTCCCCTGAATTTCAGATTCGAGCTTAGCTTCTGCTTGTTTAAGTTCTTCTTCGAGCCGTTTAAGCGCACGCTTACGAGCCTCGTCGTCGACACTGGTCACAATATATTGCGCAAAGTAAAGAACGCGGTCGAGGTTGCGGCGTGAGATATTCAATAATGTGCCGAGATAACTGGGGACACGGCGCGTGTACCAGATGTGCGCGACAGGGGCGGCCAATTCAATATGCCCCAAACGCTCACGACGCACCGACGAGCGCGTCACCTCAACACCACATTTGTCACAAATAATTCCCTTATAGCGAATATTTTTGTACTTACCACAGTAGCACTGCCAATCCCGCGTGGGACCGAAAATCGCCTCGCAAAAGAGACCATCTTTTTCGGGACGCAGACGACGATAGTTAATCGTCTCTGGCTTTGTTACTTCACCATATGACCAGCCGCGAATCTGTTCTGGTGAAGCAAGGCTAATGCGGAGTGAGCGGAAATCTGTTGCATCCACTAGGTAGACCTCCAAAAATAAAATAAAGTCCGTTTTCCCAAAATTGCGGTCGTTGCCGCAGCATTCATCTCACAAGGGGGTAAGTGCAAGATAAATCAAAGGTTGACAAGGGTATCTGCAATCGTTAGAATGCAGCCATATTCACAAACGCGCAAAAAGAGCGTAAGGCATAAAAGCCTACGCTCTTAAACGTTGTGTGTATAGTCTCGCCACCCTCACCCGCAAATTCTATCTTTTTCACTTGCTAATTGCAATACAGTTATACGGCATGTTTATGGCGGATTATCGTTTTTGCTGTAATAGATTTGTTGGTTTGCCTTACAACGCACCCCTATTCTATCTCTCTCAGATTGACTTCTCACCTCCTGTTCGCTATACTTAGCGGCACATTCTGGCCATAGGTCAGCAATTTTTGTATGCACGCTTGCATGAGCAAGTATTTGTGTCGAGGCTATAGCAGTTACGAGAGTAACATCTATCATAAACTAAAAGAGGTTTCAAAATAAGACGCGCAAGAAGAAAACGCCCAATCGAGTCCAACATTTTTTATCGCCGCAATCGGCAAATCAGGGTTCCAACCGTTATGTTGATCGACCAAGACAACAAGAACGTTGGCGAAGTAGATACCCGTGATGCCCTGAGAATGGCAATGGAAGCAGAGCTCGATCTAGTTGAAGTTGCACCCAACGCAAAACCCCCCGTTGCAAGAATTCTTGACTACAGTAAATTTATTTACGAAAAGAAGCGTAAAGAGTTTCACTTGAATTTCTTTATGAAAATCGGCCGTTTTTAGACGATCAAGTTGAAGCTTAAAACGGCCGATTTTCATAAAGATATTCAAGTGAAACGGGCGAGAGGCTGGCTTGAGGAAGGTAAGAAGGTCAAGGCTGAAATTCGCTTCTATGGACGTGAAATCACGTATCCAGAGTTAGGGCGGAAAATCATGTCTGAGGTGATCGAAGACCTAAAAGAGCTCGGTACAGTAGAACAAAGGCCACAAATGGAAGGGCGCACCATGGTGATGATGTTAGCCCCCATCAACGCAGCCGAGTAAATTGAAATTTGTATAACTTTTGTTAGGCTCTGGCGACGCTCCAGCGTTGTCAGAGTTTTCGTTTGTTTAGAAGTTGCGTTATTACGTGACCATCTCAAACATTCAAAGTACACTTTGGTGTTTGACCAAGTAGCAGTGCCGTATGGCAATGCCACATGTTGAAGGAACTCAGTTCCCACTAGAATAGAGGTTTGAAATGGCTAAGGCGAAAAAGAAAAAGTTTAAGATCAAAACGTACAAAGCTGCTGCAAAACGCTTTCGCGTAACAAAAAGCGGCAAGGTGCTGCGGACGAAAGGTGGTAAGAGCCATCTCCGTCGGCGTAAAAGCACACGCGTCTTGCAGAAGTTTGACAAGATGCTTGAAGTGACCTGCAAAGGGGATCGCAAACGCATTATGCGTATGGCTCCCTATTTGAAACGATACAAGGCAAATCCGCCGAAGTAGATAGTAAACCGTTAGCAGTAAGCAAAGAGAGATCTGTTTACTGGAATCGCTGCCTGTCCGCTGGAAAATGCGCGACCGTGCAACTTAAAATGCGAGGATAATTATGCGAGTAAAAGGTGGGTTCACAACCCAAAGACGACACAAGAAAGTACTTAAAATGACCAAAGGACAGTGGGGGACGAAGCATCGTCTCTTCCGCCGTGCTAACGAAGCGATGATGAAGTCGTACTGGTACGCATACCGCGACCGTCGGCAACGTCGTCGTGATCTCCGTAAACTGTGGATTGCACGTATCAACGCGGCATCACGCCAAAATGGATTGAGCTATAGCAAATTCATTCATGGATTGAAGCAGGCGAACGTACAACTTGACCGCAAGGTTCTAGCTGACATCGCTGTGCGTGATGCAGCAGCGTTTACGGAAATCGTCGGATTGGCGAAAGGCGCACTGGCTTAGGTCTCTTTTTCATTAGCCTAAGTTTTGCAAAGGTGGTTCCCTATGGGGAGCCACCTTTTTTGTTTTCTGGAATATGTGAGATTTGAATTAGGGGGAAAACCAACGCAAGGGTGTCGGCTGAGAGCGGTTGGCGGGGATAGATTCGGCCGAAAAATAACGTCTATCTTCAACTGTAATAGCCCGTGTTGTTGGGAATGCGGACCGCATGACCGCATTTAGGGGTTGAGGGACTGTTTGCCAAAAGCTTGTTTCAAGCGCAACAGAGGGCCGCGCAGGAATGGTGCGGCGATTGAGCTTGGGGGCCTGATGACTCAGGAAAATAAGCCAATCCCAAACCGCAAGTGGATGCTCCGATGCACTCGAAATCATCCCCCCTTCTACCCAGAGGGGCGCAATGCTGGTCAGCCGATCTGAGGAGGGAAATGGCGCGACGCCGAGTCCACTTAAGAGTGAATGATATTCGTATTCACTCGGGACATCAATCCATGTGGCAGCTTGGCGATTTGAAGAAAGAATAGTGAGAGCTTGTTGGCGACGAACAGCGGGTTCGAGTTCGTTGAGAAAGCGCGTTTCTTCAATTTGAGAAAACCATTGAAGCGTTTGAGCAGCTTGATTGCGGTCGAGTGCGCCGCTGTTATAAGCAAATGCATGGGCATAGAGTAGATCAGGGGCAGAAAGTAGCAGACCTGATTTTTCAGTTTGCGCTTGAACTGCAGCAATCAACTCTTCATAATCCTCGAATGTCCATGGCGGTAGAATTTCGGCCGATTCCACCATCGCCTTGTCGTAGAACAGCATTCGCATCTGCGCAGAAAGCGGCAGTTGCCAAAATCGATTTTGCCAATAGCCTCCAAGCCAAATCTGCTCATAGAAGTCTCCCGTTTGCAAGCTAGGATCCTTAGCAAGTTCTGTCAGGTCGAGAATTGCGCCACTGACGACTAAATCGGCCGAAAGTGGCATGACGGCTCCATCGATCAGCCTCATACGCGCAACTGGATCAGTTGGCAATGTCGTTAAATCGACGATTTCAATTGTAATATCCGGATGGAGCCGCATATAAGCCTGCGCCAATGATTGAAAGCTGTTGCGCCGAAAACGTACATCCTGTGCCGTGTAACCGCTCGCCGTATCGCTGACATCAATTGCAAAACGGATGGTGTACTCATTGGCAAGCTCCAACTGAGTCACCACAGCATGATCGAAGGCTGCCCAGTATTCGGCCGATGGCTCGCCGTCTGCCCCCAGTCCCCAAACACGAGGTGATGGGAAAGAGGGCGAATCAACCATGAGTGGCGCAAATTCATCGGTAATTGCAAACGTGAAGTCCGCGCGATTATTGACCAATGCGTTTGAATATTCAGTGAGGTTACGCTGTATGGCCGTGGCAAACCCTGAACGCCACTCTTCATCTGCCTCGTGCAGCAGTAGCTGTCCCCATGGATAGCGCGTGCGTTTTTGCACTCCCCAGAAGGCGTTATCATGGACGCGATGGCGCAAACCGCTTGACGTTTGATCAAAAAAGAGCAGGCGTTGCTGTGTCGCCCCATCTACCGTATAGGTGACATTTGCCCAAATGACATCATCGTGCAGCTGCGCGCGTGTCACTTGCGGATTGCCCGCATAAAACGATTGATTGATCGGTTGAAGCTGGGAAAATCTATAGAATGGGTCTGTAGGGAAAAAAGTGAAGAACTGCTCGCCATCACCAAGCTGGGCAGATGCAACTTCAAGGTTAAGGATATCTTGCACCGATTGCAGGAGAGCTTTTTCGGCCGATCGCACCCGCCACCATCCCCCACCCGCCAATGCACTAAGCACAATGAACAAAAGTGCAAGTTGTAACCAACGCCAGTAAGGAGGGCGCGATCGAAATGACTCTGGCTCTATTTCTGCATCAAATTCCCAATCGAACTTCATGCACTTTAGTATAACATGGGAAAATATAAATGCGCTCACGTTCCGTGAGCGCATTATCGCACCAAGAAGGAGAAGGAATGAACAAGTTAGAAATTGGGCATAAGTTGCCCGTGAATGCCTTCGATCCTCAGAGTGTATTCAGTTGGTGCTGAAAATAACCAAATTAGTTATTTCATAACGCATCGCGTTAAAAAGAATAATAACGCACTGCGTCATAATTGTCAATACCTATCATGTTAACGTCTCGTTAAATAGATGATGTATCAACTAAATTGTAAAACCTGCCTAATCACCACGTTTTCAAGTAGATGACTTATCAACTACATTGTAAACCAAATAGTTGCTAAGTCAACTAATCGGTTAATTTTGGTGAAGACGCAACCAAATTCTAGCAACACCTATCTGCTTGTGCAATTTTTCACAAAGTTTCTAACGAGTGTATTGTAGGTATACGGGGCGGTTTAGTTCTCGGCGTCGAAGATTTCGGGATCAACTTCTGTAAAATCAGTGATGACAAAGACCGTTTCAAGCGTATCTATTTCGACGGCCGATTGCACGAGAGCTGACTGAAAAAGCTCTGCTTCACCACTGAACACTTCGATAACGCGCCCAACCACGACATCAGATGGAAAACGATTGGACGTAATTGTATCGGTTGCTGCGCCTTGCAGACCTGCGGTCATAACGACATCGTTTTGCATTAGCTGCGTTTCTGGGTCAATCCCTTCTAGACGCATCAGCCCGCCTTCCCCACCCCCAACCAAGACTCCCAGCGCACGGGACTGACTAAGACGTACAGGAACGGCACTACTCGCATCTGTTACGAGCAACACAAGCGATGCGTTTGGTGTTGTACGGATAATCTGCCCGACAAGCCCTCGTGTACTCTCGACAGGCATTCCGACGCGCACACCATGATTGGAGCCACGATCAATGATAAGGTCGCGATAGTCAGGGTTTGTACCCTGACCAATCACCGCAGCGGTGACACGCTCATAGTTGGGAGCTTCTTGGATTCGGCCGATTAACTGCAGCAGACGCAAATACTCCCCTTGCACCTCGATTAACTGGGCATTCTGCTGCTCTAACTGCGCGATGCGCTCTTGTAATACGTCGATCTCATGCAATGCAGCATCCATCGACGCGGGTTGGCCGAGTCGATCATTGATACCGCTTAGTCGCTGTGTCAGGGCGATCAATGGCTCCTGAATGCGACTCGTATTAATTTGCCCACCACTATCGAGGAAAAAGAAGAGCAGACCCAGTATGAATAGGAAGAGTAAGAACGGCCACTGACTGCGGCGTTGTGGATCGTTGAGGTTCAAGGGAAGTATGACTTATGAGGGATGCCGTATGATTCACTCTCATGCTTCATCCCTCATACTTCATAATTTTAATGGTGTGTACTGCCCCGATGGAGTCCAACAAGAACACGGCTATACGCGTCGAGGTTTTCGAGGACAGCGCCTGCGCCACGTGCCACACAGGTAAGTGGGTCATCAGCCACGTAAACACGCATTTTGACGACATCTTCAATACGTTCTGCCAGACCCTGAATTTGTGCGCCACCACCAGCGAGACAGATACCCGTCTCCATTAGGTCTGCAACCAGCTCAGGGGGCGTATCATCAAGCGCATCTTTCACCGTGTCAACGATGATGTTGATAGAGGGGGCCATCGCTTCACGTAGCTCAATACTGCTGATTTCGACCGTTTGTGGCAAGCCGTTGATAAGGTTACGACCACGTAGTGCAATTGTTTTTTCTTCAGGGAGGGAAAAGGCCGAACCGATGGCAATTTTTGTGCGTTCCGCCATACGTTCGCCGATTAGCAAATTGTACTTGTTGCGTGCATAGGTGATGATGTCTTCATCCATCTCATCACCAGCAACGCGAATTGAGCGGCTAATGACAATCCCCCCCATCGCAAAAACGGCGACTTCCGTTGTGCCGCCGCCGATGTCAACGATCATGCTGCCTCGCGATTCGATAATCGGCAGGCCAGCACCAATCGCAGCGGCCATTGGCTCCTCAATCAAATAGGCCTCACGCGCACCCGCTGAAATCGACGCATCGTAGACGGCTCGTTTTTCCACTTCGGTGACACCACTTGGCACACCAACGACAACACGGGGACGCGGGAATGGCACAACCATCTGCTCATGCGCTTTCTTAATGAAGTAATCGAGCATTGCCTCTGTAATCTCAAATTCGGAGATTACGCCATCGCGCAATGGGCGAATGGCCACGATATCGGAGGGGGTTCGGCCGACCATCTCACGCGCCTCCGCACCAATTGCAAGGGGACGACGGGTGCGTTTGTTGATAGCCACCCATGACGGCTCATTAATAACGATGCCGCGTTCCTTGAGGCTCACCAATGTATTTGCCGTTCCTAAATCTATACCAATGTCGAGTGAAAATAGTCCTAAAAACCAATCGAGTGGTCTAAACATATGTTTTTCTCTTTCAAAAAATCCCAAGCGGAGTCCTAATCTCTATCACATTATAGCATAGTGGAGGAGACGAAAATCGAAAAATAAGTGAATACATGATGTGGATTTGCGCGGATTTCTAACCTGCCATTTATTGCCCTAACCCCATTTCCTGCCTAAGATGCTAGCTATGGCAAGATTCGCAATGTTTGCAGACCTCGTTTACGATGAAAATAATAACCCGCTTGAGCTGGCCAATGTTGGCGGCGACGCACACTATGTGATTGATGATGATGGTTTTCATCGTCATATTGACGCGGAAGAGGTCGATCGCAAAGTGGTCGCCTTTTTCGTTGAACAGCTTCAGGGCAATCAGGATATCGCCGTTGAGCAGATGATGAAAATGACAGGGCAAGATGATCTAATGGCAAAAGCAGCCATGGATGCCCAAATTCGCAACGTCAACGTCGATGACATTGTTGGGCAGATATTGCCACAACAGGCACGCGATATGTTGGCGATGATGGGGTTTCGCATCATTTTGAACTATCATGGCGAGATTGTGCGGATGGATCAGCCATCTGCTCCTGCTGATGATGACTTTTAAGAGTTGCAGGTTTATCAAAGTGGGTTCTTCTTTCTTTCGCAACTAATCGCTAACGTCTAGCACCCCTCCATGACGACACAACAGTACGCACTTAACGCCGGTGAGAAACCACGTCTTGAATTAGAGTGGGAGAGTTACATGCGTGATTTTCAGGTGCGGTTTGATGGCGTGGAAATCGGCCGAATTACCACAGGCAAACGCTCTCTGCGCGAGCCACATCTCTTCACCCTGCCTGACGGTTCAGAACTTTCCATTCGACTCAGCGAAAGTGGATTAACGGAAGAGCTAGAACTTCTCCGCGACGGCAAGCCACTGCCTGGCTCATCGGCCGATCCATTCACAAAGTTCTCTGCTGCCATTCGGAGCAGTTTTTTCTGGGGCGTTATCCTCGTTTTTATTGGCTTGGCCGCCGCATTGACTGATGCAACGATTATTAGACAACTCGTCTTTTCGCCCTCATCCGCCATATTCGGCTTGATTTTGATTTTCTCAGCCTACTGGATGAGTCGTCAATCGGTTTGGGCTGGAATCATGGCTGCCGTGATCGTTTTAGCAGAATTCATCTTGTGTCTCGTGCTCAACATTGGGGCAGGAACGCATGTCAATGTGCTAACGACTATCGGAATTGTCTTGCGTGTGGCATTTTTTGTGCCGATTTTTCAGGGAATTCGGCCGATGCGCAATCTATCATAGTCTAACCTATCGCCAGTTCCTCGCGACGTTCCCCCGTTTGAATCCGCCATAAATCTGCATAGGTTCCGTTTTCAGCCAATAAGGAGTCGTGATCTCCTTGCTCAGTGATTCGTCCATCTTCCATCACATATATTTTGTCCGCATTGCGCACGGTTGAGAGACGATGCGCGATTAGGATAGTCGTGCGGCCGATAGAGATGCGTTCCATGGAGCGTTGGATGGCCGCTTCCGTTTCGTTATCGACGGCCGATGTCGCTTCATCCAAAACGAGAATGGGCGGATTTTTTAGAACCGCGCGCGCAATCGAGAGCCGTTGCCGCTGACCCCCACTTAACTTTTGTCCGCGTTCCCCAACAACGGTCATATACCCATCGGGCAGTTTGGTAATAAATTCGTGTGCTTCTCCTGTGCGTGCAGCGGCAAATATCTCCTCATCGCTGGCGTCAAACGTGCCGTAGGCGATATTCTCATGGGCCGTGCCGTGAAAGAGATAGACATCTTGGCTTACAAGACCAATCGCGCGACGCAGATCTTGCATGTCAAGGTCACGTACATCCACGCCGTCTATACAGATCGCGCCCTCTGTTACATCGTAGAGACGCAACAACAGCTTGATTAGTGTCGTCTTACCGCTGCCTGTCGAGCCAACAAAGGCGATTGTCTTACCCGCGGGGATCTCAAACGAAAGATCTTCGATCACCGAAAGGCCGTTGGCGTAGGCAAATGAGACGTTTTCAAAGCGAATCGAACCACGCACCTGCTCAGTTGCCAGCGGCTCATCGCCACTGATCATGGATGGCTTGGTGTCGAGCAGATCAAGCAACCGCGTCGTGGAGGCCATGGCGCGTTGATAGAGGTCAAGCGTTTCGCCTAAACTAGTCAGCGGCCAGAGCAGACGTTGTGTCATGTAGACAAGCGTGCTGTAGAGACCGACGGCCAGTGCGCCTTCAATCACAAGTCGGCCGCCAAAGATCAAGATCGCAATAAATCCCGACATAATCGCCATACGAATGAGTGGGACAAAGCTGGCGGAGAGTTTGATGGCAGCACGATTGGCATCGCGGTAGGCGTTGGAATGGGAGGCAATTCGGCCGATTTCGTACCCCTCCGTCGCAAAGCTCTTTATTGTCGCAATCCCGCCTAAATTGTTCGACAACTGACCATTCAGCATACTCACTTTTTCACGCACCGTCGTATAACGTGGCGCGAGCCGCCGTTGAAACACAATCGATCCCCACACGATCAGCGGCATTGGCACCACCGCCATCCAAGCGACGCTCGGTGCGATGACCATAAAATAGGTGCCGATTGCAATAACGGTCACAATCACCTGAATTACCTGATTGGCTCCCGTATCGAGAAATCGTTCTAGCTGATTGACATCATTGTTCAATATCGACATCAACCCGCCCGTACTTTGATCCTCAAAATAGGCCATTTCAAGGTCTTGCACATGTGCATAGGCATCCATCCGCGCCTCATGCTGCAAATTCTGGGCGATATTGCGCCATTTAAGCGCAAAAAGATATTGAAAGAGCGATTCCATTGCCCAGACAAAAATGGTGATCCCAGCCATAATGTAGAGTTGGGTCATACGGTCGCTGTAACCGAATCTAGCGATAAATGAGGCTTGATCAGAGACGAGAATATCAATTGAGAGACCGATCAGGATCGGCGGAGCGAGATCAAACAGCTTGTTGAGCACGGAGTAGAGCGTGGCAAGCGAAATGTCGCCGCGATAGTTTTTTGCATATTTTAGTAACCGTGTTACGGGATGGGATGTCGTCATACGTTCTGTGTCCTTGAAATTAGTTGGTCAATCTCATCTTAATGAATGGGCTTTGCTTGCTGCCGGGCCAAATTCGCACGATCCCCCACAAACAACGAATACCTACCCAGATCAGGGCAATCATCCAGATCGTTGTCAGCGTGTTTCCCGCTCCAGTGAATAGCAACAGGGCGACACCAGAAATGGCGGTTGCAAGGATCATGCCATTGCGCAGATAGCGATAGTCGCTGGTTCCCCAGTGTGCACCATCGGTAAGGAAGGTGGCTGCATTGATCGGCTGGCTCAAGGCAGCGACACGCCACGCTGGACGAAAGATCGCCCACGCCTCCTCTGGGACTAGCAACTTGGCGATGAAATTTTCCCCAACCAGCATCGCAACGGCTAAGGCACAACCTGTCCCAACGGCCCAGCCTAATCCGAGACGCACCACACGCCGCGCTTCAGCGAGATCGCTTGCTCCAATGAAGTAACCGACCAGACTTTGCGTGGTAACGGCGAATGCGTCGAGGAAGAGCGCGGAAAACAGGAAGAATTGGCGAATCGCTTGATGTGCCGCACCTTCTTCTGCGCCCGCCTGCGTAGCGATGCGCGTGGTGAGCAAGACGAAGATCATCAACATGCTCGTCCGAATCAATAGGTCTGCGCCTACCATGAGCAACGCGACGGCACCACGCCAGTTGACGTTGCGCGAAAAGCCAAAGATGCGCCACACGCGCCAAAGCACAAGTGCTGCGCCGATCCATTGGCTGATAACGCTGGCCAATGCCGCACCAGTAATGCCTAGCGCAGGAAATGTGCCCCAGCCAAAAATAAAGGGATAGTCGAGCAGAATGTTGAGGATATTGACAAGTGCAGCGATGTAGAGCGGGGTACGCATGTCCTGAACACCGCGGAGCGCGCCAAATGCGACGAGTGTAATCAGAACAGCCGGCGCACCAAAGAGGCGGATGTGGACATAGCGAACGGCAGAGGTTTGAACCTCGCCAGTTGCACCAAGTAATTTTGCGAGGCTAGCCGCGCTTGTCGCCAGCAAAAGCATGAGGATGACGCTAAATAGCAACCCCAATAGCAGTGCAAGCGTAAAGGTTTGCGACGCTTGTGGATTCTTGGCGATTGTGGCTGATTGTGCATCGACGTGTTTCTTAGATCGGCCGAAAACCTGCGCGATCTCCGTCTGCGTTCCCACGCCCAAAAACCCAAACACCCAAAAGACACTGCTCAGAGCAGCCGTCCCAACCCCTAAGGCGGCGAGTGGCGTCGTTCCCAAGCGCGCAATGTAGGCCGTATCGACCAGCCCAGTTACAGGCTCGGCAACGAGCGAAATGAGCACGGGCAAGGACAGCGCAAGCAGCGTGCGATGGGGGTTTTCTGTGAAGGGGTGTGTGCTCATGTCGATCCACCGGATAGGCGCGTGCCGAATAAGGCTCCCAAGACGCAAAATAGCGCATACCCAAAGAAGACATTTCGATAGGCAGAGGCGGTGTTCAACGTGGGTTGATCTAAGAAAAATTGCAACAGAATGCCACCGTAAGCTGCCCCAAATGCAGAGCCAATAAAGCGTATCATGCTGTAAATGCCAGAGGTCGCGCCAAGTTGTTGTTCGGGGACATCATTTAGAGCGGCGCGGTGGAGGGAGGCAAGCATTAGGCCACCGCCAGCACCAAACGCGGATAGGAGTAGGATAATAAGCCATGCTGGCGCATCGGCCGAAAATAAGCCCAAGACGATTAATACCGTCGTGTAGATCGTAAATCCCGTTAAAACGATGGAACGGCTACCCAAGCGATCTGAGAGGCGTCCACCATAACGCACCGTCACCAGCATCGCCGCAGGATTGACCATCAATAAAAATCCAGACATCGCGGGTTCCAAGCCCACGACATCGGCCAGATAGAGCGGCATCAGAAAACCCACTGCCCCACTCAGTCCGACCATGCGCAACGCGGCACAGATTGACGCGACCGTCACACCCGTGTTGCCAAGAATGGATAGATCGATAAATGGATTGATGTGCCGTTGCTCATACCAAACAAATAGCATCAAGAAGAAAATGGCGGGCAGCAGCAGTCGCCAATCTTGCAGTGGAGCGACGCCCGTAATCGGCCGACTTGACAGAAAGAAAAAGAGCAGCAGCAACGTCAGGGACAGCAAGATCACGCCGATCCAATCGAATGCGCGCAAAAAGGTCGTGTCTACTTTTGGCACGCCAACTGGAATCGTTTGAAAGATTATGATGAAACCGAGTAGCGCAAAAATCAGCGAGGGAATAAATGCATTGCGCCAACCGAAACGCGCGACGATGAGGCCAGCAAAAATCGGCCCCAACACCCCCGCAAGTGGACCAACCGTGCTCCAAATACCCATTGCGCGACCGCGATCCTCGACGGGAAAATATTCGGTGATCAATGCAAGTGAAAGGGGGATTAAGCCAGCGATGCCGAGCCCTTGAATGATTCGGCCGATTAGCAACATGCCTAAGCTCAATGAAATCGTTGTAATGAGTGATCCAACGGCAAAGATAGCGATCCCCCATAGGAGCAGACGACGCTTGCCAAGTCCATCGCTCATGCGGCCATAAACGGGCATGATGATGAGAAATGGTAGCGAAAAGGCCGTGACGATCCATGCGGCAAAATCGGCCGATATCCGAAAATCATCCCGAATGGTCGGCAGCGAGACGGATAGCATCCAGCTCGTCAATGGCATGATGATGGCAGGGATGAGTAGACTATTGAGCAGTTTAGTCGGGGTTGTTGAAGGGATGGCTTTATTCATGCCCTATCAATTATTGCGAAGGATCGGCCGATTTGCGCTAAACGTTGCATTAGCTTATGCCGCAAACCCACAACGCACAGCGGCGCACAAATGTGCGCCGCTTGTATCCTTTTCTCCGTCAGTCACAATAATTCGGTCTATTCCTGATGGCTTTCCCCGTTCATCAGGTGGTCTTGATTCATACAGTACCGCAGTACTCTTACAGTACGCCTAACGTTTTGTAAACTGCTTTACACATCTGTAAATTAGTTTACAAACAGACGCGGCAATTAGGTTTGAATTGATCACCCTATTTATCTCGTCTTACTTTACGACGCAAGCCTGTTTTAAAGAGCAATGGACGAAGTTTTCGCCATTCAGTTAACGTGTTGACAAGAAAATCATTTTTCTTGTCTGAGCTAAACGTCTTACGAACGAACTCATCGGTCAATTTTCGGATCGGCATTTCCCCATCGGGGACGGTGGCGACGAGAACTTCGGCGCGTTCATTGGGTGTGTGGCTGGCACTGAACTGCAATCCAAGCCAACGCGCCCATAAGTCTAGACGACTATAGCTACCTTCAATCGTCCCTTCAACGTTCCGATTGGCTCTATTCGCTAAGACGATGAGCAAGCCCGCAAACAATACAGTCAATACGGCCCCTGCTACCTGCCAAGGATTAAATTGTGAAAGAAAACTCGGTTCAGACGCATCATCAGTTGAGCCTGTATCTTGAAAGTTGTTGAGTTCATCTTGAAATGAAGTTGGATCGAGCTCTTCAATATCACTAAAGTCATCATTAATGAGATCGCTCAGGTCAGGAGGTGTACTATCTTCATCAAGTCCCGCATCTGAACCATCACCCACGGGTCGATTAATTGGGTTAATGATTACCGTTGGCTCAAACTGAATCCAACCATATTCAGGGAAGTAAACCTCTGGCCAAGAGTGAGAATCACGAGCGCGAACGCGATATGCCTTCGTATCGGCATTATATTCGCCCGACGCAAAACCGCGCGAAAGGCGGGTTGGGATACCGACCGACCTTAACATGATCGCCATGGCTGAAGCGTAATAGTTGCAAAATCCTTCCTGTGACTCAAAAAGAAAGTAGTCGATAGGATCGGTATCGTGCGGCGGTGCATCAATCTGGTCGTTATAGGTAATTGTGTTGCGCAGAAAGTTCTGTACGGCAATCGCTTTATCATACGGGTTATCGTAGGGAGCGGTCAGGCGTGCAGCAAGTTCTCGGGTTCGTTCGGTAATAACATCAGGAACATCCAAGTAACCATCCAGAATTTCGGCGGGATAGTTTGTCGAGGCGGTGCGCAGTTGGATCTGATCGGCCGAACTCATCAGCGAGGTCACTTCATAGTTATCGCCCGCTTGGAGGACGTAACGTGAACGGGCGGCCGAAACGAGCAGCGCTTGATTGGCGTCATAATCTGTGCGGACAAGAATCTGTTGATCGGATGCGATCATTTCGGGTGCGCCATAGATCGTGCCAGCGTTGGGGACATAGTTGACAAAAATCTGTTGCACTTCTTGTCGCGCTTTTGTCTCGGGGATTGCCAATGGATCATCCTCGGGAAAGTACGTGATCGTCTCGCCGGGACGAATGCGCCACTCGCCATCTTGATAGAAATCGGCCGTTGTCGAACGCCAATATGCGTAGGGCAACTCCTCATCAACATATACATCCATCACCAGCGTATTGCCGGGATTACGTGCGCCACCTAGCGTTAGCGTCTCACGAAATGGATCGCTCGTGCCCTGTGCCGATGCGTTGAGCGCAGAGTACCAGCGTTGCCAACCATCGCGCCACAGACGCCACGGCTCATTGACGCGATTGATCGTATCGCCAACAGCAGCATTGGCAGGCAGTGCGGGCGCACGCCACACAAGCGCCAGCGTCAACAGCGCAACGATCAGACTACTGCGCAGAAAGTGACCCGCCAGCGTGTTACCATAGCGCACGCTGGCCCGTTGCCACTCGCGCTGACTTTCGAGCAAATGGGTTTGCGCGATATAAAGCATTGTGAAGAGGCTGAAGGCAGCGAGAAACCATGTCAATGTTGGCGGTGCATAGTAAATAACACTCAACATGACGAGTGCGTTGGGCAAAATGACAAGCCAGATGCGCGTCTTGCGAAACGTCCACCATGCGGCCGTAAACCCTAGCACCCACAGCACAACGGTCGTGTGCATCACAAAGATAAGCGCATCCCGATTGGTATTTCCGCTGGCAACCTTGAGGAAAAACTCGATTTGCCGCGACACCATATCGGCAACACGCTCACGCCAAAGCTGATCGGCGGTATATGCTTCCGATTTGCCAATCAGCACGCCCAATACAAACGCCCCATAAACAAACGCATAAATCGACGCCGTTAGCGCGGGAAAGCGACTTCGTGCGAGAGCATAGCCAGCCACGATTCCAATCGTGCCTGTCCAAAGCAAAATCGGCTGCATGTTGATCGTCCGCACCAAGTCGGCACGTCCAATTGAGAGTGCAACTAACGAGACCATTCCCCAAACGAGGAAGAGAGTGAGAATTGTTTCGGCAGGTTTACGCTTCATATTTGTTACTTTGGACACCAAGCATGGATTGCTTGCGTGTATGTATTGAGGTTATAGAGAGTATATTACATGGTATCGGCCGAAAATTACCGTGACAGCCGACAGTTGTTAGAAAAAAGTTAGGCAACTTCGCAGTTCGGCGAGATGGAGTGCGCTATAATCACGCCATGTCACCTTTATTAGATCGTCTAAACCACACTGTCACGCCAGCGATGGCAACCCCAATTGATCAAAGCGGCTATCGTGTCGCAACGGAACAGATTGCACCGCTCGTCGATTTTCTGGTCGAGCGTCAGGTTGGCGGCCTGTTTGTCGGTGGCACAACGGGCGAAGGGGTACTGTTGAGCGTCGAAGAACGTAAGCGGCTGCATGCGGAGACGGTTGCCGCCACTGAGAAGCGCATCCCCGTTCTCATTCACGTCGGCACCAATACGACACGTCAATCGTTTGATCTCGCCGTTCATGCGGCCGAGATCGGTGCGGATGCCACCGTTTGTGTCACCCCTTACTTTTATCCAGTCGATGCCGATTCTCTTGTCAGCTATTTCAAGACCATTGCGGCCGCCACGCCCGATTTGCCCTTTTTGGTCTATGACATTCCCCAGTTTGCCAACAACACAATTTCACCAGCCTTGCTAGCAAGGCTGGTGGACGAAATTCCTAATTTGGCTGGCGTCAAGTGCAGCATTGGGGATGGGCAGGCCATTCGGCGACTGATCGACGCCACGCCCGACAGCATGCTGTTTTTGGCCGGCAACGAAAGCATTATGCTCGGTTCGTTGGCGATGGGCGCACACGGCGCGATCAGCGGACTTTCCACAGCTGTGCCAGAACCCTTCGTGGGGTTGATCGATGCATTTTCCAATGGTCGAATGCAAGAGGCACAAAACTGGGCAAGAACTATCAATCGACTGCTCAACGTTTTAGGCAACTATCCCCGCATTGGGGCAATTAAGCAGATTTTGAACAAGCGTGGCGTCACGGTTGGTGATCCTGTACCACCGCGCGGACGGGTCGAGGCGCCTGTTTGGGAGCAATTTTTGACTGTATTATCAAAATAGATGGGGAGACAGCGGATGACAAAAGTGATGTCTAAGCGAGCAGATAAAAATGGAAGGGGCGGAATCGGCCGAATTTTACGCCGTCTTGTTCTCGGTGTATTTGGATTGATCGTGCTGCTTGTTGTGTTTATCGCCGCGAGTATTGCGATTGACGGCTGGATCGGCCGATCGGCCACTGATTTCACCAATGTCACCTTCACGAGCGCAGATGGCACAGAGCTGCATGGTTACCTTGCCCAACCGTCTAACCGCACCGGCGATAGTCCCGCTATCATCATGTTCCATGAGTGGTGGGGCTTAAATGACGATATTACGCGCCTTGCCGATGCACTGGCGCAGCAAGGCTATGTTGTGCTGGCTCCCGATGCATATCGTGGGAAGACAACACGCTGGATACCACGCGCCGTCTGGCTTGTCAGTACAACTGATGAAAACGCCATCGCGGCCGATATGGACGCAGCGTTCAACTATCTCGCGGGGCTTGAAAACGTCAATGCAAAGCGGATGGGGACGGTTGGATTTTGCTTTGGCGGACGGCAATCGCTCAACTTAGCGATGCGGCGCGGCGAAGGATTGGCCGCAGTCGTCTCACTGTATGGCACCGCTTACACAGAGAAAGCGCCGCTGGAAGCACTGCCATCCAATGTGCCGATTTTGGGGATTTATGGGGAGGAGGATGCGTCGATTTCGGCCGAAGATGTCCGCACGATGGACGGTCTAATGGACGAAGTCGGACTAAACCACGAAATCACCATCTATCCAGACGTCGGTCATGCGTTTGTGACGGATGAGAATTATGATCAAGCTGGCGCGGGTGGCGAGGCATGGGCGCAGTTATCGGCGTTTTTTGCCACGCAGCTGGGGGACGATGGGGGTGAGATTCGGCCGAATTTTCATGCAACCCAACCCTTTGAACCCACCGCCCCAATCGCGAATCTTTCACAACTGCTATGTCTAGTCTCTCACTAAACAGCCTCCCGACGAAAGCGTGATGATCACTGGTTGGCAAGAATGGATGCAAAATAACGGCACATTTTCATCGATTCGCACCTTGCTATTGAAACAAGGCAGGTGGCTATTTCTGTTGCCGCCACTCTTTTTTCTGCTTTTCTACTTCTACCCACTAGCCGCCATCTTTAAGCTAAGTTTTGCACCTGACGGTCAGCTCGAATTTGCCGCCCTGCGTCGTCTGTTCCGCAACGACTATTACATCCGCACGCTTTGGTTTACAACATGGCAAGCCGTCGTTTCGACGCTCTTGACGCTGATCCTCGCGCTGCCCGGCGCATACATCTTTGCAACCTACCAATTTCGCGGCAAACAGACATTGCGGACAATCAGCACCCTGCCGTTTGTGCTGCCGACTGTCGTGGTGGCAAATGCATTTTCGTCCCTACTTGGCTCACGAGGCTTGCTCAACAACTGGCTTGTCGGTCTGTTCCAGCTCGACACCCCACCCATCCAACTAGAACAATCGATTTGGCTCATTCTGCTGGCACACGTTTTCTATAACTACAGCGTTGCGCTGCGAATCATCAGTGCCTATTGGCAAGGGATTGGCGATGACGTGACAGAGGCAGCGGCCATGCTCGGCGCAACACCACGTCGCATTTTTTGGACAGTCGTGCTGCCGTTGTTACGTCCCGCGATTGCAGCCGCCGCCGTGTTGGTGTTTATCTTTACGTTCACTAGCTTCGGTGTTATCTTAATTTTGGGCGGGCCGGGCTTCGCCACGCTGGAGGTGGAAATCTATCGTCAAGCGGTCAATCTATTTAACCTACCTGTGGCAGCAGCCCTATCGCTCCTGCAAATCGTCTTCACATTTGGACTGATGTGGGTCTACACGCGCACACAGGCACAAATTGCGGGCGGGCGCAACGTTCGCAAACGGGATCGGCCGATTGCCACACACCGAGATCGCATCCTTGTCACGGGCAACCTTGCAGTCATGCTCATTTTGCTGGCCGCCCCCCTGCTCGCCCTCGTCATCCGCTCTTTCACGGGACAAAACGGGTGGACACTGACATTTTATCGACAGCTCTTTATCAACGAACGCGGTTCAATTTTCTACGTCCCCCCCATCATGGCGGTCCGCAATTCAGCCGGGTTTGCGCTAACGGCGACCGTGCTGGCATTACTGCTAGGATTGATTTCCGCCTATTTGATTAGTGGACAAAAACAGGTCGGCAACGCCGATAAGGGGTGGGGTAGAAGCGTCATCGCACGGCTTAAATCGTTGCTCGATCCGCTGTTTATGTTGCCGCTGGCGACTTCAGCCGTCACGCTTGGCTTTGGCTACATCATCGCGCTCGATGAGCCACCGCTCAATTTACGCGACTCTTTGGCCATGATTCCAATTGCGCATACATTGGTGGCAATGCCGTTTGTGATTCGTGCAGTGCTGCCCGCCATTCGCAACGTCGATCAATCACTACGCGAAGCAGCAGCGATGTTGGGAGCTGATCCCCAGCGCGTCTGGCGCACGATAGATTGGCCGTTGATTCGGCGTGCGCTGCTGGTGGGTGCCGTCTTTGCCTTCACGATTAGCATGGGAGAGTTTGGGGCGACACTGTTCTTAAATCGGCCGAATACCCCAACCATGCCCACCGCCATCTATCGCTTTCTAGGTCAACCCGGCGCGCTAAACTACGGTCAGGCAGTAGCGATGAGCAGTCTATTGATGTTGGTCTGTGCGGTCGGGTTTGTGGCGATAGAGCGGTTTCGACTCGGTGATGAAGGGGAGTTTTAGCAGAATGCAGGATAACACGATCTTGAGAATAGAAAATGTTGCCAAGCGATTTGGAGAGACGATTGCTGTTGATGGGGTCAGCCTTAACCTTGCAGAGGGGGAGATAATGTGTCTCTTAGGGCCGTCTGGCTGTGGCAAGACGACCTTATTGCGGCTGGTGGCGGGGCTGGAAAACGCGGATACGGGACGCATCCTGTTTGCTGGCAACGACATGACAAACGTCCCTGCCTATCAGCGCGGATTCGGGATGATGTTCCAAAACTTTGCGCTGTTTCCCCATTTGAATCTGTTTGAGAATGTGGCCTATGGGCTAAAAAACGCTGCGTCCAAAGCGCAGGGTCGTCAGCACGGAAATTTAGGCAATGAGGCGATAGCGGCACGTGTCGAGGAGATGTTAGACTTGGTCGATTTAAGTGGGCTGGCAATGCGGCGCATCGATCAACTATCCGGCGGTCAACAGCAGCGCGTTGCGCTCGCACGGGTATTGGCAACCAGTCCAAAGCTGTTGATGTTGGATGAGCCATTAGGTGCGCTCGACCGAGCCTTGCGTGAGCGATTGATGATCGAGTTACGCACTATTTTGAAGCGCGTGGGGGTGACTGCGATCTACGTCACGCATGATCAGGCAGAGGCATATGCCGTGAGCGATCGGATGGCAGTGATGAATGTGGGCAAGATCGAGCAATTAGACTCGCCACGAACCATTTATCGCAAACCTGCCAATAGCTTTGTGGCACGCTTTCTAGGGTTTGCCAATGTCGTGGCTGGAAGCTGGGTTGAGGATGGGGTTTATGAGACGGCTTTCGGCCGATTATCCATAAACGGAACTGGGACAGGTGCAGGTGAAATTCTGATTCGGCCAGATGCACTCGACGCCGCGGAAAGGGTGCAGGGCCGTTCTGACGGTTCGCAATTGACGGCGCAACTGGTCACAGCCTCCTTTCGCGGTCGCTATACAGAACTGCACTTCACCGTGAACGGCACGCTGCTTGAATTTGAGGTTGAGGAGGGCGATCATTGGAATGTCGGTGAAAACTATTCAATTACGCTAGATTCCGCTAAAATCGTCCCACTTTAGGGACTTGCATGAACTTACGACAACAAATCATTTCCACGATACAAAGAGAGCTTGAGCCGCTGGATTTTGTCAATGCGCTCTGGGAGGCGGGGTCGGCCGCATTTGATCGTCTCGACCAATACTCCGACATTGACCTGCAAATTGATGTTGCCGATGATTGCGTTGAGCAAACATTTGCGGCCGTTGAGACAGCCTTACGATCTGTCTCACCAATCACAGACAAATTTCGCATTCCAGAACCGACGTGGCACGGTCATTCACAATGCTTCTACAAATTGCGCGACGCGGGCGACTATCTGCAAATTGATTGCGCGATCATCAAAAATAGCAGCGCAGATAAATTTTTGCAATCTGAACTACATGGCGATCCGCTTGTCATTTTTGACAAGGCAGAAGTTGTACAGTCGCCACCATTTGATTGGGACGCGCATAACGCACTGTTGCGCGAGCGTGTGGCGTTTTTGACAGAGCGTTTTGCACGAATGCAGGTTTATGTGCGCAAGGAAATTTTGCGGCGGCATCCCATTGATGCGTTGGGATTTTTTCGGCCGATGACGCTCAACCCCTTGATCGAACTGCTGCGCATCAAACACGACCCTGCTCGCTATAATTGGGGTTTACGCTATTTACATCGTCATCTCTCGCTCTCTGATCAGGCACGACTGGCCGATCTGCTTTATCTGCAAGATTTAGATGAGCTAGAAGAAAAACACAACAGCGCACAAAAATGGTTCTGGCGACTGGCTGAGGAACTTAAACAGATATGACATTAACGCTCAGACTTACCAAGATGGCGCACGGTGCAAAGGCAATCGCCAAATCGAATAACCAAACGATTTTTGTCGCGGGTGGCTTACCGAACGAAACAGTTCGAGCGCGGATAACCAGCGAAAGAGGTCGCATGGCCGAAGCTGAAATCGTTGAAATTCTCAAACCAGCCAGAGAGCGTGTTGAGCCGCGCTGTCAGCCAGCCGACATCCCAATCGCAGATTTCCAACATATCAACTATAAGACGCAACTGCTTTACAAGGAGCAGATTGTCGTCGATCAATTACAGCGTGTTGGGAAGATGACGAACATTTCGGCCGATCCCATCGTCCCCCACCGACAAACGTGGGGGTATCGCATGATGACCACGCTGAGCAAAACGACCGACAATAAGCTCGGCTATTGGTCACGCAGTCAGCGCAAAGTCGTCCCCGCTCCCACCTGCCCCGTACTACATCCACTGCTAAAAAATGTTTTGAAGGACATCGATCTTGAGCTGGAAGATTTGATCAAGCTGCATGTGCGCGTCGATTCTGAGGACAACTTATTGCTAGCGTTTGAAATGCGCGACGCAGAACCACCCACCATTGAGATCGATTTCCCCGTTTCAGTCGCGCTGGTGATGCCCGATGGCGTCGCGGCGACGTTGATCGGTGACCCCTATCAAGTTCAGCGCATTGCAGGGCATGATTACCGCATTTCGGCCGGCAGTCACTTTCACGTCAGCACGGACAGCGCAGAAATGATCGCCACCGCCGTTTCCGACTTAACGATGTTGTATGGGGATGAGTTGGTGATCGACTGTTTTAGCGGCGTCGGTGTGCTGACCAATGCGTTGTCGATATTTGCAAAAGAGGTGATTGGGGTTGAAGTCAACGCAGATGCCATTGAAGATGCTGCATTCAATCTCGAACACACCGATAATGTCTCCCTTTACAACGATTGGGTCGAGACTGCGTTGCCAAATATCGGCCGAACTGCCGATATTCTCGTTCTCGATTGTGATGAAAATGGGTTAAGCAACGAGGCTGGGTTTGAAATAGTCAACCACGGTGCGCCGCGCATCATCTACAGCAATCCCAATATTTCAACGATGGCGCGTGATGCGCGTAACTTGGAAGGGGCGGGCTATGAGATGGTGCGGATTCGGCCGATTGACACCCTCCCCCAAACCTTCCAAATCCATACCGTCAGCGTCTGGCGTAAAAAGCGATAGGTTTTGCTAGGGTGGTCGGGCCAGCCAAACCACCCTAGCTTTAAAATTGCCGTGCTTTTTGCGGCGTGATTAGCTAAGCAGTACTCGCACTTCTTCGGCGACTCGCTCGGCTGTCAGGTCGAACTTCTCGAAAAGCGTTTTGGCAGGCGCAGACGCGCCGAAATGGTCGAGGCCAATCGCTGTGCCGTAGCTACCGACATATTTGTGCCAACCAAGTGTCGCGGCGGCCTCAATGGAGACGCGAGCGGTGATATGGCGGGGCAATACGGAATCGCGGTATTCGGCCGATTGCTCCTCAAATATGCCCCAACTTGGCATCGAGACAACGCGCGTCGCAATCCCTTCGGCCTTCAACGTCTCATACGCTTCCATTGCGACAGACACTTCTGAACCTGTTGCCAAAATCAACGCTTGTGGATCATCGCTGTCCGCCAGCACATACGCACCACGTTCTGCCCCCGATACATCCGCAGCGAGCGTCGGCAACCCTTGTCGCGTCAAAATCAGTGCGGTTGGGCCATCGGTGCGTTCTAAGGCAACTTTCCAGCCAATCGCCGTCTCGTTGCCATCAGCGGGACGGAAGACATGCAGGTTCGGAATCGCCCGCAACCCCGCAATTTGCGAGATTGGTTGATGGGTCGGGCCATCTTCACCCAGACCAATACTGTCATGCGTGAATACCCAAACGACGGGCTGCTTCATCAAGGCGCCAAGACGAATCGAGCCGCGCGCGTAGTCGCTAAAAATCAAAAACGTCCCAGAGTATGGGCGTAACCCGCCGTGCAGGGCCATCCCGTTTGAGATAGCCGCCATTCCGTGTTCGCGCACGCCATAGTTGAGATAGCGACCCTCATAGGAGTCAGCCTGAAACATGCCCATCCCTTTGACGAGCGTGTTGTTGCTGCCTGTTAAATCGGCCGATCCCCCCATCAAATACGGAATAATCGGAACCAACTTTTCTAGCACTTTGCCAGATGCCGCACGGGTCGCCTGTTTGACATCTGCATCAAACGTCGGCAGCGCATCCGCCCACTCTTCTGGCAGTTCGTTCTTTTGTCCCCGCGCGAACTGTGCCGCGAGCACAGGATTGGCCAGCGCGTACTCTTTGAACAGCTCAGCCCACGTTTGCGAGGCAGCGGGCTCGACACGCTGATCGTGCATAAATTCGCGGACATCTTCTGGTACGGTAAACGGCTCGTATTCCCACCCATAGGCAGACTTGATGGCGGTAACCATCTCGTCGCCTGTCAACGCGCCATGCGCTTTAGAGGTGTCTTGGGCTGGACTTTTGAGGCCAATGTGGGTGCGTAGACCGATCATCGTCGGCCGATCACCTTCGGCACGTGCCGCCTCGATTGCCGCGTGAATCGCCTCCATATCATGGCCATCTTCGACGGCAATCGTGTGCCAGCCATACGCAGTAAAGCGCGTCAACACCTCTTCACTTGAAGCTAAATCGGTGCCACCGTCAATCGTGATCTTGTTATCGTCAAAAAAGGCGATCAGCTTGCCCAACTTCCAATGGGCCGCCAGTGCAGCCGCTTCATGCGACACACCTTCCATCACGTCGCCGTCGCCGCAAAATACATACGTATAGTGATCGACGACATTGAAGTTGTCCGTGTTGTAGACAGAGGCCAGATGTGCTTCCGCAACCGCCATCCCAACCGCTGAGCTAAGACCCTGCCCAAGTGGGCCAGTCGTCATTTCGATCCCTGCCGTCTCATGAACTTCAGGGTGTCCCGGTGTATTGCTGTGCCATTGACGGAAGTTGCGAATATCTTCAAGCGATACGTCATAGCCCGTCAAGTGCAACATCGCATATTGCAACATAGAAGCGTGACCGTTTGAAAGAACAAATCGATCCCGGTTTGCCCATTGGGGTTGCTGTGGATCAAAACGCAAGAACTGTGTCCATAAGACGAGCGCGGCATCAGCAAGTGCCATCGCGGTTCCAGTGTGACCACTGTTCGCCTGATTAACTGCGTCTACCGCCAACATTCGCACGGTGTCGGCAGCACGTTTCATTTCTGTAAGAGGCATAAGGTTCTCCTAAAAGTAAGTTGGTAAATTTATCGTGGAGCCATACGGATCGCGCCGTCGAGACGGATCACTTCGCCGTTGAGCATTTGATTTTCAATGATATGTTGAGCAAGTGCGGCATATTCGTCGGGATTTCCCAAACGTGATGGGAATGGCACCTGATCACCCAATGACTTTTGGGCTTCTTCTGGCAATCCTGCCATCATCGGCGTTTTGAAAATGCCGGGCGCAATCGTCATCACGCGAATACCGCTGCGGGCAAGCTCACGTGCTGCGGGGAGCGTCAGCGCGACGATGCCGCCCTTTGAGGCAGCGTAGGCAGCCTGTCCGATCTGCCCATCATAGGCCGCGACAGATGCGGTGTTGATGATGACTCCCCGTTCGCCGCGATCATCGGCCGATTGTTTTGCCATCTGGTCCGCCGCCAAACGCATCACATTAAATGAGCCGATCAAATTGATCCGCAGCACCTTCTCAAATTCGCCCAGCGAGTGGTTGCCGCGTGAACTTAAAATTTTGCGGGCAATCGCAATCCCAGCACAATTGATCGCGCCCTGAATGCCACCAAATTCCTCAACGGCCTGATCGACGGCGTTCTGCACCTCTTCTTCGCTCGATACATCCGCTTGGCAAAATATCGCGTGTGGCAACGAATGAGCCATTGCGCCGCCGAGTTCTTTATTGATGTCGAGAATGACGATGTTCGCGCCATTGTCGCTGAGACGCTGGGCTGTGGCTGCTCCCAAACCTGAGCTGCCGCCAGTGACTAGAAAGGTTGAGCCTTTTATGTTCATCTTTGCTCCTTTACTTTCTCACGTTTCGCGATGTTGAGGCAGCGTAACATGAGTTTTCTACATGACGACCAGTGTACCCAAACGTCGTGACACAGGTCGTTCCTGCTGCGACAAGAATTCAAGCCTATTTCAGAACGTTAGGGGCAGTCGTTGATTGGTAATTATGGATTTGATTGTAACGGATCGGCCGAAATTTCCCTGTCAGAACGCATAAACTTTGATGCAATGCTACTTTGCAAACAAAAACCGAGCCCTCGCTGAGAACTCGGCCGATTTTGTAGAATGCCAAACCAATGCGGTTTCTTGGCGATAGACTCTTCTAGCTGATTGTTAAATCGTAGTGGACGGTGTAGCCACCCAATGCGGAACGAATCGCTTGCTCGATGGCGGTCTTGTCCTGACCAGACGCGGCAGTGACATCAATGCGGGCAATGGTGCCAAGTCGCTTGTCACCTTCAGCCACGATGTTTACATCCTGTACACCAGCAATTTTCTTGATCTCACCTTCGTACACTTCTTGAACCAGTTGACGCGTTAAGGCGGGTTTGAAGATCTTGCCGACAGCGGTCAGTGGAATTTCAGGCAACACGGTCACGCTCTTTGGCACAGCCGCACGTTCACCAATGTTCTCCGCTGCAAACGCTTCAAGTTCACTGCTTGTGGCGGACATTCCTGGTTTTAGCTCGACAAATGCGACTGGCATTTCACCAACACGTGCATCTGGTCGGCCGACTGCGGCCGATAGCGCAACGGCAGGATGTTGCATCAACACTTCTTCAATGAGCTGTGGATCGATGTTATGACCCCCGCGAATAATTAGCTCTTTCTTGCGTCCCGTTAGCCAGAAATAGCCGTCTTTATCGCGTCGCCCCGTGTCACCCGTGTTGAGCCACTTGCCTTTACCATCACCAGTTTCAACAAATGCGCCTTGATTGTAGAAATCGTCATTGTAGCCAGCAAAAACATTCGGCCCGCGCACAATGACCACACCAACTTCGTCATCATCACAGAACCGCTTGAAGCTGCCATCCTCAATGTCTGCAATCGCCATCTCCTGATAAGGCAAGCGATACCCAATTGAGCCATATTTTGGCACGCCAGCACGTGGATTAACCGAACAGACAGAGGTTCCTTCCGTCAATCCATACCCTTCTAAAATGTTGATGCCTGCATGTTTTTCAAACTGCTTGGCGAGTTCAACGGGCAGCGGAGCCGCGCCGCAGTTCGCCATTTCAAGTGAGCTAATATCGGCATTGACAGGATGGTTGAGCAACTCTTTGTAGACGGTGGGGACGGCACCGAACAGATTGATTTTATAGTGATCGACGATCTTCCAGAAGTTTGGAAACGTCCCTTCCCCACGAAAGCCTGATGGCGTGCCCATGATAATCCCACAGCCATAGACAAAGCTTTGCACACCAATCGCAATTGCGCCAAAGTTGTGGAATAGCGGCAGTCCAAGATAGGTCATCTTGCCCGGCTCGCCTCCGATTGCGAGACCCGCCGCCCAGCCATCAAACACCTGATTTTCGTGTGTGTGCATGGCGAGCTTTGGCGTGCCTGTTGTCCCACCCGTATGGAAGTAGGCCGCAATATCGCTGGATTGCGGTTCTGGCACGTTGAGTTTGTTCTTTGGATATCTCTTGACGGTGCTATCAAAGTCGATCACTTTAGCGCGGATATCCTTGGTGCTCATGCTACCCTTGATAATGCGCAGACCGCTGACAATGACCTTCTTGACACCACTCAGGAAGTTGGCGAGATCAATGGTGATAATCGTTTGCAGGGTGGGAACGTCGTTAACGATGCTCGAAACCTGCTCCCAGACATTGGTTTTTGGGAAGTTGCCAATCGTCACCAGCACCTTTGTCTTGGCCGCGTTCATGATTTCGGCCATCACGTGTGGTTCAAGAAGTGGGTTAATTGGATTCGAGATACCGACTGCTTCTGAGCCAAAAAGCGTAAAATAGGTTTGCGGAACGTTTGGCAGAATGTAGCTAACCACATCGTTGCGACCGACACCCAGATCATGCAACATGTTGGCTGTTTGGTTGATCATGCCCAGAAAGTCAGTGTAGGTGTACATCACCGCATTTTCATACTCAGTTGCCTGAAGAAAAAATCCGAGTGCTGTTTGATTGGGAAATGCTTGGGCAGACCGCTTGATGGCGGCATAGGTGCTGGTTGGTAAGTTGCGTTCTTCTAATGGAATTTGCTCCATCTCTTGAATATCTGCGAGGGTTGCTACAGCTTTAGGCATCGTTCTTCTCCATTCAACAATTGGGGTGTACGCGGTGCGTATGATATCGAGTTGATGCATTATCCCAATATCTTTCGATTTTTACCACTATGCTAAGATATAGGTCGTGTGCCGTCGTTTCGCGCAAATTTTTCACACAATAGGTTGGTAATAACTCACAAAATTGATTAAAGTACGCGCAATGGAGCCGCGCAGAATGTGCGGTGCGAGGATTGGGTTATGGTCAAAAAAATTCATCGACTCTGCTTTTTATTGTTGCCATTGTGCCTGATGTTGGCAGTTATTTGGTTGTTGCCTGTTTCGGCCGATTCCTCACAACAACGTGCGCAAGCAAACCTGAACACCCCGACCTTTCAAATCAACACCGCACCCGTCATAACCGATGTGAAATCATTTGGCATCAACATTGGCGCACATGACCGCTACGGCGCATCGCAAATTCTCAAGAATATCATCATCAATCCCGGCCTTGAAGCGGGCGAATTTCAGATGATTTTCATCGCCAAAGAAGGTCCCACGGTTAATTCTGTCAAAGCGGACAACATCAAGCAAACGTGGGAAATCACAGAGGTGATCACAAACGGTCAACCAGTTGGCTTTTGGGACAATGCGACCTATCGAGTCATTTTGGGGGAAACGATGGGGGCAACAGGGCGCGTCGTTAGTTTCACGCATGAGAACCAACGACAGACGTTCCATCTCTCACCGACCATTCCCGTCTCAGGCGATGTCGTCGTTGTGTCACGGCAAATTACCGACACAATCGGCGGATGCTGTCGCTATACATCCTACGTGCCAGATACCAATGAACGACGGCCGGGATCATTGGGGAACCAGTCGTTGCGTGCAACGCAACCCATTACACCAAACTGGTACAGTTATAGCTACTATATGGACTCTTATGGCAATCCCTATTCTGATCTCACGGCAGGGAAACTGCTGCACCTGCATGGTGAATGGCTTCTAACCTTTTGGGCAAAACCGCAATTCGTGGGCAAGCGGTTGACCGTGCGGCTTCATCGTGCCGGGTTGGACAATATTCTCGTTCAACAGACGATCACGCTGACGAATGAAAACTGGACAAAAATTAGCATTCCGATTTCATTGACCGATTCGGCCGATTCTCTCTCTGACCCTGCCACAACGCTTATGCTGTCCATGAATTCCGCAGGAGGCGCGGGAGATTTTTGGCTCGACGACCTCTCGTTTGCACGAGTCGGGGAAACAAATCCGACCGTCTTTTCTGATCGCTTTGTCAACTATCTTAAAGAACTGCAACCGGGTATCGTGCGCAACTGGGGCGATCGCCAATTGGGCAGCACGCTTGACAATCAACTTGCCCCAATTGATGGACGCAAAACGCAGGGCTGGAAGCCAACCGAAAGCGGCGCACACTATTTTCATTTTTCGCTGGGCGAGTTTCTTGCGCTGGCACGCGAGGTCGAGGCGGAGCCATGGTATGTGATTCCACCAACGTTTACAGATCAAGAGATGACCGATCTGGCCGCCTATCTGGCCGCACCCTATGAAAGCGGTCATCCATACGCCGAGCTGCGAGCCACACACGGTCAAACGGCAACATGGACATCCGTTTTTCCAACAATTCATCTTGAATTTGGCAATGAAATGTGGGGGGATGGCTGGGGCAATGACCCATTTCAAGGGGCAACGGTAAGCGGTGGTATCAACGTGGGTAAACTCGCCAGCACGCGCTTTGCTGCCTTTGATGCAACGGCGTTTTCAACCGCCAACATCAACCGAATCATCGGTGGACAAACACGCTATCCAGTGGGCAATCAGCGTATTGAGGCCAATAGCGATGCGCATGACATGCTGGCTCTGTCCCCCTACTTTGGGCAGATTGGTGAAGACGACAGTTCGGCCGAAACGTATTATCCCCTGTTCGCTGACGCGATCTATCAAACAACCGTTGCGGACAACAAGTCGATGCTCATGACGCTGCAACTTCTAGAGCAACGCCCGACCAAACCCGCCATCTATGAGATAAATTTCCACACAACCAAAAGTGATGCAACTGTTGATGAGCGCAATCAGTTCGTTGCTGGCATGGGAGGCGGGCTTGCGCTTCCATTACATATGCTGACTTACCTACGCGATTTTGGAATTCGAGAACAGGTTGCCTATTCGATGCTGCAATACTCATTCCGAGTTGAAGATTTGACCGATGATCCATCGCGCACACCTGCATGGTTTGAACATCGTGCATACGATAGTACATTCAACGACCCGGTCGCTGCATCACGTCTCAATGAGGTGCGGCAATACGTGCGAGTCTGGGGGATGCTGCGTGATTTAGAAGCAACAGGGCGCAAACGGCCGACGTGGCTTGGACTAGAACTAATCAATCCGCATCTAAGTGGAGACATGATTCAGGTTGTCGGTCAAAATATCCCCACCGTCACTGTTCCAGCCATCAATGGATTGACAACACCCATCGAATTACCGCTTGTGCAGGGATTCGCGTTTAAAGATGATGAAACGGTTTCAATGCTGCTGTTTAATCTCAGCCTGACCGAAACGATCACGGTCGATCTCAATCTGCCCGCCCCAGCAACACGCAGCACGGTTGATCTGCACGTCCTGTCAAGCGACTTTATCACGTCGAATAATGAGCTAGCCGAAGATGTGCAGATCGAAACTGTTTCATTGCTGGTTGATGCGGATACGACCGTCACACTTGCGCCCCATTCGATGGCTGGGTTTGCGTATATTTCGGCCGAAATTCCCACCGCCATCTCGATTCAAGAAAACCAACTTACCTCAAACGGACTATTTCTCCCTATCACCCTCATCCTTGTGCTGCTCTGTGCGGTTAGCGTGAAAACGCTCGTAACAAACCGTCGTGTTCAGCTACAATCCCAAAACCATTCACACCACCTATGACATACACACTCATCCGCAACACAACTTTAATCGACGGCAATGGCGGCAAACCGCTATCAAACGCTGCAATCCTCATTCAAGACAACAAAATCGTAGCCGTTGGCAGCGAGCAGGAGATAAAGCTCCCCAATGCCACCATCAAGCAAATCGACGCAAAGGGGGGCACATTGCTGCCCGGTCTCATCGACACCCACGTGCACCTCATGTTGCAGGAAATCAACCCGCTTGCAATGCTGCAAATGCCCTATTCACTCTCCTACTACAAATCAACACACTATATGGCAGCGACAATTAACGCTGGGATCACAAGTGTGCGCGATGCGGGCGGGGCAGATTTGGGCATGAAGCAGGCGGTCGAGCAGGGCATTGTTGTCGGGCCGCGCATGCAAATCAGTATCACAGCACTTTCCATCACGGGCGGGCATGGAGACGGACTGATGCCAAGCGGCGTTAATTTGAGCTTTTTTCCAACAACACCGGGTCGCCCGTCCAATATCTGCGACGGCGTTGACGGTGTGCGGCTCAAGGTGCGCGAGATCTTACGAGCTGGCGCAGAAATCATCAAAATCTGTTCAACAGGCGGGGTACTGTCGCCCACCGATCATCCTGAATTCACCCAATTCTCGCCCGAAGAACTTGACGTGATTGTGCGTGAGGCAGCCTATCGCAAAGGGGTGAAGGTGATGAGTCACGCACAGGGGATCGACGGTATCCGCAACGCGGTTGAGGCAGGCGTTCACTCGATTGAACACGCGATCTATCTCGATGAGCCGCTTTGTGAATTGATGATCGAACGCGGCACCTATGTTGTGCCAACACTATTGGCTCCGATTTCAGTCTTAGAGCAAGGCAAGGCAAGCGGAATGCCCGACTATGGGATACGCAAATCGGCCGAAGTGATTGAAATCCATCGTGAAAGTATCGCCCTTGCCCACAAAATGGGGGTCAACATTGCGATGGGAACGGACGCTGGCGTGATGCCGCACGGCACAAATTTGCGCGAATTAGGGCTGATGGCGGGCATTGGCATGTCACCGATGGAAACGATTATGGCCGCCACAAAGACGGCCGCCAACTGTCTCGGCTGGCAAGATCGCGTCGGTACGCTTGAAGCGGGAAAATTCGCCGATCTGATTATCAGTCGGATCGATCCGCTCACAAATCTGCGAGGGCTGGAAGACACCGACAATATCCCATTTGTGATGAAAGATGGCGCGGTGTTGAAGAATCAACTGTGACACCATCCACTGGGCAATAGATGGGCATGATTTAGAGGCAACTCATTCGATTCCGCTCAGATAGGGACGCAACTCGGCATCGGGAATCGTTTCACCTGTGCGGAAGGCGAGTGCCTTGCGGCGAAGTGGATTAAAAAAGTAGGTCAGGTGCAGGAGTACACCCCACTGGTCATCTATTTCTATTGAGGTGATTTGAAAGCCTGCTTTTAGTTTGGGGACGAGCACCGCATTGTTGCTGGCAACATGACGACTAAAGATGCGCTGGTAACCGCGTTCTCGCACCATCTCAATCACAATTGGCAGTAATGCGGTGTAAATTCCCTTGTTCTGGTGCTCGGGCAGAATCCCTGTGTTTGTCATATAGAAACGTCCAAATGGATATTGTTCCCCGACATGCCAACCGATAAATTCCCGTTGCCGATGATAAAGTCCAATGTGAATGCGTTCTCGGTCACGAAAAACCGCATCCTGCTGTTGCATCAGGGTTAGCTCTTCAACTGACAATGCATCACGTACACGAAAGTCAAGCGTGTCCTGAAAAACGATCGGCCGATAACGCATAAACAACGGCTCAAACTCCGTTGGCTTCATCTCTCGAAAATAGTATTCACCGATAAGCTGTTGCATTGGATGCCCTTCTCGCTGTCAAGTCTTGTTACAGAAGATGTGGATTATCAATGGGTACATCGGCAAATCAGTTGCCATACCCATGACCAAAGTGTACCAGTATTTCAATCGAACATCTGAACGCTAACTTACCCACTTCTCAACATAACACGTTAAGCAAAACACGCTCTTTTTTCGCAATTTCAGTTTGAAATTAACACCTTTTTGGCGATAGTCGTGTACAATTGGCGCATGTCCCATTTATTTTCTGATACGATCCACATTGTTGAAGTTGGTCTGCGTGACGGCTTTCAAAATCAACCGACGCTCGTTGCGACGGAGGATAAGCTGCAAATGTTGGCTATGCTGGTAGATGCTGGCTTTGATACTATTGAAACTGGCAGCTTTGTGCGTCCCGATCTCGTTCCGCAGATGGCAGATTCGGCCGAAATTCTCAGAAACTCGCTCCACTATCCAATCAACAACATTTCGCTCATCATCAATGAAAAGGGGTACGACCGCGCCTATGCTGCGGGTTCACGCTCGATGGCAAGTGTCGTAATGGTCAGCGAGACGATGAGCCAACAAAACAGCCGTATGTCCGTCGCCAAGTCGATCCAAATTGCCCAACGCTTGGCCGTTCGTGCCGCACGAGATGGCGTGCGAATGCGCATCTACATTTCAACCGCGTGGGTCTGCCCCTACGAAGGTCAAATTGCACCAGAACAGGTTTTGCGCGTCGCCGATAAGCTCATCGCGCTCGATCCAGCAGAACTCGTGCTCTCAGACACAATCGGCCACGCCCATCCAATGCAGGTCGCCAAATTGATCGAAATGATCGCACGCCGCATCGACATGGAACGCATCTCCGCACATTTTCATGACACTCAAGCGCTCGGTCTCGCAAACGCTTATGCCGCAATTGACAGCGGTGTACGAACACTAGACGCAAGTTTTGGTGGGCTGGGCGGCTGTCCCTTTGCACCCGGCGCAAAAGGCAACCTTGCAACAGAAGACCTCGTTTTCTTAGCGCATAAAATGGGCTTTGAAACTGGAATCGACTTGGGAAGATTATTGGATGTGGTCGCATTTACAGAGAGCGTCATGGACCGTCCGCTTGGCGGGCGCACCCGCGACCAATGTGAGGAAGCGATCGCCTGTGCGATTGTTTGATCGTCTGGTCGCTTAAAATACGATGGCGCACGTATACTGAACGTGTCTCTGGTCATCGCGAAACAAGCCGCAATTCTCTATATGCAAGCCACGAGTTTTCCCTATCAATACCCCGTTAAAGTCGTATTCCATGATCTCGACGCGATGCGCCACGTCAACAACGTCGTCTATCTGATCTATCTCGAATCTGCCCGTATCGAATTTCTCAACCAGATGCTCGGATTAGAGACAGTGGAAAGTGCCCCCGTCATTTTGGGTGATATGTATGTGCGTTACCATTCGCCAGCGGTCTATCCTGAAGAGCTAATCGTCGGTTTGGGCATCTCGCGCTTTGGTACAAAGTCATTCGACATCGTCTACCAAATCGACGCAGAAACGGATGGGCGCACCATCCTGACCGCCAAAACGACGCTTGTCACGTTCGATTATGACCAACAGCGGACGATTCCGATTCCCGCCCCATTTCGCGCGACTGTTGAGGCGTTTCAACAGGGGTGGCATTTTGATTGAGCAATTGTTGTCTGCGCTGTAGTTCCCGCCGCAAGCTGATCTCCCCTTGCCGCATCGCCCACTCATGGTTCCAGCGAAATAATGGCTTCAACAAAGGGGAAAGATAGCGTAATAGAGGCTTGTCAGCGCGAATCTTCCAGTCATAGGTGACATCGGCAAATGCGCCATCCTGCACAAACGTCCAACGGCCCGTCCCCACAAAATCACCCCATGCTTCCAGTGCAAACCCATGCGGAGGATTTGACTCCGTGACACGGAAAGACCAGTTGAGCGTGTAGGGCAGCCAACCTTTGGTGTATAAGGCAAATTCCTTGCCTATACCGTTTGCGTCTCCTGCACTTGTCTCGCGCACATGCAAATAGACGGAAGGCCACCAGCGCACTAGGTCGCTCGCATCACTCAAAATAGTGGCAATCTCTTCAATCGAACTCTGAAAACGCCAATGAGTTGTAAAGTGATATTGGTTTGACATGATTTTCAACCAAAAGTGGTGCAGCGTGCGGTACAATTCTGACGATGAAAACGGCCTGATTTTCGGCCGAATCGATCAAAATTATCAAATTGACCACACGAAGCGGAAACTTGAATCCCGCCACACTATCTGCATGACCTTCCTAACTGAACTCGACACAATTATCGCCACCGCCACCCGCACCTTCTTTGCCATCATCGGCATTTGGGGTGTCGTTCGCGCTATTCGCGGGCTGGGTGTTGATGGTAACTATCTGGGCGCACTCGCCATCGGAACGATTCTCTACGTCGTCGGACTTGTCTTTGACCTAGTCCTTTACATCGGCGGTATTCTCCCCGATCGTCCCGGATTGCACTACCTTTACGCCGTTTTTGCCGCACTGCTGATGCCGTTTATCTATGGCAGCGTCGTCAAGGGAGATGACAGCAACACCGCCCAATGGATTTGGGCGTTTGTAACGGTCTTTCTCTGGGGAATCGCGGTCCGGTTGGCAGGAATCTAACTCTAATTGGGATTGCATGGTGCGTCACTTGAAACAACTTCAAGTGACGCACGCCAACTTACAATTCCCGCTGTCCAATAATCCCTATTGCGCCATTGCTGTCGGCTGCCACCGATTACGTCGCGCATGACTCCAGATTAGCTTTGCAAATTTGAACACTGTCACAATTGCGACAATGCTCATAACGACCACCAGACCTAGCTTAATGGGCGCATTGAGCGGCTCGATGGTCAGGATTGCATCGGCCGAAAATACACGATACAGTGCATACAGACCAAACAGTTCTGACCCTATGTCAAACAGCCGCGTCCCAAACTGCCAGCGATTTTGCCATAATACCAACACCTTTACGGCAACGTCAAGACCAGCGGATGCGACCAGCCAACCGATATTCGGCCGAAAACTTTCCGCAATAAAGCCGCCAAACACCCCATCTTGACTGACAAACGCCAATGCAATCCCCCATGCCACAATCGTGGCAACGATCTCGGTCACGATTTCAAAGCGACTAATGCGGTTCGGGTCGTTGACGGGTGGCAATTTATACGGATCAAATTTGGCCGCTTCAAGCCTAATCTCGTCACCAGCATATCGCTCAATTAGCGCAAAAATCACCGTGATAAGGCCAAGAGTGAACAGTGCGGATTGAATATACTCGGTCATCCAGTTCCATGCGGAGAGTGTTGGATCGGCCGAATTCCACAACATCAGTGCCAGTGAGATCACGTGCAGCACCGTAATCACGCTCAATACAATCCCCGACACACGTCGATAGATGGGAAATAACTTCGGACTAATCAAGTATTGCTGTGTTCGGTACTGTTGCGCCATCTCTTCTGGCTTGCCAAACTCAACCAATATACTCGCGGCCAATTCAGCCGTCGGCTCAAGCCCTTCAGCCCGTTCATCCAGCGTATCTTGCAACAATGATTGCAACTCCTGCTGAATATCTTCCCGTCCATTGCTTGGCAAATGGTTGCCAACTTCGTTTACATAACGCTCAATCATCTCATTTGCGTTCATAATTTGTTGCCTGCCTTGCCGATCAGCAGTCCATCAACTGTGCCGACAAGCGTATACCACTCCTCAATTAGATTGGTCAGTATCGTCTCGCCCAATTGACTAATTTGATAGTAACGACGAGGACGCGCGTCATCTATCACGCGCCAGTCACTCTGTAACAATCCCTGCTTTTCCAAACGTCGCAACAGAGGATAAAGCGTTCCCTCGTTGATCTCCATGCCGCGCTCTCCCAACGCTTGCTTGAGCGAATAGCCATATTCCTCACGCCTCAATTGGGATAGCACAACCAGCACCAACGCGCCGCGTCGTAATTCAAGTGAAAAGTTATCGTAAAGTGCCTCTTTATTAGCCATGCGTGACATTATACTGTGCAACGCACAGTAATGTCAACCCCCAATACTTTGTGTGGGTATTAGGACGCAGGCGAGGCATTCAAATGCACTCGTTATGCAATTCAGGAGTTCGTGGGTTGACGAGATAGCGTATGGCGTATCCAAAAGTCTATACGCCATACGTGCGGAGCGACATTCCATAATATGTTTAGACCGTGTATCGGGAATTGGATTTCCCGATACTTGCCCCATTCAACATCCACAATCGCTTGTTCCAGTACTTAGCTTCAATTACGGCAACAGCCGACCCATATCGCGCGGAAACAGTGCTGCCAATCGAACATTAGGCAAACCCAACAACTGCATGACCAGCCGCTCTAAACCAATTGCAAATCCACCGTGTGGCGGCATCCCGTATCTGAACGCCTCCAGATAGCTGGCAAATGGCGTATGTGGCAAACCTGCTGCGTCGAGTGCAGCGAGATAGTCGGCGTATTGATGGAGTCGTTGCCCGCCAGTGATCAGCTCTGTGCCGCGAAAAAGCAGATCGAATGAGTTGGAGAATTCAGGATTGGCTGGGTCAGGATGGGTGTAAAACGGTCGCTTAACCATTGGATAGCCCGTCACAAATAGAAAGTCACTGCCATACTCCGCTTGCGCCCATGCACCTAGCCAGCGTTCATCTTGTGGCGAAAGGTCCGGCTCACCACGCACGTCCTCACCATGCAGTTCATAAATCAACTGTTGCGCATCACGAAAGTGGATATTGGGAAATGTTTCAGCCATCTGTGGCATCTCCGCACGAAGCATTGCCAACTCACTCGATTGACTATGCGAAATAGCTGTCAAGATGCCCCTAATCACCTGTTCAACAACCACCATCACGTCAAAGTGATTCTCAATAAAGCCAAACTCGACATCCATGCTCACATATTCGCTCAAGTGCCGTGTCGTGTTATGCGGTTCAGCACGGAAAACGGGACCCACTTCAAAGACGCGTTCAAACACGCCCACCATCATCTGCTTATAAAACTGCGGGCTTTGTGCCAAAAACGCCTCGCTATCGTAGTATCCTAAGCGAAAGACATTCGCGCCCCCTTCTGTCGCCGACGCAACCAATTTGGGCGTCTGGATCTCTGTAAAACCTTGTGCTTGCAAGGTTTGGCGGAATCCCGTCATCGCACCAGCAACGATGCGCAAAATAGCCTGTCGTTCAGGATGACGGTTGGCGACGACGGCATGATCGAGCAGGGTCGGTAGGGTCGCATTGATGGTGCGCTGATGCAGTGTCAGCGGTGGTGCCTCACGAATTGGTGTGATAATCGAGATGTGCGGGGCGTGTAGCTCCGCGCCGTTTGGGGCAGAACGTGCCGCAACGACTTTGCCTGTCACCGTTAAGACGGTGCCATCGGTCAATTCAGCGAGGGGTGCCAGGTCGGTTTCACTTGCAACCGCCTGTGCCAACCCATAGCCATCGCGCACAATGACAAAGTTAACGCCGCCCAATCGACGAACGTGGTGCAGCCAGCCATGTAGCGTGACCGTCTCGCCCAAATAGCGAGCGATCTCTGTTGTTTTGATATTCATTTTTGTCCCTATTGGAACGAGTATTTATACAGAACTCGTTCCCAGCTTAAACAGCGCATTTACCAACGCAGGCCACAACGTCGGTAAACAAAAAGCGGTCGCCCTCACAGGAGGACGACCGCAGAACACGGGCGTGGTACCACCACCTTTTGTCAGTTGTCAGTTCACAATCGACGGTCGCCAGCCACATGGATCAAAAAAGCCCTCATCCTCATCGGACGAGAGCTTCATGCTCACGTGTTGCCACCGAAGTTTGTCGTTTCGTTACCTGCTGACTGGTCATCGTCAACCGTTTACTGAAACTAACCTCTTTCGGAAAGATGCAATGCATCCTTCCTATGCGCGATAACGGGCGCACCCGAAACAGACTACTCACCTCGCTCGGCGTTCATCCGTTTGGCTCAGGGGTGTCACGGGTTGTGAGTCTGACGCGACGATTCCAGCAGACGTCGCTCTCTATGGACAGGTGGTTCAAAACCGTCTGTCCCCATCATAGCCTTTAGAAATTGTCAATTATGGGAGCAGTGTAGCAGATTGTATTTGCGTTGCCAACAGCCCTGCCGAACTAGTTGTCCGCTCAGCCGATGGATGCCAGTTAGAAACCTTTGAAATTGGGTTTGCGTTTTTGGAGGAAGGCGGCGACTCCTTCGGGGAAGTCAGCAGTGCGCGCGGCGATGTCTTGCAGCTGGGCTTCGTATTCGAGCGCATCGGTGAGCGGGACACGCATGGCCTTGTTGAGTGCGCGTTTTGTGAGACCAAGAGCGCGGGTTGGCCCCGCAGCGAGACGGTTCGCCCATGCAAGCGTGACTTCGGTCAATTGGGCATGGGGAACCAAATGGTTGATCATGCCCCATTGTTGAGCGGTTTCGGCCGAAATCGGCTCAGCCGTCACCATCATCTCAAACGCCCGCGCATACCCCACCATGCGCGGCAAAAACCATGTCGAACCGCTGTCAGGAATCAAGCCAATCCCGCTAAACGCCTGAATAAAACTGGCCTTCTCGGACGCAATTCGCATATCACACGCCAAGGCGATGCCACAACCCGCTCCGGCCGCAACCCCGTTGATCGCGCCAATGATCGGTTTCTCAAGCGTCGTCATCGTCGTGATGAGCGGATTGTAGCCAGCACGCAGCGCGTCACTGAGATTGGCCGTGCGTTCGGTTGTATCTTTTAGATCGGCTCCTGCGGAAAAGGCGCGTCCCATCCCTGTCAGCACGATACAGCGCACGGCAGGATCTTTACCTGCCGTCTTAAACGCCTTGTCGCATTCTCGCAGCAAGGTCATGGTTAGGGCATTGAGCGATTTCGGCCGATTCAGCGTGATCGTTGCGACCCCATTTTCGACAGCGTATAAAATTTCTTGAAATTCCATCGGAAAAAACAAACGCGACCAAAAAGGTCGCGTTCACTGTTAAGTTTATCGAACTGTTAGAACGGGAGCGTCCCGTCGTCTTCATCGTCATCAAAGTCGTTATCGAACACACTCTCGTTTTCACGGACAGGCAATGAAACCCACAGCTTCAAAACGGTTCCTTCATGAACCTCTTTGAGCTTGAGTGCAACGACGTTTGCTTGGCGACGCATCCGCAGTTCATCGGGATAATCGAGTTGGACAGGTCGTCCTTCATCCCACGCGGCGCGGCAACGTTGGCGAATGTCTTCGCCGTTCCCTGTTCGCAATTCAACCAGCGCAACTTCACTCTCTTCTGTGCCTTGATACAAACCCCAGTTCCAGAGCTGTTGATCGGGGATGAAGTCGGGCGTTGGCCCCTCCAAAATTGTGATGAATTCAGGTTCTGATTGCATATTTTTACCTCAGTAGTTTCCTATCAATGTATGTTACTAGGGGATGGGGGCTAGGGCAACCGTTTTATGGATCTATTGTGGAATTTCAGATAGTGCAAATGATATCGTCAATGAATCGTTTACGTATTAAACTTCATAACAATGAAAATCGAACATATCACACTACACCACATTTCAATGCCGCTCGTCCATCCGTTTCGCACCAGCTTTGGTGTGGAAGAGGAGCGCGAGTGTATTATCGTTGAGGTACGCGGCGCAGGTCTGACCGGTTGGGGCGAGTGCGTGGCGATGGACGGGCCATGGTATTCGGCCGAAACCACCACCACCGCATGGCACATCCTCACCCAATTTCTCTGCCCGATGTTAATCGGCAAAGAGATCACGTCCCCCGCCGATGCCAACAAATATATCAAGCGTGTGCGCGGCAATCCGATGGCGCGTGCTGGGATCGAAAACGCGATCTGGGATTTGTGCGCCAAGTCTGAAGGGCTACCCCTCGCGCAGATGTTGGGCGGTGTGCGGGAACGCGTGCCTGTAGGGGTTAGCATCGGGATTCAACCGACAATCGACGCGCTCGCCAAGCGGGTTGCCGGCTTTGTCGAGCAGGGCTATGGACGCATCAAGTGCAAGATAGAACCCGACTGGACGTATGAACCACTGGCACGAATTCGTGCTGATTTTCCAGATGCGCTCTTGATGGCAGATGCAAATTCAGCCTTCACGCTTGCCGATGCCGACTTGTTACGCCAGCTCGATGCACTCGATCTGCTGATGATTGAACAACCACTTGGGTATGATGACATCGCTGATCACGCTCGCTTGCAGCGCGAACTGACGACACCGATCTGTCTCGACGAGAGTATTCACGCCATCGCAGATGCACAGGCAATGATCGACCTCCAAGCGGGCCGTATCATCAACATGAAACAGGGGCGCGTTGGTGGATTGAGCATTGCCAAACAGATTCATGACATGGCGCAATCGGCCGAAATTCAGATGTGGTGCGGCGGTATGCTGGAGACGGGGATCGGTCGCGCAATCAATATCCATCTTGCCACGCTTCCCAACTTCACACTGCCGGGCGACATCTCTGCCACCGAGCGTTACTATCATGAAGACATCACTGAGCATTTTGTCTTGAACAAAGCGGATAGCACGATGAGCGTGCCTACCGCGCCCGGCATTGGGGTCACCGTGCAACGTGACCGTCTCGCGTCCGTGCGGTTGCGGCAAGAGACATTTGTCCCATAGATAAAGAAAACAGCCTGCGCTGAGCAGGCTGCATTGGGAAGATTCAGGAAAATTGGAGAAAGAGGTTGTGCCATATAAACGAGCATCTGCCTCTTTTTCCAGCATAGGGATCAAAAAAGCCAAGAATTGATTGGACTTGATAAGACGAAGAACGGGGGTGGACTCCTCACCCACCACGTTCTACGCACTATCTGTTGCAAATCGGCCGATAATGCGCGCCGTATGCCGAATCGCCCTTTTAAGATTCTTGATTTTGATATGTTCGTTGGGTGCGTGCACTTTACCGCCCGGATAGCCTGCGCCGGCCGTGACAATTGGCATGTCGGGGAACTGCTCGACAAACCACGCCATTGGTCCACTCCCGCCAACGATTGGCTCGATCAACGCGGGCAGGCCAAACACTTCTTCGGCCGATTGCGCCACCATTTTGACATAATCATTGTCGGGATCAACCCGCGCGGGTGGATAGCCGCCCGTCATCTTAAACTTGACATCCGCGAACCCCTGTTCATCCAAGTGGGCGCGCAATTTTTGTAGAATATCTTCGGGCGTTTGATTGGGAACCAAACGGAAATCCATCTTTGCCGTCGCGTTTTTCGGAATGATCGTCTTGCCCCCATCCCCTTGATACCCACTTGTTAAACCTGCAATGTTACAACTGGGATCAAAGACGGCCGCCCGCCGCAACTCAACACTGCCGATCATGCCTTTAATGAAGTGGGACAACCCATATGTTTTGAGCCAATCATCGGAAAGGTCCGGCAGTTTTTCCAACAGTGCCAAATCCTGTTCACTGGCTGGCACAACATCATCGTAGAATCCGGGAATCAAAATGTTGTCGTGCGAATCTTTCAGTGAATTTAATGCCCAGATCAATCGCCACGCCGCGTTGGGAAAAACAGAGCCACCTAACCCTGAATGAATGTCCCGATTGGCCGATTCAACCCAAAGGTGGATAAAGGCAATCCCGCGCAACCCGAGCGAGACGGTTGGGTTGCCGTCCATATTGACGCCGCCAAACTCCCAAATACACGCATCGGCCGCTAATAACTCGCGATTTTCGACGATAAACGGCCGAATAGACGGGCTGCCAATCTCCTCCTCACCTTCGATGACAAATTTTACACGACACGGCAGTTCCCCTAACGCCTCCGTCAGCGCATCCAATGCCGCAAGTCGCGTGATGATATGCCCTTTGTCATCCGACACGCCACGCGCGTAGAGCGCACCTTTACGCTCGGTCAGCTCCCAGGGTGGCGATAACCAGAGGTCGAGTGGTTCTGGTGGCTGGACATCATAATGCAGGTAGAGCAGCATGGTGCGGTCGTTATTCGTCCCTTGCGCTTCACCATAGACAACGGGATGCCCATCAGTCAGCATAATTTGCGTCGCATACCCTCGTTCCGACAACATTTCCGCAACCAAATTGGCGCATTCCGTGATGCCTAAATTTTGTGCCGATACGCTTGGTTGCGCCACTAAACGGCGCAGTTCAGCCACTGTTTGCTCAAAATTCTTTTCAATAATTCCATCTACTGTTTCAAAATCAATTGTCATTAAATTTCCTTATAATTTTTGGATTGAATCTCCTTCTCGAACAATCCCCGCCTGCACAACCCGCGCGCAAACACCGCGCAAATGCAAAGCCTTGCCAATAGGTGAATTGACAAACTTGACCGCCTCCACGCCAAACCGTTGTGTGAACTTTTTACAACCATTATGCGGCATGGGCGTAATTTCGATAATCGTCTCGCCGATTGCCAAGCGTGTTCCTGCTGGCGCATTTGTCTCACTCAAATCGAAATCGACAAAGAGTTGATCACCTGCCAACGCCCAGCGATCTTTGGACCCAGCAATTAGGTCAATCATGCGCGCATTCATGAGATTTAACTGCATCTCGGGATGCGCCGAGCCATCCTCTGTCCGCTTGCTGCCGCGCGTTTTCCAGTTGTCCCCTTCCAACCCCACCGTCCGATCAAGCATACCCTCGGCTAACCGTTCACGCTCACCATCCTGTGGTCGGCGAACGATCATGGCCAATGTGCCGTTTTGTTTAGGCGCGGCCTCTATGTGTGCCAACCCAGCTTCCACCTCTACCTTGCTTAAATATTGTGCCTGCATTCCCATGATTTGTTCTCCATCATTTTGACGATGTGATTTCGGCCGAAAATCATCGCTAAGACGACTTCACCTAGAATCAATCTACCCAAAGTCTGTTAACTTAAACAAGGGGTACAGATTACGGGATACAGGGAAAGATTGCAAACCTTTGTTAGGCTCTCATGCAAAACAAAAAGGCGACCAATGGCCGCCTTTCGGAAGAGGAGAGATTATTAGCCAACGCGCTAATAATCGATCATTTGTCGTAACTTTCTAAGCTGCCTGTACGGCAATTTTCTTTGGTTCTGCTTCTGGCACACGTGGCAACGTCAAAGTCAGAACGCCGTCCTTGATGTTTGCCTCAATGTTGTCGCGGTCGATGCGTCGTCCAACGGTAAATGCGCGTTGATATAAAATGTCGCGATCTGCCGCCTTGCCATGCAGTGTCAGCTCATTGTTCTCAAGTGTGATGTCGAGATTTTCGGCCGAAACACCAGCCATATCCGCCACCAACAGCAATCCACCATCTTTCTCAACAATATCGACACGTGGCTTCAAAACGCGCGTCTTTTCTTGTGTGTTTGTGATCTCGTTCATGTGTTTATCTCTCTTGTTCTGATTACTGTCCATTGTTTACGGCAATCTGGCGGGGCTTCTCAGCCTCGATCTTGGGCAGCGTAATCGACAGGACGCCATCGGTATAGTTTGCGGCAATGTTGTCTGCATCAACGGTGAATGGCAGCTTCCAACTGCGCGTAAACGAACCATAAGAACGTTCCCGCCGTAGGTAGTTTACACCCTCGCCTTCAACGTCTGTATTGCGTTCTCCGCGCACAGACAGCACGTTTTTATCCAATGAGATGTTAAATTCATCGGCCGAAAAGCCGGGAAGATCGGCCGAAACAACAGCCCGATCAGCATCTACATCCCATGAAAATTGATCTGTTTCACCCTCAAATGCCCGCTCAAAATCGCGGTTAATTGCTTCAATCACCCGACCAAACTCTGGGAAGAGGGGTCGATAAGTTTTTCTTACTAACATCGTCAATAACTCCTTGAAAAGTTGTTTTAGCACTCTCTTTGCTAGACTGCTAATAGGATAGCCAAAGAGAATTAGAGAAGCATCTGTGAAAAATTATACGATTGTTAGCATTGAGGCTATTGCGACAAGGAGATTTCGCTGACTGAGGGAGAGTTCATAGCCAAAAGCCTACGGCTAAAGCCGCAGGCTGATACACGAAACGCGCTCAAGCGCGTTATTTGCAGTTTCCCGCCTGCGCGGAATACGACACCCTTATTTTTGACGCAGAAAGAGGACGCTGATGTGTTTGATTCTCTAGGATTTCGTGAGGTTTAACAATATTGCGTACTACTTAATGACCACTAGACACGCACCACGCACCACGCAATACGCACCACGCAATACGCAATACGTGCTGCCACCCCTTTTTCCCCAACAACCCCCATCAACTCACAAATACTGCTCAAACCACGCCAGCGTCTTTTCCCAACTGTCTTGCGCGGCATCTGCGTCATAGCTGGGGCGGGTGTCATTGAAGAAGGCATGTTGTGCGCCCTCATAGACGTGGAAGGCGTTGTCGATGCCATTTTCGTCAAATACGTCATGCATCGCTTGAACACTGCTGACAGAGATGCCATCGGCCGATCCCAAAAAGCTGGCCGTTGGAATGATAACCTGCGCGGCCTCAGTCGGATTGAGCGGCGAGCCATAGAATCCTGCGCCGGCTGACAAATCTACGATATTTGCCACACTTTGATAAACCAGCCCGCCACCCATGCAGAAACCGATGATGCCGATGCCGCCACTCATATTGTCGAGACCTTTCAAATAGTTGACGGCCTGTTGAATTTCGCCCACCGCGTCACGCATTCCCAACGCCATCGCCTGTTTGCGGGCTTCATCTGGCTCCGTCGTCACGACACCATGATAGAGATCGGGCGCAAGGGCGACATAGCCAGCCTCCGCAAAACGGTCTGTCACCGCCTTGATATGATCATTCAATCCCCACCACTCTTGCAGGACGATCACGGCCGGTCGCGCATCACCAGCGGTAGCAAAACTGATGTATCCCATCAACTGCTCCCCTTGTGCAGGATATTTAACAATCCCTTTTGTGTATCCAGCGTCTGTGACCGTTCCAGCGATGGCGGTTGGTTGCGATGTGTCAACAACAGGGGGTGGGGCTTCGACAGGGGACGCAACACAGGCGGCTAGAAGTGAGTTCGCGGCGGCGATGCTGCCTAATGTTGCCGTGGCATTGACCAAAAAATCACGGCGACTGATTCGGCCGATTTGATACTCTTGTACCAGTTCCATTAATTCGATGCGATCCATCTCTTTCTCCTTGCTGTTAAATGTCGTCTTGCTGTGCGGACAAACAAACTGTAACAGATAGCACGGCACGATTTCAAGTAGCTTAGCGCGTGCCAACTGCGCGCTACAAACTCTACATTTTCACGCCACCACCCATCAACCCCTTCACCAAATATTGTCGCGCAAACAGATAGAGGGCAACCGATGGGATGCTGTAGAACACCGCAAGTGCCGTCAACATACCAAAATCAGCATTTCCGCGACTGTCAAAGGCACGAAACAGCCCCATCGCGATTGGGAATTTGTCGGGCGAGCGCAGCAGAACGAGTGGAATGAGAAAATCGCCCCATGCCCCCAAAAAGGCAAATAGGCCGACAACCGCAACGCCCGGCCCCATCAATGGAAAAACGATGCGCACAAGGGCAGAAAAACGACTGCACCCATCGATCCACGCCGACTCCTCAAGCTGAATCGGAATGCTGTCCACAAATCCCTTCATGATCCAGAGCGAAATCGGCAACTGCATCGCCGTAAACAGCAAAATTGCCCCGCTAAACTTGTTAATCATGTTGAGAAAAACGGCAATACTAAAAATGGGGACGATAATCGCCGCAATCGGCATGACGCGGGCGAGTAGCAACGTATACATGAAAACCGTCTTGCCACGAAATTGAACCCGTGAGAGTGGGTAGGCGGCAAGTGTCGATAGGATGACGGTCGCTACCATCGTGCCAAGCGCAAGGATAAAGCTGTTGACCATCCACTGATAGATGTCCCCTGCGGCAAAGAGATCGGTGTAGTTGGTCACCGTGATCGGTGTTGGCATATTCCAGCCGGTCGTCGGCGTGCCATCAACAGAGGTTAACAGCAGCCATGACAGCGGTGCAGCGAAGAAGAAAAAGATGATGGTGTAGAAGAGAAATCGGCCGAAACGACTCAATAAGATCATCGGTGAACAGTGAACAGTAAGCAGTGTGACGACTGCAACTATTTACTCATTTATGTCTACTTTCAAAAAGCGTAGATAAAACAGTGCCAACACGAGGTTGATCAACAGCATGACGGTCGATGCGGCCGAACCATATCCGATGTCGCGGAATTGGAAGGCGTTACGATAGATGTAAACCCCCATCACTTCACTGCGGAAGAGGGGTCCACCATTAGTCAGCGCATAGACGAGGCCAAAGACGGCAAACGTTCCCATCGTCAGCAAAATAATGTCAAGCAAGATCGTGTAGCGGATCATGGGGATGGTGATCAGGCGAAACTTTTGCCAACCTGTTGCCCCATCCACTTCGGCTGCATCCATAATCTCACCCGGAATCGTCTCCAATGCCGATGAAAAGAGCAACATGCTAAACGCCGTACCGCGCCAAATATTGACGATGATGATGGCGAGTAAGGGGGTGTCGATCAGCCAGCGAACGCCCGTGAAGCCGGCCGCGATCAACACCTGATTGACCGCCCCTGCCCGTGCGCTAAACATACTCGCCCAGATGTAGGCCGCCACGATTTCTGGTACAACCCATGCCAATAAGACACTGCCGCCAATCAAGCTACGTGTCACCACATTGGCGCGGCGCAACAGGACGGCAAGCGCCATCCCTATAAAAAACTGGCCGATCAGCGCAGAAAACAGCACGAATATAAAGCTGATGCGCAACGAACTCCAAAACTGTGCATCGGCTATCAGGCGCACGTAGTTTGCCAGACCGATAAATTCAGGATTTTGTGCGCTGGGACCGATCAAACTTTGATTGGTAAAACTGACGACGATGGCCCAAACGGTCGGAACCAGCACGAAGATCACAACCACCAGCAACGCTGGCAACATAAAGAGCAGCAAAGATAACTCTGTCAGGCGGCGACGAGTGACCAAGCTGCCTTTTCGGATATTTGGTTGCGGTTTTGGCGCGTTAAATCGGTTGGGGCGTGCGCGCTGGGAAGGGCTTTCGCTGGGGATCAAACGGGCTGGCTGAAATTTGTTTCGATTGCTGCTCATGAAGCCAGCTTTCCAGTGGACAGTGAGCAGTCAACAGTGAACGGAAGCTGATTCCATTCACTGTCTACTACCTGACTATCAACTGAATTCTGTTTACTGATCTGTAACGCGCTTTACTTTGTCTGCGCCAAGCATTGATTCGACGGTTTGCGCAAATTCCAGCATCGCCGTTTCACCCGTCGCCTGTCCTAGCATAATTTTGTCGGTGGCAATCTGAATTTGCTCCGAGACAAATGCGTAATCTGGATCGGCAGGGCGGAATGATTGATAGGGCAGGACAGCTTCACCAAGCGCAACATAGAACGCCTCGTCTGATGGTGCATCGTTACGTGCGGGAATCGAACCCATCTGGTTTGTATAACGCGAAATTGAGTTTGCGCTGGTCATGAATTGGATGAACTCCCATGCCAATTCGGGATTCTGCGAATTCTTCGCCATCGACCAACCCCAGCCCCCACCAACACCGATAAAGTCGCGTCCACCAAGTGCGGCACCGGGCATTTCGGCCGGCATTGGCGCCCAACCGACAACCTCGTCGCGGTCGAGCATTCCCCATGCGCCGACGGCAGGTGCGTAGAGTCCCCAGAAGAAGCTTTCACCGATAAACAGCCCGACTTCACCATTTGGGAAACCATTCTGCAAATAGGGTACCCATGGGTCTGGTTCCATAAACAGATCGGCATTCGACAAGCCATTTGAAAAGACCTGTTCATAGAAATTGAGCGCACCGAGTAGTTCAGGGCTTTCTACGATCCATTTCCCATCGGCCGTATCGAGCAGCGTTCCACCAGCCCCATGTAACAGCATCAACACACCGCTGATCGTCGTCGCCTCGCCCCAAATCGTTCCTGATTGGATCATCATTGGGTAAGGGACGTCGGTGTTGTCACGGATCTGCATTGCCGCGCCGAGAATATCCTCCCATGAGGTTGGATTCCATGGTACGGGCAGTCCTGCCTGCTCAAAAATGTCTGTACGATAGTAGACAAGGCGGGTATCAGTGTCATACATGACGGCGTAGGTGCTGCCATTGTAGCGTGGCATCTCCTGCATTCCAGCGGGGAAGTTGGTCCACTCATCCCATGCGCCGAGACGGTCATCGAGGGGTTGCAGATAATCGGCCGAAACAAATTCCGGAATCCCTTCTGCACTCAATGACAAGACATCAGGGCCAACGCCTGCGCTAAAGTCGAGTAACACCTGATCATAATAGCCATCGGTCGGCTGGTTGGTTTGAATCGTCAACAAAATGCCTTCAGCCGCCTTCTTTGCAATAAAGCTGTCGATAATCTGCTGCATCACCTCTTGGCGATTGTCGCCGGGAAATGAGACAACCAGCGTCTGCTGCTCGGTCGAGGAGACGGGCGCTTCGACAGGCGACTCTTCAACGACAGGGGCTTCTGTCGCAACACTTACGCTTGTGTCGGTCGTTGGCAACGCCACACGATCAATGGGCGGCAGCTCAGGTTCAGCCGTGCCACACGCAACGGCGAACAGCAGCAAGCTGAGCAAAAGTAAAACAAATCGGGTTTTCATATTCTTCTCCTAACGCGCTTAAGAACGCGGGTTGCAAGTCGCTAGCCATGTAACGACAATCGGGGAATGCACAAACGCAATTCCTTACACTTTCATCACTTCATGCAGCGGTTTATATCCATTTCTTGTGTCGTGTCAACAATTGGCGGACAATCATTGCGTAAAAATCAGTAACAATACCAGCCATGTCAACGAGTGATGGGGAATCGATGTCAAAATCAACGCTCCGCTAGCGGCTCTGTTTTGATGGGCATACTGTAACACTCACTTGAGGGAATGGCAGGCATAAGGATCAACAATGGGAAATTACAATATCGAATTAACGGCAGACGATGTCGCGTTTTATCAGGAAAATGGTTACTGGATCGCACCAAAATTGTTCTCAGATGAAGAGCTTGCGGCATTTCGTGAGCATCATCTACAGGTGGTACAGGGTAAATACAATACGCTTTTCACCCCACCCGGACGCATCGGTTGGGAGCCAGAGCCGATCACATCGCTCGTCAAAATCGACTATGCGTATATGGCGGACAGTACGTTGGCAAAACTGGTGTTGAGTGAGCGAATCGGCCGAATTGCCGCCCAACTCGCCCAAGTCTCTGGAATCCGCCTCTGGCATGACCAACTGCTCCATAAACCACCCCAAAAAGGTAAACAGGCCAACGCTGTCGGCTGGCATCAAGATTACCACTACTGGCAATGTTCAGATGCATCCAACATGCTGACCGCATGGGTCGCGCTCGTCGATGTCGATGAGCAAAACGGGTGCGTCGAGATGGTGCCGGGTAGTCACAAATGGGGTTTGCTCGGCGCAAGTGACTTTTTCGATCAAGACTTAGATGCGCTACAAAAGAAAATTGAGGCGGTTTCGGGTAAGCCATTTGAGACGGCGCCCATGAATCTAAAAGCGGGACAGGTTAGCTTCCACCACTGCTTAACGATTCACGGCAGTCGGCCGAATCAGACGGACGCACCACGTGTCTCGATGGTCGCCCACATGATGCCCGACGGCGCACGTTATCGCGCCGGCACCGATGCGGACGCTCACTACAACGTCGGGCTGCTCAGCGGCAAAGACGGCGATCCCTTTGCAGGGCCACATTTCCCCGTCATTTACGGTGAAGGGTCGCGCAACGTTTGGGCGACGGGCTGAGAATTTGGGCTCTTTTGGATTTTGTAGAATTGCGTATTGCGTATTGCGTGTTGCGTGTCAGCAGCAATACGCAACACGCAATACGCAATACGTGTGGCTAACTGCATTGCTCAAAGCATCTTTACTTCATGTGCTTAGTAAAGCGTTGTTCTCCACTTTTTTCGTAGAAATTAGTTGCGTAGCGGCCTGCCAGTTTTAAGCATGTGCGCCATGCGTGCGCGGCTCTCAGGGCGGAAGCGGATGTCGAGACTTGCTGAGCGGGCAAGGTCGAGAATGTGCTGTGGGTCAACCCACGTTGGTTCGTCCACATCACCGCATAGGATGTGGGTGAGTTTTCGGCCGATAACGCCATCAAACGCCGAAATCTCTCCCTTCGCCTCGCGCGCATTCAACTCCGCATCTAAAACTTCCCGCGCACCACGCCCTGCCGCGTAGATTTCTTCAAGAGATTCCATTTGTTCAAAAGTTGAAGTCTCTGTAAGGGCGATCTCCTTTGCCTTTGCCAGTCGATGGTCGGCGTTCATGACGATCACGTCCTCTGCGCAAAGATGGCCCAATGTGCGCGCTTCCCATGCGTTGTCGCTGATCTGCGCGGACATTAATTGCGCCAACAATTCGCGCAAAATCGGCAGCACTTTCTCTGGAACAACGCGCGCAACAGGATTGACCCGTCGGCGTAAAAGCTCCTTTGTGCCACCCCAACCGGGAACCAATCCGACATTAAATTCAACCAGTCCCATGCGCGCATCAAACGCTGCAACAGAGCGCCAGCAGTGCATTGCCAACTCTGCGCCGCCGCCAAGCGCGAAGCCGTGTACCGCCGCCACGACTGGTTTCTTAGCCTGGTGCAATGCCAGCATAAACGCCTGCCCCTGCTGTATCCACTGCTCTGTCTGCGCAAATTCCGACTCGCTGACAAGCGGTGATTGCCCTTCTTCTTTTGAAGGAGTGGGCTGAGTTTTCATCCGCGCACCAGCCGAAAAGTGTCGTCCCTCATTCCCAATCACCAGCGCAGCATATTGACTTTCGAGCAGTTCCAATGCCCGTCGCCCCATCGCAAAAATCGCGTCGTCAATTGCGTTCGCCTTGCCATGAAATTCCAACAACAAGACGCGATCACCCATATCGTGGATGGTTGCACTCTCATTTGTTTCGATTGGGGTGAAGGAAGTGATTGTGAGGTGATCAGGGTCGGTGGTTTTCGGCCGATATTCTCCCCCGACAAAATCATAAACCATCCCATCTCGATAAAAACGCTCGTTGCCAGAAGCCAACATTGCCCTTACCCAATCGGCGACATGATGCCCTGCATTCTCCATCATCCCTGCAATCTCTGCGACGCCAAGCGCATCCCACAGTTCAAACGGCCCCATCTCATAGTTGAATCCCCAACGCACCGCATTATCAACATCCTCAAGCGAGTAGGCGATTTCAGGCGCAACATAGGCCGCATATTCGAGCATGTTAAAGATCACGCGCTGCACCAACCATGCCCCACGATCATCTGCGTTGAGCAAATAGCGAATCCGTTCAGGTAAATCACGGATAGCCTGGGCAGCTTCAACAGACGGATAGGTCGTGATTTTCGGCGGAGCATATTCAAACGTTGCTGGGTCCAACGTCCAAAATTCGCGCTTGCCGTCTACCATCGTCTTTTTGATAAACCCTTGTCCGCTCTTATTACCTAGCCAGCCATTTTCCATCATGCGGTCAAAGACGGGCCAAAACGTCTGCCCTTTGAGCAGTTCGCGGTATTTGTCATGGGGGACAACGGGATAAAGATTGTTGATGACGTTGGCGCGAATGTCGAGACCAACGAGATCAGCGAGCCGGAAGTAGCCCGTTTTCGGCCGACCAATCAGCGGCCCCAATAACATATCCACTTCTGCCACAGAGTACCCATTTGACAACGCCGTTTCAGCGATAAATGACCCCGTGATCGCGCCAAAGCGGTTGGCGATAAAGTTGGGAGTGTCCTTGCACAGAACGATTCCCTTGCCGAGTCGGGATCGGCCGAAATCACGCATCCGCGCCACTACCTCATCACTTGTCTCATCTGTTGGAATAATCTCCAACAGCTTCAAATAGCGCGGTGGATTAAAGAAGTGCGTCCCCAAAAAGCGACGGCGAAAATCTTCTCCACACTCCGCCACGATTTCGGCAATTGGGATGCCAGATGTGTTACTACTGACAATCGCAGTCGGCTTGCAGGTCGCTTCCAAACGCGCCATTAAGGCACGCTTTGGCTGCAACCTTTCAATAATGACTTCCACGACCCAATCACACTCGGCCAATAAATCAAAGTCATCTTCGATATTGCCGAGCGTAATCAACTCAGCGCGATCGGGACGTGCCAACTGCACAGGCCGACCTGTCGCCATGCGCTTAAACGCCGCCTGTACATGGCGATTGCGTGCCTCAGGATTGGCTTTTTCATCGTCAGAAAGATGTGGGGTCACAATGTCAAGCAGTACAACGGGAACATCTGCATTTGCCAAATGTGCGGCAATTCCCGCGCCCATCGTTCCTGCACCAATAATGCCTACTTTATTCATAGTTATGAGAGCGCGATCCGCATGGTCGCCAAAAATGAAAATGCGACCAAACTGGTCGCGCTCCAATTAAATCGGTTTGAACTGTTCAAACGTTTCTTGACAGTCGTTGCATGTCCAGATTGCACGACAGAGGGTCGAGCCAAAACTGTTTTGCAGTGTGGTATTTTTTGAGTCGCAGCGTGGACAGGCGACCACATCAAAAAAGGTCATAACAATGTCGCCGCCATGCTGACGTGGCGGGGCGAGGCCAAACGCTTTGAGCTTGCGCTTGCCTTCGGCCGAAATCCAATCGCTCGACCACGCAGGCGCCAACACCGTTTGCACGGCGACCCGTTCGACCCCTTCCTCACGCAGTTTGGCCTTTATATCATTCGCCATCACAGTCAGCGCGGGGCAGCCCGAAAACGTCGGCGTAATCGTCACGGTCACGCCTTCGTCTTCCACCGCAACATCCCGCACGATCCCGAGTTCCACGACGGAGATTGCCGGAATTTCTGGGTCTTTGACAGCTTCTAGTGCGTTCCAGATTTCGTCTTTTGTTAGCATGGCGTCATGATAGCGTCGCAGCTTTCGCCCGACGTGATAGGTTCAAAATCCCGCGCGATCATTGGTTGGATAGTGCGGTCGCTGCTTCTCTCGCACCCCCTGCACGCCTGCCATCATATCCTCTGAGAAAAAGCCCAACATCTCTAGAGCCAGCGAATGGTCAAAAATTGGGCTGGCTTGCAATAGCCATTGATTAAGCGCGCGTTTGGTAAATTTGATTGCGTGACGTGGCCCTGTAGCAATGTCGGTAGCGACTTCCATCGCCTTGTCCAGCAGTTCATCTTGCGGCACACATAGGCTGACTAACCCCATCCGTTCGGCCTCTTTGCCACTGACAAAATCACTCGTCATCAAATAGTATTTCGACTTCGCCATCCCGCACAAAAGGGGCCAAATGATGGCAGAGTGATCCCCTGCCGCGACACCCATACGGACATGTCCATCAGCTAGGCGGGCATTTTCGGCCGCAATGCTAATGTCGGCCAATAGCCCAATCACCAATCCAGCCCCGACTGCTGCACCATTGATCGCTGTGATGATCGGCGTGTCGCAATGCAACATGTTGTAGACGAGATCACGCGCCTCATTCAAAATGCGGATAATCTCATCGTAGTTGCGATAGGCGTTCTCGACCATGCCGAGATCACCACCAGCCGAAAAGGCCCGTCCCGCACCCGTAATTACAACGGCATGAACGGTCGGATCAGCGTCTACCGTCTTCCACAGCTCGACAAATTCGGTATGCAAGCGGCGGTCGGCCGCATTCAGGACTTCGGGGCGATTGAGCGTACACCAAAGGATATTTGGCTCGCGCTTCTCAAAAAGGATGTGCTGATAGTCATCGTAAGAGAACATAGTGGGTGGTGAACAGTCGGCGGTGACGCCACGAAATTGTTCACTGCATTTTGTTTAATTGCCCTTAAAAACAGGTTGTCGCTTTTCGTAAAAGGCGGCGACACCTTCGCGATAATCGGCCGAATGCCCCACCACATTCTGCAACTGCGCTTCTGCATCTAACTGTTCATCCAACGTCGCCGTCAGGGATTGATTGAGCAATCGCTTTGTCAAGCCCAACCCAAGCGTCGGGGCAACAGCAAATTTTTGCGCCAGCGCGCGCGCCTCTTCTAGAAATGTCTCATGGGGGAAAACCTTGTTGGCAAAGCCAAGCGCAACCGCCTGATCACCACTGACACGCTCATTTAAAAACAGGAATTCGGCCGCACGATTGATCCCCATCAAACGCGGCAACCAATAGCTCACACCTGTGTCTGGCACAAGCCCGATGCCGATAAACGCGGGTAAAAATTTCGCTTTTTCAGACGCATAACGGATGTCGCCGGCCAAGGCCAGCCCTAATCCTGCGCCAGCACACGCACCGTTGACCGCCACGATAATCGGCTTCTCAAGCGTTCGCATCGCCCGCACCATTTTGTTATATGCCGTGTCGAGATGTTCGATAAAGGAAAAATCATCGCCTCGTCCAGCCACTTCCGCAAGGTCTTGCCCTGCACAAAAGCCCCGCCCTGCTCCCGTCAGCAGAATGCACCGAATTGACGCATCCTCAGCAGTGTGGTTGCAGACAGCAACCAATTCATCTGAAACTTGCGTATTCAGGGCGTTAAATTTATCAGGGCGATTGAGCGTCACTTCAAGGACGCCACCGTTTTGTTCTACTAAAAGCGTTTCGTATGTGTTCATTATCTTAATCAGAAGTGGTCACTCTCGCGTTGGCGGGAATCCACGCTTAAAATCAGAAGAATCGATAACTGTCTGCGCAGGGATGACAGCGCATCATAGAGTCTACCAACTCGCATGCGGATCAGCCCGCGCAACAAGCTGCATTTCTGCTAACAGCGAATCCAAGTGTGGGGTATGCTCTGTGCGCGAAAGTTGCAGCATCGCTTCATTCGGGATGGTCAATTCGGACTCTTCAAGATGGGGAATCACGATCTGTTCCCAGCGTGACAAGAGTTGTGCAACATCGGGGAATATGCCGTCGGCAATGAGTGTTGCATCATCTGGAAGTGGCGTAAAAAGTTGTCCTGTGTAGGGCCAGAGTTCGTCTAATGCTCGCTGCATTCGGCCATTTGCCTCGGCTGACCCCAAGCCCAAACGCGCTGTCCAAACATGCGTATGCCGTAAATGGTAGAGCTCTTCTTTGCGAATTTTCCCCGCTGCATCGGCCAGCGGTTGATAGCTGCTGTTGATCAGTTCATCGTAAAGGACATGCTGATAGGCGTCGTACAGATATTGGCGTAAGACGGTGAACGCCCAATCTCCTTTGGGCAGTTCAACAATTTGCGCATTGCGAAATTCGGCCGATCCGCGAAAGAACGCCAGTTGATCCCCCGTCTGACCTGTCAACGCTTCGATCATGTCGTAATACAACATCGCCTGACCGAGTTCATCCTGCGCCAAATTTGCCAGCGCAATATCTTCTTCCAAAATCGGCGCGTGACCGATCCAATCGCCGTTGCGATGGGCCAAAATCAGCCCATCATCGGCACATGCGACTAGGCGACTAACCAATGCCTCACTCATTATTGCTGCGTCCTTTGCGAAGTTTTCCAACAAACCCATATTGGGACTGCTGTTTATAGGTTTTTGTAGCGGCGGGGGCGAACCAGCTTTCGATATCGTCATCGTCGCTGCACGCAAGAGCGCGTGTGGGAACGACGAGCCATGCCCAAACGGTTTTCTTGTCGCTGAACTGGGTGATCGCGGCTTGTATGGCAGATTCGGCCGAATTTGCCACAACCTCCCCCACCCAATCCACAAACGTCATCGACCTGCGCTGACTTGTCTTGCGGAAAACCTGCCAGCTTTCGTCCGCTCCATCTGCAATCGGTGGCTCAAAATTCGCCAACTCTTCTTGCGTTAAATCAACAACGGCATCTTCAGGCGCGACCCACAGGCTGTGAACTTTCGGCCGACGAGCAAACACCGTCCGCGCCTCCAGCAGGGCCGTCTCCGCATCCCCTGCGTGAACCGACCCCACCATTTGATGCGGTTTCCGTTCTGAATCCTGCTTAAAAACAATCCATCGTTTCATAAGAAGAGAGTTTTACCGCAGAGATGCAGAGAGCGCAGAGATGAAATTTGTTGTGCTTGACTTGGTAACTGTACGATTTGAAGAATGGATTCCCACAATCGCAGGAATGACAGCGAGTCAATCTCAATCCTTTTCTTTACTCCGCGCTCTACGCGCTCTTCGCGGTGAATATCTTACACAGCCACCATTTCCTGTTGGCGTTCTGCAAATCCGGCCGCTGCCTCACGCACCCACGCACCATCATTATAAGCGTTCTGACGCGATTCGAGTCGCTCTGCATTCAGCGGCCCGTCCCCCTTGACGACGCGCCAAAACTCATCCCAATCGATCTCACCAAAGATCCAGTGACCCGATTCATCGTCGTAACGCAAATCAGGGTCAGGCAGCGTCAATCCGATCGCTTGCAGTTCAGGCACTGTCTCATCGACAAACTCTTGGCGCAGCTCATCATTTGTCTTCGTCTTGATACCCCATTTGACCAATTGTGGCGTGTTCTTCGATTCAGCGTCGTGTGGACCAAACATCATCAATGTCGGCCACCACCAGCGGTTGAGTGAATCCTGCACCTGCGCCTTCTGATCGTCCGTCCCCTCTGTCGCATATTGGACAATCATCTCCTTGCCCTGCTTAAAGTGGAACGTCTCTTCCGAACAGATCCGCACCATCGCCCGCGAATAGGGGCCATAGGAGCAGTGTGCTAGCATCGTCTGATTCTTGATGGCAGCCCCATCCACGAGCCAGCCAATCATGCCGACATCGGCCCAATTATCCGTCGGATAGTTGAACACGCTGGCATATTTGGCACGCCCCGCCAATAGCGCACGGGTCATCTCATCTCGCGTGATGCCCAGCGATTCAGCCGCATGATACAAATACTGACCATGCCCCGCCTCATCCTGCACCTTGGCCATCAACACCAATTTGCGATGCAGTGACGGTGCATGTGGAATCCACTTTCCTTCAGGCAGCATCCCGACAATCTCGCTGTGCGCATGTTGCGAAATCATGCGGATCAACTGTTTGCGATATGCCTCAGGCATCCAATCGCCCGCTTCAATTTTCTCACCACGTTCAATACGTGCTTCAAACTGTGCTTCTTTTGTCTCTATCATTGCATCACCCTCTGGTACACCTAGCATAATCATCAATTATATGCTTAATCGTAACATATCAACCTAAACATTACCAAAATTGTAACCGTTTTTGACAGACCGTGTAATATAATTACAATATCAGCAGTTAGTGAAATAAATTCGGAGAATTATATGAAAACCATGCTCGATTCAACACCGCAAGCGACACACTTGCATCCAGCCTATGATTGGGAAAAAGTCGCCTATCTTGCGCTCGTTTCGCGGACGATGGACGAGATGGAAGAACGAGAAGGATTTGTCAAATATCAGTTCTCAGCACGGGGACATGAACTGTCACAAATCCTGCTTAGTTTGCAACTTGATTACGTCTTTGATGCGGCAACGCTTTACTATCGATCTCGTCCATTCATGTTGGCGGCGGGATTAACGACGGAGGAAGCGTTTGCATCTGGGCTGGCACGTGCTGGTGGAATCAGCGATGGTCGCGATGTTGGCGTGGTCTTTAACATGCCGCGCCGCACGGGGGCGACTGTGCTGCCAATGGTTGGGGATGTTGGGGGACAATACACGCCGGCCGTTGGCTGGGCGCAAGCGATTCGCTATCGCGTCGAAGAGTTGGGAGAGACGGAAAAAGATGGCAGCATTGCCATTGTGCATGGTGGCGATGGATCGACGGCCACAAACGGTTTTTGGTCTGCCCTGACGATTGCGACGACCTTAAATTTGCCCGTGTTGTTCTTTATTGAGGATAACGGGTACGCAATTTCGGTCAAAAGTCCCCTACAAAATCCCGGCGCAAACATTGCCGATAATTTAGCGTCTTATGGCAATTTGCAGATTTGGCAGGGCGATGGCTGTGATCCAGAAGATTCGGCCGATCTCATCCAAACGGCCGTCAACTACGTTCGTAGCGGCAATGGTCCCGCCTTGTTGCGCTTAACCGTCCCGCGCCTCTCAGGACATTCGGGCCACGACAACCAAGCGTATAAAACAGAATCCGAATTGAGCGACGAGTGGTCACGCGATCCCATCGTGGCGATTAAAAACTATCTTGTACCAACATTGCTGAGCGCGGATGAATGGGATGCACTGGTTGAACAGGTGCAGGCCGATGTCGTAGAGGCGCGTGACAAGGCAATGACACGCCCTGAAGCAGACGTGTCGGCAATTACCGATTACGTTTGGCATGATTCGGCCGATCCGGCCGAAGTGGGTGGGCTGGCGGCCGAAGGGATCAACTTCCCCGCTGGCAGCGCAACCCCTAACCCAACCTCTCCCGTTCGTCTCAACATGCTCGACGCGATCCGCAAAACCATCGACCACGAACTTTCAATCAATGATCACTGCCTCGTGTTTGGCGAAGACGTTGGTTTTAAGGGGGGCGTTCATGCGGCAACGCTTGGCTTACAGAAAAAGTATGGTGCGGCGCAAGTGTTTGACACGAGTTTGTCGGAGGAAGGGATTATCGGCCGAGCAGTCGGCATGGCGTGCGCGGGATTGCTGCCCGTCCCCGAAATCCAATTCCGCAAATATGCCGATCCCGCCACTGAACAGATCAACAATTTGGGAACGATTCGCTGGCGCACGGCCAATCGCTTTGCCGCCCCGATGGTCATCCGCATTCCCGGCGGCTATCGCAAAATTGGCGATCCGTGGCACAGCGTCACCAGCGAAGTCACCTTTGCCCACCAGCCGGGTTTGAAATTTGCCGCGCCGTCTAACGCCGAAGATGCCGTTGGTCTATTGCGCACAGCCTTGCGCTGCAATGATCCCGTTATCTTTTTTGAACATCGTGCCATGCTCGATGCAGCGTGGGCGCGGCGACCCTATCCCGGCGATGATTTCGCCATCCCGTTTGGTAAGGCAAGATTGACACGACGCGGCGACCGCCTCACCATCGTCACTTGGGGTGCTATGGTTGAACTATGCGAAATTGCCGCACAAAACCTCAACGCGGAGGTAGACATCATCGACCTGCGCACGCTCATCCCGTGGGACAAATCGGCCGTGCTTGACTCGATCCGCAAAACGTCCAAATGTCTGATTGTGCATGAGGATATTGGCGTGGGTGGCTTTGGTGCGGAGATTGCGGCGACGATTGCACGCGATGCTTTTATGGATTTGGATGCCCCGATTGAGCGCGTGACGGCTCCCGCTGTCCCCGTCCCCTACAGCCCCACGTTGATGGCAGGCGTTGTGCCAACGGTTGAGCGCATTCAGGCAGCGATTGCAGAACAGATTGCATTTTAATATATCATGACCGAAATTATTCTTCCCGTTCTCGACGAAAATGTGACCGAATACAAAATTGCCCAGTGGCTCAAGCAAGTGGGCGAATCCGTTGTGTTGAATGAGCCGCTGCTTGAGGTTGACACCGATAAAGTGACGATGGAGGTTGTGGCGGCGGCGGCTGGCGTGCTGGGGGAGCAGCTAGTAGAGGTTGGCACAACGGTGCAGGCTGGCGCAGTTTTAGGAACGATGCGTGTCGATGAGAATGAGGACATTTCGGCCGAATCTCCCCCCCAACCAGCGACCCCACGCACCACGCCAACCGAAGACATGTCCCGCAAAATGACACCCGTCGTCGCCCGCATGGTCGCCGAACACGATGTAGACATTGCACAAATCGACGGTTCAGGTCGTGGGGGGCGCGTCACAAAACGAGATGTACAGGCACATTTGGAAACATCGGCCGAAACGCCGCCTGTTCAGAAACCAGTTGCCCCTACACCAGCTCCAACACCGAAACCAGCCCCTGCACGGCCGATTGCACCAGACTCAACCATCCAACCGCTAACTGGGATGCGTCGCAACATCGCCGAACACATGGTGCGCAGCTTGCAGACCAGCCCGCACGTTACAACGGTGTTTGAGATCGACTTTGGTGCAATTGCCGAACACCGCAAACAAGATAAGCAGACGTTTGCTAATGAGGGCATCAAGCTCACCTATATGGCCTACATCATGCACGCAACGGCGAAAGCGTTGCGCCGCTTCCCCTCAGTTAACAGCTCTTTCCGCGAGGAAGGGATCGAACTGAAACGGGATGTCAATATTGGCCTGATTGTGGCGGTTGAAGATGGATTATTTGCGCCCGTTGTCCCGCATGCGGATCGACTCAACTTGCGGGGCTTGGCAGCCAGCATTGAAGATCTTGCAACACGTGGACGCAATGGGCAGTTACAATCGGCCGATCTGCAAAACGGCACGTTCACCATCAGCAATCACGGCTCGGCTGGCAGCCTCATGGGAACCCCGATCATCTTCCAACCTCAGGCAGGGATTCTCGGTGTCGGGGCAATTGAGGAGCGAGTAAAGGTGATCAAGGGCGCAATTCACATTCGGCCGATGGCATATGTCAGTTTCAGCTTCGATCATCGCGTCATGGACGGGGCAACGGCCGATGGGTTTGTCGCCGACATCAAACGTCAAATCGAGAATTGGGCGTAGCTATTCGCTCGTTCGCAGGATCGATTGCACCGTGTAATAAGGCTTATCTTGACTTTCGTAGTAGGTGCGGACGAGTAGTTCAGCGAGCAGACCCATCGCCAAAAACTGCACCGCAATAATGATGAGCAAGACGGCGACGAGTAGTAGCGGCCGACTGCCGATTTGATAGGCATTGAAGGCGGCCATGCCACCCATAAGACCAGCCCAAATTTTTCTAGTAGCTAAAGTAAATCCGATCAGAAAGCCAATTACGCCTGTGAACAGCGCAACCGCGCCGAAAAGGTGCATCGGCCGATCTGCATAGTTGCGCAAAAACAGAATGGTGACCAAATCAACCAAGACACGGAAGGTGCGCGAAATGCCATACTTTGACGTTCCCGCCGCTCGCGCATGGTGATCGACCGCAACCTCCGCCATCGTAAAGCCTGCATGGTTGACCATCTCTGGGATAAAGCGGTGCATTTCACCATAGAGTCGTAGCTCCTGCACCACTTCCCTACGAAACGCGCGCAATGAACAGCCACGATCGCGCAACTTGACGCCCGTCGTTCGGGCAATCAAGCTGTTGGCAATTTTTGAGGGAAGCTTGCGCAAGAAAAAACCATCCTGCCGATTTTCACGCCAGCCATTGACGACATCGTATCCCTCTTCTAATTTGTCCAACAGCTTAGGAATGTCGGCGGGCGGATTTTGCAAATCAGCATCCAATGTGACGACATAACGACCACGGGCATGATCAAAGCCAGCACGGAAGGCGGCAGTCTGCCCATGGTTGCGCCGAAAGTTGATCACTACGATACGTGGATCGGCCGATTGTAACGTCGTAAGTAATTCTGAGGTCCCATCGCTACTACCATCATTGACCAACACCATTTCATAATCATACGTCGTCCCATCGAGTGCCGCATGAATCGCGGTCACCAGCGCACGTACACTTTCAACTTCATTGTAAATTGGGACGACCACCGTTAAATCTTTTTCCATCCGCGCTCCAAGAAATCCTTCACCCGACTCCTAACGGCTTGCTGAGAAGAATACCGCGGGACTCTTTACGCTCGCTCTGCGGAACCGGGTTACGTTTTCTGTATTATCCCACATTGCGGCCTGCACTTCCCATTCGCTCACACTACGGCTGTGTTATAATGTCGTCCGCTTATGACCATTTCTGTTATTGTCACCGTCAAAAATGAAGGGGAAGCGATTCGGCCACTGCTCGACTCGCTGACCTACCAGACACTACTGCCGCATGAAGTCGTCGTGTCTGATGGTGGTTCCACCGATAACACGCTTGATATTTTGCGTGAGTATCAAGACTATTTGCCGCTCAAGATCGTCTCGGCACCCGACAGCAACATTAGCCAAGGGCGCAACATTGCGATTGCGGCGGCAACAGGCGAGATTATTGCGGCAACGGATGCGGGTGTTGTACTTGCCCCACGCTGGGTGGATGAGATTACGCGGCCGATTCGTGAAGGATCGGCCGATGTCGTCAGCGGCTGGTTTGAACCCGATCCGTATACAGATTTTGAAGTGGTGATGGGCGCGACCGTGCTGCCCGCTGTGGCCGATGTGGAGCCAGAGACATTCTTGCCGTCAAGCCGCTCTATTGCATTTCGCAAAAGCGCATGGGAACAGGTAAACGGTTATCCAGAATGGCTCGATTTTTGCGAAGATTTGCTCTTTGATTTTGAGTTGCGTGCGGCGTATGGGTCGTTCCCGTTTGCCGAAAAAGCGGTCGCCTACTTTCGCCCACGCTCAACGATGCGAGCATATGCCAAGCAGTACTATCTTTACGCCCGCGGCGATGGCAAAGCAGACTTATGGCGCAAGCGGCATTTTATACGCTATGTGACCTATTTGATTGGGTTGCCATTTGTTCTTTGGCGGATTGCGATTGGGCAGAAAGACGGCTGGGTGTTACTGATTGGGGGATGGCTTGCCTATTGCCAGCGACCATATGCACGCTTATGGCATAACACAACGGGCTGGAACCCGCCAGCTCGCCTCTGGGCATTCGGGCTAGTGCCGCTTATACGCTTTGTCGGGGACGGGGCGAAGATGGTTGGTTATATGGTGGGTGTGGTTTGGCGGCTTCGTCGGAGCTGGGCGGACCATCGTGTGGACGACGTAAATCAGTCGTAAGGTGAGACCGACGATTTGGTGGCCCATGCAGCGGCAGTGTGACCTCAAATTGGCTGCCCGACCCGACCTCACTCGTCACGTCAATCGAGCCGCCGTGCATATCGACAAACCCCTTGACAATCGCTAAACCCAACCCTGTTCCGATCGCATACTGTTCATTGTCTTTGACACGATGGTAGGGTGAGAAGATCGTTTCGAGATCGTCCTCTGGTATTCCGTAGCCCGTATCCATCACAAAGACCTTGATCTGCTCTTCATCATGGGTCGTCCAAACATGAACGCGACCGCTTTCGGGTGTATATTTCACCGCGTTTGACAGCAAATTTTCAAACACACGTCGTAGCCGCGCTTCATCACCGTACATCAAAATGGGGGCTGCCGAGGGAACGACGGTGAGCGCGAGCGATTTTTTTTCCGCTTGGGGACGCAATGTTGCACTAATCTCATTGAGCATTCGTGAGAAATCATAGTGCTGATAGGTCAATGATGGGCGATGTCCTAACTGCATGCGTTCAATTTCAACAATATCCATCACCATATCAGTCAATGCTTTTTCACTTTGCAAAATCGTCTCCAGCATGTGCAGACGACGTTCAGCAGCAATGTCTGGCGAACGTTGCATCAACTGGGCATAGAGCCGAATCGCCGAAAGCGGCGTTTTCATATCGTGTGAGAGCACGGCTAAGAACTGATCCTTTTGAGCATTTAAGTTTGCCAAATCATCATAGGCACTCCGCAACTCAGTCGTGCGTTCTGCAACGATATCTTCTAGTCGCGCCATCTGCGCCTGTGTATTGCGCACGTAGACGCGCATTGACACACTGGTTAAACCGATTGGTAGCGCAAAAATGAAGACACCCATGAGGCCTAGCTGATCCAACGCCAGTGCGAATAATCCGCCAACCACAGCACCAAGAATGACATTTTGTGTAATAAGCCAGCTATGTTTGTGATATAGCGTAAGAAGTTTCTCATCGCCACGACGCAATCGAACGATGGAAAGCACTAAAAACGCACTCACCTGTGCATTGACAAAGGCGGCAAGAAACCAGCCAATCGCGTGTTGTATTGCACTTGCACCACTGGGGGTCATCAGTTCGAGCGTCAAACCCCCACTAATGCCCGCCAGCGACCATGTTCCCAAGTTAAACACAAACATTTGGAAGACAGATTTTGGCTGTTCAGAAGGTCCGAAATATCGTTTGAGTGCAAAGCCAAATGATGCGCTGACGGCAATCAACGGAACCGCCCCGATGCCAAAAATAGCGGCTGCTGCGAGCCAAATTGCGAAACTAACTTCAGCACCATTGTCGCTGAGAACTTCAGAAAAAACCGTCGTAGTCTGCAATGCTGCGGCGACAACAATGAGGGTGACCAACAAGACAAGGTTTTTATGGCCTGAAAATTGAATGGGGTAAAGGAAGGGCAGAGCAAGTGAGCAAACACCAATTACGCCAATGACGCCAATGACAATTGAACTAAATTTGATTGGTTGTTGACTGACTGTTTGTTGGTTCATGCCAATACGTCTTACATGTACATGACGAAGCTGCTCGTCGGTGCATTTTTGACTAAGGTTCCAATTATTCCCTAGCCGTTAGTTGATACTTCTATGCATATTAGATCGAAATGGCGGGTTCTCAATGGGACATGGGTACTAACAAAGGGAGTTTGGTGGGATAGATAGACCGTTTTGTGAGAGTTTGCAAGATAAAACGCAAGTGTCGTCATGTTGGGAGCTGGTATAGTTCAATTAACACACCACCTGTGCTTTGTGGATGGATAAACGCAAATTGCGTGCCATCGGGATGCTGCTTGGGAGTCTCATTGAGTAGCCTTGCACCCGCTTGGGCAAGGTGCGCAAGTGTGGCAGCAATATCATCCACTTCGAGACAAAGATGATGAATGCCGGCACCGCGTTTGTCGATAAAGCGTTGCACACCATTGTCTTCAATCGGCCGAACCAACTCCACATGGGCATCCCCTGCGCGATAGTAGGCGACTTCAACCCCCTCATCTTCTACGATGCGCTTTTTGTCAAGTGGTAAACCCATTAGCTCTCCCCAAAAGTGTACCCCTGCTCCCATGTCGTTCGTTGCAATTGCGATATGATTAATTTTGATTGTCATGCTTTACATTATACGCACTATCGTTGATTCATGTCACAATGAAAATAACGCAAATTATACGGGTATTGTTGTGCTATTTTGTGCGTTGAACTTGTATTAATCTATGATGTTACCTAGAATGTTACTCGTTCAAGTATTGAAGTAGTGTCTCGATAATCAAGTAGTAGCAATTATTTTTTGTATTGATAAATCGTCAGTTTGACGACTGCCTTATTAGGCATTGTTCACGTTTGCGAACGTGAATAATTGCAATTCGATCCAATCGAATTGTATGGGTTGTGTAGTAGATTGGTGTTTCGACAGCGAGGTAGTAGCCGTCTGTCAACTTCGGGATCATCCATCCCAGCATAACACCAATCCCAATTGTGGCGGCGCGTGCATGGCATCGTGATGTCACGGCATGATGTCGTTGCACGGGAGAAAAGCTCATGGGCTGGGGCGGTATCTAATAATCTAGTGGCTAAGCCGCTAAAATTCACATAAAATAGGGGACAAAATTGTCCCCTATTTTTAATTATGGCACCTGTCGCGAAAACATCATCCTCCCCTCTTGCCTATCCCAACTTCCGTTGGCTATGGATGGGGCAAACCATTTCCACATTTGGGGAGCGATTTACAGTCATTGCCATTCCCTTACTCGTCTACGATCTGACAGACTCTCCGTTTCAATTAGGCTTGGCCTTTATTGTACAAACGCTAGCCATCTTGCTATTTGGCTTGTGGGCCGGTGCGCTGAGTGACCGTTGGAACCGGCAACTGACGATGATTTCGGCCGATGTTGTTCGCGCCCTCCTCGTTTTAACTATCCCCTTCGTTCTGCTATTTGACGTCCCCACACAAGTAACTGTCTATCTTGTCTATTTCGTCAGCTTTTTTATCACCACCGTCACCCAATTTTATGCGCCTTCTAAAATGAGTACGATTCCGCAAACGGTTCCCAAGTCACAGCTCTTGGCCGCCAATTCACTCGATCAAGGCACGATAAAACTGGCGGAAGTTATTGGCTATGCGGCGGCGGGTTTGCTGATTGCTGCCGTCGGTGTGCGGTATGCCTTTTTTATCGATTCGGCGACCTTTTTTCTTTCGGCCGCATTTATCTCTCAGCTAAGACTGCCCAAAACAAATTCTGATGTGACGAAGCACGGCTCGATTACGCAAAGTATTCGCGCAGGGTTTGACATCATTCGCCAATCTCCGATTTTGCGGGCGACCGTTATATTCAGTGCCATTGCGCCAATTGGAATCGGCGCCGTATTCCCGCTACAAGTCATTTTCACGCGCGACATCATCCTCGTTGGGGAGGCCGGCTACGGTTTCTTGCAATCGGCCATTTCATTTGGGGTGGCGATTGGGATCACGGTGATTGGAATTTTCTTTAGCTCGGTTCCACGGGGTCGCCTGTTGAGCTATGGCACAACCGCGTTTGGGCTTTTCCATTTGATCGGCGTACTCGTTCCCATCTGGGCGATGCGCGAATTGGGGTTGACTGGGTATTCTGTATTGGCGGTTGCCGTGCCGTTCTTTGTTGCGCTGGCAATTGCTAACGGCGCGATTTTTTTGGGCATTCGCACCATCGTGCAGGAAAACACGCCAAATGCGGCGATTGGGCGCGTTTTCAACGTGCTACAAGTGGTCAGCAACATCGCATTTGCCGTCGGGATGGCATCATCGGGACTGGTAAGCTACTTTGGAGCCACCTTGTTAATTGTCATGTGGATGTGTTTCATGACAACGGTTGGATTTGGCGGAATTCTCTGGAAAGATTTGCGTTAGTGCTATCCACCAAAACGCAGCTCCCCTGCACATTTCGTTCGCAAAATGTCGTCCAAAACTGTATATTCCCACAGCTTTTCAAGCAAAATGCACACAATTTGCACAAATCAATTTTGAGGAAACGTAATGAAGAAAGTATTGATTCTAGGCGCAGGAAAAATTGGGGTCATGATCGGCACACTGCTGTCATATCCTGAAGAAGTGGGAATCGCCTATGAAGTAACTGTCGCTGACCAAGATGAGGCAGCGTTCGAAAAATTTCCCGCCATGCTCCAAGAGCGTGCGGTTAAACTAGATGTAAGCAATGGGGAACAGCTTGCAGGGCTAATGTCAGCACACGATGTTGTGATCAATGCGCTACCATTTTTCTTGACGGAGACGGTGGCAACGGCGGCTGCAGAAAACGGTTGTCACTATTTGGACTTGACTGAAGACGTGAAGAGTACAAAGCGGGTGCGTGAGCTGGCCGATTCGGCCGATTCCGCCTTCATCCCACAATGTGGTCTTGCGCCCGGCTTTATCTCAATCGCCGCCTATGATGTTGCCCAACGCTTTGACACCTTACGTGATGTCCACATGCGCGTCGGCGCACTGCCCCAATACCCCTCCAACGCGCTCAAATATAATCTCACATGGAGCACAGACGGGTTGATCAACGAATATCTGCACCCGTGCGAGGCGGTCGTCGATGGAAGTCTGACCACTGTTGCCCCACTGGAAGGGTTGAACATCTTTTCACTTGACGGGACTGAGTACGAATGTTTCAATACTTCTGGTGGTCTTGGTTCGCTGGCTGAAACGTTGGCTGGAAAAGTTGAGAATCTAAACTATAAGAGCGTGCGTTATCCCGGCCACAACACCATTATTCGCATGTTGCTGCACGATTTGCGTTTAGGGCGCGACCCTGGTTTGATGAAACAGATTTTGGAAAACGCGATCCCTGCGACGACACAAGATGTGGTCTTAGTCTATGTCAACGTTGTCGGTACGAAAGGTGGTCGTCTATTGAAAGAGACATACACGCGCAAAATCTACAACCGTGAAATTGCGGGCCAGCGTTGGAGTGCCATCCAGATCACGACAGCCTCTGGTATTTGCGCCGTGCTTGACCTGCTTTGTGAAGGAAAACTGCCGCAAAAAGGGTTTGTCAAACAGGAAGAAATTCCGTTCAAGCTGTTTATCGAAAATCGGTTTGGCAAAAATTATCACTTTAATTAGTTATCACGTAATCAAAATTTCGACTGCAATAGGACTACACACTTGATTGATTTGTTGCCACGAATTGACACGAATTACACGAATTGAGCGATCTTATTCGTGAAATTGGTGAAATTCGTGGCTCACTTTCTTTACGTGCGTAAGTCATATGCGACATACTGAAATTTTGATTACCTAGAATCCCAAATCTTATGACTGTTGAACTCGCTCTCCCCACTTTCACTGGCCCGCTTGACCTATTGCTGCATCTCATCGAACGCAACGAGATGGATATCACCGTTGTCTCATTGGCAAACGTGGCGGCGCAATATATGGCGCAAGTTGAACAAATGAAGGAGGGGAAAGTGGGACAGTTGATCGACTTTATCGCAGTTGGGGCGCGGCTGATGGTGATCAAGAGTCGCGCACTGCTGCCCGTCGCGCCCACGACCATGGTGGATGAAGATGAGGAAGAAGAAGATTCGGCCGAAACGCTTCTCCGTCAGTTGCGACTTTATAAAGCGTTCAAAGAGATCGCCGAATTCCTGACCGAACGCGATGAGCAAGGTTTTCGCACCTATTTACGACTCGCCCCACCGCCCAAAGTTGATGCGTCGCTGGACTTGAGCCGCGTAACCCTTGAGGGAATGCGCCTAAAGGTGCTTGCAGCCGTCGCACGCATGCAGTTACGTGAAAATAGCGTCTCCGTCGCCGCACCGCGCAAGATCACGATTGAGGGACAGATCGAAATGTTGCGCAAGGCGATCAAGAAGAAAAATCTTGGGTTTGGGGAACTACTTTCAGAAGAAACGACGCGCACAGAGCTATCGGTGACGCTGTTGGCGGTCCTGGAGATGATCAAGCGTCATGAGGTCAATGCATCTCAGACGGAGATGTTTGGGCCGATTGAGATTGCAAAGGCGTAGGGAGTGGAGAGTGGTAAGATAAAGGCGTGCATCGTACCCTTAAATATATTCGTTGATTTACACTGTGAGCATCTTTGCGACCTGCTTCATTATCGCTTCGGCAACCGCCTCTTTCGACTGTAAGGGAATCTCGATCATTAAATCATCTTTGCCCAAAAGCGTAATGGCGTTTGTTGCGCTGCGAAAGCCTGTTTGTGTTCCACCAACATCATTAACTGCGATTAGGTCTAGCCCTTTACGCGCCAACTTTGATTGACCATTTTCGAGCCAATTCTGCGTCTCGGCCGCAAACCCGACCATGAATAGTTCAGCATGATTGACCGCCTTCCATGCGCGCACCGCCACGGTAATGTCTGGGTTGCGCGTTAGTTCGATGGTTGGCACGCCGTCCATCTCTTTTTTGATCTTTTGGGTGGCGGGATTTTTCGGCCGAAAATCCCCAACCGCCGCCGCCATGATCAAAATATCCTGCTCCTGAATAACTGCCATCACCGCATCATGTAGCTCAACTGCCGTCTGAATCTGCACATGGTTTACGCCGAATGGAATTGGCTCATGAATGCGCCCCGTGATCAGCGTCACCTCTGCGCCCATATCGACCGCCGCCTGCGCCAGCGCGACCCCCTGCTTGCCCGACGAATGGTTTGAGATAAAACGCACGGGATCGATTGGCTCCTGCGTTGGCCCCGCCGAAATCAGCACGTGCTTGCCTGCCAACACACCGTTGCGTCCCAGCACGCGCCGTATATGCCCGATCATCTCGGCCGTTTCGGGCAATCGCCCTTTCCCGACCAAACCCGATGCCATACGACCCTCTTTCGGCTCAATCACAACAACGCCGCGCGCCCGCAACAGCGCAACATTTTCCTGCACTGCGGGATGGGCAAACATACCACCATCCATCGCAGGTGCGACGACGACGGGACAGCGTGCCGCGAGTGCCGTGACGGTTAAGAAGTTGTCGGCAAAACCTTGTGCAAGTTTGGCAAGCGTGTGGGCAGTGGCGGGAGAGACGAGCAAGAGATCGGCCGATTCTCCCAACTTGACATGCTGCACATGCCCATCACGATTCCATAAATCGCTATAAACCGTGCGTCCCGTCACCGCTTGAAAAGTCAGCGGTGTGACAAACTGTTGCGCCGCCTCTGTCAAAATCACATCGACCAACGCACCCGCTTGGGTTAATTTTGAGGCGAGATCGGCCGATTTGTAACACGCAATCGACCCCGACACCCCTAACACGATTCGTTTACTATCTAGCAAGCTGTTCGACACAAAATCTCCTTTCAAACCGCATTGGTCATTTCAATCCACCGATCCAACTTTGCCAACGCCTCTCCACTGTCAACGGCATCCTCCGCCTCTTCCAATCCCCGCACAAAATCTCCCGTCTCCACACACAACGCCCCTGCGGCATTTAACAAAACGATGTCCCGCTTCGCACCGCGAATTTTTCCGCTCAATATTCCCCGCGTGATCGTCGCATTCTCTTGAGGCGTGCCTCCCACCAGCTCCGTCATGGCAGCACGCGGCAGCCCCAGATTGACGGGATCGAGGTCATACGTCACGACGCGCTTGTTGTGCCAATGGCTGACCCGATTGACGCCCGTCACGCTCAACTCGTCCAAATTATCCGCCCCATGCACGACAAATGCCGCCTTCGCGCCGAGTTTGCCCAATGTCTCCGCCATCGGTTCCGTATACTCTGGCGCAAATACACCGACCATGTAGTGGGTCGCCTGTGCGGGATTAGAGAGAGGGCCGAGAATGTTGAAGATGGTGCGCTGTTGTATTTCACGACGCGCACCTATCGCGTGGCGCATAGCAGGATGATGCTTCAGCGCATAGAGAAAACCGATGCCAACTTCAGCAATGACTGCTTCAACTTGATCCGCGTCAAGATCCAAATTCCCGCCTAATGCTGTCAACACATCGGCCGCCCCACTGCGACTGCTCGCCGCCCGATTGCCATGCTTGGCGACCGTCTTCCCTGCTCCCGCTACAACAAACGCCGTAGTCGTTGAGATGTTAAATGTATGCGCCCCGTCGCCACCCGTTCCGACAATGTCGTACAGCTTCCCGTCCGTCGTCTCAACATTGACAGGCACCACATGCGACCGCATCGACGCGGCACTCCCCGCAATCTCCGCCGCAGTCTCCCCCTTCATCCGCAGCGCGGTCAGATAGCTCCCAATCTGCGCCTGCGTCCCTGCGCCAGCCATAATCACGTCCATCGCTTCCTGCGCTTGCTCAAATGTCAAATCCCGCCGATTTATCAGCTCGGCAATATAAGGTTTCAAATCCATGTATCACTCCACTTAATCTTCTCTATAAGCCCAATTGCAACACACCAGAACGCTGTATCTGATGAACCAGTGTTTAGCGCTAGGTTCTGTTGGCATTTTACAAAATCAGATGTTGAAGCTAGGTAAACGGCGCATGGCCTCAACGGAGGCACAATTTAACGCCGTTTATCTCGCCCTAGAAGGACCTCTTTGCGCAAAAGGGCGAGACAAACGGTATAAACAATATGCCAACAATAGAACATGAACCGTTTGCCTAGCCCCTACACCAAATGTTAACAGAACCTAAAATGTGATGTGCCTGCGTCAGCATAATCTAAGTATAACAGGGGGTTCAGTCCCACGCCCACCGAGCGCAACAATCGCACAGGCAAATTCGCACAACTTTTTTGGCTAAAAAGTTGTGCGAAACATCTGCTAGTTCCACCCGCACACATTCGCTAAAATCAGCAGATGATTGAGCAATGGAGCGATGGAATCTACCTTGTCAACCGTTATAGCCGCTATTCAGTCGGTTGCTGGATACTTTACTACAATGGCGAATGTGCCATTCTCGAATTCCCCCAGTTTGATGGGGCGTCCCCCGTCGATGAGGTGTCGGCTATTGTAGAGCAGCACGGCGTTAACGTGCGCTATCTCATCTGCTCTCACAGCCATTACGATCATTTCTACCCCAGCACCGCCAGCGCCTTTCAAGACCGCTTTCCCCATTCACATTTAGTTTTGCAAAGTGGCTTCCGCCCACGCGCCCGCATGTTGCGCGATGTCCACTACTTCGACGACACGGCCGTTCTCAACATCGGCGGTGAGCCGCTCTATCTCGTCTTTGCCCCCAAACATAGCTGGACCGACACACACGTTATCTTTCGCGGCTCGATTTTTACGGGGGACTGGGCATTGGGGACGTTGCGCTCTGTCAACGCCTTTGTCCCTGCCAACGTCAAGCACGCTTCGATTGATCGACTGCAACGCTTCCCGCACGAAATCGGTGGCTATCACATCCACAAACTGTTCTCGACCCACGCGAACGACCGCCGCGAAGGGATCAATTTTCAGCATTTGCTCAATGAAACACACATCGACCGCAAAGGTTGGTAGACAGGGCATGTCCAGCGTTGTCCGCAAATTGTCCGTGTCTGGACGTATGTTTTTGCTATGATGTAAGCAGGTAGTGCTTTGGTACTACTTGGGAGTCATTCGATTTGGCAATCAGCACCGCCAAATCTGCGATGTTGGAGCCGTACCAATTTCATCGCATGTGGCAGACAGTAGCCCCGTCTGTCATTCACCAGAAACCGACAATTTTATTTTCCCCACCAGCAATATCGGTGACCGACGTACAGAAATGTTTGCTTTGTTTACGCCTATTGTAAATTGTGTAAGGTAAATCGTTTGCCATACACGTTATGTTTAAGGTTAGACAAATCGTAGTTGCACAATAGGAAGTTGCAAAGACAGCTTTGGATATTAAGCAGCTATTTGACTGCCTATTGGGAATTAGTAGGGCATCCCTGCCCTCATTATAGAGTAGCAATGACAGCACCAATAAAACTCGCTGAAAGTCAGTCTGTCCACACCTACGTCGATGAACGCATCGGCGCATTTACCGTTCCAGGGCCACATCATGGCGAATCGGGCTCGCAGGATTCATTTTGGCCGACGGCTGGCGCACCGATAGCCGATGAGCTTTCACGACTGGACATTGTGCAGCATGGTCGTCTATACATCTTGGCCGACGGCGTCTCGCTCTGTGCCGATGGGAAAGAGGCGAGCCGTATTGCCGTCGAAACAGCGGGCAACTACTACTATCAAACGACAAGCGCATATCCACCGACGGAGGCTGGACGCATTCAGCGATTAGAAGATGCCGTTTGGCAGGCGCACTTGAGCGTCGAGGCATGGGATGAGCGGCTGTTTTGCTGGCGTGCGGAAAAGCATCCCGACGGCGTGGCACACTATTTCCGCAACGATCAGGTTGCCAGTGAGGGTGAGCTAGCGGGCGGTTCCGCTCGGCCGATCTGCCCACTCTGTAACAACCCGCTTGTTGGATTACAAACAACCATTCTCGCCGCGCTCGTGCGCGGACAACATTTAACGATTGTCGGAGTTGGTGATTGCAGCGCATTTCGACTGCCCAACAACCCCGACTATGGCGTCGAGTGGATTTTCACACCACAGGATGGCAAATTTTTGGGAATGCCAAGTTTGACCCGCCAAGCCATCTTGGGGCAAACATTTTCGCTCTCGCCCGGCGACGACATGCTATTGTGTAGCGATGGCATGGTGAAAGTCCTCAATGGACTGCACAGCGACATGGGCTGGCATCAATTTTTGCGGCAGCGGCTTGATGGCGACTATCAGGCTAATGTGCGGGAAACGATTCAAGATTTAGATGGTTGGCGGTTGAGCAAGCCACGTCAACGCAAGTTACATGACGACTTAACCCTTGTGGCGGCGGGTCTCCAACCCGAAGCGGTTGTCAATCGCCAAACAGAGCGTGCCTTCCAACGCTACGATGAGCTTGTTGCAAAAGAACAGCCCATTGAGAAAGATTTTGAGGCGTTTCTCGGTTCGGCCGAAAATGCGCTGATCAACAATGACGATCCTAAACTGTGGCAACTCTTTGGCAAGGCGTTGCATCGCTATGGCATCCAACGCTTGGTGGCGGCGGACGACTGGCGAGATCCAACGCTCGTCTACACGCTCGAAGTGGCGGCGACGATTTTGCGCCAAAGCGATGATTGGGTCACAACGGCTCGTCGTCTCGCCCAAGTCAGCACGTGGGCCAATGACAAGTCCTCGCTCGACGAAATCTCCTCCGAAGTACACACACTACTGGTCAGCGATCTCTATAGCGTCGATTTTCGCAGCGACGCGCCCAACATCATCGAGAAGCTATGCCATGATTTTGATGGCATTGCCGATTATCTCGAAGGGTATGGGATGAGCGCAGCGGCGAGTCAATATCGCAGCTTTATCAACTACTTGGGTGTGGCACAGGAGAGCAGCGGTGATGAAAAGCGAGCGTTGCCCGCGCGTGATGAAGTGCAGGTCACCTCTTCGACTGACGAAGAAAATTCGCAAGCGTTGGAGATGCAGATTCAGCAGGCGATTGCTGATGGCAAATGGGAGATTGCGCAAGAGCTGATTATCGAACTAAACAAGCTGAAAGGTGCGACGCTCAATCTGGACACGGAGGGGGTCGATACCTCCCCCACTCGGCCGATTGGCGTGCGCTCCCCCCTCTTGCAAACGCGGATGCCTGAGTCGCAGACTGAGTCGAACGGCAGCCGGCGCACTGAACTCGTCATGCCCTACCAGCAGGTACAGCGGGTCTTCCACTCACGGGAGCCCGTCGCGTTGGTGCGTGATGCGGCCCATGCGGCATTTTCGGCCGATCCCGACATCCTCGACCCCAGCATGGCCTACGATTTAATGAAGGAGGCCGCAAAACTCTATCCCAAGATGGGTGTCGGCAAGGCGGATTGGGAGACGCTTTGGAACGACCCGAACAGTGAATTTACCTTGCTGCCCGATGGGAGTCTGCCCGATGCAATGCAATTTGGTGAGATTGCGGCCGCGCTCAAAGTGATCCGCGATTTGGGGTATTTAACCGCGCAAAGTCAGTCGGCCAGCATTCGTAACTTGCAAAAACGTGCGGCAAAAGAGGAACTCAAACAGCTTGACAAATGGCGGGATGATGTCCAGCGCGCAGGGTTGCTCCCCTACAACAGCGGCTGGGGTGCATGGTGGTATGCGCGTCAGTTGGCGCAAGCGCGGCAAATTTTGCCACAAGAGCGCGATTTGACGACGAAAAAGATTCGTCTTAGCCCGCTCGATGAAGCACGCCTACACTATACGGAAGCGTTGTGGCGCGGGATGTTGGCACAGAAATCGGCCGATGAGCTTGCTGAACCGTTCGCCGAAATCCTCTTTGAAAAACTAGAAGCGTGCGCCCAACTTGAGGAGCCACCCTACTCAGACAAGGCGACCGAACTTAGCAACGCGCTGCGCAAGCCAACTGTGATTAGTCGCGCCTTCTTTGTTGAGCAGGTTGCAAACCCCGACCACGCGACAGGTGATGAAGAGGCACGCATGGCGCGACTAAAGAGCCATATCGTTGCCGCAGCGTGGGAAGTGACGTTCGCAATGGCGGAAGGTCGACTGCCAATTGATCGTGAGGCGTTGCAAGCAGTTCAGACAGAGCTGATCAACGCGCCATTTGATGTCACACAAATGACGGGCGACAACGGCCTGCGCCTCACCGTCATCTACAATTTACTATCGCTCGTTATCCATCATGACGATGGCGCCATTATCAACGGCTTCTATGCTTATGAGTTGAAAGTTCCACGCCAATTGAGCGAGGATGATTTCCGTCGCTTGGCCGACCTGCGCAGCGCGGTCGTCAGCGCGGCATGGACAGACACGTTGGCAGAAGCAGCTAAGAAGGAACCGTATACACTGCCAGCGGCGGGTAAATTTGTCAGTCGTGTGCGACCAGACCGCGCCACACCAGAGGGTCGCCGCTTGCAAGCGGTACGTGCCTTGTTGCCCCACCTGAGCCAAACGTATGAAGATTGGTTTGAATATAGCTTGTTCCTCTATCAGTGGACACCACCGCTTGAGCTAACGGAACGTGATCAGACGCAACTGTACACCTTAGTAGAGGAGGTGGTCGCTACCGCGTGGCAATGCGCACTCGACATGATTGCTGGTCGCGCTGGCGTGACGTTGAGCGCGGCGCGGATTGGCTCGTTGCGAACGCTGTTTGGCGACGTGACATGGCGTGACGATCAGCCACGCATCGTGACGGCACGCCTACGTGCCATGCAAGAGCTGATGCCGCTCTTGTTGACGTTGATGAGCGAACGCGCAACGCTGACAAAGAAATCGGCCGAAGCACAAAAGTCATTTGGGATGGTTGAAGACGAGTTAAACAATGCGGATACGTCCGCCTTGAGTGCCGCATGTGACCAACCGCTTGAGCGATTATGGCAATTTGCGCTGGCGGCCGTGCGCGGCGAAGTTGATTACGCACGCATTCGTGATGAGATTGATCAACTTGCGCAAATGAAGACATTCCCCGGTGATCAGGATGCGACGTGGGAAGCGGCAGAGCATTTGTTGCATGTCGCCAACCAGCGCGGGAGCGATAAGCCAAAGTATGAAATCGTCTCGCAAGAGCTATTCAAAGCGTTCCGGACTGTCAACATCGAGCGGGATGCAAACACCGAATTTGAAGCGAAAAATCGCCAACTTTACGAGTTGAGCTACTTCCAATTGACTGACTGGAAAGACGCACTGCCTGTCACCCCCTCCATCTGGAGCCGTCGTCGCGTCAATGCAGAAAAACGGCGCATTCAAGAATATTGGTTGTTGAGAAAAGAGTATGGGATGTAATGATGATGTGATTAGTCATGTGTGGAACACGGTGGACAAAGAAACTGCCATGCTCCATTCGCCACTATTCACTATCCACTGTTCTAATGATTGATGAAAGAGACCTCTATCAAGAAATCGAAGCGGAGTTAGGCGGGGCAGGCATTGTAGTAGCACCGCAGCCGCAAGGACGCGGCTTTTTGGCATTTGCCCTCTCGCTCTTTTCACTGTCGCTGCTATCGCTGGCGTGCGTCGTGGCATGGATATTTTTGTCAGAAGCCAACGTCGTGCCATCGGTCGGCGTTCTGCTGAACGGGACGGCCACGCCGACCGTTACACCAAGCAACACACCGACGTTGCTGCCATCACCGACACCGACAACTATTCCTGCCACAGGGACGCCTGCACCGACCGAAACGGCTCTCGTTGCCATCGTCGCAACCAATGAGGCGGCGACACCTGAACCGACATTGACCCTTGAACCGACCGCGATTCCTGAACCGACCGCGACACCGCTGGCATGGTTGCCCAATATCGGCGCGTCAATGGGGACTGCACCTAGCTTTACATCCGTTGCCTTAGAAGATATTGACGCCGACACACCGCTGCAACTGATGACTTTTTTGGGTTATCGGGGCGAAGATTATAAGGATGAGCTGCGCGTTGTGCGGGCGCAGACGAACGGTTATTTGGGCGATACATCGCTGAGCGGATCGCTGAAGTTGGAAGGCGCATTGCCTGAAGAACCCCTGTTTATGTTTGTGGGCAAAATGGCACAAGCGGCGACCTTCACTGGACAGACAGCCGTGATGCCGCTGACCGTTCCCTATGGCGAAACAACGCTCAACGTCAATTTGTCGAGCGCAATTTTGCAACAGATGGAGAATCCATCACTGGTTATCAATGCGTGGCAGCAGGAAAGTGGATGGATTGTGGTTATCGGCCGATCTCTCGAAATAGAACGCGCCATCACCGCCTGTCGCAACTCACTTGCCGCCCGCAACCCGAACTACATCATGCCCATTTCGAGCGACACGAACACCTGCGACCCGATTGCGGGGATGTTGAACGGCTCGGCGCAACTCGATGCGCTTGTGGTGCTTGGGCTTGAACTGGACGGCGTGACGCTGCGCAACTTACTGCCTGTTTCGCCTGTGACGATTCAGAATCGCTGGATTTTCGCCGACTTAGGACGCACGGGTGCACAACTGTTGACACCCGACTTTATCGACGATGTACTCAACAACAGCACGGCCCGCACCAACTATGGGATTGTGCGCGGAACGTGGGTTGCCGACGCGCTGACGCTTGAGGTCAACGCCATTTTGGACGCGGACACGATTGATGGACTGGTCGTTTACGACCTGCATTATTTAGCACGATGAGATGGTAAGCAGTAAACAGACCAATCTTCGATTGGAGACGGGAAACGGTGCGACAAACTGTTGGCTGACGACCGTTTACTGACGACCGTTCACTGAAACAATGGCTTCGATAACGACAGCAATTCCAAAAACAAAACGACGTGGTCTGGGACTGGTCAGCGGGGTGGTCGCATTTTGGGCGATGATCGGGCTGATCGGACTGGTGGCTGGGTTGGGCGTCTGGCCGGGCGATGTGAGCGGTGGCTCGACGTGGCAGCAGTTGACGCTGCTTGGCACAGGTGTGGCCGCGCTGGGCTTGGCGATTGTGTTGGGGTTGCGGAAATCATGGGCGCGACCCGCCGCGATGATCTATCACGTTTGGCTGGGTGGACTGTTGATCTTGGCGGGATTGCGTTCGGCCGAAAACCTCGCTCCTGTCGTGACCCAGTTACCGAATTGGTTTGATGCCGCCACATGGACAACCTTCTTACGCTTTGCGTTTTTTGTCGTTGGTGCAGGCTCACTGGCGTTGGCCTACCTGCTCGACCAGCCGAGCGCGTGGGATGCATTTGTGCAGAAGTCGCGGCGACCACCCAAACGAGTCTGCCCAACATGTGGAGCAACCGAGACGATTGGACGGGATGGACAACATTTTTGCAACTATTGCGGCACGACGATGCGCTATCTCTACTTCTTGCAGCCCGTTTTGAAAAATGCGCGCCGCGTCTTGTTGATGTTTGAACCGGGCCATGCACGGATCAAAATCGGCCGAGATGTGGGCAACGGTGAAGCGTGGATCGATACGCATGAAAACAAACGCTATCGCACCATCAGTCGCCATCATGCCGATATTGAATTGGACTTTAAGAACAATCAGATGACCCTGCACAAGGCGTTTACCAGTCAAGAGGTGTTGGTTGATAACCAGCCTGTATTAATGAGTGCACCCGTCAAGTTGGGCAGTTTGATCCAGTTGGGCAAGGTGCCATTTATCTTGGGCAGCAGTGAGTATGAACCGACGCTCGCCTATTTTGTTGACCAAATGGACGAGAACAAACGCTATCTGCTGCGCTTTAACGGATTAAACAATGAGCAGTCGGTCGGTCGGTCGCGCGACAACGATGTAATTTTGGAGATGGCCGACATCGCCCATCGGCACATCACGATCATGTTTGACCCAGAGGGGGCGATGTTCTACGTCCGCAATGATGCGGACCGTAGCCCAGTTTATATCGACGGGCATTTGTTGGAACCGGGACGCACGACGGAGTTGAGCGATAGTGAGTTGATTATCGTACAGCTTGGTGCGCATAACTTTACATTTTTGCCTGTTTTGTATCAGCCAAAGTTGAGCGGACATACGTCGGCTCGTAACGAACGGACACGAGTCCATTCAACATGAATGCTATGAGAACTTCAACTAAAATTTGGATCATCGGGATGCTGCTATGTTTGGCGGTCATCATTCAACCAACCTACGCGCAGGACGGTCAAAACTGGCTGCAAGCGGTGGTAAATGGCGATGTTGAGGTGACAAACTTATCAGGGGGCACGCCCTTTGCGGCAACGCCGTCTCTGGTTGGCACCTTCGAGAATCAACTGGCGACCGGATACAACCTCTTTCCCGTTGGTGGGGATATATTGATTCCCGCCAATAGTCAATACTGTTCGCTGGTGTTGGCTGGCAGCAATGCACCGATGGTGATTCCCCCAGCAGGAGAGACGGTACAGATTGAACTGTTGGGATATTGCAGAGAGTTGCCGACAGAACGGGTGAAGCCCGATGAGCAGGCAGCCTATTTACCACTGAACTATGGGGGGCAGGTTTCGGCCGAAGTGCGTGAGGTGCTCGGCCTCGCACGCGCTGGGGAGTTAGAGTTCGATTTTGGCACACAGATTGCCGTCTGGCAGGTACAGAATGGATTGACTTTGAGCGAGCTGGAGACGGCTACAGGCCAGGACTTTTCTCCCTATGCTCCGCAGTTGGCCTATTTGCTTGAGGGGGGTGAATTGCCCGATGTGGCGGAGTTAGTTCAGCCAACACGCGTGCCAGAAGAGACATCGGCCGATTCAGGCAGTGCCGTCGTGGCGGCGGACACAACAGAAAGCGATGCGGAGGCAAACGTTACAAGTGAGAATGAGGCTGTGCCAGCAAGGGATGATGACTCAGAGATTGTTCGTGACGCGGCTGGTGTAGATGCGACACCAGCGGCGGATGACGCTATTTTTGGCATTCCACGCACACTCTTTTTTGTGTTGGTTGGATTATTGGGCTTGCTCTTACTGGGGTCGATTGGGCTACTGGCATTGGCACTATCGCGCGGCAATGCGGGCAGCAGAAATACGAGACGGCGACCGCCTGTACGACGCAGCAGTAGCGATATTCCGCGCCGACCCGCCCAGAAAAGGCGCGTGGTTGTGGATTCAACTACCGCAAATTCAGCTGCGCCGGAAGCATCGCCAGCCAGCACCGTTTCCCCATTGGTCGCAAAAAATGGCGCAAAATGCCTGATTTGTGGATCGGAGGAACATAGCACGCGCGAGTGTCCTGAGATACATCGGCCGAATCAGGCATTCATGCCAACCGAAGTAGAGTTGACGCTCGCAAACGTTGAAGAGCTTGCTGCGGCACAACCCGATAATGTCGAACCTGATGTTCCCGAAATGGAGACGTTTTGGCAGAAAAACGCGCGTGACTTACAGGAGAGCACGCGCTATTTGGAGCCACCCACACAGCTTTCACCCGGCGTAGATACAGAATTTTTTGAGGTGGCAAAGCTGCGCACCAAAATTGCCAACGAAGAGATGCCGATTGACACATCAGGGGTGAGTGAAGAAAACGCTGAGGAGCCAATGGCCGAGACCGGCGCGGTCAGTCGCAAGCATGTCACCTATATCATCCGCGAGAAGGGCAAGGCGGAGGTGATCGGCAGTTTGGGGGATGACGGCGGCGTGATTTCGCGCATCAACATGAAGGACCAACAGATTTTATTGCCACCGAAAGATGTCAGCACACCCCATGCGCTGTTGCGGATTCGCCCTGATGGTCGAGTGACGATCAAAGATTTGCGCAGTAAGAATGGGACGTTTATCTATGATGAACGGGTCGATGCGGGAAAGCAGGTGCAGCTCTATGATGGATCGCGGATTCGCTTCGGCGATTCGGCCGAATTTGATCTCGACCTATCACGCCGCAAGCTGGTCGCCGTCGGTGGCAACACGATTACACGCGATTTGAGCAGCGCGGATCAGTGGTTGATCACACGCCGCAACCTGCACAGCGTCGTCGTACCCAACAACCAACTGTCGTCGCCGCACATGTTGATCCGTCCATCTGACGACGTTGTTTCGGAGATTCGCCTCAAAGATCTGCACAGTCACAACCCGACCTACATCGGGGATATGGTGTTGAGTGATTTTGAGGATGGGACGTATGTAGAGAGCGATTCGGCCGATTTTCGTGTCGGCAAGACGGTCTACACCATTCAGGCGCGCAGTCAAAAAGTGGTCGATGTGTTGGGCGATCACTACAAGGTCATCAAGCAAGTTTACATCAGCAAGATGGCCGACGTTTATGCGGTGAAAGATATGCGCGTGGATGATGCGCCGTTGCAAGCGGCGAAGGTTTTGAACATCCATCAAGACAAAAAAGATCAGGCACGCATCGCGTTTGAGCGTGAAATGGAGTTGATGCAGAAATTTAACAATCCGCATCTGCTACAGCTTGACGCGACGGGGCATGACCAAAATTACGACGCGCCGTTCTATGTGATGCCGTATTTAGACGGCAGCGATATGCGGCGGATATTGCATCAGCGGCGCAAGGCCGAAGAGACAGGATCGCTGCGTTTAGCCGATATTCGTGCTGTTATCGACGCTGCTTGTGCGGCGTTGGAAGCGATGCACAAGGTCAACTATGCCCACTGTGATGTCAAACCAGCCAATATCTTCCTAACCAATGACGGCGAAATTTACCTGATCGACTTAGGTGTGGTGACACACTTTGGACAGCACGCCGAGTTCTTTACACAATTTTACTCTGCGCCAGAAGTTGGCTCGAAGAAGTTGCCGCCAGTCTCGGCCGCATCAGATGTTTATTCATTGGGCATCGTGTTGTTAGAGATGTTGACAGGGTTAGAGGCAAAAGATTTGAGCGGGTTCTCAACGGAGCCAGCGCAAGAGGTCAGCAATACGGAGTCGAGCAAACCAACGGTTGGTAGCTTGAAAAATCTGGAAGCATGGCTGACTGAATCACCTGTTGGACTGGACTTTATCGAGGTGATTCACAAGGCGACGTTGCGGCAGCCAAGCGAACGCTACCAGTCGGTAGCGGCGTTCAAGGAAGCATTTGAAACGGCCGTGCTCAATGGAGAGCGTGTACAGACAGTTGTGGAGTTGGACGGTGGGGAGGCTGAAGTGGGTGAGTTGGCACGGGTTGCTGTGTGATGACCCGCGTCTCTAAACCCTTCGGCCAATGGAAGGCTAACGAGGGAAAACAGACTTATTTGGTAGCGCGTATCCCCTCTCTCTGAGGGAGAGGGGTCGGGGGTTCTTGTGAAACGACTTGCGTGGTTTTTGCTCTTTGTACTGGTTTTGACGGAAACGGCGCACGCGCAAGAGACGAACCCGATTCCGAACCTTGAAATTATTGTACTGCTCGATGAGAGCGGGTCGATGTGGCGAGAGACTGATCCCGATGATCGGCGTGGGGATGCGGTTGAGCTGTTTGTCAATGCGTTGGCAGCGGACCAGAGTTCGGCCGATATTCGCCTCGCGATTGCAACCTTTGGCACAGAGGCAAAGCTGTTTGGGGATGGGTTTACCGCCATCAAGGACACAGCAGCGCGGGAAGCGTTACTGGCGCAGTTTAACAGTGAAAGGCGCAACACCAATGGCTGGACAAACGTGTTGGCAGCATTTGAGGTGGCGCGGGAGTTATTGGACGGCCATCGGGCAGGTTACAAACCGATTATCGTGTTGATCACCGATGGTCAACCTGAAACACCAGAGGCAAACCGCGATAACCCCGAGACGCTGGTGCAGTTTATTGGCGAAGTGCAAGGGTACGGCGCGGTGCGTTTTAACGATGTGGGATATGTGGGTGATATATGCCCTGCAAACGCACGCGGAACCCCGATTTATACAGTCGCCATTCGCAATGCGGACGAGGCGGCGGCGTACACACAAGATGAACGCGAGCTTTGGCAGACAATTTCAGCCGCGACGGGCGGTGGCTACGAAGAGATTCTGCCAAACAATGATTTAGAATTTCAACAGCGATTACAGACGGTATTTTTTGATCTCTTGCGCGAATGGACTTGTGTGAATGTTGGAGAGACTGAATTTTTTGATGGTGGAAATGGCAGCACAGAGATTTCCGTCACACCAATTCAGTCACAGCTTTTCTTTCAGATAGCGCGAAGTAACGCTGAAATTTGGGTAGAGATTGTCGATGCGGGGGGGAACGTCATAGATGAGGCAGACTCAAATGTGACGGTGGTGGAATCGGCCGATCGGCTCAACAGAACTTATAGCATTGTTCGACCAGAAGATAATGTCGGATTCGGCGGAGCGTGGCAGGTCAACTTTCGCAACGAGTCAAACACCGAAGGCGCATTCGCCGCCCTGACTCCTTATAACGTCACCGATGCGATTCGTTTCAATTTGACACAACCTGCGGCCAGTATTTTGCCATTAGGAGCAGAACTGCCGATTCGGGCGACTATTTTGGATGATGTGGGCAACCCATATCCCGCCGCGCAGATCATGAATGGGATGGTGGTTGTGCGCGATGCGAACGGGGATGAGATGGGCAGCTATCCCGTGACGGTCGCGCCAAATGGAGAGTTGATCGGGAGCATCGCGGGTTTGCCTGCGTTGGGTTCGTATGATTTGGTGATTTCGGCCGATGTGCAGTTCGCCGACAGCACGTTTTCGCTTGAACAAACGAAAAATATCGACATTGCGCGACTGCCCTATCTGAACAGTGCGTCACCAGCGGCGGGGGAAAGTTTCCCCTTTGGCGCAGCGATTCCCGTCGATGTGGCTGTGATGTTGGATGGGCAACGGCTGTTAGATCAATCGACGCGCATGGAAGTTGGCGCGGAGCTATTGGATGCGAGTGGGCGCAGTTTAGGGTTGTTCCCGTTGGAAAGTGTGGTTGGAGAGAGTGGGCGATTTTCGGCCGAAATTGATCCTCCCACTCAAGCAGGAGCCTATGAAGTGCGCGTCAACCTGCTGACACAGCCGCTCGGTGGGCAAGCGTATCAAGCCCCAGCACGCATCGTGCACTTCCAAGTGGAGCCACCTCCCGCAACAGCAACGCCCACACCAACCACGACGCCAACCGCGACACCAACACCATTACCCCCAACAGCGACACCGCTTCCAACAGCAACACCCACCCCGACTCCGACTCCGCGACCGCCTCTGATCGAGCAGGTCAACATTCCCCCCGCTGCATTTGGCATCTGTGGCATCCTATTCTTGCTGCCACTGCTCGGCTTGATTGGTGTGCTATTTTTCCGCAATCGCCCATCACTGGAAGGGGCCTACATCGAAGATATGTCGTATGCGGGAAATGATGTTCTGTTTGGAGCCAGCTACTTCGGCAAGACTGCAACTATCTATAATCGTGATGGCGAAACGATTGCGCAGCTCAACTTTTCGCCAGGAGTGGATGGGGTGCGCGTTGAGGTAAAACAGCTTGATCCAGAGGTCGTACTAACGCATGGCGATTTGCCAATTGATGAAGGGGAAGCGTTCTATCCCGTGCATAATGATTTGATTCGGGTGGGGGATGTGGTGTTGCGGTTTGATAATGAGATGGATTTGTTGGAGGATGATTATGGATATTAAGACGTGGTGCGTACCAATTACTTACACACCATGCACCACGCGCTACGTTTCCGCATCGTAAGACAAACCGTGACTTAAGCCCTGTATCCTAATCCCAATTGAACGCTTTTATTTAGAGGAAAGAAAACAGATGAGTAATGGTACTTTTAGAGACACGACGCGGTCATTGGTCAACCGCGTTTTACGCCCCGCCCATTTGGAACTACGCCAATACGATCCCGATGCACACATTGATAGCTACTTGATGACGCTGTTTGAAGCGTTGCAGGTCAACTGTGTGATCGATGTGGGAGCACGGCACGGGGAGTTTGGGCGATTATTGCGTCATCATGGCTATAAAGGTGCAATATTGTCATTTGAACCAGTGCATGAAAACGTCAAAGTTTTACGCAAGGTCGCGGAGCGTGACGCCATGTGGCATGTGTTTCCATTTGCGTTGGGGTCGGAGCCGTCGCAGGAGCTGATCAACGTGGCCGCGGCGAGTAACTATTCCTCATTTTTGGAGGTCAGCGAATATGGAATTTCGGCCGATGCCAAAATGGAAACAAAAGAGCAGATGATCGTCGAAGTCCATCGCCTCGACGCCCTCTTTGACGAGATCACGGCACACATCCCCGACCCATGTGTCTATCTGAAAATGGATACACAAGGCTGGGATATGGAAGTTTTTCGCGGCGCGGCAGGCTGTCTAGACAACATTTGTGCGCTGCAATCGGAGTTGAGTCTCCAACCACTCTACGACAACCAAACCAACTGGCTCGACGCGCTGGCCGAGTTTCAGGCGGGTGGCTTTGAGATTAGCAACTTCTTTACTGTGTTTCGGGATGATCAGTTGCGGGTGAGCGAGATGGATTGTGTGATGGTGAATGTGGGGTGATCTTTCTTCTACACGCAACTTTACAGACTTAATTGTGTAAGCTATGATTCTATGGCATAAAGTTTGCCATAGGAGCGTATCATGCGAAATTTTCACGTCCCCCTTCCTCAGCCGTTATATGATCGTTTGCGTATTGAAGCGAAGCGCACTGCACAGCCAGCAACGGCACTAGCACGATCTGCAATTCAGGCATGGCTCGACCAGATGGAGCAGGAACAGTTACATCGTGAAATCGTTGCCTACGCACAAATGCATGGTGGCACAGAGCTTGATCTGGATGAAGATTTTGAGTCAGCCTCTCTTGAGCTTATTGGTGAAGACGAATCATGAAGCGGGGAGATGTTTTTCTAGCTGACATCTCCCCACGCTCAGGTGCAGAACAGCGTGGTCGCCGTCCTGTGGTGATTTTGTCGCATAATGGTTTTAACGTCACCAAAACATGGCGTTCTATTATCGTCGTCCCAATCTCAACATCAGCAAAACAGGCGCAAAGAGGGCCAACAGCGATTGCAATTGTGGCTGGCGAAGGTGGTTTAGACAGAGCAAGCACTGTGCTTTGTCATCAGATTACGACGTTGGATAAAAACAAATTAGTAAAGAGATTGGGGCAATTTTCGGCCGAAACAATGTCCCAAATCGAACAAGGCATAAAAGCTGCCATCAATCTGCGTTAATTCTAAGCTTTCAAATCGCAACAACACTTTCACTCTCACTTTTTTTCATTCGTCGCAGCTACGCAAGAGAATAAACCCACCTATGAATCAAAATGGAATACACGAAACCATTGGCGCAGCGAGCCGCCTTCGGCCGACCCTTATCATCGGTGCAGGCGGCACAGGCTACGAAACAGTCGTGCGCGTCAAGGCACGCTTTCAGGAGTCGTTCCCGCCTGAACTGCTTCAACAAATCCGCTACGTCGTCTTCGACACCGACACCAACCACCCGCCCGTCCGCAACAGCTTGGGCGAGATGGTCTATCTTGAGCCAGGACTCGAACTTTTCCAGATTGGTGGCGTTCCCGTCAAGGGGATCATCGACAACCAGAGCAACTATCCTGAAATCGCACAGGAGTTGGAGCTGAAGAAGCTACCACGTCTCGACCTGACAAAAGGGGCAAAACAGGTGCGGCAACTCGGCCGACTCGCCTTCTTCTACCACTTCCAGCGTATCCGCAAAGTGATCGAAAACGCGCTGCGCGACGTGCTGAACATCAGCCATTCGCAACGTGGCAGCAGCGAGGTGCAAGCGATCAATGCGTTTTTCATCACGTCGGCGTGTGGTGGGACGGGCAGCGGTGTGATGCTCGACATCGCTTATTTGACGCGCCATCTGGCGAAAAAGTGGGGCATCCCCGTCGATTTTATATCCAGCACGGGCGTCATCGTTTTGCCAGAAGCGTTTACCAAAGTTCCCGCCAGCAATGAGGCACAAATCCGCGCCAACGCCAGCGCAATGCTCGCCGAAATCGACCACTTCATGACCTATGGTGACTTTGACGCAGCCTATCCCGACAAGACCCATGTCGTCGATTCTCGCCCACCGTTTAGCCTGACGTATCTCGTCGGCGCAAGCAACGAGCGCAATCAGACGGTCGAAGATTTGAACCAGTTAACCCCCGTGTTGGCAGAAGCGTTATTCCTGCAAGCGGGTTCCTATCTCGGCGCGTCCGTCGATTCCGTCTTCGACAACATCCCCACATCAACGAGCGAAGACATCAACGGCTATCTACGCTCCTACTCAATGGTCGGCGCGTCAACGCTCCGCTTCAACGCCCAGCGCGTCCGCAACGCCTGTGCCTATCGCCTCGTCCGCGAAATAGTAGACATCTTCCTCGACACGCACCGCGCACCACGCAATACGCAAGATGCCGTCGAAGCCTTTATGGGAGCCGCAAACCTAACAAGCGAAGTCCTCAAACAACAAATGCGCTCAATGTCTGGCCAAGAGCAGATGGTCGTCAACCTGAATACGGAGATGTTTGATCGGGTTGCCCCAGCGGCGATTGTGCGGCGGGTGGAGAACGCGGTGCAGCGGTTCGCGCAGGAGACGGTCAGCGAACGCTATCTGACACAGATGGAGCGCAATCGGACTGAGATTGGGGAACGAGCGGGGGAACTGCTGACAGAATATGTTGAGAATTTGGTGGACAGGTTGGACGGGGGGATTCCGCTCGCGCAGGGGTTCTTGAACGGCGTAATTGCTGAGTTGGAGCCGTTGCGCAATGCGTTGCAGCGTGAGCGAGAAGACGCGAAGACAGTGTTGGCGCGGTCACAGCGCGAGATTGAGCGGGCGCATGAAGCGTTTGAAGTTGGGGCGCAGTCGTTTAGCTTTTGGGGTTTGCGCAAGTCACCGCTACAACAGGCGCGTCGTCGCTACACGGAGACAAATCGCCGCTATCAGCAGCAGATACTTGAGCAGAGTTTAGCCAATCAGGGGTTGGCACTGTTGGAGGCAGTTGAGTTAAAGGCGCAGCGACTTTTGGGGAGGCTGAGTGCGCTCAAGGCGGCGTTGGAGCAGGCGGCGAATGATGCGGCGCGGGATGGGGACGTGTTGAAGGCGAATTGGCGGCCGATGCACGTCACCGAAGAGGTAATCGATTCACCTGAGAATGTGGACGTTTTCTATCAACGTTATTTAAACGAGAGCGTGGGAAATGAGGCGCGGGAACTGGTGAGCGGGAAGTCGTTGAGTGCGTGGTTGCCGCATGGCGAAGGAAGTGCGGTGAGCGCAATTGGGGATTGGATGCGCGTTCATGCACTAGAGCGGTTTGAGCGGATTGTGCTGGATGAGTCGGTAGAAAAGCAGATTCAGGATCAGTATGGGAGTGAGCGAGATCGGCGCGGCCGATTGCAGACTTTGATCGGGAAAGGGTCGCCATTTTGCAACTATGAAACAACCTACGCGGGACAGGGAAGCGATGATTTAGACCAGATTCTCGTCGTCGGCGTGCAGGACAAAAATGCGTCGATTTTTAGTGATGTGCAGTTACCGCGTGCATCGCTGGTGAGTACGTTTGATAAGGATCGCATCTCGGTTCTGTTTACGAAGCATGGGTTGCCTGTTTACGGATTACGCCAATACAGCGAATATAAGCGACATTTTGCAGCGTTATCATCGGGGGGACGGGCGTTGCCGATGTTTGGGTTTAAGAAGGTCGCGCAGGAGCAGATTATGCGGGATTGGTTCGCGCAGGGGGAGGCGTTTGGGGTGATTGGGAAAGCTGGGGCGCGGGGGTATGTGCTGGCAAACAGTGAACAGGAGGGAGTGAATAGTTTATCGCAGAATGGCAACATGAACGACGCGAACAACGCGAACGGAGCGAACAAAGAATCTAAAATCCAAAATCTGAAATCTAAAATCGAGTTGGGTTTGACGTTACGTGAGGCGATTGAGACGTTGGTGAAGCGGGAGGAGCTACACGAGGTCTTACGAGAGGGGATTGAGAATTGGTTACGTGGGCATACGCATGAGGAGGCGATGGTGGCGTTGGAGGGGTATATGGCGTGGGAGCGGCGGAATCCGATGCCGTTGCATGATGAGTTGGTGTTGTTGGCGCGGACGGCGTTTGAGCGGCATAGAAGGTTGGCGCAGGCGTAAGAGAATTCACCGCAGAGATTGCAGAGGGCGCGGAGGGATGAAGAGGAAAGCGAGACTCTCTTGTATAAGGATTTCTATGGCCTTTCATGTTGGCGAATGTGTGCTTTCATCTTTTGCCAGAAATGTTTGACGTTGATAGTGACAAAGGTTGGCTGATTGGCTTTATGGAGCAGTGTGGGAATGCCATCATCCTTACACAATGAGCGATTAAATTGGTGACGTGGAATGCGCGAGTCGGAACGGTCTTTTGCAATCGGATAGTGATGTTCTGCTATAATGATTTTATGACAACGATTCAATTAACTTTAGACGATTCGCTTCTAACCGAGGAGGAAAATCGGCCGATTTTCCTCCTCCAACGAAACCATCTCTGCTGCACGATAAGAGACATAAACGATCTGAAACGAAACTAATCGCCTTTGATAGGAGTAGACAATGTTAAAGACAGCAACAACAAGTTTGAACGACATAGATCGGATCACGGTTAATCCGAAAGTGTTGGTTGGGAAACCGACGATACGGGGGTTACGGATTAGTGTTGAACATATTTTGAAGGCATTGGCGGCTGGGATTCCACAAGAGGAGTTGTTGGAAGATTATCCAGAGTTAGAGCCAGAGGATTTTTCTGCTGTGTTAGCTTATGCGGCAGAGGTAATTGGTGAGATGCGGGTTTATCCCGTGGCGGTGTAATTGTGGCGGTGAAGTTGTTGATTGACTTGAGCATCGGCCGAATTGCCAAAAAGTGGCTCATGCAAACAGAATACGATGTTTTAACCGTGCGCGACCGTGATCCACACATGGAAGGTATTGATATTTTGGCGTGGGCAGTTCGGGAAAACCGTGCTGTCGTGACAATGGATAAGGATTTTGGTGAATAGGTTTTTCGGGAGTAGCTGCCACACCGGGGCGTTTTGCTTCTGCGACTTGAACGAGAAACAGGAAGGGATAAGGTAGCCGTTCTAAAACAAATTTTGGCGGGTTATGCCAATGATTTGATTGGAGGGTATGCGGTTTATCAGCGTGGACGGTTGCGGATTCGTTGAGTTTGAGTCAGTGGATTGTGATGAGATTGCATGGGCGTGAACACCTACGTTAGGTTGGGAAACAGACTAAAGCTGGCTTAGTAGAGAACAGGCATGTTCGTAATGACCAGTTTGCGTGACCAGAGTGAACTTTCTAATATGGCGAGAATAAATTACGAGTAAAGAGAGTAATATGATCGAAGAGGCAAACCCATTAACAACTGAAGAAGCGCACGAACTATACCTAAAGCTTTGGGAGAAAGAGCAAAGCTACATACAGATACGATGGACTGTAGTAACATTTTTCATAGGTATCAGCTTTGGCATTCTAGGATTCTCCTTTAATTTTGACACTACAAATACGCCTTTTATCATCCCTCAATTAATTGGTTGTGCCATTTATTGGTTCGCATTTTTGGTGCATCTTGTTCTTTATGATTTAACTGAATATTACAGAGGATATTTGTTGGAAATGGAGCAAAAGAACCTTGTCAAATATGATATTAGAAAAAAGGCCGATATTTTCTTCTCAGAAAAGAGAAGAAAGATTACAAGAACTCATCCAACAAGATTGTTGGCATATTTTGGGATTGGGTACGTCGTCGTGATTGTGCTATCGGCTATTGATCTTTATTTATTGTAAGTAATACAGCAATTCCCGCAGCTTAAAGCCGTAAATGCGGGCATATTTTAAAATGCGACCCATATACGGGATTCGGGGCGTTGGCAAAATTGCTTTTCGCAGCCATATTTGGCGTGAAGGCTTATCAACGCCTTCTTCGGGGCTGCCCTCTACCAGAGGTGAGCAACCTGCGGGAATTGCTGTAAGTAATAAATGATTTAGTAGGATTTTGAGATCATTTGTAAGACCGATTTTGAATAAAACACCTTAATAATAAAATCAGACCTTCACTAATGTAGTGGTTTTGAGCAGTTTGGGGACGACAAGCGGGAGCGATAACGTATGAATTTGACAGCAAGCAACACATTGATCGTCGCGTTGGGCGGCGTAGGGTATCAGATGGCGGACAAGTTCGCGCAGGAGGTGGCGCGGCGGCATCCTGATGTGCCGTTGCCGACGGTGCGGGTTTTACCGCTTTTGGAGGAGGCGCAGCAGACGGCGGCGGCGCGGAAGCTGTCTGCGTTGGGGGTGGCGGTGAGGTCGAACTCGCCTGATTTGCGCCCTATCTTCCAACACCTTTACCCCCACACCCCATTACCTGAAAGCAGCAGCGAGATGGCGCGACTGCTGCAAGCGAATGCGCGTCCGCGTGGGCAGGTCGCACTACATCGGCACATTTTTGAGATTACAAACGCGCTGCAAGAGGCGCGACGGGCGATGTTTAGCAGTGCGTCGCTGGACGTAATGAGCCAGCATGGGGTGTCGGTTGCCAATGCGCGGCGGGTGCAGGTGTTCGTACTGTTGTCGCTGAGCGATGGGTTTATGAGCGGGATGCTGCCCGATTTACCGTACATCATCCAGCACACGCTGACGGAAGCTGCGCCAGAGGATACGTTTGTGAACGTCAATTTGGTGCTGGCGATGCCGGGCTTTAAGGGGGATGTGCGGGATAGCGGGTCGGGGCGCGATGCGGCACAGGCGCGGCGGATTGCCCAGACGCAGATTCAGGCGGGGGCGGGGGCGACGTTGCGCGAGGTCGATTACTATTTGGCAAATGACCATCGTTTTGAGAGTCGCTATTCGCGCTATTTGAAAATTGAGACGGACAGCCATCCGCTCGGTGAGGGGCGCATTTTTCTGTTGGAGCCGACGAATGAGCAGGAGAAGTCGCTGGATGATGTGAATGCGTTGTCGTCGATGGTGGCGGAGTGGCTGTATCACGTGACGCTGACACCGCTGCGCGAGGAATTTGAAACACCCGTTTTGTTGCCAGAGGGGAGGCCGTATTCGAGCTTTGGTCATGCGGGATTGAGCGTGCCGATTGAACGCTGGATTGAGCGGCTGACGGTGCGGCAGGAGATCGATTTGTTGACGCACATGCTCGACGCGCAACAGGTAGCGGAGAAGGTGGACGTGGCGACGGCGCGGACGCAACTGCATTTGACGGAGAGTGAACTGCGCGAGGCGTTGATCGAAAAGACGATGTTTAATGATTTGCGCTTGCAGCCGTTGGCATTTCGCAATGTGCCGCTGGCGGCGGGGGAGCCGTTCTTGCAGCGTATGCAGGATCGCTATACGGAGATGATGACGACGCAACTGCCAGAGACGCGAGGGGACATGCACTATCGCAAGCGGCAGTTGACGAGCAAAAATAGCGAGATTGACCGCAATTTGGTCGATGGGTTGGAGCAGTATGTGTTGCAACTGTTGGACGATCCGAACGGCGGGATTATCAAGGCGCATCTCTTTTTGGAGGCATTGCGCGATGATTTGCGGCAGGATCGGGACAATTTGCGCGAGGGGTATACGGGGAAGCGCAAATCAGCCGAAAAGCAACAAAAGAAAATCGCCCGCTCCCGCGAAAACTACTTAGGCCGTGCCGCGGTCGCCGAAGGAGTCGGCTCGATTCCGTTTGTCTGGCTGGGCGCAATGCTGTTATTAGGCGCACTGCCCGTAATGGCGTTGCTGTTGAACTGGCTGAATACGGGAGTTGGGGCGGTCAACTGGGCGGGGTTGGTTGTGTTGATTGGGCTGACGGGGGTGATTTTCGGCCGAACGTTCAACACCCTCCGCACGACGCGCTATCGGGTCGTCAAAAATTACGATGACCGTCTGCAAGCGTTCCGCGACACCGATTTGCAAGAGGCGATGATTCAGCTTTACGACGATCTGATCCAGTGGATCGGCAACTTCCGACAGGGCGTGAACCACGTTTGGGAGCAGTTGACCGACATTCGGACGGGGCTGAATACAGAGTGGGAGGTGCGCAACGACGTGCGGCAACTGTCAGGCGTGGCGCGGGATCGGCTGGCGGAATATTTGCTCACGCCAGAGGGAATCGAGCAGACTGAGCGCGAGTTGCCGCTGAATGATTTTTCAGAGACGGGCGAGGCGTTGCGGGCGGCGATTGGCACGCCAAGCGCGTGGATTCAGGAAGGGGCGGCGCAGGAGGTGCTGGCGGAGAAGCTGCAACGCTTTGCGCGAGAACGGGTGGCGCGTGCGTTGGCACACTATGATTTGCGGACAGCGATTGAGAATGTTTCGGCCGATGAGCTTGCCAACAAATTCCAGCGCGTCTATCAGTTGAGCTTTCCCTATTGGCGGCATGATCCGACGAAGGTCAGTTTGGTTGAGCAGTCGGAGATTAACGCGGCGGTCGCGCCCGATTTGAACCTGAATTTGGACAAGCTGTTTGGGGCGAACGTCAAGCAGGTGGCGATGGACAATCGGTATGAGATCGTCGTCAGCGGGATGCGGCACGGGTTTGGGCTGCATGAGATGAATGCCTATACGCAGATGTTGGCGCGAGGGTATCAGGAGACGGTTTTCACAACGCGGGAGCTTTTGCACACGACGGCGGATCGACTGGCGTTGCCTGACCCACAGGTTGCGTCGATGGCAGATTTGTCGATTCAGCAGTTGCCGCTGCGTCAGCTTTACGGAGTGGCGCGGGCGTTGAATGTGTTGAAGCTGGGCGAGATTGGGGGGCAGACGGGGATTGAGGTGTCGTGGACAGCGGGGGATGGCAGAAAATTATTGGTTGGGGCGACGCCTGCGGAGGCGATTTTTCGGTTGGAGTATGATAGGGAGTTGTTGGGGGCAGTGCGGGGGGAAATCGGCCGAAAATGGCGCAATCGCGGCGCGATGGACAGCGTGCGCGAATGGATTCAGACGGTTGACGTGACCAATCCAGAGTATTGGGCAAGGCTGGCGGCGGAGGATTTTGTGGAAGCGGTTGATGAGAACGCGCTTTTTGTCTGAGAAAATGCGTCTTCGGCTATCGCTGCTCGGCCAGTTGGCAACTTTGGGGCGGTTGTTAGACAATTTGACAGCTTGATCAATCATAGTTAAGGCAGCTGAAGTAACCTGCTAAAACAAAATACATGTACGAACCGAGACGCTTCCCAATTCTCCCATTTGTCATTGTCAGTATCCTTGTGCTTGCCGGCATTGGCGTCTTCTTTCTTGTCACGCAGAACCGTGCGCAAGAGCCAGAATTTGAACCCGATATCACATCTATTCCCCAGCCCACTCCAACGCAAACCCCAGCCCTTGTCGCCACACCACAACTGATCAACACACCAACCGTGCTGCCCACTGTGACAGTTGCGCCCGATTTGCGGTTTGGGGTTGTTGAGCGGGAGGATGGCTGCATCGCCATCAATGAGCTTGTGATGCGGACGTTGGGCGACCTCAATGTGCAGACGGCGTCGGTGCTGTTTGATGATGCCGACGCTCTCTATGCGGCGTTGGCGGAGCAAGCGATCGATTTGACACTTTGCTTTCAAGACCCCGCAGATCGGCCGTTTCTCACCGAACATGTCGGCTTTTTGAAAACAATTGACGCGCCCTATTTTGATGATGGCGAGCTGCGTTTGCAGGTGATGGTGAACGCGGCCAACGTGGTGCCGCTCCGCGAGGAGCAACCGTGCCTCATGCGCTTTTTGCAAGCGATGACGTTTGATGAGCGCGTGGATTCGGCCGAAAGTTGGCTCACCGAAAATCAAGCCACGATCAATGAATGGACCGATTGTCGTTAGAAGTTTTTCCCATGAATAGATTTTTCCTCCTACTCCTCCTCGTCGCAATCGGGTGCAGCAATGCCGCGTCACCGACACCCTCGCCCACATTAACTAGTGAACCCCCAACATTGAGCGCGACGATCGTTTTTCCAACGCCTGCGCCCACGCTCACCGCTGCGCCTGCAAACGGGACGACACCCGATATTATCGTCGGCTCGATGGAGTACACAGAGCAGCGTCTTTTAGGGGCATTGATGGTGCAATTGCTGCGGGCAAATGGGCTTGAGGTGCAGGATCGGACGGGCTTGGGGGGATCGCAGGCCGTGCGGGAAGCGTTGCAGGAGGGGGTGATTTCGCTCTATCCTGAGTTGACGGGAACGGCATTGTCGCAATATCAAAAGATTCCAGCGGAAAATTTGCCGAAATCGGCCGAAAGAACCTATCAACTCGCCAAATCGCTCGATACACAAAACGGCCTCGTCTGGTTACAGCCAAGTGCGTTCAGCAGCAGCCATGCGTTGCTGGTGCGTGAGGCGTTGCTGCAACAAGGGGTGACAACGATTGACGCGCTGGCACGCCTGATTGACAGTTCGGAGACAGAGATCACATTATGCGCGGAGGCAGAATTTTTTGGCCGTGGACAAGATGGTTTAACAGGGCTATTGGCCGCCTACGAGTTGAATTTTAGCGATGACGATATCGTATTGTTGTCACAAGATGAGGCATATAGTCGATTGCGCACGGGCGAGTGTGATGTCAGCGCGGGCTTGAACACGGATGGTCGCATCACGGCATGGAACTTGGCCGTGCTGGCGGATACAGAGCAATTTTTTCCCTTTTATCAAGCTGCGCCGGTTATTTCGGCCGATCTGATCGCCACCTACCCCGAAATCGAACCGATTCTCAAACCACTCTTCGCCTCCCTTGATGAAACGACGATGCGCAACCTCAATGCGCGGGTAGACATCGGCGGCGATGGCGAGTTTGGCAGCGGTGACGAAAAGTCGATTAGCGACGTGGCGACGGGTTATTTAGAGTTGGTTGGGCTGTTGGGCCTGCCACCGCTCGTGCGGATTGGGGCGTTAGATTCGGCCGAAGGGCAACTGCTCGCTAACTTGACGGCGCAAACTTTGGAGCACAACGACTTCCGCACGACGACTCAACTCTATTCCAGCAGCCAGCTCGTGCGACAGGCGTTAACAAGCGGCACAATTGATCTCGCGTGGGAAAATACGGCCCGTTCGCTGACCGCATTCCACAGTGTGCCACTCGATACGATTCCGAACGACGACGGCGCAACCTTCGAGTTGATCGCCTCGCTTGACGCGCAGTTTAACGACTTATCGTGGCTCACGCCCACCGATTACAGCAATAAGCTGGTCGCCGTCTTGCAGCCAACTGCCGCTGCCGCCATCGGTCGCACAGACAATATGGCGACCTTCCTTGCCAACAGCGAAGGTATTCCGTTCACGCTGTGTGTCGATGTGGAAACGTATGGATTGGTGTTGCCGCTGGGTGAAGCAGCGTATGGGATTAAGTTCACGGAAGATCAGGTGCAGGTGTTGAATGAGGACGTTTTGCTCGAAGGTGTGCGCGATGGAACCTGCACAATGGCGATTACGCGCAATGCGGATAGCCGAATCGCAGCCTATGATCTGGCCCGACTGCCCGATCCGACCAACATCTTGCCCGCCAGCAACGCTGCCCCCGTCGTCACACAAGCCGTTTTGGCACAACATCCGCAAATCGCCGATCTGCTCGCCGCCGTCATCCCATACATCGATCTTGACACGATAACGTTTGCCCAAGCCAATGTTGAATTTGGTGCAGACAGTGTGCGCGATTCGGGGGACGAGGAGCCGTTGGCTGATGTCGTTGCGGTCATGCTGACAGAAACGCCGCTGTTTAATGATCTACCGCTGATTCGCATTGCGGTTGAACCGTTTACAGAGCCGTTGCTGATGGCGCAGTTGACACAAGAGTTGCTAGTCGATCAGGGATTTGGTGTGGAAATTTCGGCCGATATCGGCGACACACAAGACCTTTACGAAAAAATAGAACGCAACCTTGCCGACCTTGCATGGGCGTACACGGGCGCAGCCCTCACTGAACGCCATGCGGTGCAACCCGTCCCGCCCGATCCGAAAACGGCGTTCCAAACGCTGCAAACGCTCGACGCAGATAGCGGGCTGCAATGGCTCGATCCGACGCAGTTCAACGACACCTACACGCTTATTTATGACCCGGCCAAGATCGGCATTAACTTACAGTCTTTCCGCGATTTGGCGAACTACATGAATGTCAACGGATCGCCGCTTTCATTGTGCGCGGAAAATGATTTCTTAGTTGGGCTAGAAGCGATTGAGGCGGCTTATGGATTTACATTTGACCGCGATCTCGTGAGTGAGATCAGTTTTGAAGAGTTGCAAACGTGGATGCGAGCCGATGAATGTGATTTGTCGCAAGCGTATCGCACCGATGGGCGCGTCGCGGCCCGGGGCTATGTCGCGCTGGCCGATCCGCTTGGGACGTTGCCGACATTTACGATGGCGGCATTAACATCGCCCGCATTGATGACCGACTATCCGCAAATTGAGGGCGCGATTAATCGCTTAACGCCGCTTTTAAGCGACAGTGTGATGGCCGATTTGAACGCGCAGGTTGCAGTTGGGGCAGATGGAGAGCTGTTTAGCGGGGATGAGACAGCAGTCGATAGGGTCGCTCGCGCCTTTCTTTGTCAGCAAGGTCTCATTCGTCGCAACTGTGACCAAACGGATATTGCCACAAGTGAACCCGATGATCTGATGGCAACGACGCTGCCTGAAAGTCCCTTATTGGCCGATGGCTGCACGATGGTCGAGATGAATGGGGGATTTGAGGAGCAGGCAATTTGGAGTAGGCCGATCACACGATCTTCGGGGCAATACAGCACTGTGCAAACGCGCACGGGTAAGTGGGCTATGCAGCTGGGGGCAACGACCGATCAAGAGGGAATTTTGGAAAGTTATTCGATTGCCCAACAGATTGTGCAGTTCCCAAGTGAGGCAATTTCGGCCGAAATCACCTTCCATTACTATCCAATCTCCCGCGATGTCTTTGGGGGCGACTATGCTGGTCTCTATCTGTTTGATGCGGGATTAACGGAAACCAAAGAGATATTTGACCTGCCGCTCGACACAGCCCAGAGGTGGACACGCGCCAATTTTGATTTGAGCGCGTACTTAGGTGATTCAGTTATGCTGCATTTTTTGGTGGTGAATGACGGTGATGGGATTCCATCAACCGCATTTATCGATGATGTGCGTTTGCAGATATGCTACGGGACTGAATGATACTCGGCAACAGTCGCTATTTTGTTGCTATTCCCCAACGGACTATTGGGTAAAATTGCTGGACAGCGATGGTATGTATCAATAAATAAAATAATATGACCTGAAAAGTGTCATCGCTGCCCAGCATGGTGGTTTTTGTCCCACCGATGATTCATACTGGTATACGCGCCGCTCGTGACTCTGCATTTATCAGATATCAAAACTGCAAAACATAAGTGCTGGAACCAAAGAATGTGGGTGCTGAATAGGGGCAGTATTGAGTATTAAATTTCCTGATATACCGTCCAAGCGCGTGTCGGGATTTGGAAATCTCAACATGCTTGGTGCGTCATTCCCGCCTTCGCGCCAATCCAGAGAAAAGAATGGATACCTGCCTTCGCAGGTATGACAGGACGCACCTTAAGTTGTCTTGTGCCCGTTTGTTGGGAAGATAAAGAAAGAATGGATACCTGCCTTCGCAGGTATGACGGGACGTATCTTCAGCAGTGTTATGTGCTTTTGTTGGGAATCAGTTGTCGGTCTGTTGGAGAAAGGCGCGTGCGAGCGGCGCGTGTTTGAAGGAAAAGGCGGGATTGATGTCGAGTGCCGTTTGCAAATAAGCACGTCCCGTCTCTTCATCGCCATTGGCTAACGCGATGATGCCCGCATGATAGAAGAGCGTTGCGTCTTGTGTGCCGAGCCGCAGCGCTTGCTGGCTAATTTCGGCCGATTCTTCGATTTCCCCCGCATGGTACAACGCCCACGCATACGCATCTGCCCCATAGATGCTCGGTCGCGCCTGATAGGCCGCTTCTGCCAGCGCGACCGCCTCCGCAGGATCACTGTATTCGGCCGCAAAAGCCGCCAGTTCCATCTCCACGTTCATCCCCGCCCCCGCATTTAACTGCTGAATCACTTCGACTAACTCATACTGTTGCTGCGCAAGTGCATCATTGCCGGCCGCTGTATGCAAATCCCCCAACGTCCACGCAAATTCAACGATCGGCACACGTTCAACCAGTGCGCTGTAAGTGGCAATCGCGCTATCGAGATCGCCACGTGCCGCCGCCACTTTGGCCTTGCCAGCTAGCGCATAGACATAGGTCGGCACAAGCGTGAGCACGTCATCGTAATGAATTTCGGCCGAATCCCAATCCCCGCGATTAAAATAGAGATTGCCAACCTGTGTGCGTAACCATGCGTTGGCTTCTGTCCCGCGCACGCTGACCTGCACGGCCGCCTCCATCGCTTCAATCGCCCCGTCAACATTGCCCTGCAACTCGCGTAAGTAGGAGATGCGCGAATAGGAGTTGAGGTCGGGTCGCAACTGCGCCATCTCGTCCACCGTTTCAATCGCTAGCTCATACTCCCCCAGTTCAACATACGAATCGACCAACACGCCTAGGACGGCCGCCCGAAATGGGTTGATTGCGCGCGCCTGTTCGGCCCATTCGATTGCGGTGCGAAACTCATGGCGGGCGGCGGCGAGTTGCCCCATCCCCATCAGCGCATCGACATTTTCAGAGTCAAGTGCCAGCGTTCTTTCAAAGCTGCGTTCTGCTAAATTGTAGAATTCGGGGTCGCCGCTGACGCGGACTTGTTCGAGATAGGCATGACCGAGCGTGGCTTGGGATTCGGCCGATTCTGGATTATCGAATGCCTTCGCCTCAAGCAGCGCAATGGCGTCTGGTGAGGCCGAATCTAACGCGCTCGGCGCATTATCAGCAGGGCTGCCCTGATCTGAAAAGAGGCGCATTCCTGCCACCCCCACAAAAATAGCCACTGCCACCAAGAGCAACCAACGCACACGTCTATCCATCTAGCACATCCTTACGGCCAGTTAACAGCATAATTAGACCCGAACTCACGCTGTAACATCGCCTTTGTCGCCGCTTCAAACGCCGTCGGCCACTCAATATCTAATTCTGCGGCAAGCTTGCGGGCCAGTGGGAAAAATATGCGCGCAATGGCGAGTTGGGCAGAAATAATGTCATCTGGGTCAAGCGACGGATTTGGCAGAGAGGCCAAAATCGCCATATTTTCGGGCGTCATCCCCTTGCTAAAACTGAGCATACCTCTTCTGAAATATCGCTCAGACTGTCCCTCTTGCATGACAGTGACAAGTTGATCTTTAAGCAGGGAGGTGCCAACAGAAGAGATGTAATACTCTTTTCGGCCGATTCCCACATGCAACAAGCCAAATACGCGAATAAATTCTGTAATTGCATATTTAACTCGTCCACGACTGGGCAGAATGCGCGGGGCAGACGGAGACAAACTGGCATAGAGCTGTTGATTGTCGATTAGCGGCTGCACACTATCTTGCGTGCGCGCCTGAAAATGTTCTGGCGTGGTCACAAAGAGGTCAATCCGCAGCCATGTATCCGTTGTTGAGTTGACCAAGAGGGCTTGACTGCCACTTTGTTGCCAATAGACAAAAGTGGCCATTTCCGACAATGCCTCACGCCAGCGTTGCACAAATGCGGTAAAGTGGTCAGGCTCTAAGACGGCAACAAAATCGAGGTCACTATAACGATCCGCATCGCCACGGCCGTAGCTCCCTGCGAGGAAAAGGCCTTGAAGATTTGGATCATTGGACAGCGCAATTTTTACTTTTTCGATAAGTTCAGATTGATTCATGGCACGGGCTTCTAGGTAAACTTCAAAGTTTGACCAGCGGGTGAGATGAACTAATTTTTAGGCTCTCTGAGCTTTCGTGGGGTAAGGGTTCGGGAAATCCAATTCCCGAACCACAGAGTGGGCGTGTATCGGGAATTGGATTTCCCGATACCATTGCGCGCAACAACACCATTCCTCAAAGAGCCACTAATTTTTACAATCATCGCCGACAGGTCAAGGTTGGAGTATAGCCCTAAAAAATACCTGTTTCAAAAAACGCACGCAGCGTAATACCAACACCCGCCAGTGTGACAAAAACGGCACTAACAACGGGTAAGGCTCGAATCAAGCCCTGATGATTTTGGGTTGCACGCTCGAAGTAGCGACCCGCATAGACAAACGTAATGCCCAGCAAAGTTAAAACGGTTGCAAGACCAAAGCTGAAGATCAAGATCAACAACAGGCCAAAACCGACGCGTTGCAGCGCGATGGCACTCAGCAGCACGACAAGCGCAGAGGGACATGGAATGATGCCGCCCGACACGCCGAGAGCCGTCAGATTGCGCCAACTTAGTGCGCCTTCTGGTGGAACGTGGCTGTGTTCGATCCCGAAATGGGAATGCACGCCTTCCGCGTCTTTGCCTTCACCGCTCTTTTTCTCGCTCAAACGATGGGCGTGTCCCAACATCAACGATACGCCGATGGCGACAACCACCAAGCCGGATAAGACGGAGAGCCATGGGTAGAGGGCTTCAGGCAGGATGTAGCGTGAGGCAAATAGCACCAGTAATCCCAGCATGAAGACGCCAGCCGTATGTGTGATGGTCGTGATAAGGCCGAGATAGAGGGCATGTTTTGCCGTGCCGCGCGAACCAACGAGGTATGCGCCGACAATCGTTTTGCCATGACCGGGTGAAAGGGCGTGGGCTGCGCCGAGCACAAAGGCCGCCAAAAGTGCGATGGCGACAACGCGCGGGGTGAGCACTTCGATATTGATTAGTTCGGTGAAGCGCGCATCTGTGCCGCGTTCGGCCGAAACGGCCCCATTGGTCGAGCTGTTATCGACAGTCCCCGCCGCAACGCCAACGCCGACCGTCACCTCTGATATACGCAATGGCTGGCTGAGGAGTTCATCAGGGTAAACGGTCAACGCTTGGCTAACATCTTCGGTTGGCAAACCTGCCGTGTCGATCTCTACGCCGTCAGCATCGACAACGATCTCTTGCCAGCCGACGCGATCTGAAAAGTTGTTGTCAGCATAGTAGAGTTGCCCATTCCCAGCAGGGCGTTCCGCAACCAACATCATTTCAAGACGTTCTGTCAGCAACCCACCCTGCCCTTCGGGAAAGGTCAATGTGCGCTCTTCGAGCGAAAGGTTGACAGGGGTTCCATCAAACGTCAGGTTCAAATTATTGAGCAGATCGGGGGTAAGCTGATTGAGATACGCTTCTGTTTCAGCCGCAGAAATTACATCATCCCCGTCGGTGTCGATGTTTGTGCGATTCTGAAATGCTGGAATTTCCGCTCGATCGACGACAAAAAAGACGTTCACCGTCTCATCCGCAATCGTGACGCGGCTATAGCGATTAATTGAAAAGTTCCCGAGAGGATGGGCGAGAACTGTTTGTACAAAAAGCAAACTGAGCAGCAATGTTGCAATGATTCCCGTTCGCTTGAAAAATGTTTTAGTCATTGTAGTTCCTTGAAAAACAATTTTGTCTTCCAACTAGGATTACGGACAGATCGGCTGGTTGAATGGCTAATCTAATGAAGGATGAATGGTAATTGGGGGATCTATATCCATACCTATATCTTTTAGGGGAGAGATTCGGTTGATAATTAGAAGATAAAATCGGCTTGTGTGGATTATGTGATGTCTGGTGTATCGGTACGCATCGTGCACCACAGATCTTATAGAGCCAAGAAATCTTGAGTGGGAGTGCAACCAGTTTGGTTGCGCTCTTGTCAGTTGAGGAGACACAGATGGAAATTGCATTGATGATTGAAGGACAGAATGGTTTGACGTGGGAGCGGTGGCAGAGAATCGGCCGATTTGCCGATGAACGCGGCTTTGCAGGACTCTATCGCTCCGACCACTACACAAACGCTTCCCCGCCCGATGATGATTCGCTTGAGTTGTGGACATCGCTCACGTGGTTGGCGAGTCACACAGAGCGCATCGAATTTGGCCCGCTCGTCTCACCCGTTAGTTTTCGCGAACCGACGATGACGGCGCGGATTGCGTCGGCTGTTGATGATCTGAGCGGCGGGCGTTTGACACTCGGCTTGGGCGCGGGCTGGCAAGAACGTGAACACACCAATTTTGGACATGCCTTGCTCGAAATCCCTGAACGCTTTGATCGTTTTGAGGAAGGGCTTGCGGTCATCAGCAAGCTGCTCTACAGCGATGAGCCGAGCGACTTTGACGGTGAATACTACGAACTCAATGACGCGATTTTGCTGCCGCGTCCACAGCGGCGCGTGCCAATTCTGATCGGCGGCAATGGCCCCAAACGCACGTTGCCGTTGACTGCTCAATACGCCGATGAGTGGAACGCTGTCTTTGCGCCGCTGGATCTGTTTGCAGAGCGCAATCAACGGCTCGACCAACTGCTGGCGGAAAATGGGCGTGCGCCGAGCGATGTCAAGCGGTCGCTGATGACGGGCTGTTTTTTCGGCCGAACCCAGTCTGACCTAGCAGCCAAACTACCCAATGGACGCACGGCAAGCGATCTGCGCGAACGAGGGCTTGTCGCGGGTGTTGGCGACGAAATTTTGTCACAGTTAACGGCAATGGAAGAGGTAGGGATTCAGCGCGTCATGCTGCAATGGCTCGATTTGGATGACATGGACGGATTAAATGCGCTGGCAGATGTCGTTTTGGGATAATTGTCGGGAACAAATTCCACTCCTAGACCGTTTATATAACAAATATAAACGAGGAGACTCAATCATGTCACATTTGAAGAAAATTACCCTTTTGTTGTTGGTTTTGGTATTGGTGGCCTGTAGTAAATCTTTAATAATGAGCGATGTTGAAACCGCCGCAGAATCTCCCGCAATGGAGATGCCAGAGGATGCGCGGCTTGGAGAGAGTTCGGCCGATTTCGATGATTTTGCCGCAGAAGACGGTGAAGCGGATATTGACCGCGAAACCCGCTCACAGCAAACGCAACGCCTGATCATCAAAACGGGCAGTATGAACGTCGAAGTGGATGACATTGACATCGCCGTTGGCAATGCAACCTCTTACGTCGTCGGTCTAGGTGGCTACATCCAGAGTCAAAATGTCTCTGGCTCAGGCCGTTTCAAGTCGGCCACATTGACGCTCGGTGTCCCAGTCGAGCAGTTTGAAAACGCGATGGCGACCTTCCGCGAATATGGTGAAGTAGGCAGCGAAAATGCGACGGGGCAGGATGTGACAGAAGAATATGTCGATCTCAACTCTCGTCTGACCAACTTAGAAGCGACTCAAACGCGGCTGCGCGAGCTGTATGAAGAAGCGCGCAATGTCGAAGAGACGCTTGAAGTTGACCGCGAGCTGCGCCGTATTGAGGAGGAGATCAACGTCATTCAAGGGCGCATCAACTACTTGGCCGACCGTGCCGCCTTCTCAACGATTACGCTCAACTTCTCCTTTGTCGGTGAACCAATCGTGACAGAGCCAGAAAGTTGGAATCTCGGCTTCACGCTCAATCAGGCCCTCTCTGATTTGCAATATTCGGCACAAAATCTGGCGGATGGCTTGGTCTACTTTGCGATTGCCGTGCTGCCATTCTTGCTGATTTTTGCGCTGTTTGTTTGGGTGGCGTTTGTGATTGTGCGGCGCGTTTATCGGCGCGTGAAACAGTCAGAATAGAGGCAGATTGCGTATTGCGTATTGCGTAGGTGTCTCTGGATACGCAATACGCAATACGCAATACGCAATACAAATTTTAGCAATCGACGCTAGTCAGCTTATTCGTAATGACCCTTTGGATGTCGGCTTGGACGGTGGAAATCGGCCGATCGGCATCCACAACTTCCCATCGATCATCCCCCTCCAATAGCGCAAAGTAGCCCGCACGCACACGCTGATGAAATTCGACTTTTTCCAAATCGAGCCGATTCATCTCCTCCGCATTGTCAACCCGCCGTGCAAGTCCACGCTCTACGTCAATGTCGAGCAGCAGCGTGAGATTGGGCAGCAGGCCTCCCGTAGCAAACTCAGTGATGGTGCGCAGACTGTCTAAATCGAGGCCACGTCCATACCCTTGGTAGGCGTAGGTGCTGTCGCAGTAGCGGTCGCAGAGGATAATCGTGTTTGGTTGGGCAAGATTTGCCCGAATCACCTCGCCGACCAACTGCGCCCGTGACGCGGAGTAAAGCAAAATCTCTGCCTCAGACACCATCGCCGTGTTGCCCACGTCATGCAGCACATGCCGAATCTGATCACCAATCGCCGTTCCGCCGGGTTCCCGCGTTTGGATAACGGTGTAGCCCTGCTCTCGTAGCCATGCCGCCGTTAATTTGATCTGGGTCGATTTTCCACTGCCTTCAGGTCCTTCAAATGTGATAAACATAGGGGGTAAACGATAACAAAAAGCAGCAAAGTTGCCAACAGTCGTCCGTATTGCCGCTGTTACCGCATTGCCCCTGATTCTCGCAAACCTGTTGGCAACTCGACGCACTTTCTCGCATAATCCAGCCCATGTATCAAGACATTGCACGCTATTACGAAACAATTCACGCCCAACTGACAGAGGATATTCCGTTCATTTTAGAGCTGGCGGAAGATGCAGGGAATCCGATTTTGGAGTTGGGTTGTGGGACAGGACGCCTGTTGCGACCGTTGGCCGCGAATGGGTTTACGGTGGTTGGGGTGGATGATTCGGCCGAAATGCTCGCACTTGTCGATCCAGCACTCACGACTGTCAATGCCGACATCCTCACGCTCGATCTGGCTGAAAAGTCGTTTGCCCTCGCCATTTTCAGCCACAATACGGCCCATCACTTTGATGCACGCCAACTCGGTACTGTTTTGGGCAAGGTGCGCGATCATTTACGGGAGGGTGGTTGGCTACTGCTCGACTTGGCGAATCCGTACATGATGGAGCGCGTCGAAGACCAGGCCGAGTATGAAGTTGAAAATACCTTTACCGACCCTGAAACAAAAAAGCGGGTGCGCCAATATAGTCGCTGGCGCAATGCTGTCGAGACACAGACATTACACGTTGAATGGCAATTTGTGCCGCAGGGCGGTGCAATTGTCAACACGCAAACCGACTATCACTACATCGACGAGGAAAGTCTGCAAAAGCTATTGGTCGCGCATGGGTTTGCCGAGATGATGCTGTTTGGGGATTATGACAGTACGCCTTTTGAAGAGGAGTCACCGCGTATGTTGGTTATCGCTCGTTGAGTTTGCCGATGTTGAGGGGGGTCGATTTGATCAGTTTGGAGAGGGTGAGATCGGCCGAAATTCCCCGCAGCGCACTCTCAGGATTAACCATACAGCGATGGGGCAAAATATCGGGAGCCAATAACTTCACATCATCGGGCAAGACGTAATCGCGTCCCTGCATCGCGGCATACGCTTGGGCAGCGCGATAGAGCGCGAGCGTGCCGCGTGGACTGGCTCCGTTGGCAAAATCGGCGTGCGTGCGCGTCGCCTGCACCAGCCGCACAACATACTGGCGCACCGTTTCATCGACATGCACCTCCCACACCTGTTGCGCCAGCTCAGGGATGCGCGTCCCATCGACTACCTGCCGCAACCCATCAATCGGATGCGTGCGTTGCAAATTCAACAACATCTGATTTTCTGTCTCTTCATCCAAATAACCGAGTGATAACTGCATAAAGAAGCGGTCGAGCTGTGCTTCAGGCAGCGGGAATGTGCCTTCATATTCAATCGGATTTTGCGTGGCGATGACGAGAAAGGGGCGTTCCAGCGTGTAGGTCGTGCCATCGGCCGTAATTTGGCGTTCCCCCATCGCTTCGAGCAGGGCTGACTGCGTGCGTGGCGTGGCGCGATTGATTTCGTCTGCCAGCAGAATGTTGGTGAAGGCTGGCCCCTGCATAAAACGAAACGCTTGTTCACGCTGGTCATAAATCGAGACACCCGTAATATCGTTGGGCAGCAGATCGGGCGTACATTGGACACGCTTGAAGTCGATGCCGAGTGAAATCGCCAGCGCACGGGCGAGCATCGTTTTGCCTGTGCCGGGAACATCTTCGAGCAGAATGTGTCCCTCGCACAGCAGCGCGACGAGCAGCCGTTCGATGATGGGGCGTTTGCCGATGATGACCTGTTCGATATTGTCGATGACAGCTTGGGTGAAGGGTGCGATCTCTTTCATTGGAACGAGATGATAGCAGAGTTGCCAAGTTTCGGAAACTTGGCAACTTAGCAGGGATTTTCATGCATGAAGAGTGGTGCAGAATCGGTTAAACTTGGCGGATATATTAGGAGTACGATTCATGTCCAGCATTACGTTTTATCAAGATTCGAGCAAGGCACAAAAAGAGATCGGACAGTTGCGAAGAACAATGCTAATTGGAGCGGTATTTGGCACAATCTTTGTATTTGCCCTCGCCGCCTATCTCAGTTATGCAATTTTCTCTGCACTTGGTCGTGGTTTTGAGCAATTCACCCGTATCCCCTTATGGTTATTCAGCCTTGGGCTTGCAACGTTGGCAGCAGGTAGTTATCCACTTATGATGTGGATGATCATGCGACGAGTACAACAAAGCTTGGGGGTGCGCCCAAACAATGCGCTCATCATCGAATCAGACAGAGTGATGCTCACAACGGGGGATGAAACCAGAACAATTCTTTTTGAAGATATCAACAGGGTAAACTTCCGCAAGAAACAAGGTCGGCTCTTTCAGATCGGCATTGTCGGAGGATTACGAAATATCATCGGCTGTATCGAATATCAAGATATGGAGTCGATGTTAGCGTTGTTGCGCGAACGCTTAGGCGATGAGGTCGAATTTCGAGATACAACCTCGCTATTGGCTCAACTGCAAGCATTCTCCTTTTTCGTCCCGTATCTGGGTATGATATTGATTTTGGGCTTGCTGTGGCTGATCGGAATTCCGTTCATACAGGCGTTTCAATTAGGGATGACCAGTAGTTTTGGGTTATGGTTTCTGTTTGGCGGTGCAAGCCATGCTTTGACGCCCTATATCAAACGCAAACGCGCCGTTCGTATTGGCGAAATAGCCACTGGTATTGCGAGTCTAGCGATACTTGGTTTGTTTGTCGTGACGTTTGACCAACCATTGTGTGGCAACATCGCAATGAGATGGACAGGCTGCATCCGTTTCATAGAAGATGTACGCTATCTCACGCCTGCTAGGGATACGGATAAAATTATCTATTATGATGATAGTTATGGAAGTGAAGAGCTCGTCGTTCTGCATAACTTGGCGGAACGTGGCACAAGGTTTCCAGCAGCTAGTGGTGAGTCTATCGATAGAATCAAAGTATCGGCCGATGGCACGCGCATTTTGTTAGAGCAGTTTGATTATTTGGCCGTCTTTGACACGAACAGACAGGAGAATATTTGGCAAAACGAAGGAAAGCTTTTGGGACGTGCGGGACTGTCGCCCAATGGACAGACGCTTGCCTATCAACCATATGATTCGCAAGCCGAGACTCGATTCATCGTCAATCTGGTGAATTTAGGCACAGGTGTAGAGACTGTCACACAAATAGCAATATATCAAATAACTTTTGTCACCGATGACCAACTGGTGCTGACGGATTATCCAGACCCACCGACAATTGTTGATATTGCTTCAGGTCAAATTTTGCAAACATTGTCTTGGGAAAGTGCGCTGCTCTCAGTTGATCCCCAACCGGTTAGCGAATTTATCGTCACACCCACACAAATCGCAGCGATTGGTACAACCGATATTGTCATCTGGCAGCGTGATAGTGGTGAGTTGATTATTAGTCAGTCATTTAGAAGTGAGGAGAGAGACACAAAACTTGCGTTGAGCAAAGATGGGCAGTTTTTTGCCATGTTACAGAAACTTGATGCCGATTTGTACCCTGACGAATCCAATGACCGCATCATCTTAGATGTCTGGCGTATTATAGATGGTTTGCAAGTGGTTGAATGGGAAGTGGCGAATGATGATTTTGCGTTGGCGGATAGTGTGGTTTTTTCGGCCGATAACAAACACCTCGCCTTCACCACAGAAGACGGCATGTTCGTTTATGACTTTGCGTGGCTGTTAGAAAATCATGCGCCATAATAGTTGACCAATGTTACACAAACTGTACAATTTAATTGTACAATAACACTGGCTCTCTGAGTTTGCGTGGGGAAAAGGTTCGGGAATTGGATTTCCCGAACCACAGGGTGGGTATGTATCGGGAATTGGATTTCCCGATACCATGGCGCACAACCACACCATTCCTCAAAGAATCACAACATTATGAGGCAAGCAATGACAACAATTGCAATCAGCGAATTTCGCGCCAATATGAGTTCATTTCTACAAAAAGTTCAGAACGGCGAGATCATTAGCTTGACGCAACGTGGAACGGAGATCGCTCGTCTCGTTCCGCCCGATTTCGCACAACTTGCCGCCCTCTCCCTGCGTGACGATTTGCGCGAAACAGCTATCGTAGGAGATATTCTCGCGCCAATTGATGCAGAGTGGGACGCAATCAACAGTTAATTGATTATGCGGATGTTATTCGACACACATGCGCTCATTTGGGACTTTCTCACCCCTAATCGCCTTTCACAACCTGCATTGGAGGCGCTTTCCGTTGCCACAAGTGCAGGGGAGGTCGCTATCGCAGCGATTTCGCTGTGGGAGATCGCCATGCTTGTCGAGAAACGGCGCGTTGTTGTGGCGGTCGATTGTCAAACATTCATCGAAGCGATTCTGCAAGCACGTCAGATAAAAGTCATTCCACTAACACCACATATCGCCACACGCTCCGTGCAGCTTCCCGATTCGGTCAACAAAGACCCCGCAGATCGTCTAATCGTGGCAACGGCAATTGCCGAGAACGTACCGCTGGTAACGGCTGATCGCAACTTGCGACGTGCGAATATCGTGTCAACTATTTGGTGATTTATGAAGCGAATTATCCTGTTTCTTCTTCCAATTCTTCTCTTTTCAACTGTATATGCACAACAAACCTTTCCGATTGGAACTGTACAGGGAAGCGGCGTAGCCTCCCCCATTGAAGGGCAACGTGTCACGATTGAGGGGATTGTGACAGGGTTGTTCGATGGGGGACAGGCGGACAACCCCAATTGGCTGGTGTTTGTGCAGGATGCGGGGGATGGGGATGACGCAACGAGTGATGGGATTCCCGTCTATGTCGGCAAAGAGCGTCCCGCTGTGGAAATTGGCGACCGCGTGTCAGCGACTGGTGAGATAACCGAATTTTTCGAGCTAACAGAGATGACGCGGGCGGATGTGCGCGTTCTAGCAAGCTCAGCCACGCTGCCCGATCCAATCATCATCGACGCGACAAGCAACCTTGAAACGCTAGAGGGCATGCGCGTTGAACTACGCGAGGTGATTGCCAATCAAACGGGAAGCTGTCAGTTTACGATAAGTCACGATGACGGTACGCCGCTGACCGTTCTGATGCAGAGCAATGATTTCTGTGTCGAAATTACAGAAACGAACGTCTTACAGGCGAGCGTGACGGGCGTGCTGACCTTTCACTTTGGGAAGTTCAAGCTTGTTTTGCAAAATGGTCGTGATGCCGTAATCGCATCGAGCGGAACCACTCAGACGCCAACGTTCCTAAAGTCAGCCATTCATTGTCTGCTGATCACGGAAATTTACTACGACGGTTTCGGCCGAGATACAGAAGAAGAGTGGATCGAGTTGACAAACAACTGTGCAGAAACAGTAGCCATCGCGCAATTCAAACTCAGCGATGCGGAAGAGTTTGCTGGAACCGAAGGCATCTTTCGCTTTCCCGATGGGGCAATCATTGAGTCAGGGCGCAGCGTTATTGTCGCGCAACAGGCCGTCGGATTTGAACGGGCATTTGGCTTCTTACCCAACTTTGAACTGGACGATAGTGATCCTGCTGTGCCGAATCTGTTGCAGGTGCAAGGGGGGCCGATTGAATTGGCAAACGGGGGCGACAGCGTCATTCTGTTGGATGAACGGGATGGCCTGATCGATGCGGTCAGCTATGGAGATAACACGACCTTTTTGAATCCCGCGCCGTTAAACGTTGGAGAGGGGCAGAGTTTGGGGCGGCGATTTGGTAATTGTGATACGGATTTATCGGCCGATTTCGCCCCTGAACAACAACCCTCGCCGGGGATCATCGTGCGAAATGAATCTTGCGGCGTCCAGACAAGCACCAATGAACAGCTGACAATCGGCGCAATTCAGGGCAGCGGGGATGTATCCCCATTTGTCAATCAGCGCGTGACGTTTGAGGGTGTTGTGACTGGTTGGCATGAGGATCGCAACACGAGTGGAATCACATTTTATACACTCTACGTTCAGGATATGATCGGCCGAGAAGATGGCGATCCAGCCACAAGTGATGGGATCGCCGTCTTTTTGGCAGTTGAAAAACCCAACGCACAAGTTGGCGACCATGTGCGCGTCAACGGGTTGGTGACAGAGTTTTTTGGCTTGACCGAAATTGACGATGATGCGGTTCGTGTTGAGATTTTGAGCAGTGGCAATGTCCTGCCGACCCCACTAGAAATTGCGCCAACAAATGACGATGATCTAGCCAGCTTGTTTGAGCCAATGGAGGCGATGCGCGTCCATTTAGGGTTTGGTGCGGCGCGCGTCGTTGGCGCGACATTTGACGGCTGCGGCTTTAGTGTGATTCGAGAAGATGCAGGCGTTGAGCGCGTCTATCGTCGCCATGCCAGCGATCCAATCGGTGCAGTGGTGCCAATTTTGAACCGCTCCGATGTTGATTGCGACGACTTTCCCAACGTCAAGCTAAACGATGTCGTCAGCGGATTGAGCGGCGTGCTAACGTACAACTTTGACCAGTTCAAGATATTGACACAGGATTTTTCTGATGTCATCGTCGATGCCGCCCCGTTCCCCGCGCCGCCTGTCGCCCCTGCAATCGGAGAGGGACAATTTAGCGTTCTGAGCTTTAACGTCGAGAATCTATTTGACGGGATAGATGATACAGGGAATGACGCGGAGCCAAAGTTGGATGAGCGCGAGTTGGGGTTAAAGCTGGCGAAGTTGGCGTATGCGCTGGGGGTGACGGCGGGCTGTCCCACGGTCGTCGCGGTACAGGAGGTGGAGAAGGCGACACTGCTGGAAGATTTGGCAAATGGGGTGGCACAGTATTGCGAGATGGATTATGCGGTCGTGCATGAAGAAAGTGCGGATGCACGTGGAATCGATGTGGCGTTCTTGGTCGATAGCTCGCGAGTGATTGTGCTTTCGGCCGATCTCAAACGCGCCTGCACCCACATCGACACCAACATCGATGATCCACTTGCCAACTGCGCGGACGGACAAGAACCGCTATTTTCAAGACCACCACTTTTCATGAGGGCGCGTGTCGATGGGCAGGTCTTTACGTTTGTCAACAACCATTTTAAGTCAAAACGGGGCGGCGAGTTTGAGACGGAGGCACGTCGAGTTGAACAGGCCGCATTCTTGGGAACGCTGGTTCAGACAAACACAGGGGAAAGAGTGATTGTGATTGGGGATTTTAACGATTACGAGGATGCAGAGCCGCTGCGAACGTTGGCGCAGGCTGGGCTGGAAAATGTCTTGCAGCGTGTTTCCGATCAGGAACGCTACTCATTTGTGTTTAGCGGGGTCGCGCAATTGATTGATGGCATCTTTGTGTCGGAGATATTACAGGATGAGGTGGCGACGGTGACGATTTTGCACACGAATGCGGACTATCCCGACAGTTTGGGACATGATTTGGAGATGATGGCGTTTAAGGCGACCGATCACGATCTGCCTTTCGTCATATTCGATGTAGAGGAACAGTTTGAGTGGATCGATGAGGCGATTGATGACGTCCCTGCGGAGGAAAATGGACGCCTGATCTTATGGGGTGGGATTGCGGGGATGGTTTTGGTTGGGGCAGGCGTTGGGTTTTTTGTGGGAAGACGGGGATCGAAAACGTCGGACTAAATCCGACGCTGTGCAATGTGAATGAATCGTGATGTGCGAATGGGAGAAAATTAGGTTTCGGCCGAAACTGCCTTCTTTTTCTTCTCACTCTTCTTTTCAGCTTTTTTCTCAGCTTTCGTATCCGATTTTGCGTCGGCCTTTGTATCTGTGGTGCTGTCGGAGCTTGACTCCGATTTCCCATTACTTGCGGGGGTCGTTGTACTTTTCTTGCTTTTGCTATCGTTAATATAAAAGCCAGACCCTTTGAACACAATCCCCACCGAATTGACCACTTTGCGGACTTCTTCACCACAAACGATACACTCGGTCAACGGAGCGTCGGAAAATTTTTGTTTCTTCTCAAAAACGTGTTCGTTTGGAATACATTTGTAGACGTAAGTTGGCATTCTTTATCCCTTCAGCAAAATGATTTTCAGCTCGTAAGTGTAGCCAACATGCGTAAGCACCACATAAAATTTAGACCGCAATCGACACAAACCGCATCCGCGCAAACCTATGCCTAACAAACACGGGAGCGCGACCAGCTTGGTCGCTTCTTTAACAGGCGACCAAGCTGGTCGCGCTCCATAACAATAACTTGATCACGCCGTCCCGCGCACACGCAGCTTTGTAGCAGCCGCCTTATCCAAAATTGCTGCCGCGCCACCACGTGCGTGTTTAATATCCGTCCCAATCATGGCGGCGAGTTCATTGATACGATCGGTACTTTCGAGTTGCGCGATGGCGGTACGGGTGCGACCGTTGTGAATATCTTTACGCACATGGAAGTGGCGATCTCCATATCCCGCGAGCTGTGGCAGATGGGTCACAACGATTACCTGATGATCGGCCACGGCTGTGAGTCCCCACAATTTTTGACCAACCGTCTCACCAATCCGCCCACCAATCCCCTGATCGATTTCATCAAATATTAGCGTTGGCGTGTCATCGACTGCCGCCAGAGCCGTTTTGAGCGCAAGCATGATGCGTGCCGTTTCGCCACCGCTGGCAACCTTGGCCATCGGCTTGAGCGGCTCACCGGGATTGGTCGAGAGCAAAAACTCTGCTCGGTCAAAGCCACTTTGATCGAAGGCCAGCCGCTTGTCGCCCACATAGATGCCAGTTGGATCGGCGACCGTCTGGAATTCAACTTCAAATTGCGCGGTCATTCGCAAGTCGCCTAACTCTTGTTCGATTGTAGAGGCGAGCTTTTTGGCTGCCACCTTGCGTTTCTCAGACAAGGCTGCCGCAAGCTTGCCAATTTTGCGCAGATATTTTTCGATCTCAATCTTTAGCTCTTCTGTCCGTTCCCCACTGCGCTCAAACTTATTAAGCTCCGCCGCTTGTTCATCACGATAGAGCAGGATTTCGTCGATGGTTTCGCCATATTTGCGTTTGAGATTGTTGATCAGCTCGATGCGTTCCTCCGCCTCCGCTAAGCGTTCGGGATCAAATTCGAGCGAATCACCATAGTCAGAGACCTCACGCGCAATGTCGTCTAGCTCTTCGACTAAGGCGGTCACGCGGGCGGCAAGTTCGTTTTGTGAGTCATCGAGACGGGCAAGGCCGGTTAGGGCGCGTTCTACTTGGTTGAGGAGGTCGATGGCCGAAGGGATTTCGTCATCTTCGTTGAGCATGATGGCGGCCGCTTCGGCCGAATAGCGCATCAACGATTCAACATTCCCCAACCGCTTGCGTTCGCCCTTTAGTTCCTCTTCTTCACCCGGTCGCAACGCCGCCGCGTCGATCTCCTTGACTTGGAATGTCAGCATGTCGATGCGTTGGGCGATGGCGCGTTCGTCTTGCTGCAACGACGCCAGCTCTTTTTGCAGTAGGCGTAGGTCCGCAACTTCCTGGCCCAATGCCTCCCGTTCACGCACTAGGTTGGCATAGCGATCCAACAGAGGGAGATGAGATTTGGGGCGCAGAAGGCTGAGATGGGACCCTTGTCCGTGAATGTCGATCAGATTTTCGCCGAGCTCCTGCAAAATTTTGGTGCTGACGCGGGAGCCGTTGACCCGTGAGACGGTGCCACCATTTGCCTTAACCTCGCGCACGATGACCAGTTCTTCAGCGTTGTCGTCGATCTCTTCTGTTTCGAGAATCGGCCGAATTAACGTCTGTAAGCGCTCATCCAAACGAAAGGTAGCCTCAATAGACGCCCCTTTTGTCTCGGCGCGAATCATGGAACGATCGGCCCGACCGCCCAAAATGAGCATTATTCCGTCTAAAATGATCGACTTGCCTGCGCCTGTCTCACCCGTCAACACGTTGAAACCCGGTGTGATCGGCAGACGCAACTCATCAATAATTGCAAAATTGCGAATGTACAGTTCTGTTAGCATAAAAAGTGGCTGGTGGCTAGTGGCTCGTAAGGTCTGACCTGCAACTTGCAACTTGCGACCTGCAACTAAAAGTTTTCATTACCCATAATGTTACCGCTATAATCCCAATGTGCGAAAGTTTGTGCTGTATTTCTGCTTTTTTCTATGCACGTCGGCCTGTACGGGGCGGTTACCGCTCCCCGAACCAGCATCTGCCATTCCGCTGCAAGCCACAATTGCACCTACGCCACACCCCACTAAGCGTCCCACAGCAGCGATCACGCCAACGGCAACTGCGGCCATACCGACAAGCACGCTGCCACCGACCAACACGCCAACCGTTCAACCGACAGACACCCCCCTACCAACGGCGACACCGACCATCACGCCAACACCAACCCCTGAGACGGTTTCACTGGCATTCGTGGGCGACATCATGCTAGCGCGGCGTTTGGGGGCTGCAATTCTGGCAGGCGATGTCGATTATCCATTTGGCGATGTAGATGAGGCATTGCGTTCGGCCGATTATACCATCGGCAACCTCGAAACCGCGCTCGCACATGATGGCACACCTGCCCCCAAAGCATACACCTTTCTGTCGCCACCAGCAGCCGCACCCGTTTTGGCCGATGCGGGCTTTGATCTGTTGACTCTGGCAAACAACCACGCGCTCGACTATGGCATCCAATCGCTACACGAAGGAATCGCGCATTTAGCGGCTGAGGGGATTGCGGCGATAGGTGCGGGAAGTGATGCATCGGCAGCGCACGCTCCCCACCTAGTCACAATCAACGGCATTCGTCTGGGCTTTTTGAGTTATGTCAATGTGCCTGTTGAATGGCGCGGTTTTGACACGGCCGTATGGACGGCGACGGAGAATGCATCGGGGTTGGCGTGGGGGACGGTTGCGGGAATTTCGGCCGATGTTGCCACCCTCACCCCCACAGTCGATCACGTCATTGTCGTCCTGCATAGTGGGTATGAGTACCAAGAAACGCCTAGCCCCGTTCAGTTTGAACTTTCGCACGCCGCAATTAATGCCGGTGCAACCCTTGTCGTTGGCCATCACGCGCACGTCTTGCAAGGGGTCGAAAGCAATGAAAACGGCACGATTGTCTATGGATTGGGCAACTTCGCCTTTGACATCAACGAAAGCGGGCGCAGTGCGATTTTACACATCACCCTTGCAAAAGATGGCTTGACCGACCTTACATTCACGCCCGTGCATGTCCAAATCGACGGCAAGCCATTTATTCCAGACCCAATACAACAAGGCGCGATTCTCGACCTCATCCACGAAATGTCGCTACGCTTAAAAGAATAGCACAGTCAACTTTATGTACTCTGTTGGCAACTTTGCAACGCTGCGACGAGCCGATCTGTGTCCTGCGGTCGTCCCGCGCTGATGCGGATGCAGTTATCGACACCCGGTTTGGCGAAGTAGCGCACAAGAACGCCGTGCTGCTCTAGCTCTTTCTTTAGTTCCCCCGCATCACGCCCCTCCACTTTGAACAGTACGAAATTGGAGTGGCTGGGATAGGGCTTGAGAAATTCAAATTGGGCGAGTTGTTCGACCATGCGCTTGCGTTCGGTAACGATGCGGGTCGTTTTATCGGTGAGCCATGCTTGATCATGCAGTGCGCCACGGGCGGCAAGATCGGCCGAAACAGTCACATTATAAGGCTGCTTAATCTTCATGATGTGCGGAATCAACCACGTCGGAAACCCACCATACCCAATCCGCAACCCTGCCAAGCCCGCCAATTTACTAAACGTTCGCAAGACGACTAAGTTGTCATATTCAAGCGTCCAACCAATCCGCGATTGAACGCCCGTAAACTCGACATACGCCTCATCCAGCACAACCAGCACAGGCAGTTTAAGCAATCGTCGTACTGTCGCATCTGCAATCACGCTTCCATCGGGATTGTTGGGGGAACAAAGAAACAACACTTTCGCATTATTTTCCAGCACGGCCTTCTCGATACCAGCGACATCTAATTCAAACTGCGCATCACGCCAAACTTGGACATATTGACCTGCGTTGACGTGCGTCGAGAATGGATACATGCCAAAGCTGGGCGGGCAATCGACGACGCAATCATCGGGGGCCACGACGACACGCAAGACGAGGTCGATCAACTCATCTGCACCCAATCCGCAAATAATGCGCTCTTTGGGATAGGTGAGAAATTCGCTCAACGCTTCACGCAACTTGTTTGCTTCGGGATCTGGATAGATATGGAAGTAGCGACCTTGTTTCATCCATTCGAGCGCGGTCGGTGCGGCTCCATACGGGTTTTCATTAGCGTCCAATTTGACGATGTCGTCAGGATCGCGCCCCAAACGGCGCGACAACACCTCGAACGGCACAATCGGTTTATAGGCGGGCATTTCGACAATATCTGGGCGTACCCATGTTGCAAAGTTGGTCATAGAAGTTCGTGCAGAGCGCGATCAGCTTGGTCGCGCTCGCAGCGGATCAGGAAAGTGCAAAGGCGACGGCGGCCTCCGCATGACAATAGACGGTGTCAAAAAGTGGCAGGTCGGTATCTGATGGCTTAACAAGCATCGGGATTTCAGTGCAGGCCAATAACATGCCTTCTGCCCCTCGGTGGTTGAGAGCCTGCATGATTTCGACATATTTTGCACGACTGGCGGGCGAAAATTTGTTTAAGACCAGTTCACCATAAATGATGTCGTGAATGGCGGTGCGCTCGTCGTCGTTGGGTCGCATGACGGTTAACCCGTTGGCGACAAAACGATCATAAAGGAACGCCTTTTCCATTGTGTAGCGCGTCCCCAACAAAGCCACCGTTTGCAAGCCGCGTGCAATGACAGCGGCGGCCGTTGCGTCTGCAATGTGGATGAGCGGTATAGAAATTGCTGCCTCGACGACAGGGGCGACGTTGTGCATCGTATTGGTGGCAATCAAGATGCAATCGGCTCCTGCGCCTTCGAGTCGCTGTGCGATTTCAGTCAGTCGCCGACCCATGCCAGCCCAGTCCTCTGCCTCTTGCAGTGCTTCGATGGGGGCAAAATCGACGGAATGGAGGAGAATTTCGGCCGAATGGCTCCCGCCCAGTTTCTCCGCGACCATTTCGTTGATATAGCGGTAGTAATCTTGGGTAGAGACCCAACTCATACCGCCGATGATTCCGATTGTCTTCATTGTTTTGCTCCAACAACTCGGTACTGCGCGGCGTTGGCGTGACCATCCAGCCCCTCAGCCAGCGCGATCTGCGCGGCAATCGGACTCAATTCGGCCGAAATTTCATCATCCAACATCACAATACTGCTGATCTTGACAAAGTCCATCACGTTCACGGGCGAGGCAAACCGCGCCGTCGCGCCCGTTGGCATGATATGGCTTGGCCCCGCCACATAGTCCCCCAACACTTCGAACGACCGTTCTCCAACAAACAGCCCTCCTGCGTTCGGAATGCTGTCAATCCACTGCTCAGGGTTTTCAGTCGCTATGCAGGTATGCTCGGCCGCAAAATCGCTTGCCAACGCGCACGCTTGCGCCACGTCTGTAGTCAGCACGATCCCGCTCTGCATCGCCAATGATTGCGCAATAATCTCTGCTCGGGTGCGTTGCTCCACCTGTCGGCCGATTTCAACTTGGACCGCCTCTGCCAGACTTTGCGAAGGTGTAAACAAAATTGCCGTCGCCAATACGTCATGTTCCGCTTGTGCAATCAGGTCGGCGGCAATCCATGCGGGATCGGCCGAATCATCCGCCACAACGACCGTCTCTGTCGGCCCATAGATGCCGTCAATCCCGACAATCCCATAGACTTCGCGCTTTGCCAGTGTCGTATAAAGTCCGCCCGCGCCAACAATTTTATCGACGCGCCCAATCGTCTGCGTGCCAAACGCCAACGCTCCAATCGCTTGTGCGCCGCCAACGGCATACAGCTCATCAACTCCCGCCACCGCTGCCGCTGCCAAGATTACGTCGGGAATGTTGCCATGCTCATCAGGCGGTGTCACTGCGACAATTTCTTGCACGCCTGCAACGCGCGCAGGGATCGCGGCCATCAACAGTGATGAGGGCAATGGCGCCGTCCCGCCCGGCACATAAACACCCACCCGCGCAATCGCCGTCACGCGCTGCCCCAACGTGCCGCCTAGCGTCGCCGTTGTCCAGTTTGGCAAGGGTTGCAACGCATGAAACGCGCGAATGCGTTCGGCCGCAAATTCCAACGCCTGCAACAGCTCAGGTTTGATCCGCGCTTTGGCGTCCATCGCTTGCGCCATACGATTTTTATTCGGGGTATGATGTTCAGGCGTTGATTGTGATTGTTGGTAGTTGTCTAGTTTAGCTGTCCAGTCGCTGACAGCGGCATCACCACGCACGCGAATATCGCGCAAAATGTGGTGGACACCCTCAGCAGGGGTCAGCGGTTTGCCATAGATTCGTGTGGCAAATGCTTTCTGCGCATCACTCATTTCACCAAATTCAAAGGTTGCTGAGCGATCCAGAATCGTCTTGTGTGCCTCTTCGACCGTGTAAATCTTTATCATCGTTCCAAAGCCTCTATCATCGCCCGATATCTGACAGGCTCTTCTTCAAAAATAAACAACGCGGGTGTGACAATCACGCCACTGCCGCCAATTGAGCGCAGGGCGGCAATCGTCTTGTCAAGCTCACGTCGATTGACCGCAATGCTAATCGAAAACCAGCGTTTTCCCTCGCCATTACGTGTGTAGACGGGTGCAATCGTCGGGCCGCGCAGACCCGACAATTCACTATGCGAAAACATGTTTTCTGCCACAGCTTCGGCCGATTCGCCACGCATATTCGCCACAATCATGACGCTCTCTTTTGCACGCAGATGCGCCTCGATATTTTCGAGCAGCGTTCGTGCAAACGTCAATACATCCGCCCGCTCACGTAAAGCCGCACGATTGGCGACCAGCACAGACTGCGAGCGCAAAATTTCGCCTTCAGATAGCTGGGTCAATCCGTTCTCGCGCAGCGTCACGCCCGACGACACCAGATCGACGATCACGTCGGCAAACCCGATCATCGGCGCAATTTCTAGCGTTCCCTCCGCATCGATCAGGCGATAGTTGGCAATGTCGTGACTTTCTAAAAATTGACCTGTCAACTGTGGAAACTTGGTCGCAATGCGCAGCGGTGTGTCCAACTGTTGTGCTCGCGCGCGCAAATCCGCGACGCTTTCGATGCCCGATTCGTTGGGCGCAGCCAAATTGATCGTACATTTGCCAAATCCCAGCGCATCATGCAGCACCAACGTCTTTTCCTCATGTCCAAAATTTTTCTCCACCAGTACGTCATAACCCGTGATGCCGAAATCGAGGCTGCCCTGTCGTACCCCTGTGGCAATATCGCCGGGACGCTGCAAAATCACTTGCACATTGGGCTTGCTCGGAATGGTGGCGATGTATTGGCGGGTATTCGGCCGATATATTCGTAACCCGCACCGCTCCAAAAACGCAAATGACTCTTCGGCAAGACGACCTTTGCTTGGTAATGCCAATCGAATTTTTCTCATGCAATGACAAATGGCTGGTGGCTATTGGCTCATAAAATGTCAATTTCTTACGAGCCAAGAGCGACTAAACCACGATAAACAAAAACGCTCTTCCCAAAACCTGAGAAGAGCGTCCAACTTTTTCAAATACACAACGTAATGACTCACCATTCAGGCAGAATTTTCCGATTTATGATGATGAGCGTGATGCGTTGCGTTTAACATGGCGCGAAATATAGCACAGCGGGAAATGGGGGGCAAGCAAGAAAAAGCCCCGCAACTTGCGAGGCTTTCGGGAGAGAGGAGAAAGAGAAATTAGTTAGTAGTAGACGGGTTCGCGCTCCCAGCGATCCACCAGTATTGAGCTAGCAATCCAAGCGATCACGAGCATCGGGAAGAATGCACCCCATGCACCAAACAGAAACATAAAGGCAAACAATAGGGCGAACATCGCACCGCGCATCGATTTACGCGTTTGTTTATCGACCGTCCCGTGTTGGCGATCTTCTTGCACACGCTGCCAATTTTTATAGGCAGGGAAGAGCAAAAATAACGCCCACCAGCTTCCTGCGCTAACCACGCCCGCACTTAATGCCCAAATCACGGCAATGACCCCGAAAAATGGCAGCCAGCGCGAACGCTCGCGTTGTTGCGTCGGTTGCGCGCCATAGGAACGCTGTGGCACATAACTCGGCCGTTCATACGTATCTGATTCTTCAATTTTGAGCGTTTCGACAAATTCTTCCGAATATAGGTCGTCTTCGTCCATCCACGCTTGTTCTTCATGTTTTAAGCGATCAATCTCATTCATAGTCGTTTGTTCTCCAGTTTAGAACCGCTATTTGCTATACGGGTTGTAAACGGAAAGGTTGCAGGGTTGGGAAAAGTGGTTGAAATGGGGAAAATGGGGGATGTTGCTAGTCGCTAGTTGCTAGCTTTGATGAATTACCGTTGCAAGTTGCAGGTGAAGAGTTTTCTTGCCAGCCACTAGCCGCCAACTACTTTTATGCTGCTCGCCTTACTCGAAACGATGCGCCCACGTCAATGGGTGAAAAATGGATTTGTCTTTGTTGCACTGCTGTTTGATGGGTTAATTTCGGCCGAAAGAGTCACACACACACTGCTCGCCTTTGTTCTGCTCTGCCTCATGTCTGGCGCCGTCTATCTGATGAACGATCTGGCCGACATCGAAGGGGATCGGCAACATCCACGCAAACGCAATCGCCCACTGCCATCGGGCCGCTTGAATCCGTCCCTTGCAGGGATAGCCGCCGCCGTCTTCGCCTTCGGCAGCGCATTTGCAGGCTGGCTGCTCGCCCCGAACTTTGGTTATGTCCTAATCACATACTTCGTCGTGCAAATCGCCTACACATTCTATCTGAAGCGTGTCGTGCTGCTCGATGTGTTTGCCGTCGCGACGGGATTTATTCTGCGCATTGCGGCAGGTGTAACTATCATCGAAGTCGAGCGTTTTTCACCGTGGCTCTATCTGTTTGGGGGATTCTTGGCGTTGTTCATGATCTTGGGCAAACGGCGCCATGAGTTGACGCTGTTGGGCGATAACGCAGGCGGACACCGCCCCGTCTTGGCCGATTACAGCGTCGATTTTGTCGATAAGCTGATCGGAATCGTCACAACGAGTTGCATCGTCTCCTATTCGCTTTACACATTTCTCGCTGAAGGCTTACCCGAAAATCATCTGATGATGCTCTCCATCCCGTTCTTGATTTACGGCATGTTTCGCTATCTTTTCCTGATTCATGTACGCGATGAAGGGGGTGCGCCAGAGGAGATTTTGTTGCGGGATCGGCCGATGCAACTCGACTTGATACTTTGGGTCATCATCGTTGTGCTCGCCCTCTACATTTTCTGATTGCAATATCAATCCTGAGAGCATCAGGTATCTACCTTCAAAAACCGAGTTTCTGGCAGAAACTCGGTTTTTCAGGGTATATAACTTGTGTCACTTAGTACAGTGTGAAGTAAATTTTATGGCGTGGTCATTCCCGCGCAGGCGGGAATCCAGTCTTAGAAAAGAATGGATACCTGCCTTCGCAGGTATGACGGGACTTACTTTACGGTGTACTTATAGTCTCCACTAGAATTGGGTAGAATGACCTTCTAACTCATCATTCGCTTGGCGCATCCAACCGCTTTTCGACACGCACCCACGATGGCTCTGGCTCAAAACCCAAGTCCAAATTTAGCTGATACATCGGATTTGATGCGTCATTTGAGGTAAAAATCTCAGCGACTCCCTCTGCCTTGACATGCTCGATAATGCGTACTTTGAGGGCGGTGGCAAGCCCATTGCGCCGCCATTCTCGCCGCACGCCGGTGCTACCTGTATTGAATTCAGCCTGCTCGCCTGCTCGATTAAATGTGCCGAGCGATTGGGCTAGGTAATGCCCCTCTTTGATGGCCACAAACCACGCATTGGGATCAAACGTCGGTGCATCTAGCCACTTTTTACACCACTCTGCAAAGGCTGGATGATGTTTTTCACCAGTTGCTGGAATATCTCGACTCACGGTGATAGACAACTCATACAGTTTTTCGCGCCACGCTGGGTCTTGTGCTTGCAATTCTCGTACAGATACTATTTCGATCCCTTTTGCGTGCACGGCTGCAATTACATCGGCATAACGTTCTGCATCAAACTGGTCAACACGCAGTTTTGACAACTTTTCTACTGTGACCTTCTCAAACCCATAGTCGGCAAAAAAGCGCATCGCCTCAGGTCTATTGTCTAACATACCCGATTTGAGTGCGATCAGCGGTTTGTCTTTGAGCCGTTCGAGCGTGTAGGCGAGGATTATCGGCCGAATATCCGCACTATCCTTCTCTGGATCAATAAACGCCCGAAACTCATACTTTTCAGGATGATAGGCAAATTGACTCTGAAAAGTCTCGACATAACCGATCACATCACCATCTCGCAACACCCAATCTCGATAAAACGGATAGGCCTTGTCTCGCATCTTATCCTCATGCTGCCACTCCACAATCGGCACGGGCGGGCCTAAGAAAACAGCCGCATCTAGTGCACTCAACATGCTATATTCCGAATCCGAATATTTAAATGGCTCAATCGTTATCATTGATCACCAACTCCTTGCGCATCCAGTAAAACGCCGATCCTGCTGGATAATCGAGCAACTCGCCAACAATAGAATAACCGTGCATTTCATAAAACCGTCGCGCCTGAAACTCATAGGTCGACAAGAAACAGTGTTTGCAGCCACGCAGTTGGGCGATTTCTTCCGCTTGTTGCAGCAACTTTGTGCCAATTCCCTGCCCGCGCAGTGCAGCTGGCACATAGAAATTGTCGATTTCAAGCCAATCCCAGTAGGTGCTCGCAGCCAACCCACCAACTGGTTCACCTGTCTCAGTTTGTAATATGAGATTCAACGGCTTGATCTTTCCGGGCTGGCGTGCCGCATTGTGCATGGGCGAGTTGCGATTGTTAAACGACTTGATTTCGTTGTGAAGGAACTCCTCAAATGACTTTGCATCCTCCAGCACGGTAACTATCTTGATGTTCATTGCCGCTCTCCTAATTTTCTACGGGTGGTCCGAAAATCAGATTCTCAGGTAACGTAGCGCTTCGCTCGCGGCGCAAGTTTAGGCGGTCTGATAACCTGCCCCTAAAAAGCCCATATCGCTCACTTGTGACCATTTGCTATAATCGTCCACCATGAGCAATTATATTCCAGAAAAACTAGATGACATTTTAGAAGACTTCGGATTTGCCGAAGGACGCGAAAAGTTAGAGTATTTGCTTGAGTTCTCCGAGCGACTCCCCGCGCTTCCAGCGTGGCTGCAAGGCGAACGCGACAAGATGGAGCCTGTGCATGAGTGCATGAGCCCCGTTTTCGTTTTCGGCCGACCCGAAGACGATGGCAAAATGGTCTACTACTTTGACGCTCCCCCCGAATCCCCCACCGTGCGCGGTTTTGCGACCATCCTGATGGAAGGGGTGAACGGCACCTCCACGCCACAACAAATTATGGAAATTGACGACCTCTTCTATCGCAAGGCGGGCTTCCAAAAAGTGCTTACTGGCCAGCGGATGCGCGGCATGTCAACCTTTCTCACCTATATGAAACGGATCGCAGAACAGCACATTTAGCGTTCGGTGGACGTTAAGGTTCCTAAAAATGTAGGTAAAACGTCGGTTCAACAGAGCCAAAGTAGCATACACTCAGAGGATACCCAAAGAATTTGCAAAATCGGCCGAAATGATTACTATATAAAGTGAACTTTCGGAATCATTTTGGTGACAATTCCTCGCATTTCTGTAGCGAGTTTCTATCGAAGGAGTCCTTTTCATGGCAACTGTGCAAGCAATCGCTGAACGCATCATCGAAAATGTCGAGCGTGTCATCGTTGGTAAGCGGCGCGTCGTTGAACTAACCGTTCTTGGAATGCTTTGTCAGGGTCACGTCCTTATTGAAGACGTTCCCGGCGTTGGCAAAACCGTTCTCGCTAAATCTCTCGCAAAATCGGTTGGCTGTTCGTTTCAGCGCATTCAATTTACGCCCGATATGTTGCCCAGCGACGTAACGGGCGTTTCCGTTTTTAACCAAAAGACGCTTGAATTCGAGTTTCGACCCGGCCCAATTCACGCCCAAGTCGTGCTCGTTGACGAAATCAATCGCGCAACACCAAAGACACAATCCTCCTTGCTTGAGGCGATGGAGGAGCGACAGGTGACGGTCGATGGCGAGAGCTACATTTTGGCTGAGCCGTTCATGGTTTTGGCAACCCAAAATCCGATTGAGTATGAGGGGACATTCCCACTGCCCGAAGCACAGCTTGACCGGTTTATGCTCAAGTTGGAGGTCGGCTATCCATCGGCCGAAGAGGAGATCAACATTCTCGACCGCCAGCAGTTTGCCCATCCCGTCACGGATTTGCGGCAAGTCGTCTCCGTGGAAGAGTTGCGTGCCGCGCAAACCGCAATTAAAGACATCTACATTGATCGCCACGTGAAAGAGTATATCGTCAACATCGCACGCGAAACGCGCCAGCACCCCGACGTCTATCTTGGCGCCAGCACGCGCGGAGCGATTGCACTCTACCGTCTTTCACAAGCACGCGCCGCCTTACAAGAACGCGACTATGTTCTCCCCGATGATGTGAAATATCTTGCACCATGGGCTATTGCACATCGCGTCATCGTCGGCCCTGCGGCACGCATCAAAGACATCACCCAACGCGAAATTGTCCTAGATGTATTGGACAAACTGCCCGTTCCCGGCGCACAAGTTAAGAGAAGATAGTGCTTAATAGGGAGTCAATAGTGCGTCGTCAAACCCACTAAAACCACCCTCCACCACAAATGCGTCAACGCCGCTCCCTCGTATTCTTCCTACTCGCCCTCCTCACGCTTGTGATGGGGTTTTCTTCTGGGCGTGATTTGTGGTTTACGATCGCCTACTTGCTGGGATTGTTGTTGATCGTCTCCTTCTTTTGGTCGCTCATCAACCTGCGTTCAACAAAGATTTCTCGTGTGACGCGCAATCGACGTACACAGGTGGGACAGCCGATGGAGGAGCGCATCCTCGTCGTCAATACCAGCATTGTGCCGAAACTATGGCTTGAGGTACGCGATAATTCGACGTTTCCCGACCACAACATGAGCCGTGTGGTCACGAATCTCCCGCCGCGCAAACGGTATGGCTGGCGCAATCGCACAATGAGCCGGCTACGCGGCCGCTATCGACTTGGCCCAATGTTGATTCGCACAAGCGATCCCTTCGGACTTTTTCCAATGGAGCGCAAAATTGATGCAACGACAAACGTGGTCGTGTTTCCACAAACGGTTGAAGTTTGGGCATTTGCCTTGCCATCCGGCGTGTTGTCGGGCGGAGATGCCCTGCGGCGACGCGCCTTTCAAGTGACGACGAATGCGGCTGGTGTGCGCGACTATGCACCCGGCGACAGCTTTAGCCGCATCCATTGGCGCAGCACAGCGCGACGCAATCGCATGATCGTCAAAGAGTTTGAACTCGACCCGCAAACGGATATTTGGATCGTGCCAGATATGTCGGCCGCCGCGCAGGTTGGTGTGACTCGCGCCGAAGCGATTGTTGAAGAGCAAAGCGTTATCATGCCCGCAAACGAGCAGAGCAGCTCCAGTGCACTGGTCACGCTCCCGCTGTCAACCGAAGAGTACATTGTGACGATTGCCGCCTCACTGGCACGCCATTTTTTGCGGCTTGATCGGGCAGTTGGCATGATGGCAAACGGTCAGACGGGCGAATTTGTTCAGCCAGATCGCGGAGAACGTCAAACCAATAAGCTGCTTGAAACGCTGGCGGTGCTGCGTGCAAAAGGGACGATGGACATTGCCAACACGATGCTCACGCAGTCAAATCGTTTCCAACGCGGCACAACGATTATCGTCATCACCTCGACAACCGATGTGGCATGGGCGGCGAGTGCACGCGAGTTGATGCGTCGTGGATTACGCGTAATGACTATTTTGGTCAATCCAGCCGGTTTCTTGGATGAAGAGGATGAGGCAGTTCTTTCGGCCGATGGTCTTCACTCCCTGCTCCAGCTAAACGCCGTCCCCACGATTTATGTCAATGCGGGGGATAATCTCACCGAAGCTCTCAGCGGTACGCGTCGGGCAGCCTTCCACAAAAGATAGAAAACAATTAACTTGCGCAAGTGGCGCAAAGCTCATTCGGCTAGCGTTACAGCGGTTACGATTCGTTTAAGGGTTTGGAATTTGCCGCTCTGTATCTGCTGGAAACGGATCGCCATTTGGCAAGCCACGTAGAAAGTTGCAGCGGTTTTCATCAATTTCCTCCCACACAAACCCCATCGCCCGAAATGTATCGATGTCACTGATCCAGCGCCTTACACGCCGTGTTGAGCCGACGACATCCAGCGCAAAAACATGGGGCGAGTCGGGACACTTCAATGCCAAATAGATCGGCTCCCCTTCAACAAACTGCTCCAAGTAGCTATCATTCACATGGCGCACAGCACCCCATCGATAGCCAAAGGCGTTGAACGCTTCACTCGTCGTGATCCAACGTCGCTGATTATTTTCCATTAAATAGACCTTCAGGCCGTCCCCTTGCAATAACATGCCGTCCCGCGCAAAGCGCACAGTGGTTGTGCCGCCATTACCGCTGGCGAAGAGGGTGTTGAGGCTGGTAATATCAAACAGTTGCAGATTGGCAATGGCGACAAAGGCGACCAACGCGATGAACAGCCGCACCATCGTGCGCGGCATGTTGTCGATCATGGGGATGTGCTCGACTGATTCGGTAATAGTGTCTTTATGTTCAACTTCGTCTGCTGGAATGGTGAACGTTTCGGCCGATTCTGGCTGCACTTGCAATGGCATAGCCTCTTCAACCAATGCGGGAGCCCGTTTAACTGGCTCTGCCTGCAACAGCGAATCGGTGGCCGCTAAATCGGCTGGAGAACGTTCTGCAAAGAGAGCTGGTGGCTCGGGTGCGAGATCAGCAACAGCATTATGTGAGGGAATAGGTGGCAATTCGGCCGATTTCTCCGCACCATTCTCTCGCGTCACCCTTCGCTCCTCCAGCGCGTCGATGAGCAAATCAAGTAGTTGATCAATTGATGTTGTAGCCATAGTGAAATTGGAGCGCGATCATCCTGACTGTCGATGATTCGTCGTGCAATCAAGCGGGTCGCGCACCAAGTTATTGGATAATGAAGAAGCCTAGAATCTCGCCCAAGCTAGAAAAAATATCGCTATAGAAGTTGCCGCCGAGTTGTCGGAATAGCTCAAAATCCATGTTCGGTGCGCCGATAAAGGGGCGGATCGTCCATGCGAGCTGGCTGCCGACAAAAGCGTAGATGATGACCCAGATCCGCATGAGCCAGCGTCGCCGCTTCTCATCATCGTCACCCGTTCCAGAGACGATGCGCATCCCCTGCCCGAGATAGACTAGCCCAATCGTTCCCGCAACCGTAAATGCACCCACGTTGATTAGCTTAAAAAATTGGTACTGCGTGTCATCGGTCGTGAGCAGGAAAAAGAGCGTGATCGGCGCGATGGACATGAGCAAAACGGCTGTAACGGTCAGCGCGGTCAACATCAGGGCGACGTTTTGCGAAAGGCTCTGGTTGCTGCCAAAGAGAACGTTGAAAAAGTAGAGGGTCGGGGAGCAGATGATTAGCGTAGCGAGAAATAGAATGGGCAGTTTAACCGTCGAGCTAAGCGTTTGCAGCAATGTGCTGCTGCTACCCAGCACCGCGCCATAGAGCGCGAAAAACGTGATGGCAGCAAAGAACATGCTGCGAATCTTGGCGGTTATGTCTACGCCGTCACGAATTTCACGGAAAAATCGCTGGCGGTCACGCAGGATTTCCTCAACAACACCGAGATTCTTGAGGCTATTTTCGAGTGAGAGATTTCGGCCGAAACTCAATCCTTTCATAATAGTGGCTTATTGCGAGCAGCTAATTGCGACTGGCAACGATAAAGATGACGCTGATTGTCCAAAAAAAAGTCCATGCGGCGGCGACATAGGGCCAGCGGCGGCATTGGGTTAGGGGTAGTACAAAAAGGACGCCTGCGATGAGAACGCGAGTCGGGCGGCTGAACAGGGTCGGCCACCCAGCGGTGGTGCCGTCGGCCGCAAAGATCAGCCAGCGCAGCACGAGCGTAAAAAAGACTGGCACGATGCACATCAGAATCACATGCGTCATTTCGCTACCTTTGTGAACCTGCTGCAACGCGATTGACGACTCCAATACGCCGAAATCTTCGGCCGCTTTGAGCAAGGCGGTTGTGCGATCTTTGCCGTGCATTTCTGCATCAGCGACCGCATCCTCTAGATGGGCGCGAATCTCCTCCAACAGCTCCCACTCTTCCTCTTTGCTGAGGTTGAGCTGACTGCGGATCTGTTCAAGTAGGCTGTCGATTGTCACGAGATTGCAATTTACAGGATAAGTTTGTTCAGGATTGAACGCCTAACATTGCCTGCATTTGACGCATAAAGTTGTCCCATTCGGCCGATCCTTCATCGAGCATTTTGCGTCCTTCTGCCGTTAGACGATAGTATTTGCGCCGCCGCTGCGAGTCGGTCTTAATCCACTCACTCGTCACCAGCCCCGCCTGTTTCATGCGATGTAATGTCGGATAAAGCAGCCCTTCTTTCATTTCAAAGTAGCCGCCGCTCCGCTCTTTCAACTCCTGCACAATCTGATAGCCATACATTGGCTCATCGTTGAGCAAGCGTAATATCAATATCTCGCTACTGCCTTTGCGAATCTGGTCTTTGATTGACATCGTTTACCTATGTTTGTTATGGTATGATGCCTAAGTATATGATGTATTGTCTATTTGTCAATGGGATTGATTAACAGACAACGTTCAACTGTGTATAGATTTAGCAGATTAATGTCACCACAATGTCACAGTGCCAATCTCGCGTTACAATCAAGCAAAACCAAAGTCTCTGCAACACGGCACTAATTATGCAAGAACAAGCTGATCTACTTCTCTATAACATCACACAGTTGGCAACATGTGCGGCGGCCGATGGGGTTAAGCGCGGTACGCAGCATGCAGATGTGGGATTGATATATGATGCAGCGGTTGCAATTAGGAATGGGATCATTGTTGGGGTCGGAAAATCGGCCGAAATCACCCAATCCTATCGCGCCACCCAGACCATCGACTGCACCCAACACGCCGTCATTCCCGGCTTTGTCGATTGCCACACACACACCGTCTTTGGCGGCGACCGCGTACATGAATTTGAAATGCGTATCGCTGGCGCGACCTACATGGAAATCATGGCGGCAGGCGGTGGCATTGTCAGCACGATGCACCATACGCGCACGGCCGATGAACAAGCATTGTTCGCCAGCGCAAAAGCTCGCCTAGACGAGATGCTTGCGTTTGGCAGCACCACCGTTGAAATCAAAACGGGGTATGGACTCGACACGGCGACCGAACTAAAAATCTTGCGCGTCATCGAACGCTTGGCGCAGGAACATCCCTGCACCATCGTCCCAACCTTCTTGGGCGCACACACCGTTCCACCCGAGTTCAAGGCGAATCCCGCTGACTATGTTACATTGGTCATCGAGGAGATGTTGCCGCAAGTTGCCGATTGGTACGCTGGCTCCTATTTCGCTGAACAGGGGATACCGATCTTTTGCGACGTGTTTTGTGAAGATCATGCCTTTACGCCCGAGCAAAGCTGGCACGTTTTGGCGGCTGGTCAGGCGCATGGGCTGCAACCGAAGATTCATGTCGATCAGTTCAATGCGATGTATGGGGTCGAGATGGCGATTGAGATTGGTTGTGTTTCGGCCGATCATCTCGATGTCACAAGAGAGCCTGCCATTCGTAAACTTGCCCAGTCAGACACTATCTGCGTCCCCCTCCCCGCCGTCAACTTTAATTTAGGTCATGCAGAATTTGCCGACGCGCGTACCATGATTGACGCAGGATGTGCCGTCGCGCTTGCGACCGATCTCAATCCCGGCTCGGCTCCCTGTTATGGAATGCCGCTCGTCATGGCAACCGCCTGTCGCTATCAACGTCTGCTCCCCAGTGAAGTCCTCACAACGAGCACCATTAACGCGGCCTACGCCGTCGGACTAGGCGATCGTGTCGGCTCCATCGAAATAGGGAAGCAGGCTGACTTGCTAATCCTCAAACAAGCCGATTATCGGCACGCCAGTTACTTCTTCGGTGGCAATCCCATCATGCAGATCATTCAACACGGCAAGCTGATTACGGCGTAAACGACACCGTTTTCACAACGTTTTACTGACGCAGCGCATCATAGAGTTGGGATGTAGCGCAGTGCGCGTTAAAATAACCGTTCGACTCCGAAATATTACAATCGTGCTCATAAACAGGTGTACTTTTAGGAGTGTTGGCGTGTTATGGTCTTAGCCATGAGATTATTACCGCATTATTTCGTTGAATCACAAAGACACGCCTATAAAAACTCTTAAAATCTACACCTGCCAAAAGCACGGTTCTTATACCAATTCTGAGAACAAGTATCAGATATTCGACCTACAAAAACCAAGTTTCTGACAGAAACTCGGTTTTCAGGGCTTATGATTCACATCACTTGTCATCACGATTGGTATTATTACAATCAACATTATGAAAAATATTCTCGTCACGGGCGGCGCGGGCTTCATCGGCGCAAACTTCGTCCTCTACATGCTTGAAAAACATCCCGATCTCAACATTGTCGTCTATGACAAGTTGACGTATGCGGGCAATCTCGACAACCTTCTCAGCGTTTCCGACAATCCAAACTATACGTTTGTGAAAGGTGATATTTGCGATGCCAATGCCGTCAACGCAGCGATTGAAGGCTATAACATCGACACACTTGTGAATTTTGCGGCCGAAACACACGTCGATCGCTCTATCCTCAATCCTGATGCGTTTCTGGACACCAACATTCGCGGAACGTATACGCTGCTCGAAGCGGCACGGCAACACGGCCTAGAACGCTACCACCAAATCTCGACAGATGAGGTCTATGGGGACGTGGAAGATGGCTATTCGTCGGTTGAAGGTGATAATTTAGTTCCGCGCAGCCCCTATGCGGCGAGTAAGGCATCGGCCGATCTTATGGTCAACGCCTACTATGTGACCTACAACCTCCCCATCACCATCTCGCGTGGCGGCAACAACATTGGTCCCTACCAATATCCTGAAAAAGTGATTCCGCTTTTCACAACCAATGCGATGGACGGTCTACCGCTGCCCGTTTATGGGGATGGACTTCAAAAACGCGAGTATCAATTTGTGATCGACCATGTTAAAGGGATCGAAGCTGTCCTGTTGCGCGGTGAAATCGGGGAAACCTACAACATCGGTGTGAGCGGCGACGAAGAGCTAACCAACATGCGGATGGTGGAGCTGCTGCTTGACGAACTCGGCGCATCGCGTGACCTCATTCGTCATGTCGAAGATCGTCCCGGCCATGACCGTCGCTACTCAATGGATGTCTCAAAATTGCGCAGTATCGGCTGGGAACCTGACCACACAAACGAGGAGGCAATCCGCAAAACGGTGCGTTGGTATGCGGATAATCAGTGGTGGTGGCGCAAAGTCAAGGATAAAGCCGACTACAAAGATTACTATAAAGCCCAGTATGGCAAACGTCTGGCGACCGCCTAATTGAGCGATTCTAGACAAAAAAAGTCCGCACCTGCGGCGCGGACAAATTTTTTAGCGTATCCCAGTTGCGTTTGCAGCTGGGATACGCTTTTTTGATACTGTAAGTTGGATCTATTTAGAAGCCGTAGACTTCGTGACGGAGCGGGGTTAGCTTCTTATCGTAGCCAACCTGTTCCAGATATTCATCAAACATATCAAAGTCCATCTGTTGTTTTTGATCTGAGAGCGCAACGGCGGGGTTGGGATGTACCTCGACCATAATGCCGTCTGCGCCAGCAGCAAGGCCAGCCTTCGTTAAGGGCACAAGCAGATCGCGTCGGCCGCCTGAATGGGTGGCATCAACAAAAACGGGGAGATGTGTCTCTAACTTTGCGAGGGCGACTGCGCTGATGTCTAGCGTGTTGCGCGTGTAGTTTTCGTATGTGCGGATGCCGCGTTCGCAAAGAATTACGTTGGGATTGCCGCCACTGAGGATATATTCGGCCGATAATATCCACTCCTCAATCGTCCCTGCGATGCCTCGTTTGAGCAGAACTGGGCGATCTGTCATGCCAACCTCTTTCAACAGCGTGAAGTTTTGGCTATTACGCGCCCCAATCTGCAAGACATCGACATATTCAAGACACAGTTCAACATCACGTGCATCCATCACCTCTGCAACAAAGTAGAGGTTGTGCTCATCACACGCTGCCCGCGCCCACTTGAGCGCCTCTTCGCCAACACCTTGAAAGCTGTAGGGACTCGTGCGCGGCTTGAATGCGCCGCCGCGAATCAGCCGCACACCGCGACTGGCAACGAGCGCGGCTGTTACATCCATCTGCTCAGGCGACTCAATCGCGCATGGTCCCGCAATCAATACGGGTGAATGACCCGATCCGATCGGCACATCACCCACCATCACAGTGGTATCTTCACGTCCGATACGACTGGTGAGAAGCTTTGGCTTCTCAGCGTTGATGCTCGATTCCATACTCGCCTGAAAGATCGACTTGAATAGACTCTTGACAGTGGCATCGTCAAATGGACCGTCATTGGCAGTGGTTAATGCTTGCAGCATTTCCAACTCGCGCTTGGGATCATATTGAGAACTGCCTAAACTGGTTTGTAATCGGCCGATTTCACGCGCCAATCCCGCCCGTTTGTTGAGCAGTTTGAGTAGATCGTGATTGATTACATCTATCTGCTCACGCAAAGCCTGAATTTTCTTCTGTGGCATAATTTTGTCCTTTTTCAGTTGTACGGGCGTAAAATGACACTCCACCCGTTTCAGAACAGTATAGTAGCATATTTTTTCCACCCACTCACATGTGCATATTCTCTGATATTTTGTGATGCGCGTTAGCGCAATGCGTTGATGACGGCACGATGTTCGATATTGCCAGCCTTTGCCGTCTTGAGCGCAGCGACAAATTCCTGTGGCAACAGATAGTTGTGGGCGGTGACATAGTGATAGACGAGGTCGGGAGCCGCGTAAATCTCTTCCTCACCGACAACGCGAATTTCGGCCGAACCCAACACCACTTCTGCGCCGCCTATCTCAGCGACGACGCGCTCATTACACAATGGGCAGCGACGTGGCTGGGGGATCTCACAGACGACCCAACGTGGATCGCAAAAGGTCAGCAGCTTTGCCAACGTTTTGCCCGTCGTCACGCCCGTCTCAAAGCGTTGCCCACGCTGCAAAAATGCAACAGCGAGCGGATTCATGCCGAAACGCTCTTTGTCGTAACATCCTTCATATTGATCTAAATCTTCAATGTATCGTTTATTTTTTGCCATAATTTTGGGGCGTGATCAAGCGAGGCGCACACGCTGCTAAAATGGCCAGACGAGTGGCACAACCAAGACCACGACGACTAGCAATATCAAATTCAACCAAACACCTACTTTCACAAAATCGAAAAAGCGATAGTTGCCCGGCCCGTAGATGATGATGTTTGCCTGATGCCCAATCGGCAACAGAAAGGCACTCGATGCGGCAATCACCGTTGTCATCACAAAAGGTTGCGGGTTGACAGAGAGGGAGACAGCCGCACTAATTGCGATGGGGATGAGCAATACCGCTGCTGCCGCGTTCGAAATAACGCTTGTCAACAAGGTTGTCAGGACGAACATCGCCGTCATTGTAACGAGTGCCGAAGAACCGCCCGACATCCCAATAATGCCATCGGCAACCAACCGTGCCGTCCCCGTTGTCTGCATCGCCATCCCAAGAGGCAACATGCCCGCGATCAGGAAGACCGATTTCCAGTCGATGCTTTGGTAGGCGTCCTCCATCGTCAACGCACCGACCAAAACCATCCCGATTCCACCCGCCAGCATGACGGTCGCCACATGCTCACGCGGCAATAGAACGATGCCCAGCACCGTAATGAATAGCACAATAACTGCATGGGGAGCGCGTTCAGGCTGGCGATCACGGCGTGCTGGCTTGGGGTCAAGAATGATGAAATGGGGGTTTGGTTTCAATGCATCGATGCGACTCTTCGATGCCTGCACCAGCAGCACATCCCCCAAACGCAACGGGACATCAACGATCCGCGAAACGATCTGCTCACCTTCATGTCGAATGGCCAAAACGGTAATCCGATAGCGTGACCGAAATCCGATTTCGCGCAACGTCTTGCCGAGATAGAGCGAATGGGGAGAGAGCGCAATTTCAACAATTTTGCCCTCGCCTTCTAACTCTTTGTCCAACTCATTTTGCTGCAAATTCTTGCGCACGCGCAAACGCAACTGCTGGCTGAGTGTCTCGATGTTCTTTTGATTTCCTTCGAGCAATATGACATCATTGACACGCAGGCGGCGATCGGACTCCTGTTGCAACACCTCATTCTCTCGGCGCACGTAAACGATTGCGACATCATTTTCGATTCCGAAACGAATCGCGTTGATCTTTTTCCACACGAGTGATGATTTATCTGTGACGACAACTTCGGTGAGATAAGAGCGCACATCGTAGCTTTCGGCAACTTCAGAGCCAGAAGAGCGCGTCGGCAGCAGATGTCGGCCGATTAGCAACATATACAACAGGCCAACCACAAGCACAGCAATCCCAGTCGGGGCAAAATCGAAAAAGCCAAACGGCTCGATGCCCGCATCCGCCATCATCTGCGCCGCAATCAGGTTGGGGGGCGTTCCGATTAACGTAAGGTTGCCCCCCAGCAGAGAGGCAACAGCCAGTGGGATCAACATTTTTGAGGGGGGTATCTTCAACTTACGACAGATGCTCATCACAGCGGGCAACAATATGGCGACTGCCCCAATGTTGTTCATGAATGCCGACATGACACCCGCCGTCACCATCATCAATGCGAGCAGCCGTGTTGGGCTATCCCCTACCCGCGCCATCATCCATAGGCCAATTTGATCTGCAACACCCGTCTTTGTGATGCCACCACTAATGATAAAGACCGCCCAGACGGTCACGACGGCGGGATCGGAAAACCCCGCGAATGCGGCACGCGGATCAACTAATCCTGTCAAGACGGTGGCGATGAGCACACCCATCGCTACCACGTCCATGCGTGGTTTCTCCCGGATAAACAGAATCAACGAGACGGCTAGAATGCCAAGAACAAGCCAATTATCACCAGTCATTGGGGGAATTGTAACACGAGTGGCGGCGCGGTTTTATCTCTTCGTGTCGGTTACAACAGGATAGGCCTTGCAAATAAAAACGTCGGTAACTCGACCGACGTTTTATTGTTTAGGGGACAGTGTCCACATTAATTTCGTGGTTCTCTCGTCAGATCCGCGAGTTACCTTGGTTCTCAAAACCAGATGCAAAGGCTAGGTAAACGGCGCATGGCCTCAACAGACGCACAATTTCACGCCGTTTATCTCGCCCTTGAAGGACCTCTTCGCGCAAAAGGGTGAGACAAACGGTATAAACTGTATGCTAACAATAGAACATGAACCGTTTGCCTAACCCCTACCGCAAATGTCAACAGAAACTATCGTGTAGCTCGCGTCTGCAACAACCGTCTCATTATTCCGCAATCACCTTAACCGTGTTGGCGATGTCCATGCAGATCGCACGCAGATCGTCGTAATCAGGATATTTAATGTGAATCCATGCGTTGGCTTTGAAACCAGCTTCAACGGGTTGTGTTCCCGAGCCAACTGGGGGCAAGTAGGCGTCAAAAATCCACTGCCCATATTTTGCTTGGACTTCCTCGACCCCTTGATAGCCAACGATGCGGCCATCTTGAGTGGGTCGCAACGCCAACTGTGCGGCCGAAAATTGGCGGGAAAGCCGTCCCCATGTGTTTTGATGCACGATTCCGTCCGCCCACTCTTTGAATAGATCGATGTCATTGGCGGCACAGTACAAATCCCACTGGCTAACTCCCGGCGGACGCGCTCCGATTTCGCTAAATTTCAGCCCTTTTGGACTGGCGAACCATTCCATGTGTGTCGGAGAGGTGTCTAGTCCGAGACGGCTGATGACCTTGTGACCCATCCCTTTAACTTCATTATAGCCGGGTGCGTCATGACGGTTTGTGACGATGATCATCGGGGAAATCCAACGATGGCGCATCGCCTCTAATACGCCGGGATAGTAGTGGCTAATAAAGTCGTGGCGAATGTGTCCATTGACGGTGAGGGTATCGTAAAACCCTTCATGGCCTTCGATGAACTCTTCGACAGCGACCGTGCCGCCATAACCGATGCGGGTATCGGCAAGCGCGGGGCCGAGTTCACCTTCTGAATCGACGCGCCATGTTTTGGCAGCTCCAGCACCATCGCGTGGTTTGATGATGATGGGGTAGCCGACTGTTCGGCCGAAATTCACCACTTCCTCAGCCGTACTTGCCCCAATTGAAGCTGCACACGGAATCCCATTTTCGCGCATAAACTCTTTCATCAACGGTTTGTCGCGGCAGAGCAACGTCTGCTGATAGGTCAAGCCCGGAATGCCTGTCGCTTCTCGCACGCGCGCCGCACAGATCATGTGTGCCTCAATCGTCGCCTCAAGCCTGTCAACCCAGCCCCGCGCCTGAATGCGGCGGACGGCATCGTAGACAGCCTGTTCATCCGTGACAGACCAGACCTGCTCCCACCCGTCAAGATATTGGGTGATTTCGTGAGGCAGATCGTTGACGTGAGCTTCACCGATTCCGGTGACTTTTGCGCCGACTTGCTTGAGCGCACGCGCAAATTTGCGCTGAACTTGTGGAAAATGAGGTGCTAAATGAATTACGTGCATTGTCAGTGGTGTCACGATTCACAATCTATGCCAAACAGTGGGTCAAGCCTGCTTGCAAATCGCGGCGACAGTATAGGTTTGATTTTCGCCATTTTAACTCTGTGTAATGTAAATGACGACCAGATTGTACAAATCGGAACAGCTTCTATACAAGCGTAGGGGAAACGACACAAAAACAGTCGTGGGACGTGCAGAAAGTTCGGCCGATATCCTCTACCCTAAGATGACTGAATAAACCAAGCAACTGGAGTAACCACATGAAGACCAAACTTTTTCTTTTCCTCGCACTCTCACTGACCATATTAATGTTTAATCGACCGGTTCATGCGGGGGACGGGCCGCTGTTTCGTGATGCAACGCTGCGCGGGCGCGTCACCGATCCAGCAGGCAACCCGATCGAAGGGATCAACGTTATCCTTCTTCCGACCGACGGCACAGCAAGTCCAACGGGAAGCTATGGGCCAGCCACCGATGCGGCAGGCAACTTTGAGCTTTCCAATCTACCCCCTGAGACATACACCGTTATGCTGCAAGATTATCGCGTCCGCTATGCAACGACCTACTATCCAAACACGCTCGTCCCAAGCGATGCAACCCGTTTAACCTTACGAAACGACGAGGTGACAACAATCCACGCGACAATGGAGCCGGGTGGCAAGATAACGGGGCGGGTGCGCGTTGAAAGTGACCTACCACTGAGTTCGGTAACGGTGACTGCATTTCGGCATGTCGAGGGCAAGGGCTGGACACCATTTGAAACAGATTACATCAGCCAAGGCGACCGGTTCGAGCTTAATGGGTTGCCAAATGGGCCATATCGTTTAAAAGCGTCCGCCTACAGCTATCTGGATGGTGAGGGCATCTCATTTGGTGAATACTATGGTGGCGAGCTGTTTATCTCAGGGGGATGGGATGTTTGGGTCAACGGCGCAGAGACAACGACAATTGATTGGGAAATGCGTGACAGAACGGCACGACTAGGTGGGCGCGTTCTCTCTGAAAGTGGTCAACCGCTCGAAGGGATAGATGTGCGAATTTATCGCTATAACCCTAACGCATTGCCCGGTGAAGAGTGGCTCTATCCCAGTGAATATACCGAGACAGATGCCAATGGGAACTATAGCGTCATTCTATCTGGCGGTGGGCAGTATAAAGTTGAATTTACGGATTGGAACAGAGTGCATCCAACCACCTATAACGGCAACATGCCGACATTGGGAGGCGCACCTGTCATAACCGTCACCGATGAAGATGTCAGTGATGTCGATGTGACGATGAATCGGGGTGGCAGCATTGCGGGTCAAGTTGTGCTGGTTGACGGATCGGCCGATTTTCGCTCGATCAATTTCAACCTCTACCGCTGGAACGACCACGATAGCTTCTTGCGAGTTGATCGCTATGAATTAGAGCGCGACGAACGGGGCAACTTTACAATTCACGGCTTAACGGCTGGTCAATATCGGTTGCAGGTTGCGGCGAACTTTTATTACAACATCGGAGCCACTGAATGGTATGGCGGTGGTGACTCATTGGCTGATGCGACCTCCTTCACAGTCGAAGTGGGCGCGACGACTGCGCTCGAAACGTTTGTGGTAGGGAAAGATCGCGGTGTGTTACGTGGGCAAGTGGTAGAAACTGGCACAAATCGGCCGATCTACCCCAATGAAATCAACCTCTACACCACGAGCGATCTGTACGTTGGCTCGGTTGACGTGAGCCCGAACGGTCACTTTGAGTTTACCTATCTGCCTGCTGGCGACTATCAGCTTTACATCTATGATCGACAAAATCAATATGTCGATTCGGCCGATATGGGATACGAACCGTTCGGCGTCTATTCCGTTTCCGCCGATAAGACAACGACGGTCAAAATCGAGTTGGCAAAAGGGAGTGAGATCAACGGGCGCGTCTGGAAAACGCTCCCGCTAGAATATATGTACGCGAGTGCGTATCGCATGATTGACGGCGAATGGCGGTCGATGGGCAGCGGCAGCATTGGGGCAGGTGGTTGGTATCGCATCTCAGGACTTGCGGCGGGTGACTACATCGTTCAATTTTCTGGCAGCACGCCTTGTTGTGACAACTATCAAATCGCAGAAGAGTATTATGGCGATGTGACAGATGAGGCAAATGCGACCCGCATCGAGGTGACATTGGGTGGCTATGTCAACGGGATCAACGGTACGCTGGGCAACCACATCACGGCCAGCGGTGCCAGCTATGAGCCAAAGGCTTATGGGTCGATCAGTGGGCAGCTAACCGACGTAGACGGCCAGCCACTCGCCAATGTTGAAGTGTTCCTCTATCGTCAATGGTCATCTCCCAGAGGTCAAACGGGCTGGGGGCAAGAGAGTGCGCTCGTTCTGACCGACGCAAACGGCAACTATCGTTTTGATGATGTTGGGATCGGTGCGATATATACAACTGGCAACTTCCGCATTGGGTTTGATGGGGCAAAAATTGGCTATGAGACGATCTATTATGGTGAAACGGATGTGTTCGATTCGGCCGAAATTGTCATTCTCACGCTCAATGACCTACACGCAACGGGCATCAACGCCGCGCTCGTTCACACAGGTTGCCAAATAAGCAATTGTCAATAAGAGTCAATGGGGGTGTTTGGCGTAAACAAACACCCCATGTGCGAGGCTCACACAATTTACGGCCTTAAGCCATTTTCGCCACGAACTATAGAGCTTCAGAAAAATAGTGTTTCGGGAACAGGATTTCCCGAAACATGCGTGCGTTAGACAGGTTTCGGGATTTGGAAACCCCGAAACATCGCTCCACATAATTATCTAAAGATCTATAACACAAATTGCACGATGCAAACCGCTTGTCCGTGCAATTCATTTATTATCATCAATGTTCAACGTCAATGATCAACGGGGCCACTTGATTTGCTGCAAGCAGCGCATTCTGCGTGTCGACAGTCGCTTGCGAACTGCCAACATAGCCGCTCAGCATGCGCTGCAAGATGGGTGCAATCGTAAGCTGTTCGTAAATCGTCGTGCGCAGAACGCCATCATTCCAACGTTCACTGGACGGCAGGTCATTTAGCAGAAGGTCTGTGATTTGTGGAGTGAAAAGCGTTTCGGCCGATGCGCACGCTGCTGTGCCACACGCCTCCCCACGCCGCAACGGCATTTCACGCCAAGCCACCAACTGATCGACCCCATCTCCATTTGTAACACGCAGCGGCACACGTCGCTCGGGCGCAAGCGCGATCCAATCGAGATAGGACGCTTCATACCAGAGACTCAAAAAGTCGGTCGCCACTGGATCAGCATCGACGGTGATACCCCACAACGTCATTAGCGCAAAGTTTGCTGCGGTTGCGAAATCAGATTGCCCCGTCAATTGGGTTGTGAAACCTGTATTTTCAACGAGAAAGTTTGGATTTTCGGCACAGGCTGCGCATGTTGGGGTGTAATCGGGATCATAACCGGCCAACATCGGCAAGATCGACGGCGGCGCCATGATCATCGCCGTGCGTCCATCTAAATATGCCTTGAATGCCGTAACGTCCGTTTGATAGTCGGGTGGACTATATTGGTTAACCAAGCTGCGATAGAACTCCAGCGACGCAAGACAAGCTGGGTGCATAAAGCCAACAAAGCCATCATTATCGACGATGCGACAGCCATTGGCGGTGGCAACCCATTCAAAAACGCGCTGCGTACTGTAGCCATCCTGCTCCGTCGGCACAACGATGCCCGAAACCAAGTCACCGCGATCGAGTTCCTCATTGTCAAAATTGTAAAATGTATCAGCACCTGCTAACAGCGCATCAAACGTTGTCGGTGGAGCGAGCCCCGCCGCTGTGAACCAATCTTGACGATAGAGCAGCAGATATTGCCAGCCATCGCTCGGAACGGCAACATATTCGTCATCTATCTGTTGCACAGTTGGCAACACACCCTGCATAAATGTCTCAGGCCCTAATGCCTGAATCAGCTCGTTGGCAGCCGCCGAATCGAGTACGCCATCGGCCACAAGACCAGCCGTTTGTTCATTGGTGTGCAAAATGAGATCGGGAAGTTGCTGCGTCAATTTTGCCGTTCCCGCCAGTTCAGTAACCTTCTGCGCTGGCAAATAGACAAACTGCACCTGTACGCCCGATTGGGCCGTGAACTGGCTGCCGACAGCCTCAGCAAGTGCGATGGTTGCAGCATCTGTCTCGTTGAGCCAAACGATTATGGGATCGGGAATGTCATCGGCAACGGTCAGCAGCTTTGTCGGAACAGGGGTGGGTGCGGCGAACGGCTCGTTCGTCGGCGAGGGAACGGGTGAGACAAGCAGCGTTTGTAACTGTGCCGCCTGTACCGTTTGTGTCGCAACGCGAGGTGGGTTAAGTAGCTCTTCAGGGGAACAGCCAACGAACAAAATAGTCAGTAGGGTGAGAAGAAGGAAGTTTAAAATAGGTCGATGATTGTTAATTGTTGTAGTCCCAGATAGCTGATTGCAATTAACCTGCAATCCACGTTTCGTCTGTCTACCGGTCACTGTGTCTTTTCCACTGTTCAATCTCATAAAGGGCCGTGATTACGGTCGCTAATGACCCGCAAGCCTGTCAATGTGAGCCACGGTTCGACATGATGGATCACGTTTGTATGGGGGGTAATGAGGCTGATCAGTCCGCCTGTGCCGATAACGATGGGGAATTGGCTAATTTCGGCCGATAATCGCGCTACCATCCCCTCAATCATGCTCACATAGCCAAAAATCAGCCCCGACTGCACTGCATGGGTCGTATTGCGTCCCAATACCTGTGGAGGTGCTTCCAGTGCGACACGGCTCAACTGGGCAGCGCGACTCGCCAGTGCATCGGCCGCCAAACGCAAGCCCGGCGCAATCACAACGCCCAACAGGGCCGCGCGCTCATTGCGCACGGCCGTTACATCAAATGTGGTTGCCGTTCCCATGTCGATCACGATGGTTGGGTTACCGTAAAGATGGACAGCGGCGGCGGCATTGACGATTCGATCGGCCCCAACTTCGAGCGGATTCTCCGTCAGCACGTCGATGCCCGTGTCCATGTTCGCATCAATCTGCAACGCCGTGATGCCTAAATAGCGTTCGCTTACGTCTGCAAATGTCGCAGTGAGTGGGGGGACAACGCTCGATAGAACAACACGAGTAACGCGATCACGCAGGTTACGCTCACGCAGGAGCGTCCGCAAACTGATCCAATATTCGTCAACTGTTTTTTCGTGAACTGTCCGCAGGCGCCATTGATGGGTCCAATCTTGACCATCCCATAGCCCCAGCGTGACGTTTGTGTTTCCAACATCAATTGCCAATAACATGGAGGGGATTGTAGGTGGACGAAAATGAAGGGGCAACAGAACAGAGGTGATTGGAAGCGATGTCTAAGCGTCGTGTCGCGGCTGGTTTTCACGCCGCAAGGGGAACTGACCTTTCCACTCAGACCGCAAAATGGCAAAGATGAGATCATCGACCCACTCACCTTTGTACAAAAGACTCTGGCGGAAGTGGGCTTCTTGGCACATACCCACTTTCTTGACCAATGCGATTGATGCCGCATTGGTGGGGTCGATGGACGCGATGATGCGATGTTTTTGCAGCGCACCAAACAGGTGGTCGATGAGGGTCGAAAGTGCCTCACTGCCGTAACCGAATCGCTGATAGCTAGGCGCAATTGTGATGCCCAGTTCGACGGTCTGGCTGGCTTCTTCGAGAAAATGGATGCCGATATCCCCAATTAGGCGCGGTGTGTTATCGGCCGAATATATCCCAACCTGAAACCACGAATTCGGCTCGTCAAACACACTCGCCTGATTTGCCGTGATAAATTCGACCACCTCATCTAACCCCGCTGGTTCCCACTCCTGAAAGCGCGTCACGGCGGGATCAGAGCGATAGGCGAAAAGCGCGGGCGCATCATCCTGCCCCATGCGCTTGATGATCAATCGTTTGCTGCGCAGATCGATTTCCATGCTTATCTCAAATATTCGTGGCAAAAACCAAGGTGTGACCACTATTGTCACGAACCACAAACTCGCGCATCCCCCACGGCTGATCGGTTGGAGCCGAGACAATCTCAACCCCACGGCTGCGATAGCTTGCGTGCAGCACATCGATCTGCGTGTCGATCACGAAGTAGAGATAGCTTGCAGCCGTTAGATCGCGCTCGGGCGGAACCTGCGACAACTGAATAGTAACGACGTTACCCGTCCATTCACCGGCCGAAACGCCAGCATGCGTGGCTGGATCGCCAAACATAAAGTCGATTTGAAAGCCCAGCTTGTCACGATAGTACAGCGCGGCCGCACCCACATCATGCACCATCAGCACGGGTTCGACACGGAAAAATCGCGCCGCCTTTGCCCCTTCATTCAAAGCCTCTCCGCGCCATTCGGTCGCCAGCATGCCATAAACGTACATAAAATGGTACGTCTCCTCATGACTATAGCGTTGCGGAATGCGCCCTTTGAGCTTGAAATCCAGCTTCTGCGCGACGCGCTGGGAGGCAATATTGGCTTCATTGATCCACAGTTCGACGCGATCATAGCCTAACTCTTCAAACCCAAGTGCCAACGCAGCCCGACACGCTTCTGGCGCATAGCCTTGACCCCAGTAGTCGGGATGCACCATGTAGCCCATGCCGGGAAAGCGAGTCTCGCCCAAAAAGTTGACATAGCCGATTAGCTTATCGCTCGTCTTTAACTTAATCGCCCAATAGATTGCCCCTTCTCTGGACATATCCATCCCAAACGCTGCGACCGTCTGCTCAACAGTCGTGTGCACGGGCGTCGGCATGTAGCGCATGGCAATGTCACGGCTATGCATTTCAAAAAAGTCTGGTGCGTCACTGATTGTGATCGGGTGCAACGTCAGCCGCGCTGTGTTCAATATCTTGGTCATGTTGTGCTCCTGTCATTGGTTCGACTACTCAATACGATTCCACACAAAATAAGAATGCCGCCAAGAATTGTATAACTGGTTGGTATTTCGCGAAAGATAAAGAGGGCAAGGATACTTGCGCCGACTGGTTCGGCGATTGCGGTAAGGGTGACGTAGGCCGCTGGCAGATAGCCAAGCGCATAGTTAAACGAAGAGTGTCCCATCAGCTGGGGAACGGCAGCAATCAGGAAAAAGAGCGCGAAGATTGATGGTGAATAGGCAAAGATCGGTTGACCGCTGCCAATGGCGGCGAGCATGAGGGTGATGGCGGCAATCCCATAAACGAGGGTGATGTAGGGGATAAGGGAGAGGGTTGCGCGGAGTTTTCGGCCGATAATCAAATAGCCCGCCGCCGCAATCGCCCCAATCACCGCCAAGCCATTCCCAAGCAGTGGATTCTGCCCAACGCCACCTAAATCATTCGCCGCGATCAAAACGCTGCCAACCAATGCCAAGCCAATGCCGACCTTTGTCGCCCGCGTCAACCCTTCCCGCAACAAGAATGGCGACGCAATCGCCACCCATAACGGCACAGTTGCAACCAATGCGCTCGCCGCTGCCACCGATGTGTAGTCAAGCGATGCAATCCACGCGGCAAAATGCACGGCCAACAGCACGCCCGACAAAATTGCCGGCAGCCATGCATCACGCTTGAGCTGGCGCACCTCCTCCGCATGTCGCAACACACAAATTGGCAATAGGATCAAGGTTGCAATCGTCAAGCGCCAAGCTGCAATGACGAGCGATGGCACCGCTTCATTCTGGGCAAGGCGAATCAAGATTGCGGCCACCGAAATGGCAAAGATTCCTATTGTGAGAACGAAAATGGGAGAGACAGGGGGGGAAGAGGGTTGTTTCAACGAGGTAAAGCGTAAAACGCAATGCGTAAGATCATTACGTTTTACGTTTTACGCAACTTTACAAAGACATGCAGTTATCTAACCATCCATCGTCTGTATACCGCTCGCGCAGTTCGCCTCTAGCTCTGGCGTTTGGGGGCCACGCGCGAAGTTGTTGATAAACTCTTGGATGCGCGGATCATCGGCCGAATCCACCTCTAACTGCACCGCCCACGCCGTTAAGACGACTGGGCTACGCAAGTTGGGATAGGGACTCAATATAGTGGATGTCACAGAGTTAGCGGCACGCTCTAACTTGTCAACGTCAGCGGCTGGCAAATCTTCCTGATACGTGATCCACACTGCCCCATGTTCCATCGAGTGCAACACATATTGAGCGCGGATAGGATCAGCATAGATCCCGCACTTTTGCCACGTTGGATTATGCGTCCCGCCCGTTGGTGGCAAACTGTCATACTCATAGTTGATCTCGCTGCTGTGATCACGTCCCGGCTGAATATCATCAACAACAGAGCCGTCTGGCGCAACGGCACGAACGCGATCCAATACGCTACCAGCCACGGAAGTCTGTGTTACAACAAAGGCGGTCGCTTGGGCTTCCTGCGTCGCCTGAATGTCCGCCACGGAGATCGGCTCGCTGCCACATGCGGCCAACAAAATCATTATCAAACTAAACAAAAAGGTCAATTTCTTCATCTTCATTCCTGTTACAAAAAGCGGATGGTTTGCCATCCGCCTCGTTTTACTAACCAAATTATATGAACTTTTGGCGCAAATGCGTCGATTAGTAGGTTTAGTTAATCAAAGCTCACTGCGCCCTTCGAGCGCACGTCCTAGCGTCACTTCATCGGTGTATTCGATGTCGCCACCAACGGGTAAACCACGCGCCAGCCGCGTGATGCGTAAGCCGCTATCACTCAGTCGCATCTGTAAATAGCGTGCCGTCGTATCCCCTTCAAGCGTCGCGTTGGTTGCAATGATCATCTCCGTGAACTCGCTCCCGTCGATGCGATCGATCAACTCATTGATTTTAAGATCATCGGGGCCAATCCCCTCAACAGGCGAGATTGCTCCATGCAGGACATGATATTTGCCCAAGAATGCACGTGAGCGTTCGATGGCAACGACATCAAGCGGCTCCTCGACGACGCACAGCAACGTCTTGTTGCGCTCCTCGTCGGTGCACACCTCACAAGGATTCTGCTCGGTGATATTCTGACAAATCGAACAATACTGTGTGCTTTCCTTGAGAATTGCCAACGACTCCGCCAAATCAGTCGCCAACGTCGGATCGCTGCCGCGCAGCAAATAAAACGTTAGACGCGATGCGGATTTAGGGCCTACACCGGGTAGACGCGAGAGGTCATTGATCAGGCGTTGGACAGATTTTGGGAGAACGTTTGCCATATTTTTGGTTCACTGAAATCAGCTAATAGCGGGCGGTAAACAGTTAAATGACTGTTTACGGCTGAACGTGGGCTGACTAAAGCCCTAGTCCACCCAACAAGTCATCCATCCCCAATCCACCCGTAATCCCTTCCATCTGTCCTGCTGCCATCTCTTGCGACTTTTCAATCGCTTCATTCATGGCGACAAGCATCATATCTTGGAAGAATTCAACGTCTTCAGGATCGAGAACTTCTGGTTTGATTTCAATTGATTTGACACGCTGATGGCCGCTAATTGTAATGGTGATTGCGCCGCCACCAGAGGAAACAGTCACAAATTCATTTTCAAGATTCTTTTGGGACGCAGCCATTTGCTCTTGCATCTGTTGCAGTTGTGCCATCATACCGCCCTGCGCTGGGGGTTTTGCCTTTTTGGGTTTGCCGCGAAATGATCGTTTTGCCATGTTGATTTTTCTCCGAAAGAAGGGTAATGCGAAGCAATTCGCCTAACCCTAACTGATGTTTTTTACAATGCCGCCTAAATCGCGGACAGCAGCTTCAAGCTCTGCCCGCGTTATGCTTTTGGGGGAGTATATTCTCCCGTGACAACAGCCTTGATTTTACAGGGTTTGCCTAAAATGTTTGATAGAGCTTGGGCAACTTTGTGATCGGCCGATTCCACCCGATCATAACGCTCCTTTATCAATGGGTAGGTGAATCCCAATACAACCGTCTCCCCTTCGAGGTTGATCGGGTTTGCATTCGAGAGCGACGCAGGTAACGACCGATCCAAAATGCGCGCCTCTTTCATCAAGCGATTCCAATTTGCCTTGACTTCTGCGAGCGTAATCGGTGTATCGGCCGATTCTTCAGCAGTCGGCACATCGATCTTTTCTTCCACAACAGATTCAGTTTGCTGCGCCACCACCGCTTCCACGACTGGTTGCGCGGGCGGTTCGGACGTTGGCTGAGGCGTTGGCGTTTTTTCGACGGGCGGCGTGTAGGTCGCTTGCGGCGGTTCGGCCGCTGTTTCTGGTAGGGATTCTAAAAATGCCAGTTCAAGCGGTAACTGTGGCTGCCAGCTATTGCCGGGCGACATCGCTGCGCTGTTATAAATTTTGAGCGCATCGAGCAGCGGCCGCCGACTGGCGCGTTGGGCTTGTTCAAAAATGCGCGCCTTTTGTGCGGCGGGCAAGGCGAGGTCAAGGTCTGCGCCTGCCGTTTTGAGCAGCAGCATATCACGCAAATAGCTAACCATTTGACGACAAAATTGGCGCGTGTCCGCCCCCGTGTTGAGGGCGTCATGGATAACGGCCAAACCCGTTGGGCTATCAGCCACCAGCCACGCATCGATCAGGTTGCCAATTGCTGCCATACTGGCCGTTCCGAGTACCTGCTGTGCGCGAGCCAGCGTGATGACATCGCCAGGCGCGGTGATCAGCTGATCGAGCAAGCTCTCTGCATCGCGCAAACTGCCCGCCCCTTCGCGCGCGATCAGTGCGTAAGCCTCTTCTTCTACCGTCAGCGACTCTTTTTCAGCTAACCACTTTAATCGGCCGATAATTTCCGCGTTTGAAAATAGACGGAAGTTAAACTGTTGACAACGCGATTTGATCGTCGCCAGAACTTTGTGTTCTTCAGTCGTCGCCAACACGAAGATCGCATGGGGAGGTGGCTCCTCCAATGTCTTGAGCAGCGCGTTAAACGCCGCTGTGGACAACATGTGGACTTCATCGATAATGTAGACTTTGTACTTGCCCTCACTCGGGGCAAAGTTGATTTTGTCCCGCAGCTCACGAATATCATCGACTCCCGTATTGGAAGCCGCATCAATTTCGATTAAGTCGAGAAATCGACCTTCATTGATGACCTGACAAATGTGACAACTGTTGTCTGGGCGTAGGGTGTGATCGGGGTTTTGACAGTTAACAGCCTTTGCCAATAACCGCGCCATCGTCGTTTTGCCCGTTCCGCGTGGGCCACAAAATAGGTAGGCGTGGCCGATGCGCCCTGCTGTAATGGCGCGCTGTAGTGTGCGTGTTACGTGTTCTTGACCGACGACATCGCTAAATTTAGCGGGTCGCCATTTGCGATAGATGGCTTGGGACATAGCGGTTAGTTTAACAGTGGGGGAATGGGGAGGCAATAGCGGTTGCCCCGCGTATCCTCGATCACCTATAATGCGAGAAGTCTTTAGTGACTAGATGTTAGCAAAAAGATGACTAGCAACTAACAACTCTTAGCTTGTGGAGAATTATTATGGCTGGTGGCTGGGAATGGATCATTATACTTGTGGTTGTATTACTCGTGTTTGGTGTGGGCCGAATTAGCCGCATTGGTGGCGAATTGGGTCAGGGCATCAAAGAGTTCCGCAAGGGCATCAAAGACGGCACAGAGCCGGACGACGCAGACGAAAAGAAAGCGTAGCAAATTGGACACGACGAAAGCGTCGTGTTTTTGTTTTATCGTCAGTTTGTGTTCTCAGCTGCAAGCTTGGCGACCCATTCGGCCGAAACATCTCTTAATGTCTGGCGCAAATGAATAGTTGGCTCCCAACCAACTTCACGCTGGATTTTCTCATAGCTTCCAAACAACACGGGGATATCCGACGGGCGCATCCGCGCGGGATCATATTCGACCTCGACGTTTACCTGATTGATTTCGAGCAAGATATTGAGAATCGTGCTGATGCTAACGGCGTGGCCCGAGCAGATGATATACGCCTCTCCCGCCTCTCCCATTTCCGCAAGCAATTGATAGGCACGCACCACATCACGCACGTCGGTAAAGTCACGTTCGGCCGATAAGTTCCCGACCAGCATCTTAGGCGCACACAACCCTAGCTTTATTTTTGCCACCTGACTCGCAAAATCAGTGACCACAAATCCCAACGCCTGATTGGGGCCGATATGGTTAAATGGTCGCGCTTCGACGACAGGCAGCTCATAGCGATCGGCAAAGACGCGCACGAGTTGTCCCGCCGCATGTTTGCTCACGCCATAGGGATGACGCGGTTTCGGGATCGAGCGGTGGGTGATGGGGAGCTGATTCGGCCGAATTTGCCCGTAGATCTCCGCACTCGTCACGACAACCGTGCGCGGCTTACCAAATGCAACGGCGGCCTCCAGTAAATTCGCTGTCCCACCCGTGTTGATCGCAATCGTGCGCGCCACGTTGTGCCACGACTTGCCCGGATACGCTTGTCCCGCCAAATGGTAGATCACGTCAGGGGCAGCCTCGGCCAATGTGTCCGTCAAGCCAGCCAAATCGAGCAGGTCGCCCGCTATCGGGTGCAAGCGTTCATGCGCAACCGAATCGTTTTGACTCGTCGCTGCATGATACAACGTCCAAACGTCATGACCTTCCGCCAATAGATTGCTCACCAAATGGGAGCCAACAAAACCTGTTGCGCCAGTTACAAATATCCGCATAGATGCGCGATTATAGCTGATTGTGGGAGGGTTAGCAGTCGCAGTTGATGGTGAATAGTAAGTACCATCTGCCCAAATTCAATCAGAACTCTTGTGCTAAATGTCGCGACATGTTATCATTTCCAGAAATCGAACACACGTTCCAAACTATGAGGTATGACATGGCTAAAACAGTAATTTCAAAGGCGGCTTATGTTGAGGTAGAAGGATTAGATGCGCTGCGACTGATGGAGCGACGAGTAGATGTGACGACCTATGGGGTACGTGGATTGGACGACTCGGTGATTGTGCAGGATTTTCGGCCGAGAAAACAAACCCCGTTGAATAATCCCGCCCATGTCACGATTCGTAACCAAATGAACGACTGCACGCTCGTGCAATTACGTCCGACCACCGTCCGTAATCCGCGTCACACGCTTTGGATCGCGTCGGGCATCGACGAATTTCTCCCGCAATATGATTGTCTCTATGATCGTTTCGACTTTCTTGACGACAACACGTTTGCGTTTCTAGCGTTGTTCAAGCGACCTCGCAAGGCGAGTTTACAGGAGGATTTGTCGTTCTTGTCGGTTTGAAAATTTTCAATGCTATAATCGTCGCTATGCGTTTAGCACACGTCCAGATCACCATTCCAAGGGGCTGCGAAGAGGCCGCACGTGCATTTTATTGCAACTTGCTTGGCTTACAAGAAATCGCAAAGCCTGCATCATTGGCGGGACGTGGTGGCTTTTGGCTGGTTGTTGGCGATTTACAACTGCATATCGGAGCCGAAGACGGCGTCGATCGCTGGGCGACAAAGGCACATCTCGCCTACGAAGTGACGGGGTTAGACGAGTGGCGACGTGTCTTAGAGGCAGAAGGGGTTACAATTGAGGAGCAACCACCGATTCCAAACTACCGACGCTTTTTGTTTCGTGACCCGTTTGGAAACCGTGTAGAGTTTTTAGAATCTATTTAAGCGTGAAGGTCCTTAACGGTCTTCGTCGTTATAGCTCATATGAATGTTTCGGCCGATCTCGCACAAAAATTAAATTTGGCTGGTCTTGAATGGAAGCCAACTTTGCATGATTTCTTTATGGTTCCCGATACAGCCGTAGCTGATCGCGTCTTTGTTATGTCGGATATGATGGCGGGGCTGAGCGTTTTACAAGGGCATCACGCGATTACGTTTAATGGTGCGGTCGAGTGGGCGTTAGACTTTGTCTACTTGCTCGATGCGCTATGGGTTCCCACTGAAGCGCAAATCCGCACGAGACTTGTCAACAAGCTAACCAATAACGCGCTCACACTGCGTTTAACCGGTGACGCTTATGAATGTGAAATCAGACCAGCAGAAGCACCGCTCGTCTTTTCCGCACCAACGGCAGCCGATGCCTATGGTCGTGCGATGCTCTTTCTGTTGGAACAGGAAGGATAGGCGATGCGACTTGATCGCTATGGAATTCTGCCAATGTTGGCGGGCTGTGGGCTGATGATTCTGTTGGGGTTGGCGTCAATGAATTGGCTGGTGAACAATATTTGGCTGGTCCCAACTGGAAATGAGGCATTTGTCGAATTGCGACGCGCTGTGGCCGAAGGACGCGCCGATGCCAATGCATTGATCGCGGCCAGTGATTATGGACTCATTGTGCTCTTTTTGATCGCCGTTTGGATCGTTGCATTTGGTCTTTGTTTGCCTCTGGTCTACTTTGTCAATCGACGCATTCGGCTGACGCGCCGTCTGGCCGCGGCCTCGACTGTGGTTTTGTTGCGTCAAACGGCATGGCTGGGGTTATGGCTGGCACTTTGCGTCTTATTACAGATGAACCGACTGTTTAACATGCCCGTTGCCATCATGATATTTTTGACCTTCGGATTGATCGAGACGTTACTGATTGTGCGAAAAAAATCGGCCGAAGTTGTTCAGTCAGCAGTCAACAGTGAACGATAAGCAGATTGCGCAGTTACGTCAGTTACCCAGCGTCGATCGCCTATTAGAAGCGAGTGACGCACTGTCCGACTACTATGGACGCAGCATGGTAACGACGGCGGCGCGGACTGTCCTAGAGCAGTTGCGGACAGAAATTCGCACCGCAAATGCAAACATCGACCTCGCAATTCCCACTATTCTCGCGCAAGTTGAAGCACATCTCACTGAACAAGTTGCCCCCACCCTCTTCCCCGTCATCAACGCAACGGGTGTCATCATCCACACCAATCTTGGTCGTGCGCCATTGAGCCAAAATGCGATCCATGCGATTGAACAGATCGCACGTGGCTATAGCAACCTTGAGTTTGACATGGCAAACGGGAAGCGGGGATCGCGTTCCGTCCATGCGGTTGATCTGGTGCAATCGTTGACGGGCGCACCTGCTGCCACTGTGGTCAACAACAGCGCGTCGGGCGTATTGTTGATGCTTTCCGCGCTGTGTGCGGGCAAAGAGGTGATCGTCAGTCGCGGTCAGTTGGTCGAGATTGGCGGTGGCTTTCGTATGCCAGACGTCATGCGGCAGGCTGGCGTGACGCTCGTTGAAGTTGGCACAACAAATCGCACGCACCTGCGTGACTTTTCCAACGCCATCACAGAGAACACCGCAGCCATTCTTTCCATCCATCATTCCAACTATAAAATAATCGGTTTCACAACGGAGCCAACGCTCAGTGAATTGGCGCAATTAGCACACGCAAACGACTTGCCGCTGTTGTTTGATCAGGGCAGTGGCGCACTGCTCGATACGACACAGTTTGGTCTGGAGCAAGAGCCGCTCGTCCAAAAGTCGGTTGCCGATGGATGTGATGTGATCGTCTTTAGCGGTGACAAGTTGCTAGGGGGGCCACAAGCGGGCGTGATCTGTGGGCGTTCTGACTTGATTGCAACGATTAAGCGGCATCCGCTCGCACGGGCTGTGCGTCCTGATAAGCTAGCATACGCGGGGCTGGCCGCGACGTTTGATAGCTATGTGCGCGGGAAGGCGTTGGAAGAGATTCCCGTTTGGCAAATGCTCGCCCAAACGGTTGATGAGATCGCGGTTGTTGCGGCTGAGTGGTGTGCAATTTTGTGTGCAGCGGGGGCAAATGCGTCTGTCATCGCAGGACATTCGACGGTTGGCGGGGGCAGCTTGCCGGGCCAAGCATTGCCCACGATGTTGGTGGCAATTGAAGCTGAGAAACCCGATCTTCTGGCCGAACGGTTACGCTTTGCGACGGTGGGGATTATCGGCCGAATTCAGCAAAACAACCTCCTGCTCGACCCGCGCACCGTTCTACCACACCAGAGAGAGACAGTTGGCCGAATCCTTAACGAAACGTTTGTGAAAGTTGCGTAGAAAAGCCATCGTGTAACCGTTTCCATGCCGTCGGGGACGTTTAGACAACACCATATATACTCATAATTGGTTATAATTTCCGTAACCAACGTCGTAAGTTATTCTTGTATCTTTAGAGTTTCGTACTGTAAAGCTTTAAAAAATGGTAACGTCGCACTCCCACACTTCTCCATCGGCACAGCTCACATTTCCGCTCTATTTTCTTGCCGGCGTACTGCTGCTTTCAGGAGGCGCACTCGGCTACGTTTTTACCTCGTTTCTCACACAACTCCCGTTGCTATCACTCATTGGAATCTGGTTATTCGGCCCCGCATTCGCCCTTATCGCTCTATCTTATTTACTGTCATTTTTGATTGAAGAGGCCCAATGGATGCTGTTACTTGGTGGACAAGCGGTTGGCGGTGTTGGGATTCTGTTGTTGATATTCGGGCTGTTTTAATTTTTCGAGCAAATTCCTACAGTTACCTGTTTTCTTCAGTCGTGATCCAAAGTCCAATCAATATCCAAAAAAGTAGCCCTGTCGCATTGAACAGAAAAAAGTAGTCGAGCAGACCATGAATGAAATAGGCGATGATGGCGAGGGCAAGGCCAATGCGGATCGGGGCGGGATCGGCATGTAGTTTTCGGCCGAAATCCCACACCAACATCCCCATCCACGCAAAAAATATCCCTGCCCCAACAATCCCAAACGAAACCAATGTCTCCACGTACAAATTATTGGAATGCAAGCGATCGTTGAAATAATCAAGCCCTAAAAGCTCACCGTAGCGCAAACGATAGTTATCTAACCCAATCCCAAAAATAGGAGAAGTGCGCCAGAGTTGAAAACCCAATCGCCAGAGCACACCACGTGTCGGATCAGGCGGCAGTGGCTGGGCGATGGTGCGCGGTTCAGGTGGGGCTACTGTCCCATCTTCTGACGGTGCGTTGCCTGAGATTTCGGCTCTTGTCAGCACACGATTGCCCGCAAGATCGCTAAACCACGCGATGTTTTGTTCAACTAAATCCCACTGTACAAAGTAGGTGCCACCATTTCTGACCGCTTTGAGCGGCAGCGTGAACGATTTTGTTTCATTCGGCCGAAACGTTTCCTCCAACGCCCAACGCTCTTCCTGATAAACGGTGTTACCGTCCTCCCCCAACCAGCGTGCGCCAATGCGGATTGGAAAAACGGCCGTTGATCGCCATGCGCGTGTGCTGTTGTTGGTAATCGTCACATCAACGAGAACGGTCTCCCCTGCCTGCGCCGCAAGCTGGTCCGTCACAACAATTTCACGTTGGTACCACGCCTGATCACTCTCCGACGCGAGACGCATCTGCATCGCTGGCACAAACAGCGCATTTGCCACAAATAGACCGACAAACGCCAACAGGGGCAGAGACCATTGCGGAGCCAACCAGCGGCGGTGCACCATTTCCCACCCCCAGCCGACTGCCAGCACACCTCCAATTGTGAGGAGTGCGGCACGGCTAAGGGTCAGGATGCCAGCCTGTAGGATTAGCAAAAGCAACAGACATTGAACGGCAACCAGAAGAACTTTCCGCCTTTTGTTCATGGCAATCCGTTGACTGCCAACGATCGCCGCCAGCATCAGTGGCACACACACCTCTGCCACCATTGCCGCCTGATTGGCGTAATCCCATGTACTCGTTAGGCGTGCGAAGGGGCCAGTGGTCGAAATTTTCGGCCGAAAAAGCTTCAACCATTGAAACTCGGTATTTAGCGCAACTTCAACCAGCCCCAACGAAAACGCGGCGAGACTGCCGACCAAAATCGCCCCGACAACCCACCATGCTTGCCGCCGTGTTCGCACAATTGCGAGAACGCTAAACATCAACGCAATCCCGGTCACTGTGCGCAAGGCTGCCTTGAGCGCATTTCCGCGCAACGTGGGTGCAAGCAGTGCAGACGCAAATAGCGCGACGACAAATGCACCCAACAAAATGAGCTGGTAGCGGGGAATTTTCGGCCGATTCGCAGGGTGACGAATCACATCACGTACCCACAATGCTACGCCCGCTCCAATCGTCAACCACATCAATATTTCAACATTGGTAAATGAAAACCCCGCCAGTGTGAAGAGCGGTTTATCAAGCTCGTAGGGCAGAATGAGTGCGAGCAGCAATAAGAGCGTAAGTGGAAGTTTTTCGGCCGATTTCATAAAGCGTTACAATTATCCTGCCTATGTTCAACAACACCAACCATCTTGCCCGGCTCCTCACATTCATCGGGAGCCTTTTGACAATTGCGACCCTTGCCGCATTATTCGCCGAGATAAATCCACAGTTGCAGCTGATTAGTCAGCTGCGTGTACAACTTGCACTGGGCCTACTGCTGATCGTCTTGCCATTATTGTTTATGCGTTGGCAATTTGCGCTCATTTTTACCATCCCGCTGCTCATTAACTGTGCTCATTTTCTCCCACTTTACTTCTCGCCACCAACAGATGATGCCACACAGGCAATCGCGCGGTTGACCAACGACTCGTTAACAATCACCCACGTCAACATCGATCGGGATAAGGTGGATATGTTGAGTAAGCTAAATGCAAAAGGCAGCGACATAGTGTTTATTCAGGAGGTCCAACCGCCGATTGTTGACGCGTTAGCAACGGCGATGCCGAATTACGAGGTGGTCCTCGTCGAATCACGCTGGGACACACGCGGATCTGCGCTGCTCGTTCGCAAGCGTTGGGAAGGGGAGTTGCTTTCGGCCGAATATCTCACCATCACGACCTATGGCGACCGTCCGCTCGCACACGCACTCATCAGGCTCAACGATGCGGAACTTTCGCTCCTCAGTCTCCATGTGACACGCCCAGAAAACCCATTACAGGCGGTTGAGTTTGCCGATGTTGCCCAGTGGAGCAAGGCGCAGCAAGCAAGCGGGCGCGCAGTCCTCATCATTGGTGACTTTAATCAAACGCCGTGGAGCGCTCGTTTTCACAACCTATTGGCAGATGGGGATTTACGCAACGGGCAACGTGGATTTGGACTACAAACAACATGGCCGGCCAATCTCCCCGCATTCCTGCGGATTCCGATTGACCTCACCGTGCACAGTGATGATATAAGGATTGTTGAACGGGAAGTTGGGGAGAATTGGGGCGGCGATCATCGGCCGATTCACGTCAAAATTCAAAACTGACAGCGAACCTGCGCCCGATTACTCGTCGGCAATGGCGCGCAATCCGTTGTGGTCGAGCAGGATGATGCGTTTTCGGCCGATTTCGATCAGCCCCTCTTGCTTAAATATATTCAACGTCTGGGTTGTCGTCTCTCGATACGTCCCCAGCATCTCAGCGAAATCTTGGTGGGTAAACCCGCTCACCACGTTACCGTCGCCTTGTTCAGCCAGTCTTAGCAACGTACCAGCCAACCGTGCTGGAATGCTCTTAAACGCGATATCTTCCAGCCGTTCCTCCAGCGCGGATACACGTTTTCCCAACGCCTCGACAAAGCGAAACGCCACATGCGGCTTATTGCGAATCAACCGATCGACATCCTCACGGCTCATCACACAAATCATGCACGCATCGACCGCTTGGGCAAAGGTATTGTGCATCCCCTGCCCAACGATTGACATTTCCCCAAATACTGCGCCCGGCCCCAGCGTCGCCACAACGATTTTCTTACCCGCTGGAGACATGCGATACAACTGCACACGTCCCGCCTTGAGTAAAAACAACACTTCGCCGCTATCTTCGGGCATATAAAAGATACGACCCGGTTCACAGGTCGCCATCGTTGTCTGGCGATCCATCTCCGCCAGCTCACCCATGCTCAAATCACGGAATATCTGAATCGTTGACAGATAGTCCACCTTCTCGCGCACAAGTTCACGGGTTCTGTTTTGTCGCGTCATTCTTGTTGGGGGGCGGATGCTTCGTCCACTACAAAACAAAACGCGGACGAGACGTCCGCGCTCCAGTTACGCAGTCTGCAATTCAGCGGCCGCCTCTGCTTTGATTTCACAATCGGTGGCCTTCACCTCATCATCTTTTTGCTGCACGATAATCTGATCCCCCTCCGCCTTGAGCGGCTTGGTCCAGCTTGTCCATTCACAGTCGGGATAACGGGAGCAGCCAAAGAAGGTGCGTCCACGTCGTGTCTTTTTCTCGATAATGTCGCCGCCAGCAACGGGGCAAGTCACACCTGTCTTGACCAAAATCTGCTCGGTGTGACGACATTTCGGGAAGTTTTGACAACCGATAAAGCGTCCATAACGCCCTTCGCGATAGACCAGCTCACCTTCACCACAAGTCGGGCAGGTGCGCCCAACATACTCAGGTTCAGCGTTGATCTCTTTCTTTGGCAGCTTCTCATCAGCAATGGCAAGTCGTTCGCGGAATGGTCGATAGAAATTATCGATCACCTTGACCCAATCTTTATTGCCTTCTGCAATTGCGTCGAGGTCTTCTTCCAAGAGTGCTGTGAATTCAACATTCATCACTTCGGGGAAATACTCGACCAACATATCGGTCACCATTGCGCCAATCTCTGTTGGAGCGAGTCGCTTTTCCTCACGAATGACGTATCCGCGCGAAATGATGGTGCTGATAATGCTCGCAAACGTACTTGGTCGGCCGACATCATTCTCTTCCAGCGTCTTCACCAATGTCGCCTCACTAAAGCGGGGCGGCGGCTGTGTAAAATGCTGTTCTGGGAACAATTCTAAGAGGTCGAGTGCTTCTTTTTTCGTGAGATCGCTCGGCACAACGCTCCCGCTATCATCGGGTCGATCTGTCGGCGCACTCTCTTCGTAGAGGCGCAGGAATCCATCAAATTTGAGCGTGCTGCCACTGGCGCGGAATAGATAGGGGCGTTGGAGAATGGGTGTGTTGGGGTCGCCAGCATAGATATCGGCCGAAACCGTATCATAAACGGCCGGCACCATCTGACTCGCCACAAAGCGCGACCAAATGAGCGTGTACAAACGGTTTTGATCGCGGCTCAAATGCTGCTTGATCTGCTTCGGAAAGCGCATCACAGAAGTTGGGCGGATCGCTTCATGTGCTTCTTGTGCTGATTTTGAGCGCGACTTGTAGACATTTGGCTTGTCGGGCGTGTAATCTTTGCCAAAGCTGGCCTCAATATACTGCTTCGCCTGTGCCTGTGCGTCTTTGCTGACCGACAAACTATCTGTACGCATGTAGGTGATCAGCCCGACCGTTCCCTCGTTGCCGATGTCAACCCCTTCATACAACTGTTGTGCGATCCGCATCGTTTTACTCGTACCAAAGCCAAGTTTGCGCGATGCTTCCTGCTGCAATGTACTCGTTGTGAAGGGAGCTTGCGGCTTGCGGCGGCGTTTTCCCAAACGCAGATCACCGACGTTCCATGCCGCCTTCTCTAAAACGGCGATATGCGGCGTGACCACTTCTTCGCTATTTAGCTCAAAATCTTCACCATTAAGCTTATGCCATTTTGCCTTGAAGACAGGTGGCTTCTTGCCGTTTTGTGACTTTTGCTGCAATTCAGCGTGGACAGACCAGTATTCGGTCGTCTCAAACGCTTCAATTTCGCGTTCGCGCTCGACAACCAAACGCAATGCCACCGACTGGACACGCCCAGCCGAGAGCCGTCCACGTATTTTGCGCCAAAGCAACGGGCTGAGTTTGTAGCCGACGAGTCGATCCAAAATACGACGTGCTTGTTGGGCATCGACACGCTGCATGTCGATTTCGCGCGGTTCAGTCAACGCCTTTTGCACGGCTGATTTGGTGATTTCATGGAAGACGACGCGCTTGGTGCGTTCAGGCTCCATTTCGGCCGATTCCAACACATGCCACGCAATCGCTTCCCCTTCCCGATCGGGGTCAGTCGCCAAGAAAATTTCAGTCGCCTTTTCGGCCGCTGCCTTCAACTCTTTGACAACCTTGCGCTTGTCGTTCGGCACGCGATACTCAGGCTCATAATTTTCATCAACATCAACGCTCAAACGCGACTTGAGCAAATCCCGCACATGCCCAACACTCGACTTGACCGTATAGCCACTGCCGAGATATTTGCCAATCGTCTTCGCTTTTGCGGGCGATTCAACAATTACGAGCTTGCCGCTGCGTCGCTTGCTGCTCGATTTCTTTGCCTTGCTGCTCGATTTCTTTTTCGTCGCTTTCTTTTTGGAACTCTTCTTCGCCATCGCGGCCAACTCTTCTGGGCTTGGCTTGGGCAAATCATCATGTGCAGGCGTGTGACCACGCTTGTACATATTTGTCCCACAAACGGCACACTGACCGCGTGTTGCGGGTGAGCCATTTGCCGCCCATTCTGGTTTGGCGTTCTCGATCGGCCGATGTTCCTTACATTTCAGGCAATAGCCTGTTAATTGTTCTGCCATGTAGCTAGTCGCTAGTAGTAAGTGGTAAGTGGTAAGTGGTAAGTGATAAGAAAACTTATCACTATTCACTTGTCACTTATCACGCCTAAGTAAATTTATCTAATTCCGTGTCCACCATTTCGTTAACCAGCCGTTTTACCAGCGGAATCTGATCCTTGTGGACAACGAGCAGGGCATCTTCCGTATTGACGACAATCATGCCATCAAGCCCAATCCCTGCTAAAACCTTATCTGATTCGTAGTTATAAAGGAGGCTGTCACGCGAGTTTATCGCTTTTACAATACCGCGTGTCACATTCTCATCTTCTATCGAGTTGAGTGCTTCTTTCAACGCATAGAGCGTTCCCGGATCGCTCCAGCCCATTTCAGCGTGCAGCACTCGTGCATCGCTAGGGTCTAAGTGAACGAGAACCGCATCATCAAAACTCGTCTCTTCTAGCTGTGGATAGATGCGGTTGAGCGTCTCTTCGTACTCATCTTTGCCAATTGTCGCGCCAATTTCACGCAATTGCGCCCACATTTTTGGCTGATGCTGTGCATACTTATCCCCAACATAGTTGACAGTTGTGATGAAATAACCCGTGTTCCAAACGTGGGTTCCTGCGGCAAACATCTTCTGACACTGGGCAAGCTCAGGGCGGTACGTTAATGAATCAAACCCGAAATAACTGGTTCCGTCAACCTCTCCACAGCGTTTTCCAAGACCAATCCAACCCAAATTATCATTGGCAAAGCGCGGCGTTTCGCCCATAAAGACAATTTTCGCCTCTCCATTCGCCACAATCTGCTCACCAACAGCCAACACTTTGCGGAATGTAGCGACCTCCTCCATATAGTTGTCGCCCCACAGGATGCCAATCGGTTCATCTGGTTCGGCCGATGCGACCATGTGCGTCATCGCCAACCCGACTGCCGCTGCCAAATCGCGTCGCAGCGGTTCGCCAATAAAGTTGCGCTCTGGCAACATCGGCAACTGCTCGCGCAAAATCGGTACATATGCGATATTGGTTGAGATAAAGATATTCTCTGCCCCAACCTGCTCCAACACACGATCGACGGCCAGTTGCAGTGTAGACTGCTCACCGATGATCGGTTCAAACTGTTTTGGAGAGCGTTTTCGACTCAACGGCCATAACCGTCGCCCGCTCCCTCCTGCAAAAATCACTACTTTCACTTAATCAACTCCATGCTTAAATTTATTGTTCTCAAACGCTTGCTGCAAGTCGCACATAGATTGAGTTTGAAAAACGACTGTGCCAAACGATCAAAGTTTCTGCCAGCGATCCAGTGCAACAGCAAGCCCTGCGCGATCGCTTAACCCTTGTGGGGGATGACCCAGATCGTGGGCAGCAACGTCGCCATAGAAGCAGACGAGTTGCAGAGCATATTCGTCAGATTGTAGATGTGGGAGGAGAATTTCGGCCGAATACATAACCTCGTCTCCATCCATCCACTGTTCAACGCCAGCCATCCCCAACGCATAGGCCTCTTGATTTAACATCTCATCGAGCGTTTCTGCATAGCCATACTGTTGAATGTAAGCCCCACGGTACAGCGTTGTCAATAGCTCTTCACGCACAGTTTCTATTTTTGGTTCATGGGCCGTCCACAAAACACCGACCAGCCAGCCATGTCGATGGAACGGTTTCGTCTCGAAACGATGCTTAAATTCCCAATCGAAACGATTTGTCCACCCCCCTCCTGCATCATCCGCCAGCGTCAGTATCACGCGAAATTCACCACTGATTTCTGCGAGCGTTTCGGCAGCTTCTTCTATTAAAGAGGTGGCCAGCGCATCGGTATCCATTGCCAAATAGCTATCAAATAACGCCGGAACGTGATCCTTCCCCATCGGATTCAACATTGCCAACGGCAGCCCCATTCCCCCGTGACCATCGCGGCACATCTCAATATATTGCTGAAAACGTTGGGGGCCACGCGGAATGTCATACAGATCGCGCTGGACTTGCAGAAGTGGCAGATAGGCAAGTCTCATAACTCACAACCACCATTTCCACGCAGGCGAGAAACGATTATCCAACCGAATAATCACCCCTCAACCTCATACGCAACCGTTGCCTCCCGAATCAATGCATACTGCATACCGCCAACCTGTTGCACCTGTCCCTTTAACTCCATCATCACGAGCGTACTGCTGACGAGTGGCGCAGGCAATCCGCTGGCACGGCTCAATTCATCGACGTGGCGGGGTGTTTCTGCAAGTAGCGGGATGAGAGCGGCTTCTTCGGCCGAATCTGGCAGAACCATCTGCACTGCCTGCTGTTCAGGCGCACGTTCTAAATTCAAATCTTCCAGAATGTCCTGCGCCTCCGTCACCAATTTCCCACCCTGTTTGATCAGCTTATTGGTTCCCTTGCTTGCCCGACTGTTAGCATTGCCCGGCACGGCGTACACTTCACGCCCTTGCTCCCGTGCAAATTTCGTCGTGATCAACGCGCCACTGATCTCGGCCGCCTCTACCACAACGGTGCCTAGCGATAATCCGCTGATAATGCGATTGCGCGGCGGGAAATTTTTCTTTTCGGGCTGCACGCCGAGCGCGTGTTCTGAGATGATTGCGCCTTGTCCATCAGCAATTTGGTCTGCAAGCTTGCGATTTTCGGGTGGATAAATACAGTCGATCCCACAGGCCAACACGCCAATCGTGCGCCCACCCTGTTCGACCGCCAGCTTGTGCGCCACAGAATCGATCCCGCGCGCCAGACCACTCACAATCGTAATGTCGTGACGCAATAGTCCCGACGTAATCAAATGGGTCATCTGACGACCATAAGCTGACAGGCGGCGTGTTCCAACAATCGCAATTGCCCAGCGGTCTGTCTCTCGTAGTTCACCTTTGACGTAAAGGACGGGCGGGGAGGCGGGGATGTCGCGTAGTTGGGGCGGATATTCGGCCGAATCCCAGCAAATCAGATCGACCCCCATCTTCTGCAACTTCTCCATCTCGCCATCTAAATCAAGTTCGGTGCGGGTTGTTAAAAAGCTGGCAATAGTGCGTTTATCAAGGCCGATTCGTTTGAGTTCGGCCGAATCTGTCCGCCACGCGATCTCCATGCTCCCAAAATGATCGCGCAACGCTTGCAGCTTCGCGGCACCTATTCCCTTAACAATATTGAATCCCAACCAGTATTTCAAATCGGACATATTTTCTATATTCACACGCTTTGTCCGATTCGTCAACTATCTCGCTTGGACTTCAAATACCGTATCTAATCCTTCCAGCCGTTTTTTCACCCACTCGGCCTGCACCAAATCACGCACTTCTGTCTCCAAATAGAGACTTTGGTAGGTTGGTCTGGCTTCTTTTTTCGTCCTGACAATGCCGATATTTTGTGGACGCAACACGTTGGCGATGTCCTCTAGAAGATGTGAGTTGCTGAACGATTTGATGCGGAATGGGACGTGGAAGCTGTTATTATCTTCACCCCAATCGGCCGAAACGATTCGTTCTGGTTCCTCTATCTTCTTGAGCGCAATCTGCCCACAGTTGGCGCGATGAATTGTCACGCCGCGTCCGCGTGTCACATAGCCCAAAATCCGCTCAGGGGCGATTGGCTTGCAGCACTGCGCCATGTGGGTCTCAAAACCCGTTTGTCCCATCACGCGCAATCCTTTGCGCCCCTTACTTGTCTGGCGCAACGGTTTTAAGCTGACAGCCTCTTGTGCGACCGCTTCCAACTCGTCGCGCCGATCGCGCATGATGAGGGCAACTGCGCCGTCAAACTGAGTTTGTGAAATGTCGCCAAAACCTATTTTTGCAAACAGCTCTTCTGAACTGCAATCTAGCTGGTCAGCGACCTCTTCGGCCGAAATTCTCAACCGCAACCGCCGCAATTCACGTTCAACAAAAACACGTCCTTGCTCAACATGCAGATGGTGTTCATGTTTGCGGAACCATGCCCGCACCCGATTGCGCGCCTTAGACGTAAACGTATACCCGCTATGTGCGTTCATCCATTCACGCTGCGGTCGGCCAATGGCGTATTCGTCATCCTTTTTGCCAATCGTGTCGATTTTGACCGTATCGCCAGAGCACAGCTTGTACTTCAAATTGACCATTTTTCCATTAACAATTGCGCCACGTGTTCGATGCCCCACGTTGGTGTGAATGGCATAGGCCATGTCGAGCGGGGTCGCCCCCTCTGGCAGATCAATGACGTCCCCTTTCGGGGTAAAAACATAGATGCGCTTTTCTGGTTTTTTTTCTGGCGCCGCATTTGCGGGGTCGAAAACTTCCCCAACCTTATCAGCTCGCTCACTCAGGACTGAGCGCAACGACTCGATCTGATTGAGCATGGCGGAGGTGGGTCGTCCCCCCTCTTTGTACGCCCAGTGTGCCGCAAATCCCTGCTCCGCCTCTTCGTGCATTCTGCGCGTGCGGATTTGGATCTCCATCACGATCCCATCTTCATCGTAAACCGCTGTATGCAGTGAGCGATAGCCGTTCGGTTTCGGGTATTGAATATAGTCGTCATATTCGGCCGGAATGGGGGTCCAGTAACTATGCACCAGCCCCAATGCGCGATACGTTTGTGCGTACTTTGCCGATTTGACCTGTTCTAGCGTTAAGGCGGGATTTTCAGGTTCGTCCGAGTCGAGGATGATCCGCAGCGCGTGCGCATCATAGATTTCGCCAAAATCGACCTTTTTACGCTCCATTTTGCGATAGATAGAGTAGATATGTTTGGGCCGACCTGTCACTTCGGCCGAAATCTCCAACTCTTCCAACCCCTGCCGCAGTTTGGCCTTCGCATTGGCGATCCGCCGGTCGCGTTCCATGCGCTTTTCGTCGAGCGATTTGGCAATCTTTTTATACTGTTCTGGTTGTTTATAGCGAAATGCCAAATCTTCAAGCTGCCATTTCAGCGACCAGATCCCCAACCGGTTCGCCAACGGTGCATAGATGTTGAGCACATCGGTTGCAATCAGCTTGCGTCTCTCCTCCGATATCTTGGCGGCCGCGACAAGCGTATGCAATGCCATCACGAGTCGAATGACAACCACGCGCACGTCGCCATCAATTACGCTTAGTGCTGCACGGCGAATCGCCTCCAATGTACGCTCGTTGCCCCCGCTGCTTTTCTCGGTGTAGATGTCGAGTTTGCGCAGCGCGTAGAGTTTATTGACGATTTCAGGTGAAACTTCGGCCGAAATTTTCCGAAACTCCGCTGGTTTCGTGACGTGATTTAACAGTCCTGCAATCACCGTATCGAGGCTCATCTCCATCTCAATCAGCGTTTTCGCTGTACGAAGCCCGTGATCGATCTGCGGGATATCCGCGATAGTGCGCGCATCTGCATAGAGTTGTTGTGCCACTTGATACGCCTGACAAAACGTCTTTTGCGACATTTCATCGGTCAATAGTGTAACAATCTCACGCACTGAAACTGGTTCATCTTTTATTTTTGACATTAGATTTGGAAGCCTACATCGACTTGTGATAGGTGTGCTACATCATTGTCATAATGATACATGCCCACTCTAACGATCATCTTAACGTTTTCTTGTCGTTTTGTTTACATCTGTCGATCATATGTAAACAAATTTGGAACTTGAGGGTCACCACAATTTAGCACATTTGTACACTAAATGTATTAACGGCTTGAAACAAACAAAAAAGCGTTCCTCTTTAGGAACGCTTCCGAATCTCACTATTTGGTTGTCTGCTGCTAACTGCTCAGACACCATCAAACCCGGTGGAGGTGGAAGCGTTCATTCCTTCGTCTAGGACAATTCGCGGAGCCTCATAATGGGCGGTCGCAACCTGATTCTCAGAACCCATGACAAGACTCTTTTGTCGCCCAATGCCCTTATTGGGCGCAAAGACAAGCGCAATCGCTGCGCCCATCAAGCTACCAATGATAAATCCTGCGAGAAAGTTATTGTTCATACGAGTTGCTAGTTGCCAGTTGCGAGTAGGAGTGACTTGCGATTGGCAGCATGATTACTTGGGCAAGTTCTTCTTAGGGTCGCCGATCAATGCCTTTGCCCCTGCACGTACACCCGAAACATAGCCTTTTGCCTTGATCGTCGGCTGCACAATATTTTCACTGACAAACTCCGTAGTGGTTTGCGCGGTGGTTGTGATCTGGTTTGCCTTCTGCAAGATCGGCTTAATTTCAAACTCAAGGGTGTTGACCAAGCGCACAACCATCACCAACAAAATTACAAGCACTAGCCCAAAAACACATGCCTCTAACGCAATTGCAATAATGAACAGATCGCGCACCACGTCTATTTCTAAGGCAAAACTGCGGGACAGCCAGCTAATCCCAAAAACCATCAAAATGCCCAACAGCAATGCGGCGATCACGCCGCCAATGATATATTTTGTGGGAACCAACTTTGCTCGTGTTGAAGAACTCTCTGCACTCATTGGTTTAAGTATAGCATTGCACTCCCATTTTTACAGATAGGTTTTTCTGTATAGACATCTCTCCGATAATTTGTGCAAGCTGGTCAAGATGAGTGGTTTTTAGGCGGTGATGGCCTGTTCCAAGCGCAAAATGTTAGCAAGAGCAATCCAACGATCAGTGGGAAGGCTAAAATGGGGGTGGCAGGAAGAGAGATTTCGGCCGATTCCAATCCCACAACCGTCGGCCCACCTGCGGCGATACAGCTCAACTGCACATCATCAACTTGTGCGTAGTAATCCCAATCATTGCCAAAGTAACGGAAGCGTAACTGCGTGGTATTTAGCGCGAGGCTGAAGCTGAGATTTTCACCATCTATCGTTGTTCCCATCCTGTTGAGGACCGTTACCCATTGTGTGCCATTAAACGCTTCAATGGCAAATCCATCGCTAGGGTTGAAGCCATAATCGCGATAATACGTCTTTACAGTGAGAGTCGCGGCCTGTGTTGCAGAAAGGTCGAACGGGTTCGTGGTTAGAATGCTATTGTATGGAAAGCTACCAGCGCCGCGTGCATCACGATTGACACATGCTGCGAGACCATCGCCTCTCGTTTGATTACCGAGATTGTTGCACTCAGGTGAATTTGACCTAACCCAATTAAGCCCGCCAACACCGATAACTTCCCAATCTGTCGGGATTCCCGATTCAAATTGCACTGTATCTCCGCAAGTCAATGTGCCGGGCCGCGTCACGAAGCTGCCCACCGCTGCATCGCTCGTCCCGCAGGCATTATGGGGCGTGACGCGCCAATAGTACAGTTCCCCCAGCGCTAGTTCATGATTCAGCGCAAATTGCGTGGCGACAACCGTCGTACTTGTAATCGGATTGGCAAACGTCGGTTCTGTCGCCAGTTCAAATAGATAGGATGCCGCTCCCACACTGCTGTCCCATGTAAATGTCGGCGTTGTGCTGACCTCAGTGGCATTGCTCGCAGGGGCTGTTAATTGCGTACTCGCTGGTGGTGCGGCCGCAAGTGTCAGCGGTAGCGTCATCGTGTGGGTCGCCGTTGGCGCACTACCGCTGATCTCCAGCAGATAGTTTCCAGCGGTGGCACTAGCTGTCGCCGTCAAAGTCAACAGCGTCGAATTCATGATGGTTGACTCGCCAAATTCGGCCGAAACTCCTGTCGGCAAACTCGTTGCGGCCAGCGTCACCGACTCATTGAACTCACTGATCTGTTCGATTTGGACGGTGTGGGTGGTGCTATTTGGGAGGCACATTTCGGCCGAATTTGGTGCAATTGACAAGTTGAAATCAGCAGCGGGTGCAGGAACAGTGGCGCATATTTCCAATCCCCAACTGTTTAGGCTGCCACCATCAAAGCTATCTGAATCGATGACGGTGAGCGACCATTCCCCTGTCAGCGATTCACCATCAAAGTTGCTCAGCGGGTCAATCGGCCGATACGCATTCCCATCCGTCGGCGGACAAGGTAGTGTGCTAGAGGCGGCCTCATCATCGAGATCAACCGCAAAATCATTTTCACTGGAACAGATTGCCCCAAATAGATCGACCTCTGTGCCAAGTGGGCTAGTTACGCTAAAAGACAGGTCGCTTATATAGCTGTGCGTCCCTGACAGATTGCGCACGTTGACATCCAAAATCTCGCCGCTGTCAGCAATATCGAGCGTTGAAATGATGGTCGCGGCATCAGTCGGAATGCTCAGCGGGACATCGCTGCTCGTATAGAGGTTGCAGGCGATGTTGGCCGTGCGGAAGGTAAATTCGGCCGAAGTTTCGCTCTCCCCACACCCATTGATCCCATGAACTCGCCAATAGTAGCGCACGTTTGTGCCAAGCTGCGTCGGTATCTTGTAGCTCGTCGCCGCGACAGTCGCAGTCTGGACAATCGTTGTAAATGCTGCATCTGTCGCCAACTCGACGACATAGCGATTCGCGCCCGTGTCCGTCCACGCTAGCGTCGGCAACAGCGATTGATCGATGCTGTTGTGGGCGGGTACTTGCAGCGTCGGTGCGGCCGTCGCTGACGCATCTAGCGCAAGGGTCACGGTCGTTGTGTGCTGGCCACTACTCGCCGTACCGACCACTGGAATAGCGTACACGCCTGCCGTCATATTTTGCGTGCCGAGCGTAAGTTGCGAATCCCCAACTGGGGTCACGGGGTTGGTCGTAAAGCTCCCCGTGGCATTGGCGGGAAGCAGTGCCGCGAGGGTGACGGGATCAGCGAAGTTCTCAATCGAACCAACCGCAAGGTTGAAAATTGCGTCATCAGCGATACAGGATTCAAGCATCGCAGGATCGGCCAGTAAGGTAAAATCGGGGGTATCCGAACAGTTATAGCAGACCAATGCGAAATCCTGATCGGTCGCGTCGCCACTATTTGGCACACCATCGCCCGCCACGTTTGCCGCCGTCACCGTGACAACAATTTGTCCCACTGTTCCCGCTGGCAAGAAGATCGCTTCAACGTTATTGGCCGTATCAAAACTGCCGCCCGCGACGCTCCAAGCCCCGTCAAAAACGTTCCCCCGATAGACAACGCCATCAACGGATACCTCTAAATTCAAATTGTTAACATCAGGGTCGCCACTCAATGCACCGGGTGCATCTGTCCACGTCAACACGATGCGCACTGGTTTTGTACCATCGGCAATCCCGCCTGAAAATGACCATGTTTCCCCCGCATTATCAAAGATCGTCGTCTGATCGAACAGTTTGCGCTGACTGTTATCAAATGCAATCGACATATTGGGCATGCCATATCCTTGTGCATTACTGGGTAGCGAGTCATTGGCAGAAACCCCCGTCAAATAGGTCGGGTGCGCGATCAAATAGGCCTTCATCATGGCGGGGCTTGGCGTTAACCCATATTGATTTTCGAGCCAGTAATAATAAAGGGAGGTCAGACCCGCGACGGCAGGGGTCGAATGGCTGGTGCCAGAAGATGCCGCAAAAATTGTCTGTCCACTCGGCCGATATTGGTCGCACACGCCCAATCCAGTGTAATCAGCGTTTGTGCTGGCTGTCCCTTGAACATGCGTACCTGGCGCAATCACGTCTGGCTTAACACGATTGCCCTCAGCAGGGCCACGACTTGAGAAACCAACGACGTCCATCGCATCATCCGCATCGTCTGCCCCGCTACCGCAACCATCTAACCATGAGCCATCATCATCACTCGGCCGCGCACTCTCAGATGCTCCAACCGTAATCACATTTTTTGCCGTCCCGGGCGAGCCGACCGTCGCTGCATTGCCCCCTTGATTGCCGGCCGCGACAAGTGTGATCAATGCCTGATTGCCTGTCTCGCTCAAATCGGCATCGCGCACCGCCACATCAAATGCCTGCGCCGCACTGTCATAGCTGCCACCGACGTCCGATCCCCATGAATTGCTGCTGATAACTGCCCCATTGTCCTGTTGAGACTTGAGTAGGGCCGTATCACTATTGCCACAGTTGCTAAGACTAAAATTGGGGGCAAAGATGCGTGTGCCTGCAAAGCGTCCGTAAGGGTTAACGCCCTGACCACGCTGATAACCAAGTAGATCGCGGAATGGGAACCCTGCGCGTTGATCATATCCACCCGCAATGTTGATGTTGATATGCCCGTGACCATCTTCCCCTTCCCCACTGGTCGCGGCCGTGCAGTTGGCGACATACGCGAGGCGCGACGTCGTTCCATCACCCAATGCCGTCAGCGTCACATCGCCCGCGCCATTGGTCGTGGTGCCATCACCAATGCCGTCATCTACGATGTCAACAATCGGATAGTCAGCAGGATTCTGGCTGAATCCAAGTGCGTCGAGCCACGCCAGATAACCCGTGTTGGCTGGGCCTGCTTGTGTCCCATCAAAATTACCCGCAATGAGTTGCGCCTGCACTTCATCGTACAAAACACGCGGCAGTCGCTCGCCGATCCAAAAAACATCGGGCTGCTGCAATAGCTGGTCGATCTCGGCCGTTGAAAGCGTCAATTCAGCATTTTGGAACTGCAAAATTGCATCCCATTGCACATCTCGGCCGATCTGTTGAGTAATCAGGCGTTTGGTCGTCTTGTCGTCGGGATGTTGGATCATTTGCACCGTCACGGGGATAGCGGTGCGAAGTTGGCTGCGCTGACGTAACGTGTCGTCTAATTTGAACGTTGGCAAATAGTCAACGACATACTGAATCGTTTCGGCGCGGCGAGATTGTGCTTGCAGGTTCGTCCGTCCCGCCTCATCTGCCCAGACGAGATAGGCGTTTTGGCTGACGTAATGAATCGGCCGAATTCCCCCAGCTATCAACTCATCCAGCCATGCCTGCTTGATTGGACCTACAAACTGCACAAGTGATAATTTATGCCCCGTCGCCGTTGTCGCCCCACGGCTCGCTGGCAGATCGATTGGATCGCTTTGCGTGTTAAACGATTGGACATTTAGGTTGAGCGTGTCGAGCTGCGTGCTTGTTTGAATGGTCGCACGGATTGCTGGGGGCAGTGCGCTGACGGTTTCGGCCGAAACACGATACAAGCCAAATGCGCCATAATCGTGCCACAGCAAATCGTCCCCAAACACCCCTTTCGGAGCCAACACTTTCTCCCACTGCTCAGCGTGCGTCACATTACCCCCGCGTGAAAACGCAACGACCGCCCCAACCAACAACAATCCAATGACAAAAATACGACGCATTATTGATACCTTTTATACAGTTATTCGCCGCGCAATCAACATTCACGGCCTCACATTTAGCGATAGAACTTTAGATAATTTGACTTACCTGAGCGGTTAAGGAGGGGCCGTTTGGGATAGGAAATAGGTACTAGGGAAGAATTGGGGAGTGAAAACAAAAGTTGTCGTGCATATTGCGTTCTTTACGCGATACACACGACGTCCTATAACCGATGCTCGCGCAGAAGATCCTCATCAACCGTGACATCTGCCAAATCAGCGATTGCGACATACCCATCGACGATTGGGATCGGCGTGGCAACGATGTCATGCTTCATTTTGAGGAAGAAACTCAATTCAGATGGATGCTCGATGGCGGCATGGGCGGCAAAAATGGCGTGGCGGCTCATGCCAAGTTTGCTGCTGGCCTGTGAGCCAACCATGATTCCGTTGCCGTTTCTTACGGCGAGAGCGCGCATCTGTTGGGATTCAGTGAATCCTGTACGCGCACATTTAATGTTGAGGATGTCAAACGTGTCGAGCGCAATTTCACGCTGTAGATCGCGCAAAGAAAAGCACGAATCATCCCCAATCAACGCCATTTTGTTTGCCACTTTGAGCGCGTGACGTTCGCGCACCTTTTCAACGGGCAGTGGTTCTTCGCAATACAACACGCCTAATTCGCGCAGTTCAGCGAGCCGCTGTGGGGCATCGTCGGCCGACATCGTTTCGTTGGCATCCACATAAATATCGAGATCGTCTCCAAACTGTTTGAGCAGCTGGATACGTTCGAGATCGGCGTGGTGATTTCGGCCGATCTTAACCTTCAGCACCCGCACCCCCTGTTGATAAACGCGCCACGCATCTTCCAACATCTCGTCATTCTCGCCCACGCCCAAAATATAGCTGACGCGCACCCGCTCGCGTGTCGCCCCTAAATGCGCCGCCAACGTCTGTCCATTCGCCTGCGCGACCGCATCGTGCAACGCCATATCGACCGCACCACGTGCCGTCTGGTTGTTTTTGATTTCGTGCAGGGCGGCTAAATTTTGGGCAAAATCGACGGGTTGACCAACGACGCGCGGGACAAACTGATTGGCGATGATGTGTTCAATCGAATGAATCGTTTCACCATAGATGGTGGGTCGCGGCAGCGCTTCGGCCGAGCCCATCGCGCCATTGTCCAAATAAACACGCACCAACACGTGGTGTGCCTCGCTCATTTGACTGTGCTTACCCCAGCGCAACGTGCCGTGCATGGGCAAGCGGAATGGGACCGTTTCAATCGCTGCAATTCGCATCATTTCTCCATCCTGAATTTGGGTGCGGTGAGTGCCGTTCAATCAAAGTATTCGCGGCCAATTTGCAAGCCGCCGCTGGCTGCGTTGACCATCGCCAGCACATGCGCGGCGCAGGGCGCGAACGAGTTCAGCGCGGGTTTGCTGTGGCGTAATCACCTTATCGATCAGATTTGCAGCGGCCGCATCCCATGGGGCATTGGCGCGGTTGAGTTCGGCGATATAGGTGGCGTACTGTACCTCTGGGTCGTCGAGTTGGGCGAGTTTGCGACCATGCACGATGCTGACGGCAACTTCGGGCGCGACAAAAGAAATTTCGGCCGAATCCCATGCCAACAAGAGATCGCTCCCCATGTTGCCCCCACTCATGTTGCAATGTGCCATGCCGTAGCTCTTGCGCACAATGACGCTAATGCGCGGCACCGTCGATTGATGCAGCGCTTCGATCCAGCGCATAATCTTGCGTGGCATGCCCTGCTGTTCCGCTGCCTTGCCGATCAAAAAACCCGGCGTGTCATGCAGAAAAACCAACGGGATGTGATACGAATCACACAACACGATAAAGCTGGTCGCCTTGTCACACGCCCCCGCACCCATTGCGCCCGCATTGTGTTGCGGGTTATTGGCGAGAATCCCAACGACCTGTCCAGCGATCCGTGCGAAACAGGTGATCAACGAGGGATCAAAATAGGGCTTCAACTCCAGCATGCTAGCTGGATCAACCAACGCCTCGATCAAATCGTGCATGTCATACCCCTGCTTTGGGTCACTTGGCACAATTTCGTTGACGGCAGCAGCATCCACTGTCCCACCGTCTGCCAATGGCGGCGGTTCGTTGGCATTTGAGGGCAAGTAGCTCAAGGCACGCCGCACCAACCACAAGCATTCCTCTTCGCTGTCAGCAAAGAGATCGACCTGTCCCGTTTCATAGGCATGGCGTTCCCAGCCGCCGAGTTCTTCATGAGTCGCTTGTTCCCCTGTCGCAATTTGCAGAATAGCGGGGGCGCCAACAGCCATCGTTGTTCCCTTAACTTGGATGATGAGATCACTGGTGGCAGCCGTCCATGAAGGGCCACCGTAACATTCGCCCATGATGGTCGTGATGAGGGGGATTTGGCGGTCGCGGGGAGGATTGTTGATGGGATAGACCATGCTCATCATGCCGGTTGACCCCATGATGTCGGGAACTCTTGCGCCGCCCGCATCACCTAGATGGACGCAGGGAATCCCTTTTTCAAGCGCATAGGTTGTCCACTTGAACTGTTTGCCAACCCCGATGCGTCCACCTGCACCCGCGAGAACGGTGACATCATCGGCCGAAACGAACACATCGCGCGCCGCAATTTCCCCAAACCCTGTCACTTTCCCATCGGCAGGGGTCGCCTCACGCATCGCGGGCAAATCGCTGCGTGCCAGCAAGCCAACCTCATCAAAGCTGTTTGGATCGAGCAGGAGATCAATCCGTTCACGCGCAGTCAGGCGACCTTTTGCGTGTTGGCGAGCGATACGTTTTTCGCCGCCCATTGCCAACGCGAATTGGTGCTGTTTTTCAAGTTCAGTCATTTGATTTTACGCGCTTGGATATATTCAGAATTAAGCTGGATGTTTTTACATCAAGCCTTTGTACATGCCACCATCGACGAGAATGCTTTCACCTGTGACATAGCTGGCGGCGGGGGAAACGAGAAAGGCGGCAACACGGCCAAACTCTTCAGGTCGGCCGATTCTCTGCAACGGGATTGCGGCGGCCTGCTGCGCGAACTGTTCGTCAATTGAGGTGCCAGCAGCATCAGCGCGGGACTGCATCAGATAGTCGATGCGTGACGTGTGGGTTGTGCCGGGCAAAATTGAGTTGACGCGAATCCCTTCTGGGCCGAGCTCTTGTGCGAGACTTTTGGTTAGCCCCACGACGGCTGGACGGAGCGCATTGGAGAGCAATAGATTATTGACCGGCTGTTTCACCGAAACGCTTGTAACAGTCAAGATGCTGGCGGCATCGCTCTTGCGCAGATGCGGCAGCGCGGCATGAATGAGGCGCACGGCACTCATCAACGTTAACTGGATGCCTCTATCCCAGGCGTCGAGGTCGGTCGTGTCGAAATTGCCAGCGGGTGGTCCACCTGCATTGGTCACGACGATATCAAGTTTGCCAAACTGTTTGACGGTGAGGGCAACGAGACGCACGATGTCGATTTTGTTGGCAACATCGGCCGATTCTCCCATCACATGCCTCTCTCCAAACTCACTCTGCAATTCCGCAAGCGTCTGGTCGAGCCGCTCCTCATCACGACCACAAATGACGACGGAGGCCCCTTCTTCCAACAATACACGGGCCGTTGCCAGCCCCAAGCCGCCTGATGATGCAGCGACCAGCGCAACTTTTCCCCTTAATCCTAAATCCATTTCTATTTCCTCTTTTAGCCAATAAACTTAATGATGGGTTTGTTTTATCTCGGATAGTGCATGTTTCGGAAACGTCACTCCGTGACCCTTCGGTATGGAGATCCGAAACGTCCAGTCCGAAGAATCGATGCCCGCCTGCGCGGGCATGACCGTTTCAACTGAAACGCTTCCCTTAATAATGCACGTTGACCAGCGTTCCATAATCGGCAAAGTTCCACAACCAGAGCGCATCATCAACTGTCATATTGACACAACCATGGCTGACGGGTGTGCCAAAGCTATTGTGCCAATAGGCGCCGTGCAGTCCAAAATTGCCATGAAAATATTGGACGTATGGCACATCAGGGGTGCTGTAGTCATAGCCCAAATGGTAGCCCGTCATATGCTGCTTTTCATAGCGCAAGTAGATGCGGAAAACACCCGTCACCGTTTCCATTCCCCACGCGCCGCTAGAAATATACGTTTGCAACATCGGAACATTGTTTTGATAGGCGGTTAATTGCTGCGTGGTGAGGTTGACATCGATCCAACGCCATTCGTCAAAGGAGGCATTTGCGCCACCTTGAATCGCAGGCGTGGCTGTTGGTTGAGGGGTGGCGGTGGGCAGCGGTGTGGGAGATGGGGTTAGCGTCCATGCGGGGAGAATTTCGGCCGATCCCGACGACAACTTCACACGCTTTGGCAACATCCCCGCCCGTGCCTGCGCCTGTGTGGTCGCCAGCACGTCTAATGTCGGCTGTGCCTCAATGATGGCTGGCTGAATATCAGGCAAGGTAGACTGGGCGTTGAGGGCAAGCTTAACCCCAACGGCAGGTTGCTGTAAGCCAGCACTTGACGCAGGCGGGCTCGAAATGTTGAGAAGCACAAATGCGATCAGCAGCAACGCGACGATAATTAGCAGCACAAAGCCAACCCGCCGCAGCAGCTCGCTCAATTTGTCCATCGAAACATCATCTTCAACAGTCGGTTTCGGCGTCGGCTCTATTTTCACGGGTCGATGCAAGGTTGCGACGGGCGGTTCCGCGAGAACTTGGTCCGTCTCATCTCTTGCGGCCGGCTCTGGTGATCCCTCACTTGCACGCTCCTGCGCCCATTCGAGTGCGCTGATGACGGCGGGATCGTCTGGCATAATTTCTTCGGCACGTTTGATATATTGCAAACTGGCACGCGGCGCATCGGTGACGCCAGCCAGCCAGAGCCACGCTTTGTGGTTGTCTGGCTCTTGCTGAACGATGCGACGTAGCAACCGACGAGCGCGACCAATGTCGCCCTGCGATAACGCATCGCGTGCTTCTTCAATGCGGGATGATTCTGTCGTTATCACTGCACTCTCTCCACATAACACATAATACCGTCTGCGACAGCAGCGGCGACTAGTTGGGTTCGACTTGTGAGCAGTTCACGGTCGCCACCCATGAAGCCCATCTCTAAAATTAATGCGGGAACGGTTGGGCTTAAGCGATCGAACACATAATACTGTGTCATGTGATCGGTAATCGTGTTCTCGTTATAGCTTAAGCCAGTCTGCACCATATATCGTTCGTTGATGCAATTTTGTAACAGATCGCCATTTGGCACACGGGATGCGGCCGATTTATAACCCGACATCGTCGCGGCTGCACCCTGACATGAATCTGCATGCAGCGAGACCACGGCAGTTGCCCGATAATCTTGGGTCAATCGACCATCGTCCTCGTTAAGTATCTCGACGCTCAACCCGTTCGCCTGCAAAATTGCAGCCACTTGGGTCGCCACATTGGTATTGATGGTCACCTCTTGCAGACCATCCGCACACACCGCGCCTGAATCAAAGTTGAGATGACCCGCGACGATCCCAATGCGGGTTGGGCCTGCGCTGTTGCGATGGCGTTGCAACACCGTTGCGGCCAACCCGTCATCAATCTGCTCAGATGCCGCAAATGGACGTTCTGGGCTTGTCTGCGTCACCGACATGATCAACGTTCGCCCATAGTACAAATAGGCAACGAACGTGCCAAAAACGCACAACGCGATAAACGCCAACATCAACATGTGTTCGCCCAATATAAATTCGTCAATTGAGCGGGGTTTGTCCTCACGTGCCTGCGTCATTCCCTTATCTTACATCAACTTTGCCTTGATGGTGTGAGATTGTATATTTCGGCCGAAAAAAGCCCATCAACGATGTTAATTTTCACGTAGATTTCGTGTCAAGAGGTATCGGTATTCCACAATCAGTATACAGTATTCAATGAAACAAAATGGAGAATCCACAATGACTACTGCAATATACAATAATACGGTTATCGCGGAAAGCGACAACACCGTCATGGTCGAAGGTAATCACTATTTCCCACTTGCGTCTGTGAATCAAGCCTTTCTACAGCCGAGCAATAAGCAATCCGTTTGCCCATGGAAGGGAACGGCGGGCTATTATGATGTCGTCGTTGACGGTCAGACAGCACAGGCCGCAGCGTGGTTCTATGCCAATCCGAAACACGCCGCTAGCGAAATCAAAGATCACCTCGCGTTTTGGAAAGGTGTAAGGGTCGCATGAATCGTCACATCAATCCAATTCTGCACTTTATCGGCCGAATGTTCATGCGGCTCGTTGGTTGGGAAATTGTCAATGATCTACCCGATCTAAAAAAGTACATCATCGTGGCGGGACCACACACCGCATTGGTCGACACCATCTACGTGTTGGGCATTGTCTGGACACTTAAATTGTCGCCAACCATTTTTATCAAGCACACGATGTTTCGCTGGCCGTTTGGCTGGCTGTTTCGCAAAATTGGCGGCGTGCCAATCGACCGCAGTGCACCCCAAGGCACCGTTGCACAAGTCGCGGCTGAATTTGAACGGCGTGATTCATGGATATTGCTGATCGCTCCCGACGGCAGACGCATTCGAGGCAAACACCATCGCGATCATCCTTGGAAGACGGGCTTTTATCATATTGCACTGGCGGCCAATGTCCCAATCGTTGCGGGACGTGCCGATTTCAAGAATAAAGAGGTTAGCTTCACAGAACCATTAATGCCGACAGGGAACAAAGAAGAGGACATTGCCCAACTAAAAGCCTTTGTTGATGCTGGACATGGCTACCATCACTAAGATGTACCAATCAATATTTCGCAATGACCTGTTGCAAGATAAAACGGTCTTAATCACGGGCGGTGGGACGGGTATCGGCCGCGCCATTGCACATGAACTGGCATCGCTGGGCGCACACGTCATTTTGGCGGCGCGGCGGGTAGAGAAGTTGGCGGCGGTTTCGGCCGAAATCACCGAGGCTGGCGGCAGCGTCTCCCACTACTCCGTCAACATTCGTGATGAGGACAGTGTCACCGCGCTCTATGATGCCATTCTGCGCGAGCACGGCACGCTTCATGCACTCGTTAACAATGCAGGGGGCCAATTTATGTCACCCGCCCAAAATATCAATAAGAAAGGGTGGCATGCAGTTGTTGAAACAAACTTAACAGGCACATTCATGATGAGCCGCGAAGCCTACAATCGCTATTTTATGCACAATAAAGGTGGCGCAATTATCAATATCGTGGCCGATATGTGGCGGGGTTTTCCCGGTATGGCGCACACGGGAGCTGCCCGTGCGGGGGTCGTCAATTTGACAAAGTCGCTGGCCGTCGAGTGGGCACGGTCTGGCGTGCGCGTCAACGCGGTTGCGCCCGGTCTGATCGAAGGGAGTGGCTTCACAACCTATCCCGATTCGGTACAGGCATGGGTACGGTCGATGAAGAAAAATGTGCCGTTAAAACGCTTTGGCACGGAGGCAGAAGTCGCGGCCGCCGTCACTTTTCTGCTCTCCCCTGCCGCCGCCTACATCACAGGCGAAACGTTGCGCGTCGATGGGGCATCTTCACTATGGCGCAGCTCGTGGGAAATTGATGATCACGATAATGCACCATCAGCATTTAACGGCTTCTCGTCTTAATGCATCACAATTTAGTGCAGAGTGGATTGTGGTGAGCGTAGAGTTGGAACGAGGAGTATGGAGCCCGTCCTTCACTATGCGAAAAATGGCTGCGGTATGAGAGATGTTCGCACCTGCGACATCTCTATTCCAGCACAAACACATTGCGCACAAGCTTGTCGTAACAACCAGGGGCGGATGGATCCATTCACACTATATGGGTCATCCCATAACGCCGCAAATATGTCCTCTAGTATCTGGTCTGCACGGGCATCGTGACCGATTACTTTTACCAGAATCCCAAAAACCATTGTTGCATGACGGTCATATAGTTCTGATAAGGCTTCAATTTCTCGCTGTTGTATAGCAAATAGTAGTTGGGAATTGGATAGCTTGGCAAATTGCATTATTCTATTTTGACAATTTTTTGTTCATATTTAATACAAGAATTGTAAAGCATTATAGAAAAACATGCCATTTGCAGAGGGCATAGGAACAGGCACAAGTCGAAATAAAACAGATGTATTATGCACAAAAGTTGTACGGCTGTGTTTGGAGGCGAGGATTTTCAACAGGGTGCGTGGTTGAATATTCAAAATTTGAATTTGGCATGGAAATCCTACGGTTAAAACCGAAGGCTGGTACATGAAGTGCGTTAAAACGCACTACAATCAACGCGCTATAGCGTGTTTTAGGTAACAGCCGGTGGTGTTAACCATAGGACATGGATTGCCCAACTTATTATCTAAAATTCAAAATGGCATTGCCTGTTGCCATGAATTGGAAGATTTTATTCGTGTGATTCGTGAAATTCGTGGCCCCCTTCTTTTAAATAAAGTCCAAACATATCCTCATCCGAACAGTTGATAACAGTCTGGGAACTTATTTACCAGTTAGAGGAGATAAGTCGCCAGATCCAGCGAATCGCATTGCGAATAAGCAAATAGAGCGCAAGCAGACCAAACAGGATAAAGACGAATCGAAAACCTTGCCCAAAGGCAGCACCAAACTGTGAATAGTCAAAGCTAACAACATTCTCGACAATCTCGGCAGGTTCGGCCGATTCTCCATCCGCATTTGCCAAAACAAACCCTTGCCCCTCCGCTGTTGGAAGTGGGGGTGGCGTTGGGAACGGTGTCAACGTTGGCAACACGTCTGGAATGGCAATCGAGGTAGGATCGAGTGTCGCAACGAGAATTGCTGTGGGGGCGATACGAGTAATAAGAGGTGTTGCAGTGGGAACAGGGGTCGGTGATGCAGCTTGTGCCTCGGCTGTTGCTTGCCAATCTGGCGTTGGCGTGGCACCGTCCGTCGAAGGTTGAGGGGGTGTCGGATTCTCCGACCCCGCCTCAGTAGTTGGTTGTGTGGCAGGATCGTCCTGCGTCGGCGGTAGCGGAGTCTCAGTTGGGAGCGCAATGGTGGGGACAGCCGTTGGCGGATCAGCAGAGGATGTATTATTTGCCAACACAAGACCACCAACAAAGAATTCATCATAGTTACTGTCTTGTCGTACAACGCGCATTCGCAGTTGATAGCGTCCGTCCGGGAAAACTGGGGCGTTCACACTTTGTCCAACTGTCGTATCCCATACAGCTAGCGTGCCATTATTGACAGGCTGATTGCCTTCACCAAAAACAATCCAACCCGCTCCCGGATTGTCTTCACGCAAAAATGCAATCTCGTAGCGCAAGAAGTTGGCATCGACGGCCGTTCCCTGAATCAGCACCACGCCACTTAACGTTGAGCCGGGTGCGGGTGCGGTAAATCCGGGAGCCTGTGCGTACACTGTAGAGGTTGTCAGCGCAACCAATGAAATTAGGAGAAGTAGTAGATGAGTTCGTGTGATCAACTTATGAATTCCGTATGCTCTGCATGGTTTAATACAGTCTAGCATATCCCACATTCGGGTATATCAATGTTCACGCAGAATTTAATGGGATCGACGTTTTGCGGGCCAGTTTACATGATAATCTTTACATGTGTGTGATATGGTAAAGTACCGTCGGATAAGCGGCGGGTAGGAGTCTACAATGAATCGTTTTTGGCTAATTGTGAGTTTAATCGTTATTTTGGTTGCGTGCGCTGCACCCCCACTGCCTGAGAGTTCGGGGCAGGTAAAGTTACCAACTGTGGCACAACCGGCGACAGAAGTTGAGGGAGATTCGGCCGAATCTAACGCCGTCGTCCCAGTCGAAAATCAGGCAACCGAACTGGTAGCCAGCGGCGAAGAAGAGGTTCACAATGGACTGCCCGTCGGCTTTACAGCAAATGGGAACGCCTATATTGGCTCGTTAGACGCCCCAGTCGTCATCCACGAATACTCCGATTTCCAATGCCCCTACTGCCAGCGTTTCCACACACAAACGCTCTCCTCAATTCTCGAAAATGAAATCGCAAACGGTGAAGCCGTGCTGATCTTTAATGACTTCCCACTCAGCATCCATGCACAGGCTGAGACAGCCGCCAATGCGGCACGCTGCGCGGGCGAGCAGGGACCAGCCGCATTTTGGGCGATGCATGATGCGCTGTTTGATAACTTTGGCAGTTGGTCAGTTGCCGATCCAACAACTCAATTCATCAGCTATGCGACTGAAATTGGATTAGACAGCGACGCATTTGCCGAATGTCAAAACGAGCAACGCTTTGTCGACCAAGTCCGCACCGATTTGCGCAATGGCGAGGTAGCTGGTATTCGCGGTACACCGGGATTCGTGATCAATGGGGAGATTTTGAGCGGGGCGCAGCCCTATGGCGCATTTGCTCAAGCAATTGACCGTGCTATTGCGGGGGAGCCAATTGTTCAAGCCCAACCGACAGCCGATCTAAGTGCCATTGAGATCGAAGAGCCAGAACGCTTTGAGCTATCCGACAACTTTGCAGGCGCCATGGGTGATCCCGATGCACCCGTCGTGATCGTCGAGTTTACCGATTATCAATGCCCCTATTGCCAACGGCATTCATCAGAAACTTTGCCAACGTTGGTGCAAGAGTATATCGACACGGGGCGTGTCTATTACATTATGAAAGATTTGCCGCTTGATCAGTTGCACCCATTGGCACGTGATGCGGCAATCGCGGCGCGCTGTGCAGGTCAACAGGATATGTATTGGGAAATGCACGACATCTTGTTTGAAGGGCAACAGCTTTGGGGCAATGCGAGCGACCTCTCCGCTACCTTTGTCTCCTATGCCAGTCAACTTAATCTCAACACAGACACTTTCACAGCTTGTCTAGATGACAGCAGCATAGCTGACGCAGTGCAGGCCAATTTTGACGAAGCGGCAAGCTTTGGCATAAGTGGAACACCCTTCTTCTTTGTCGATGGCTTCCCTGTGATCAATGGTGCACAGCCACTCGACGTCTTTGAGCAGGGCATTCAATTGGCGGAAGATGGCGAATTGGTTAACGCAATCATGGATGCACAGCGGCGACAACTGGCGGCGCAACAGCAGCAAGCCCAACAACAACCTGTTGGCCCAACTGCACCAGTTGATGTACCAATCGAAGGCGCCCATGCAATTGGCGATCCCAATGCACCCGTCACAATTGTCGAATACACCGACTACCAATGCCCCTACTGCTCACGCCACTATGCCCAAACATTTGGAGAGCTCAAGACACAATATGTGGACACGGGGGAAGTCTATTATGTCTTTAAAGATTTCCCACTCGAGCAAATTCACCCGCAGGCACGCACGGCCGCCTTTGCAGCCCGTTGTGCGGGAGAGCAAGATGCATTCTTAGCAATGCACGACAGTCTGTTTTCACGTCAGCAAGAGTGGAACGGGCGCAGTGATGCGGCCGATATTTTTAGTGGATTTGCCAATGACCTCGGTCTTGATGTGGCCGCGTTTGACACCTGTTTAGACAGTCAAAAGTATAACGATGCGGTGCAGGCTGATTTGGATGAGGGGATCGAGTTTGGCGTGCGCGGAACGCCAGCCTTCTTTGTCAACGGCAGTTTTGTCAATGGTGCACAACCCTTGGGTGCATTCCAACAGGCTATTCAGGCAGCGAATGCCTCGCTTGAGAGCCAATAATTTTGATAACTGGGGCGATCGATGATCAATCGCCCCAGCTTTCCCTTACTTTTTCAACATTCCCATCAACAGAATATTTTTCTAGCGTAACGGAGACGTTTAAGCTTGGATCTGCTTTTTCACTTCTTTAAATTGTCCAAAGTGACCAACTTCGTGCGAGAGACCGAGCAGAAATGCGCCAACTGCGTTGAGCTTACCTGTATATGCTTCAAAGCGTTCCGACATGCCTGTGCGGAAAACATCGAGATGGGGTGTATCGGGCCACGTGTCGAGATAGCTGTTACGAATGCGGCGGCTCTCTTCTAAACGCTGGATACATTGCGCGTGCGTCGTAATATCTTTCCATGGTGTTTCATAGCGTGGGCGTTCTGAAAGTGGGTAGCCACGAGCGAGGATCGAGCTGAATGCGGCCCCCTCTTCGCTACTGGCCGTCACATGCGCAACCAAGTGTGCAAGACTCCAACCAATATGTTCTTCACCCTCAACGGCATAGGGATCTTCGGCCGTTTCATCAGTCGGTTCAAAGGTGACATCTGTATCAGATAGACCCTCCAAAAGGGTTATCATGCGGTCAATACTTTCATCTGAGGCATTGCGTAAATCGTCGCGTGTAACCGTTTCAGCCAGTTCGGAAATCTTTTTCTCGCGTGCGTCTACAGCGGTAAAGTCGATAATCATCGAGAATACTCCTTTTTTGAGATTGAACTGTAAGCATAACCGCTACATATCTATTTGGTGTAAGCGGGAAGAGGGTAAAGGACGGCTAATCGCTACGATTCTATGATTGCATGACGGAAGGTATTTAGCTGCTCGTTGGAGCCGATGACGACGAGCGTATCATCGGCCGAAAGCGGATGCTCAGGATCAGGATTGAGATGCACATGTGGTTCGAGCGTTTCATCGTGACCATATCCTTCAATCAACCCAATCACACTCACATCAAACTGCTGCCGCAAGTCGAGTTCAACAAGGCTCTTACCCACCCACGCGCGAGGAACGCGCAAACGTTGCGTGCTGTAGCCGGGTAAAATTTCGCGCCCTTTGGTATGTTCGCGCTGCGTACGATAGATCGAGTTGCGGTGCGCAAGGATGGAGCACACAACAAGCATGATCAACGCAGGGGGCATATAGCGTGCGCCAAATAGCTCGACAGGCAGCAAGATGGCGGCCAGCGGCACATTGACTATCGAAACAAGGCTGGCCGTCATCGCTGGAATAATCAATGTTTGGGCAGGAATGCCCGTCAACTCACTCGCCCCGGCAGCCACCATTGTGCCAAAAAATATCGACGGGACGAGTAAGCCAGCCGATCCGCCTGAACCTACCGTTGCAAGCGTCGCAATCATTTTGGCGAAGAGCGCAATCAGTGCGACGATAAAAACCAAATCGCCAGCAAGGGCCGCATCAATCGCTTCCTCACCTGCACCGAGAACCAGTGTCAGGGTATGTTCGGTCGCCTCGTGTGGAATCCAGCCCCACTGCGCTAATAGCGGCAAGAGATAAAATACACTGATTGCCACGCCTCCCGTGACGAGCGCACCGATCAAATGTCGTTGGTAGACGTTTGGTTGACGGTGGTGAAAACCTTCTTCAAAGCTGTTGCGTAGCTGGCTGAAGTAGACACTAACGAACGAGATGACGACACCGACGGCGATAAGAACCGCATAGTAGCCCAGGTCACTGCGCGGCACGATCAAGGTGTCGACATGAAACAGCGCTGTGCTTTCTGGCGCAACAAGGCGCATCATGAAGAACGCTGTCAGGGCGGCAATTAAGGCATGGACGAGCCGCTCTACAACAGGTCGCCGTCGATACATCACCTCAATGGCAAAAAAGGCGGCAGCGAATGGTGCACCGAGCAGCGTAGAGACGGCCGCCGCGATACCACACAGCTGCGCCACTTGTAAATCATCGGTGTTTGAAGATTTCCACCAGTTCCAGAAGTAGGCTATCAATCCCACACGTTCGACCGTTGGGCGTGCGGCTGGACGCGGCTTAAACAGTCCTGCTGCCGCACTTTCGCCGATCAACGTCACGCTCGCCTCAAGACCCCCGCTGCCACCACTGCCCAATGTGATGAGCGTGGCGATAAATTTACGGATGACGAGTGTAAACGTTGGGAGCTTCCATCGAACATCGACTCCTTCCTCACCCATTACGGCGCGTTCAAACGTCGGCTCGGATGAAAAATAGAGCGAAATCGCGCGTTCAAGACCGTCCCCTTCAACATCGAGCAGTTCATGAATGTGTCCATCTGCGTCACGATAGTGCAATGTCGTCGAGCGATAGCGCACAATTGTCGCCACCAGTAGCGCACCTACGAGCAGCGGCACAAACAACAAAAATGGGGTTGACGCATGTTCAAGCCAGTGGATCAGTTCGTGAAAGACAAAATGGACAGACGACTTGAGTGCAAAAACGATTGCCCAAACGACAATGCCAATCACGACAGATTGGAAAACCAACCGTCGTTCATCGCGATCAAATTGATCGGGCATCGTGCGGATTAAGTTGAGATATTTGATTGAGTCAATGAGAGAGCGGAGGATGCTACGCATTTCCAGTGAACGACACAGCAGCAAACGATTCACCGTTTACTGCTGACCGTATCCTGTTTACTGTTCGCTTGTTTTGGGGAGATATCGGCCGATTGTCCGATTGTCCCGACGCAGATACTTTGCACGCACGCGCTCTATATCTTCAAGCGTCACGTCTTCCAGTTTAGCCAAAGACGCTTCAAACCAACCGTAATCGCCCGTCACTGCCTCACCCATCCCCATCATCTGCGCTTGCCCCGTAATGCTTTCACTCGACTGAATAAACGAAACTTTCGTGCGCTTGATCGCTTTATCGAGTTCAGCTTGCGTCAATGGCTCACTGGCTAAGCGATCAATTTCTGCGTCAAGTGCGGCTTCAAGATCGGCGATTTCAACATCGGGGCGCACAACGGCCGTAATGCTAAACAGGAATGGATCGATGGTAGGTGTGAGTCCACCTTGCACACCGACGGCAAGCCCTTTTGAAACGAGTGCTTTATAGAGACGTGAGCTTTTGTTCGATCCGCTGCCCCCAAACATGCCGAGACTGCCGCCGCCGCTAAACGCCGCATTGAGCAGCGCAAGGGGTAGATAATCGGGATCGTCGGCCGCAGGCGCCTTGTAGCTAACGACAAGATACGTGGTGTCGCCAGTGCCAACGATGTTGGTCTGACGTTCGCCGCGCTGTGCGGGTTCGACGCGCACAACGGGGGGGACGGGGTCACTTGGCGCAATGCCACCAAAATAGTGTTCGATTTTGGCAAGCATTTCATCGCTGTCAAAGTCACCAACGGCGATGGCGACCGCGTTGTTGGGCGCATAGTGTCGCTGGTAGAAATTGTATAGGTCGTCGCGGGTCATCGTTGTCAGGTCAACTTCGTCACCAATTGTTTCATGATGGTAGGGATGGACACGAAATGCGGTCGCTTGCAGCTCTTCATAGAGGAGGAAAGTCGGCCGATTTTCATACATGTGTCGCTCTGACAGGATTACCGTGCGCTCCGATTCGGTCGCCTCTTCCGACATAATCGTGTTGACCATGCGATCAGACTCTAAACGTAGGGCAAGATCGATACGGTCAGCGGGCAGCGTCTCATAGTATGCGGTGAAGTCGATCCACGTAAATGCATTCCAGCGACCACCTTCGCGTGAGACAGTTGTATCGAGTGTGCCGGGTGGAAAGTTGGGCGTCCCCTTGAACATCATGTGTTCAACCCAATGTGCGCTACCCGTGATGCCGGGAATTTCATTGCGGCTGCCGACCTTATACCAAACCCAAAAGCTGGCGACAGGGGCGTGGTGCATCTCTTTGAGGATAACGGTTAGACCGTTGGCGAGTTGTGTTTTTGTGACCATGAGTGTAGAGCGGAGCATTATCCGCATGAGGCAAACGGACTGAAATCCGTTCAACTAGATAGAAATCGGTGCCTTGATGTGGGGATGATACTGGTAATTTTCCAATCTGAAATCATCATACGTGAACTCAAAGATAGATGTTACGTCTGGATTGAGGCACATTTTGGGCAGTGGGTGTGGCTTGCGCGTCAGTTGGAGGCGTGCTTGATCGAGATGATTGCGATAGAGATGCGTGTCCCCAAAGGTATGCACAAAATCTCCCGCCTCTAATCCCGTCACTTGTGCCAGCATCATTGTGAGCAAAGCGTACGAAGCGATGTTGAACGGAACACCTAGAAACACGTCGGCACTGCGTTGATAGAGTTGACACGACAGTTTGCCGTCTGCCACGTAGAACTGAAATAGGCAGTGACAGGGCGATAATGCCATTTTGGGCAAGTCGGCAACATTCCATGCATTGACAATATGGCGGCGCGAATTTGGGTTATTTTGGATACTGTTAACAACCTGCGCGATCTGATCGACGACAATGCCATCCGCCCCTTCCCATGATCGCCATTGCTTGCCATAAACAGGGCCGAGATCACCATTTTCATCCGCCCACTCATCCCAGATGCGAACTTTATGCTCTTTAAGATAGCTGATATTCGTGTCACCTTGCAGGAACCAGAGCAGTTCATGGATGATCGAACGCAGATGGGTCTTTTTTGTTGTGACAAGGGGGAAACCAGCGGCAAGGTCAAAGCGCATTTGATAGCCAAAGACGCTGCGCGTGCCTGTGCCAGTGCGATCGCCGCGATCTGTGCCGTGATCGAGAATGTGTTGAAGGAGGTCTAGATATTGTTGCATGATGGGAGATTGCTGTAATTACAGAATTTATACCTGGTGGATCATAGAAGTCGCACCACGATTCTGCGCTACTTTGTTAAACCTGCGCGGAGAGATTTGGTGAATTCGGCCGATCCCGCCACCCCACCCGCATCAAACGCTTCAATCAATGCGCTCCCAACAATCACACCGTCGGCAAATGCACCGACTTGACCCGCCTGTTCTGCATCACTGATGCCAAACCCAACAGCGACCGGAACCGTTGCTCTTGCACGCACATCACGTACAAACTCGTCCAAACCGACTCGTACCTCAGTGCGTGCGCCCGTTACGCCTGTTAGGCTGACCATATAGATAAAACCTGTAGCACGTTCTGCAACCGTTTGAATCCGTTCACTTGTGCTGGTGGGTGCGAGAAAGTGGATATAGGCAAGTCCATTTTCGGCGGCGAGTTGCTCAATTTCGGCCGATTCCTCCGGCGGTAAGTCTGGCACGATAAATCCATCTACCCCAGCGGCCCGCGCATCGCGTATAAAGCCTTCGATCCCATACGCCATGATCGGATTCATATAACCCATCAGCACGGCGGGCGTTTCCATACCTGAATCACGTAACTCGCGCACCATCGCAAGACAATTTCTTACCGTTGTGCCTGCTTCCAATGCTTGTTGCGTGCTGCGCTGAATCGTTGGCCCATCTGCAATGGGATCGCTAAACGGCACGCCGAGTTCAAATAAATCGGCGTACTGTGCCACCGCTTGTACCGCTGCGACTGATTGTTCACGATTGGGATAGCCCAGCGTGAAGTAAGGCATTAGAGCGGCAGATTGGGTCAAATATGCCTGTTCAAATGCGCGCTTAATACGCTCAATTCCCTGCATAAACTGTTGTCCTTAAAAATAGACTCCCGCACGTGCGGGAGTGAGACGTTAAATCGATAAGATTGTAATGAATTGTGCCACGCTTGGCTATGCGATTGGGGTCGAAGAATCATCTGCTAATCCCAATAGATCATCTTCGCGCTTCTTGATTGTCCCTTCCGTCAGGCGTGTGTTGGGAATCGTGACGCGATCTCGACCGACGCGCAGTTCAGAGTTGAGCGTTCCAATCCCCTCAATCATCCCGTCTTCTCCGTCAATTTCGATCACATCGCCCGGCTCAAAAAGCTCGCGTGCATAAAATCCCGCCAGCACATTGCGTGTTACGGTGCGTCCCCCTAACCCAAATGCCAGCGCCAAGCCACCGATAATGATAATGATCGTGCTGCTCAAAATTGTGCTAACAACGCTTGTATCCAAGCCGATCTGCTCCATCACAATGATGACGACAAATGCAATGATTAAGGATCGCACGATGCTACCCAACGTTTCATGAAACTCGATCCCAATCGCTTCCATCGCCCCACTGACTGCATTGCCTGCAAAGCGTGCAAACATAATACCCAAAATTAAGAGGACGAGACTAACGATGCCAACTGGCAGAAATTCGATCAAGCTCTGGATGGGTTGTAGTAACTCTCCCAGCTCCATCGCCTTAAATCCCTCTAAGATGAAGGACAAGAATATGTACCAATAGAGCAGTAACGCAACAAGCTCAGACGGTGTCTGCTTAATGTTGGCCGACGCAAGACCTTCCGTTATCCCAATCTTGGCAACGGCGCGATCAAGTCCCGCTGTTCTAGCGACACGTCCCACAACCCAACGAACAATCCGTGAAATGAGCCAACCAATCGCAATTATTACTAACCCGGTAATGAAGTTGGGAATAAAGTTTGTAAAGCTGGTGTAGAGGTCCAGCAGAATGTCTTGAACGGTCTGTGCAATCCCCATGAGCGTTAATCCTTTTGTTCGTGGCTGCCAAGCAGTGGGCGCACCATCGCTAACAGTACCTGCATAAAACCTTCCGTTCCCAACTTAACCGTTTTGGCGGCGAAGCTATCACGCTGTAATCGGCCGAAAACCTTGCGGCGCAGCAACGCTGCCTCATTCGCTGTCAAACCCGGTAAATCAATCTCTGTCTCATCTGTCAACTGGTCATCCCCTTCATCTAACCAGAGTTGACTTAGGTGCGACAGATAGGCAGCACTTTCAGCCAGATTTTCTGCAATGAAGGCCATCTCTTCAGTTGTGAGTTCGGTTGATGGATCTGTCCCTTCTGCCATTCGTTTTACTCCACACTTGCCATCTTATTATAACTTATCTTCAAGGAAGCTCGCGCACGCTGCACGCGCATCTTAGCAGCGGAAAGGCTTATATCTAGCTCATCCGCGATTTCTGCATAGGGTCGCCCTTCGATATCTTTCAGCAGCAAGATCTGAAACTCAGAAGGAGACAACTGCTTTAATGCGTCCGCAAGCATCTCGCTGCGCACATGCTTTTGAGTAATCTCTTCAACATTTTGTCCAGAGGGGATAAATTCAGCCGCAGTTTCCAATGGGGTTGGGCTTTCTTGCGGCCGACGAGAGCGGTAACGAATCTCATTGCGGCTCGTGTTGATCGCAATGCGATAGACCCATGTTTTGAATGATGAGCGCCCCTCAAATTTCTTGAGGTTGCGATATGCTCGTAAGAAGACCTCTTGCGTCAGGTCGTCGGCATCATCCCCATTTTTCAAGAAATTATAACAGACCCGCCACACCGTCGTCTGGTGGCGTTCCATTAATAAACGAAATGGACGATCATCCCGATCACCACGCTTCTGGGCGAGTTCAACCAATTGATCATCGGTGAGTTCGCCAAAGTTAGCTGGAGTCAGGTGACCGTCCATATTTAGGAGCGGATATCTTTAGATACTGCCTCTGGGATAATTAAATTTATCGCGTAGGCATGGCATCTCTGAAGGAGACTAGTCGCTACTAAGATCGTTTTCGATGCTGGTAGCCGTTGATTCGACCCGTGTCTTGGTGACGAAACGTTCGACCTCACGACCTGCAATGTCTCGGCTACCTAAGCCAAACGCTAATGCGGCCGCGACGCCAATCGCACCCAAGCCAATGCCAAACGCCAGCTGCACGATGTCGGAGCCAATGCCCATGCGTTCCAACGCCATCGCACCAACAAGTACCATCACAGCCGCCCGAATCAGGTTAGAGACAAAGTTGCTCAAGCCAGCATCGGTCGCAATGTCATAGGCAAAGTTAGCAAGGAAGATGCCAATGGCAAAAACGATGATTCCAAGCAGCACTTGTCCAGCAAAGCCAACAAATTCATTGACAATGTTTGAAAGCTCGCCAAAGCCAAGCATATCGGTCGCTGCCAACGTTGCGAGCAACATGAAGCCAATCATGACAATCCAGCCAGCATACTGTGATGGCGTACGCCCGTCTTCGTCGTTCAGGCGCACACCGAGTCGATTGACCAGTCCATCAAACCCAGCACTTTGCAGTAGTGATTCGACCAGCCCTGCAACCAACTTGGCAATCACATACGAAATACCCAAGACCAGGGCCGCCCCGAAAATGCGTGGCAGAGCAGAGAAGATTAGGTCGATCATGCTTGTGGCAGGACCAGAAATCGCTTCAATTTGCAATGCGTTGAGGGCTTGCACAATGACCAACAACAAAATGACCGTATAGACCAGCGTGCCAACGAGGTCGGTGATCGAAAGTGTTAGGCCAGTTTGACGGGCAAAGCGGTCTACATCGGCCGCACGCATTAAACTCGTCACAACCTGACGCACAATTCGCGCTACAAACCAGCCAATGAGCGCGATGATCGCCGCGCCGAGCAAGTTTGGCAAGAATGTCAGGAACTCATTGAGCATGCTTTGCAGCGGCGCAACAAGGCTTTGCATCCCTAATTTCTCAAGAATACTGGGCAAGAACATCAAAATGATCAACCAGAATGCAGCTGTCCCCAATGATTGCCCAATTGATGTGCGCGTTGTGGGAGTAGCCTCTGCATCAAGGCTGTTAATGCGCTTATCCAGATTGATTGCGTCTGCCCCACGCACGATCAACATCTTGACCAATGTCGCAACAATATATGCAACAACACCTAATATCAACGCACCACCAAGTCTTGGCAGGTAGCTAAATATCGTGTCAATACTTGATTGTAGTGGCCCCGCGACCGTATCGAGATCTAGATAGGTCAGAACCGCAATGATGCCCATAATCCAGATGATGACACCCGCGACTTGTGCAACGATCCTCTCGATCTTAATGTCGCTACTGCCACCCATTGAACGGGCAATACGATTGTCGATGTCGGTTGAGCTAAGCAGTTTGCCGATCAACCAGCGCACAAACATCGCAGCCAACCAGGTAATAAGCAGAATCAATAAGACTCCACCCAGCGTAAAAAGACCATCAATTATGGTCTGTCCAACATTATCTAAGTTTATATCCACAGCGTCACTCCTTTAGTTGTGTGAGAATTCATTTGCGCCTAATGTACCATCATTTGGCTTATTGTAAACCGTTTTTATAGCGCATTTGTGTGATTGGACAACAAAATATGCCCGCTGGTCACAAAAAAAGGGATGCCTACAATTGCAGGCATCCCCATAGACATTTACCTTAGATTATCAGTTGAACTAACTTGTAGCGCGAGCCACTGCTTTGGCTAATGCTTGCTTGACCATGGCAGGTGCAACAGAGCGACGATATTCAGCACTTGCGTGCATATCGCCAATGACCTCATCTGCTGGCAGGTCGTCTAAGACCGCTTTGGCAGCCGCATCGAGCGCAGCATCGTCGGTGCCACCACCGTTAAGCGCGGCTTCAACAGCAGCACAACGTTTTGTACAATTGACCAATCCGCCGATGGCGACTTTCGCATTGCTGACTGTGCCACCGTTCACGCTGACGCTGGCAGCTGCGCCAACCATTGCGTAGCGTGAGGCGGGGTTGAACAGTTTGGCATAGGCTGAACCAGTGCCAGCGCCTTCGGCCGCAACCTCAACTGTCGTCAATATCTCGTTCTCTTCCAACGCTGTTTCAAACAGGTCGGTGAAGAACTCCCCTGCGGCAACGCTGCGTTCACCGCTTGCGCTCTTCATGTGAAACGTCGCGTCAAGTGCTAGCAAAACGGTTGGCAAATCGGAAGCAGGGTCTGCATGGGCGACATTGCCACCGACCGTACCACGATTGCGGACGGATGGATCTGCGATCCAACTGGCGGCTTCGGGAAGCGCCGCTGGTAGATCGGCCGATTTTTCGACCTCAGTGTGTGTCGTCAGCGCACCGATCATCACTTTATCATCATCTTTGCAGATGCCTTTAATTGACGAAATTCGGCCGATGTCGATCAAAATTCCCGGATCTGACAAGCGTAATTTCATGACGGGAATTAGACTATGACCGCCGGCCAACAACTTTGCATCTTCATGTTCGCCTAGCAGCGACAACGCTTCATCCACGCTCTCGGCGCGGTAGTAATCAAATTTTGGTGGATACATTGAAATCTCCTAGTGGCTGGTGGCTAGTGGCTAGTGGCTAGTAGAGACTAGCAACGCGCAATCTAGCAACTAGCAACTTTTACGCGCCTTGAATGGCCTGATAAATCTTCTGCGCCGTTAGCGGCATTTCGAGGTGGCGCACGCCGTACGGTTCCAACGCATCCATCACGGCGTTGGCGACTGTCACTGTGGCAGCAATCGTTCCCATCTCGCCGACACCCTTAACCCCAAGCGGATTTGACGGAGAGGGTGTTTCGGTTCGGCCGAGATTACTCATCGGCACGTTGTCAGCGCGTGGCATAGCATAGTCGAGGAATGATCCAGTCATAAGCTGACCCGTATCATCGTATACTCCATGTTCTAATAACGCTTGTCCAATTCCTTGCACAACGCCACCTTGAATCTGCCCCTCCACAATCATTGGGTTAATGATTTTGCCAACGTCATCGATGGCCGTGTAGTGCGTCAGTTCAACCTCGCCAGTATCCTTACTCAGTTCAACCATTGCGATATGTGCGCTGTTCGGGAAGGTGAAGTTTGGTGGATCGTAGAAGGTGGTCTCCTCTAAGCCCGGCTCCATTCCTTCTGGCAACTCATTCGCCAATAGAAGAGAGACCGAAATCTCAGCAAATGCCTTCTTTTTATCAGGTGCACCATTGACATACATCGAGCCATCACCTTGATCAAAGACAATGTCTTCAACCGCCGCTTCTAGCTGATGCGCTGCCACTTTTTTCATCTTGTCACGCACTTTTTCGCAACTCAACATGATCGCCGAGCCACCGACAGATGCACTGCGGCTTGCATACGTTCCGAGACCCATTGGGGTGCGTCCCGTGTCACCATGAATGATCTCGACATCCTCCATTGGAACACCCAACTCTGAGGAGACCAACTGGGCAAATGTTGTCTCATGCCCTTGCCCATGCGAGTGCGTCCCCGTCATGACCGAGACTTTGCCCGTTGGATGGACGCGCACTTGACCGCTTTCCCACAATCCAACGCCAGCACCTAAGCTAGTCACAACCTTTGATGGGCCAGCACCACTTGCCTCGATACATCCACTCACACCAACGCCAACGATCCGCCCTTCTTCACGGGCTGCATCGCGTATCTTGAGCAGTTCATCATAGCCAGAAACTTCCACAGCCTTGTCAAACAATGCATCATAATTGCCGCTGTCGTAAACGAGTGCAACAGGGGTCTGGTATGGGAATTGATCTGGCTGGATAAAGTTTTTGCGGCGAATTTCGATGGGATCCATCTTTAATTCACGTGCCGCTACGTCGATGATGCGCTCTAGCAGGTAGCTCGCTTCCGGACGTCCTGCACCGCGATAGGCATCGACAGGAACGGTGTGGGTCATCGTTCCATACGTCTCACCAAAAATGACAGGGGTCGTATACAGCCCTGCAAAAAGCGTGATGTACAGCGCAGATGGAATCATCGGGGCGAATGTTGAAAGATACGCGCCCATGTTGGCGTATGTCGTGACCGAAAGGGCAGTAAATGTACCGTCAGCCTTCAATCCGAGTTTCGCGGTTGAAACGTGGTCACGGCCATGTGCGTCGGTGATAAATGATTCACTGCGCGTGGCAACCCATTTAACGGGTCGGCCGAGCTCGCGTGCTGCCCAAGGCACAATCACCTCTTCAGCGTAGTGGAAGATTTTTGAGCCAAAGCCACCGCCGACATCTGGCGAGATGACGCGCAACTGGTTCTCGGCGAGACCGAGCGTTGCAATGCTCATCAGCAAGCGGATGAGATGCGGATTCTGACTGGTCGTCCAGACTGTCATCTCGTCATCAAAATCATTCCACTCGGCGATACAAGCACGTGGCTCCATCGCGTTTGGAACGAGTCGCTGATTGATTAGATCGAGCTCAACAACGTGATCAGATGCTTCCAATGCCTCATTGACCACTGCTTTATCGCCAAGCGGCCAATAAAAGCTCGTGTTATTTGGCACGTTGTCATGCACCAATGGGGCGCCTTCTTCCGTCGCCTTTTTCGCATCAACGACGGCCTCAAGCGGTTCATAATCGACAAAAATGAGATCGACCGCATCTTGGGCCGTATAGCGGTCTTCTGCAATGACGACGGCAACGCCATCACCAACGTGACGCACACGGTCGACTGCGAGTGGCATGTGTGGGGGTGCGATAATATCAGGGGGATTAAATCCGCAGGGCAGCGAACCGACGCCCGCATCCGCTAAATCTTTACCAGTATAGACGGCGATTACGCCATCCATCGCCAACGCTTCACTTGCGTCGATCTCACCGATTGTGGCATGTGCATAAGGGCTGCGAACAATCGCGGCATAGGCCATGTTTGGCAGCTTTAGGTTGGCGACATATTTGCCCTTGCCTTGAATAAAACGCGGGTCTTCAATTCGTTTGACTGCATCACCCATTTTACCCATGAGTTTATCCTCCTATGCCGCCATCGCTTCAGCAGCTTGCTGAACCGATTTGACGATATTTGAATAGCCCGTGCAGCGACAAATGTTGCCTTCAAGACCGTGGCGAATGGCTGCTTCATCGAGATTAGCATTGTTCTCAACGAGCTTTGTGGCGGCCATAATCATGCCCGGTGTGCAATAGCCACACTGGAGGCCATGATTATCCCAAAACGCTTGTTGCATTGGATGAAGTTCACTGCCGTTGGCGAGACCTTCAATCGTTGTGATTTCTGCGCCATCTGCCTGCACGGCAAATGCGGTACAGGATTTGACCGACATGCCATCCATATGAATGGTGCAGGCACCACATTGGCTCGTATCGCAGCCGATGTTAGTGCCAGTAAGGCCGATTGACTCGCGGATAAAATCGACGAGTAACATACGCGGCTCGACATCGCGGGTATAGGATTTTCCGTTGACTGTCATTGAGACTTGCATAGGTGGGGACTCCTTCTATTTAAGTTTTTCTTGGTTTGATAATGCGATAATAAAGTTAATTGTCAGTGATATGTGGCGAGCGGTTAGCCACTGTTACTTAATAACGCCTTCAGCACGCAAAGTTTCGATAACTGCGGCGGCGGTACGTTTGGTGATTTGGCGGCTCATGCGTCGCCAGAAAAGCAGGATCAACGTGGTGATGAGACCAGCGGCCGCAAACATCTGTTGATCTTCGTCGAGTAAGTCGTTGAGAATTTCTTTAGCAACGCTAAGTGCGAAAGTAGCCTGAGATGGGGGTGGTGGTTTTTGATAGGGGGTAGTCGTTTTGTGGATTTCGGCCGAAATAACGTCTTCAACCGTCTGACCCGTCGCTTGCGCTGGATCATCAACTAAGGAGGGTGTCGGCGGGGGTGAACCTGCCGAAACATCTTCGTTATCAACTATTGGGGAACTAGGTGCATCCTTCACTGCGCTCTCCTGACCCGTTTCTTAGAAATAGCATTAGAACCAGCTTTCCCCATGCGATCACCCCTTGGTCGAATCACCAACTGGGTTAGCAATCTGTATTTGACGATCGGATTCTACTGTCACACCATGTTGCCATGAGTAAACAATAGTCCGCGTTTGGAGATATCCAGTTTGGCGAAGAGGCGCGATTTTGAAGAAAGTGATCCGTGCCATTGATTAAAGTGGGAATGGTTTATTACATGTCTTGTCTAGTGCTAAATTGATTATAACGAAGTTGAGAAAATGCGCTAGAATCGGCCGAAATTTATATTGAATTGACTGAAAGTTGAAAAAAACTTAAGAAAAGCCACATCGACATGCATGCCATCATTCTCGCCGCTGGAACAAGTTCACGCATGGGGCAGCCAAAGCTGTTGCTCCCATGGGGTTCGCGCACCGTGCTGGGGCAAACCATTCACAACGTTCTCGCCGTCACAAAAGATGTGCTGGTTGTAACAGGCGCCTATGCTGAACAAACGCGCCTGATTGCCGAGGCGGCTGCCGTCCCAACACGCCACAATCCTGACTATGCGAAAGGCGAAATGATCTCATCGCTACAAACGGCGTTGGCCACGCTGGAGGAGACAGATGGGTTTTTTGTGATGTTGGGGGATATGCCGCTGGTACAGCCTGAAACAATGCGTGAGATTGTGCACTTTTGGCGTGAACGGAGGGGCATTGTTGTGCCGACCTATGAAGGGGTGCGGGGGCATCCGGTGGTATTTTCGGCCGAATTTATCCCCCCACTGCGCACGCTTACATGGGCGCAATCGCCGCGCGATATTGTCCAAGCCAACTCTGACAAACTGCACTTGTTCCCTGTCAAATCACAATCCATTCTGATCGACCTCGATACGCCCGCAAGTTATCAACGTTGGCGCAAAACGATTTAGTCAATCCCAAGTAAGGCACTCCCGTTGGAAATTGCGACAGACACCATATCCGTTTCCTCACTTGGAAACCGCTATAATCAATGCTATATTCAAAAATGATCCTAACCTCAAAAGCATCTTATGAAAAAATTGATTCTGTTCCTTATTCTGCTGTCAGTGACTATGCTTTTCCGTCGAAGTACGCTGGGGCAGAACAATCACACCCTCTATCTCCCAATTATTAGCAACCCCTTTCCAGAACCGACGATTGACATTGAAATCGTGTTGAGAGGTTTGTCCGATATCCATACTGACATTGAAACTTCTGCCGCTGGCGATGTCTACATTGCGACACACACAGGCATCGTTTCTCGGATCAAATCAGATGGCACGCTAGAGTCGCCGCCATTTTTGGACATAAGTTCGGCCGTCGAAACAGATCGGTCTGAACTCGGATTCTATGATGTCGCATTTCATCCCGATTACGCAACCAATCAGTACTTCTACGTCTCCTATTTCCATCGCGATCCAACGACTGAGCGCGCCTATTTACGGGTCTCCCGTTTTGTGGCCATCGACGAGACAATGGCTGACCGCAACTCAGAAACGATCATTCTCGAAATCGAGCAGTTTTCTAAACATCATAAGGGCGGCACGCTGATTTTTAGCCCAATAAACGGCTATTTGTTCATTGCCGTTGGAGATGATGCGGATGGCCTTTATTCGCAGGATGAGGCATCTTTAAAGGGCAAGATATTACGTATTGATGTGGATTCGGCCGATCCTTACGCAATCCCACCCGACAATCCGTTTGTCGGCAATCCTGAAGTGCAGGATGAGATTTGGGCGATGGGGCTGCGCAACCCATGGGCAATCTATATCGACCCAGTCAGCGGTGATTTCTACATTCCCGATGTCGGATTAAGCGCGATGGAAGAGTTGAATTTTCAACCGCATGATGATGGCGGCGGGCAAAATTACGGCTGGCCCTGTTTAGAAGGCACGCGGCCATTTGTGACCAGCGCGTGTGACGCATCCGATACGTTGACAGCACCTGTTCACACCTACACACATGCCAATGACCGCTGCTCGATTGCGGGTGGCCTCGTCTATCACGGCGACGAACTACCCGAATTGCAGGGCAAATATCTGTTTGCTGATTTCTGCACCTACGAAATCTTCACACTAGAGCGTATTGCTACTGACTGGCAGGTTGAACGCATCGGCTTTGGTCGCCGCTTTATCACCAAATTCGGCACGGACGCCGACGGGGAGATTTTACTCGCCTATTTCGTTCACGATATCATTGATAAAATTGTCCCAATTGAGCCAACCCAGCAATAATGCTGATATTTAACAACGCAACAATTTCCACCAATTAAAATGTCACAATCACAACAATTTCGCGCACTGGTTATCACAGAAACCGAACCAAAAACCTTTTCTCGCAAAATCGAAACACGCAATACGGACGATCTACCTGCGGGCGATGTCCTCATTCGCGTTCACTATTCGTCCCTCAACTATAAAGATGCGCTTTCAGCCAGCGGCAATCGCGGCGTGACACGCAAATTCCCACACACACCGGGGATCGACGCAGCGGGGATCGTTGCACAATCGAGTGTTGAGCAGTTCACAGAAGGTGAACAGGTCGTCGTGATTGGATACGATTTGGGCATGAATACAGACGGTGGATTTGGTGAATACATTCGCGTTCCAGCCGGCTGGGTCGTCAAGCTGCCCGCGACGTTGACCCCGCTTGAGGCAATGACTTATGGAACTGCGGGCTTTACCGCCGCGATGAGCGTAGATGAACTGGTGAGGAATGGCGTTGCGCCAGAAGACGGTGAGGTTTTGGTGACTGGTGCAACGGGTGGCGTAGGCAGTATGGCGGTCGCGCTCTTGGCGAAGATCGGCTTCAATGTCGTTGCAGCGACGGGAAAAGTTGAGAGCGCAACTGATTTTTTGCGTAAACTAGGCGCGACAAGCATCATCTCGCGCGAAGAGGCGACCGATACAAGTCGGCCGATGTTGCGCTCACGCTGGGCAGGTGTTGTCGACTGTGTCGGCGGTGAGATGTTGGAAACGGCTCTTGCCTCAACCAAGAGCAATGCGGTCGTGGCAATCAGCGGCTTAGTCGCCTCGCCAAAAATAAACACGACCGTTTTCCCATTTATATTGCGTGGAGTGCGCTTGGTGGGGATAGAATCGGCCGATTTTCCCATCCAAAAACGCGCGGCTCTCTGGCAAAAACTCGCGACCGATTGGAAACTCGATAACCTCGCCACGCTTGCGCGAGAGGTGACGCTTGATACCCTCAATCCCGAAATCGACACCATCCTTGCCGGCGGTCAAACAGGACGCGTGATTGTCAATTTGACGTAGAAAGGTGAATTTATGCCACGAGCCCGATCGCTTCGTAAAGGTATTCTTCGCGGTCTAGTTGTGCCAACAGAAACGCCGCTACATCCGCACGACTAATGCGACTCGATGGTGCGCTGTCACCTGATTTTATGACTGCCCATTTCCCGCTTTTTGGCTCGTCCGTCAATCCGCCGGGTCGCACGATCAACCACTCTAAACCGCTGGCGCGAATCGCTTGCTCCTGTTTCTCTTTATCAGCATACGCTTTACGCAAGATTGTTTTCATCAGCATTTTGAACACAAAAGGTACTTGCTTGCGACTGTCACCTACGCCCAGAGCCGTGACCGTCAGCAGCCGTTTTACACCAAAGTTCTTCATCATGCCGATAATATGACGTGTCCCAATTGTGCAAACGTTGTCTGGATTATTCTTCGTTCCACCCAATGAGTTGATGATTGCATCTTGCCCCGCTACAACTTTTTCAACATCGCTGACGTTGAGAACGTCCCCTTGTACAATCGTGAGGTTCTCGTCCTCAATCTCGACTTTATCTGGGGTGCGAGCCAACAAGGTCACATGATGATGCTCTGCCAAGGCTTGCTTGAGTGCAGCTAATCCGACACCTTGTGTGCCGCCAAAAATTCCTATATTCATGATATTGATACCACTCCAAATTGCGAATTTCGGCCGAACCGATCGGCCACAAACGAAATTTCCCTAAGCGTAGCGAATCTTTGTCCTAATGTCGTGTATCCAGATTCATTCTAATGGCACAGATAACGGTCTATTTTCGGAAAACAAAAATCCGCCTCTGTAGGCGGATTTTTGTATAAGTTGATTGATTTGCTACTCTTCCGTTTCGATCTCGGGGATTTCAGGAATAACGGGCTCAGTCTCTACGGGCGTAAAGTATTTGGGGTCTAGAATCGGCCGATCTGGCACGTTCCCTTCCCAACGCGATTCATAAATAACCGCTTGTTTTTCCGCTTCAACTAGCCACTCTTGCAACATATCACGCTTCTGCTGATCGATACGCGCTTCTGATAGGGGACGGTCTTCCCTGCCACGCAAGTTAACGACGATGAAGCGACCCGTATCATTACCAATTGGATCAGATGTCGCGCCTACTTCCAACGTCTCCAAAACACCGGCAACTTCCGCACCCAAACTGCCAGAAATTGACTCAAGTGCCGTAAATTGGAACTCACTGGCAAATGGCTGTGTATTTGTCACGCGCTCTGCGCTGCGGATTTCGTTCCATGCCGTTAAGAACGGTTTGCCATCTGCAACGTCTGCAACAACCGTTTGTGCCTCAGCCTCATCTTGGAATGAGATATAGAGCAAGCTGAACTGTTCCTCTTCGGTCGTCAAACCTTGCTCTTCGGCAAATGCGTCTTGCAACTTAGCACTTAATAGCTGAAGTTCAATTCGCTCGCGATAATCCGCTTCCGTACCGCCAAAGGCTGCAAACTCTGTCAATCGCTCCCCAAATAGTTCGTCAAAGCCTGCGGCGCTGACGGGTGTGCTGGTCGGCAACGGCGTTGGCTCGGTCGTGGGCGTCACGTCTGTCTCAGGTTCTGCGGTCGGTTCTGCATCTGCGCTGACAATGGGTGTGACAGATGGGGTTGGTTCAGGCGTTTGTGTTACGTCGGGTGTTGGGGGAAGCTCGCCGCCATAGAAATCAAACTGCTCTTCAATCTCTTGTTGAATCTCCGCCTCACTGACTGTAATACCACGTCGTTCGGCTTCAGCACGAATCAACACTTCATCAATCATTTGCAGCAGGACTTGTTGTCCCAGAACGGCAGGTGATGCAACGGTGTTCAACTGTTGACCCGCAAATTGGAATAGCTGGTTAACATCACCGCCAACCGCTTCGTAAAGCTGATCGATCGTATCAATTGACTGCTTGCGCTCCAACACAACGCGATCTTGCCAATCACTCAACGCGATTTCCGTCCCGTCCACCGCTGCAACAGGTTGTCCCGGCTTAATCACATATTCAAAAATTAAGCCAATTCCCAAAATTAAAAGCAAAAGACCGCCGAGCGCGAGTGCAGCCAACCGAATTTGACGATACTGCTCTTGCTGCTTGCGTGTCAGCAGATATTCTTTGCGCGTTGTGCGACGCGGCTGTAGATCATTGTTAGCCATTGTTTTCAGTAAGCAGTGAAACAGCAAACGGTAAACAGTGACGAATTATGGATTCGCGCCGACTGTTTACTGTTTACTGTTCACTGTTAACTATTTTTTCTTTACAAAAGGGGAGGCACAACTAAAGCAAACTATCTAAGCGGTTATCCAGCCCAACGACTTCCTGCGCGATCACTTCTGTACGGAAGTGCATCTTGCCATTCTCGTCTTCCCAGCCGCGTGTTTGCAAGCGTCCCTCGAGATACAACTGTTGCCCAGTTTTTAGGCGTTTGCTGCAAATCTCGGCGAGACTGCCCCATGCAACGACGTTAAACCACTCTGTCTCTTCGTGTTGTTCGCCTTCGGCCGATTGCCAACTGCGCGGCGTCGCCACGGTGAACGATGCAACTGGTCTCCCGCTTGCTGTATGCCGCAGCTCGATACTGCCATCGATCCATCCGATCAGCATGACTTTATTGAGTCCGCGATTCATCTAGGGGCCTCCTAGGGTTCTAAGCGTCTTTTCTAACAACAAGATGGCGTAGAACTTCGTCGATATAGGTTAGGTTACGTTCCATCTCAGCGATCTCTTCGGGAACCATCGCGGTTTCCGCGTAAACGTAATACCCTTCCGTTTGTTTGTTGATGGGGTATGCAAGTTGGCGGCGACCCCAGCGGTCAATTTTCGGTTCCTCACTGCCTTCTGGCAGGGGAATCATCCCAATTACCCGGTCCACCAACTCGTCTCGGGCTTGATCGTCCATGTCTGAACGAAAGACAACAATAAATTCGTAATCTCGCATTTTTAACCTTTTTCCGTGGATTTCTCGCAAAACCAGTGTGGTTTTAGTTGAGTTTAGCCCCACTGCGGGGCGGAATTTGTGTGGCCAAGTATGTGACACACAACAGCCGAGAATGATAACATAAAGAAATCATGGGTTCAACAGAATGCATGTCTACTTAACGCTTTTTACCATAGAGACGCAGAATTAGTATTGCGTCGATTTGACACGAAATATACTACACCTCTGGCGTCTATGCACGAGGCCATTGCAGATATAGGGCAAAATAGAAATGTCGTGCGACAGTGGCAAATTCATGCTTGACGGATTTGCGGTGTGTATGATATGCTGTGCGCATTATCTAAACTTTTAACCAAACGGAGGCGTAATTATGCAAGTCAATCAAATAGATTTCCCACTCGCTAATTGTGAACACGCCTCTACCACGCGAAATATTCGCGCTTAAACGGACTAATTTTTTCCGTTCCCCACAGTAGAGCCACAGGTGTTGCATATTAGCCTGTGGTTTTTTGATCCAGAAATTCAACACGTATAACTGAATATTTTTAGTAGTTAGTGATTTGTCGCTAATGGTTAAGCAACTATGTTCTTGCAAACCATTTGCCGCTTGCCACGAACTACTTCTCCCTATGTCTACCATATTTGATGATTTTGACCGCTACGAACACGTAGAACACGAGACGAGACAAAAATTTATTACGCGGCAGCAACGACGCAAGCCGAAGCCAAAGAAGGCAACACAGTGGACAAAAGATGATACGTTAGCGGAAATCGCTGACAGATTAAAGTTGGAAAATGCGTTTGACTTCACCTATGTGCCGTCTGAACATGAGGCGGGCTGGGTGTTAGAAGCCCTGCAATCCTTTTTGCGCGAAGAGTTGATTACGGACGTAATCACGATGGTCAAGGGCGGCAAAGAGGCGAACGTCTATCAATGTCGGGCGCATGAGTCGGTTGGACGCGACTTTTTGGCAGCGAAGGTTTATCGGCCGAAAATGTTCCGCCAGCTGCGCAATGACGCAATGTATAAAGAGGGCCGCGCCATACTCGGCGATGAGGGTGAAACGGTGACCGCACGCAACAAGCGCGAGATGCGGGCGATCAAGCACAAGTCGAGCTTTGGTGATTTCCTTGCGCATCAATCATGGCTCCAACACGAATATCAAACGTTGACGTTACTGTATGATGCGGGGCTCCCCGTGCCAAAACCGTATGCGATTGCGAATAACGCAATCTTGATGGGCTTTGTCGGTGACCAGCACGGCGCAGCTCCCCCACTCCACAACGTCAACCTAAAAAAGCTGTTGCACAAGTCGAAAATCGCGGAACTGTTCGACACGACACTTTGGACCATCGAGACGATGTTGCGCCTAAATCGCATTCATGGTGACCTCTCCGCCTTCAACATCCTCTTTTGGGAAGATGACATCACCTTCATCGACTTCCCACAAGTCACTACGGCTAGTAAGAATCGCAATGGGCAGATGATCTTCCAGCGTGACGTCGAGCGCGTTTGCGACTACTTTGCGCGGCAAGGATTGCGGATTAACGGGCAACGCTTGGCGCGACAGCTATGGGATGAGTACGTCAGCTTGTCAGAGAAAGATCGGCTGGCCGATGAGTCAAGGTTTGTGCAGGAGTCAACAGATGAAGATTGAACAATGGGATACAGCACATCCACGCTGGTCAACATTGGAGACGATGATGATTGCAACTAACCAGCGTCGCTATCTAGATGTCCATTTTGAATGGCATCTTGAGCACTTTTGGTTTGTTGCGTTGGTAGATGATGCGATTGTGGGCCTGCTGCACTATGCGCGACAATACATCGGTGACGACGACGATTGTCAGCGGGTAATGTTGGCTGGAGAAGCGTTGACGGAGGGAAAAGTGATGGCCTTTATCGTTGTGGAAAAATATCGGCGACAGGGAATCGGCCGATCCCTCCAACAAGCTGCCATCAACCACGCTCGTGAACAAGATTGCTACCAATTTCGCTCCTATAGCGACGGCGACAAAGTGGCCAATCATCAACTAAAGTTGGGTATGGGTTTCACCGTTCACCCAACCGTGCGCGGTGATGACAATGCGGGTGCATATTTCATTATGCCGTTGGGGGGAGCATCAAACGTAACGCACGGGATCGAGCCTGACGTCTTACATTTTGCGCATCTTTCATGAGCGCAACAACCACCTACTATTTGATTCGCATCGTGCACGGGCTTATGTTCGGGCTGATGGCGGCAGTGTCGGCCGTCTATCGTGTCGATGTTGTTGGGTTAAACCCACTACAATTGGTGTTGACGGGGACGGTGTTGGAGGTCGCCTACTTTTCGGCCGAAATCCCCACAGGCGTCGTTGCCGACGCATACAGTCGCAAACTGTCACTGATCATTGGTTATCTGATGATTGGCGTCGGTTTTATCGTTGAAGGGCTCGTCCCTACATTTGGGGCGGTGCTGCTCTCCCAAGTCATTTGGGGGATCGGCGCGACTTTTTTGAGCGGGGCAGAAACGGCGTGGTTGGCCGACGAGATCGGCGAGCAAGAGATAACGGGCGTGCTGTTACGGGCTGGGCAAATTGGCAGCTTTGTGGGCATACTTGGCATCTTGCTGGCAATGGGCATAGGGGCGTTGATCAGCCTCGCAGCGGGCTTCATCATCAGCGGTATCGGCATGATGGTGCTGGGTTTGCTGCTGATTCCATTGATGCGCGAGACGAGATTTACACCCGCCGCATCAACCGAACGCAATACGTGGGGCAAACTCTCCGACACCTTTCGCGCAGGACTTGCATCCGTTCGTGCCAGCCGAATTTTGATGCTTGTCATGCTTGTCGAGCTGTTTATCGGGCTTTCCGATGAAGGACTACAGCGGCTTAGCGAACCCCATCTGCTAGAGAATTTCACCTTCCCATCCGTTGGCGATCTCGAACCCATCGTTTGGCTAGGTGGGATCAATATCGTCGCTCTGCTGCTCAATATCCTCTTTGTCGGGGTGGTGCGCCGCCGCATCAAAGAGGAAGATGCCCCTGCTATCCTACGCCATTTCCGAACTTTTATGTCGCTCAGCTTGTTGGCAATCGTGTGGTTTGCATTTGCCAATGGCATCGTCATGGGTGTCGCCGCATACATCTCGCTGCAAGTGATTCGCGGTATCTCGTTTCCGCTCTATGACGCATGGCTCACCCAACAGATCGAGCCAAAAGTTCGCGCCACCGTGCTGTCAATGTGGGGTCAGATCAACGCATTTGGGCAAATCATCGGTGGGCCTGCGATTGGCTTCTTAGCAACTGTGCTGACCTTTCGGTTGGGGTATGGATTAATCGCCGTGTTGCTGTTACCTGTGGTGCTGATAATCGGCCGAATTCTTCAATTATCGCACACCAGCAAAGATTGAATTGGTTATTTCGGCATCACAAACTGAAGCTGCTCTTGTGGGACAGCAACCGTTGTGTCGTTTGCGTTGATCGGTAAACGTTGCAACGAATTAAGCTGGTAGAGTCCGATTAGAATGGTGAAGTCTGTCGGCAGATCGACGCGCTTGAGTAGATGCAGCTGTAGTAGCTGATCGTTAGGTTTGAGGGTTTCGGCCGCTCCGTCAAACCCATCAAACTGCGTCAACGGCTCACTCGCGTCCTCCGCGAGCAGATGTGTGAAAATCCGCACATCGTCGGGCGGTGTTTGCAGAATTGTCCAATGGGTGAGCAGTACAATTGGCTGATCGGCCGCTGTCTGGACAACTTTGACCCCTTCAAGACGCAACACATCGCCAAATGTCGTTGAGAGGGGTGTAAAGTTGTCAGTTGTGAAGCCATTGAGCGCGTAGGTTGTGAAGTGGAAACCGTGACTTTTTTCGCTGAGGGAGAGGTAGGGGCTGATCAATGGATTGAGATCGGCCGAATCGCGCACGTAAAAATCGGCCGAATGTCCATTTGGCAAAACGACTGCCATACCGCCCTGCACCCAGCGCGTTTCCGCGTCATAGCCCAGCTCGCGCCGAATCGAATCCGCATCAATCGGTTCAAAATAATCTTCTGAAATGACAGCTAGCGCGTCGCTTTCCCCAATCTCATCCGCGATAGCGGCAAACACCGTCTGGTATTTTTGTGTTTGCACCTCAGGCGCATTTGCCCAGACATTGAAGCCGTTGAACGCCGTACTCGCCACCAGCGCAAGAATACCAAACAGGCCAAAAATCTGATCAACCCACATGATAGAGCTGCGACTTGTCAACGCCCGAATGGTCCAATCGTAGCCCACCGCAAGCAGTACAAATGTTGGCGGTAATGCCCCAATCATCCGAATGCTACTCGGCGCGTCAGGGGTCAACATGCTGGGCAAAATTCCCACGCCAAGCCACGTCAAGAGCACCACGCCCCGCACCGACCGCTGCCAAATCGTCACACTAATTCCGGCCAGAAATAGCAGGAAATTGACAGGATCAAATAACGGGACGGTCGGCACATTGTAAGTCCAACGTGGATCGCCATTGCGGAAAAAGTAGGTCAACGTCTGCCACGATTGATCGAAAAGCGGTCGCCAGTTGCCTTCAAACAACGCCGTCACGCCCCCACTCAACTGCCCGCCCCGCTCAAGTAGGTCGGGGTTGAGCGCAAGATAGATATAGAGCGGCGCGGCAAAAACAATCGCAACGCTTCCAACAATCAACCCATTGCGTTGCATCGCTGAGGGTTTTCTGCTTGAGTCAAATCTTCGCAGCACCCAATTGTGCAAGGCAACCCCAAAAGGCCATGCCAACATAACAATGGCAGGCGAGTAAGTGTAGCAAGCGAGGGCAAGGAAAATACCGGCAAAGAAAGGGCGGCGTTGCCACAACAAAGCTGTACAACAAAGAAGTAAGGCTTCTAATTGGGCGCGAATACCAATTCGGCCGAAAATCACCCCCCACCAACTCACCGCCACCGCTAATCCCGCCCATAGCGCAACCTGCTCATCAAACCATCGCTGCGCCAGCGCGATCACGAGTGCGACCGTCACGACCCCGATCAATACGCTTGGCAAGCGAATCGCCAGCGCATTATCACCCAACAAGCGTTGAAAGATCGCGCCGATGTAGTGGAACAGTGGTTCATGCCCAAACCCTTCACGGAAGAAGAGCGCATGTTGTCCGTTGAGAATGTTCTCCGCAATGTCGGCGTTCAACACCTCATCCTGGGCTAAGCCAGGCGGAATATCAAACAGTCGCCATGCACGCATGAAAGTTGCCAGCAGGATGATGGCAGCATACTGAAGGATCGATTCCTGCCGCCGCAGGAATGCTAGACCGTCTCGCTTCCCGCTCGTGACGGCAGAGGAGCTAGGGTTACTCCAAGACATATACCCAAATCCCCCCAATCCTGATATCAGGTTCGCGCGCACGGAAAAAGGCAAAGCGATCATGCGTCCATGGCTGACCGACCACACCAATTAAACTCTGGACACTGATCGCGTAAACACCACTCTCGGGATTCGTTATGTCAAACGGCGGCTCTGTCCACAAATCCAGATGGCGCGGATTGCCCGGCAGCGGATCGTAGTTGAGATATAGGGTGGGATCGGCCGAACCGAAATAACTCAACTTAACTCGCTCGATTCCATTCTCATCCATCCATGTTCGCAAGCGTACTAAGTCCTGTCCCCAGTCGATGTTGCTATCGTGCAGCACTTCCCAGCCATTTTCTTGCCCGACCGTCAAATTGAAGTAACCGACATAGTGTGGATAAACACGTACCGTTGTCACAACAGCGGCAATTACAGCCAGCAGCAACACAAATCCACGGCGCGACGTGACACCCTCTTGCCGAAAATGACGCGGCGTGATCCCACTAATTAGCAGGTACACCAGGGGTAAAATTGGTAAAAGATGCCGATAGCCAATGTTCAGACCACTTTGTGTAGTGGTGCCGAAGTAGAAAAGCGCGGGAATCAGCAAGTAAAATGCGCGGCCACGTGTCACCTTGTTGGCAAGCAAAGTCAACATAGCCACAATAAGCAGCAATAATGTGACTATTGGTGTTTTGACGAGGAAGGCGATGGGGAAGTAAAGTGGCACGCCCGTGTCATAAAATTCGCCAAGTAGGTAGGTCGGCCGACCCCCGCCCGTTGCCACCATAATGCGTTCAATGCCCGCCCAAAAGGTTGGCATCGGTGCGCTGTACTGATTGAGCCATGCAAACTGCTCATCCAAAAACCAAAAGTTGCCCCATTCAAAACCAAATATCGCCCACACCACGCCTATCGAAAGGACACCTGCCGTTAAATAGAGTCCCAAACGTCTCAATGCGGTATGCCATGACCAGTCAGGAAAGATAGGCAATAGCGAGACAATGGCAAAAATCGGTACGAATCCAAGCATTGAGAGTTTGCTCCCGAATGCAATGCCCATACAGATAGCAGCAAAAAGAATAGCTTCCTGCCTCCATAGCAATGATACAGCACGGCTCTTTTGGTCTACTTGTCCAGAGCGGATTTTCGCAAACAGTCCCCATAATCCAAACGCCATCATCGTTAGCCCAAACGTTCCCGCCATATCGGTTGTGCTATAGCGACCATGCGCGATGATGTTAGGATCAAATAGCGTCAGGCCAGCGGCGACAAATCCAGCTTTGTTGTGCCAGAGTAGCGAGCCAAACCGTTGCACGACGGCTGCCAGCAAGAGCGTCAGCAAAATAATCGGCACACGCGCCATGAAGACCATCGTTGGCACACGCGGCGCGTTGATCTCCCAAAAGAGGCGTGTTGCGAAATCATACCAGTACGTTTGTGGTGGTTCACGTTGCCAGCTCGGGTCGTCGAGCGGCAAGTCGATTCCATTTAGCGAAAGTAGTGGCAGCGCAGACCATGCATTGATTAATGGCGGATGTTCGAGACTGAGACGTGGCTCACCCGTGCGCACAAAGGCGAGGCCGCGCGCAATGTGATTTTGTTCATCCATTGTGGGTGCGTCCATGACGGCACTCCCTAACGCGAGCCAGAAAAACAGCCAAACCGCGGGCACGACAAACCATTTCATAGAGGTGCGATTATAAACCATGTCGGAGAGGCTGCGAGAACAGACTAACAATCTGCTTCACAGCCTCCTCTACAGGAACAATTACTTACGCGATAGCTTACATCTTTACCTGTAGTACTAATTCATCAGGTCGATCGGCGGAACATTTCACGCAGTTTACACTACATTGTCACCTGTGACGCTGTATGATTTAGGAGATAGAACCGACGAATAGCAACGTGGCATCTTACAACCAAATGGCAATGTCTCTTTGTGTGGTTTAGTCAGGATTGGGTATCGGGTAGATATTATTGTGTAGCGGTACAGGGGCTTTTACAGATGCAGAACTTGCATCTTGTACCGAAGAGGTTGTTAATGGCAGCAATTCATCCATCAATGTTTGGCAGTGACACCGACCTTTTAGCTGTTGAAGAGCTAATCATCCAATTGGGTGACGCTTCCCCATACACGCACAAATTAAATCAACTAATCGTGACAATCGGCCGAGAAAATGGCAACGACATCACGCTTAAAGAAGGTGGCATTTCACGCCATCATGCCCGCATGGAGTGGCGTAGCGGCGTTTGGTATGTTACCGATCTTGCCAGCACGAACGGCTCCTGGATGGATGAAAATAAGTTAGAAGCCCATCGGCCATATCCTTGGTCATTTGGGGCGGTACTGACCGTTGGCGACTACACCTTAGAGCTGCGCCAACAGGAGCCAGAGATTCCTGATATGACGGAATTTCTGTTGCCAGATGAAATTGATGAAGAGGTGCAGAGTCTGCGGGCTTTTTACAGTCAACCACCAGAGCGACATAAGGTGCGCGATCCATTTACATTTGGAATTTGGCCGGCTAAGGCGACACACAATGGCAAGGTCATAGTCGCCATTCAAAACGAAGGGAATGCATCTTGTCGCTATCATGTAACGGCAAGTGGCGATCAAGCGGTTGGCTTTACGCAAGACCAATGGACGCTCGAAATTCCCGCTGGAACGGAAAAGCGGTTCGCATTTTTGGTTCATGCCAAGCAGCGGCCGCTCTTTGGTGAAAAACAGACCCGTCCCTTCCAGGTGCATGTGGTGTCTGAAAATGAAGAAACCGAAACGGCTGTTGCCACAGTGGCTGTCGATGCCCGTATCTCAACTGGAATGCTTGCACTGTGCTTTCTATTTCTGATATTGACCGTCACAGGGTTTGTTGCCACGTTTGGATTTTAAGGAAAAGAGGTAAGCGATCATGGAATTTGCAATGCCAATGAACTCATATCAAAATGGTCATCACGTCGGGCTGTTGGCGGAAACGCACACAGACGTTTTGACCGTGATCGGCAAAGATGATATACCGCGTGATTTCCCGTTGGATAGCGACACCATCTCAATCGGCCGAGCACACGACAACGATATTGTGCTAAATGATTACGCCATTTCGCGTTTTCATCTGCGCATGGATCGGACAGAGGACGGATGGGAAGTAACGGACTTGAACAGCACAAACGGTGCGCTGATTGGCGGCAAACGGTTACTCCCAAATCAGGGAATGGCGTGGAACGTGGTCGATCCGATGTTGGCTGGTCCATTCGAGTTGCGCTGGCGACGCTTTGAACATGATGCATTGCGCAACTCGACGATTGTCATGAATGTGCCGAGCAAGGCGATGGTGGATGAGCAAAACGAAGTCTCGACCAGCAACGAGTATGTCGAGTTGGGCGCACAAATTGACAGAGATGATTTGCTGCCCGGCGAGTCGGCAATGGTTGAGTTGACGCTGCTAAGTCTAGGCGTCTCGACGGATGACTTTGTGTTGGAAGTTGAAGGTGTGCCATCTGAATGGGTGCGTTTGGCCGAACCATTTGTACGCCTCCCACCGACAGAAATTCAGAAGAGCCACTTCACAATCACGATACCACATACGGGGATGGCTGTGCGTGGCGACTATTCGGTGCGCGTCCATTTGCGCTCAACAACGACAATGCGTGCAGCAGCAATGGACGAGGTTCATTTTAGAATCAAGGAAGCGCATGGCGTTGAGATGAGTGTCCGACAGGTCGCCCACAAGTCTGGTGTCTTGTGTGATGTGTTGTTGAAGAATGAGGGAAATTCGGCCGATTTCTATACCCTCGCCGTCAACAGCTATAGCGACAAGATTCACTTCAATGCGCGTCAATGGAAGCTCGCCCTCACACCACACACGGGGGATCAGGTACGCATCCTAATCTCTCCCACCAAGCGTAAGTGGTTTGGCGATGTCGATCAAATTCCCTACTCGTTACACGTCTCGTCAGAAAGCGGATTACAACGCAATCACGAAGGATATGTGGACATCCAACCGCTCTTAGACCTCCAAACGGTCGTGCTTTCATTCTTGGTAGTTGCTGGCATTGCTGGCTTGGTCTGGTTAATTCTCTTTTTATTGATGGGCTAAGTACTTTGTTTGACCCGATTTAGGGTATCGCGGCTATGAGTAAGGTGAATCGATGATGGACGCAATTGGCACGCTATCACAACCGTTGGACAATGTACAGTGTATGGATGAACTGATTCTCACCCGCCGTGACACGGCTCCCGAATTTCTGACGCTCGACAAAGAAACCCTCATCATCGGGCGTGACGAAGAAAATGATATTTCGCTGGAAGGGCAAGCCGTTTCACGCGAACATGCTCGCCTCAACAAGCGCGGTGATGCATGGTATGTCACAGATTTGGGCAGCACCAACGGCAGCTATCTTGGTGGGACAAAGCTGGAAGCCAATACGGAACGGGAGTGGTTGTCAGGTCATCCGCTACAAATTGGGGCTTTTACGCTGCAATGGCAGTCACAACAGGATGTGAAGGGCGCACAAACGCTTGTCCTCATGCCCGACCAAATCGAACCACTCAATAAAATTTTACAGCCGCATTCAGATGACACGCTCAACATCGTTCTCGATAGTTATGCATTGACCCTTGCGCCCGGTTCATCAGGCACATTGCAAATCGGTCTTTTAAGCAGTGAGCAGCGCACAAAACAACTCGTTGTCGAAGTGGAAGGTGTGCCAGAAAATTGGGTCGAAATATCACAGCCAACCGTTACGTTACTCCCCAAAAAACATCAGTCAATCAAGATAACCTTTAATCTCCCCACTGGTGGCTCGTTGCACGCCGCAAAACGTCGCTTTACGATTGCGCTGCGCAACACGCAGGAGATGCAATATAGCAACAGCGTTTCGGGTACGCTGAACATTATGGCGCAGCGGGAATTTGACCTGCAACTTGTACCGACTGATCTCGTCAATGCGGGAACGGCGGAATTAATTATTACCAACCAGGGGAACGTCTCGACTGAATATCAGGTGAAGCGTGAACCGATCGGGCGAGAAATTAAAGTGTCGGGTGATGTGTGGGATGTTGCACTGATGCCAGCCACAAAGATGAATTTGTGGTTTGCAATTTCGGCCGAAAAACGCCCCATCGTCGGCTCCACCTTCACACAATCCTACAAGCTAACCGTCACCGACACAGAAAGCACGACTAAATCGGTCACGGGTGAGCTGACGGTTAAACCGCGCATTCCCGCGTGGCTCGTTGGGCTTATTGTGATCGCCTTGACAATCATATTAGTCGCCATGCTGCTGCGCTATTTATAAACGCATCGTCACATTTACTGTCTCAAAGAGCTAATAATTTCTGGCAATATGGCGCGCACCGCTTGCCCGCGATGCGATATCTGATTCTTGGGCAACTTGTCCATCTGAGCAAACGTGATCCCATGCTCAGGTAAATAAAAAATCGGATCGTAGCCAAATCCACCAGCCCCCGCTATCGTCTGCGCGATTTCACCCTCACAGACACCCTCCTTCACGCTCACAACCTCACCTTCCCCATTCGCCAGCACAATCGCACAGCGGAAACGCGCCGAACGTTGCGCACCTTCTAACCCATCAAGTTTGTCCAGCACAAGTGCCATGCGCTCTGTTTGGGTCAACTCTGCACCGCCATAGCGAGCTGTGTAAACGCCGGGCTCGCCGTTGAGCGCGTCGATCTGCAAACCTGAATCGTCGGCCAGCGTCGTTAAGCCAGTTGCCTGCGCATATTGCACCGCTTTGAGACGCGCATTAGCTTCAAATGTTGTGCCAGTTTCTTCCACGTCGAAAGTAACGCCTGCTTCGTCGAGGCCGATCACGTCGATGCCTTCGGCCGCAAGCAGCGCATTCAACTCCTTAATTTTGCCTTTGTTGTGGGTTGCGATCAGTAATTTCATTGCTCTATTTTTGTCCATTTACCTAAAAAATCATCGTTGAATGGAAATTGTCGACTTGTGACTAATTTTTTTGCCAACTCAATGCCGTCATGCGCATTTTGTATCGCCTGTTCAGAATACCCCATGCTGACTCTATGTTGGGCAAACGTATCTTCATCTTGCAACCACCAAGAGAAGTCTGATTCAACAATGATATCAAGATCGAGATCAACAAATGTGATGGTTTGGTCGGTTTGTATGGCGGGTAAGGCAGCATCACATTTCGCTTGCAGAAAATGTCCCGCGTCATCAAAACAGAGCAGGACAGATAGCGGCTCGACGAGGTTAAGACAGTGAACAAAGAGATGATCTGCTTGCGCAATCTGACCGTCTTCAAATTTGTTGTGGTGGATGGGGTGATGTAGAACGATGCGCCAGTTGGAATCGGCCGATTTCACCAACTCCCCTTCCCACTCTGATTTGACTTCCCCGTTAAACTTTGTTTTCTGAACAACTATATCGCCTTTCATCATAAATCAATCCGTCGATGCTCTCATCATCAGTGCAAGCACGCTTCATACAAATGCGCTCCCTAACGTACCAAGGCGCATGGCATTATACTAATTCGCCTGTGCGCGAACCATTTCCAAGGTCAACTTACTTTCTCTCAAGCCGCGTGCCGAAGCTGCTCAAAATAGTCACCTAATCGCTCTAACGTGTGGACGAGTTGCAGTTGCAGTTCGTTGGTTGGCAGATTGGGCGTGAGCCAAATGGCCGACTTGCTCACACGCACATCGCCACCCAAGAAACGCTGCATTGAGGCACGATCCATGTGCTCCAAATCCATTTTGATGCGGACTTGGCCTCTGTCGCTGACGATGGTAGGTGCGCCAGCGCGTGTTGCGAGGACTTTAACGCGCAGCGAGTAAAGCAGATTATCGACAGGATCAGGCAAGCCGCCAAAACGATCTGTCAATTCGGAAGCCATTTCGCCGATCTCTTCAAGCGTTTCAAGGCCAGCCATGCGTCGATAGAGCCGCAAACGCAGGTTGGCATCCGGGATAAAATCGGTTGGGATGTAGGCGGGAACAGGGAGGTCAATAGTGACGGCATCGGGAATTTCGGCCGAAATCCGTACCCCTTCTTTGCCCATCTTGCGCGACTTGACGGCACGCGCCAACATGCGCGTATACAAATCAAACCCAACGCCCGCAATATGTCCACTTTGACCACCGCCGAGCAGCTCTCCCGCCCCACGAATCTCAAGATCGCGCATGGCAATCGAGTACCCTGCGCCAAGCTCTTGATGTTCATCCAACGTTTCTAGGCGAGCGCGTGCTTCGGGCGTCAGGCTGCGCCATTTGCGGTGGAAGAAGTAGGCGTAGGCGCGTTGGGTGCCACGTCCCACCCGACCACGTAGCTGGTATAGTTGCGCGAGTCCGAAGTTTTCGGCGCGATCCACAATCAAGGTGTTCGCGTTGGGAATATCAATACCGCTTTCGATAATTGTGGTGCAAACGAGTATGTCGATCTCATACGCCTCAAACTGCTTCATCACCTCAGCCAGCACGCCTTCAGACAGTTGACCATGCCCAATGGCAATCCGTGCTTTTGGCACAAGACTCTCGACATAGCGGTAGACGTTGTTGATCGTCTGGACATGGTTGTGGACAAAGAAAATCTGCCCGCCGCGCTCCAATTCGCGCTCAATGGCGCGGCGGATCAACTCATCATCCGATTGCCCGACGTAGGTTTGCACGGGCAAACGATCTTGGGGAGGCGTGGTGATGATGCTGATGTCGCGGATACCGCTCAGACCCATGTAGAGCGTGCGCGGGATCGGCGTGGCGGTCATCGTCAGCACGTCCACTTCGGTGCGCAGCTGCTTAAGTTTTTCCTTGTGCGTCACGCCAAAACGCTGCTCTTCATCGATGATGAGCAAGCCCAAATCCTTGAAACCGATGTCGTTTGAAAGCAGGCGGTGGGTTCCTATGATGATGTCCACTTGACCATCGCGCATATCGCGCAAGATTTGCTGCGCCTCATTGTCGGTCTGGAAGCGTGACAGCAGCTTGACATTGACAGGGAACGGGAGCAAGCGACGGCTAAACGTATTGTAGTGTTGCTGGGCGAGAACGGTTGTCGGCACGAGCATAGCGACCTGTTTGCCATCCATGACTGCCTTAAATGCGGCGCGTAACGCCACTTCCGTTTTGCCAAACCCAACATCGCCGCAAATCAGGCGATCCATGGGAGATGGCTTTTCCATATCAGCCTTAACCGCCTCAATCGCGGCGTGTTGATCATCCGTTTCTGTGTAGGGAAATGTCGCTTCGAGTTCAGCTTGCCATTCGGTATCGGCCGAAAACGCATGTCCGGGAATCTCCTCCCGTGCTGCATAAAGCTCCAGCAGTTCTTCTGCTAGCTCATTGACCGCCGCTTGCGCGCGCTCTTTCGCCTGTCGCCAGCGCTTCTCACCGACGCGATGCAACTGCGGCGCACTATTTTCATCCCCAATCCACTTGCTCAGCCGATCCGCATGGTGGACGGGAATGTAGAGCGTGTCGTTGTTGGCATAATCAATTTGCAGATATTCACGTTTCGTGCCGCCAATTGCACGGGCGACGAGACCGAGATAGCGGCCGATGCCATATTCGATATGGACGATGTGATCGCCGGGTTTAATGTCGCTGAAATAGGTTTCGGGCGCGACGGCGCGTTCAAACTTGCGACGACGTGGCGCAGGACGATTCCAGCCAAAAATCTCTGCGTCCGTCATTAAATGGATAAACGGCCGTCCTTCCTGATTTTCGAGCGTGAACCCTTCGGCAAGCGTGCCGCTGACAAAAGTAAGCGATCCAGCGTCAGGCGTCACCAACAACGAGTCGCTGGGGCGCACGCGATTGTTTAAGAACTCAATCGACGAGAGGCGCGTCACCCCCTTAAAATCGCGCCACATCTCCATGAGGCGTTGCGCTTGTCGGCTGACGACAACGACGCGCTCACCAAGCTCTGATGCGCGTTGTAACTGTGTTAGGAAGGGGCGTTCTTGTCCACCATGACGGGGGCCGGGTTGGATAAAATCGGCCGAAATTGGCGGCTCATCTGCCGTCGGCGGCTCTGGCTCTTCGACCATCTCCCCCAGCACCGTCACGCCACGATCTGTCAAATCAGCCGCCATGTCATCCCAATTAAAGAGCGGACTCGGAAAGTAGGCCGGGAGCGTCATCTGCTGTCCCGCAATCGCCATCGCCCGTCCTTGCAGTTTTCGCACACCCGCTTGCAACGCCGCCCAGTCATCGACGACAACCAGCGTATCGCTCGGCAAATAGTCGAGTAGCGAACCCGGTCGTGTGTACATCATCTGCAAATAGTATTCGATATATTGGAACGGCTTGCCCTTTTCTAGCTCCTCAATGTCGTCCTGCCACGACGGCAAATCATCCTCTTTCGGCGGTGCCTCCAACGCCAACATCTCGCCCACCTTTGCCGCCATGCTCGGCAACGCCTCTCGCGCTGGCGGCACAACAATTTGCGTCACGTCTCCCGCGATGCTGCGCTGCGTCGTCGGGTCAAAGTAGCGCAACGTGTCCACTTCGTCACCAAACAACTCGATGCGCACGGGGTACGGTGCGGAGGAGGGATAGATGTCCAAAATACCGCCACGCTGACTAAATTGGCAGGGCGCTTCCACCGTCGTCACGCGCTCATAGCCGACTGATTCCCACATGTCCATCGTCTTCTCAAGGTCGATAATTTGGTTGACCTTGATCACCCTGAGCGTCGTCAGCAGCGTGCGTTTGGGCAACGTCTTTTGTAATAAGGCACGGGGGGATGCGAGAACAAACGGATTGGTTTTTTGGGCTGGCAGCAGCGGGTGTTGTCCTGCCATCAGGCGCGTTAACACCGTCATGCGTCCTAGCAGTGCGTCGTCATTCCACGGGGCACGTTCGTAAGGCAACGGGGTCGGCTCAGGGAAGCGCAACAGCGATGTGCCGGGCGTGAGCCATGCTTCCAGCGCGGTATGCCAGCGCGTGATCGTTTCGTCGTTGGCGGAGATTAGGAGGATGGATCGGCCGATTCTCCCATACAACTCCGCTAAAAGCGGTGCACGCACAGACGACGGCAGGTGCAGAACATCCAGATTACCATCGGTCATCTGTGATGACAGCGCGTCAAAGTGGGGAAGTTGATCGAGGAGGGGAAGAAGGCCAGAAAGATTCATGCTGAAAATGGTCGTTCCGAATAGGTTCGACGGGAAATTACTCGACTACCTATTACATAACCTGCAAACAAGAAGAGGGCTAAATTCAACAGGAATAGGTAAAGGCTGAATTCATTTCCCGACCAAGCTGTTGCCGTAAAATAACTGACAGGGAATCCGTAGTTTATGGGCATATCTGTAACCGCTGGGATTATTGGCTCAGAAATCAGAAATGATGCGACATTGGCGGCAATCCAGCCCGGCATTAAGATAAAGACCAACAATGCGGGAAAACGGCTCAGGTGAAAGCGACGATAAGCGTACACAACACCAAATGTAACCGTGATAAAACAAAAGCTGCACCAAAAAAATCCTGTTGACGTCATGACTAACCCCTAGACTGCCCAAAATCTTTCATGATCTCTGTCAACATCCGTTGAGCATAGTCCACACCCACGGGATTGGTGTGTCGGTAATAGGGAATGAAAATAACCGCTTGCGACATTGCATGTCCACGTCCACGTATCCATGTTGCATCATCCACATCGAGTGCAGCGCGGAACACCTCGCGGCTTTCCCCTGCAAACAAGCTCCACGCGATCATCAAATCACACGTCGGGTCGCCGACGGCCAAGCCACTAAAATCAATGACCGCATTCAGTTTGCCATCTTCAAACAGCAGATTCCCGATCAACAAATCGCCATGATACCAGACAGGCTCACCTTCCCACTCACCAGCGTCAAGCGCAGCTTCCCACACGGCAAGCGCACGATTAGCGTCGATCAAATCGCCCATTGCCACAATTGCGGCGCGGGTCGCCTCGTCACGCATTTTCAATGATGCACCGCGCGAATTTGCTCCTGCACGTGGCGCATCGGTCGTGTCGATTTGCTGCAACGCTATTATAAATTGCGCTAAATCGGATGCCGCTTGACATGGATCTGCTACGCGGTCAACTGTCAAGTTCTCACCCTTAATCCATCGGTAGACCGCCCACTCATACGGGTAAAGATTATTCGGCCGACCGCGCACGATTGGCTGTGGAATCGTCAACGGCAACTGTGGTGCCAGTTTGGGCATCCAGCGAAATTCCTTCTCGATTTGCCCCAATGCCCAATTGATACGCGGGAGCCGCACCGCCATTTCTGAACCAAGTCGATAAATCGCGTTGTCAGTGCCTGACGAGGCGACTCGCCGGATAGGCAAATCTGACCACTGTGGAAACTGTGCTGTCAGTAGTTCACGCACGAGGTCAGCATTGGTGCTGACCTCATCAGCGTGCATCTTTTTTACGACTTCCATTCAAGTTTACCCTCACAACACTTTATTATGTCGTGACATCGCCATATCAATTCCATCACGCAGCCATGTTTCGATGGCCTTAACCGTCTCGTCAAGCATGAGGTCAAGCGTGATCTGCTCCTCTTCCCCTTTGAAATCTTGCAGCACCCATGCTTGAACAGGCATTCTGCCGGGTGGTCGGTCGATACCTAAACGCACGCGCGGAAATTCCTGTCCAAGGTGATTGATGATCGACTTCATCCCGTTGTGTCCGTTTGCGCCCCCCTGCGCCCGCAAGCGAATTGTGCCAAACGGCAAATCGAGTTCATCGTAAACAATCAGCACATTTTCAGGCGGGATGTTGTAATACTTCGCCAAAGGGCCGATTGAATCGCCGCTGCTGTTCATGAACGTCTGCGGCTTGACGATAATCAACGACTTATCGGCCAGTTTTGTTTTGGCGACGATAGCATTTTGTTCGACCCGATTTGAGGTGATGCCCAACGATGTGGCAAGACGATCCACCGCCATAAAGCCGATGTTATGGCGGTTGCCACGATATTTTGCGCCGGGATTGCCCAATCCAGCGACTAAGAACTTTTCATCTGCCATCTCAAACCAAGCCTCATCATGTGTGGGTGAAAATAGATTGCGGAGCCAATTAAACATTGTATGCAAACGGGTATTCTAGCGCGATTGTCTTAGATTGAGGTTACAAACTAAAGACAACCGTCTACGATGGATACGCAGGTAGAAGTAATCTACAGCGTGAGTTGCATTCGTATAGATGGGATTTTGTCTGCGATTTCGTGGGCGAGAAGGCCCGACTTGCCGTAGGAGTGTGTGAGGGCGTGACCTGCGGCGGCGTGGAGGTAGGCGCTAACAACGGCGGCACGATACGATTCTAACCCTTGTGCGACGAGACCCGCAATTGTGCCGGCCAGAACATCACCACTGCCAGCGGAAGCGAGCAAGGGGGTTGCAATCGGGATGGCGGTGACGCGACCATCGGGGGCAGCGATGAGGGTAAATGCGCCTTTGAGGACGACGATGTGACCCCATTTTTGGGCATATTGTTGGGCAAGATCAAAGCGATTTTCATCACGGATGTCGTGTCCGACGAGGCGACTCATTTCACCGGGATGAGGCGTGAGAATGGTGTTAGGCGGAACGAGATTCCACCACTTATCTTGACGGGCAAGATAGTTAAGTGCGTCGGCATCGCAGATGAGAGGGGGAAGATTTTGGTCTACTGACCCTTTCCCTTCGGCCGATAATACACCCTGCATAAACTCATCAGAATCCTCCCCTAGTCCGGGACCAATCAAGAGAGAATCGTAATCTTGAGGCGTGAGATTTTCGGCCGAATCTCGACCCAAATAGTCCTCATCTGGCAAAATCGGAAACGTCGCCTCAGGCAAATGTGTTGCCCCCAACGAGCGCAACGCTCTCGGAATTGCCAGTGCAACGAGGCCTGCGCCAACGCGATATGCAGCCATCCCCGACAAAATCGGCGCACCGAGATAGTTGCGCGACCCACCAGCAATTAACGTCGCGCCAAAAGTTCCCTTGTGTCCATCTAAGGGGCGTGCAGGCAGCCAATCGCTGATTTGCTGTGGCGTAGCAACTTCAAACTCAATCGTTCTCGTGTATTTGGGATCAATACCGATGTCGGCAATGATGAGTTCACCGCATTTTTCGGCTGCTGGAAAAAGAAAATGCGCGCGCTTCGGTGCGTGAAAGGTGACGGTGAGATCGGCCGATAATGTCAATCGGTCAACCTCGCCCGAATCGCTGTTTACACCGCTAGGCACATCAACGGCGACGGTTAGTACTTGTTGGGTTTTCGACCGATTAGCACGCTGCAAAAACGTGAGCGACGAGCGATTTGATTGTGACAAGATTTGATTGCGCTCTGCAATGCCGTCGGCAACCTGAATCAACAACTTTGCCAAATCCCCTTCAATTTGACGCGAAACACCCGTTCCCAAAAGCGCATCAATCACGATGTCGGTAATTTTCAAGCGCGTTCGCAACACGCGGAAGCGTTGGTCATATTCGGCGAGAATTGTGTCAAGACCTTGCTTCTGCACCTTGATAAGATTTTCGTCCTGGCGCGATTTATATAAGTAGAATGCGACATCTGCCCCCAAGTTGGCTAGATAACGACCCGCAACAAGACCATCACCTCCATTATTTCCCGTTCCAACCAACACCAACACTTTTTTACCATGCACATCGCCCTGTGCCTCAATTGCCGCAACAACGGCGCGACCTGCTTGGTTCATCATCGTGTCGTAACTGTGTCCATCGGAATCGGCCGATTTCTCCGCCGCCATCATCTGCTCAACTGTCACTATTTTCATGGGCAAAGTATAACAAATCATGCGAATGTCTACTTGGCGACAACGTTTTGGGCGAGGTTAAACTTATAATGGGAAGATAGCTTGCGCGTCACAACTTACAGTCCACAGTCTCAAAGGAATTTTATGAATCTAGCTCCATTGCAGAAATTACACGATGCCATTTACGCCAAACGAAAGCAGAAAATTGACACCTATTATGTGCCAGCATGTTGGCATGATCCTATGGCAGGTGTGGAGGCAGTGGCCGTGCAGCCATATGCCGTGTGGGAAGAGATTATCTGCCGAATCATCACCCAATCCCCCACCCCAAGATTTGCGCCAGATACCGAAAATGGCGAATGGAGCCGGTACGCCAATGTCTACAATTTGTTTGTACGCAGTGGGGCTGCATATGACCACAACGGAGACGGCAAGCTTGAATTCCAAAACAAAGATGGCCTGCGCGAAACGGGCACATTTACAAAAGCGATCTGCTTACTGCCCTACATTCAATCGCTTGGATGCAACACCATCCACCTGCTACCCATCACAAAAATTGGCGAAGACGGCAAGAAAGGGGATGCTGGCTCACCCTATGCGATTCGTAATCACTACAAATTGGATGACTCGCTGGCAGAGCCGTCATTGGGGCTTGGCGCCGAGGCAGAGTTTGCCGCATTTGTCGCAGCGGCACATCATTTAGGAATGCGCGTCGTATGTGAATTTATTTTGCGAACAGCGGCACGTGATGCGGACATCGTGGCGGAACATCCCGAATGGTTCTACTGGATCGATGCGTCAATTCCGATTCGCGAGCATGGATCGGCCGATGAATCAGCATATGGCCTGCCAATTTTTACTGCTGCAGAAGAGGCTGAACTAGCAGAAACGCTGAACAAGCGTAACAAGAGCCGTTTGATTCCACCTCATAAAACTCATCAGGCAATGTTTATGCCAATTCCTGATGCGGTCGCGCTTGTCGATGGGAAGTGGGTTGGGACATACAAAAGCGGGGGAAAAAGTCGTATTGCCCCCGCCTTTACTGATTGGCCGATTGGCGACCACCAACCACCTTGGGGGGATGTAACCTACCTACGCCTTTATGACCATCCTGGTTTTAATTACATTGCATACAACACATTGCGCGTCTATGACCCAGTGTTTTCCAAGCAAGAAAACGCGATTGAGCCACTCTGGGATTATCTCACCAATGTGGTGCCCTATTATCAAGAAAACTTTGGCATTGATGGCGCATTAATCGACATGGGACACGCGTTGCCAGCCGCATTCAAAGCGCGCATGGTGGCAAGCTCAAGGCGTATCGACCCTAATTTTGCCTATTGGGATGAACAATTTCAGGTTGGACAAGAGAGTAAAGATGAAGGGTATAACGTCGTGATGGGTGCAATGGCAACAACGTTTCCTGAACCTGTCGCATTTCAAGAATGGCTGGGAGATTTTATGGCGTGCGGTCGGCCGATTTATCAGTTTGGATCGGCCGAAACTCACAATACCCATCGCGCCATTCGGATCCACAACTCAACAGACTATGCGAAGCTCGCGTTTTCTATCTGTGCATTTCTGCCTGTCGTTCCGTTCATTCACAATGGTTTTGAATTCGGCGAAGCGCGTCCCGCCAATACGGGTATTGGTTTTACACAGACTGAAATCGCTGAGATTGGTGATGACAACCTTTCTCTCTTTAGCGCAATTGCGTTTGATTGGGCAAATGGGGACCCCTCACTGATAAAATGGATTCGCCAAACGCTGGCTCTGCGCGATGAACACCCCGACCTTTACACGCAACTCGACCCTGACACAATGGGGCCGCTGGTTAATGATAATCCATCTATCAACGGCATCCTGCGCCGTGACCAAGATTGGACACGAAAATTTGCCTTAATCTATAACACGGATCTGCAAGAACATCAGGACGTGTGGATGCCCCTCCCAACTGGGCGCGAATTTCTCAAAGATCGCTATACAGACGAATTGATTCCTGTCTCAAATTCTTGGGTCCATGTGCAGCTTGATCCTGCTCAAGTTCTCTGGCTTGAACTTTAGTCGTTAACTCACGCTCGCAACTATCCGCGCGCTAGCCATGCGAACTTCTCGTTCATGGTAAATCTTGTGGACTTTGCATTTTGCTCAAACTTCGTCACCAAACAAAAAAGCGCGACCCTAGGGTCGCGCTACTTTTTCATACGTTTTCTATTGCTGCAAATTAGTTCAGCGAAGTACGCATACTTTCCATCTGGCCAGAAACGCTATTGTCAATGACTTGATCGTCAATCTTGATAATCAGGCCACCCAAGATGTTGGGGTTTACATTGAATGTCACGTTTGCCGCATTGATAGATCTACGTGCCGCATCTTTCTCAGCGTCGGTGAGTGGGACGGCTGATGTAACTTCGGCCGAATTTCCCTTCATTCCACTAACGCTTGCTGGAACCTTCGCAAAGAAATTATCAACCAGCTCGTGTTGACGCTTCTCGTCGAGTGATTCGCCAACAATTTTGCTAGCTGCCGCAATTGCAAGTGCTGAAATCTGTCCACGCAGGTCACCCAACGCGCTTGTCCGACGCTCGGCCGCATCTGCTTCCGCACGTGCAACGATTTGCCGTGCTTCTTCACGTGCTTGCGTTTCAACGCTTTTTGTCGAATTTTCTGCTGCCGCAACCGCTTCTGAACGAATCTTTGCAGCTTCTGCACGTGCATTGTCAAGAATTTTCTTTGACTCAGCTTCAGCGTTGTCACGTGCAATCGCTGCTTGGCGTGCATCTTCCAACCCTTTTGCAATCCGCTCTTTGCGTGCATCAAGCGTATTCAGGATTGGGCCATATGCAGCTTTATTCAGAATTAAGAGCAGAATCGTGATTCCTGCAATCTGCATAAGCAGGTAGCCAAGATTAATACCTAGGGCTTCCATGTGTCTTTATCCTCTCTCTCGATGCACGCTCTAACCTTTGTGCCATCGAGCTTCAAAAATCTTACCGCTTAAGCCGCATCCTAGAATACGAACAAAATAATCAACGCAACAACAAGGGCGTAAATAGCGACCGCTTCTGCAAACGCAATACCCAAAATCATGTTCGTTTGGATATTACCACTTGCGTCGGGGTTGCGAGCAATACCTTGTACTGCGCCACCTACCAAAATACCGATACCGGCACCTGCGCCAATTGCGCCTAACATTGCTAAACCAGCACCCAACGCTTTCAAACCTTGCGCGAGTTCTGCTGCTGCTTGTGCATCCATGATTCAAAGCCTCCGTGACCTAAATAAGTCAGAAATTTTTCTTAATTTGCCCAGCCTTTATGATTGAGCAACTATTTTACGATTCTTAAAAATAAACCCTGAGATGGGTAAACTACAAATTTAGTGATGGTCGTCGTCGTCGTGGTCGCCGTGATGTTCCGTTGCACTAACCATAAAGATAAGCATCAACAGGCCAAACACAATCGCCTGAATCAAACCGACGAAGAATTCTAGACCAAAGAAAACGATGTTCGCCGCAGGGAGTAGGAATGCCATTACGAACAGCAGTACCATACCTGCAAAGATGTTACCGAGTAGACGGAAGGCGAACGAGATGATTTTCGAGATTTCAGAAACAAGCTCCAAGATACCAACCGCAGGGTCAATCGCCTTAATCGGATTCTTGGCAACTTGAGCGCCCCAACCCTTTCCAATGAATGGGAAGAATTTTGAGAAGTAACCACGTGCGCCGAGATACTTGATACCGAAGAACTGCACCATTGTCATTGCAATAAGCGCAAATGCCAACGTAAAGTTCAAATCTGTTGCGGCAGGTCGCAAGAATGGAACTATCGTCCAATCTGCGTCTTCAGGCTTGTCCCCGTCATCGTTGACTGGCTCTGCCCGTGTTAACCACAAGCCATTTTGCAAATCGCCAACGTTTTGCTCATCTACAATATGCTCAATCTCGTGAAGAAGTTCATCATGAGATGCATCTGTAAGGTGACCGCCTTCCCATTCTAACGTATGTTCAAGATGGTACTGTTCAGTAATAGCTTCTAGATAGTTTTCAACTGCACCAGCCTCGCCCGACAGTTCGCGCGCTTCCAGTTCAGCCTCAATCGCCTTGATCTCTTTTTCCGCTTCAAAGTGCGGTTTATTTTCCCAGAACCCAATGCTATCAACTCCGGGAACAAGCCCCATCCAGTTTGCAACAAGGATAAAGAGGATATAGGTCATGAAAAATGGGAAGAAATCACGAACTTTGCGACCACCAATGTTCTCAGCAAAGTTATAGGCAAATTCAATGATCATCTCAAAGAAGTTATAGAAGCCCGTTGGAACCTCATCGGCCGTGCGAGTCCAAGCGCGTGCGCTCAGACCGATCACCAACACGAGAATAAACGCAACGAGCGATGAGACAAACGTATTGGTGATTTGCGGAAATGGTTTTGGGTACAGCTCACCGGGTAGCTGGATATACGGCCGAACTGGCGCAGGGATCAAAACCCCAAAACTTTGTAGAAGTAAAACGATAACGGCAAGTAGAATCCAAAACCGTCTCTTGCGTGGATTAAGAACTGACATCAATAACTGTCCTCATCTTTTTTAAGTTCATCTTGCAGTGCTTGTTTTTCGCGTGCTAGTTTCGCACGTTCTTGCGCCCGCTGCGCTCGTTCCATCGCCGACAAGCTAATTCTGACGATGACGTAAAGTGTTACAGGAAAGCTGCCCAAAAGTGCAGCAAAAAGAATAAATGGCTTCGTGCCGAGCAGATTGTCAAGCCAGTAGCCAAGCCCAAAGGCAGCACCGATGATGACAAAACTGGCGAGACTCGTAACACATCCTATGGAGCCAACCATGTTGGCAAGTGCCAGCGTCGATTCGGCCGATTGCTGCTGTTTTTGAGACATCGTTTGGTAAGTGCGCGGTTTGTGAATTATAACACAATCCCCACATGTGCCAATTTTCAGGCAGAGATCAACAAGCTTTTTGATAGCGATGTTGTCATGTTAACAAAAAGCTGGTTGTAATAAATTATCCAGAGAAGAACCAATCAGCAGCGCTACGAGTCCAGTTAATTGCTGGCCCTGCAAAGATGCCAAAATACAAGATGCCGACAGTGCTAATGGTCAATGCAAGTCGTGCAGCGCGGCTGGTAACGATAGGCACATCATCATCGTCGCTTCGATAGAGATAAATGTATTTGACGATACCAAGATAGTAATAGAGCGAGACAAAAGATGTCAAGATACCGATCAAGGCAAGCCACCATAAGCCTGCATCGACGGCAGCGCGAAACAGGAAGAACTTACCAAAGAAACCGGCGGCCGGTGGAATGCCACCAAGCGAGAGCAACGCTAAGAGCATCGCAACAGCGAGATAGGGTGAGCGACGGCTCAACCCATAGAAATCGCTCATTTCATCAGAGCCAGTCGTTTCGGAGACTAAGATAATTACACCAAAGGCAGCAATGTTTGTGATAACGTAGAGCAAGAGATAGAAAATTGCTGCTCCTGCCGCATCTGGTGTGAATGAAACCAAGCCAATAAGAACGTATCCCGCTTGTGCAATACTTGAGTAGGCCAACATACGTTTGATGTTAGTCTGGTAAATCGCCAACAGGTTGCCCAATATCATCGTCAAAACGGCAATGGCTACGAGCATTGCCCACCAGATGTTACCTTGGACAGGCGCACCAACGACACCTGCGGTGAAGACACGCATCAGTAAGGCAAAACCAGCTGCTTTTGAAGCTGTTGAGGCAAAACCCGTCACAGCCGCCGGCGCACCTTCATATACATCAGGGGCCCACCAATGGAATGGAACGGCCGAAATCTTATACCCAAAGCCCGCGATTAGTAAAACGGCTACGACCACTAAGAACGAGTTGAAGCTCTCAGGAGATGCAGCAGTGCTACCCTGCTGTTGCAGTTGAATCGCCAAATCATAGAAATTGGTGCGTCCCGTAATGCCATAGAGTAGGCTGAGACCATACATCATGAGTGCCGTTGCAAATGCGCCATAGACGAAATACTTCATGCCCGCTTCGGCCGATCTTCCGTCTTTACTCACATACCCGGCCAACAGATAAAGCGAAATACCTGCTGTTTCCAATGCCACAACCAACATGACAAAGTCAGTCGCAACCGACATCAAATTAAACCCAATCGTGGCCGTAATCAGCAACGCATAGAATTCAGTATGGCGCAACGTTGGCGAACTCGTCGCGAACATTGACGTCAGCATCAATGCAACAAGGAACATGATGCGAAATACTATCCCAATCGGGTCCGAAGCGATCATGTCGCCCCAGTGCTGAACAGGCAGGCGTAGTCCTGTTGATGTGTCAACCGCAGCGATCTCACCCCAAAAGGCATAGGCCAATGCAGCCGTGATCACTAGAATTAGGCCTGTTCCCCATGCCACGACGATACCGCTTGTGCGACCATCCGCATTCTTATTAAAGCTCTTGTATCCAAGCACGATAAAGAGCATCAGTACCAGCAAGATCTCAGGCAGAATTGCCAGATATGCTGACCATGTAATTTCTGTGACCATGTTAGCCGACTCCGAACCACGCAAGAACATTGGTGGCAATTAGCTGAATGTCATTGAAAACGGTGTAGGAACTTTGTGCTGAGGCGATACGCTCAACGACAGGTTGTACACCTGATGAAACAATTGGCTCGATCACCTTTGGGAACATCCCGATGGCAATCAGCAACACGCAGAACATAACGAGAACAACCTTGTCAATCGCCTTAATCGGCTTCATGTCGTGCCATGCATGTTCGTCATACTCACCAAAGAAAACAGAAGTGATTGCGCGCAAAATATAGGCAGCGGTTATGATAATTCCGAGAACTGAGGCAACCGCAACCATCCAATAATAATTAGACGGGTTTAGTCCAAATGCTGTATTGGCAAGGTTGAAATCTCCCCCGCCCCAGACACCAAGAAAGATCGGGTACTCTGCGACGAACCCTGATAGACCCGGCATACCCATCGAGACAAAGCCACCAATAATGAATGCAACTGCAACCCATGGCAATGCAACCATCATACCACTTAGCTCATCCATACTGCGGGTGTGGGCGCGGTCGTAAATCATACCGACACAGGAGAAGAACATCGCTGTCATTAAGCCGTGACTGACCATTTGAATGCCTGCACCTGTAAATCCAAGCTGATTCATCGCGGCAAAGCCCATTACTACCAGCCCCATGTGGCTAACCGACGAATAGCCGATCATGTACTTGAGGTCGCGCTGTCGCATGGCAATAAACGCACCATAGATGACGTTAATCAACGTGAGCAATATGATGACAGGAAGCCAGTAGACAGCCCCTTCAGGCAAAATTTGAATGCCCAACCGCATTGCGGCATATCCGCCGAGCTTCATCAAAACGCCAGCGTGAATCATTGAAACAGCGGTTGGCGCAGCGACGTGGCCATCTGGTGACCAATTATGGAAGGGAAACATCCCCGCCAATACTGCAAAACCGACAAATAGTGGTAGGAAGAGGTTGCGTTGTGTTTCTGAGCTGAAATTGGCTTCTGACCAAATGCGCAAATCGAAGGTTGAGGATGCTACACCTGCTGCCTCTGGGATTTGCAAATAGAGCATAATGAATGGAATCAACGCGACAAAACTACCGATTAAGATAAACAAAGTTAACTTCATCGCAGCATATTCACGCCGCTCTTTCCAGCCCCAGATGACGATCATCACATACATGGGCAGCACCGCGACCTCATAGAAGAAGAATAGCAAGAAGCCATCAACCGCGACAAAAACGCCATGTACACCTGCAACCAGCAGCATAAAGAAGGCATAGAATTCGCGGGGGCGATCTTCGATACCCCATGAAATCAATACGCCACCTAGACCGACGATAGCGGTGAGTAAGACAAGGGTCATGCTCAATCCATCTACGCCGAGAATATAGCTGATACCAGCCGATTCAACCCAGTTGTGGTCTTCCACATAGGCTAATGTATCGACCCAGCGTGTCCCCTCTGTAATCGTTGGGACAATGTTGAAGTTATAGTCAATATACAACGCCACCGACAGGACAAGGCCAAGAATCATTGCCGCCAAGCCGAGCATTTTGGCGTTGTCCTTGTTGTCCTCTGGCAACATCATGATGATGATACCAGCGACGATGGGCGAAAGTGTGATGACTGAGAGAAATGGGAAGTCCATAATCTATCCGCCTAAAATCAGCGTTGCGGTGTCATTGATGACAGCTTGCAACCATTGCGGCCAGATGCCGAGTGAAAGCATGAGCAACATAAGCGGCCAAATTACCGCGTGTTCAGTGAGAGTCATTTTTGGCAGATTACGCCATTCAGGTTTGACAGGGCCGTGCAACGTTTCGCCGATCCCCTTGAGGACATATGCGCCTGTCATCAACAAGCCGACCATCGAAATGACGATTTGCCATGTGAAGATGCGCCACGCACTGCGCGTAATGGCAAACTCACCGGGAAATCCGTTTAGACCAGGTAATCCAAGTGAAGCCATGCTGACAAATATCAAGATGCCGCCAAAAACGGGAAGCACAGTCCAAATGCCGCCAAATCGTTTAAGGTCACGAGTGTGCGCGCGTTCATATATGACCCCGACCATAAAGAACATGCCAGCGGCCGATAAGCCATGATTAAACATTTGTAGGACCGCGCCGTTAAGCGCCATGGTTGCGTCGGAGACATAACCGAACTGTTCTAATTCGGCCGATGTAAAACCCGCACTCCCGTATAACTGTCCATAAACCCATGCAAAAACTGCGATACCCATCACGACAAAACCCATATGGTTAATTGATGAGTAAGCAACCAGTCGCTTAAAGTCCCATTGTCCATAGGCAGCAAAGCCGCCCATAACGATGCTGATCATCCCTAACACTGCCAACAGGCCAGCCGTCTGCTGCGCCTGGTCTGGAAACAAGGGAATGACGAGACGCAAGAAACCATATGCGCCTAGCTTGAGTAGAATTCCGGCCAGCATCATTGAACCAGCGGTAGGAGCCTGCGTGTGGGCATCTGGCAACCACGTGTGGAATGGCCAAATTGGAACCTTTATCGCAAACGCGATAAAGAATGCCCAGTAAGCAATCCCTTTGACCGCTCCGACGGATAGATTGACCAATGGCAATGTCGCGGACGGGTCAAGTCCCACCCACGCCTCCATCAACGTCGGCATATCAAAGGTGCCTGTTGACAAACCGATGATTTGGGTTGATAGCAATAGGCCAAGGCTGCCTGCCATCGTGTAGATGAAGAACTTGAAGGAAGCGTAGACGCGATCCTTGCCGCCCCACATCCGAATCAAGAAGTACATCGGAACAAGGCCAAATTCCCAGAAAATGAAGAAGATCAACAAGTCTTGGGCAGCAAACAGACCAATTGACGCCGTTTCCATAATTAGGAAGAGCGTCATGTACATCTTGACGTTATCTTCGATGCCGTAGGAAGCGATAATGCCAAGCGGCGTCAAAATGCCAGCAAGCAGCACCATGGGCAAGCTAATACCGTCGAGGGCGACATGGTAGTTTGCACCAATGATAGGGAACCACTCGCTAAACTGTGTAAACTGCAAGCCCGGCGCGGCGCGGTCGAAGGACAACCACAACGCCAGTGTAAAACCGAGCTCGATGACGGCAAAAATTGCCGCTGCACGCCGAATTAGCCACTTATCGTCACCTGGTAAGAGGAAAACGATCAGCGCAAAGACGAGCGGTGCGAAAATTGTGATAGATAGGAGATTGTCAGCGATAAATTGCACAATGCACCTTTAGAACAGTTGATAGACGTAAGACGCGATGATGACCACCACCAACGCAACCGCCATAAGTGTTGAAATAAGCGCGTATTCCTGAATCTTACCCGTTTGGATCGAACGGAATTCGCGAGAAAGTTGGAGGAAGCGGTCCTTCACCCAATCGACAAAATCATCGAACACAGCATTTTCGATGGCCTTTGCAATTCGTGCGATGCCATAGAAGACGTTTGCGATTAGGTGCAGAACACCGTCGATAAAGCCTTTATCGATAATGTTGTAAACGACATTTTCGGAGAACGCTGTCACAGGTTTGACAAAGACGTTCATGTACAATTCGTCCACATACCATTTGTTGAGTAGGAAGGTATGAATTGGGCCGAGGGGTGCGACCAATGGATCGGGGTCACCAGCTTTAAGCGGTTTACGACCATAGACGAGATACCCCATGATGAGGCCACCCGATGCAACCCCAACTGAAAGCAAAATTGGAACCCAGCTCCAAGGGAGTGTAAAGATCTTATGCGCAACGAGATGTTCTTCATATAAAACATCCATCGTTTCATAAATCGTTCCACCCGCAAAATGATGAAAAACGTTGGTGAATATTCCTTCGGTTCCCAAGAAGTTATCGGGAATCCCAAACCAGCCCACGGTCACCGCAAGAAACGCCAACGGGATGAGCGGGAAGACCATGTAGGAATTGCTCTCATGTGCATGTTCGGCCAGCGGTGAACGCGCTTCACCCAAGAAGGTCAGACTAATTTGACGCATTGTGTAGAAGGCTGTCAAAAATGCCGCCAAACAGAGCATGATCAGCACAGTCAGTCCCAACATGCTGCCATCGTGGTCAAAGAGATACCATGCATCGGCAAAAATTTCGTCTTTTGACCAGAAACCAGCCGTGACAAGCGGAAATCCAGATAAGGCAAATCCGCCAATGACAAAGGTACGGAATGTCCATGGCATCTTGTCTTTCAATCCACCCATGTTCATCATATCTTGTGGATCGGTATGGTGGTCATGGACATGTTCTGCGCCATGTTCCATCCCGTGAATGACGGAGCCAGACCCTAAGAAAAGCAGGGCTTTGAAGACAGCATGTGTGATGAGGTGGAAGGCAGCCGCAATGTAAGCACCCATGCCGACAGCGGCGACCATAAAGCCAAGTTGAGAAATGGTCGAATAGGCGAGCACGCCTTTGACATCGTCTTGTGCAACAGCGATGGTTGCGGCAAAGAGCGCGGTAAATGCGCCAATTCCCGCGATAACCAGTCCCGCTGGGCCCGCTTCTGCACCAACGGCAATCAGTGGGAAGATGCGCAGGATGAGATAGATGCCGGCCGAAACCATTGCGGCAGCATGGATAACTGCACTAACAGGCGTGGGGCCTTCCATTGCGTTAGGCAACCAGACGTGCAGTGGGAATTGCGCCGATTTGCCGACCGTTCCCGTGAAGATAAGCAACGCCATGATGCTAAGGGCGAGACCACCATTCATACCCATGATGCTGTGGTGGGCAGCTTCGGAGAGAGATTCGGCCGATAATGCCTCTGCAAAATTCAACGTCCCAAACACGCGATAGAAAAAGACGATGCCTAACAACATCACGACATCCGCGACGCGAGTTGTCATGAATGCCTTGATTGAAGCATAACGTGGGGGGAGCTTCTGCGGATTTTTTGCGTCAGGTTCGTATGTGCGTGCGTACCAGAACCCAATGAGGAGATAGGAGCAAAGCCCCATGACCTCCCAACCGACGAAAAGTAATAGTAAGTTATCGGCCACAACGAGGGTGAGCATTCCTCCTGCAAAAAGGGACATGAAGGCGAAGAATCGGCCGAATAACGGCTCCTGTTGTCCATGATTCGGCTCACCGAGATGCGTCCCCTTTTGTTGACCAAAGTTATGATACCCAACACTGTAGATGAAAATCATGAAGACCGCGAACGGAACCATCAAGAGCATCAACATTGTCAGTGGGTCAACCGAAACACCCATGCGGACACATCCTTCACAGGCTGTGTCTGCCGTTGTGTACTCGCCAAATGGCATCCACACAACATCGTCATGAATTTGAACCGGGTGCTCCTCAAGCCCATGGATCAGGTCATCGTAACTATTGAAGTTGCCGAAGATACCGAAAACCACGCCATAGCTCAAAACGAGGGCGGTGATAATACCCGCCCACGCCACGAGCCAGCTTGGGGTGGCGTACTTACGCAAAAAGAGAATGATAATCACAAACGCGGCCAGCGGTGCCGCTGGAATCAGCCAAGTGAGCGTTGTGAGATGATTTGGAAGTTCGTGCATTTGAACAGTCAGCAACGAACAGGCACATGCCTGAACGCTAATACTTGAGCGTGTCTAAATCTTCAGCAATGACAGAATCTTTATTGCGGTAGATGGAAATGACGAGTGCGAGACCCACAGCGGCTTCGGCCGCAGCAATGGCTAGGATAAAAATCGCCCACGCAATGCCGACGGGTCTATCAGGTGAGTTATATCGCCAAAATGCAACCAAGTTGATGTTGACCGCATTGAGCATGAGCTCAACCGACATCAAAATTGCAACCGCATTGCGCCGTGCCAGTACGCCGTAAAGACCAATACAAAACAGGGCGGCTGAGACAAACAAATACCATGAAAGCGGAATCATTCGATCTCCTCCGAATCGAGGTCAGGGCGTGCAACCACAATCGCGCCAACCAAGGCTGCCAACAATAAGATTGAAGCCGCCTCAAAAGGCAACACATATCCGTTTGGACTCGCCAACAAACTGCCCAGCACTTCAACATTCGATGATAATGTCGCATCGCTGACAACAGCAGGTGGGATATTGAAGAAGTCACCCATTTGGAAAATGACAAACGCCAACACGCCAAATAGCCCGATAGCTGCAACAAACGCGCCAACAGCTTGCGAATTGCTCGCTGGTTCTGTCGTGCTCATCAAACGGCGTGTCATCATAATGGCGAAAATTACCAAAATTGAAATCGCACCAATATAAACGAGTAGTTGTGCCGCTGCGAGAAATCCCGCATTGAGCATCGCGTAAAATCCTGCCACGCCGAAAAACGAAAGCATCATTGCTGCCGCTGCATGGAACAGGTTCCGGTCAGTCACGACAATGAAGGCCGAAACCAGCGTGATAACCGTGAGAATTGAGAAAAGAATTTGTTCAGCCATGATTATTAGTGTGGCACAGCCAATGACGGCGTTTCGTGACCGCCCACATCGTGCGAGTGGTCATTGTCCATGTGTGCATGAGGCCCATGCCGGTGATCACTATCGTCGTGGAAACTAGCAGAATCTTCAAGATTTTCTTCCGCTGCCAAGCGGGCTGCCCGACCCTGACGACGTAAAATTTCAACTACGCCCGCCATAATGATCAGGTTACTCGCTAGATGTGCGCCTGAGCGTGCCAAAATTGGCAAATCGGCAACAAATTTTTCAAGCACTGCCGCAACTAAGAGCATCACAAGCGAGACTGGCACTAGGAATTTCCAGTTAAAGTCAAGAATTTGGTCGATGCGAACACGTGGTAGAGTTGCGCGTGACCAGATGAAGAGGAAATATCCTAGATACATCTTGACTTGGAATACCGCCATGGCGATTAAAACCGTCCACCACGTTGCACTTAAGTCAATTGGTGCAACTCCGAATAGGCCAAGAATCAGGTTGATGATAGGGATATTCCAACCACCAAAGTAGACAACTGCCAACATTCCGCCCATGAAAAATGCGCCGACAAACTCCGCTAACTGGAACATGGCAAATTTCATGCCGCTATATTCGATATGGAAGCCCGCAATAATTTCCGACTCTGCCTCCAGTAGATCAAATGGCGTGCGGCCCGTCTCCGCCAGTGCAGAGATGAGAAAAATTAGCGCGGAAAGTGGTGCAACAAAGAAGAATGGAACCGTTTGTGCTGCAATGATGTCCTGTGTTGACATTGAACGCGCCAACAAAATCGGGATAAGCAACGCAATTACCATTGGCACTTCATAGCTAACCAATTGGGCAACAGCGCGGAACGCTGCCAGCAGCGCGTATTTGTTATTAGACCCCCAACCAGCCATTAAGATGGCCACGACACTAACCGAGCTTACGGCTAAGAAGTAGAATAGGCCGATGTTGAGGTCTGCTCCGATAATGCCGGGTCCAAACGGCAAGATCGCCCACATGACAACGGTCGTCATAACGATCAGTATTGGGGCGAGATTGTAAATGAACTTATCCGCACCAGCCGGCGTAATTAGCTCTTTTGTCAGCAGCTTCGCAATGTCGGCAAACGACTGCGCAATACCATACTTGCCGACACGATTCGGGCCGATACGATCTTGGAACCGTGCAAGTAACTTACGCTCTAACCAAATAATGAAGATGGCGATCAGGAGGGCGTAGCTGCCGATGAGAACGACGATGAGTATGTCGGAAAGCCAACTAACCCATGCGGCGTTACCGAGAATATTTTGTAGAAATTCTTCCATTTAATCGGCTCCGTTAGAAATATTCAAGTGCGCCCTTGCCCCATGCATAGACGAGACCGTCAGCGAGCAAGATGATAAACAGTGCCGTTGCACCGATTGCAAAATACCCTAGCGTATCGTAAGCGGCAGCGATTGGAAAAAGGAAAAGCGCCTCAACATCAAAGACAACGAAGACAATCGCGTAGATGTAGTATTGCACTTTGAACTGAATCCATGTATCACCGATCGTTTCGATACCGCACTCGTATGTTTGTGTTTTGATGGCGTTTGGTTTTTTAGGTCCTAGCAGCCAGTTTATTAGAATCGGGGCTGCGGGGAGTAATGGTGCGATCACCATAAACCAGCCGATAACTTGCCAATTTTGTACCATTGGGAACACCCTTCGGAAATTGATTGTGAAATTCTCCACATTTATAACACAACGGTTTTTGGGGGGCAATGAAAGTAGACATGAACTACGTTAGGAGTTGCGATTTTGCGGTAGATCGTTACATTACAAGCAAACTGCTTTGATGGAGTCCAAGCCCATGTTGATAGCTGTAACGATCGCATTTGTTGTAGCAACGCCGTTCGTTTTATTTCCATCACAACTGCCCATAGTAGGGGTGGGCTCTTTTGTAACGATCTTGGCTTGGACAACTGGAGGAATATGGTGTGGTAGGCTAGATCGGCCGAAATCTCCCACCACCCTGCCTATCCTAATCCTGCTCGTAATGGCTCTAATTGGAACGGCAACCTCCTCACATCCAACGCTTAGTCTGCCAAAACTGATGTCTCTCTGTTGGGGCTGCATCGCATGGTGGTTATTACAACTGTGGGGAAAGCGGTTGGGAATCTGGGGAAGTTTATCAGTTTATCTAATCTTGGGATTTGGGATTGGACTGGTGGGAATATTTTCGGCCGATTGGCAACCAAAGCTTTTCACATTCGCGTTGCCTGCAACAATTTCGCTGCCCGAAGCACCAATTAACGGGATTTCACCCAATCAACTAGCTGGCACCATTATCTATTTCTGGCCACTGCTGCTTGTCAACTGGCAACGTATTCCATTCAAGATCATGATTGTATTCTGGGGTGGAATTCTCATTGCAACCCAATCGCGCACCGCTTGGATATCTATTTTTCTTGTCGTCCTACTCTTTTTACAAGAGCATTTCCCAATTGGCGAACGACGGCGCGGGCTTTTGCGCCGTGGTGCGCTCATCATAGTTCTGATCGGCGGCACTCTACTATTTACCCAACTTCAATTTAGTGAGATCGCCTCTGCTTGGTCAACCGCTCCGCTTGAGGTCAAACCGGGATCGCTTCAATCGCTTGGCATGCGCCGCGAGATATGGCGGTGGGGGCTTGTCGCACTGTCTGAATATCCACTAAAAGGTGTTGGATTGGGCACATTTCGTGTTGTGATTAATAGCTACCCAGCGATATTGCCTGCCAAATTTGACATCGCACACGCCCACAACCTCTTTCTGCAAATCAGTCTCGATGTTGGATTAATTGGATTGGCAGCCTATCTTTACCTAATTTTCATTGCGGGTCGGCACGCATTTTCCCTAATGAATACGCGAAACAATGCCCTAGCCCGCATGCTGGGCCACGGTTATCTCTTAACGTTAGTTGCCATTCATACATTTGGGCTGCTCGATACGATCGCGTTAGGTTCCAAACCCGCCCTGCTATTTTGGCTGCTTCTTGCCCTGATCGAGATTACGCATGACCAAATTTGCGCGCCAATGCCCGCCTTGATGGTTCCGTCAACGTCGAGCCATCAGGAAAGACCAGCGTCGGAACCCGTTTCTTGCCCTCATTAACATGCAGAACGATAGGCACAGCTTCAGGAAAGCGTTCGATATCGATGACAACATAAGCAATATCATTCTCATCAAGATATTGCCTCACATGTTGCCAATCGGAACACCACTGGGTTGTGTAGACGAGTAACTTATCAAACTCCATACTGAATTGTGGTCAGTACGCCATAACTTTATCAAGTACGGGGTCCGCTTTCTGACGCTTGTCCATTACCCGCATGTGCATGCCAGTCTTGTTCGACAACGTGATCTGTGTCAAAAAATCAATTGTCTGTTCGGGAATTATCTCAAGTTTTATCTGCTGAGCCATGGTCGCCAAAATGAGCTGTGCTTCCATCATTGCAAAGCTATTGCCAATACAAACGCGAGGACCTGCTCCAAACGGAATATAGGCATATTTCGGGATCGTCGCTTCGTTCTGCACGTTAAAGCGCTCGGGATCAAAACGGTCAGGATTCGGAAAGTAGCGTGGATCGTGCTGCAAGCCATAGGGTGAAACCAAGACATAACTGCCCTCAGGGACGTGCTCTCCCAAAATATCCACATCTTCATTGGCCAAACGTCCATTTAGTGCGTACACAGGCGGATAGATACGCATGGCTTCCTTTATGACCATCTCTACATAGGGCAAATCGCGTAAATCTGCCAAAGTTGGATTTCGGCCGATCAACACAGTCGAAACCTCATCGCGCAACTTCTGCATGACGTCTGGATGTTGTGAAAGCAGATACCATGTCCACATTAACGCATTACTGGTCGTCTCATGCCCCGCCGCAAACAGTGTAATCACCTCATCCAAAAGTTGTGCGTCATCCATTCCACCACCCTGCTCATCCTGTGCAGCGAGCAACATCGAGAGCAAGTCACCTTTATCTTCACCACTTTCGCGCCGCTCCTGAATTATTTCAAGTAATGTAGCATCGACAAACGCCTTTGATTTCTTGAATGTGCGATTGCGTTTTGTCGGTAGCCATGTCGGAATTGGAATCGGTAGACCAAAGCTGCTGTCCGTCACATCTTGAAACGATTCAATCGCCTCGCCAATCTCACGCGCTGAATCGCTCATGCTATCCCGATCTGCATCAAACAGCGTCTTCGAGACCACAAACATCGTCAGTTCCACCATTTCACGGCGAATGTCGCGCACTTCACCGACAGACCATTGATCGAGCATCGACTGTGTATACTCAACGATCACGTCAGCATAGCTGGCGATACGCTGCATATGAAATGCGGGTTGCGCCAATTTACGTTGCTGCTTATGGAAAGGTTGGTCGTTGTTGGTGACCAAGCCCTTGCCCATAAATCTGCCCATTAGCTCCATCTCAACATCAGCTTTGCGGAAGAAACGCGCCTTTGTCACTAATACCTCGCGCACACTATCGGGATGGGTTGCCATAAAACTTGGCGCACCGAAAAATTTGAATGTCAGCAACTTATCACCCCGACGATTCATCGTCCGCATCATTGTCAGAGGGTCCCGTAAGAAGTCAAACGCTACACCCACGTATGGAAGCCCTTTTTCGTATTGATTGATCATTTTTTACACCTATGCTCGCCGATTAGTGTTTCACGCACTAGTTCACGTTAGAAGTCATTTTTAATTAAACAACACAATGTCGCTTAAACGTCTGTCTGTTGATAAGATATACTTAGTGATATTGACTGTCAACCAACAATTTCAGCGTTGCGTTGATTAAACGACAGGTGTTGATTATTATGCAGAAACGAAAAGTTGATCGCCGAATTATGCGGACCCGCCGCCAACTTGCGGATGCGATGCTCGCGCTCTTGCTCGAAAAAGATTACGATGCAATCACGATCCAAGACATTACCGAACGCGCCGATCTCAATCGCGCCACTTTCTATTTACATTATGGCGCAAAAGATGAGCTGTTAGTTGCCTCATTGGAGGCGCGGTTCGATGAGCTAGTCACCGAGATGGAGAAGATCGTTGTGCCAGACGCAACATGGAAGGACAACCGCGACATCTTGATGGTCTACCAACACGTTGAAGAATATGCGCCGCTTTATCAGGTGTTGTTGGGCGAAAAAGGGCGGGCCTATGTCATCAACAAAATCATCGACTACATCGCCGAAGTGGGAATGCGCTTCTGTGAAGTAGGCTTAGGCGCAAGCGTGCGAGACAGCCCGCTGATTGTGATGTCCTCACGGCACATGGCGGGTTCACTTTATGCACTCCTAACATGGTGGCTGGGGGAAGGGATGCCATATTCGGCCGAAAAGATGACCGAAATCACCCACAATCTCCATCTACACGGTATGAGCGCCCTGCTCAATAATCAGAATAAGGTATACATTTAGGTATAGACCGCGTGTTTGACCGATGTGTTCTACGATGTGGGGCGTATCTCCTAGCAGTAAGAAAAAACCTGTCTTCGTGTATCGTGAGACAAAATCGTTTATTTGATAGGAGATTCAAAAGTGACTCATAATTCAATGCCCAAAAAGGCATCTCGCTTGTTCACACTGCTGGGGCTTTCCCTTGCAGCACTTCTCATCGTCGCAGCCGTGATGTTGAGCAGCAATTCCGCCGCCGCATCTAGCCATCGTGAAGCACCCCTCATCTCAAAAGATCCCTTCGCTGACAACACAGACACCTACGCATGGATTCCACAAGGTCAAACCGACAATATCGTTTTGGCAGCATCTTGGATTCCATTTGAGGGTCCAGAAGGTGGTCCCAACTACTTCGAGTGGGACGACAGTGCCTACTACGACATTTATGTTGATACTGATGGCGATGCATCACCCAATATCACATACACACTGCGTTCAACGACAGTGATCCGTGACCCGTTCAACACGTTCCTCTACAATGTCGGCCCAATCACATCACCCAGTGACACAGATTGGAACCGTTATCAAACATACGATTTGACCGAGACATTGGATGACGGAACCGTCAATGTTCTCTGTGATGATTGTGCAGCTCCCCCAGTAAATATCGGCAGCAAGTCGACGCCAGATTATGAATCATTGGTACAACAAGCCACTTACACAAACTCTGGCGTAAAAATCTTCGCTGGACCAACGGATGATGCATTCTTCGTTGACCTGCAAGTATTTGACCTGTTGACGCTACGTGGCCAAGCTCCTCCAATCGGCTACAGCACAGGTAACAACATTCCAGTTGACTCGCTTGCTGGTTTTAATACCCACACACTTGTTATCGAAGCTCCTATCTCCCGTCTAGTCGATGGAGACCCCGTTCTTGGTGTCTGGTCAACTACTCGTCGTCAGGCAATGCGTACCAACGAGTTTGGTGCTGCAACCAACTCAGGCGATCCCGTTCAGATTTCTCGTCTCGGTATGCCACTCGTCAATGAAGTGGTTATCCCAATGGGCGCAAAGGACATCTTCAACAGCTTGCCGCCAGCAGGTGACTTGGGTGTTTACATCGACCAAGGCGCATTTGCAGGATTGTTGCAAGAATCAGTAGAGAACCCAGAAGTTGGCACACTGCTTTGTGCGTTATATGGCGTACCGCTGCCAGAAGATAGCGATGATGACTGTAACACCGAGTACACCCCAACCGATGGTGCAGGCGTTGGCGCAGGCTCAGGTCGTGGCGATATCTTCCAAATCTTCTTGACCGGTATCGAAATTCAAGATGGCAAGAATTTCACAGTAACCGTTGCCGACGGCAGCCAAGTTAACATCAACGACTTGATTGGTCCCGGTGAAACATTCAACCTGAACAAACCAGCCGCTGGTCAACCAGCAGAAATGATTCGTGTTAATACGGACATCAAAGGTGGCCTCTGTAGCCCAACCCCACACCGTCTTGGTGTGTTCGGTGGCGATGCTTGTGGTTATCCAAACGGACGCCGTCTAACCGACGACACCGTAGAAATCTCACTACTTGCAGTTGCAGGTGCCGCATACGAGTTGCTGGATGACGAAGACGACACGTTCGCATTCACCCCCGCGTTGATCGGCATTTTGACCGACGGCATCGATGAGAATGACGTTCCGCTGCATGGCGCAAGCTCAAGCCGCGACACGTTGACCTTCCCCTACTTTGCAAACGCACAGTCAGGTCAATCTCACAAGCACACAAATGGCACAGCACAGAACACAACCGTACAGCTCGGTTCGATGTTCGGTGGCGTATCTTCAATGCCAGTGCTTGAGATCGGTCTCGCGCTCTTGGTTCTGACAGGCTTTGTGATGGTTGTTTACACCCGTCGTTTCCGTCAAAACTAATCGCTAGACGATTCTATTGCAGTTTAAAAAATAGATCAGGTAACAAAATCAGCGTGTTTCGGGAATTGGATTTCCCGAAACGTCCTCGCCAGAAGAGTGGATTCCCACCTTCGCGGGAATGACAGATCGATTACCGAATTGATTTTTTAAAGACCAAACGAATCGAAAAGACATAAAAAAGAGCCGCTCAAGTTGAGTGGCTCTTTTTGTTTTCTATTGCAACCGTCTTAGCTCGCTACATCTACGACTTTCGCACGTGTGATTTTCAATAAATCTTTGACAGGTAAGTTTAGATTGATACCGCGTTCCCCTGAACTAATAAACACCCGCTCTTGTTCTGATATTGACGCATCGGCCAGCATAACAAAACCTTTGTTGAGCAATGCCAATGGAGAAATCCCGCCCACTTGCAACCCTGTCAGCCGCTCTGCTTCTGCATGGGTCGCCATTTTGAGCTTTTTTTCGCCGACTGATTTGGCAAGCTTCTTGAGGTCAAGCTGTTTATTTGCGGCGAGCATGATGAGGAGGGGCTTTTTCGGCCGATAAACCACCAACGTCTTAAAAACTTCCCCCCCTTTCACGCCAAAATGCACTGCGATTTTCTCCGCATCCCGCTCCGTTGTCGGGTACGTGTGTGCAGTGTAATCAACCTTCTTCTTTTCCAACAACTTCATTGCCAATGTTTTCGATGTCATGCAAAAATTATACGCTGTGACCGTCAGTCCTGCGTAAGTCATCTTTAGCGTACCAGCCTCCTCCACAAAAACTCTACGCTCTCCAATAATCATAAGGCGAATCTCTATTCGTCCGCTATAATTTGCGCTACTCAGAGTTTTAAACCTATCTAATCAGAAGGAATGCCGCATGACTATTCGCACGCCCGATTGGGCCAAAGATGCCATCTACTATCAAATCTTCCCTGATCGTTTTGCAAAAAGTGAGCGGGTTGCCAAACCAAGTAACTTGCAAACATGGGGCGCCACGCCCACCTTCAACGGTTTCATGGGCGGGGATTTACTCGGTGTCGTGGAAAAACTTGATCATCTCGTTGAATTGGGTGTCAATGCGATCTACTTTAACCCGATCTTTTCATCCGCCAGCAACCATCGTTATCACACCTATGATTACTTTGAGATTGACCCCATTCTGGGTGGCAATGCGGCATTCAAAGAGATGTTGGATGCCGCTCACGCGCGCGGAATTCGCGTGCTGCTCGACGGCGTTCTCAACCATTCAAGTCGCGGCTTTTTTCAGTTCAATCATTTGATGGAATGTGGTTCTGAATCACCCTATGTCGATTGGTTCCATATCCATGGTTGGCCTGTCAACGCATTTGCGTCGGAGTCGCCCAACTATGCAGCATGGTGGGGAATTCCCGCGCTCCCCAAATTCAATACCGATACGCCAGCCGTGCGCGAGTACCTCTGGCGGGTTGGTGAATATTGGCTAGAAATGGGCATTGATGGTTGGCGTCTTGATGTGCCAAATGAGATCGACGATGACGAATTTTGGCGCGAGTTTCGTCGTCGCTGCTTAGCGGTTAATCCCGATTGTTACATCGTTGGGGAGCTATGGCATGACGCACACCGCTGGTTGCAGGGAGACCAGTTTGACGCGCAGATGAACTACAACTTTACGCGTGCCACACTGGGCTTTTTCATCGGCGACAACATGGATCAGACAGACACCCATCGCACGGGTTATGGTCATATGGCGACGCTCAATGGGCAGCAGTTTTTGGGCGAATTGGATCGCATAAACAATCATCTTTATGCACAGCAAATCGTGCTGGCGCAGATGAATATGTTGGGCAGTCATGATACGCCGCGTGTGATGACGATTGCGAAATGTGATGTACAAGGGGTCAAATTGATGTACCTTTCACAGATGACCAATCCGGGTGCGCCAAATGTCTACTATGGGGATGAAATCGGATTAACGGGTGGTCACGATCCCTATTGTCGTGGCGCGTTTCCGTGGGATTCGGCCGAAACGTGGAACACCGATCTGCTTGCATCGCTCAAATCATACATCGCCCTCCGCAACGATTGCGTCGCGCTACGGCGAGGCAGCTTTGTGCCGATTTTTGCAGATGATGATGTCGTCGCTTATGGCCGCGCGTTCGAAGGCGAGTATGTCTTAACTGTCTTCAACCGCAGCAATCGGAAACGAACCGTTGCGCTCAATTGGCCAGATGCGCCAACGCGCTGGGATGGGGCACTAGAAGATCAAGGAATGCAGTTCGATTTATCAAAAAAGCTCACGCTCGCAGGTCGCAGCGGACGGGTATTTATCGGCCGAAAATGATGCAAAATGAAATTCTAGAGGCCGCTAAATCGATCGCCCGTGAAGCTGGAAAACTTGTTCTCGACCGCTTTGGAGGTGAACGGGAACTGACACAAAAGGGGTTCCGCGATTTTGTCACCGATGCCGACTATGCTGCCCAGTCGTTGATCGTCGAGCGCGTGCGCGAACAGTTCCCAACGCACGGCTTTCTCGCCGAAGAGGAAGACGCAACCCTGAGCGACAATGCAGACATTGTTTGGATCATCGATCCCGTCGATGGGACAACCAACTACAGTCGCAACATCCCTTTATTCTGCGTCTCGATTGGGGTTGCCCAAGCGGGTGATCCACTCGTCGGCGTGATCTACGACCCAGTGCGCGATGAGCTATTCTGGGCCACCAAAGGCGGGGGTGCCTTTCTCAACGGACAAGCAATTTCAGTCTCTACAACGGACAATCTCGCCGATGCCATCATCGCCCACGATTGGAGCCGCAGCCCTACGCTACGCGACGTGATCTTGCAAATCATCACCCAGCTTGCCCACCAGACACGTTCCTTGCGTGCGATGGGCTCGGCCGCCATCGCAATCTGTTGGGTCGCAAATGGGCGGCTCGATGCCTATTTCAATCCGTCATTAAGTGCATGGGATATTGCCGCTGGGCAGTTGATCTTGGCGGAAGCTGGCGGAATCATGTCTGGGTTTAACGCAGAACCGTTTGCACTCGACGATCCCAGTTCTTGGGCATTAGCCACGAACCAACGCATTCACCTCACCTCCTGAATAGATTTTGGCTCTTTGAGGAATGGTATCGGTGTGCGCGATGGTATCGGGAAAACCAATTCCCGATACATGCCGACTTTGTGGTTCGGGAATGTCGCTCCGCGACCCTGCGGTATGGATTTCCCGAACCTTCACCCCATGAATGCTCAGAGAGCCTTGATGATTTGGCGGGGTTCTGAGCGCATGGTCGCCCACGTCACTTCTATATCGTCACAACTTTGCCCGGATTTAAAATGTTGTTTGGGTCAAACATCCGCTTTATTTGCCGCATCACGCCAACTGCCGCCTCGCCGTGCTCATAAACCATATATTTCTGCTTGCCAATCCCAACCCCATGCTCGCCCGTACACGTTCCGCCTAGCTCAATCGCCTTGTGGACAACATAATCGTTGAACGTTTGCAGCATCTTTTGCTGTTCGGCATCTTCCTTTGACGCAAAGTTGACTGTGTGTAAATTACCATCGCCCGCATGACCAAATAGGGAGCCCTTGATGTTAAGTTCAGCAAAGAGCGCATTGGTATAGGCTGCAAGAACTGGATAGGCGGAAATGGGGACGCTAACATCTGTAATTAGATAGGTGCTATCGGGATAAATACGGAACAGAATTTCACCCAGCATGTGCCTTCCCTCCCAAATGCGGTCGCGTTCGTCTCGGCCGACACCCACCTCAAACCGCTCTGCCCCACACTCTTCACACACATCACGCACAATCGCTAATTCAGCCTCAATCGTTGCGATGCTTGCGCCATGAAATTCAAGCAGTAACGTCGGCTTCTCTGGCAAATTGACCGTCTCCAGCGTATTCATGTAGCGGACAGCGTTTGCGTCAAGCAGCTCACACGCAGCGGGCGTGATTCCGCTGCCGATGATGCCATAAACCGCATCGGCCGCATCTGGCGTATTCCCAAAACTTGCCACGACCGCGCTGAAATGTTCTGGCAGTGGGTGCAAGCGCAACGTTGCCTCTGTAATCAGCCCAAGCGTTCCCTCTGAACCCGTGAACAGATGCGTCAAATCATACCCTGCCGACTGCTTGATCGAACGTGACCCCGTGCGTATGATTTCGCCATTTGCCAGCACCACTTCCAATGCCAACACGTTGTCACGAGTCGCACCATATTTGACGGTTCGCGTCCCAGCTGCATTGTTGGCGATCATGCCGCCGATACTGGCGTTTGCACCGGGATCGGGTGCAAAAAACAGCCCTTCCCGTGCGAGCGTCTTGTTCATATCTTTGTAGAAGATGCCGGGTTGCACGGTGACTTGGAAATCGGCCGAATGGGTTTGGACAATTTGCGACATTCGGCCGAAATCAACCACAATCCCCCCCTGCAACGGAATCGAATTACCTTCTAAACTACTCCCGGCCCCCCAGCCTGTCAGTGCAATTTGATTGGCATTGGCAAACGTTGCAATTGCACTCACCTGCGCGGTCGTCTCAGGCCATACGACTGCGTCAGGCAGCACCAGCTCATGCGAAGATTGATCCTTCCCATGTAAATTGCGCTGGCTATGCGCTGTTGAAATGTTCTCGATTCCGACAATTTCCGTTAACTCAGCTAGCTGTTGTTGATCCATTTTGGGTTTGTAGCTTTTGACGACTCTGAAAAAAGCTATACATTACCGTGAATAATCGGTGTTTTGGTGTCACTGATAGACCATCATACCAATGTACCCTCTGTTACATCACATCTTCTGCGATAGTCGTTTTACGGGCTGTTTTTAGCACTACAACGAGACTTTGCCAAAATCCTATGGCTAAAGCCGAAGGCTGATACGCGAAACGCGCTCAAGCGCGTTGTTTGCAGTGCGTTTCAACGTACTTTGTGTAACAGCCTTTGTACGCGAAGCGGGGGCGGTAGCCCTATTTTAACCACAGGCTCTTCAATCAATCCATTGAAGTCTCGTTGCAGTATTCGATGGTGCCATTTTACATGGATACAAAATATACATGTCACAATAAACAGGAGCAACACGAGCGGTAGGATCACGTTTTGCCGGTGGCTGATTGCCAACGATTGCCCCGCTAAATCGACCGCCAAAGGCGCAAGATTTGCCCGCAAAATGAATAGCCCGTCATCTCGACTGCTGACAATCAGGTTGTCACTTGCAAAATAGGGGTAAACGCTCCACGCGCCGCGAAAGAAAACATCATCGTCCCCCAGATGAAAATCGAAAAAGCCCGTTTCGTAGAGATTCCTATCAGCGATCCCGGTCAGATCGAGGATGCGCAGCCCGCTATTGTAGTTGGCAAGATAGGCGTGATTGCCCTTAATATAGAGGTTGTGATCGGCCGATGTTGTCGCAAAATCATACTGCATGTGAAAAACGGGCATGTCCAGATCGGTCACATCCATCACGTAGGTGCGCGTGTTGTGGCCTGCGAAAAGCTCGTCTGATTCATCGTTTAGCAAGAAGAAGCGTCGGTCCTCGGTCAGCCAGCCCTGATGGGTGTAGCGCGAACCCAAATAGCCGGTGCGCGAAATTTGTGTCGGGCTAATCGGGTTTGTGATGTCAACAATGGTCAGCGTGTCAACGTTGGCGGCAAAACATAGTTCACGACCCGTATAATCGCTGTCAGGGCCATCATAGGTAATGCACTGTGCATCGTGTGTGTAGCCATCTATACCAAAGCAGCCCGCAAATGTTGGGGACAACGGTTGGGTCATCGTGACGATGTGTAAACCGCCGTTGCAGTGATTGCCGCTTGAATTTCCGACGAGAACGGCATAGGTTGGGTTGGCTTCGTTTGTGACGATGTTGTGTGTTTGTGTCGTGTCGGTGTAGTGGAAATCGGTCGAAAAAATCACTGTCTCCGTCACGCCGCGCAAGCGTGTCAAATCAAACACCTGCATCCCATGTCCTGTCGCCTCGCTGACAATCACGGCATAATCGCCCAATACTTTGACGTCGCGCTGAACTCTGGTGGTTGTCTGGGTCGGTAATCGGCCGATGACGACTGGCTCTGTCGGGTTTGTCACATCGACAAATGTCGTTCCAATGCTGCGGCTAACCAACGCATACTCTTTACCCGTTTCATTGTCTGTCCAACCCCAAATGTCTGCCCCGTCCCCACCCCCTAACTCGGCCAATGTTACATGCGCCAACAGATCAACATTTTGGCAAGGATAGTTGCCCACCTTCCCGTCGATGCAAGGTTGACCAGCATGGATCGCGGCCTCCAACACAACAATTCCACAAAATCCGCAAACGATAATGGCAATTAAGATAGCAATTTTTTTCATGATGTGATTGTATGAGACAATCTGATAACGTGACCGACAGATGCATTCTAGCGCACGATCTGAGTGCGACGATGCGTCGTTTGTCCCACGTTAACAATAACGACATACTAAGACTGTTTGGGTATAGTTTCGCCCAAAATCAGAATGTTTTGGCTCTCAAAAGCCTAACTTTCCAAGCTCTATGGAACCCATGACAACTTTGATGAACCCCCGCCTCCGCGAACGTGAATATATCTTTGCCATCGGCCGCGCCCTGATGAACGAAACGGAAAGTCCCGAGGTGTTAGGCGTGATTTTGCGCGCTGTGACCGATCTCGTTTCGTCCAAAGTTGGGGTCATCATCATGGCGGAGCCAGAGGAGCAGGCATTTCGTGTCGGCGCCACCTATGGAATGCCGAGCAGTGCATTGAATAAATTCAGGCAACTGGTGCAGGGCGTCCCCTATTCGCATGGCCGCATTCGTGAAGCACTGGATGAGGTAAAAGAAATGGTCAAGGCAATGGCTCGTGAAACGGATGAGACATTGCAAAAGTCGCTTGGAATGCCAATGTACAGCGGCGATACCATTGTCGGCGCAATTTTCGTCTTTCACGCTCATCAATATACCATCACTGATGGACTTGCCCGTTTCTTGCAGAGCTTTGCCACATGGGCAGCAATCGCAGTCAAAAACGCCCGCTTGTATGAGGCAAATGTCGCAGAAAAACAACGCCTCAACGCCATCATTCAGCAGAGCGCGGACGGCGTGATGATTATCGATCAATCGTTACATATCATCACCTTCAATGCCGCTCTGACCCACATGATGGGCATTCCATCGCGTAAGGCGATTGGGCAGCAGCATGATGATATCTTACGGCTTGAACATCTGCGGACAGAGATGGATTTAAGTGAGGCATTGGCAAATGGCTGGCCGCTGCAAGGTGGCAAACATCTCTATGTCGAGGGAGATTTTCGCCGCAGTGATGGGCATAAAGTGGCGTTAGGTGTGACGTATGCGCCACTGATTAACGAGCGCAACAAGATGACCAACATTATCGCCAACGTGCGCGATTTGACCCGTTATCGTGAAGAGGAGAAACTGCACAAAACCTTTATCTCGGTCGTTGGTCATGAACTAAAAACACCAGTCGCCATTATTAAGGGGTATGCAGGCACGTTACAGCGTGAGGATGTCGAATGGCCGCGTGAAACGTTGCTCGATTATTTGACCACAATTGAGGAGGAAGCTGATAGCCTCACCGATCTAATCGACAATTTGCTGGAGGCGTCACGGCTGCAATCGGGGACGTTTGTGTTGGATATTCACAATGATATTTCGGTTTCATCTTTGGCACGGCATATCGGCCGAAAATTCCAGCAACAAACAGAACAACACACCATTGTGGTCGATTTTCCCGATCGTTTTCCAGAAGTGCCGGCCGATGAACGCCGCTTAACGCAAGTGTTCAATAATCTCGTCAGCAACGCCATCAAATACTCACCCGATGGCGGTACGATTACTATTAGCGGGCGCGAGATGGGCAAGCATGTCGTCATTTCGATTATCGACAGTGGCATCGGTATTCCACAGCATCAACGCCATCGCATTTTTCAGCAATTTTCGCGCCTTGACAATGCACTCAGTCGCAAAACGGAGGGGACGGGTCTTGGACTATTCTTGACCAAAGCGATTGTCGAAGCCCACCACGGGCAGATTTGGTTTGAGAACAATCCGGATGGCGTGGGGACTATCTTTTCATTTTCTCTTCCATTGCATGAACAATAATAAATTGAGGAACGCAACCATTTGGCGCGTCTCAAATGGGGATTGCGGAAAACAAAGGTATAATTCCTATTCAACTTTGTAGTGATTAATAATTTTAATTACAAAATTTGCCCAGTGCATATTTTGTTTAAGGAGACGACAACGAGTTTAGAAACAACGAATTATTTCCCTGATTTGATTCGTTTCTTTCCAGATTCGCTGTCGTCCGTTGGTATATGAACATCAACGAACTATTTCACGGCGCAAATGCGGGCTATGTATGGGAGCTTTATGAGCAGTATGAAGTCGATCCCAATTCTGTTGAGCCTAGCACGCGTAAACTTTTCGATAATTGGAAACCAAGTGAGAATGGCGCATCCAGCAACGGACACGTTGCAGCGACAGAAGCACAGGCTGCACCTGTGCAGTTTGGGATGGATACGAGATCGGCCGATGTTGCCAACGCCGCGCAACAGATCCGCGATTTTGGACATCTTGGTGCAAAGATCGACCCACTTGGTACAGCACGTACAAAAGACCGCGTGCTACATATTGATGAACTTCTAGCGGGGGACTACACCTCATTGCCGAGCGATATTGTTGGTGGACCGATTGCGGATCGGACGAACAATGCAGCGGAGGCACTCGCAGAATTACGGCGTGTCTACATGGGATCCATTGGGTTCGATGTGGCACATATCTATGATGCCAAAGAACGGGAATGGCTAAGAGAATCGGCCGAATCACGCCGCTACCATCCCGACAACATGCCTGTCAATGAGCGCGAGCTGCTACAACTGCTCACACGTGTTGAAGGCTTCGAGCAATTCCTACATACGACGTTTCAAGGTAAAAAACGCTTTTCAATCGAAGGGCTTGATGTAATGGTGCCGTTGCTTGAGGAGATTTTGCAACAGGCAGCCGAACAGGACATCCACGATATATTGATCGGTATGGCGCATCGTGGGCGACTCAACGTCTTGGCCCACACGATGCAAAAACCGTATACAGAACTGCTTGCCGAGTTTAAAGATGCCTACGCCCTGCACGGCAACGACTACACGGGTGACGTTAAATATCACTATGGTTATAAGCGCAAAATTGCGGGCAGGGGGAAAGTTGAGCTAACCGTCGAAATGGCAGACAATCCGAGTCATCTCGAATTGGTCAATCCCGTTATCGAAGGGATGGCACGTGCTGCGGGTTCACTCACTGACCATCGTGGGCAAGTCCAGTTTGATCCGTTTGCCGTGTTGCCGATTCTCATTCACGGTGATGCAGCATTTGCAGGTCAAGGGATCGTGCCTGAAACGCTCAATCTGAGCCGCTTACCCGGCTGGCGCACAGGTGGCACCATCCACATCATCGCCAACAACCAGATCGGCTTCACAACAGACAACGAGGAGTCTCGCAGCACACTCTACGCCAGTGACCTCGCCAAAGGGTTTGAAATCCCAATTATTCATGTAAACGCCGACGATGTATTGGCCTGTATTGAAGTTGCACGCTTTGCGATGGCGTACCAAACGGCATTTGAAAAGGATTTCCTGATCGACCTCGTCGGCTATCGTCGCTATGGTCACAATGAAGGGGATGAGCCGCGCATGACACAGCCGATCATGTACGGCCAAATCGATGCACATCCGACCGTCCGCGAACGGTATGCGACACAACTAGTCGAACGCGGTGTCTTAACACAAGCACAAGCGGATGGAATGGTGGCTGATCATTTCGCTGAAATGACCGAAACGCTTGAAAATATGAAGTTGGAACCTGTCCTGCCGCCTGAGTTTAAGGCAAGCGTACATGAGTATCGCAAGTGGGAGACACAGGTTCCCGTGGAGACATTACAGCGTTACAACGATGAACTTTTGCAACTGCCTGAAGGGTTTGAGTTGCAAAAAGGGTTGCAGCGTGTGATCGGCCGAAGAGCAAAAATCAAGGGCCTTGACGATGAAAGCATCGACTGGGGACACGCTGAATCGCTTGCCTTTGCGACTATTTTGGCAGATGGAACCCCCATTCGCCTCACGGGTGAGGACGTTGAGCGTGGCACATTTAGCCATCGACATGCCGTTCTGCGCAACATGCAGGACGGCAGCCGCTACATTCCATTGCAACAGCTTGCAGATGGGAAGGCGACCTTTGAGGCACGTAACTCGGCTCTCAGCGAAAATGCGGCTGTCGGTTTTGAATATGGCTACGCGCTGACAAAGCCACACAGCATGGTATTGTGGGAAGGACAGTTTGGCGATTTTGTCAACGGGGCGCAGCCGATCATTGATGAGTATATCGTCAGTGGCAACGCAAAGTGGAACCATCATGCGCCGCTCGTTCTGCTTTTGCCACATGGCTATGAGGGGCAAGGACCCGACCATTCAACGGCACGTCTTGAGCGTTGGTTGCAAATGGCAGCCGACCGCAACATGCGCATCGTCTATCCGACAACAGCCGCGCAATACTACCATCTGCTACGCCGACACAAGCTGCATCTGGAGGCCGATCCGCGCCCGCTGATTGTGATGTCGCCGAAAAGTTTATTGCGCCATCCATTAGCACGTTCTTCTTTCAACCAGCTGGCTGAAGGTTACTTCATGCCCGTAATAGACGATCCGACTGTCTCAGATGAACGTCGAGACGCAATCACGCGACTCGTACTGTGCAGCGGCAAAATCTACGTCGATGCGATGACAAGCGAACTGCGCCCAGAGAATCCACACACAGCTTTTGTTCGAGTTGAACAGCTCTATCGTTTCCCGCTTGAGCAGATCGAAGAGGTGATGGCGCAATATAACAATTTGGAAGAGATTGTTTGGATGCAAGAGGAGCCGCGCAACACAGGGGCATGGTACTATGCCAAACCATTGATCGACAAGGTGCTAAACGGTTTGCCGCTACGCTATATCGGTCGACCCCACCGCGCAAGTCCAGCAGAAGGCTCGATGTCGTGGCATAAGGTTAATCAGGAAAATATCATTAAAGAGGCATATCAGTAGACAGTTTGCAGTAAACAGTGGTCAGTGTATTGGTTACTGTCTACTCGCTAACTGTTGACTGATTTGGAGAGAACGATGGCAACAAACGTAGTTGTACCCGGATTAGGTGAATCAGTGGTCGAGGCGACCGTTGGGGATTGGAATGTTAAGGTTGGCGACGTGGTGAGCGTTGGCGACTTGTTAGTGGAATTGCAGACCGATAAGGTTGATTTGGAAGTGACGGCCGATGTGGCTGGCACAATCAGCGAAATTGTCAAGGCAACCGATGAAGATGTCGAGATTGGCGACACATTGGCAATCATTGCCGAGTCTGGAGACGCGCCAGCGACGGCGAAACCAGCCGCTGAAGAGTCACACTCTGCGAATACTGGCGAGACGGTCGAAGCCGCAAAGCGCACGACAATTACGGAGTCATCACGTTCGGTCGCATCGCCTGTGGCGCGGCGAATTGCAGCTGAACAGGGAATCGATTTGGCAGAGGTCAGCGGAAGTGGGCGCGGCGGCAAGGTGATGAAGTCAGATGTGACGAGCCCACCTGAAAAACAAGCTGCACCTGCTGCGACGCCAACGCCACAGACAGCCCCAGCCCAACAACGTGACAGTGCTGCAACGTCTGCGCTGGCCGAAATTTTTGGCAATCAAGAGCGTGAGGAACGCGTCAAGATGTCGCGTCGTCGGCGCACAATCGCGAAAAATCTCGTGCAAGCTCAACAAACTGCCGCGATGTTGACCACCTTCCAAGAGGTGGACATGCACAGCGTCATGGAACTACGCACGCGCCGCAAAGCATGGTTTGAGGAGAAGTTTGGGACACGACTCGGCTTTATGTCATTCTTTGTCAAAGCAGCTGTCACAGCATTAAAAGAGTATCCTACGCTCAACGCTGAGATCGACGGCGATCACATGGTGTTGAAAAAGTATTACGATATCGGAATTGCGGTTGGGGCGGAAGAAGGACTCGTTGTACCAGTTGTTCGCAATGCGGATCAGCTTTCATTTGCGGGAATTGAGAAGAAAATCCGCGAGCTCGGCAAGGCAGCGCGCGATGGCAAGCTGGAAATTGCGGACATGATGGGTGGAACCTTCACAATTACCAATGGTGGCGTTTTTGGTTCTATGCTTTCAACGCCCATTCTCAATGCGCCGCAAGTCGGTATTTTGGGAATGCACAATATCGTGCAGCGTCCGGTTGTGGTAGATGGGGAGGTTGTTGTTCGGCCGATAATGTATCTGGCAATGAGCTACGACCACCGCATAGTCGACGGCAATACGGCCGTGCGCTTCCTCTATCGCGTCAAGGAACTGATCGAAGATCCAGAAGATTTGATGTTGGCGGGGTAACCGTTAGGAGGCAGTGGACAGCACACAATGCTGTTCACTGCCATCTGTGGACTATGTCAGGGAGCGAATGCGCTTCACTAACTCGCCAACGGTAAACGGTTTTTGTAGCAGATGGCAATTCTCGATGTGGTGCGTCTCAAAGCTGTCACCTGAGAGGAATAGAATCGGCGTGTCTGCGTTTAACTGTGTGGCGCGAATCTCTTTGGCAGCTACCATACCATCCATCTGCGGCATATGACGGTCTAGCATAATAAGTGAAAACGCCTGTTGATTGGCCGCGTCCAAAGCTGCACGTCCATCGTTAACGATGTGTGCGCTTAAACCATTGATGCGTAGTCCAATTCGCACCAGATTCTGAATATCACTGTCGTCTTCCGCTAAAAGGTAAGTTGTCATAGCTCTGTATCCCATCAATGTTTTTACATTTTAGCCAACTATGTGGCAATTACTGTAAAATCCCGATCAATTTAGGTAAAATATCCTAGTTCACAATTCTGGGGCGGTGGCGGAACGGCAGACGCAGCGGACTTAAAATCCGCCGAGCATAGCTCGTGTGGGTTCGAATCCCACCCGCCCTACAAAAAAGCGGCTCTTGAAGAGTCGCTTTTTTGTTTTTAATTCATTCATCAGATTGGGAGAGAGATAGATTGTTGATTCGGCCGATCTCGGACTTTCTGCAAACACATCAATTGATGCGAGAAAAATTGCTCGTTGGTGTTTCTGGTGGAGCAGATTCACTCGCATTGTTGCATGGATTATGGAAAGTTGGTGTCGCACAGTTGAGCGTGGTGCATGTGGATCATGGTTTACGGGAGAATTCGGCCGAAGATGCCCACCATGTCGAACAACTCTGTGCTGCGTGGAATATTCCATGCACAATCAAACGACTAGCACTTGCAAGCGAAAGTGAAGAAACTGCCCGCCGCGAGCGGTATCGGACACTCTCATCCGTTGCACAATCGGAAGGTGCAACCGCCATCTTGACGGCACATCACGCTGACGATCAGGTAGAGACAGTGTTGATGAACATCATGCGGGGTGCAGGGGTTGAGGGTTTGAGCGGGATGTCAGCGGTTAGTTCCGTGCCTTATGGGGTCGATGAGGCGCAGCGGCTTTATCGGCCGCTGCTTACCCTCACTCGTTCCGAAATCCTCTCCTATTGTCAACAGAATGACATTCCATTTGTCGAAGATGCCACCAACCAAGATAAACGCTATTTCCGGAATCGTGTGCGGCATGAACTGTTGCCCACGTTGGAACGGTCTGCACCACAAATTCGTAAACGGCTGTTACAACTAGCGGAGATAAGTTCGGCCGATTCTGACCTACTCCACACCCTCACACAAGAGACCTACGCCAATCTCATAACCCAAAGGGGCGAACAGTGGCACGAATTAGACTTGAGCAAGTGGCGGTCATTGCCGCTGGGGTTGCGTCGCCGAACTTTACGTCATGCGCTGTCGATCTTGGACACCGAGCTGACAGACGTTGGATTTGGCGTTATTGAGGAAGCACGTCACGTAGCAGAGCATGGACATGTCGGAAAGCAAGCGACATTGCCCAATGGATGGCGCGTGACCGTTGGCTATGAGCGACTGCTGATTGGGGCGCAGAGTGCAATGCCGCCGCTAGACGTGCCACAGGTTATGGGAGTCGCTGTGTTGCCGGTGCCGGGTCTTGTTAAGTTAGAGAATGGCTGGGAAATATCGGCCGAAGTCGTTACAAAACAAGACACGCCTCAGTCGTCCCATATCGTCTATATCCCTTACTTTGAAAAATTGACTGTGCGCGGCAGACAAGCTGGAGAACGGATGCGGCCGCAGGGGGCAACGGGCTCAGCTAAACTAAAACGCATCATGATCGATCGCAAGATCCCACAACGCGTCCGCGCACACTGGCCGCTTGTTATGGTGAATGGTCAGATTATTTGGTTTGTGGGTGAGGTGTTAGGTGAAACAGGCGGATGGAAGGAAAATACAGTCCACATCAAGCTGGAATTGCGACGTAGCTCATCTAGGAAATGAGCGATTGAAGACAATTATTCAGCTGGTATCTCGCCTAAAATTGCTATTTTCATGCGTTCAACATGTGCGATCGAGCGTACTTTTGGATCAATGTATTCAATGAGTAACGCCAGTCCAATCCCCGCAGCCAGAGCAACAATCACACGCAATGGAATGTCAAGCGCGTAGCTCATTAGACTAGGCGCAACTTCTTCGACAACAACGCGATCGATCGGAACTGCCCGAGCAGGCATATTCTGCAATTGGGGAATGACAAAGTCGTTTTCTTGCAGAACCTCAGTCGCTAAATTTGCAACTGCCTCAACAACTTCTGCATCGGCATGTGCAACAACGATTGTTAATTCACTGCGAATCGTGGTTGACGAAACTGCGTCGGCAACTGCCGATGTATCAAGCTCAAACTCTTCTGTCAATGCAGGGTAGTCAGCAGCCAGACTGTCCGCAATGCGACCTGCGAAATCAGTTCCCTGCGTCCAATCGGTGACTGCATTGACAACGTATTGCGAAACAACCCATGCCCACTGTCTGGCTTGCTCTTCAGTCAACGTATCAGGGGCGGGTTGTTGCCCAACAATATATTCAACGGATGATTCATAGGTAGGAGGAGGCACGCTGAAAGTAACGACCCCAAGAATCAAGACGATGATGGCAGGGATCACAATCAATGGCCAACGGCGGCGCAATATCTCAAGATAGATGCGTAGTTCAGTGAATGCGGATTCGTAAAACATTATGCGCTTGGTATCTCTCCTAAGACGGGGAGTTTTAAGGGTTTTAGGCTGCGTCGATCCTCAATGATCGGGTCACGGTAGGCGAGATAGGCCGATAATGCCAGTCCAACCGCTAATGATCCGAGCACACGCAACGGAATTGCAAAAATCTGAGCTAAAGTTGGATCGATTTCCATAATGACAAATTCAGGGTCAAGCGGTTGAACACGCGGCTGGGCCAAATTGAACTGGGGAATCTCTAATCCAGTTTGATTCACATCAACCATTTCCGCATAGCCAGCAGTGGCGATTATTTCTAATTCTGTCTTATCTTCACTGACAAATGCAACAATAAGGCGACTGCGAACTGCACCCGAACTGACTGCATCGACGACATCTTCAATGTCCAGCGTTCGGCCGAAATCGGCCGAAATTCGTTCGCGCACACGTTCAGCATAGTCTGTCCCTTGTGCCCAATCGGCCAGACTATAGGTCACGTATTCCGACATCACCCAATGATAGTAACGCTCTTCTTCGATTTCTAAGGTTGAATCGAGCGGATCATGACTGACGAGATAGTTTGTCTCGATACGATAGAGTGTGTGTGCGGGACTATATGTGAAAATTGCGATTGCGAAAATTGCTACCGATACAAACAATGCGACACGCCAATGCCGCCACATCTTTCCTGCGTACTGCTTAAAACTTTGCATCCGATCTCTCCACTACGTGAGTTGTGAATCACATCATACCCGTTGTGCTTGAAAAGACAACGCGCGTGAAGAGACCGTTTAGGAAACACAGGTTTAATGCTGTGTTTCTAACGGGATATGTGTGCGATTGAGGAGGGTATGGAGCGCGTTTTGCATTCGTGTGACGGTTTCTTGTTCAGGTGTCGCACCAACGGCCCCGCGCAGACCATTTAGAATCGGCAACGTGTCATTCACACCCATCCATGCCAAATTGTAATTGAATTGACTAAATGTTCCGCCGTTGAGACAAAAATGCACGTGTGGGCGATTGCGGTCAAGGAATACAGTGATAGCTGACTCGTATTGAGTGATTTTCTCAACTGCATTGTCTGGCACATTGGAAAAAATAGGGGCGAGTGTGACCAATAGGTAGTTGTCAAAGTATGTGTCACAGGCGGCTGTCGCCCCAGCGTTGAGTTGAGGAAGCAGTTGTTGCGTTGTCTGAACCGCGTTGTAAATGGTATTGACAGAAAGCGCAAATTCGGCCGAATCCCACATCCTTTCAGCCGGCCCAATTCCCACTGGCCCATCGACATGCCCAAGCTCAAACCAGACACGTGGCTCAGCACGCGGCCCCTCGTAATCAAAAAATAGTTCGCTGCTGGTCATGGGTTCAGGTGTTGGCACAACTGTTGGATTTACTGGGGACGCTGTGGCGGCAGGCGGGGCGATTGTTGGCACATCACCGGGAAATAACACGGTATCAACCATGTGCAACACGCCGTTTGCGCCGACCTGTTCGGCTGCTGAAAAGGTCGTCTTACCATTGAGCCATGCGATGCCATCTTGTTGAATGACTTGTATGGGCTGTCCGAACGCTGTTCCAAGCAGTGTGTAGTTGGCCAGATCGGCCGAATGAACTTCTCCGTGTACGAGATGATAGAGCACCAGTTGCCGCTTCTGTGTCGCATCGAGCGTGGCCAGCCGCTCTTCAACCATTGCAAATGCGGCATCACTGGGCGCAACGAGCGTAAACGGCCCATGTTTATCAATCAGATCGGTCAACCCCGTCTCTGCGATCAAGGCGTTCATACGAGTCAGGTGGGGTTGCTGTGTACTATGGGCGAAGATGGAAGGTTCGGCCGAAATTGCCCCGCGCCAACCCAAAATTGCGACCATTACAAAAAGAAAAAAGCCGATTGATTTCTTCATTTATCAATTCTCCGTGTTCTGAAGCGGCACGGTGATTCTGTGCAATATACGTTTGTTCATCCGCGACATTTGGATGATAAATCAGTATAACAAACGAATTATCTACAGCGTAGTTAGGAACCGTGATTTTGTATAGGATTTCACTGGTAATTACTGTCTGTCACAAGAGATTGTCATGGTTCAGTCGGTTCGCTCGGTACAGAATTATCTGACCGATAGATAGGCTGTGCTATACTGTGTCAGGTGCAATAAAGTTGTAGCGCAGATGCAGTGGCAAAATTTATTTTGATGGGTCTTAACCAAAATTATTCATAATGCAGTCAGCCGATCTCATTATTATCGGCGGTGGTCTGATTGGCCTCGCAACCGCCTACTACGCTAGCCAAACGCAACAACGCATCTTTTTGCTTGAAAAAGAAGCTGACATCGCTCAACATCAATCAAAACAAAATTGGAGTATGCTGGAACTGGGGGCCCGGTTTGCACCCGCATCTCATGCTGCCTATCACTTACGCTACGGAATAAGATTGCTGCGCGACTTTTGCGCGCGAGAAAAGCTCGCCATAGTCGATCGATCACTGCTTTACGTGGCAGCTGACGACTCAGACTTGCCATCACTACACGAAATCCAGCGTCGCGCCATCGCGAATGGCATTTCGGCCGAATGGCTCGCAAGCGTTCGTACCATCGAACCTCATTCGAATGGCATTGCAGGGCTATTGTTGCCACATTGCGGGATTTTTGATCCAAATGCCGTTGCCCGCCGCCTTGCACTGCGCTTTGAAATGAATGGCGGTCGCATATTGACTAACCAGCGCGTTGTCGGATTGCAGGAGCGGGATGAAGGCGTGATCGTTCAGACAAAAACAGAAACGTGGATCACACAGCGCGTCATCAATTGTGCTGGTTTGTATGCGGATCGGCTGGCTGAAAAAATGGGCGCGACCTTTACAGAAACCATCGTGCCCTTTCGTGGCGAACAATTCACGCTAAAGCCTTATGCCTCCCAACTGTGTCATAACATCATCTTGCCCGTTGCTGATCTTGTGCTGCCATTTAATGGAATTGGGTTGACCCGTACACAGGATGGAACGGTGTTTGTCGGCACAAATGCGGTGATGGCTGGGGGGCGTGAACAACATAGAAAGGGGCAAATTAGTTTCCGAACATCGGCCGAAAATCTACTCTCTCCCGCTGTTCGTAAACTAACGCGCCGTCATTTCCAAACTGCCTTGTGGGAGCAACGTCGCTCCTTTAGTCGCGAACTATTTGCCCTGACGCTCCAGCGACTCGTCCCTGCCATCAGCAAGCATGATCTGCAACGCGCTCCCGCTGGCACGCAAGGGTTTGCCGTGCGCGATGATGGGACATTTGTTAATGATTTCGTCCTCGCAGAAACACCGCGTAGTTTTCATGTGTTGAGTGTGGCAAATGGTGGTGCGACGGCAGCATTGAGTATCGGCCGAATGATCGCCGATCCCAATCGACAATAGTGGCCTATGAACAGTTGGATAGCGAAAAGAGGTACGTCTGTGTGTAGTTCATGAACCCTTCGTCAAAGGTGACGATGTGGCACAAGCCCGCAATCTCTTTAACAGCGGCTATGATAGTGGCGAATTCGGCCGATTCATCTCCGCTCACAACCACAAAATCAACATCCCATTCCCGCAATAGTGTCAGCGACTCTTCGGTCGGCCATGTCCCAAGCTGCATCAGTGCATCGGCATAATGGGTCGGCGCAAATGACTGATAGCCATTGACAACACGTCGATGATGAAATGATTCGCTATACACCGCAAGTTTATCGACGTAGACAACAGGAAATTCAATGAGGCTCGTCGTCACTGGCTGTGAACGAAGAAATGCATTGAGCATCGGGCGATCGTTTTGAGCAACTGGGGTAAAGTCGTGATAAGGCAGTGAGAATGATTCAACCAAGATCATACTCAGCAGAAGCAGCAAAATGATACGGCGATGATGTAAATAGTGTATCCCTAAACCTGCCACAACTACCACCGCGAGTTGGAGCACAATTGCATAGCGCGCAAGGACACGCACAGAACTGTAAAAGGGGAGCCACTTGAAAAGCAGTCCGCTTGGCAACGGAACGCTAGATCCATTCCAGCTCAAGTTTGTTCCGATTGCAAGCATAAACGCGACAGCCGCAACGGCAACAAAGACCCAGCGCAGTTCAGTTCGTCCCTTCCAAATTCCTACAATCATCAGCAAAAGGAGCCCGCTTCCAATCGAGATAACGCTGGCTTCACCACGCAGTGGCAAATATACTTGCAGCGCATCGCGCCAAATGGGATTGTTCGGATTCGGCGTAAAAAAGCGCGGAATTTCGGCCGAATTCCCATCAACATCGGCAACCGTCCATTGCGGCGACGCCTCGTAACTGACCAACCGCGCCCGATACGTCATCACTGCAAACGGTGCAATAATCAGCATTGCCAATCCACCACTAATGATAAACGTTTGCAACCCTTGCCATGACCAACAGCGTCGCCAAAGCAGCCAGCCGACCAATGGTAATGTGGCAATGAACAGGAAATACCAGTGGGCCAGCATCGTCAGGGCGAGAAAGATACCTGCACGAAGCGCCAATTGACGGGCTTTTCTTGGAGTCGTCGCGCCAATTGCACGCAGAATATTCAGATAGACATAGGGCAGCAGTGCAGCAGCCACGAGTGTGTGCCAGTGACCCGCAAACCGGATGGTCAAAACGGGTGCAAATGCATATCCCAATCCTGCAAATACCCCGCCTATGCGACTTGTGACAATTTCATTGAGCAAGTGATACACACCAAATGCAGCAATAATCAGCAACAATAGTAGGGACGCGTTATAAACGCTAACCGCTCCGAACAGAGACACAAATGGCGCAAGCAAGAGTAAATACCACGCAGGTTGTGCGCCAGTGGCAAGATGCCAGCCCATTGGATAGTAGATGTTGGGTGTGAAAAATGGAGAAAGTGTGGGGTCGCGCAGCGCATGCTCATGCCAGCGCAGTTGCCAAAGCACTTCAAATGTGTCTTCGAAGGATCGGCCGAAAATGTGTGATTCTAAATTGAGAAGGAGCGGATAGTTGAATGCACAAACTGCGACAACAATTACCAATAGAGGGAGTACGTCCCGCCGTCTCATCATAACAAAACTGGGTGACCGCACTGATGCGATCACCCATCTAAGAAAAGATCGTGATTAGGCAGCCGATGGATTCTCAATCGGAACCCCAACCAGATTCCCCCACTCCGTCCATGACCCATCATAGTTACGAACGGACGGATAACCGAGCAGATAGTTCAGAACAAACCATGTGTGTGAACTACGTTCGCCGATACGGCAGTATGCCACAACCGAATCGCTTGGCTTCAGACCCTTTTCACCCTCATAGATCGCTCGCAAGTCGTCGGCACTCTTAAATGTGCTGTCTTCATTAGCGGCACGCGACCACGGAACGTTGGCCGCCCCTTTGATGTGACCGCCACGCAATGCTCCTTCTTGTGGTGAGCCCGGCATATGCAGCAATTCACCGCTAAACTCTTGCGGACTGCGAACGTCCACCAGTGGTTGTCCTGCCTTAACGTGATCTAAAACTTGATCGCGGAAAGCGCGAATCTTGTAATCAGCACGTGCGTTTGGCGTATATTCAACGCGAGCAAACGAGGGGACATCTTTTGTCATCTCGCGCCCTTCGGCCGACCATTTCGCCCGTCCACCATCCATGATACGGCAATCCTCATGCCCAAACAGCTTGAATACCCACATTGCGTAGGTCGCCCACCAGTTGTGCTTGTCGCCATAAAAGACAACAGTCGTGTCATTGCTGATGCCGTTTTTCGCGCACAGTTCTGCAAACTGCGCTTCACTCAAATAGTCGCGGCGCACAGCGTCATTCAAATCTTGCTGCCAGTCGATGTTGACCGCGTTTGGTACATGACCTGTGCTGTAAAGCAGTACATCTTCGTTTGATTCAACCAAGCGCACGCTATCGTCGTTAAGATGTTCAGCGACCCAGTCGGTGCTGACGAGTACTTCGGGATGTGCATAACCTTTATCTGACATTGTTTTCTCCATATAGAACGGTCTTCCCAGTCCGTTCTATTGATATAAAAAACGGCAGTTACCTATGGCAACTACCGTTCGATAATTTCTCACACCAAACAGCCAGCAGTTACCCTTTATTAAAAGAGCAACAACAGAGGCAAGTTGCGGTGTGCTTGTTCATTTTCTGGATTAACTGCGCGCTTTTTCGAGGATGCGCTCTGAAATCCGATTCCGCACGCCTTCAAACGGGATACGCTGCATAATCGGATCAAAGAATCCCTCTACCATCATCTGCTCAGCTATTTTGCGCTCGATACCACGACTCATCAAGTAAAAGACTTCTGTCTCTTCCAATTTACCGATCGTGCTGGCGTGTGTACAAGCGACATCATCCGCTTCGATTTCCAAGCCGGGAATGCTATCTGCACGGGCGTTTCTATCGAGCAATAAATTGCGGTTTGTTTGCAAGCCATCGATCCGCTGGGAATCTGGCAATGCTTTAATCATGCCCTGCCAAACGGTGCGGGAGTGACCCTTGAGTGCGCCTTTGTAGAGAAGATCGGAGACAGTATCGGCCGAATTGTGATTCTGCTGTGTGTCCAAATCAAAATGCTGGCGACCATCGGTGAAGAATAGACCCGACATCTGAGCATAGGCACCCGGTTTATCCAACTCGATCGTCTGGAACGCCTTCGTCAAGCGGGTCCCCATCAGGCTCGTCACCCACTGGAGTTTCGCATCACGGCCGACGCGCCCACGCTCATGCGTGAACAGCCACATGTTTTTGTCGAAATCTTGCAGCGAAACGTAAGTCAAATTCGCATTATCGCCTACCAGCAGTTCAACGACACCATTATGCATCGCGTTACCTTCGGTGTTTGACCCATACTCATCGACAATAATCGCTTTCGCGCCTTCTTCCAAGACGATCAGCGTGTGTGTGAAGGTGCGTCCATTGACTGACCAAAGCGCACTGTGGAATGCACCCGCGTCAACGTTCTTTGGCACATAGAGGAAAAGACCGCCACGCCAGAATGCGCCGTGCATTGCTGCAAACTTGCCATCTGTCACAGGTACAACATCGGTCATGAAGTACTTCTGGACTAGTTCAGGATGCTCGCGCACAGCAGTGCTCATGTCGGCAAAGATAACGCCTTTCTCTGCTAGCTCATCGCTGACCTCAAAACGTTGTACCTCACCATCGATCTGCATGAGCAAACCGCCAGCGGCATCTTCGGTCAATTGTGCCGCTAAATAGTCTGGGGCATCTGCTTCTAGGTTTGCTTCGCCGTTAACTGATGGGGCGAAGTTATTCGGCCGAAACCGGCGTAAATTTGTACGTCGCCACGGCTCTTCCTCCGTCGTTGGGAGGGGTGTTTGTTCAAATACCTCAAACGCATTTAAACGAAAATCCCGCATCCACTGCGGTTCATCCAAATGCTCTGAGAGTTTAATCAATTGTTCTTTCGTAAAAGACATTCTTTAACCTAAAGGGTTCCACCTATTAAGTGGAACCCTTGTACTGTTTTAACCAATCGATCCTTCCATCTGGAGTTGAATCAGACGGTTCATCTCAATCGCGTATTCCATCGGCAACTCTTTGACGAGTGGCTCGATGAACCCATTGACGATCAGCGTGTTCGCCATCTCTTCGCCAATACCACGAGACATCAGATAGAACAACTGCTCCTCGCCAACCTTGCTGACAGAGGCTTCGTGTCCAACCGTCACATCTTGTGCGTCGATTTCGATGTAAGGATACGTGTCTGAACGGCTGTCCTCATCCAAGAGCAGCGCATCGCAAACAACATTTGACTTGATGTTTTCCGCGCCTTCATGCACCTTGAGCAATCCGCGATAGCTTGAACGTCCGCCATCTTTACAGATCGATTTAGAAATGATGCGGCTCGTTGTGTCGCCCACTTCATGAACAACCTTGCCACCCGCATCCTGATGCTGACCCTTGCCAGCAAATGCGATGGACAAAATCTCGCCGTGCGCACCCTTGCCGCGCAAATGAACGGCTGGGTATTTCATCGTGATCTTGCTGCCGAGATTGCCGTCGATCCATTCCATCGTCGCGTTTTCTTCTGCAACAGCGCGTTTGGTCACAAGGTTATAAACATTGTTCGACCAGTTCTGCACGGTCGTGTAACGGCAACGTCCACCCTTCTTGACAAAAATCTCAACAACTGCGCTGTGCAACGAATCTTCTGAATAGATCGGTGCGGTGCAACCTTCAACGTAATGCACGTATGCACCTTCGTCAACGATAATCAGCGTGCGCTCAAACTGCCCGACGTTCTTCGCATTGATGCGGAAGTACGCTTGCAGTGGCATTTCGATGCTGACACCCGGCGGCACATAGATGAAGCTACCACCCGACCATGTTGCCGTGTTCAATGCGGCAAACTTGTTGTCGGTGTAGGGAATCACAGAGGCAAAATACTCTTTGACAATCTCAGGATGTTGTTTTAACCCTTCATCCATGCCCAAGAAAATTACGCCCTTGTCTTCAAGCTCTTTCTTGATGTTGTGATAGATCACTTCCGACTCGTATTGAGCCGCAACGCCTGAAAGGTATTTTTGTTCCGCTTCGGGAATACCAAGTTTGTTGAACGTGTCCTTGATGTAGCTGGGAACATCTTCCCAGTTATCTTCTTCACGCGCGCTTGGTTTGATGTAGTAGTAAATGTCGTCAAAGTCAATGGTGCCAAGGTCTGCGCCCCATTCTGGCATCGGCCGACTCAAGAAATGCTCATACGCTTTTAAACGAATATCAAGCATCCACTCTGGCTCACCTTTCGACATCGAAATATAGCGAATCACGTCCTCATTTAGACCTTTTTCAGCCTTATAAACGTAATCCTCTACATCTGCAAAACCATACTTCGATGCATAATCGGTATTTACCGATGCGACAACTTCTTCTTCTGTTAATTCGCGTTCAATGACTTCAGCCATGTCGAGATCCTTTACGTTTCACGTTTTACGTTCAAATTCTCGTAAATCGTAATGCGTAATAATGTTTATGCTGGTTCAAGCGTGCCGTACTTTTCGCGCACCCAATCATATCCTTGTTCTTCTAATTTGAGAGCAAGTTCTGGACCACCATGTTCAACAAAACGGCCATCCATCAAAATATGGACATAGTCTGGCTTGATGTAGTTGAGCAAACGCTGATAGTGAGTGATAAGAACAACACCCATGCCGTATTCGTCGCTAAGACGTTTGGCACCTTCGGCAACAATACGTAATGCATCAATGTCGAGACCACTATCCGTCTCGTCCATAATCGCCATACGTGGTTCAAGAACGGCCATCTGCAAAATCTCGTTACGTTTCTTCTCACCACCGCTAAAGCCGTCATTCAGATAACGACCCGCAAATTTGTGATCCATACCGAGCATATCCATCTTTTGCTTGAGCAAGCGACGGAACTTCGGAATCGAGATACCCTTATTGTCGTCTGGATTTTCTGCACGGGCACGTGCATTAAGAGCTTGACGCAAGAAGTTAGCAACTGTCACACCGGGAACAGCAACAGGATATTGAAATGCCAAGAACATGCCAGCCCGTGAACGTTCATCGGCCTCCATTTCGAGCAAATCTTCACCATCAAAGATAACTTCACCAGCTGTTGGCTCATAAAATGGATGGCCAGCCAATGTATAGGCGAGCGTGCTTTTACCAGACCCATTTGGTCCCATAATAGCATGAATTTCGCCTTGTTTTACGGTTAGGTCGATCCCCTTCAAAATAGGTTGATCAGCGACCGATACGTGTAAATTTTTGATTTCAAGCGCAGTCGTCATGAAATGCTTCTCCAATTCAGTAGGCAGGGGTCAGGGGTCAGTAACTAATTGTGACACACTTGCCCTTGCGATAGTTTATGTAAATTCTGGGTTTAGAATATGTGGATTTTAGCACGATCTAGTCGAAACTGGCAATAATTATCATTTAGTTGATAAAAATAATACAAATTGACGATCGTGAATTGGGACTGCTATAATGTGATTGTAGCGTGTGCCGCATAATTTGTGTTGTCGAGACGGACGTGCTAATGTGATATATGGGCAAAAAGCAAAATTCAACGAGAGAAGTCGTACTACGAACCATTAAGTCGGCCAATGGTGCGACCGTAGAAGTGCTGGCAGAGGCAGCAGGCGTTTCACCTGTAACCGTGCGCCATCATGTCAATGGTCTATTAGCCGACGGATTAATCGAGGCAGACAGCGTGCGGCGCAAAGTCGGCCGACCTTACCACGTTTACTTTTTAAGTGAAGAGGGTCAGGAGCTTTTCCCAAAGAAGTATTTTGCGTTGAGTAACAGGTTGCTTGAAGAGTTGAAGGAGCGATTTTCGGCCGAAGTCGTCAATGACCTGTTCCAATCACTTGTCCAGAAAATTATCGACGAACACCGTCATGAATTTGAGCATCTCGACTTTGAGGAACGCTTAAATTACCTGATGCGACTTCTTGCCGATGAAGGCTTTCTCGCCCGTTGGGAACACAGTGGCGCTGGCTATCGCATCACTGAATATAGTTGCCCGTTCTTAAATATGGGCCAGCAACATTCTGAAATTTGTACGTTAGATACCGCGCTCATTCAAGCGGTACTAGGAACTGAAATCGAACAGCATAGCTGTATGTTAAATGGTGACGATTGCTGCCAGTTTGAGCTTTTGCCAAATGCGGCCCATATGCCAAACAAGGCAACAATCGCACTGCCTGAGGTGTTGGTGCAATGATTGCCACAAAAGACGAAGAGTTATTAGAAGCATTGCGTAGCGTAATCGATCCGGAAATTGGATTAAATATCGTGGAGTTGGGATTGATTCGTAATCTGGAATTTGACGAAGATGAAAAGGCGAAAGTCACGATGATTTTGACGACACCATTTTGTCCCTACGGTCCACAGTTAATTCAACAGGTGAAATTAACGGCCGATTCTGTCACTGGTGGAGGCTCAATCGTTGAGATGGGCACCGAGCTTTGGGATCCGTCGATGATGGAAGAAGGGGCTGGCGGCGACTGGGGACTTTTCTAGGCTAGAATTGGTATTCCGTTTCTGTTTTTATTGACAACTGATGGGGTAGTTGCGTGCAATGCACTCAGCTACCCACGATTTTTGAGCAGGGTTGCAAACTGTTCAGGCTGCTCAAAATGGACATTATGGCCTGCCTCAGCCACGACCACAACGTTAGCTTTCTTGTTAAGTTTTGCCATTTCGTGCGCCACATTTCGATATTTTGCGTCGTGCTCCCCAACAATCAGCAAGCTATCTAGCTCAAGTCGCGCCCATTCCTCCCAAAGCGACCCCATTGATCCCGTCCCCATCTCTTCCATTGACAACGCAAGCTGTTTAGGATCATTCTTCAATCGCCGCGCAAACGCCTCATCATAGTTAGCGTGAGCGCGAAAAGTGTCAAATAATGGCATTTCGTACCATTGACGCAAGAAATCCTCAAACCGCATCTTCCGCAATCGCTCTGCCGTCAACAAATCCCACTGCTTACGCTGCATTTGCTCTGCCTGCGTTGCTAATCCCGGCGACGCAGATTCCAACACAATCCAATCAAAACGCTCTGGATAGTGCGTGGCTAGATAAAGCAGTAACCGTCCGCCCATCGAATAGCCAACGCCAGTGCATTTCGAGATTTCTATTTGTTCCAAGAGCGTAATCACTGCATGGGCGACCGCACCCATCGTCATTTCACCTCGTTCACATTGTAAATTTGCGCCATGTCCAGCCAAGTCTGGGGCAATAACAAAGAAACGCTCTCCCAACAACTTTGCAACAGGTTCCCAATCCCCCCCATGCCCCATAAACCCATGCAACATCAGTATAGCTGGCTGTCCCCGCTCTCCAAATGTCCATACGTCAGGTTCGTGCATCTTGCACTCCTCCAAAAAAACGCAGAAAAGTTGCCAACGATTGCCGATAGCCTGTTGGCATAGTGGCGCGAAACTTCAATAACAAAAAGGGCAGACCAAACGGCCCGCCCTTTTCAAATGCTTGTGAAAAAGCGAATTCAATTACTTGATTTCGACCTTCGCACCAGCTTCTTCCAATGCAGCTTTTGCTTCCGCTGCAGCTTCCTTGCTGACAGCTTCCATCAACGTTGCAGGTGCGCCGTCAACTGCTTCCTTAGCTTCTTTCAAGCCAAGGTTCGTCAACTTGCGAACTTCCTTAATAACGTTGATTTTCTTGGGTCCGATCTCGGTCAAGATGACGTTGAATTCGGTCTGCTCTTCTTCTTCTTCAGCAGCAGCAGCAGCGCCGCCAGCCATCATGGGCATACCCATAGCAACTGGTGCAGACGCGCTAACGCCCCACTTTTCTTCCAGCATTTTTGTCAGTTCAGACGCTTCAAGTACGGTCAATTCGCTCAATGCGTCAACCAATTGTTGTAAATCAGCCATTTTTAGTTCCTTTTGTTCAATGTGGTCGATTATCAAAACCGCCACGCCTATTTTTAATTCTTACTAATGCACTAGTCACGAACGACTAGTCACTTTCTTCTACTTATGCCGGTGCCTCTTCGGTCTTCTGTGCATAAGCATTGATTACGTTCATCAGTTGGCTTGCGCCATTCTTAACTACGGTTACGAGGTCGCGTGATGGTGCGCTCAATACCGTGACCAGCTTGCTGGCTGGCTGTTGGATCATGCCCACGATTTGCGCTCGTAGTTCATCAATCGAAGGTAGATTCGCCAGTGCATCTACTTCGGCATTCGATAGCAGTGAGCCACCTGAAATACCACCGCGCATGACAAAGAGTTCATCCTCTTTTGCGTGGTCAATTAATGTCTTCGCCATCTTTGGGCCGTCTTCTAGTGCGAACCCAATTGCGGTTTGTCCCGTGAGCATATCTGCAGGAACGGGGTTATCCGTTTGTTCCAGTGCGACACGGATCAACGTGTTTTTTGCAACGTAAATTGAACCGCCTGCATCGCGCACTTTGTTTCGCAACGCTTCCATCTTCTTAACGCTCATACCTGTGTATTCAGCCAAGAAAACGGCGCGACTTTGCCCTAGCAAGTCAACGTACTGCTCAACCAACTCTTCTTTACGCGCTCTTGAAATTGCCAATTTGTTATCACCTCCTCAAATAGTGATATTTGGATCAAAAAATCCCTACGCCAATCGACGTAGGGATTACAGATTACACACAAAAATTACGCTCACACAAAAGTTGAGCGAAAGATGTTTTGTCTATTCTGGAACCTCTTCCTCGATCGGCCGAATTAAGCTATAAAAGCACCGATTGTCTCTGGGAGAGCCAAAGACTCAATTGTCAACAGCCGTGAATAATATCATAATTCTCACGGCAAACCAAAAAGCATCCCCGAAAAGTCGAGGATGCTAAACATTTCTAACCTGTTGTTGCGAGACGGATTCCCGGTCCCATTGCATTTGCAACAGTCACACGTTGCATATAGACACCTTTTGTCGAAGCTGGGCGCGCCCGACGCAGTGTATCCAAAATTGAGTTGAGATTATCACGCAACTGTTCTTCAGTGAAGCTTTTTGCCTTGCCAAAGGGAGCGTGGATGTTTGACGTCTTGTCAACACGGAATTCAACACGACCAGCTTTGGATTCTTCGATCACGCGTGGCAGGTCTGGTCCCGGTACAACCGTACCAGCCTTTGGATTTGGCATCAAACCCCGTGGCCCAAGTACACGACCCAAACGCCCAGCCTTACCCATCATACGTGGGGTTGCAATGGCGATATCAAAATCGGTCCAGCCATCCTGAATCTTCCCAATCACTTCATCATCGGCAATGACGTCTGCACCAGCATCACGTGCAATCTGAGCGTCTTCACCTTCTGCAAACACCAATACACGTACCTTTTTGCCCAGTCCATGTGGTAGAACAACCACTTCACGTACCTGTTGGTCAGCATGACGAGGATCAACGCCCAGGCGTGCATGGATTTCAACAGTTGGATCAAAACTCGTGTATGCGGTTGCCTTTAGCAGCTTTACCGCCTCTTCTACTGTGTATAACTTATCGCGGTCAATTTTTGCCGCTGCTTCAAGATATTTACGTCCGCGTCCCATTATTCAATGCTCCTTGTGGTATTAACGGCTTGCGCCTCCCACAAATAAATTAACCTTCTACAACTAGACCCATGCTACGAGCTGTACCCGCGATAATTTTCGCAGCGTTATCAATGTCGTTTGCATTCAGATCTTTCATCTTTGTTTCTGCAATCTCGCGCAACTGCGCCATCGTCACTTTGCCGACTTTATTCGTGTGTGGAACGGCTGAGCCTTTCTTGATGCCAGCCGCCTGACGCAACAAATCTGCTGCTGGTGGCGTTTTGAGTACCAGCGAAAAACTGCTGTCCGCATAGACAGTGACTTCCACTGGGACAACTTGCCCCATCATATTGGATGTTCTGGCGTTGTACTCTTTGCAGAAGCCCATCAAATTGATGCCGTGTGGGCCGAGTGCTGTACCAACAGGTGGCGCGGGGTTAGCGCGTCCGCCTTGAATCTGAATCTTAACTACTGCTTTAACTTTCTTTGCCATGTTTATTTCACCTTGAAGTTCAAACGCCTCTCGGCTCCTTCTTCAGGATTTACGATTTCGGATTTGCGAAAACTTTCTCGCAATCTATCAATCACAAATCACTACATTTTTTCAACTGCTGCAAAATCTAGCTCGACGGGAGTCTCTCGGCCGAAAAACGACACCAATACCCGTACCTTAGCCCGATCCCCATCGATCTCATTGACTGTACCGGGAAAATCAGCGAATGGTCCTGAACGAATCCGAACTCGTTCACCAATCCGGAAGTCGAATTTGACTTTAGGCGCACCCTCTTCCATACGGTTGAGAATCTTAGCAACTTCTTCTTCGCGCAACGGTGTCGGGTCATTACCCATCCCAACAAATCCCGTTACGCCCGGCGTATTCCGCACAACGTACCAAGATTCCTCAGTTAGCACCATTTGCACCAAGATATAACCGGGAAAGACGCGCTTTTCAACCGTTTTGCGTTTCCCTTCCTTAATCTCGATCTCTTCTTCCGTCGGCACTACCACATCAAAAATCAGATCGACCATATTCATGGTTTCGATCCGCTGCTCAATGCTCTGTCGCACCTTATTTTCATAACCCGCATAGCAGTGAATCACATACCAATTGCGGGGTTCAGAGTCGAGTTCTAAGGCTTTTGCAAGTATTCCGCCGCCCTCAAATTCGTCTTCTTCGCTCATCATTAGCCGCCAATGCCCAAAACTGCGTCCACCAATAGGCGTAACCCAGTCGAGAACAGATAGTCGAAGCTAGAGAGAATTACCGTCATTACTGCGGTTAATGCAAGCACGATACCTGTCCAGCGCGTTGCTTCCTCACGGGTTGGCCATGTGACCTTCCGCATCTCGCCACGCACTTCTTTGAAGTACTGTCCTAAACTAAAGCCGCTACGTTTCTCTACCTTTGTTTCTGTCACAATGGTTCCTCGTTAATTCAAATCAAAACCCCAAGGGTTTCGGCATTGTTCCCACCGAAACCCTTGGGGTCTCTCTTACAGGGGGTGCAGGACTCGAACCCGCAGCCTACGGTGTTGGAGACCGTTGCTCTACCAATTGAGCTAACCCCCTTCAGTCAGTATTCAGGCTTACTAGCTAGTAAGTATATCAGATAGCTAGCAAATACCGAATACTGATTTAGGGATACTCGCTACTCAATAATCTTGGTGATAACACCCGCGCCAACCGTCAAGCCACCTTCACGGATTGCGAAGCGTCCACCCGCTTCCAACGCCACATCTGAAATCAACGTTACGTTCATCGTCACGCTGTCTCCCGGCATCACCATCTCTTGTCCTTCTGGCAATTTGATTGCCCCTGTGATGTCCATCGTGCGGATGTAGAATTGGGGACGATACCCGTCAAAGAATGGCTT
>JAUIAP010000073.1 GCA_030425205.1 Anaerolineae bacterium
ACACTTATTTTTCAGCGTTTTTTGGTGGTTCGCTTTTCGCTCCGTCTCATTTCCGACGGAGCTTTTTTCTCTGGCCTTTTCCACGACGGAACCTGTGTTTTTAGAACATTTGTTGTGTCGAACCCTAAACAGAGTTTCACATGACGGGTGATTCAAAGCTGTTCTCGGTTCGGCCGAAATGGGAGAAAAAAGGGTATCGTGCTTGTGAATATGGCGTTTGGCTCAAGGGGAATTGGCGTTCGGCAAATGGCGAACACTCTGGTCAAAATGTGATTCTTTCGCAAGATGGTCAGTTCACTATCAACATTGATGAGATAGAAGATAAAGCCCTACCGCTTTATGAAGGGCGCATGGTTGGGCAATTTGATTTCAGCGAAAAAGGTTGGGTCAGTGGTAAAGGGCGTAGTGCCGTTTGGCGCGAGATTCCTTTTGGTGACAAAGCGATTGAGCCACAATACCTTATGCCACAATCGGATTATTCTGAGCGGGTGAAATTTCCAATTGCGACCAAGTTGAGCTTTTTGGATATTGGTTCATCAACAAACGCTCGTTCAATGGTAAGCTCAACGATTTATGGTGTTCCGTGCGGTCATTCTCTGCCTGTTTTCTATCTGTCAACCGACAGTCTTAATCTGCTCAATTTGTCAGCGGTGCTAAATTCGTTTGCGTATGACTTTGCATTGCGCTGTCGGCTTGGTGGGTTACATCTAAGTTACTTCATTCTTGCCGAAACACCGATAGTAAATGCACAAACAAGTAAGGAGATGGAAATTTTTTCCACCCTTTCTGCACGCTTGAGTTGGGGGCATGTTCGTTACGCTGACAAGTGGTCACAATTACTTGAAGGTATGCCTCATAGTCAACTCAAAAATAAAGTATGGCAATCAACTTGGGCTTTGAGCGCAGCGGAGAGATTACGATTGCGCTGCATAACGGATGCGCTAACGGCTGAATTGTATGGACTGGATTGGGAAGATTATGCTTGGGTATTTAATTCTTGTGATGTTCCTCGCAAGAGAATGAATGACAAGAATTTTTATCGCACACTCGATCCAAAAGGACTGTGGCGCGTTGACAAAGAAAAAGACCCCGAACTGCGCCACACCGTTCTCTCACTGGTCGCCTTCCACGATCTAAAAACAAAAGGGCTGGACGCATTTCTCGCCCAAAATGAGGGGGAGGGGTGGCTGCTGCCCACCACGCTGCGCCTCGCCGATTACGGTCTCGGTCACGACGACCGCGCCCGTGAGCCTCAGCCCGTCGCGTCCCGACTCGGCCCCCGTTTCCTCGATTGGCAACTCGCCGGCACCCCAGCAGAAAGCTGGGCCGAATGCGAACGCCACGCCGAAAATTTGCGCCTCCTGCTGGGCGACGTTGGTAGTGACGACTTTAGTCGGCCAGAAGAACCCGCTAAAGCGGTGACTACGAGCGTGCAAGAGCCAAAAGCGGCATATCAAACCAATCTGCTCGGTGAACCCGTTCAAACTGACTTGTTCGGCAACGTCGTCAACCCAACCACCAAACGCAAACGCTAACCATGTTTCAACGACTCCTCGACCACTGGCTTCCCCTTCCTGAATCAGACATGCTGCTTGACGACAGTCGTGCGTTACCCCCCTCAGAGTTGTCGCGTATTCGGCTTGATCGCGCTGGCCTTATTGAGTTAATTAACCAAAATGGTGGTCGAGCCGCAGGATTAGACATTTCACGTTGTGACCTATCAGGGACGGATTTGAGCAAAATGGACTTGTCAGGCTTAGTCTGTTTTGGATTTGATGAAGAAACCCAGATTCGTTACAGCACAGATTTTACAGATGCAAGATTTGCTGATACATCACTTGTTCGTGCCGTCTTAATTGGTGTGCAATTCACTCATGCCTCGTTCTGGCAAGCGAATCTTACAGAAGCTTCATGCGATGGCGCGCGTTTTATAAACACGTCTTTCAGCAAAACAAATTTGTATAAAGCAGACTTGTATGCAGCTGATTTTTCAGGTGCGAGTTTACGCGAATGTGATCTACGAGGAGCAAATCTGCGCTTAGCGCGTTTCTCTACCGCCGTCATGACAAACTCACAAATTGGAGAACAACTGATTCAAGAGAGAGCTGATACATATAAAAAGTACTATCAACGATGGTACACGAAACATCTTGACCAAAAATATGTAAATCGTCACATGAACAAGCGATTGCTTGAAGCTGCCGATATTTACATGAACCTCAGAAATGCTTATGCTTCACATGGACGTTACCGAGACGCAAGTAAGGCATATTTGAAGGAACGAAGGCTGCGTCACCGATCACATAGTTTTCGACACATGAGACAGCATTACTCAGAGGAAACAAATCGTTATCGAGGTTCTTCTCTTCGCCGCATAATGTTTTATCTACGTCATCTTCGTTCTTGGGTGGTTTATGGACTTTATGATTTGTCTAGTGGCTATGGAGAACGCCCTTCTTATGTATTGAACTGGTCGGTTATCATTGTAGGTATGTTCACGGTTGTCTTCAAACAAGTCGGCGGCATCGAAAACGCGACGACGTGGCTCGACTACTTCAACTACAGTCTCGCCTCCTTCTCCACCATCGGCTTCGAGACGCTCCACCCAACCACACCGCTCGCCCAAACCCTGACGAGTGTTGAGTCTCTGCTCGGTATCTCCGTCCTCGCCCTGTTCATGTTCACCCTCGGCAACCGCATCAATCGGGGGTAGATATAACGATAACAGGGCTGTCATACCCGCGTAGGCGGGTATCCATTCTTTTTCTCAGTCATTAAAAACCGAAGAGTGGATTCCTGCCTTCGCAGGAATGACAGTTTGCTGATGTTTCGGGAATTGCAATTCCGTTAGTGTCTTTAGGTTTTCGCCACCGATTGAACTCGTGTAGCGTCGCGGCTTTAGCCCGACGTTTTAGATGGCGTAGCCCTGTAGAATCGGCATTTATGCCGATAATTGGCGGGAATAAATCCCCGCGCTACCAGCTTCGCATCGAAAACATCGGCATAAATGCCGACGCTACAAAGGTGGCGAAAACTTCGTGACACTAACCAATTCCCGAAACACGCTAATTTTGGATAAGTGTGTGGCGGTTAAGCAGGAACAAGGGATGAAAGCAGCGAGCTTTGCATAGGCGTATGCTCTGGTTGTTCTTGTAGCTTTTGCTGATGTTCCTGCACTTTTGATATGAGGTGGGTTAGGTTGGTGCGGCCTGTTTCGCGGCTACGACGAAGGGCGACTGCGCCACGCTCAATGAAAAACGGGTTGCCAGCCGCGCTGGGTGCAGGATGGGCGTAATCGGCGACAAATAGCGGCACATGGGCGGATAATGCAAACTTTCCCGCCTCAAATGTCCCGCCCTTCTCACCCGACTCCACAACGATCATCGCATTGCTCAAGCCACAAATCGTCTTGTTGCGCGTCATTGCATTGGCAACTGACCAACGCGCATTGGGCTGAAACTCAGAGATGATTAGCACCTGTTCACGGCGCATCTGGCGTTTAAGAGCGGCACGCAACTTGAAGTTAAACAACCCTTCTGGCGCGACGATAATCGTTGCGCCGTTATGTTGCAGCGCAGTCAGGTGCGCGGCGAGATCGACCCCGCGTGCATGACCACTGACAACAACCCAGCCCTGTGCCGCGATCTGCTCTGCCGTATCTTCGGCAAACGTGATGCCTTGTTCTGATGCGTCACGGGAGCCACAAAAGCCAACGGCGGGCTGTTGGAGCAGGTCGAAGTTGCCCCACAAACTGAGAATAGGCGGGGTTGCCTTGCCTAACACTCGTTTGAGATCAGATGGATACTCGTCGTCAAGGATGCTGAGAAAGCGCAGTTTTTTCTCTGCGGCTGTCTCTGACCACTTTTTGGCGGTAGTTTCGGCCGATTTTAACGCCGCGATTTTGCTTGCGGTGAGACCCGCATCTGACCATATGGATTCGGCCGATTGCATAAATTGTTCAAGCGACATCTGCTGCGCCTGAATGTAGCGTAAGATACGACGTTGTAAAGCTGCTCCAACTCCTTTCGCAGCTTGAAGCTGTAAGTAATAAAGTTGATTTGTTTGCATATTGTTTACCTTGCCGTCTTCGTTGCCACAAGTGCAACGACAGATTTAGCACCTGATGTGAAGAGTAATCGGCCGATTTCGCTGAGCGTGTTACCGCTTTGATAGATGTCGTCGATCAGTAAAATTGACTTTCCTCGAACATCAACCCCATCCGCCAGCGCAAACGCACCACGAATGTTTTCGAGCTTCTCTTGTGGGGTCGCATCGTTCAAATCTTTCATTGGTGTCGTGATGCGCGTTTTCTGAACCCAACCTGTTCCGTCAACCATTGTAACAAACTCTGCTTGGATATGACTTACAAGCGTTGTTGGTAGATCAAATGGCTTATCGGGGTTTGAAGGAGGAGCTGGCATGATGACATCAGCCTGACGATAAGTTGGATGATCGCGGATAAAATCGCGCATTTGTCCAGCCAATTGCTGAGCTGCCTCACGATTATTCGTCGTTGCTCGTCGACCATATGGCTTTGCACGATAAACAAGACCACCCACTTGTGATCGTTCATACCCACCCCGATCACTCAGAACCGTGTGAAAATCAAGCGCGAAACATTCTGTCAAATCATCTGCCAAGAAAACGTGTTGCTCAAATCGCTGTAACAGAGTTGTGACAGATGGTTCTGTTTCTGCATCGATCGAGTGGATATACGCACCCCAATCAAAAGCGCGATTGCGATCCTCAAAGGCTCTTGTGAAGTAGTAGGTTGGAAAGGCGCGTGCCAAAATTTCCTTGTAAACACGCTCTCCTGTAACAAGTATGAGGACTTGTCTATTATCAACCTGTCTAATCGTGTATTGTGTGAGGCGAAAGTGATCCATAGAACATATTATCTAATTCGGCTGTTTGGCGCAATGATTCGCGAACACGATTGTACATCGTTTAACCCAAAACAGAGTGCGGTATAATTGATGTCATCACACTCGCTATATTTATCTCAACCGAACACGATTTATATGCTAAACCCAATCACCTACACCGAAAAAACCGTGCGCGACTTTTTGCGCTATCAGGTCACGACGTACCCGTTTGCAGATCAAGAACTGTATGACCAGATGCGGCGGTTGCTCAACTTGGAAGAGACGCGCAACACGCCGCTGGTGCAGGGGCCTTATGTCACGTTGAGCCAGTCGTTTCGGCAGGGGGCGACGGTGCAGCAGTTGGTCGATGAGGGGGTTTTTCATCCGCACATGGCGCAGGTGTCGCGCTATCCGACGCTGTTTGGACATCAGGAGGCGGGGGTACGGGCGATTGCGGCGGGTCGGCCGACGCTCGTTTCAACTGGCACGGGGTCGGGCAAGACGGAAACATTTCTCTACCCGATCATCTCCCACTGCTTGCGCTTGCGTGATGAGAATGCGGCGCAGGGGATTGCGGCCGTCGTCGTCTATCCGATGAACGCGCTGGCAGAAGACCAACTGCATCGACTGCGCGGCTTGCTGGCTGGCACGGGGATCACGTTTGGCATGTACGTTGGCAAAACGCCAGAGCGGGATGATGAGGCGCACGGCGTGCGTTTGGCGGCGGGGAGCAGTCGCGCAGATTATGAGGGGACGGTCGCGCAGTTGGAAAAACAGAAGCAGCGGCAAGCGGTCTTTCCCGCCGAAGAGCGTGTGTCACGTTCAGCGATGCGCGAACGACCCCCGCGCATTTTGCTCACCAACGTCAAGCAGTTGGAACTCCTGCTGACGCGCCAGCGCGACGTGACGCTGTTTGACGGGGCGCGATTGGATTATCTCATCTTTGATGAAGCGCACACCTTTTCAGGCGCGGCGGGGGCAGAGACGGCGGTACTGATTCGACGGCTACGAACGTTTTGCGGATGCAGGGCGGATGAGACGGTTTGTATCGCCACCTCCGCCACGATTGTCGATCCAGAGAAAGGGGCAGAGGCGGGGCGTGACTTTGCGACGCGCTTTTTTGGCGTGGCGGGGGAGTCGGTTGCAATGGTGGGGGAGCAGTATGAGCCAGATCAGTGGTCGGCCGAACGCACCATCCCGCCGCCGCTTGTGGGGAATGTCGGCTTTCAGTTGCAAAACGTTTTGGAAATCGTCGATGCCGATACGCCAGAAGCGGATGAACGGGCGGCACTCGTTTTACGGACGCTGCTCGGTCTGCGTATCAAGGCTGCTAGCTGGCGCGAGACGCTGTTCGATTCCCTGAGCCGTAATGAGTTGGTTTATCAAATTGTCCGTGCGCTGGGGTGGCCGCGTGAGTGGGAGAACTTACTGCGTGATCTTCGCGTAGTCATCAATAGACAAATCAGTGAGGAGGAACTGCTACTCTGGCTGGCGTTGGGTGCGGCGGCACGACGGGGGGATCGGCCGTTTTTGCGCCCCGTTGCCCATTTGTTTGTGCGTGGGATTCAGGGGGCGGTCGTGACGTTTCCAGAAGGTCGTCAGCGTGCCAGCGGTGCGCCGTTGCCCAGGCTATGGCTGTCGGCGGCCGAAGTGGATGAGGGGTATCGGCTCAATATCCTCAGTTGCAATACGTGTGGACAGCACTATTTTGAGCATCATCTGAATGACTTTCATTTTACCGACCGTCTGCCGCTAGGGGGGGAGTTGACGGCGGATGAGCAGCAATTTTGGCGACCGCTGCAACCTTCGCTGGACGGACAGCGTGCGCTGTTTGTCGATCAACTGGTAGCGTATGATGAGGATGACCCGCTGGCGGATAACGCCGTTCCCAAATCGCAGCCACTCTATTTGTGTCGCAGTTGTGGCACGGTGCATTCAAATCGACTAGAGACGTGCGCCCAATGTGGGGATTACGAGGGGTTGGTGAAGCTGTGGTGTATGGAGCAGCGGGAGGGGCTGGAGGGGAAGCTCAATCGGTGTGTGGCGTGTGGCAGTATCGGCCGAAGAGGAACTGGCGGCCGCTACCGTGAGCCGATCAAGCCCGTGCGTGCGACGACCGTTTCAGACGTACACGTACTGGCGCAAAACATGATCCAGCACGCTGAACGGGAGCGGCTACTCGTCTTTAGCGACAATCGACAAGATGCGGCGTTTCAGGCGGGCTGGATGCGCGATCATGCGCGACGCTTTCGACTGCGTGCGCTGATGTTCAAGGCACTCGCGCACGGTCAAACGACGGTTGGCGATTTGGTAGCGCGGCTGGATGCTCAGTTGGAGGCGGATAACGATTTGAGCCAGTCGCTGGCGGCGGAGGTGTGGCGGCTGAATCAGAAGCAGGCGGCTCCGACAGCCCATCGCGCCGAGCGGCAATACTTTTTGCGAATCCAAATTTTGCGCGAAATCATCACGGGCGTGCGTCAGCAGATTGGTTTGGAGCCGTGGGGACGGTTAAGGGTGCAGTATCGGGGATTATCGGCCGAAACTCCCTTCATCCAACGCTGGTCAGACGCAATCGACACAACCCCCGACCTGCTCACCGACGGCATCGCCTCCCTGCTCGACAACTACCGCCGCAACGCCATCGTTCTCGACCGCACCAACGGCCTCTTTTCCAAATCGTGGAGCGACGGGGAGCGCGAAATCCAAAACGGCTACATGCCCAATATGCCCAACGTGCCGCGTGGCCTCAAGCTGACCCGTGATCCGCAAGACAACAATGGGCGCGTCCAGCAGTGGATCAGCGAGACAGGGCATCAGACGTTGGCGACACAGGCGGCACGCAAATGGGGCGTTCCCGCGTCGGCGACCGCGACTTTTCTCGAAGAGCTATGGACGTTCCTGACGGCCGAACTCAGCTTGCTTGCGCCGAGTACGCTGATTAGCCACTGGAACGGTCGTGCATTGCCGGGAACGGTGGGGACGTATCAGATCGATGCGGATCAATTTTTGCTTGAACGGCACAACGGAATTTATCGTTGCCAGACGTGTCGGCGTGGACAGGTGCGGAAAACGCCCAACATGTGCTGTATTGGCTGGAACTGTTCTGGCACGCTCGTTTTTGAAGAAGAAAATCCTGACGATTACAACTTGATGGTGCTGGATCAGGCGTTTTCGCTGCTGCGCCCCGAAGAGCATTCGGCGCAAGTGCCAGCCGACAAGCGGGAGCGGATGGAACGCGCCTTTAAGAGCGACACATCGAACTGGATCAATACGCTGGTCGCCACGCCGACGCTAGAGATGGGGGTCGATATTGGGGGACTGGATGCGGTGTTGATGCGAAATGTGCCGCCGCTGCCCGCCAACTATTGGCAGCGCGTCGGGCGTGCGGGTCGTCGTCATCGCATGGCGGTCAACCTGACGTATGCACGCAACGCCAGCCATGACCGCGCCTATTTTGAGGATCCGCTCAAGCTATTGAATGGCGCAATTACGCCGCCGCGCATCAACTTACGCAATGGGTTGATGGTCAAAAAGCATGTCCATGCGTCGGTGCTGACGATGTTGAATCAGTTGGCGCGGGATAAGGGGTTGACAAAGGGTGAGCGGGGGGAAATCAGTAAAATTCTCGTCCTCTGCTTCCCCACCTACGTCAAATCCTATCTCTTTACCGAAGATGGCCTGTTGCGCGATGAGCCGCTCGACGTGACGGCGTTCGACACACTGCTAACGCGCTATCGCCCGCAAATTTTGGCGCATGTCAACAGCGTTTTTGCGAAGTGGCCTGCGGCTGATGCGGATGTGGTTGCGGTTGACAAGCTGGCGGCGCATGTGGACGGGATGCGTGAGGCGTTGGAAGATGTTATTCAGCATGTGTGGAAGCGGCTGCAATATGCGCTGCGCCAGATGGACATTTTAGAGGAGTTGCGGAAACAAAAAGGGACGCTGGATTCGGCCGAAGATGCACTACGCCTCCGTTGTGACCGTCTCATCAAGCGGCTCAAGGGGACGCTCGCCCGTCGCGGCAGTGAGACAGAAGGGTATGACGACACCTACACGTATGGCGTGCTGGCGGCCGAGGGGTTCCTGCCCGGCTATGGTCTCGCCACAGGGTCGATTATCGGCTCGGCACAGATGCCCCGCTCCCAACGTCACGCTATTCGAGATTTCAAACTGCCCCGTCCCCCAGCCATCGCCCTGCGCGAATATGCACCGGGCAACTTGATCTACGCTAACGGCAATCGCTTTATTCCCCGCTTTTATCAGCTTGAACCGGACGAGCCGACGCTCTATCAGGTCGATATTGAGAGTGGTGCGGTCGTTGAGATTGGCTCGGCGCAAACGTCGATTAGCCTCACGGCGCAGTCGCTGCCCGTCGTGCCGATTGCCGACGTGACGTTGCCGCACGCCTCACACATCAGCGATGATGAAGATTACCGCTTCCAAATGCCCGTGACGATTATCGGGCATGAGCGCGGACAGCATGAAGGGGGGAAGGCATACAGTTGGGGGAATCAATCGCTGTTGTTGCGCCACAATTTGCGGCTACGGCTGATCAACGTCGGGGCGGCGCAGTTGACGGGGAGCGGGACGCTGGGGTATCCCGTCAACTTGGTTTCTGGGCATAGTCGTTCGCCGTTTTCGTCAGATACAGAGCTAGACCACTTTCGTGAATCGCAGTTGGAGCGGTATGGGAAGGCAGTGGAGAATGTGGGATTTTCGGCCGATGTGATCGCCGATGCGCTCGCTCTACAAAACTGTACAAACCGCACGGCTGCCTACAGCGTCGCCGAAGCTCTCCGCATCGGAGCCGCCAACGTCATCGACATGGAAATCGACGACTTGCAACTGCTTTGTATCGGCAAGCCGGGTGAAGAACAGGTCGATATGTTGATCTACGATCCGATGCCCGGTGGGTCTGGGTTATTGGAACAGATCATCGAACATTGGGGTGACGTTGTGGACGCGGCGTTGACCGTTGTGCGCGGGTGTCCCGCGCAGTGTGAGGGGGCGTGTATCGACTGTTTGATGACGTATCGCAATGCGTACTATCATCGGTTTTTGGATCGGGGCGTTTCGGCCGAACTACTCGCCCAACTCGGCAGCACCATCGCATTCACACACGACATCGCGCCAAAACTCCCCTCCGTCACCGACACGTCCAACCACATGCCCGTCAACCAAGCCGAAATGCGCTTGCTCAACATGATTCAACGCGCTGGATTCCCTACGCCACACATACAGCACAAAATCCAACTTCAACTCCCCTTAACCCAAACGACTCCCGATTTCTACTACGACGATGAACAGCAGGATCATTATGAAGGGGTGTGCATCTATCTCGACGGGTTGAGTCGGCACATTCATGGCAATCGCAAAAGCCAAAAGCGGGATGCGGAGATACGGACGTGGCTGAAGAACAACGATTATCAGGTAATTGCGATTCCATATACGGATTTGGGGGATGTGGAGGCAATGCGGGGGTATTTTTATCGGTTGGGGAGGGGGTTGATCGGCCGAAAGCAAGCGAAATCTGTGCGGGATAATCCTGATTGGTTTTTGAATGAAAGTAATATCTCTTCGGATGATGATTTCAATAAGAGAGCGCATTTATGAACATGACTTATTTGCAAATGGGAACTATTCATACTCCAATAGAGACAATTTGTCGTATCAAGTTTGGCACAACTTTAGAGATACCTGTAGACCAGAACTATGAATGAATCAACAAAGGCTAGCAAATGGATTACAACGACTGCAACAGCCGTCGGTTCAGCAGTTGCTGGACCCGGAGGCAGTCTTGTTGGCACAATAACTGGACAAGTTCTGGAACAAGTCTTTCTGCTACTCCCTACTCCAACAGATGTCTTAACTGATCTGTTCTCAGGCTACTTAGCGGGGGGAGTAGCGAAGACACCCCAATTCATCCAAAACAATTGGTCGAGCAAAGAACTCGAAACTGTCAATCATGATCTCCAGAACTCCCTGCGTGACGCTTTTAAACGGGCCGTAATTGACATCGGTGGACGGGAATGTTTTGCTGTATTATGGCCACAACGCCAAAGAATTCCCGCTGAAGATATCCTATTTGGGTTGCAAACGATAAGAAACAGACCAGACGGAGAGGTACTTGCTGACCAGGTGTGTCAATGTCTTAATTCGTTGTATGCGGCAGTGGACGATTTCTTTCCCTTACATGTGGCAGATAGTCCAGTAAGTTCAGCGAGCTACTATTTGGATGGAGCCGCGACTGGTTCACTAGAAGTTACGTTTAACAGGCGATTCCTACTTCCTTTTCTCAACGCAAATCGCATCCGCTGGTCTCTCGATGCTGTGACAGGCCTACAAAGGCATTTAGAAAAGCATTTGCTAAGGCGTACGCTACTGTATCTAGGAGAGAATCTAAAGGGCCGCCCTGAGTCATGGCGGGCATTTAACCGTATGGTCATGGAGGAAATTCGTGATATCGCACGCGAGTTGAGTGAAAAGGCAAGTCTTAGCGATGATAAGTTGGAGGAACTATATATCGCTATCCGGTCGATAGAAACTGCATCTGTTAAAGGCCATATAGTAACAGATAGTTTTGAAGCATTGGGGTCTGAGCTCAGGGAGCGGCATGAGCAATTCGGTGCGTTTGTCGAGCGCGTACTCAGCCAACAGAACACAGTCTATTCTGTTCTCAAACGATTGGAAAAAAACTTAGAGGAGATACGGCGCGAGGTACACGGCGGTCGGATTGTCTATCATTATAATATTGCCTCAGTTGAAGAAGCACCACCGAAAGTTGGAGAGCCACCGTACAAAGGATTAGACTTCTTCACACAAGCAGATGCTCATCGCTTTTTTGGGCGTGAGGCAAAGACGAATGTTATCGTCTCTCATCTTAGAATATCCAAGAACTCATTCGCCTTTGTTGTAGGCGCATCAGGAAGTGGAAAGTCATCGCTAGTGCGAGCAGGAGTAATCTCTGTACTCAAGAAAGAAAACCCTGGCTGGCAACCATTGGTTATTACCCCAGCCAATAAGCCTCTCGAAGAGTTAGCCAGCGCTTGTTTCCCTACCGACTTTGAAATGCAGCGAGATTTCGCTACCTGTTTAATGCAAGACTTCTCACACTTTTTGAGATGGGGAGAAGCACAAGTTAAGAATGGAGTCGCACAGTGCATCTTGCTAGTCGTTGACCAATTTGAGGAACTTTTCCGAGTAGATTCTAAAGATGAACGCCAGGCATTTATCGCAAATTTACTAAATGCTGTCGAGTATAAAACGGCAATTAAGGTTGTCCTCGTCATGCGCTCTGACTTTTACGCTTATCTTGACTCACTTGGTAAATTGGCAGAATATGTCCAAGACAACCAGTTCAACGTCCTACAAATGTCTACGCATCAGATCAGAGATACAATTAGAGAGCCCGCACTTAATGGAGGATGGCAGATTCAAGCTGGCCTAGACGACCAGATCATTGCTGATATAGGTGACGACGCAGGAGCACTACCCTTCCTATCCCATGCATTGCTACAAACTTGGAAGAAGCGCAGAGCGAATGTTTTGACTTTGTCAGGCTACAGGGAAGTGGGTGGCGTAAAAGAATCTATCTTGCGACATGCAGAGCATCTGTGGGAAAACCTAAACGAGCAGCAGCAAACAATTGCCAAGCATATTTTTATTGAATTGACACATGTAGGAGAAGACAACAGCGAAATAACCGATATGCCACTAGTACGGCGACATGTGACAAAAAAGAAATTACAGCCAGACCATACCGATCACGCAGCTTTTGAGAAAACCTTGAACGTGCTGATAAATTCACGTTTAGTACTCGCTGAGCAAATACGTGGTCATGAGCAGGAAACGATACAAATTGCTCATGAAGTGCTCCTCACAGCCTGGCAACGGCTTGAAGACTGGCTGAGAGCCGGTATTGATGGCATTCGCCAACGGCGCCGTCTGATTCAGGAAGCTACATTGTGGAAAAGCAAAGATAAAAGTGAAGAATACCTTCTCCTAACTGCAACTCGGCTAGATAGTGCCCGCTTTTGGGCAAGCGCGGTGCAAAAGGATGACCTTCCTCTAGTTTGGGAGTTTATTGAAGCTAGCGGGAAGGTTGTAGATGAAAAGGCTCGGTCTGAACGAAAACAGCTGGCGCAACTTGCTGAGGCTGAGCGGCGAGCAGCAAGTGAGTCCAAGCGTCGTGAGAAATGGTCGCGTCGAGGGTTGTACGTTGTTACCAGCCTGTTGATCCTTACGATTATCCTCAGCTTCATTACATTTCGCTCAAATAGTGAGGCGCGTGACGCAGGTATCATTGCACAGGCAGAAGCTACAAATGCATCCTTTAGTTTGGCGACCGCACAATCAGCAGAGTCCCTTGCACAGTCTGAGAGGCAAATCGCAGTAAATGCACGTGCGACATCCGATGTCAATGAGCAGAATGCGGAGGCTGAAGCAACAAATGCGGCGATCAATTTGGTCACTGCTCAAGCGGCCGAGGCAACCGCACAAATGGATAGGCAGGTTGCTGTTGAGGCAGGTGCTACCTCCGCTGCAAATCAACGAAAGGCCGAAGCTGAAGCAACAAATGCAGCAAATAATCTGGTGATGGCGCAAGCAGCCGAAGCAACTTCCGAATCAAGACTCATTGATGCCGAAGCAGCGCAAGCAGCCTCTGAACGTCAGGCGAAAGTGTCTCTAGCGTTGTCCTTAGCAGCAACATCATTAAACAAAGTCAACAATGAAGCTGGAGAAGATGATGTGCTCGGGACACTTTTAGCACTCGAAGCAATGAGGCTCAGCCAAGAAAACGACGCTCATATTAATAGCTTTCTAGACGCGGCTTTGCGGCCAATTCTTTCTCAAAAATACTTTTCGAGGATTGTGCAAGGTTACCATGGAGCCGTAAGATCAGTCGCATTTTCACCTGATGGGAAATACGTCGCCATAAGTAGTATAAATAACACTGTACAATTGAGAGATTTAACCGATGTGTACGCCCAACCACGTATATTACAGGGTCATATAAATAGAGTTCGGAGTGTTGTCTTCTCGCCAGATGGCAGCTTTTTGGCATCGGGCAGTGATGACGACACAGTGCGACTTTGGGATATGTCAAACCTAGACGCTGACCCATTGGTGCTAAAAGGACACGATCGGGGGGTGCGCTCGGTCGCATTCTCACCTGACGGTATGCAACTCGCGTCAGCAAGCGAAGATCGTACTGTACGACTGTGGGATATGGAAAACTCTCAAACCACCCCTATCGTGTTAAGACAACATCAGGGCGCAGTATGGGCTGTTGCATTTTCTCCAGATGGCATGAAGTTAGCCTCCTCTAGTTCTGATGAGACAGTGCGTATCTGGGAAACTGCAAATCCCACCAAAATGCCTATAGTGCTGCAAGGACACTCTGGATGGGTGCGAGATGTGGAATTTTCTCCAGACGGCAGATTGTTAGCTTCAGCAAGCGAAGACAGGACGATCAAGCTATGGGATGTTACGAATAATTTTACACCGCTCAATACGCTTGAAGGACATACAGGTTGGGTGACCTCTATTGCGTTTTCACCTGATGGTCAAGTGATCGCATCTGTAAGCAGAGATACTACACTACGCCTTTGGGAAACAGCCGATTTTGACGCGGTGCCAGCTGTTCTTCGGGGTCATGAGGTGGGATTATCAACTGTTGCCTTCTCAGCTGACGGCAGTGCCCTGATCACGGCGAGTGAGAGTAACTCGATGCGTCTCTGGATTGTAGCTGGTTCGTTTATCTCTACGCGAGTTCTTCAGGCACATAGCCAAGCTGTAAGAGCAGTCGCATACGCACCGAACGGTTTAACATTAGCATCTGCTGGAAGTGACCGCGCCATAAATTTATGGAATACAGCTAACCTTGCAGCTGATCCAGTCATCTTGCGTGGTCATACAGGGCAGATCAACTCATTATCATTTTCTCCTGACGGAAATGTACTTGCATCTGCCAGTGGTGATAATACCGTGCGGTTGTGGAGCAAGGACGGTCCTCGTACTCTTTTAGCAATTTTAGAAGGTCATGGCAGAGAAGTGAAATCGGTTGCGTTCTCGCCAGATGGTAACATGCTAGCCTCAGCTAGTTTGGATGGCACTATACGACTATGGGACGTATCTTCACTAGATGCGGAACCATTTATTTTAGATGACCAGCAAGGACAAATTCAATTTGTAGCCTTTTCACCTAATGGGGATCAACTCGTTGCGTCTGTTAATAGCACACTACGTATTTGGGCGGTAGAACATCTTACTAGAGACCCACTCATATTGAGTGGTCATACAAGAACTGTGCGCTCAGCAGCCTTCTCATCAGACGGAAAATTATTGGCATCAGCGAGCGATGATGACACTGTTCGAGTTTGGAATCTCATGCATCCCGATAATGCTCCAGTATTATTGCAGCATGATGAACTTGTGTACTCGGTAACATTCTCACCAGATGGGAAGATGCTGGCCTCAGCTAGTGCGGACGGCACGATCAGATTGTGGGACACGGAAAGTTTTGAGTCAATCCCAATAGTATTTCAAGCTCATCCAACAGAAGTTTTTTCAGTTGTATTCTCGCCTAACGGAAGATTTTTGGCTTCAGCAAGTGAAGACAGCACCGTGAGTTTGAGGATTGTCTCATTGAATTATCTTGAGGAGATAGCCTGCACGGCGGTCGACCGAAATTTGAACTGGAATGAATGGCAGCAATTTTTACCTACAGAGGAGAGATACAATGTAACCTGTGCGAACACTGCTATTCCCAACGATGTTCCTGGACAACGACTCCCTTGATACTTAAGGTAGCGAAGCATATTCCGATTTATTTAGGACAGGGGGTGATGGTGCAAGGCAAATCGTCTTATCGGCACTGTCGGGTAGCCAGAGGCCAGTAATGGCCTCCAGCCCCCTAAGAACGGCTCGTGATAGTTTCCCATCAAGCCGCTCAAGCCTCTGGAACGCCTATATCCAGACGCGGTTTCCCAACGTAGAGACCAAGGGCATGAACCTGTTGATGACAGTTGGGGTGTAGCAACACGCGGTTATAATTCCCATCAGACCCACCATGAACCCGCCAAACTTGGGCGAGCGATACAAAACGCGCTTGCGTAAAAGGTCGAAATTGGCGCGACCATACATCTGACGTTTGATAAATTTTAAGCGGTTCACATTACCTTCCGTGCACCCACTATTCCAGACCATACAGAGGGCGTTGTAAACCTCGTCGAAATCTTGTTGGAGGCCAGCGGCGAAACTGGCTAATTGAGCCAAGCCAGAGGCCAGTGCGGATTCAATCCAGTCAACCAGTTGCAGATGCCCTTGTGAGCGTACCATTGTGTTAAAAGATTGCACCAACGTATAGGCATTGGTCAAGAGCGGATGGGATTGGGTCAGCTTTGTCAACATTTGTTGCTCGTCTGTTTCCAGCTTGGTTGCATCACGAACGAAAAGCCACGCCGCCTGAGAAGCGGATAAAGGCTTGGGTGTAACCT
>JAUIAP010000020.1 GCA_030425205.1 Anaerolineae bacterium
TCGGTCGCGCTATATGTTGTTTGGCTCGCTATCAGGAATTGGATATAGTCCAACTCGTCACATTTTGGGGCATTCATCTTTTCACTCTAACAAATCCTTTTTTCCACTTCAACTGCGTAACCCCTAATTTCTTTCAAAAAAGCAGATGGTGAAGTCATACATTCATCGCTGACAGGCACAGATTTTACATTGTCAATGTATCGTTTGCGTCCCTCCTAATCATATTTTGTTGAATAGTTCTTTTCTCAGTAATAGCGTGCTATTCGTCCAATCGCTGCGACAAGCGGGAATTCCCGTGTCGATTGAACAATCGGCCGAATTCACCCACGCCCTCACCCTGATCGACATTGGTAGCCGCGATCAAGTCTACTTCACCGCACGCGGCCTGCTGCTCAATCGCTATGAAAACATGCGACTGTTTGAAACGATCTTCAACCGTTTCTGGGTCGCCAACCACACCCCTGCCCCACAGGGTCGCACGACCCGCCCCAGAGCGCGCGAACGACGCGGCAACATCGTCTCGCTGATGGCGGCAAAGGCGAAGGCGAATGCGACCCCATTGGAGATGGAGGACAAGACGCGCGCGTACAGTTCGGCCGAAGCGCTGCAACAAAAAAAGTTTGGCCAAATGAGCGAGGCCGAACTGCAAGCGGTCAAGCGCATCATCCAGCAGATGCGCTGGCGCGTCGCCGAACGCACCACCCGTCGCCGCATCCCCGATCATAGCGGCGACCAGCTACACATGCGGCGCGTCATGCGATCGTTGACCAAATACGGTGGCGTGCCGATGCAGTTAGCGTATCGCAGCCGCAAAGTCAAGCCTCGCCCGCTTGTATTGCTGGCCGATATCAGTGGGTCTATGGAAAAATATACCCGAATACTGCTCCAATTCTTCTACAGTGTCTCGCACAGTCTGTATAATAATGTCGAGAGCTTCGTTTTTGGTACGCGACTGACGCGCATCACGGGGCAGCTCAAACTTAAAAATATCGACAACGCGCTTGGACAAGCGGCATCGGATGTCGTCGATTGGGCTGGTGGGACACGCATTGGCGCGAGTTTGCACCGTTTTAACCGTGATTGGAGTCGGCGCGTCTTGCGTCGCGGCGCAATTGTGATTATCGTTAGTGACGGATGGGAACGGGGTGAAGCTAGGCAGTTGGCAGACGCGATGCGCTTTTTGCAACATCGCTCGCATCGACTGATCTGGCTAAATCCATTATCGGCCGAAATCAACTACCAGCCAACCGTCAGCGGCATGTCAGCTGCTCTCCCGTTCGTGGATGATTTTTTACCTGTCCACAATTTACAAAGTTTGCAACAATTAGGAATGCATTTATCAAGTATTGAGTGAGCCGTTCAGCATTTCAGCCCTTCGCCGATTCGCTAACTCGCTGACTCGCTTATTGGAGAAATATATGGATGTAGCAGGCGAATACACCTTTGACGGCCCCCAAGACATCGTTTGGGAAGCGCTGCGCGACCCAGACGTTCTTGGCACCATCTTGCCCGGCGGAGAAGGGATTGATGAGATTGGCGAAAATGAATATGAAGGCAAGCTCAAGATCAAGGTTGGCCCTGTGCAGGGCAAATTTAAGGGCAATATCAAGCTCGAAAATATCAACGCCCCCAATAGCTATGACATCACCGTAAACGGAAAAGGTGCGCCCGGCTTCGTAAAGGGGAGCGGCACGCTTGAGCTGTCGACCGCCGGTGAAAATAAAACCCACATGGTCTATAGCGGCACGGCACAAGTCGGCGGTCGCATCGCCAGCGTTGGGCAACGGCTGCTCGATGCATCATCTAAGTCGATCATTCGGCAAAGTTTAGACGCGCTGAATGCATATGTGGTGGCGAAAATTTCGGCCGATTCGGGCGATGAAGAGACAGCAGAGGAAGCGGAAGAATCTCCTACAGAAACTGTCGCTGCGGCCGTCGTAGAAAAAGTTCAAGAGAGCGTTGAAAAAGTAACCACCTCACAACCAAGCAGCCAAACGTCTTCTCAACCCAAACCGAAACCCAAAGTCACCATCCCCAACTACACCCCACCCACCCAAACCGAACTCGCCATGAATGTCGCCAAAGATGTTCTCGATGATTTTGTCCCAGAACGCTGGCAACCAGTCGCGGTTGCAGCGATTACGTCATTCTTGACGACCTTGTTCCTAAATTTACTCAAACGGAATTGATCAAGGGTTCTACCTTTCTTACGCTTTAACAAAATAATACAGAAATAGCGGAAACAGTATTCCGCTATTTCTGTTTAACAACTCAAATCGCGAGCTAAGGTCGAATCTCTCAACGCACCATAGGAGAATTCCATGATACCCGGAAAGTTTGATTACTATGCCCCAACCTCCGTTGGCGATGCCATTGCGCTGCTGACGGAACATGGCGATGATGCAAAAATCCTCGCAGGAGGACAAAGCCTGATTCCCGCCATGCGCTATCGGCTGGCAATGCCAGAAGTGCTGATCGACATCAATGGTTTAAGCGATTTGAGTTATCTTGAAGAGCGTAACGGCCATTTGGCGATTGGCGCAATGGCACGCGAAGTTGATCTGGAGGACAGCGACGTTGTGCAAAGCCGTTACCATCTGTTGGCAGATGCAGCCGTGATGATTGCCGACCCCGTCGTTCGCAATCGTGCAACTGTCGGCGGCAACATCGCCCACGCCGACCCCGCCAACGACCATCCCGCCGTCATGCTTGCCTACAATGCGACTGTCGTCGCGCAAGGCCCGAATGGCGAACGCACCATCCCCATCGACGATTTTTTCACCGATCTATTTGAACAAGCCCTCGAAGACAATGAAATACTAACCGAGATTCGCATTCCACAACCCAATGGAAAGAGTGGCGGCGCATACACAAAAATTGAGCGCAAAGTGGGCGACTATGCGTCGGCCGCCGTTGCCGTGCAGCTGACGCTTAACGGGGACGATGTTTGTGAAGATATTCGCATCGGTCTAACCAACGTCAACTATATGCCAATGCGGGCGACCAACGCGGAGGCTGTCCTGCGCGGGAATGCGCTGACAGATGAGCTGATTGCAGAAGCGGCAACCGCGGCCGCAGCAGAATGCGACCCGTCAAGTGATTTGCGGGGATCGGCCGAATATAAACGCAGCCTCGTTCGCACCCTAACCATTCGCACCATCGGAAAAGCAATTACACGCGCCACAGGAGAAGCATAATGAGTAAACACGAAATCACCGTCAACATCAATGGTCAAGATTACACCGATAACGTCGATGCACGTCTGTTGCTTGTCCACTTTATCCGTGAAAATTGTAATTTGACAGGGACACATATCGGCTGTGATAGCTCCCACTGTGGCGCATGTACGGTCAGTGTCGATGGCAGTACGAGCAAAAGCTGCACGATGTTCGCAGTACAGGCCAACGGCAAAACGGTCGAAACAATTGAAGGCGTCGCCAATGGTGCGGAACTGCATCCCTTGCAAGAAGGTTTCTGGGAAAAGCATGGTCTGCAATGTGGTTACTGCACACCGGGCATGATTATGTCGGCCAAACATTTGCTTAGCAAAAACCCCAACCCAACAGAAGATGAGATCCGTTGGGGCATTTCGGGCAATCTATGTCGTTGCACGGGTTACAACAAGATTGTTGAAGCAATTCAGTATGCGGCCGAGAAGATGGGGGAAGAAGTAGCTAGTGGCTAGTAGCTAGTAGCTAGTTGGAGAAATCATTATGAATGTAAACGTACACGATCCCGCAAAAGCAAAACACGTTGATGATCGGTTTGAAAGCAAACACCGCGTGCCAGAAGGTGCATCGGCCAACGTTGCAACGACAGAAGAAGTCGAAATTAGCACACCCGTAGAAGTCTGCGGTATGGGACATCGCATGAAGCGCAAGGAAGACCCGCGCTTTATTCAAGGGCGCGGCAACTATGTCGATGATGTCAAGCTGCCCGGAATGCTCTATATGGACATCGTGCGCAGCCCCTATGCGCACGCTAGAATTTTGAATATCGACGCGAGTGCCGCATTGGAAATGGATGGCGTGTTGGCGGTCATCACGGGAAAAGATTTAGAAGCACATGGCTTACACTGGATGCCGACGCTGATGAGCGACACACAAATGGTGTTGCCAACTGAAAAGGTCGTTTATTACGCCCAAGAAGTTTGTGCGGTGATTGCAACCGATCGCTATTTGGCGGCCGATGCGGTCGAAGCCGTCTTTGTCGATTATGAACCGCTCGATCCCGTCATCGACCCATTTGAGGCGTTGGAAGATAAGACGATTGTGCGTGAGGATAAAGAACTCAAAACCAATCGCATTTGGCATTGGGAAGTGGGCGACAAGGCGGCAACCGATGCGCTTTTTGACAACGCCGCCCATGTCGTCAAGCAGTACATGTATCTCCCGCGCATTCACGTTGCCAGCATCGAGACGTGCGGCATGGTCGCTAACTACAATTCGGCGACGGGCAAGATGCAAATTTACATGACGACACAGGCTCCCCACGCCATCCGCACCGTTTTCGCACTGGTGACGGGGTTGCCCGAGCAGAAGATCCAGATCATTTCGCCCGACATTGGCGGTGGATTTGGTGGGAAAGTTCCCGTCTATCCCGGCTATGTGATTGGGGCAGTTGCCAGCCTGTTAATCGGCAAGCCCGTCAAGTGGATTGAAGATCGCAGCGAGAATTTACAGGCGGATAGCTTTGCACGTGATTATCATCTTGAGGCGGAGATGGCGGCCGATGAGAACGGAAAGATTACGGGATTGCGCGTCAATGGACTGGCCGATCACGGCGCGGCCGATGCTGCGGCAAATCCGAGTAAGTTCCCCGTCGGTCTCTTCTCGATCTGCACGGGCAGCTATGATGTGAAGGCGGCGCATGTCAACTTTGATGCCGTCTACACGACGAAACCACCCGGCGGAGTCGCCTATCGCTGCTCATTCCGCGTGACAGAAGCGGTACACATGGTCGAGCGTTTGGCGGACATCATGGCGCACGATTTGGGGCAAGACCCAGCTGATTTCCGGATGAACAACTTCATCCAGCCAGAGGAGTTCCCCTACCAGTCACCGACGGGTTGGGAGTACGATTCAGGCAACTATCCCGCCGCGCTGAAAAAAGCGATGGACATGATCGGCTATGATGAACTACGCAAAGAGCAGGCTGAAAAGCGGGAGCGTGGTGAATTGATGGGCATCGGGATCAGCAGCTTTACCGAAGTAGTTGGAGCAGGCCCCAGCAAGGATTACGACATTTTGGGGATCAAGATGTTCGATTCGGCCGAAATTCGCGTCCACCCTACCGGCAAGGCGATTGCCCGCTTTGGCACAAAATCACAAGGGCAAGGCCACGAAACGACCTACGCGCAAATTGTCGCCCAAGAACTCGGCATTCCCGCAATGGACATCGAAGTGGAAGAAGGGGACACCGACACCGCGCCCTATGGCTTGGGAACCTACGCCAGCCGTTCGACACCGACGGCCGGGGCTGCCGCTGCAATGGCTGCCCGCAAGATCAAGGCAAAAGCCCGCAAAATCGCGGCCCATCTGCTCGAAGTAGATGCAGAAGATTTGGAGTGGGATGTCAACAAATGGCAGGTCAAAGGATCGCCTGACCAAGCGAAAACGATCCAAGAGATCGCGTTTGCCGCCTACACCGATCATCCAGATGACATCGAAGCAGGTCTCGAAGCGACCGACTACTACAACCCGCCCAACCTGACCTTCCCCTTCGGCAGCTACATCTGCGCAGTGGACATCGACAACCAGACGGGCGAAATCAAAATCCGTCGCTTTGTCGCCATTGACGATTGCGGCAACATCATCAATCCACTCATCGTTGAAGGACAAGTCCACGGTGGCTTGACGATGGGTCTCGCGCCTGCGATGTTTGAGGAAATCGTATACGACGAAAACGGCCAAAACTTGACCGGCACATTTGGCGATTACCTCGTTCCAACCGCTGTGGAGTCACCCAAATGGGAGACGGGTCACACGATTACGCCGTCGCCTCATCATCCGATTGGCGCAAAAGGGGTTGGGGAATCCCCCACCGTCGGCGCACCCCCCGCCATCGCTAACGCCATCGTCGATGCGCTCTGGCATCTCGGCGTGCGTCACATCGACATTCCGATTACGCCAAATAAGGTGTGGCAGTTGTTGCATGACGCTGGGGTTGTTGAGTAAGTAAGGTTTAGAGAGTTGCCAACTTTTGAAAAGTTGGCAACTCTGTTCCAACAGATGTATCGGGATTCGCAAATCCTGATACTCGTTTAACGCTAGATTGTCACTTTATCGGTGTGCTATACTATTTTTATGACTGCTGCAACATTAATTCCTGAACTAACAAAATTAAATCGCGCTGACAAATTCCGCATTATGCAATTTTTATTGCATGACCTTGCTGAATCTGAAAATACGTTGATAGAGGAATCAGTGGAAATCAGTGCGCCAACTGAACAGGATATAGATTCATTAATTGATCACATCGTTACTAAGAATGCTGAATTATATCGACGGTTGGCATGATCCATTATCCTGACAAGAAAACTATTCTAAAATTACATACGCGGATTATTGAACGCTCTGGTGGCTCGTTTGGTGTGCGCGATGAAGGACTAGTTGAATCTGCAATTGGTCAGCCTAGAATGACATTTAGTGGTAATGATTTGTATCCAACTTTGGGTGAAAAGGCTGCTGCCATTGGTTTTTCCCTGATCAAAAATCATCCTTTTGTCGATGGAAATAAACGAATTGGGCACGGCGCAATTGAACTTTTGCTAGGAATGAACGGTTTTGAAATTTCGGCTCCCGTTGAGGAACAAGAAGATGTTGTTTTGCGCGTAGCCTCAAGCGAAATGAGTCGTGAGGAATTCACCGATTGGTTAACACAAAAGGTTGTTGCGTCAAGCAGGTAAGCTTGGCATGTACGATGAATTTTTCTCGAAGGCGCATGAGTTGACACGCAAAGGGGTTCCGTTTGCGACGGCGACAGTCGTGCGGGCGGAGGCTCCGACGAGTGGGAAGCCGGGAGATCGGGCGATCATTACGGCCGATGGGGTAATGGTTGGCTGGATTGGGGGGAGTTGCGCCCAGCCGACGGTGGTGAAGGAGGCGATCAAGGCGTTATCGGCCGATTCCTCCACCTTAATCCGCCTCTCCGCAAACCCAGAGTCCCAAAAACCCCGCGATGGTGTTGCCGACCTCCCCATGACCTGCTTCTCTGGCGGGACGCTCGAAATTTTTATCGAACCCCATCTGCCCCGTCCGCGTCTGTTGATTGTCGGCGAACTGCCCGTCGCACAGGCGTTGGCGCATCTGGGCAAGGCGATGAACTATCATATCGTCGCGGTTGACGTAGACGGCAGCGGGGCGATGGAACATGCGGATGAGGTTGTGACACAGTTGAGTGAAATTGGGGAGCAGATTCGGCCGAATACCTACACCGTCATTGCCACACATGGCAACTACGACGAACTCGCTATCGAAACCGCGCTGCGTGCTAGACCAAACTACGTCGGCGTGGTCGCCAGCCGCAAACGATTGACTTCGATACGTGAATATCTGACGTTACAAGGGTTCAGCGAAGACGATCTGTTGCCACTCAAAGCACCTGCTGGTCTCGACATTGGCGCACGACGCGGCGACGAAATCGCGCTGAGCATCATGGCGGAGATCGTGCAGCGACGGCGCGAGGCAGAGCGGATTGACGTCGCGCTTCTGCAACCGCAATCGCCTCCTGTTCAAGCCCAACCAATCAGCATCTCGCTCGACATGCTGCCCCGTCGTGAGGCCATCGACCCAATCTGTGGGATGAGCGTCGATATAAACACGGCGAAGTACATGCACGAACATGATAGTGAGATGTACTATTTTTGCTGTGCAGGGTGCAAGGTGAAATTTGCCCAAGAGCCAGCCAAATACCTTGCGCAAGAAGTGCCAAGTGGGATGGCAGTTGATCCCATTTGTGGGATGGTGGTTGAGGTGAAATCGGCCGAATTTATGACCGAACGCGCTGGCGAATTCTACTATTTCTGTTGCGAGGGTTGTCTCAAGACATTTGAGAAACGCGCTGAGCCTAGCTAGCATCCATCATGAACGACTTCTATAACCTTTCCCAAACGCTGCAAGGTTCGATTTATGGCGCACTGTTCCGTTTGCGGCAAAAAAGTGGCGACCAACCCGCCCCACCGTCCCCGCTGCTTCAAGTGCAGGGCGGCTATGCGGAAAGCCCAGCGTGGTATCTCGTTCAGGCGATGGAGTTTGATCCGGAACCGCTGACCGTCGCTAATGTGCGGGTGCGTGACATCTACGCATCGGAGCGCATTGTCGCCGCCATTCTCGATCTACTGACGGCGGCGGGCATGCTGGATCGCACGCTCGATGGTGCTTACTACCTGACTGAAAGTGGGCGCGAAATGGCTGAATCGCTCTTTGCTCGTAGCGCTGAGCCGCTAAGTAATCTCAACGCGCAACTGACAACAGATGTGGATCGCCTAGCGGCGTTATTGGGGCGCATCGTCGAAAGCTGGTTGCGTGACGGCGACCGTGACAGTTGGAGTCTCGCCCATTCGCGCAATCGTGCGCCAGCCGCTGATGCCGCCGCCTTGCGACGCATCAACCAGTTCTGCGCCGACTTTAACGCCTATCGCGATGACGCTCACATGGCGGCATGGCGCAAACATGGGCTGGAAGGGATCGTTTGGGAGACGTTTGACTTTGTTCTAAACGGACAGGCAAATTCGGCCGAATCCCTCTTCCAATCCCTCGCCTATCGCGGCTATGCAACCGCTGAATTTGCTAATTTCCTCACTGACCTCACCCAACGTGGTTGGATTGAGGCAGCAGACGCGGGTTATCAAGCGACAGAGTTGGGGCGATCGGTGCGCGAATCGGCCGAAACCGCCACCGATTACTACTTTTACGCCGTCTGGTCACAGCTGCCTAGCGCAGAAATTGACGCGCTTTGGTCACTGATGAACCAGCTCAACGACGAACTGCAAGCGATCGCTGCTTAAAGACGAATCGTTCATGATGCAAGACATATTGCGTGTTGCGTATTGCGTATTGACCGCTGAATACGAATTCTGCTTACCTTGTAAAAGCTTGCACGGTATCGTCGCGGATTGCGCGGATTAACGCTGATTATTCTTCAATCCGTGCCAATCTGTGCAATCCGCGACCATTCCCCTAACTACTTCTCCCATCCCTCATACTTCGCAATGATCCCCATCATCACTTCATCCGCACCGCCACCAATTGACATCAAGCGTGAATCGCGGAAGTAACGCGCCATGGGGTACTCCTCGACGTAGCCCATCCCACCGTGAAATTGGATGCACGTGTCGGCAACTTCGCGCGCCAAGCGACCCCCCTTCAGCTTTGCCATCGACGCTTCGCGCGTCATATCCTGCCCCGCCACCAATTTGCGCACGCAGAAATAGTTCAAATGTTTTAACGCTTCAATCTCTGTCTGTAGCTCCGCCAGTTTGAACTGAATCCACTGGTTATTGAGCAGCGGTTTCCCAAAGACAGCCCGTTCACGGCAGTATTTGACCGTCAGCTTGATAATCTCCTCCATCGCCGCCGCACTGATCAGACAGGCGGCCAGTCGTTCGATCTGAAACTGCTGCATCTGCAAGCGGAAGCCCATCCCCTCCGCGCCAATACGATTAGCTTGCGGCACGCGCATATCGTCAAAGCGCAAAATGGCGGTGTCGCTGCTGCGCAGACCCAGCTTGTCGAGCTTGCGGCTGACGCTGAAACCGGGCGTGTCGGTTGGGACGATGATGAGCGACATCCCTCTGAAGCTGCCATATTTGTCATCGGTGCGCGCTAAGAGGGTCAGATAGTCGGCCTGTGTGCCGTTGGTGATCCACATTTTGGAGCCGTTAATGATGTAGTCGTCGCCGTCGGCAACGGCGCGCGTGCGAATCGCGGCCACATCGGAACCGGCATCTGGTTCGCTGACCGCAATCGAAAAGACGGCTTCACCAGAGATGGCGGGGCGCAGAAACTTTTCCTTTTGTTCCTCTGTGCCGTGATCGGCAAGAGCGGGCGTGGCCATGTCTGTTTGGACGGCGATGGCGGTTGGAATACCAGAGCAGGGCATTCGGCCGATTTCCTCCAAAAAGACCGCCTGATACCAATAATCCATCCCGCTTCCCCCATACTTTTCGGGATAATCTAATCCCAACAACCCCAAATCCCCCATCTGTTTAAACAGCTTGTGTGCGGGAAAAATCCCCGCTTCCTCCCATTCGTCGATGTGGGGATTGACTTCATTCTGCACAAAATCACGCACCAACTTTCGCAGCGCGTCGTGTTCTTCATTGAAATAGAGTGATGACATACTTTTTCCTTTGGACTTTGCGATTTACGTTTCCCGTCTTACGATTATCAACCATGCAAACTCATCTCGAATACGGCATTCAGGCCCATCGCGCCAAAAATTGGCGGGCAGCACTGCAACATTACGATGCAGCGATTGCAGCCGCTCCGAATGAGGCGTTCCCCTTTCAACTGCGTGGGGCTGTTTATCTCGAACTTGAGAATTTTTACGCCGCGCTCGATGATTTTAACCACGCCATTCAACTTGCGCCGTACAATGAGTTGGGCTATCTGGGCAAGGCGCGCACATTTGTGGGCCTAAAAGATTATCGTTGGGCGGTTGTGCAGATGACGAATGCGATTGATTTGATTCCTGAGAATAGATTTTCGGCCGAATATTACCAAGAACGTGCCGCCATCTATGATCTCCTAGACGAAACAACCCTCGCCGCAAAAGACCGTCAACATGCGCTCATTCTCGCTTCACTAGACGTTTGAATCAGCATTTTCTCGCGGCAAAATCCCACGCTCCAATATCGCCACCGCCTCACTCGCAATGCGGCGCAGTACATCGCCCGCCGGTCGGATTTCCCGAATCATCCCAACACCCTGCCCCGCAACGCCGGGATTGACATCGACGCGCCCCTGCTGATTGGCGGCACGCATCACGCGATCGGTCATCGTCAACTGCTGGTGCATCGGCAACGCTTGCAAGCCCGACTGCTCAAATTCACGCGAGTAGAGACTTGAAATGACGCGCGCACGTTTGCCCGAATAGCCCGCCGTCAACTGCGTCCCCGTCTCTTTGGTGCGAATCAGCATCTCTTTTTGGCCTTGCGTAATGCGTGCTTCGTGCGTGGCTAAAAATGCGCTGCCACACCAGACACCCTGCGCCCCCAGCGCGAGTGCGGCCACCATCTGTCGCCCGTCCATAATCGATCCAGCCCCCAATACAGGAACCCGCCCCGCGACCTCATCAACCACTTGTGGAATCAACGCCATCGTCCCCACCACGCTGTTATGGCCCCCGCCATCATTGCCCTGGGCGACGATAAAATCAACCCCGCTGGCGAGCGACTTTTGCGCGTGACGCACCGCTCCAACGACGACCCCCACCTTCATCTTTAGCCCCTGCGCTCTGGCACGCTCGATCAAGAATCCCGGATCACCGATCCCCGCCACATAGACGGGAACATCCATTTCAAGGATCATCTCAAGCTGCTCGCGGATAAAAACGGGATCGAAAATCGGAATGTCTGCTGCTGGCAAATCGCCTAAATCGTACTTGTCGGCAAACTGGTCAATAAACGCCTGATGCTCTGCGGGGAGTGACACGTCGAGCTTGATCGGTGCGTCGAGATTGCCTTGCGTGACGCTAAATGGAATGAGCGTATCAACGCCAAACGGCTTATCTGTCATCTCGCGGAGTTGCAAAATTTGCTGGCGCAGCTTGTCGGGTGGCACAAATGCACCACCGATCACGCCGAGACCACCCGCTGCGGACACGGCGCCAGCGAGTTCTGGCCCAGCGGGGGAGACGATGCCACCCATACCGGCCGAAAAGATCGGATAGTCGATGCCGAACATGTCGCAAATAGGTGTGTGGAGGGTTGATTTATTCATGCGGTTAGATTAAAGCGTACTCGTGGCGGTTTACAAGCAGGTGGTCGGCCTAGCCAAACAGTTTGACCCAGAGCGGTGGGCCCATGATCAAGAACCCGGCAATCGCAGCACCGATGGCGGCAAACAGCACGCCCGCCGCCGCCGTATCTTTGGCGATTTTTGCCAGTTCATGCTCTTCGCCGATCAGGTCAATCGTTGCCTCAACGGCGGTGTTGACACATTCCCCCAGCCAGACAGTGGTGATCGCAATGACAAGGATGGCCCATTCGATCCGGCTGACCTGCAACCATGTTGCAAAGAGTATCACCAACAGCGTCGCCAACCCATGGACCCACGCATTGTGTTCGCCGCGAATGACCTGTGCCATGCCTGCAAACGCATATCCAAAACTTCTTACACGCGCCTTGACGCTAAACTCGCTACCTTTTTTCATCTTTTTTGCGTTCCTTGGAGGCAAGGTTCTGCGTTACATTTGCACAGCGGTTCCCTTGACGATGATGCCGTCGCGTTCGGGGATTTCAACGGTGAGATGGCTCGGCCGACCCATCGCCTCACCTTGTCGAATGTGTAGCGTCGTCGGGGCTTCGACCAAGCCTGCATCGCGCAGATAGCCTCCCAGCGCGGCAGCGGCGGCTCCCGTTGCGGGGTCTTCGACGACACCACCGACGGGGAATGGGTTGCGCGAGTGGAAGGTCGTCGCATCTGCACGCCAAATCAGCTGCAGCGTTGTCAATCCATCCGCTAGCATCAGCTCTTTCAAGCCGTCGAAATCGTAGTTGAGCGTGGCGAGTCGTTCGGCCGATTTTACCGCCAACACCAAATGCCACGCCCCTGCATAGGCGCGAGCGGGCAGAATGGTCGGCTCCAGATCGTCAGAGTGCCACCCAAGCAGACGCAAGGCAGCGGCAACTAATTCGGCCGATGCCAGTTCAAACGTCGGCTCAACCGACGTCAAGGCCGCCATCCCTGAATCGACGTTGACTGGCACTTCACCCACCAATGTTGCCAGTAAATATGTCCCATTGCCGCTTGTCTCACCGAGTACAACGCCCGTTGCAATCGTCGCATGGCCGCAAAATGTGACCTCCATCTCTGGACTGTAGTAGCGCACGGTGCGCTCAAAGCCATTTTCGGGCGCAATAAATGCGGTCTCTGAAAATCCGACATCGGCCGCGATTTGTTGCATCTCAGCTGCAGCAGGCAAACTTTCCCCAATCCAAACGCCAGCGGGATTTCCACCGCTCGGATCATCTGTAAATGCTGAATAACGATATAAGGTTCCCATATTCTTGTCCTCAGGAGTTACGCACTTGATTGATTTGTTGCCACGAATTGACACAAATTACACGAATTGAGTGATTTTGTTCGTGAAATTCGTGGCTCACTTTCTTTACGTAACTCATCACCAGCGACGCTACATAATGAAAGGCTCACCGTTCCATATGTTTTTAGATTTGTGCGCGTGTGTTAATCTTACAGGCGCAAGAGGATTTTTACGCTATGGACAACAATTGGCAACTCACAATCTACGCGCTCATTCTTCATGTGGAAGAGACAACTGTTTTTGCGAATGCAGACGGGCAGCTACCCAGCACAGAGATCATGGCAGAAGGCTGGTGGCAGGTCGATGCGGGGAAACCGATCATTCAGAATGCGCTGACGGAACTGCTCGGTCTGTCGCCCATCATTTTGCGCCGTTTTGAACCAATCATCACAGATGAAGAAAAGAAGACGGCGCAGATCGTCTATGAGCTAGATTATGGTAAGCCCCAATGCGCGGGCGGTTGGATTTCGGCCGAAAATCTCATCAACCAAACCCATCGCACCATCGCCCAAACCCAACAGACCTTGCCCAACCAAGCCCCATGGATGCGGCGCGGTTGGCATGAGTCAGCGATGCAGTGGATCAGTGACCAAATGACGGCGCATGGCCGAACCGTTCGGCGCATCGAACCAGCACGCAGCTGGTGCATCTCCTATCTCGCCAAGATTTACACCACGTCGGACGAGCTGTTCTATTTCAAGGCGACAATCGATTTGCCGCTCTTTGTCAAAGAAGGGGCGATCATGGCTTATCTCAATCGGTTGTATCCAGAATTGGTTCCTGCACCCATCGCATTTGATGAGGCGAGAAACTTTTTCATTTCGGCCGATTTTGGACCAGTCGCGACAGAACTCGACAGTGAGGCACGGTTTGCGATGTTGCGGGAGATTGTCACGATGCAGCGGAAATCGGCCGATAAGATTCCCGATCTCCTTGCCAATGGCTGCATCGACCGCCGCCATTTTCTCCAGCAGATAACAGAATGCTTTCAAGATGCTGATGCTTACGTTGGGTTGAGCGAGGAAGAGACGTTGCGCCTAAAAGCGGCATTGCCTGAACTCAAACGCCGCGCTCAAATTCTGCACGACTCCCCCCTCCCCGCGACCCTGATCCACGGCGACCTGCATCAAGGCAACATCCAGCTCGACAACGAGAAAGTCACCATTTTTGATTGGTCAGATGCGGCGGTCGGCTTTCCATGGGTGGATGCACTGCTCGTTTTATTTACCAGCGAAGAAGAACAGACTGCGGCGCGTGATGTCTATTTGGCCTGTTGGGAAAGTTATGCCCCCATCGCAACGTTGCGCACATTGTGGGAACTATGGCTACCCCTTTTCTACATCCATCACGCGATCAGCTATTTCAGCATTTTCGCCAATCTCGACCCGACGACAAGCTGGGAGTTAGGTGGCAATGCGTCTGGATTTCTCAAGCGTGCGCTGAAATATCTGGACTGATAAACAAGGAGCCACTGGGGCGCGCTATGCGATTGCTCGAATCTCATCAATCGAATTCACAGTAAGATCAGCACCTTCTGTCCTACCGATTCCCACAACTGCTGCCGCACCGCCATTACGTCCCGTCTCCATATCGCCTATCGAATCGCCAACCATGATCATGCGCGACGGCGCGATGTTGAGCGTTGCAGCAATATGGGCAAAGACGGCGGGAGAGGGTTTGTTGGGCAATGGATCGTCCCCACAGACGAGCAAATCGGCCGAAATATCCAGCGCAGCCAGCGCACGGAGCGTCGTGGCGCGGTCATCGCTGGTTGCAATCACGATGCGAATGCCAGCGGCAGCGAGACGCTTGATCGTAGCGGTGACTGCTCCAATCGGCCGAATTTCTCCATCCAACTGCGCCGCTTGCAACGCCGCTACTTGCGTTTCGGCCGAATGCCACTCGACGCCCTGTTGATAGAGTAACACCGCCAATAGATTATAAAGTTTCCACATTGCGGCGGCGGCAAATGGACTGTCTGGAATCACGCGCTGTGTCGCCACATCATATCCCAGCGTCCGATAAAACAGCGTGGCCGCCCCAGCATCCAGCCCATTCTGTGCCACGAGCGTCTCCACCCATGTCACCGCCAAACCGCCCCAAAACGCATCGAGATCGATCAGCGTGCCGTCTTTATCAAAAACAATTGCCTCAACCTCAAACGTCTGATCTTTTATGCTGATTTGCGTCATGATTTTCCGGCGATGCCAATCTATAAACGCTCGCGCAAATGGCGATAATAGAGGACATTTTGTGCAGGCAGTGGCGTATTTCCCAAAATTAGATCGGCCGATTTCTCTGCCACCATCATCGTTGGCGCATAGATGTTGCCATTGGTGATGTAGGGAAAAACGGACGCATCGACGACGCGCAAGCCGTCCAATCCGTGCACGCGCATCGTCAGCGGGTCAACCACCGCCAGTTCATCCGTCCCCATTTTGCAGGTGCAGGAGGGATGATAAGCCGTCTCCCCTTCCCAACCGACCCATTTGAGGATGTCCGCATCTGTCTGCACGGCGGGGCCCGGCGAAAGCTCGCCGCCGTCAAATGGCGCAAATGCGGGCTGGCGCAAAATCTCGCGCGCACAGCGAATCGCCTCGACCCATTCACGCCGGTCGTTGGGGGTTGAAAGATAGTTGAAACGCAGGGCGGGTTTTTGGCGCGGATCGGCCGATTTAATCTGCAAACTCCCCCGCACATCTGAATACATCGGCCCCACATGCACCTGATAGCCATGCCCTGCTGTGGGGGATGTGCCATCGTAGCGCACGGCAACGGGCAGGAAATGGAACATCAAATTAGGGTAGCTAACATCATCATTGCTGCGTACAAAACCGCCCGCCTCAAAATGGTTGGTTGCCGCCGCCCCTTGTTTGAACAACAGCCATTGCAGGCCAACCCACGGCTTGTTGTACCACTGCATCGACGGCCAAACGGAGACGGGCTGTGTGCAGGCGTGTTGGACATAGACCTCAAGGTGATCCTGCATATTTGCGCCGACGCCGGGCAGATGTTGCACCATGTCGATGCCGAGAGGGGTCAGATCGGCCGAATTACCCACACCCGACAACTGCAACAACTGGGGTGAGTTGATCGCCCCACCACATAAAATCACCTCTTTGGCGTAAATCTTTTCACCCCGTCGGCCGACTTCAACACCGACAGCGCGCTTGCGCTCAAACAAGATGCGCGTGACTAGCGTGTTGGTGCGCAGATGCAGGTTGCGTCGGTCCAAAACGGGATGCAAGTATGCCCGCGATGCGCTCAAGCGTCGCCCGCCACGCACGTTGCGGTCAAACTTTGCAAATCCCTCCTGTTGATACCCATTGACATCCTGTGTCAGCGGATAGCCCGCCTGTTGTACCGCCTCAAAAAATGCCTTGAACAGCGGAGTCATCGCCGCGCCCCGTTCCAGCTCCAGCGGCCCCGCATCACCCCGATAGTCGTCTCCACCGGTCAGACAATTTTCCATGCGCTTGAAGTAGGGCAAGCAGTTTACATATCCCCATGAATCCATCCCCGCATCGGCCGCCCAGCGTTCAAAATCGAGCGCATTACCGCGCTGAAAGATCATGCCGTTAATACTGCTCGATCCGCCCAAAATTTTGCCGCGCCCGTGATAGATGCGCCGATTGTGCATAAACGGCTCTGGCTCCGATGCATACTGCCAGTCATAAAAGCGATTGCCAATCGGCATCGTGAGCGCGGCAGGCATTTGGATCAACAAATCCCACTTGCGATCACGTCGCCCCGCCTCCAATACCAACACCTCATTCTCTGGCGCAGCACTCAACCGATTTGCCAACGCGCAACCCGCCGATCCGCCCCCCACAATCAAATAGTCATAGATTTTATGTCTGCGTTTCATACCAATTCCTCTTGCGAGTCCCTCTCGTGAGAAGCACTCGCGGGAACGGTAACGCTAACGTCTTATCGGCGCAAGAAATTTGTCATATCATGTAGTTGTTGCGACGTGGCGCTATCTGAGATCCAAATTCGGCCGAATCCCCCAATAAGCGATTCGGCCGAATTTCTCCTGACACAGTGGTGAGCGATTAACGTCAGACGATACTGCTGTCTAAACACTAAACACTACTGCAAGCCATTCTACAACAAGGGTCCGTTCAGTAGATCAAAATCCTTGTTCATAAAACTCCAAACCTTTTCAAGCCATTTCACATTCGTTCATGACCCGACACCGTTCATTACGGGACTTCCAATGCGCCCGTGCAATGTTTGCTACAATCTCACAAAATAGAAGCGTCGTACCAAACCAACCACGAACTCAATCATGCGTCAGATTTTTCTCCTTCTTACAATTTGTATTCTCCTCAGCAGTTGTACAAACACCGCAACACCCACAACGCCACCAAATACGACCGTCCCAACCGCACCACCAGCGACGATTGCCCCGACGAACACGCCGCAACCAACCGAGACGGCGATTCCGACCCCTACACCCTTGCCAACTAACACGGCGACAGCGTTACCGACCGCGACACCCGTTCCCACCAACACGCCCGTGCCAACAAACACACCGTTACCGACCCCGACGGCCGACCCCAATGCCGCCGTGATCGATGTGACGGACGAAATTGTGTTGCGCGATGTCAAGCGGTTGGGGTTGAACATTGGACAGTACAACATCAATGCGGCGGGCTTCTTGATGACAAATGTCATCCCAAATCCGGGCTTTGAATCGGCCGAATTCCACCTAATCTTCATCGCTGACGACAATGCAACGACTGAACGCGCTCCCGCCCGCGCTGACTTCTGGAACACCGACTGGAACAACCTTGAGTTTCATATTGGGCATCACGAAGGGTTTTGGAATGGGGCTGAATATGAGGTGTTGACGGGCGCGGCGGCTGGTCAGCGCGGCACCGTCAGCGACTTCACACACGAAAATAACCGTCTCGTCTGGTATCTCGACGGTGACAACAACTTTGTCGGCGGTGCGGCCATTATGGTGCGGCAGGTATTGCCCGGCTTTATCTCTGATCGCTTCCCGACCGTCATCGGTGAACCCAACGACACCCGCCCCAACAGTCCCGGCACACAATCGGCACGCCTCACCCCACGCGACGATGACCTCTCCTCTTACACCCGTTTCCTCGACCAGTTCGCCGCCACAGAGAACCCCGAAGCGGGCAAATTGCTGCAAATGGATGGCGAGTGGAACTACTCCGTATGGGCAAAGTCGGACGGCGGGACAACATTGCGTATTCGCGTGGCGCGGGAGGATGGCGCGACATTTTTGGAGGAGACGGTCCCCGTTGGAGCCGAGTGGACGCTGATCGAGCTGTCGTTCACAGGAGAAGACCCACAAATTGCGGGCGTGCCGGGACGATTACGCATCGATTTGTGGCCCAATGAGGGTATGGTGTTGGTCGATGACCACACGCTGAAACGTGCGGAATACGACTCACCGACACGCTTTTCAGATCGCGTCGTCGAGACGGTGCAGGCCTACAATCCTGGCATCGTGCGCTTTTGGGCGAGTAATTTGTCGCATAGTTTGGACAACGCATTATCGGCCGAATTTGCCCACAAACCAACCGGCTTCAGCCCCCAGCGCACCGTCGGCCTCTTCTTCACCTACTCGCTACACGAATTTCTCATGCTGGCGGAACTGGTCGGGGCGGAACCATGGTACGTTATTCCACCCACCTTCACAGAGCAGGAGGCCCAAAACTTGATCGCCTATCTCGCCGCGCCCGCCGACGCGCACCCCTATGCCGCATTGCGTGCGGAGATGGGACAAACGGCGCCATGGACAGAGGTTTTCCCACTGATCCATCTCGAATGGGGCAACGAAATTTGGGGCGGTGCAAACGGCGCCGATCCATTTTTAGGCGCGACATTGGGCGGCGGACAGCGAGCGGGGGAATATGCCAACCGTCGCATGGCCGCGATGCGTGCCGTCGAGTGGTTCCAGCCTGACGACTTCAATCTAATTATCGGCGGGCAATATCGTGCGCCCGATCGCCAAGCGGAAATCGAAAACAACAGCAACAATCATGACACAATTGCCATTGCACCCTATTACGGTGTGCTAGAGCAGTATGCGACCGATGAAGAACGCTATCTACCGCTTTATGCCCATGCAAACGAGGCGGGGACGGGCTTGCTTTCCCAAAGCGTTGCGCGACTTTCCGCAGAGACGGAAATCGCGATCTATGAAACAAACCTACACATGGTCGAAAACGACATCCCCAACGACATTCGCAACGATGTGCTGTCGAGTCAAGGGGCGGGCATCAGCTTGCCGCTGACGATGCTGCACTACATGCGCGATTTGGGGATTCGCAATCAGGCGGTGTGGGAGCTGGTCGAATTTTCAACGCGCACCTTTCGGGGCGAGGGATGGGCGCGTCTGTTTGGCGTGATGCGCGATTTGGAAGCGACCTATCGACCGCGCCCCACCTATATCGCCATGCAGATGGCGAACGACGTGATCGGCGGAGACATGTTGGCGGTCAATGTGCAGGTGGATAGCTACACTGTGCCGGCGATCAATCGGGTCATTCGGCCGATTTCCGTCCCCTATGTCGAAGCATTTGCCTTCCAAAATGGCGACCAAACGGGCATCATTCTCTTCAATACCGACATCGTAAACGCCCGTCAAGCGGTCATCAATCTACCAACAACTGGCGCGGCGACCGGTTGGCTGCTCGCCGCCGAAAATATCAATGATGACAACGAGGATGCGCTTCAGGTTGCACGGCAACCGTTGCAATTCGCTGAATTCGGAATCGAGTCACGTCTAACGCTGCCTCCGCATTCGATGATCGTTTTGACGGTTGATCCGTAAAATTCAGTGTCAGAATGTTGCGTATTGCGTATTGCGTGTCGGTCAATACGCAATACGCAATACGTGCTGCCACCCTCCTGTATTCCTGAAGATCCCCTTTTGCCTTACTACCATTTGTCGGTATGATGCAGGAAATTCGGCCGAAAACGGTAAAATCTCTACGATAAATATAAACATAGCAACAGTCCTCATGCGACTGGAGAGAGGCATCAACTTTGAAGACAGACTATTTAATTGTCGGGAGCGGGCTGGCTGCGCTCGCCTTTGGCTCACTGATGGCGAAATCGGGCAAGCGCGTCAAACTGATCGAAGCACACTATCTGCCCGGCGGCTATGGCCACACCTTTGAGCTAGATGGGTATAAGTTCAACGCGCAACTGCACTATGTTTGGAACTGTGGCGAAGGGCGCACCGTCTACAAAATGCTCGACAAGCTGGGGTTAAATCCACAGTTGCCATTCGTTGAATATGATCCGAATGGCTTTGACAGAATGCGCATGGAAGGGTACGCGCTCGATATTCCGTATGATTATGCTGAACTGGCGCGGCGGTTGGGGGAGTTGTTTCCAGATTCGGCCGAAAATTGTCACCGCTTTGTCTGTGAAGTCAAAGAGATCGCAGATGCGATCGACAACCTGCCTGACCTGCTTTCGCGTGACTCACTGACCTTTCCACTGCCACCCGAATTGCGCCACGTGCCAAAAATTCGCAGCATGGTGCGCTTCTACAAATCAACATTACAAGATGTGTTTGACTACTTTGATTTGCCAAAAGCAGCCCAAACATTGCTCGCCCTCCAGTGGCCCGACTTTTTATTGCCGCCCGACCAACTCTCCTTTTTTGCCTGGTTGATGTTGTTTAGCGGCTACTGTCGCGGTGCGTACTATCCGGGACATCACTTTGAATCGGTAATCAATTCGCTCGTCAAAGTGATCACCGACAACGGCGGCGAGGTGCTGCTTGAACAGAAGGTGGTCGAGTTTTTGCTGGATGGCAAACAGGTGATCGGCGTGCGCGCGGAGGGAGTCGGCAAGCATGAGGCAGATGGACAGACGTTGCACTATGCCGACGCGGTTGTTTGCAATATGGATCCACGCAAATCGGCCGAAATGATCGGCTTCGACAAATTTTCCGCCAAAGTGCGCAAACAGCTCAACTACGACTACTCCTACTCCAACTACATGGCGTATTGTGTCGTCAAAGGGATCGACTTACGCGACTATGGCTTTGGCAAATCGAACCTCTTTCACACCGAACAGCCCGATCTCAACCAAGCGTTTAACGACATGTATGTGCGCGGCGACTACTCAAAACCGAGCTTTGCCGTCACCGTGCCGAGTCTACTCACCGATGACCGCAGCGATTGCCCGCCCGATCATCAGATCATCGAATTTCTCACCGTTGCCAACTATGACCGCTTCCTCGATCTCAAATTGAGCAGCCCGCGTCGCTATCGTGAGAAAAAGCAGGCAATTCTCGACACAATTCTCGACATCATGGAAGAGCATTACGTCCCCGACCTGCGCAAACATCTCGTCTTTAAGGTGACCGGCAGCCCGACAACCAACGAACGTTACTGTTGGAGTCCTGCGGGCAATTCGTATGGCTCAAACATGACGCCGCAGAATATGGGTTTCGGCCGATTATCCTCCAACACGTCGCTCGAAAACTTCTACTTCTGCAATGCTTCATCAGGTTTCGCCGGCTTTGCTGGCACAATCTGGACGGGCTGCCGCCTGTATGAAAAACTCAGCGGTGATAGCGTTCTCTAAATCGGGGATTCGTCCAACGATATCCTGACCCCAAACATGAAAATCGCCATCATCGGCGGTGGCGCAGCAGGGCTCACCACCGCCTACCTTCTCGATAAAGCCCACGCCGTCACCCTCTTTGAAAAGCAGCCCATTCTGGGCGGTAACGTTCGCACGCTGGGCAAAAATGTCGCTGACAACGGCTTGCCAAAAGACGTTTGTATTGACAACGGCGTGATCGAATTTCAACGCGATCACTTTGTCAACTTCCACAAACTACTCACCAAGCTCAACGTCCCCACCGCAACGATCAATGGTGGGTCGAGCAGCCTCTTCCTTGCAAACGGTCGCTACATTCTTGGCTCTGGCGTCGTCAAACATGGCGATCTTTCGTGGCTAAAGCGCGCCCACAACTTCGCCAAATTGCTGCAACTCGCACCCACTTACCGCCGTCTGCAACAGCAAATCGACGTACCTGCTGACACCCTACATGCCAGACCGCTCTCCGACTTTTTGCAAGACGGCAACAACCTCCACATCTGGCAAAAGATGTTGCTGATGTATGGCTATTCCATCCCCTATCGGCAAATCGCCGACTTTCCTGCCGAGATTGCGTTGCCTATTTTGCGCCAGTCGGGGATGGGGACACGCTGGACGAGAGTTGTCGGCGGCGTGTACAGCTATATGGAAGCGATCCTCGCACAGCTACGTGGCGAGGTGCGCGTTAACACCCACATTGCGGCCGTTCATCGGCGCATCGATGGGGTGACAATAGCGCTAGAGACGGGCGAGACGATGCAATTTGACAAAGTCATTTTTGCCATGCCACCCGATCAACTGCTAAAACTGCTGGCTGATCCGAGCCCAGAAGAGCGCGAGCGCTTTGGCACGTGGCGCGCCAATCACGCAACAACCGTCATCCATACCGATTTGAGCATCTATCAACGGTACGGCGTAAAAACATACACGGAATTTGACGTGTTTCAAAAAGATGACGGTGATGCTGGCTACAATGCCTATCTCAATCGGCTCTGTGGATTACCCGCAGCCTCGCCGCACTATAGTTTGGCTTACAATCTCACTGAGCGACTCGATCCAGCCAGCGTGATTCACACCCAGCAGCATCATACGCCGCTCTATTCGGCCGATTCTCTCCGCCATCGCCGCGCCGTCGTCGCCACAAATGGCGAAAACCACACCTACTATGCCGGTGCATGGATGGACAACGGACTACACGAAGGCGCGGTCAATTCTGCATTGGCTGTTGCGCGTTTGCTAGATGGGGAAGAGCTTTAAGAAATTGTCGCCACGAATTGCGCGAATTACACGAATAAGAGGGTCAAATTCGTGTAATTCGAGTTGATTCGTGGCAAAACGGCTCATCGGCTAGCTTGACCGTTGCGCCAGTCTCTGATGCGTTGTGTCATGGTGACCCACCACAGCGCAAGGGTTAGCAGCGCGAACGCGAGCCATGTCATGAGCGCAACGGGAAGAACCGGCAGATCGGCCGAAATCCCACCCACCGACACCGCCGTCGGAATCGTATTGGGCGACACCGTCACCGTCGTGCAGTTCCCCGCCGCATCACACACCGTCATATCGCGCATGGTATCCCAACCGGTGACGCGGCACGTCATCGCTAGCGCGAAGGGCTTGCCGTCGTAGGGCAATGCCCCGTCATCATAGACCGACTGCCCGCTGCCATCATCACCACACGGCAAATCGCTATTGCCGATGTCAAGCAGGAAGTCGCCCGCGTTGACGACGTAGGTCGTGAAATTGCCCTGTGGGTCGCTGGCTTGTGTAGCGGTGACGGTCAGCGTCGGCGCGATGGTGTCGATTAGGCCGCGCCAGACGATGCGGTTGCCGCTCACGTTGCCAGCCGCGTCGTTTGTCTCCAGCCGTATGTCATAGTACCCCTCTGTCTGTGGGGCATCATTAAACGTCCACGTCGAGAAGAGGTCGAACGGGCTGTCAAGCGTTGCATGCTGCCATGTGATGGGGTTGGCGTTGCGCGTTGTGGTAACAAAATCGACGGAAGCAAGCCCCACCCGCACGCCGCCGACACCGATGCCGTCCGTCTGCGCCAGTGCATAAACTTCATAGTCGGAAAGCACGCTGTCGTAGACGCTCATTTCGTCTATACTGCCGCTGAAGAAGGCAGTAGCACCACGATTGCTGCCGAACATCAAACGACCCTCGCTAAACTCGGCCGCGACCTCCCTTTCCAAATCGAGCACGCCATTGAGATAGAGCCGCACCGTCGTGCCGTCGTAGGTCAGCACGGCGTGTTACCATTCGTCCGCCGTCGCGCTGGTCGATGCGTTGTTGCCCGAGCCGCCTAGATTGGTCGCCAGTCGATTACTATTATCGAGCCAAATTAACGAGCGACCAGCCGCATCCGCTTGCTGGACGAGAACGCGCTGACCGCTGCCCGTCGCGTCAATGTTGAACCAAAGCGCAATCGAGAAAGTGTCGCTGAATGGGTTGAACAAGTTATCCGTGATGATTGTGTCGTCGCTGCCGTCAAACGTCACGCCCTGCCCGAAGGGGGAAGCGGTGCGGGCTGGACAGTTGGTGCAGGTGGCGTGCGCCTGTGTTGCGCTGCTGTCGTAGAAGGTGTCGCCGCTCGCCTCGAAATGATAGACGGCGACTTCTCCCGCCCATTGCGCCAAATCGCTGACTGTGCCAGAGATGGCGATGGTGTCGGTGATGACGTTGGTCGTGGGCAGTTGCCAGAGGTTGGCATCGGCCGAACTTGCCCGCGCATCCAACAACACCGTGCCGACCGACGTCGCTGTGCGGTTGCCGACCTGGTTGACGCTCAAGGTAGCGTTGGTGGTGTGTTGATCGCGCCAACCCGTCTCAGTGCTGGCACAACTTTGGGTCACGTCGCAATCGTAGCTGTAGCGGTAGATGGTGCTGTTGACATCGACGATCAGCTTGCCGTTTTCATCCAGGCGGATGTCGAGTGCGCCGATGCCGTCGCTTGCAGTGTCAAAAATCGTCTCCGTCGTGCCAGCGTCGGGCAGGGAGTTGGGGCGCAGCCAGAAGCCAATTGTTTGGCTGTCAAACCCCTGACTGACGCTCGGTAGATTGAGATAGTCATTGTTGAACTGCGCCGCGTTACCCATGCCTGCTGGCCCCGATTGGCTGCTGGGACAGCGGTCGGCCGGGCAGGTAAAGCCGCTCGCTTCGCCGCTGATGCTGTTGGCGTAGTTGGTTAGCAGATCGCTGTGGTCGCCCGACAGGTAGACGAGCGGCATGTCGATGGAGGGGGTCAGATAGACGGTTGCGCCATAGAGATAGCCGTCGATTGCCTGCGCGGGAACGCTGTTGGTGAGGGTGGCTTGATAGGTCAGCGCGGCATTCGGCCGAACCATCCCATCATCCCGTACAGCGCGTCCCGCCATCTCGTCGGCGACCTGATCGGCCGAAAGCGCAAAGTCATAGATCGCCACGCCGTCCATCGCACCCGCATAACGGTTCGTGCCGTCAGACCCCAAACCGAGCGCAAAGGTGTCAATCGCCGCGTCGGTTGGCGAATAGACGACATCAGCGAACTGCTGTGTGGCGACGGAAACGCCATCGACGTACAGTTCAGCCGTCGCCGACTCGTTCGCCTGAGTCGTAGGTCATCATCACATGATGCCATTCGTCGTCCAGAATATCGACGAGCGGACTGGTGATAAAGAAGTTGGCTTGATAGTCGTAGTAGAGCTGACCGCTAAAGATAGTCAGACGACTTTCCCCTAAGTCGAAATCGCCGTCGTTGTCGTGGCGCGAAAAGAGCGTGACATTGTCAGTCGTGTTCGTCTTGATCCAAAGGCCAATTGACCACGAATCGGCCGACATTTCCAACTGCTCTCCGCCGCGCACGGCGATCACATCATCCACCCCATCAAACGCAACGGCGTAGCCATAGCGTCCCGTCACGCCGTCCATCGGGCAGTCGTCACACGTTGCCGACCACGCGCTGTCGTTGCTATCGACAAAGGTGTTGCTGGTAAACTGATCGCTCACGTCGATGTCGTCAAAGTCGAGACGGAAGAGCGGCGCGGCCGATTCGCGCAGGTCGAAGTTGCCGATCTGGACGACATTGCCGATGGCGTTCGGGTCGGTCGTCACGTTGGGGTTGAAGCCAAACGTGTACTCGCGCAGATCATCGAGCTTGTCGTCGTCTGCATCGCGGTAGTGTGGGTGCGACCAGACGCGCATCACGCCGCCGTCGCCGTTGTCGGAGAGCCAGCCGACGTTCGTTTCAACGTAATCATTAAGGCCATCGTCGTCGCTGTCGTCATCGTTGGGGTCGGTGGCGAAGCGCAGTTCGTCGGCGTCGCTCAGGTTGTCGCCATCCGTGTCGGCGTTGAGCGGATCTGTGCCTAGCTCGATTTCGCGGAAGTCGCTAATGCCATCGTCGTCGCTGTCCCAATCAGCGTCGTCGGGATCGGCGCCCCCTTTCAGACGATTGATCAGGCCGTCGTTGTCGGCATCATACTGCACAGGGAATTCGATGCCGCCATTTTCGTCAATGGGCGATTCCCATGCGTCAAAATCGACAAATTCTTCGACCGTCGCGGGCAAGATGTCGAGCAAAAAAGTTCGGCCGACTTCGAGGTGATTCGACCCCTTCAAATACTCCCAATCGCAATCGACTTCGGTACTGCCAATCGTCCAGCATCCCTCATACGGAACCGCATACGCTTCGGTCACGTAGATGTTGGGGAAGTTACGGTTGAGGCCAGCAAGCGGGTTGAAGTACGGCTGGGTGGGGGTGATGACGGTCGCGTATTGCAGGGCGCGGCCGGGCAGCGCTTGCCAATCGGAGCGCATCGAGTTGCCGGGCAGATCGCCGTGTTGGTCAATCGTGTCGTATTGCAGTGTGTACTGCATCACCGTGCGCTTGGCCTGATTATCGTTGGAATTTTTGCGATACTCAATGGTGTTGGTGATGCTCATGACGGGGACAAACCCGTTGGCGGCCGAGAAGCCAAGATCGGGGTTAACTGGCTCAAATTTGTTGAACTGGAAATCGAGACGATCGCCTGAACCAAAGTTGCTCAGGACGTAATCGACATCGTAGAGTGTGTCGGCAATCGCCTCTGTCCAGCGTTCTGTGATCGTCTTTTCTCCTGCAAAAAAGAGGATCACATCGACGATGAAGAAGATCAGCAGCAAAATTGTGCCGATGCCGCTCGATGCGAAAACGGTGCTGACGAGGACGGCGAGAATCTGCCCCAAACCCTGCACGACCAGCAGGACAAGTGCGATGATGGTCTGGGCGACGGCGGTGGCGAGGGCGTACCCTTTGGCGATTGCATTGCCGTCAAAACCCACGCCCAGCAGTTGGAAGAGGAACATGCCCCACGCGCTGCCAACTTGGAGCAGGAAGGTAAATGCGCCAAAAGCGGGTGAGCCGCGCACGAAGTTGTTGAGCGTGTTGAAGGCGGTCAACAAGACCGAAAGCGCACCCGTAAATACCATGATCATGCGCGTGATGGCGGTGACGACGGTGATCAGATGGACGGTCAGCGCGGCGAGTGCGACGGCGTTTAACACCAGCAGCGCACGTCGCATCAGCTTCTCATTGCCCTCTGCCATGGCGGTGAAGAACATGATGGTGCCGATGACGGCGGCGATGATGATGGCGGCGAGCAGGATGTCGATGGCGAACGCGCCTAAGTGCATGCGTGGGCTGAGGTCACCGACGCGCTCGTAGCCGGTGGTGAACAGGTCGGCTCGGCCGAAGGTGGCGGTTGTGCTTTTGCTCAAGCCATTTGCGAAACCAGTGAAAAAGCCCGCGCCGCTCTTTAGTCCGTTGAAGGCGGCGGCGAAGGTGGCGGCAGCGAGGGCGGCGACGTAAGCGGTGCCGTAGAACGTCGTGGGTGGTCGCTCTGGGTTGTAGCCCGTTTCGGGGATCAGTTCGGATGCTTCAAAGAGGACGGTTTCGGCCGATTCCACCACATTGCCCAACCCCTGATAGAGCGCGGCGTAAAACATCTGCGCCCAGATGCGCTTGCCCTCAACGACGGTCAGCTCCGCTTGCGTCATCTCATCATCGGCGACAAAGACAATTGCGCTGAGCAGATAGTCGAGATTGTCGAGATACGATTCGATATCGGCGTTGACCCACGCCCCGCCGACATATTGATAGGGCTTCCACGACAGCGACACCCGCGTCGTCGTCACCACCTCGTCAAAGTCGCCCGTGAATAGCGTCCCTGACAAGCCACCGCCGTTGAGGCCGATGCGTCGCTCAGTGTTCTCCTGTGCGAACAGCAATGTCGGCTGGTGTTGCGCCGAGAATGTGTCGTTGAGCAGTGTCACCGTGTCGGTAATCATGACGCGAGACAGTTGCTCGCTGCTTTCTAGCTGTCCGACAATCGGCTCGACTGCGAGAGCGTAGTTATCCAAATCCCCGTACCAGTCGTTGAGCGACGTTTCCAGATTGTCGATCCGCACGTCGCGCTCGTTGTTGTCATCCACATCGCGGCCGCGCAGGAAGGTGCGACTGAGGCCATCGGCCGCCAGCCAGAGCTGATCATCGAGCGTCGTGTCGCTGTCGCGTACGGGGTCTTCGTAGATGATGGCGACATCGGTGCCGCGTTCCTCGCTGATGGAAAGGCCAGTCAGCGTCCACGTTTCGCGGTAGACGTGAATCGTGCGCATCACGTCCTGCTTGTCGCAGTCGGGCAATGTTTCGCCCGCGTTGATGCATTCATCGCTCAACATCTGCACCAACCAAACGAGGTTATAGGTGTGGTCACTGCCCCAATCGGCGATGGACGGGTCGCCCGTTGTCGCTTGACTGGGGAAGTACGGCATCCGCGCCTTGAATGCAACGGCTGTGCCGCTGTCCGCATGAAGCTCCTGCACGATCGGGACGTAGACGGCGAGATCGTTGGCCGCTGTGCCGGTGGTGATGTCGGTCACGCCGATGCCGTAGGGGGCGTAGGCGGTTGCGTCGAGCCACGTTTCAGCGAGGACATTTTGCGGGCGATCTTGTCCCATGTAGGTCGTGTTGACGGGCAGATTGCCGTAATGCCCCGTCCGGCCGGGAATGATAATTTCGAGTACGGGCGTGATGCGGACTTCGCCGTAGCTGGCGTTGGCGCTAGAACTTTGTGCGGAAAGGTTGGTGGTGTCGGCGAAGGTCGAATCGCTGAAGCGCGTGATCTGTCCCGCCTCATCAAGCGGCCAGTCGTAAACGGCGTTCATCAATGAGAGGTTGTCGGCGTGGGTCGGCCGCATTTGCAGATCGAGGATGACGGGTTCATCGACTGCGAGATTGTTGAGGGTGAGTTCGAGGGGAGAATCGGCCGAAAATACCACCCCCCCATGCGTATTCGGATTGAGATCGTACTGATCGACCACGCCATCATCATCATTGTCGTCGTCAAACGCATCGATCACGCCGTTGCCGTCGCTGTCGGGGCAGATGGCGGCGGGATCGTAGTCGGGATTATCGGCGACGCGGATGAAGCATTCCGCCCCGTCAGGCAAGCCGTCTTTGTTGCTGTCTGGCTCCAGTGGATTCAAATACCACGTTTTGGAGAAATAGCTGAAACCGGCGATTTCGTCGCCGTCGTTGATCGAGTCACCGTCACTGTCGGCGAGGCGGGCAGCGGTTCCGATGACGAACAGTTCGATGTCGTCGGTCAGGCCGTCGTTGTCAGTATCGGCCGAATTCGGATCAGTCAAGAAGAAATCCGTCTCGTCAACATCGGCAATCCCGTCGCCATCTGTGTCTGTCCCCCCACTGAGCGTCACGCTTGCCATTGCCATCTGCGTGGCGGGTTGCAGTTGATCGACGGCGGGGGTGTTCGGCTGCCAGTACGTCGTGTTGGCGGCGGCGCGTTGCTCGGCCAGCATGTCTGCTTCCGCCTGTCGCGCCGCGCTCTCAACCTGCCGCGCCTGCGTCTCCTGCTGAAACGCCGACACCGACCGCGCATTTAACAACGGCACAAACACCAACGCCGCGACGTTGACCCATGCGAACAACCGATAAAAGGCGCGCGTTTGCCAGTAGCGCACGCAAAGCAATGCAAGCGTGAACAGTGCGATGAACTGCACGACGATGAGCGTGAGCGTCTGGACGGGCAAGCGTTGGACGATCCAGATGGTCGGTGCGCTTTGGAATGGTGTATTGATGAGACCGAGTTGTGTCAGGTCAAAGTTGTCGTAGTTGTGCGTGATGGTGGCGGTGGTGCGTTCAATTTCGGCCGATGCTGGAATCTCCAGCTCAATCACCATGCGGCGCGGCAATCCATTCGCGTCGATCCACAGTTCCCCTTGCCCCGTCATCTGGCGATAGACCTCTGAGGATGAGAGGTGCATTCCGGGTGGCAGTTGGCCCCGTTCGCGCAGCTGGCGTTCCATCTCGCGGCGCATGTGGTCGGCGAAGGCGGTGCTGTCGAGGTCAAACGTGTACTGCGTCGCGCTGAGCAGCGTGTCGCCAAAGGGCTGTGTTTGACGCTCGCCCAACTGGACGTTGCGGACACCTGACAGGAAGCTGAGGGGATCGCCACCGGGCGCAAACAAATCGGTTATGCCGTCTACCCGTTGCCACTGCTGTGTCCCTTGTCGCGCAAACGATTCACCATTGGCAACGCGCACGGCAAGCGCGGTGTCGGGATTGAAGCTGGCGTCTGACCAGAGAGAGAGGGTCATCGTTTCGGCCGAAACGTCCACATCTCCTTCCATCCCCATTGTGCGCTGGCGCGGCTGTGCGCCGACGTTGCGGATGCTCGGTTGCGGGTAGGTCGTCTGCTCGACGAGACCGCGATAGCTAAAGCGTTCACTTTGTTGGGCGCGTTGCCATGCGGTTGTGATTTGGTCGGAGAGGGAGGGGGTGGCGTTAGCAGTTTGGGTTGAATAGGCGGTCAGCAAAAGCAGAAAAACCGTTACTGGGATCAACAACCAAACGACCTTTGTTGGATGGCAAGTTTTCATTTTTTACCTTTCTCTACAGTGGTGGAACCGATACGGCATCGACTCCCGACAGCTTATAGCTTACCAGCAGACGACTTTGCTGTAAGCATCGCAGTTTACCAAATGGGGCGTGAGACGAACGTGAGATGGCGAATGGGTGGAAAGATTTAGGGCTTATGCACCTGATCGACTTATCGCCACGAATTGCACGAATCACACGAATTGGGTGATTCTGTTCGCGAAATTTGTGTAATTCATGGCGCGCTTTCTTTAAGTGCCGTGCGTAAGCGCTAGATTTTCAAAATCGAGAGGAATGGCTGCGCACTGACGGCGCGGAAATAACTTTCAGGGGGATTGGGCGTCGCCGTCTGGGACGATGGTCTGAGAAGGTATCCTCACCTCAGCCGTATGAGGGCGGCTGAGGTGAGGGTTCATTGCACGTCTAGGGTAAAGTTCGGGAAATGGATTTCCCGAACCACAGAGTGGTCATGTATCGGGAATTGGATTTCCCGATACCATCGCGCACAACCACTCCATTCCTCAAAGGACCTGTTTTGTCTTGCGCCGCTGGATCAAGAGCGTGGCAGCCCCCATCAGCGTCAGCAGCAGGATGACCAACAGCGTGTTTGTCGTCGTCGTGATCGCGCCATTTTGTAGCGTGATTGCTGTTGGGACCACGTTGCCGTTCATGTCAATCGTCGTACAGTTGTTCATACCGTCACAAAAGACGAAGCTGGTGTTGGGCGGTAGTGGCGCATTTACCAGACAGGATACTTCCAGCTTTGTCGTCCGCTCGATATCGCTACCCAACTGTGCTTCACCTGCCAGATACCACGTCGCGTCAAACGTTGTCTCTGTGGGATAGATGGTACATTGTTCAGGCCACTCAATCTCATCAACCACGAGGTTGAAGTCAGTGATGATGAAATTATATTGCTCTTGTCCTCCGCCTAAATCTTGCATCTCGAAGTCGGTGATGCGCGGCGCAAGCGTGTCTACAACGCCGCTCCAGATGGCGGGTGGCTCTTCATCGACATTGCCCACGCTGTCCGTGCCGCGACTGCGGACTGTGTAGAACCCTTCGAGACCGTCGGGGATTTGGGCCGTCCAATCGGCCGATTCTGCCCCCACCGCCCGACTTGGCAACGACGCTTGCTGCCAATTGGTCTGCGTCATCGCCGCGATCTCATCGGCCGATAACAACCTCTGGTGAATCTGTAAATCATCCAGCGCAAACGGTGTTGCATCCCCGCCGATGCTCATATACCCTGCCGGGTAATCAAGGGCTAGGTCGGAGTAGTTTGTCTGCACGGCCACGCCATCGACATACACCGTCATGTCACTGTAATCCCAGACAAAGGCGTAGTGGTGCAATCCGCTGCTATTGGTGATTGGAATGGTGTAGGAGAACGCATTGGCATCGCTGTAGGTAAATGAATCGGCCGATCCTGAATATGCCAATGTGAATAACGTAAATCCAGAATCGTTCTCTCTGAACACAATCTCCCCTTCTCCCATTTCCGACATCCAAAAAGAGAGCGTCCACTGGTCATACGGGTTGACGAGTACGCCTTTTTCGGCCGAAACCTCAAGCAGGCTCACACGATCTATGCCAAATGCGTTGCCAAACAGCAGCGAGTTTGCCCCGATGATACCCGTGTAGCTATTGTCACTATCACCACCAGTAACCGTCACATCAACATCCATTCCGCCTACTTCATCCGTCGGCGCGTCATCAAACGTTAGATGCAACGTCGGCGCGTCGCCTTGCAGACTTTGCGCCTCTGGCTCATAGTAATTAGTGGCGGTTTTAATGTAAAGCCCGTCGATGACACCCGCAAAGCGTCCCGTGCTAGACGCGCCGATCAACAGCGCATCATCACTATTTGCGTTGCCCGGTGCGCTATGGCTAACCGCTTCGATGTACACATCATTGACGTAGAACGCAACTTCGTTCGTGGTGTAAAGTTTTGCTGCGACGTGATACCAAACGTTTGGTTTGAGCGTGACGGCAGTCGTATCGTACTGTTTCACACCGAACGTGTCGAAGCGCAGCCCGCCATCGGCCCGCACGGTGAACGCCCAGCCGTTTGAACTGCTCTGCGAGATATCCGTTGCGATGATCGGCTTGTCACCACCAACATCATCGAGCTTGATCCATGCGCCAACTTCAACGTTGTTTGTCGCATCGCTGACACCAGCCAGCACGCCGAGTGATAGCTGATCATCCACACCGTCAAAGTGGATGCCGCGCCCGTTGCGTCCGTCGATACCCGGCGTGGGGCAACTCGCGCCGCTACAGCTTGCCACGCTGCCGTTGACGACATCGCGGTAGCTATCATTGCTGCCCGTTTCGCTGACGTTGTTTTCATCAAACGGCAGGAACAGTTCAAGACCTGTCGGAAATGCGCTGGCGGCAAATGCGGAGCCGTTGATCGGCTCAAAGGCGACTTCGACCGCTTGGATGCCCGCGACCGTTTGCTGGGTTTCGGCCGAAATCGGATTCTCCGTCACCGTCCCTTCAAGCGAACTGCTCGCGTTGAGATATTGCGTCACTTCCACGCTGCTGCGTCCGTTGCCAACCGTCGCCTTGGGCGCGTTGATTTCAGTCACAACGCTGCTTGGATCGGTGTTGTCAATCGTAAATGCAGGGATTGGGAAAACCGTTTTGTTACCAACTTTGTCAATCGCCACAACTTCACCTGTGTAAAGCCCTGTCGGGTTGTCGGCACGGATGACGTATTGATGTGACCAACCGCCCGCCGTCACAAGCACGGTCTGTTCGGGGGGTGCGCCGACGGAAACACCGTTGGCGTCGTAAAGCGTCACCGTCACGCTTGCTAAGCCAGATGACCCACTGCCATCAGCGAGGTTGGGATCGCTGACCCCGCCCCTCAGCGCAACCGTCCAGAGTGTTGGATCGGTCGTGCTGGTTGCTGCAAATGGGGTTGCGGGCAGCGCATCGACCGACACCGTTGGCGCACTACCATCGACAAAGAGATACTGCGTGGCAACGGTTTCGTTAAGGTTGCCTGCTGCATCGATCGCATGGATGTCAAATTGATATTCACCTTCACTCTGTGGTTTGAAGAGGCCGCAGAACGCTTGCCCGCTAACCGCATCCTCGCAGGGAGAGGCAAAGTTGAAACCCTGACTGTTGTACAGGGAATCGGCATAGATCATCAGCGTCGAGGCGACGTAGGAGTGTTGATCGGCCGAATCCAACAAGATAACCTGTTCTTTCAGCGGCAGCCACTGTCCCGCCTGTGTCAATTCAACCGTTGAGGGTTCCCTATCAACGGTGAACTTCGTCCGCCGTTCCTCATCGACCCACGTCACTTGGAAGTTATAGATGTTGGCAATCTCCTCTTCGGCGATGTCCGCATAGCCGAAGTAGAAGGCGACTTCATCGAGCAATCCATCAAAGTAGTGTGTCGTTGATGTTCCCGGGAAATTTGCGCCACCGAGAAAAAGCGAGCCTGTGAAATTCCCTGTAGCTGTCCCGCTTTCGACCAATGCGCCATTGACAAAGATTTGGTGAACGCCATCCACACGACGGAAGGCGACATGTGACCATTGCTCTTCAGGCAGTGCACGCTCGTCAATGATGACGTTAGAAGCATTGTCATAGAATGCGGGTTTGCCATCAACCAGGCCCAGCCAGATGGTGGGATTGAACTGTGAGCCTGCAATCGGCCGATACGTTGGCGACCCATTGCCTGTCGCGTTGCGCGGATAGACCCACGCCATGATTGTAAAGCTGTTAGATGGGAAGGCGCCAAAAAGACTATCAGACCTTCCGTTAAAATCATATGCGCCGTAAATTTGCCCTGCGCTAATGGTTGGATCCTGTGGACGCGGGTTTGTAATGTCTGAGAGATCATCTGCGTGAAAAACCTTAGACGGAACACGATAGCTTTCAGCGACTGCACCACCCCCTTGGTCACCATCACGTTTGACAACGATTTCGTCGGCAAACCCTTTATAGAAATCAGAGGCTGTATTGCCATCCCAATCTTGACCAATGCTAAAGCGTCCCGTGCTGGTCGGCTTTGTGTTCATCGTGAACAGGTTTTCGCGGTTTCCGTTCACTGAGATTGCTGCGTTTCCTTCTGAGGTAACCAGGTAGTTGACGGAGAAGTAGATGTGATGCCACTCGCCGCGTGCAAAGCTGTTGGGCGTGATGGTGCTGATATTTGTGAGACCATCATAGACGCGCACCTTAAAGCGATCCACACCTTCTGCAATGATTCCAATCATAAAACGATTGTTGCCGTTGCTATCATGGAACCCCATGAGGTAAGGCTCTGTGTCAAAATTGGGGAAATCCATGTCGGGCTTGAACCAACCCGCAACCGTCAACCCGTTTTCTTGAATGTCGGGATGGTTGGCCGCCGCAGTCACGTATGGACTCACGTCGTTCGCCTCAATGTAATCATTCACGCCGTCGAAGTGAACGGCAACCGTCTCTCGACCCGGCAACCCCGTCGTTGGGCAGCTTGTGCCGCTGCATGAGCCAACGGTTAGATTGAGCGCGTCATTGAACAGCGTCGCGCCCGGTCGTTCATCCATTTTGAAACGTGAGATTTCAACGTTGCTGGCATAGAGGTCTGTGATCTGTGTGGCATTGAACGCTCGCGTGTAGAGGCGCACATCTTTGATCGCGCCATCATACGGCAGCGAGTCGTTTTCAAACTCCCAGCGCAGTTGGGCAATGTCGTCATACCCATCCCAAAAACCGCACGTCGGGTCGTTAGGCGTGGTTGAAAATTTGACATCGGTGGACTGAATGTAACTCGGCTCGTTTGTTCTGAAGATGATGTTATTTGCGCTGACGCTACGCTTCATGCGTTCATCGTCGCCGTCACACGTCGTGCGGTCGCTGCCGTCGGTGTCGTTTTCGCAGACGCTGACATACGCCGTCCCCTCAAACTCTCGCCAGCCGACACTTGCAATCGAGGTAAAGTTCGCGCCATCGCTGCCGCTGTCGTGCCAGTATTCGCGGTCGGTGTAGTCACCCGATGACCAGTAGTTGATGTTATATTCTCCGTCACCCGGCCCATCCGCCTCACATTCGAGCTTGAACTGTGTGAATTTGAAGCGGGCTGTTTGGGAAGATCGGCCGATGTCAAACTGTTGATAAGCCGAGTTGGGGCGACTGCTGCCAAAGTTCAAGGTGCCTTTATACGTTTGATCGATATACACATCGGCAACGGAGTTGTTTGCACCGTTCACGCGGTCAAAACTGAGGGCGACGTGGTGCCATCTGCCATCAAACGGCAATGCGTTTGCCATAGAGAGCTCGGTCCAACTGCTGCCTGTGCCATAGCCGAAGATCAGCGTTGTGCCAATCAGTAAGACGGATGGATATCCATTGTTTTTGCCGCTGCGATAGCCAAACACGCCGCGTCGGTCGGTGCCGTTTGGTAACTGCTGCACCCAAAGCGAAAGCGTAAAGTCGGTGCTGTTGAGGTTGTAGCGACTTTGTGACGAGACGCTGTAGTAGTCAGAAACGCCGTCGTAATTATCGGCCGATTCCTTCTGATAGACTAAGTTTTCCGTCTGTTCAATCACCTTTGGCGGCTGCACATCGATCACCGCGCTCGCCGTCTGCGTAATCTCATACTGTCCCGATGCGGGTACGCTGTTGAACGTAAACGTCTGGGTTTCGGGCGGGAGAATCCCGCGCGGCGGCAAATTAAAGTTACGCGGAGCCAATCCACCGTTCAGGAATGCAGGGGTTTCTGTCTGCAATAACCCTTCGATGTTACGCGCCAGCAGCTTGCTCTCAATCTCCGTCGTGAACGTCAGCGGCGCATCGCCAGTGACGATGTCATCATCTAAGTTATAGGCGTTGTATAGCGCGTAGAAAATGCCGCCCACATCAAGCGGCGTGTTATAGATAACAACCTCGTCGATGAAACCGACAAACGGCTCGTTGAGCGTCGTGGCATTGACGTTGGTTGAACTGCCGATCAAGACATCATCATTGGACGAGGGAGACATCCCCGCGATGTTGTGCGTGACCTGTTCCGACAATTCGCCGTTGACATAAAAGCTTACCCGCGTCTGTCCCCCGACCAACTCAACGACGGCGGCGACGTGCGACCATTCGCCCAGCGGGATTGCGCTGGCGGCCGTGCCGTTGAAATCAACAACGCCATACGCTGTGAACAGCAGATTGCCGTTATCCATGCCGAAGCCAAAGCCATCGGCCCCGTAGGTGCGCGAAATGGTGACAAATCGCTTACGCCCGCTGATGTTGTCAGGGTTGACCCATGCGGCGACGGTGAAGTTGTTTGTCAACTGATTGATTTTGGGAATGTAACCCAGCGACACGACGTCGTTGCCGTCAAAATAGGCGGCGTTGACGGCGAGACCCTGCACGCCGCTGATCGGACATTGTGTATCACTACACTGTCCATTGCTGAGCGAGGCGGGACTGCTGCTATCGACAAAGGTCGTCGCAGCGGCTGTCTCGTCAAAGCGCACGAGCAGTTGTGCTGAGTCCGTTTCACGCAGGTCTGTCTCATAACGCATCACCGATGGATCGCTGGCGGCGCGTGGACTGAGACCAAGCGCACGCTCGCGCTGATCTAGCACGTTGTCGTTGTCTGCATCGGCCGTCAGCGGATCAGAGTACGCCCATGAGAGCGATGTCTCACCGTTGATATAGTTATAGCCAATGCTCCACCCCGTTTTCTCAAGATCATCGTTTAGCCCATCACCATCGCTATCTGCACGCAGCGGGTCGGAGCCAAAACGCACCTCTTCAAGATCGGTCAGCGCATCACCATCACTGTTGCTACTTTCAGGATTTGTGCCGATGCGCAACTCTTGCAGGTCGGTCACGCCGTCGCCGTCGGTGTCGAACAGGCTGTCGTTCGGGTCGATTCCCGCATACAATCCGTCGCCGTCCGCATCAACCAGCGGTGGGAAGCGCACCTTGTCCGCTGTCCCCCAGCCCCACGCTAGGGCATAGCTGTCGCTGCCCGTCGGGGTCAAATCGTAAAAGTCGTTGAGTGACGCGGGGAAGACGTCAAACTTGAGACCCAAGTCGATGTAGTTGCTCTCGTTGCGTGAGCTGAGATGACATTCAGGGATGACGGGTGGGAACAGCAGCGGGTTCGGCCACGTGATGCACTCCTGTGTGGGCGACGCATACCCTTCGGCGAGAAAGGCGGGCAACTGCACGTTAATACCTGCGTTGGGCAGCGTAACAAGACCGGGCAGTGGGACGACATTAAATATTTGATCGTAAGTATCGTTGCCCAAGGCGTTCCAGCCATTGGGGTTGCCGTCGAGCTTCACGCCATTGTGGATTTGTTTGTCTTCGTCCGTTTCGGCCGATCCCACCATCTGATAGACAAACGTCGCGCTGCGCGTGTTTGCCTCGTTGAACTGCCAACCATAAAGCAGGCTGAGCGGGCTGTCGAAACTTTGTGTCTGAATTTTGTTGCGCACGGCAACATCCACCTGCATACTCGCACCGGGAACAAACCCTGCTGCTTCGTTAAAGAGGCGTGGATCGAGCGTCGTCAGCGACATACGGTGTGGATTGTCGAGGTCGATGATGTCGGTGGCATCGTAGATAAAGTAGGCGACCGCCTCTCCCAAAACGCCCGTAATCCCTTTGCAAACCCATTGCACGGCAACACTGCGCTCCTCCACATCGGGTGCCGCGACACCACATATCAGCGAAATCAGGCTGTCAATTAAGCCAATGATGCCAACGATAATTGCACCCACGCCTGTTGATGCCAATGCCGCCAGCAAAACGGAAACGATCAGGTTCGCAACAATCCCAGAGAGCGCGGCATTAAATTGCAGCGTGAAAAATCCAACACCCGCCGCCAACATCTGATAGATGAAGATGCCAACAGCCAGTAACCCCTCAACAACTAGCCCAACAATAGCGACTACTCTTGCCGCCTTGCCAGCCTTGAGGCTGTCGGTTAGGGCGGAAAATGATTTGGTGTTGCTGCCCAGTTTCGCCTTAATCTTGAAGAATTTATCAACCTTTTTAAGGTTATCGCCTAGCGACTGCGCGATGCCGATCCCTTCAAGGGTGCGGATCACCGTTTGCTGGGTGCTGTTATCTTTGTCATTGCTCATGCTGGCAATCGACTTCGACGTGCCGACGAGCAGTTGGGCGGCGGTTGAGGTCAGCGCACCGCCCGCCGCACGCGCCTTGCCCGTCAGCGTGACGTTTTTTGCGTTGCTGGTCAGCCGCTCCCAGCCCGTAATCTTGAGGCCAGCTTGCTTGATCGCTCGGCCGACTGACCCCTTATAGGTATATTCGAGCTTGGCGACCATACGCTGTCGCCCCGTTTGCTGCGCGCGTTTGTAGACTGAATGTTCAAAGTCAAGCACCTCGTACATTGGCTCAAGAAACGCCTTTGTCAACGCCCCCTTTGCCTTACCCGTTGCGTTGATGACGCTGGCGACCGTTTGAATATCTTTGTCCGTCACGGCCGCGCCTTCGGTGATGGTCCACATGTTTTGACGTGCACCGTTGTTTTCGACCTCGACCACATTGCCAATACCCGCAAAAATAGTCAGGTAGGCTACTTGCGTAAAGCGTATGTCAGCCGCTGCTTCAAACTCTTTTTCGAGATCGCCGTCGGGGAGATATTCGGATGAGGTGGGCAACATCAACTCTAGGCGATCCCAATACTGTTCAATCGGCATCGCTTCCCAATCGCCATCGCTGTAGCGAAACGGTTTCCAACTGAGCGTGGTTGCCGTCACGGGTTCGATTTTGTCGGTGGCCGCGCCGGGATCAAAGTCGATGGTCAATGTATTTCCCGACGTTGCGGTGTTTGCGGTTGATTCCATGCCGATCCCGCGATACGACTGTTCGGTCGCAATCAGGAGGGTCGGGAACACCTGCGTCGTTGGGCTGCCCAGCGTTGAGGTGAAGGGGAATGTCCCGTCGCCAAAGTTATTGTCGAGCAGGGATGGAATGGTGACGTTCAGCAACCCTTCCATTTCACCCGGATGTTGATAGTTGAAATTTTGCACTTTGAGCGCATCGAGGGGGATGTCCCAGCGTTTTTCGGCCGATGTGTTCGTCCCACTCCCCCAGCGTGCGTCAATATCTCCGATGCGCAGATCACGCACCCCGTTGGGGGTCGCAGAACAGGTCGTGCCATCGGCCGAATCGCAGTCCACGCCTTCAATAAAGATGCGCTGCAACCCATTGGCGAGATGCCATAAATTATCATCCCACTCGACCAAGTTGCCCTCACGTTCATCGAGGGTGTCGCTCTCAGCCGCCGCGTCTTCAAAAACGACTGCGCCTGATAAGCCCAACTCCTCCGTCACGTTTAACCCTGTCACAAACCACGATTCATCTTTGTAGGTATGCACAATTTGCGGGCGATTCTCAACGGCAAACGGATGATCACAATCGTCGTCAGGGCAGTAGTCGGTCAAGACGGTCACCAACCAAACGAGATTGACGGTATTGCTAAGTGTGGCGGACGTGTTGCGCTCATAAAACATGCGCCCGTTGAACGCTTCCGTGCGACCGGTCAGCGGATCGGTCGCCAGCGAGAGCGGAACAAGCGCGGAGAGCGTTCCATCTCTATTTTCACTGACCGTGATTTGGAAGTCATCCATCTTGTCCGCGTCGATCATCGTGTTCAGGCTGCCATTGACGATGTTGCCCAGCGGGGAACAGAGGAGCGTTTCACCATCTTGCGCAATGCGGATAGCATGTTCGCCATCGGCGATATCTGTTATATCGTTTATTCCGCTTAGGTTTATGTACTGATCGGTCGCAAAATCGCTCAATGACATGACGGTTGTTCCTAGCGCGGAACAGTCGCCCGTCCTCACCTCTGCATCATAGCTTTGGCTTGGATCTGCAACTTCAAAGTAAAAGAGCGCATCGTTGCCATTTTGCACCTGTTGGAGCGTCCCAAACGGTTTGGCTGGCTCCTGCATGTAAATCGAAAGCGTGCGTGTGCCTTTTACCAAGCTGGGAATCGGTTCACAGTGGGTTCCGCCGCTGCCCGTAAAGGAGATGACGTGACCCCCGTTGGCATAGGTTCCCAAACGTGTGTTGTTGCTATATGCACCGCCAACTGTCGCAAACGGTTGTGACCAAACGGTTGTATTGCTGGCGCATGTGCCACTGCCGATTGTCAACGCACCGGGAATGTTATATGCAAGGCTTTTCACCGTAATCGTGACCGCTTCTCCGTTGGCGGTCAGATCGAATGCACTCAGGATGCGACCCGCTTGGGTGAGCGGAATTTCGAGATCGGCCGAAACGCGCGGCAGGTCAAGCGTGTTGCCCGGCAGCGTCACTTCGAGCATCGGTGTGAGCCGCATGTCGCCATAGTAGCGGCTGTCAATGTTGTTGAAAATGTCGATTGATTCGGGGATCGAGCCATCGACGTTGCCAAATGTGGTTGAATTGTGGCGTTGAATCTGCCCTTCGGTGTCACCCGTCGGCCAATCTAGCACGTTGAGCGCATAGGAGAGATGTTCGGGGATGGTCGGCCGAATTTGGAAATCAACCATAATCGGCTCATTTGCCGCCACAGCTTCCAATTGCAACGTCATCGGCGTCGTGCGGTTAAACGCCGTTCCGAACTTATGGAGCGGAGCTGCATCCATGTTGTCCGATACACCGTCGTTGTCGCTGTCAAAGTCGAAGATGTCGGGTTCGCCGTCGCCGTCGGTGTCTTCGCAGCGGATTGTTGTTGTCCACGGACTATTGCCGCTTGCGCTGCCGCGATAGTCGTCTGTAATCTGCGTGCGGCGCATTGCGGGGCATTCGATACCATCCACAAGTCCGTCGCCATCGCTGTCTGGACTTAGCGGATTAGAGTAGCGGCGTTGGTTGGGATCGGCCGAATTTAGCGGCATCAAGAACCCTTTCACTTCGGCCCCATCGGTAATGCCGTCCCCGTCGGTGTCCTTGACTTGGGCAAGCGTGCCGAGATAAAGAACCTCTTCCGCATCATTAAGCCCGTCGAGATCGGTATCGAAATAGAACGGATCAGGACAGGCGGGGTCACCTTGATTTTTGTCCCCCACATACCAGCCACTGCGTTCAGGGCAGATCGCCACCTCTGCGCCGTCCGACATCCCGTCACCGTCGCTGTCGGGGTTGGTCGAACTGGTGAACCATGGAGCTTCAAGATCATCTTCGAGACCATCACCATCGGTGTCTACGCCTTCAGCGGTTGGGACGGAGCGTGTATCGTCAGAAGGCAGAATTTTTTCAATCGTTTGTTCCGTTTCGATCTGCTGTCGGCCGATATCAAGCGGGGAAGTCGTGGTGTCAAAAATCGCTTCGTAGGCGGTGTTCGCTATATTTTGCAGCGCATCGCTGGCGGAGGGTTCTGCTTCAGCGGTCGCTAGATGGGAGAAGCGGGCGTTAAATCGGCCGATTTGCCCCAAATCCACAATGCTCCCTAACGGCGCAAATGCCATCTGCAATGAGAGGGCGGTGGCGACCGCTTTGTGGGTGCGTTTCGGCCGATACAGCACCAGCCCAACTGCCACAAACAGTCCGACCATCACAACGGTTAGATTCTCCAAAAGATCAGATCGCTTGAGCTGTTGGACAACACCGCCAAAATCCCACTGACCGCTATTTTGCGAATTGCAATCCCCAAAACACAACGCGGGTAGAAAAGAGCTTTGTCCTTTCCCTTCAAACTCGGTAAATGTCGTCACCACATCAACGATGACGCGCTCCCCGTTGCGCTGAACGGGATACTCCATCGACACTTCCATCCGCACGGGCAACCCATCACGGCCAACCCACGCCTCCCCGTGCGCGACCATGCGCTTAAAGACGTTGCTCGCTCCCAGCGAAACGCCGCGTGGCAACTCCCCGCTGTCGCGCAGTTGATCTTGGAACTGCTGGCGCATATATTCGGCATACTCGTCACCGTTGAGCGTGAAGCGATAGCGGTCGTAGCTGACCGATTGCAGCCCACCGTCGCGGGATGGCACATCGCTTGTCGCACTGCCCAGCAGCACGACATTTTGCGCGGCCGCAAGAAATGCGGCTGCATCTCCCGACGGGGCAAATTGACCGCTGAAATCGTCCATCTCTTGCCATTCGGCCGATTGTGTGGTTCGGCCGAATGCCCGCGACCCTTCAACCTTAACTTCAATCGCTCGATTACCCTGTCGCGCCGTTGCAGGATCATCCCAAATCGTCAGATTTAGAATGCCGGCCGAACGGTCACTCATCCCTTCGACAAAGAGCGACTCTTCACGCGCCGTCTGCCCAACCGCCGTAATACGTGCGGCGGGCAGGGTCGTTTGGGTAACGCGGCTTTCAAAACTATATTGGCCTGCATTTTCGGTGTTTTGCCACGCGTCATGCAGAATGATGTCGCCGTCTGTTTGTGCGCCACCACGACGAGCAAACAGAAACAGCACGCCTAGTGCAAGACTAAGGATGATTATGAGTTGATACGGTTTGCGAAGTGACATTAGGAAGCTCCTTTTTACAAGTATGCTCCGCATCATAACAGGTAATCGTATCGAGATCGTATCGAGAATTAATCGAGCAGCGTTTCAGCATAGGCAACCGCCTCTGCCAAGCTCCATGTCGCTCCTTCGGCCGCCCTGCGAGCATACTGTTCGACCCCTAATTCGGCTTGCTGTACGGCCATCGCTGACTCAAAACGTTGTGCATAGCTCGGCGGCCAGCCAACGCGCATCGTTTGGCTCAACTGGCGAAACGCGCTCATGAGTCGTGCGCCAACGGCACTATCCTGCTGCTCCGCGATAGTTGGCAAGTAGACGAGTTGTGCATACTGATTATCTGTGCGGCGTGCGAGCGCAAATCCTTCGCGGATATATTCGGCCGAATTCGGCCGAATCGCCGCCAACGTCAAGAGATAGAGCGTCATATCACTGCCGTAGTCGCGCAGAAACTGCTCACAGTCGTCAATGGGCAGCCGTGCAATCGCCTCGCGCTCCCCCGTGCGCAGCAGCAAACTCGCCAAGTTGAGCGTCGCTGCGGCCAGCGTTGGGGTCAGCTCGTCATGGCGTGCGCGTTCGAGTGCGATGCTCTCCCTGACCAGTTCACGCGCCCGCACGGGATCACCGCCCCGGCTGGCGACAATGCCAAAGTAGTTGAGCGTGCTGGCGAGCAGGTCGCTATCCTTGTGCTGGCGTGCCAGTTGCAACGCTTCCTCAAAATAGTGATACGCCCGCGCAAAATCTCCGCCACGCTGCACCCATATCCCCGCATCTTGCAGCAACTCAATCTGCGTCGTCGTCTGAAGCTGATCGCGCTGTTGCAACAGCGTTTCACACCAGTAGATGCCATCCGCAATCCGCGCATACCAACGCCAGTAGGTGTAAAGACCGATCACGATGGTGGCCGCTTTTTCGGCCGAATGGGTCGCCCCCCACTGCAACGCCGCTTGCCAATTCTGCTCTTCCCGCAATAGCCGCTGTAACCATTCGGGCGGCGCGGTATCCTCTAACACCTGCTTGGCCGTCTGCGCAAGCTGGGCAAAATAGTCGAGATGCTGTGTTCGCAAGGCGTCGGTCGTGGCAAGCTGGCGTCGTGCAAATTGGCGCAACGTGTGGAGCATCCAGAAGCGCGGCTCATCGGTCGCCTGATCGCGCATGATGAGGTGACGATCGGCCAATCCGGTCAGCTTATCGAGAATGTCGATGGGCAGGGCAGCGGGATTGGGTGATTTTCGGCCGAATATCACCGCCCCGACCGCCGCAGGCGTAAAGCCTCCCACAAAGATAGACAACGCAGCAAATAGCTGTTTTTCATCCGCCGCCAACAGGTTGTAACTCCACTGAATCGCGGCGGTCAATGTGCGATGACGCGCGCTCACATCGTGGGCGGTGGTCGCCAACAGGTCGAGATTGTCTTGCCATTGCGACACGATGACTGGCAGCGGCAGATGACGCACGCGCGCGGCGGCCAGCTCAATTGCCAGCGGCAGATAGTCGAGCTGTTGGCACAGTTGGGCGATCAGAGGGGACGTTGTCGGGGTGGGTTTGAAGCGCACATCGGCCGATTGTGCGCGGCTGATAAATAGCTCTTGGGCAACGGCTGGGTCGAGTGGGTCGAGCGGCAACACGTGTTCGGCCGCGAGGTTGAGTGTCACCTGACTCGTCACCAACAGGCGCAGTCGCGCCGCCCGCATCAGCAGTTGGGCAATCAGTGCTGGAACGGCTGGCAAATGTTCGCAATTGTCCAAAAGCAGCAATGTTTCTCGGTAACGCAACAGGTCGAGCAGTTCAGAGAACAGGTCATTTTGCGAGGCGACGCGCAACTGCAATGCCTTGCCAATCGCCGCCAACACCTGTTGTTCCGTTGCACAATCGGCAAGCGGGACAAAGTAGATGCCGTCGGGAAAGTGGTCGGTCGCATGTAAGGTGCGTGCGACGGTCAGTGCGAGTGTCGTCTTGCCGATTCCGCTTGGCCCCGTCAACGTCAAGAGGCGCGTTGGACTGGTGGTCAACAGCGCGCAAATTTGCTGTTGCGCAGCCGTGCGCCCCAACACCGTGCGCGGCAGCGTGGGCAGATTGTGTCGATTGTCGGGTTTGGCGGTTTGCGTTGGGCTGGAAAGCTGGAGGATGGCGCGCAGTTGGTCGGATGGGGCGTGTTGGCGAATGGCGGCGATCAACTGTTGCGTGCGGGGATGCGGCTCGGTGGCAATTTCGGCCGAAAGTTCCCGCTCAAACTGCTCATATCGCTGCACCGCAGCCGCCACATTGCCCGAAATCGCCTCGGCCAACAGTGCTAGCTGCACGCCCTCCTCACGCAGTGGGTCATGCTGCAACAGTTGCTCAGCATAGCGCAACCGCATATCTTCATCGGCCGCGCCACGTGCCAACTTTTGCAGTGCAACCAGCAGTTGGTTGTGCAGCCGCTCCCGTTCAAAGAGCAGCCACGCATCATCACTCATTGGCAATAACGGAGCGGTTTGCAGCGCGACTGCGTCAGTCGTGTGACCGCCTTGCAACAGTTGCGCAAACGCGGCCACATCGAGCCAATAGTTGGCAAGCGGATTCCACTGGATACGCCCACGCTGACTGATGATCCAATCGCCCTCTGGCAAAACGCGACGTAAATCGTAGAGATGACGGCGCAGATTCGCGCGCGCCCGCTGTTCTGCAACGTCGGGCCAAAGCGCAAAGGCAACGCTGTCCCGCAGATTGGCGCGTTGGCGATTGAGCAAGAGATAGGCGAGCAACGGCGTACATTTTGGCAGCGCGTCAAAGGGCAGGTGCGCGTCAGCATAGCGCAACCCCAACTCGCCAAACAGGCTGATATAAAGCGTGCCCCTTGTTGTCATGCCGTAAGTGTAACATCATTCGTACTTAGGTTGCGGCGCGGTTATTGCCCGTCCCACAACAATCAATCTAGTACAGCGTAAGGTGAATTGTATGGCACTGTCATTCCCGCGCAGGCGGGCATCAGTCTCAGAAAAAGAATGGATACCTGCCTTCGCAGGTATGACATGACTTACTTTACGATGTACCAGCTCTCTATTGCCGCGTTGTTAGATCACGCCGATAGACCACTCGCGTTATGCCCGCCATCACCCCAACCAGTAAAACAATCGCCCACATTGCCAGCGGTTGTGCAATCGCCTGCTGTGTTAGCGTAATCTGCGTAGGCACAACGGTCTGCTCTGGCGTGATCTCAACGGTGACGGGGATGATGACGCGCTCGGTGAATGATTTTCCGCTGCTCAACGAACAGGTCGCCTCAACGCGTACCTCGCCCATATACGTGCCGACGGCAAAACCGGTTAGGTTGGGGGCGATGGAGAAGTCGCCAACATTGCCACTGTCATCGCTGACGACGCTGATAAATCCTTGATGGGATGAGGCTGACCACGCGGGTTTTTCGGCCGAATTCAAACCAAACACCTTGTACGCCTTCGACGGTGTTCGCACTGCATTGACAGGCACACGGAACAGCACCGCCGCATCACCCGACAGACCGAGCAGCGGACATTCATGCTGGGTCGGTCGCTCTGGCGCACACGGGTCGGTTCCCGCTGCATCCTCTTCAACATCGTAGAAGCCATCCCCATCGCTGTCTGCCATGAGTGGATTGGTCTTTTTCTGGAACTCTTGCAGGTTGGTGAGGCCGTCTTCATCGGGATCGGCCGATGCCGACGTGATGTTGTATGCCTGCTCCCACTGATCCACCATAAAGTCGATGTCGCTATCGATCTCGTCCCAGAAGTTAAAGGTCTGCTCAACGATGGCACTTGTCACCCCATCATCGTCATACGCCCACACCGCGACCTCATAGCGTTGCCCTATCGCCATGTGCGCAATCGGCACGTTGGCCGGTGGGGTCGTGCCATCGAAGTGGAGGGAATGCAAACCACTGGTCGTTAGCGGGGTTTCACAGCCTGTCGGCTGATAGGTCAGCATGTAACCATCGGGCGTACCGCGTGTCGGCGCATCCCAATCGACGATCAGCTCCACGTTTTGCTTGATGGCCGCCATATTTTGTACTACGCCTAGCGAGCCACCTGGACGACTGGCGACGGGCAGCACTGTCGGCGTACAGCCGCTGACGTTGCCACTTGCATCGTAGGCACGCACACAGACGGTCGTATCAACCCCATTTTGCAGCCCGTTGAGCCGCACGCGCTCAAACAGGGATGGCATCCACCAGCTAAAACCGGGATGCACGCGCCGCGTCAGTGTCAACGGCGGGTTGTTTGATGTCCAGTCGGGAATGGTGTATTCGACCAGATAGCCAGCTAAATCGGCCGATGTCAAATCCGCAAACCATGTCAAGAGCAGACCACCATTTGCCAATGTCGTGTCACCTGCCAAGCTCGGGACAGGTGGCGGTGTGTTGTCGCTGAACGTCACCGTGCCGGGCGCCCAACTGACGATATGGGCGTTGGCGTTGTGGCTATCGTCGATGCGAGCGGCGACGGCGTAACTGCCTTCCGCTAAGTGACCGACATTCCATGTGTAGCTGCCACTGTTGGCCTGAATCGCGTTTGCCAACAACGTGCCAGAGATGACGGTCGGCGTAATCGGCTGTTGTGCGGTGGGAACGTAGAACAGTTCCATCAGCACATCGTTGCCCAACGGTTGCCCCGCACGGGTCGCGTTCCAACTGAGCGTGACATCCCCATTGCCATCGGGCGACACGTCCGTTTGCGGCGCGTTCCATGTCAATGTTGGCGCGGGTGGGTCACTGGCAAAGAGCAGACGGTAGTTACTCTCGCTCCCAACGGGCAAGCCGACGTTTACACCTTCCAGAATCAGTTGCCATGTGCCAGTTTGTAACGCGCTGTCTGGCTCTGCCCAAACCGCCATGCTGACGGCCGCCTGTCCGCTGCTGAACGTTGCGGAGTAGACGGTATTGTAGGTGACGGCGTTGCTCGCGTCGATAATCACACCATCAGGGCGGCGCAGTGACACGTCGAGCGTGCCATTTTGCCAGCCCGCGAAGAAGAGCGCGCGACCTGCGCCCGCGCCGACGCTGAAGTTGCAGGTGTGCGTGCGCGTTGCTGTGCCACTGCATTCAGTGGTGGCATCTTCGACCGGCCAATCATCTACGGGGGTGTCGATGATGCTGTGGAGCAGTGTGGGCTGGAAGTAGCCGGGCGGGAAGTATTGATAGAGGTTGCTGGATTGTGCCGAACGCCGCTCATCAACTACCACTCTCCGCGATCCCCCATGCTGGTCGATCAACTTGTTGCCGTTCGTCCCCAAAATGAACGCGGGGCCACTTTCGCCAACAAACACGCCCACCTCAGTCCCCGCAATGCCAATCGTCACCGAAACGCCCCACTCCGTTTGACTGCAACTGCTGTTTTCACAGAATTCGCCAAAGGCTACCGTCACCTCGATGCTAAAGTCAAACGGGGGTAGCAGTGGGAAATCGACCACTTCGCCGCTATCAATCGACAGCTTCGCCCAGATGATACCGGTGAAGTGGAACGCATCGTCGTCGGGCAACCAGTGATATTTGTTTTGCCACCCTTGCCCGACCCATGCGTGAATCTGCATTCCGCCAGTGAGCAAGTTGCCGCAACACGCCACCTCCCCTTTGAACAACATATCGAACGGACTCCACGACACTTGCAACAGCAGCTCTGCATGGAGAATACCCCCGAGAAACTTGCCGTCGGCCTGTAGTTCAAACAACCCCGCCGTGTCAATCGTCAACGCGCCATGCCCCTTGGTCAGCGTCGTGCCGTCGAGCGTCTCAAATTCGAGTTCGAGCGTGATACGTGTCGAGTTGGGGCCAACATCTATCGTGCCGCCGATCAGGGTCACGCCCAGCCCCGTGCTGCCGACGGGGACGGGAACGGGGGTTTCAAACGTCAGTTGGGCGCGGCGCAACTGCACCTCATCGACAATCTCGCACAGCTTAAACGCCACTTCGATTCCCCCACCGCCCGCATCCCCAATGGCGGGCAGGGCGATGCGTCCATTCCCCTTAATCACTGTCGTCACTGCGCCGCCATCGTCGCACGTCTCCTGCGTCACGCTGACGGTCGCGCCCCATGTATCAAAGCTGAATGAGTTATCGACTGCCTGTATCGCGTTGGGATGGTCGTCGCTAAAGACGCTCAAGCGACCGGGTGAACTGATCGCCAGCGTTCCCATCGTGTCGGCGATATGGATGTCGGGCAGTTGCCACGCCTGCACGACCTTTTCCCCCTCGCCGTTGTCCCATGCGTAGCCAGCATCGCGGATGTCGAGACAACTCGTCGTGCTGCCTTGATAGGCGCAGCTCTTGCTTCCGTTCTCATCGAGCGGCATCAATGGGAAGCCCGGTGGTGAAACGACGACTTCGATCGTTTTGGACGCGCTGCCCAGCGATGCGTCGTGCGTCAGACGTGCGTACGGCGCGCGCAGGAGATAGGTGTTGGCTCCGCTGGCCGTCTTGATGCTGTGGACTTGGGTCAGACGGCTGTTGATGGTGTCATTGGCCGGCGACAGCAAGCGTAACTGCATATTGCCAAATGCCAGCACGTTGGCGAACAGCTGCTGCTGCGCGATCTGGTCGATAAATTCGTAGCGGGGTAAGTCGCCATCGAATTGGCTGGCGTGCTGCGGCCAGATGAGCCACTGGAGCGTGTAGCTGGGTGTGAGTGGCGCAAGGTCTACGTCGAGCGAAATATCAGGCGCAAGGGTTGCGCTGTCCATCCCGGCCTGCATTGTGAGCGGGTTGATATACAGCGTTGAGTTTGTGTGGTGATCTTGCCAATAGGCTTTTAGCGGCAGACGGTTCAGGCGGGTGTTGTTATCGGCCGATGGCACGATTCGATTGCTTCCACCAACCTCGACAATGCCGTGGGGCTGACCAGCAGGCAAGGGGAAAAAGGCCGCGCTGCCAAACACATGACCGGGCGCGTAATGACCCAACTCTTGCCCACTTGCGTTGGTTGCACCAGTGGGGGCGGTCAATCCAACCGCGCTCTCTTCCGTCGTCGTCAATTCCCCATCTACGAGACACACCTGCCCTTGCGCGACATAGATGTAACGATTGTCTTGGCTGGGGCCGATGATCGGTGCGGGTGGAATCGTTGGGGGATAGTTGTCCTCCGTACACCAGTCGCCATCCTGCTCGACAAACCCTTCTTCGCTGTAAATGGTCAAACCATTGTGCGTTTTACGTGGGGTGCTGCCATCGGGGAAGAACAACGGCTGACATTCATACTTGACCGTTGCAATTGTGCCAACGGGACAGCGCGTGATTTCGATGTCGAGATCGTAGTTATCTGGTGTGCCATCGGGATCACCGTCGTAAGTTGGGGCCGCCTGATTAACTAGCGCAAGCAACCACGTCCCGCTTGTGGCGATACTGCTGATTTCCAATGTGCGCAATGTCTCGTCGCCAAATGTGTTGACGCGAAAATCGCTCATGCCGATGACGGCTCCGGCATTGTTGGTGGCGTTGGTTGGCTGGATCAGAAATGGTTCGAGTTCAGCAGGGATATCGGCTGTCAACAAGATATTATCGCCTGCGTCTAGGTTAAATTCCCACATTCTGACAAGGCGCGTCGATGGAAACAGTGAGACGCCCGACACAACGGTATGTTTGCCATACCCAAATGAGACATCGGCAGCCTCGCGGTGCTCGATCCCATAATCGCGGTCTGGGTCATCTGCCAGCCCATTGGCATTTGATCCCAACACTTGAGCGCGTAGCTCGGCGACTTTGATGTTGGTCGCGCTGTGGTTGTCGATAAAGGCGACGGCGGTCTGACCCGCGCCCGTTGTGGTTGCGTTGAGAAGCGGGGTAAATCCGCTGGCCTGTTCACCAATGATCATATCGACGCGAGCGGGAGGTTTGTTGAGGGGTGGGAAATCAAATTCATGGTTGCCGCGCACGGCGACGGCGTGCCAATTTGTGAAGCTGGCGATGCCGATGTCGTGGGAGTGGGCAGTATCTTCGAAAACACCTTCAGCATAGCCAGGAACGCCGGGTTTGTTGAGCAGGAAGGTGTCGCTGCCGAGCGGGACAGTTTCATATTCGATGTCGAGCCGCACGTTGCCAGTTGGGATGCGATAGATGAGGCAGAAGGGGATTGCGAGGGCATTTTCGCCAAAGAAGTTGCCAAATTGGTCACATTGATTGACGAGGCTGAGGCGGAAGGTTGGTTTCGGCCGATCCCCATCCGTATAAAAGTTGTTGTAAAAATTGCTGATTTCTGCCGTCACATCAAATTCAACGGGATACGTTTTGCCCGTGCCACCTTTGAGTGGCTCCGTATTGAACCATTTTTCGTGGACAGGAAAGGAGAACGGGTTTAGCGGCCGGTTGTTCCAAGAGTACGTGTTACTGTCTGTTAGCCGATCATCCTGCAATGACCATGTCAAACATTGCGCCGGACACGCTCCCACGTAGTTGACGCGCAAATCGGTGGCAATCTCTTTCTCCTCCCAATCTATCGAGAGCGCGCTGTTCTCATATTTGGGCATAAATGTCAGCAACGGCTCCACGATCAGCGTCGCCTTTGCGATTTTAGCGGGGGAATTTTGGGCGAGTCCGGGCAGACTGTTGAACTGGACATAGCCGTTTGCCTGAGCGTTGTACCCTTCATAGGGTTGGATGAACGGATGGTTGGGCGGGTTGCCTGCATAGCCGGGATAGGTTCCAAGCTTGATTTCGCCAAAGTGGTACGGCTCATTGCCAAGATCGGGATCATTGCCGACCCACGCCATCCCATTGCCATACCCCGTGCTTTTGGCAATGTGCATCGTCGGGTCGAGGACGACGGGGTAGACGCGCTCTGGCGCGAGCCACCAGTTGTGCGGGGTGCGAATTTGCACGTGCCATTCGTCGTCGGCCTGTGGTGTCAGCGTGTAGCTGCCCGCGATGCGCTGGTCTGGATCGGCCTGTTCAAACGCGACAATTGGATCGAAGATGATGGCCGGCTCGCCAGCGGCGTTACGGATCTCAAGCGCACCATCCGTCTGAAAGGCCGACGCATGGGCTGCCCCATTTGCCCAAATTGTGTTGCCGGGCAATAAGCGGAGCGTGGCTTGCAGTTCGATGGCGTGCGCGCTGGCCGTCACGTCGGGCGGTTGACTGACGATCAGGACGTGTTCAATATGGTCATTGGTGCTGAGATACGCCTCGCTGAGCGTGGGATCGCTCCAGCCATTGGTGTAGGTGAGGGTGGTTTCGGCCGATTTTGTCGCAACCCCTGCCACAACCGTCGCCAACTCGACAAACGCACGCTCCGTCGCAAATCCAAACCGCTCCGTCTGCCAGTGAATGACTGCCCCATCCGCTGCCGTCGAAAGCCATGCCGCATCCTTGCCCAAACGGCTTTGCAGCGTGTTCGCCTCGACCATGTAATGTTCGCCGTCAAAGCGAAAGGCGGGCTGATAGCGTTGCCATTCACCCGTCGCTGTCTGAAACTGGACAGGGTCGGGCGAGAATGAGGCGGTGAATTGATCGCCGCGTTGTGAGATGTTGCCAAATGGGGTTTGCCGGATGATTTCGGCCGATGTGCGTTCGTTCCGCTCGCTGGGCAGATCAATGTGCAGGGTGGGTGACTGCGCCAAAATCATCAACACTGCGACCGCGCACAGGATTAGTAAGAGGCGGCGCGTTTCGTTTGGGATAGCGAATTTCTCGATCATTGGCTTGCTCCTTGTATCCAATGTGTCTTGTTAGCTTAATGGAGCAGCGTCCGAAATCCGTCCGATGGGGCTGACGGGATAAGAAGAGCAGGAGCTTACAGCGCGAGCTTTGCTAGCTCACTTACGCCAACAAACCATCCCGATTGGCGGCGAGAACCGCCTGTGTGCGGTTTGGCTGGTCGAGTTTTTTTAGAATGCGGCGCACATAGGTGTGAACGGTCGATTCGGCGACGATCAGCTGATCGGCAATTTCGCGGTACGTCGCGGGGGTCGCCATCAGGCGCAACACTTCATGTTCCCGGGGGGAGAGCGTGGGGGGGGACGCCTTGCTCGATGCGCTGCGCTGTTTGAGCAGGGCTTGTGTGATCATCGGGTCAAAATAGCGTTCACCGCGGGCAACCGCACGAATAGCACGCGCAAGATTGGCGGGAGAAATCTCTTTGTGGACGTACCCATGTACATCGTCAAGCCGATCAAAGATCTCATCTTCCAACGGTGCGCCCGATAGAATGATGACCCGCGCGGAAGCCATATCACGGCGAATGTTGCGGGCAGCGGTGAAGCCATCCCAACGCGGCATTTTGTAGTCGAGCAGCACGATATCAGGGGCGAGATCAAAGATGCGATTGTAGGCATCTTCTCCATCGTGCGCCTCGCCGACGACCTCAAAATCAGGCTCTTGCTTGAGAACAAGCGCGAGCCCGCGGCGTACAACGGCGTGATCGTCAGCCAGTAGGATGCGAATCATTTTCATTGGATCGGAATGTCAACCACAATCGACGTCCCTTCTTGCGGCCGACTAAACACGTCAAATGTCCCACCTAAGGCGTGGGCGCGTTCTTCCATCCCGCGCAAGCCAAAATGTTCCGCGACAAATTTATCGCCGTAGGCGGTCGCAGGATTGAAGCCGATACCATTGTCGCGCACAAGTAGGCGCACCCGCTCGTTGGCGATGTCGAGACAGACGCGGGCGTGATCGGCGGCGGCATGATGGACGATATTCGCCAGCGATTCTTGGCAAATACGATAGAGCGTGCGCCGCACAAAGGGGGCAATCGGGGCAAAGTCGCCGTTGATGTCGAGTTCGAGTTCGATGGGTTGGTCAGTTAGATCGTTGAGGTAGCGATGCAAATCGGCCGAAAATCCCTCACCCGTCAACTCATTCGGCCACAGGTCAAAGATGACGTGGCGCAACTCCTGCCGCACCTTCTGCGCCTCTTGCTCCAACGCCGCCAACTCTGCACGTAGCGTTTCCAACCCCTCTGGTACAAGCTTCTGACAGCCGTTTAACCCATACGCGATCCCAAACAGTGATTGCGAAATGGTATCGTGCATATCACGTGCAATCCGCAACCGCTCACGCTCGACGGCCGTCTGGGTTTCCTCTGCTGCACTCTCCGCACGTCGCCGCCACCAATACCATGCTGACGGCCACACCTCCCCGCGTACATCCGTCTCACCGCGCTCCATCTTCTCCAAGCGAAAAGCTCGTTCAAATGCGGCAAACAGCTCATTTTCATGGACACCACGCGGCCGATTCTCCTCTTCGCGCAACGGCTCGCGGATACGGCCAAAGAACAAGAATAGTCCGTTCGGGGTGAGTAATCTTGCCAGTTGATCGGCATAAGTACGCAGTTGTTCCCCTTCGAGCGAATGTCCACAGCCGACATCGAGCGCAAAATCATAGGGTGGGTGCAAAAAGTGTAGGTCGGTGACGCTGGCTGTGTGATAGGTGATGGTGGAAAAATCGGCCGATCTTTCCCGCGCCAGCTCAATCGCCTTTGGCACAAAATCGATCGCATCGACGTGCCAACCACGCGCCGCCATATAGCGTGCCGCACGTCCGACTCCGCATCCCAAATCGAGGGCCCGGCCGGCCGTGAGCGATTCCAACGCCGCGATCACCTCTGGCGGCGGTAGCTCTTGATCCCACGGCAATGCGCCGCGTTCGTAAAATTCTTGCAGTCGTTCAAAGGTGTCGTTCATAATGTATGGCTCGCAACCTATTTTACCAGAACACGGATTATGGATCGCTGGGTTCGCGTTGGGGGTGTTTGTGATTCGGCCGAAAAAGTTCAACATCTGCCCACGATGCAGGATCTTCCAACGGCTCCAAATGGATGATGATCGAAACGGGCGAAAGTTGCGCCCGAATTTGGGCTTCGAGGTCGTCCATTAGACGATGGCCGTGCTGGACGCTCCAACTGCCCGGCACCTGCAAATGCAGCGAGACGAACCGCAAACTGCCTGACAAGCGTGTTCGTAACGCATGAAATGTGAGTTCGCCCTCTCCAAACCGCTCCAGAATCTCGATCAATTGTTGCTGCTCCGCCTGCGGCCACGCGCTGTCCATCAATCCTAGCAATGACTTTCGGAGCAAGCGCCAGCCAACCAGCAGAATATGCACGGCAACGGCCAGCGCGATCACAATATCGACCCATTGCCAGCCCGTCAACTGCATCACCCCCAGCCCCACAATCACACCAAGCGAAGTCCACACATCTGACATCAGATGTTGTGCGTCGGCCTCTAGCGCAATCGAACGATGTCGTTTGGCAGCCCGACGCAAAATCTGTGCGACGCCGAAGTTAAGAATTGTCGCCAACCCGGTGATGCCAATGCCCAATCCGAGCGATTCGAGCGGTTGTGCGCCTTGAATGCGCTGAACGGCCGAAATGACGATCAAGATCGCCGTCATCACGATCAATGCGCCCTCTACGCCGCTCGAAAAGTATTCGACTTTGTAGTGCCCAAAACTGTGTTCGTCATCTGGCGGTCTTGCGGCAACGATGATGGCAAAAAAGACCGCAATGGCCGCGACGAGATTGACGACTGATTCAAGCGCATCGGAAAGCAAGCCGACTGAATCGGTCAAAAGATATGCGCCCATTTTGAGTGCAATCGTCACGATGGCGGCCAGAATTGAGAGTTGTGCGTAGCGCGAGGGTATGTTTGTTGTCATAGCTCACCATAACGCTACAACAGTTACCGTCACTGGGGCAAGTGGGAAATTCGTTTGCTCATGCGCTTGCGGGAAGTGGCGTTATCCAGACACTGATTACCGCAATCTCACAGCGTGTTTGTGAATTATGGAACAAAGGCCGCGCCGCGTGCGTTATGGGGGTGAAGGCACATGATGCCGACAAGAAAATTTACAAACTAGAAGGCCAACACTTTATCTGTTGGCCACTTGAAATGACTCGGAGAATACAAAATGAAAACGCAACGATTTGAAAAATATTTTAGCATGATAGTAGGATTGCTCTTGGCAATTGTTATGGTCGCCTGTTCACCCACCCAACCAGAAGGGGCGGCACAGAACGAGACGACCGAACCGACTGAGGTAATTGAGCCGACAGAGCCAGCGGTTGACACGATTGAAAATCAGCTTGTCGGCACAATGTGGGAACTCATTTCGATTGATGGGACGGCGGTTGATGGGAGCTTGACGCTGGACTTTTCGGCCGATACCGTCCACGGTTCAGACGGCTGCAACAGCTTTAGCGGCGGCTACACCATTCAAAACGGTGCACTTGTCTTCGCACAAGATGGCTTTATCCGCACCGAAATGGCGTGTCTGGAAGATGGCGTGATGGAGATGGCGCAACAATATCTCGACGCATTAGTCACGGCCAGCGCGTTTACATTGGACAATGATAGCCTGACCTTAGAGACAGACACCGGTGCGCTCGTTTATGCAAAGGCGAATTCGGCCGAACTTATCGACACCCTTTGGCAACTCGCGGGGCTTAACAATGGCACAGGTGGCATCGTCCACATGGGCATTGACGAAAATATCACCATGCTGATCGACGGCACACAGATCAGCGGCAGTGCGGGCTGCAACGGCTATGGTGGCAGCATCACAATTGACGGCAATCAACTGACGATTGGCGAGCTAGTCTCAACCTTGATGTTGTGTGCCGATGACGACGTTAACGAGCGCGAAGGGGAATTCTTGGCCGCACTGCGCACCGTCACAAGCTATGAAATCATCCGTGAAACCTTGAGCCTGTACGCTGAGGACGGCACGCTCGTCGCCAACTTTATTGAGGCAAACGAAACGGCTAGTGAACCGACAACGCTTTACGTCGGTGCCGAATTGGTCGATTGTGTCGGTGAAGGGCCACGCCAATGTATGCTCGTCAAGCAAGACCCCAACGCCGAGTACGAATTTTTCTATGACGACATCGCTGGATTCGAGTGGGAAGCTGGCTATGAATATGAACTACTCGTCAACATTAGCGAAGTCGAAAATCCACCAGCCGACGCATCATCCTTGCGCTATGAATTGGTTGAAGTCGTCAACAAAACAGCAGTAGAAATGTCTGAAACTCCAGAGATCACAAACATCAACTGGTCACTCGTTAACACCATCGTCGGTGGGGATGCGGTCGTGCCTGCCCCCGACTTTGCCAACCCCAATTTCACCATCGACGGCACAATGGTTTCTGGCAACAGCGGTTGTAATCGCTTCAATGGCACGGTCACGATTGATGGGAACAACATCACTTTCGGCGCGCTTGCGACAACAAGAATGGCGTGTGATGCAGAGCGGATGACGTTAGAGACGACGATGTTAGACATTTTCGCCAACGCCGCGACGTTCACGACGGATGGTAAGACATTGGAACTGCAAAACGCCGACGGACTACCGATTGCAACCTTCGCAGCGGCCGAAGAAAAGACGCTCTATGTCGGCGCAGAGACGGTCGATTGTGTTGGTGTCGCACCGCAACAATGTCTGTTGGTCAAGGAAGACCCCAACGCGGACTACACATTTTTCTATGACAGCATTGCCGGATTTGAATGGGAAGCTGGCTACGAATATGAACTGCTCGTCAGCGTAACAGAAGTGATGGAGCCGCTGCAAGACGCCTCATCGCTGCAATACAAACTGGTGCAAATCGTCAACAAGACAGAAGTCGCCATGAGCGAAAATAGCTTGACGGACACCGTTTGGCAGTGGGTGCGCTTTCAAGATGGCGCAGACCTCAACAACATCGAGGTCGATAATCCCGCTAGCTATACGATTCAGTTCATGGCGGACGGCACTTATGCAATTCAGGCCGACTGCAACAGCGGCAGCGGCGGTTACAGCGTCGATGGCAGCAGCATCGTGATTCAACCCGGCCCGATGACGTTGGCCGCGTGTGGCGCAGAGTCACTCGATAGCACATTTTTGTCACGTCTAGGCGATGTCGTCACGTTCGTCTTTGATGACGAGGGTAATCTTGTGTTGAATCTTAAGGTCGATGCGGGGAATATGATTTTTGTGGCGGTGCAATAAGAATTGCGTGATGCGTGGTGCGTATTGCGTATTGCGTGGTGCGTAATTGCCCCGTCCTGTGATATGTCTTAGCCTTCATTCTTTAACCCGCTCTCCGCAAGAGCTTTGTGGGTGGAGTGGATGCTGATTTTTACTCGCCGCACCAGAGGTGCGGCATTTAATTTTAGTGAGTTTGGGGGCGAACGCCCCCAAACTCACTAAAAAATAGTTCGGCGAGCCGCCAGAAGCGGTGAGCCGTCACACCCTGAAAGATGCGTGATGCGGAATAGCCACATTACGCATTCCTTTTTTAATGGGTAAAATCGTTGAATGCCGCGCAAACTGCCCAACACACTTTATCTCTCGCTTGTCACGGTCGATCCCGATTCGGCCGTTCCCCTCTATCGACAAATCTATCAAGGGCTGCGCGATGCGATCATCGCGGGACGTTTAACGGCCGAGACGAAGTTGCCATCAACCCGTGATTTGGCAACCATCTGGGGGGTTTCGCGCAATACGCTTCGCAATGCGTTTGACCAACTGATCGCGGAAGGGTATTTGGAGGCGATTGTTGGACGTGGGACCTTTGTGGCAGAGGCGCGAATGCGCCAACCTGCGTTGCAGGCGGTTGATAATGGAGAGCGAATTCGGCCGATTTCCAACATCGGCCACTATCTCGAACCATTTGGTCGCAACGTGCGCCATGCGCGCTCACGGGGCAACGCCTTTGCCGTCGGCATCCCTGATAAACAGACGTTCCCGCATGAAATTTGGAACCGCATCGTCAATCGCTGTCAACGCAGACAGCAATCGACCACCTATTCGCGGGAGTTCAAGGGGATTCCCGCTTTACGTGAGGCGATTGCAAGTTATCTGATCTCGGCGCGCGGGGTGCGCTGTTCGGCCGAACAGATCGACATCGTTCCCGGCGCGGTCAGCGGAATGCTCGTCACGACGTTGGCGCTGCTCAATCCCGGCGATCAGGCGTGGCTTGAAAACCCCAGCTATATCAACATTGGCGGGTTGATCAACTATCGTGGCGCAGAAGTTGTGCCAGTTCCCGTCGATTGTCAGGGGCTTGATGTGCAGGCAGGCATCGATCGCGCCCCGAACGCCCGCCTTGCCTATGTGACACCGTCCCATCAATATCCACTTGGCGTGACGATGAGTCTTGCCCGCCGCCAGCAGTTGTTGGGATGGGCGGCCGATAACCACGCATGGATTATCGAAGATGATTACGACAGCGAATTTCGTTACGATGGCCCGCCTATCACCGCGCTGCAAGGGTTGGACACCGATCAGCGCGTCATCTATGTTGGGACGTTTAGCAAGGTGATGTTCCCCAGTTTGCGACTCGGTTATGTCGTGTTGCCGCCCGATTTGGTCGATGTCTACACGGGTGTCAAGCTACCCATGACGCTGCACGCGCCCACGCTGCTACAGGCGGCTGTGGCCGAATTTATGCTTGAGGGGCATTTTGTGCGCCACATTCGCGCCATGCGGAAACATTATCAGGCGTGTCGCGATGCGCTGATTACGGCAGTGGCACGACATCTCGCTGGGGCGATCACGCTGGGCGCGCACGATTGTGGGATGCACGTGGTGGGCTATTTAGCGGCCGAATTTGACGAGTCAACCGTCGTCAACGCCGCCAACAAGCTGAACATCGCCATCACGCCGCTCTCCAACGACTATCTCGCCCCACCCAAAAAAGCGGGCATTATCATCGGACTTGCCAATGTGCGCCCCGACGAGATCGACGGCTATATCGCCCAATTAGCCGCCGCGATTCTCTAAGCCCGCGCAATGCCCTGTCTGACGTTATATTTTCGCCTTCATTGCAGAAATGTCGCGATTATGTCGCCCTCTTGTCGCTCTTTTCTGCTTAAATAGACAACATGATTCAAAAAACAGACAAATTCCTGATTGGCATTGTGGCAGGTATCGTGCTGCTGGTCATCGTCGCGTTTGCGGTGGTGCTCAGTCGGCCAGAACCGACCTATCGAACAGACAACGCGGCCGACGCGGTTGCCCACAACTATTTGCTGGCATTGTGGCAGCAGGATTATGATCGCGCCTACAGCTATCTCTCACCAGAGATTGGCGGCTATCCAGAATCGGCCGAACAGTTCCAAGATGACATCCGCGACAATCGCTGGATCTTCGACCTCGACCGCTGGGGGACCGATAGTGACAATCGCTCGGTTGGGCTGGAAGTAATTTCGGCCGATGTCACGGGCGACCGCGCCTACGTCTCCGTTCGCAAGACTGACTTCTATCAAGGGGATTTCTTTAGCAACGGACAATCGTCGCACACCTTCAACGTCCAGCTCGAACGCAATTCACAAACCGATGAATGGCAAATTGTCGAGGCAGATGACTACTGGGTCTACTGCTGGTCGAATGAGGATGGGTGTCAACGATGAGTTCAATCCGCCGACTTTACATCTATCTCGTTTGTGCCATCAGTCTCAACGCCCTGACGTGGGCGGTCATCACGCTGGCGCGACATCTGTTTGCCCCGCTTGAGTTCACGCCGACCGACTCCATCGCCTTTCAGATCGCTGTCATCATCGCCAGCTTGCCGATCTTTCTCGTCCACTGGCTCTGGGCGCAGCGATTGGCGGCAGGCGAAGCGGAGGAACGAGGCAGCACGCTGCGCTATCTCTATCTGTTTGGGATGCTGGCGGCGTTTGTCATTCCGATTCTGAACAATGCAGATGCGCTGGTTGGGACGTTGTTGGCGTGGATTTTCGGCCGATCTGACGACACGGCAGCTCCCATCCTGCGCAATCTCATCGCCATCCTCCCGCTGGCCTTACTTTGGGGTTACCACACGCGAATTCTCAATGCGGCACAGCTCCCCCTACGCGGCGAACGTGGCCTCCTGCGGCGACTCTATGTGCTGGCATTCAGCGCGGCGGGCGTGTTGATCGTCACCTTTGCCGTCAGCGGTCTCATGCGCTCGCTGCTCTTCCAACTTGATACCATCTCGGATATCTCCTCCCCCATCAGCAGCCTCTTGTCCGATCTCCCCCACTTGATCATTGGGCTTCCCCTCTGGTTAATTTTTTGGCGGTGGGCGCAACGACTTTTCCAGCAGGGTGGCGAGGAGGAACGCAACTCAGCCTTGCGCAAATTCTATCTCTACGCGCTCGTCTTTATCGGCGTGTTCAGCGCGGTCAGCAACGCCACGCTGCTGCTCTCTGGCGTGTTGCAACAGTTGCTGGGTCTCTCTCCCGATGGTGACTGGCGCAACCATCTGCCTATCATCGTCACGATGGGTGCATTGTGGGCGTACCATGCCGTTGTTTTACGAACCGATGTGGAACAGCACAGCGAAGCGTCCCGTCAGGCTGGCGTGCGACGTGCCTATCTCTATCTCGTCGCCACGATTGGACTACTCGCCTTGGTCAGCGGCATTGGCGGCAACATCAGCGTCTTGATTCGTTCGATTTCCAACGTGATCTTTGACGATACGCTGCGCGAACAGGTCGCATGGTTTACGGCCGCGCTCATTGCAGGCTTGCCCGTTTGGCTGATCCCGTGGCGGCAAGCGCAACTTGCCGCCGCTGCCCCCACAGGCCAAGCGGAACGCCACGCCACCATTCGCAAGGCGTATCTCTATTTCTTTCTCTTTCTCGCCACGCTCGCCGTCTTATCTGGTGTGGTCTACATTCTTTGGCGGTTGGTTAGCCTGCTGTTGGGCGAGACGATTGACGAAAATCTCGCCGTTAGTCTGGCACATGCGATTGCCTTTGCGCTGCTTGGGGTGGGGGTATGGCTCTATCACGGCATGACGCTGCGGGCGGATGGACAGCTCACGCTGCACGATCAGGCGCAACAGTTGGAAGCGTTAGGTGTGGTTGTCGTCGATTTGGATGGGTTTGGTGCCGATCTGCACCAAGCGTTGCAACAAGAACTCCCCACAGGCAAGTTTACGCTGCTCAAGCTACCGAACGATGAGGGTCAATCACTGGCTGAGGCGGGCTTGCTGATCGGCGACTATCAAATCATCCACGACCCGCAAATTGCCTATAGCGCCGCTCGCAAATTGCTGATTCCGCACAATCATGCCAATGTCGAATGGCTGGGGGTCGAGCCGCAAAGCCGCGAGGAGACCATCACGCAAACGGTGCGTGCCGTCAAGCAGCTTGTCGCTGGCGAAGCGCATAACGCCAATCCCGCTCGTCAACTCGGCGCAATTCTGGGGACGATTTTTGGGGGATTTGTGCTGCTCTGCTTCACGCTGGGGCTGATCGCGTACATGTTGTTTGCGTTTTAAAACAAAAGAATGCTGGCATGATTCCCGTCGTGCCAGCAACTCACAGTACGTCTGACATGAGACGTTTTCCAGACCAGAAGAGTAGATTTCTGCCTGCGCGGGAAGGACTACATTTACTGCCGTTTTGATTTTTTCCGCACTGCAAACAACGCGCTTGAGCGCGTTTTGCAAATCAGCCTGCCGCTTTACCCGTAGGATTTTGGCCTGCACGTGTTAAGAGATGGTCAAGGAAACCACCTAATATCAAACTGCATCCCTAGATATATCTTTCTGCATTGACATATCTGCCGCAACTAGGATACTTATAGGGAACTATTTGACCCTTACTGTGGCGCACATGATTGCCACCACATATTAATGCACACAAATCTTACCCTAACCTCTTACTGCGGCTCGGCAATTGAACGCACCCTTATTGTGGGTCAATTATCGGCCGATTCAATCCAGCATCCACACACCAAGGAAACAGAACCAGATGCGATCAAACCTACTGCAACGAGTTAAGTCTGCGCTTGAAGGGTATCTCTACCTTGCGCCAACGCTGATCATCTTAGGCATCTTTGTCTACTATCCGATCATCAGCTCCTTCCGCATGAGCCTCACACGTGTCGCGCCGTTTGGCGGGCGCGTCATCGACGTGGGGCTAGAAAATTACCAGCGGCTCTGGACAGAAATTCTTGAGCGCGGCGACTATTACAACCATATCAAAGTATCGCTGCTCTTCACGATTGGAACCGTTCCAACGGGAATCGTCATCGCCGTCGCACTGGCCATCGCGCTCTCCTATCCTCTGAAACGGCTCTCATGGCTACACCGTCTGCTCATCTTTGTGCCAATCGTCATCAGTAGCGCAATCACGGGCGTCATCTTTCGCTGGCTCTACAACCCCGTCACAGGTTACATCAACCATTGGATCGGCTTTGTCGGCATCGACCCCGTCAACTGGCTGACTTCCAAAGACACGGCGCTCTGGGCAGTGACGATGGCGGTTGTTTGGCGACAGTTAGGCTTCAACGTCATCATCGCGCTGGCCGGTATCCAAAATATCGACTCGACTTACTATGAGGCGGCGAAGGTGGACGGAGCCAATGTTTGGCATCGCATTCGCCACATCACGCTGCCCATGCTCTCACCGACACTCTTTTTCCTGCTCGTCATCAACGTCATCAACAGCCTGCAAACGTTTGGCGAAATCAACATCCTGACCGATGGCGGACCCGGACAGGCAACGACTAATATGGTCTACGCCATCTTTGTCGATGCGTTTGTCGGCACGCCGCTGCGTGGCTACGCCTCCGCACAGGCCTATCTGCTTGCACTGCTGATCGTCGCCATGTCGATTGCACAGTTTAAGGGTTTTGGCAAAAGGGTACATTACTCATGACACAAGCGACAACCAAACTCCCAAAAGCACACAAAAGATCATGGTCAGACATCGGGATGCACGTGCTGCTGATCTCGTTAGGGCTGCTGATTTCGCTGCCGATCATCATTGCGATATTGACCAGTTTCAAGTCGTTGCAGGACATTTCAGCCAACCCGAACGCCTTTTTCCCGCGTGAATGGACGCTCCGCAACTACCAAACGGCGTGGACGGCGACCCCTTTCGGCCGATATCTCTTTAACAGTGCCATTCAGTCAGGCATTATCGTGCTGTCACAAATCATCTTTAGCGTGTTGGCCGCCTTTGCCTTTACCTTTCTCGACTTTCCCGGCCGCAACGCGATGTTTAACATCATGCTCGGCAGCCTGATGATCCCGTTCCAGTTGACCTTCATCCCCAACTTTGTTCTCGTCAGCGAATGGGGATTAGCCAACACCTATGCGGGTTTGACGCTGCCATTTCTTGCCAGTGCATTTGGCGTCTTTATGTTGCGACAATTTTTTATGTCGATACCGACAGAACTACGCGATTCCGCCGTGATTGATGGGGCGGGCAACTTTCGTTTTCTGTGGCAAATTGTCATTCCGTTAAGTAAAGGCTCCATCAGCGCATTTGGCATCTTTGCCTTTCTCGGTGCGTGGAGCCAATATCTTTGGCCGCTCATCATCACCAACGACTCCTCGATGCGCACTATCCAAATCGGCATCCGCTACTTCCTCTTTGACCAAGAGCGCGGAACCGATTGGGGTGCGCTGATGGCGGGTGCGGTGATCGTGTTGCTGCCAACGCTCGTCATCTTTCTCGTTGCCCAGCGACAGTTGGTCAAGGGGATTGCGATGACAGGACTAAAGGGATAGCCGGGGGCGGACAACGCATCCGCTCGCCGATTTCCAACGTGCAACAAATAAGCTGTTGCACGCGTTGACAAACTGGCTTGGCACAGCGTCAAGCCCTAAATTCTTATGGAGAAGAATATGTTTGCAAAACAGTGGTTAAAAACTTTATTATTGGTGCTAATTGTCGCCCTTGTCGCGTGCGGCGGTGCTGAAGAAACGCCAGCGACCAGTACGCCCGCGCCAGCCGCAGCGACAGATGTACCAGATGTGGAAGAACCGGAAGAAGATGAAGAGCCAGAAGTTGAAGAACCGTCTGGCGATGTCGTCACCATCGAATTTTGGCACGCGATGGGTGGTGAGTTGGGCGAAGTGGTTGATGAATTGGTCGGCCGATTTAACGACAGCCAAAGCGAAATCGTCGTCAATGCAACCTATCAAGGCACATACGACGACACCTACAACGCGCTACTGGCCGCCTTTGAAACTGGCACAGAGCCAAATATCATCCAAAACTTTGACCTCGCCTCACAGACGATGATCGACACGGGTCGCCTGATCCCCGCCCATCAGCTGATGGCGGATGACAACTACGATTCGAGCATCTTCGTCCCTGCCGTCGCCGACTACTATGGTGATGAAAACGGCATGGTCGCCATGGCATTTAACAGCTCCACACCGATCCTTTTCTACAATCCCGCCATGTTTGAAGAGGCTGGCGTTGAGCCACCGGCCGAAGGCACAAGCTGGTCAACGAGCGAAATGTTGGCAGCCTGCGACCAAATCCTAGAGAGCGGCGTTGCACCAAACTGTATCGCACTCGGTCAGGTCGGCTGGTACTTCGAGCAGATTCTCGCCAACAGTGGTGGCATGTACTACAACAACAACAACGGTCGCACAGGTCGCGCCACAGAAGTGACCTTTAACGACGCGATGGGTGTTGAAGTGTTCGATTTCTTGACCGGATTGATCGCAAACGGCTACTCGCCAAATCTAGGCAACACGTGGACAGATACCGACTCCGTCTTCTTCGCAGAGGAAGCAGCAATGGTCTTTGACTCCACCTCTGGCGCACGCGGCATGCAGGATGGTGCATCGTTTGAAGTTGGCACAATGTTTATCCCCTATGTGGACAGCGCGGGCGACCGCAACGGCGTGATCATCGGTGGTGCAGCATTGTGGCTGATCGATTCAGAAGATGACGCGCAAGATGCGGCGGCATGGCAGTTCATGAAGTTTATGGCTGAAGAAGAACAGCAGGCGACATGGCACACGGGTACGGGTTACTTCCCCGTGCGCACAGACATCAGCGGCAACGCCGATCTCGTCGCATTCTGGGACGAAAACCCCAACTTTGTGACCGCAATCAACCAGCTCGAATCGACCGCAACGATGATGGACGACGGCTCACCAAACTACGCCGTATTGGGTGGACGCGCTGGACCAGCACCTGCGATTCGCCGCTTTATTGTCGAAGCATACAGCAGCGTGCTGGACGACGGCATGACGGCACAAGAAGCGTTGGACATCGCGGCCGAAAAAGCCAACCAAGAGTTGAGCGATTACAACTCCTTCTTTGAGTAAACACCAGAGCCCGACCAGCTTGGTCGTCTCTTAAACGAAAAGCACAGGCCATGGCCTGTGCTTTTTTGAAGCATGTTGTCGTCTATGCGTTATTTGTTTTTATTTTTGGGTTGCTGGCTGTTGGGCTGTCAGACGGTCGAGCCAGCGGAGATGGATTGTGGCGCAGTGGTGTGCACATCGGCCGAACTGAACGAGGCAGCAGACCGTTTTCCATTCATCGGAACAGCCAACCTCCCCGACAACTTTGACGCCCAAGGGCATCGCGGCGCACGCGGACTCCTGCCTGAGAATACATTGCCCGCATTCGAGGCCGCACTCGATCTCGGTGTGACGACATTGGAACTCGATCTGCACTTTACGCAAGATGGACAGGTTGTTATTTGGCACGATCCGATTATTGACAAGGCGAAATGTTTCTTGCCTGCTGGCTCGAATGCGCCTGACCCGAAAAACCCATTGCGGCGCATCCTGATTAGCCAGCAACCGCTGGCAGCCGTTCAAGCGTATCAGTGTGACAAAAATCCAGACAGCGAGCGATTCCCAGATCAGGCGGCGGAGGCACTTTTGCTGGCGGGGGCTGATTTTCAGATTGTGACGCTGGGGGAACTGTTTGAGTTTGTGCAGGCCTATGCGGCGTCTTCGGAAAAATCGGCCGAACAGCGTAGCAACGCCAGCACAATCAACTTCAACATCGAAACAAAACGCAATCCCGACCACCCTGAATACATCGGTGACGATTTCACAGGCGGGTCAGCGGGCGCGTTTGAACTGGCGATCCTCGACATTGTGCGCGACTATGCCTTGAGTGAGCGCGTTGTGATCCAAAGTTTTGACCATCGTTCCTTGCGCGTTATCCGCGAGATTGACCCAGACATCCGGCTCGCCGCTCTGACGACACAAGATGAGGCGAAGATCAAGGTGTACAACGGCTACAAGTTCGACATCTGGTCGCCCAACTATAATGATGTGACGCAAGCGCGGATCGCGGAGGCCCATGAATTGGGGCTGTTGGTCATCCCGTGGACGGTGAACGATTCGGCCGATATGACACGCCTCATCGAATGGGGTGTTGACGGCTTGATTTCCGATCGGCCCGATCTGCTTTTGGGTCTAAATGAATGAGCATGGAACGCGACCCGCATGGTCGCTGTGTGAAGATGCGACCAAGTTGGTCGCGCTCCAAACTATGTTTGCAAAAAGATTTTGTTTCCTTCTGCTACTGCTCTCAATCGGCTGTGTCAATCAAGCAGGATTACCTGTTGTGGTGGAGACAGACGTTGCGGTTTCGGCCGATCCCAGCATCTCGATTCTGATCGACGGTTTGCAAAATCCCGTCGGGATTGACGTGTTGCCCGATGGGGGCGTGTTGATTGCGGAAGAAGGCAGTGGGGAACGCGACGAAAGCGCGGGCGTGATGCTGGTGGCGGGCGATGGATCGGCGGGGCGCATCATCAGCGGTCTGCCCAGCAGCCGTGATTCAGGCGACCTGTCGGGCGTCCCGTTTGTGGCGATTGCGCCCGACGGAATGACGCTCTACACGAGCCATTTTGGGTTGGGCAAACTGTTGACGCTGCCGCTCAAACGTCCCGTCACCGTGCCGTCCAACCCGTTTCGTCTAGACGATATGGGCGAAACGATGTTGCCACAAAATGCGGTGCAGCTTGCCAATCCGTTCGATTTGACGTTTGACGCGGCGGGTGTGCCAGTGGTGAGTGATGCGACGAGTAACGGTGTCGCCAAGCTGACGGCCGACGGCACAACACAGTTTTTCCACCGCTTTGATCCCCTGCCCAATCCAGACGAACCGTCCGACCGTATTGACGCGGTTCCGACGGGCATTGAGCGCATCGGGGATGAGTACTTCGTGACGCTGACGGGCGGTTGTCCCTATCCAGCGGGTAGCGGCCAACTGGTCGCCATCGATGAGGCGCGCAATGAGCGGATTGTGCGCGACGGGCTACACATGCCGATCGACGTGGCGCAGTCGCCCGATGGGACGATTTGGGTGCTTGAGTTTGCGCAATTTTCTGACGATGCCTCCTGCTTTAGTGGCGAGGGTTATCGGCCGAATACGGGTCGTCTCAGCAAGTTAATCGGCGATACACGCCAGATTGTGCTGACCGAGCTCGACTTTCCGGGCAGCATCAGCTTTGCCCGCGACGGAACGGCTTATATCAGTGAGGTGTTCGCGGGGCGTGTGCTCAAAATCGACCATCTCGACCAGATCAGTTCTCCCATCGCAGTGACCGAACAGTTGCATAAACGACGGGCGCAAATTCGCATCTTCCCCACACCAACGGCAACGGTCGCAATGGAGGCAGTTGCCCCGACCAGCGTCTATTTTGAGGATCAAGCGGCGTTGCGCGGGATTGTTTTTCAGCAGGGGGCGTTTGCGAATGGGCTTTCGGCCGATCCCGCCGCCATGATGGGCGCGGGGCTGTGCTGGATCGACTATGACAACGATGGTTGGCAAGACCTTTATCTCATCAACAGCCACGCGCTAGAGGAGATACCGTATTGGGCGTTAAAGGGGGGATTGCCGACCAATGCGCTCTATCGCAACGTGGCGGGTCGCTTTGAAGATGTCAGCGCAATCACGGGAACAGATTTGGCAATGCGTGGCAACGGATGTGTGGCGGCCGATTTTGATCTCGATGGTTGGCTCGATTTGTACGTGACGGCCGACGGCACAAATGCGCTCTTGTGGAACAATGGCGACGGCACATTTCGGGAAGGTGCCGCATTGGCGGGAGTCGCTGCCCCTGAGTGGAACAGCGCGGCAGCCGTCAGCGATCTAAATGGGGATGCGCTACCCGATCTGTTTGTGGCGGCGTATATCGATCTGGAAAATCAGGTGGCAAATCCCGTCGGCGCATTTCCGCAAGATTATCACGGACTGCCCGACCATCTCTATCTTAACAACGGCGATGGCACATTTCAGGACGTGATCGCCGATGTCGGCATGACGCGCACAGAGCGCGGGCTGGGTGCGCTGTTTAGCGATCTCGATGGGGATGGCGACGTCGAACTCTATATCGCCAATGATGGGCAACCCAATCGGCTCTATTCGGCCGAATTCACCCCCGACGATCTCGGCTTTCGCATGGTCGATTTGAGTTTATCGGCCGAAACGGGCGACTCTGGCAGCGGCATGGGCGTCACGGGCGGAGACTACAATGGAGATGGACTGTTTGACCTGTTTGTGACCAATTGGGATGTCGAACTCAATGCGCTCTATCGCAATGAAGGCGGCAGCGGCGACGACCTGCTGTTCCGCTATGCGACGTTTGGCATAGGGCTCGCGGGATTGGGCAACAATGTCACCGCATGGGGGACGACATGGGCAGACTTTGACCACGACACCGATCAAGATTTGCTCGTTGTGCATGGGCATGTGCCGATCAGTAACTTTGAGCAGGATTCGCAGATGGTGCGCCTTTATGGCAATCGGCTGGCGGAGGGGATGCCCGATCAGTGGCGCGACTGGACGACGACGGCTGGGCTGGGGATGGATGGTCTGGGAACGCTGATGGCGCGCGGCAGTGCGACGGCCGATTTTGACAACGACGGCGATCTCGATGTGGCGATCAACACGATTGCGGGCGCGGCGGTGTTGCTGGTGAATTCGGCCGAAAACGGCAACTGGCTACAGATCGCGCTGCCCCACTTTGCACCCAATGCGGTCGCCACGATTACGCTCCCCGACGGCAGCCAGCAGGTGCGCGAACACCACGTCGGCAGCAGCTATCTCGCCTCCGAAGATCCCCGTTTCCACTTTGGATTGGGTGATTTTTCGCAGGTCAGTCGTGTCGAGGTACGCTGGGCAAATGGGGAGACGGTGACGCTTGAAAACGTTGCTGGCAATCAGCTCTTGCAGGTTGAGCCAGCAGATTAACTTGGGGCTTTGGCAAAGCGCGTAGTGCGTGATGCGTGGTGCGTGACCAGAGGCAATAACGCACCACGTCTTCTCCCCACGAAACCCCAAAGAGTCATTAACTTTTATAATCTGGTATGGAGATGTTTTTTCATGAGTTACAAAATTTTGGTCCTGAACGGCCCTAACCTCAATCTACTTGGTACACGCGAGCCAGAAATATATGGCTCAGATACGCTCGACGACATTCTGAATGATTTGCGGGAGTATGCACGCGAGCGCGACGTTGAGATCACGTCATTTCAATCCAATTCGGAAGGCGCGTTAATCGATGCGATCCACGCGGCGCGTGATTCGGCCGATGGCATCATCTTCAATCCCGGCGCGTTCACCCACTACAGCATCGCGTTGCGTGATGCGATTGCGGGGGTCACCGTGCCAGTTGTCGAGGCACATCTTTCCAATGTGCATGCCCGCGAGGAATTTCGGCACAAATCGGTGCTGTCTGCTGTTTGTTTGGGTGTGATTGGGGGTTTCGGCCGAAATAGCTACTTCTTGGCACTTGATGGGTTGATCCGACATTTGGGGTGAGCGATTTACGGTTGGTGTGAAGCATGCGAGCCACGAATTTCACGAATTGCACGAATAATACAATTCTGAGAACAAGTGTTAGGTATTCGACCTTCAAAAACCCAGTTTCTGGCAGAAACTGGGTTTTTCAGGGCTTAATTTACATAGTCGTCAAGACAAACTGTTCAATGGCGGCAGCGACGCCAGCCTCGTTGTTGCTGGTGGTGACAAAATCGGCAATATCCAGCACGCGCTGGGTTGCGTTTGCCATCGCCACGCCGACCCCTGCAAATTGCAACATCGTCAAATCATTATCTGCATTGCCAATTGCCAGCACATCGGCCATTTCAATGCCCATTTGACCGGCGAGCCAGCGCAGGCTGTGACCTTTTGAGGTTCCCGTTGGCATCACTTCGACCATGACAGCTTCCGTGATCAGAATGTCGGCCCGCGCACCCATGTGGGAGGCGAGAATCGGCCGAATCGCCTGAATATCATCGGGTTCCGCCAAGACGATGATCTTGTGAATCGGATGATCGTTAACATTCGCAACCACGATCGGCTCTGGTTCGTTGTAGTCGAGCATGATGTTGGTGTACTGATCGCGTTTGTGGGTAAAAATCTCATTGTCGCCAAATGCGACAAATGAAAGCTGATGCTGTTCCGCAAAAGGTAAAAAATGGGCGATCACATCCGCTGGCAAAAATTCACCGTGTAGCCGCTGCCCCATCTTGTCTGCAATATGCAATCCTTGCACGAAGATTCCAGCTGTCTCCAGCGCAAGCTCGCTTAGCAGCCATTCGCAAGAGGTGCGCATCCGTCCCGTTGCCAACACAACGGGGATGCCCGCCGCAGTCGCCGCACGGATTGCACTAGCGTTGCGTGGTGAGAGGTGGTGGTTGTCGTCGAGTAAAGTGCCATCGACGTCGATTGCAATCAGTTTTATTGTCATAGCGATTTGTATAGTTAAACTAACTTTTGAGTAGATCCACGCGCCAATAACTTGCCGCTCAGAATGACACGCCGTGCTGACCGCTGAGGCTGTTCAATCCGTTTGATCAGCAGTTCCGTCGCCGATTGACCAATCTCATAGGTCGGTTGTGCAATGAGGGTTATTTGCGGCTGGACAAGCGTTGTCCACGTGGCATCATCGAAGCCGGCAAGGGCAATGTCATCTGGTATTTTTAGCGACTGCTCGTGGATGGCACGCATGGCACCAGCGGCAAGCAAGCTGTTCGTTGTAAAAATTGCGTCGGGGGGATCGGCCGATTGTAACGCTGTCAAAACCGCCTCATAACCCGCTTCAATACGTGCATCGGTAAATGTTTCGCCAAATGGTGGCACATCGGCCGAATGCAATGCGCGCAAAAGCCCTGCGCGCCGCTTGTGTCCTGTTCCGCTCTCTTGGCCAAAGAGACCAAAGATACGCCGATAGCCGTTTTGCAAGAGATGACAGGCCAACTGCTCCCCCGCTGCGACATTATCGAGCAAGACCGCATCCACATCTGTTTGCGGTGCATCGCGGTCAATGAGGATAATGGGAAATCGAAACTGTGTTGCGTCGAGCTTTTCGGCCGATTGCAGCGTCGGTGAGTAGATAACCCCCGCGACATCCTGATCGATCATCAGTTTGAGATACATCGCTTCCTTCGCGGGATCTTCATCGGTGTTACATAGGAAGACGCTGTAGCCAGCCTCATGCGCCACGTCCTCGACGGCGCGACTGACCGCCGTAAAAAAGGGGTTGCGAATATCAGAAACGAGCAATCCAATGGTGGCTGAGCGTTGTAATCGGAGGGTTTGGGCGGCGCGATTCGGCCGATAATCGAGTTTGTCAACCGCCCCGAACACGCGGGTGCGCGCCTTCTCACTAACATTTGATTTACCTGCCAATACGCGCGATACAGTTGCGGTTGAGACGCCTGCCTCATACGCCACATCTTTTATACTTGCCATTTTACCTTGTAAGTATCTGCACAAATGTATTCAGGTGATCATTTCGGGAATTGGATTTCCCGAAATATCCGTTGACTGTGTATCGGGAATTGGATTTCCCGATACATGCCCGATTGGATACCCGCAATCTATTGTTCCAGTACCTACTTATTGTCTGAGGGTGATCTAGTCATTCTTTTGCAAATTTCCCGAGTGAATCACTCGGCATGACCGCACTACCTGCGGCGCGAAAATTGTAAACGATTTCACCTACCTTAGCGGGAGTTTGTTGATTTGTCTAGCGTTCTATCGTGCAGAGGCGCGAATGTGATGTAGCGATTATGCTCGCCCACATTTACGCGAGAGATCTGCGCTGTTGAGACATTTCGGCCGATAATTCCCCCCCTCTTCCTCATACTCTTGGCGTTGCTAACCTGCATCATCCTGTGGCACAATGCCAAGCGACTCAGATCGTTTTCAGATCGCTTTATCTAATATGCTGCTGGCAGTTGAAGATGGAGCAGATCATGAATGAAAAACAGCACCGTTATCACGCCTATCTGTTGCGGCTCTGGCAAGAGTCACCGCAAACGGATTGGCGCGGTTCGCTTGAGAATCCGCGGACGGGTGAGCGTCAGCACTTTGCAACGGTTAATAACCTGATTGCAGCGATTGTCCAACAGACACAGGGAGACCCCGATGAATTGGCAAAACTTTCCCAAGATTGAGCGCACGCCTGTGCCGAGAAGATAGCGATGGCGACCTATTTTTTTGCCTTTGTTGAGCGGCTTACGAAGCATGGATGGCAGTTGGCGCACCCCTTGGTTGTAGATGACTGTCAGCCATCCTGCGCGCCGCTCATTCCCAACAACATCGCGCCGCCGTGGGGCTGGGATTCAATTGAGCACTACACCTTGTTGTCGGGTGAGCGCGGTCTGCCCGACGATATGAACGCACAATTACGCGACTATATCGTCAGGGCATGGGGGAATGAAGCTTATGGTGCATCGTGGCTGACGCTGGCAGAGATCGAGCAGTTGCGCGCCGATCCTGCCCACGCGGAATGCGATCATTTCAATCCCGACTGGCTGTTAAACGAGCACACAACAGACGAAAACTTGCTTCGCGTCATCTTTTGGCACGATTGAGTGATGGTGACGCTATTTGCCGTCGTGGACAAACGTGAACGCGCCTGCGCTATGGTCCTGCACGAAAAACGCATAGTCGCAATATATTTGTGCGCAAGCATGCTGGGCAAAACGAACCACATCGGCGATAAAGACCGTTTCGATGATAGAAGACAAGATTTTTACTTCGGCATCCCCGTCTAAGATTCCTGTGTCTTCGTCAGATCGGGCGTGGGTTTGTGCCAAGACTTGGCCGCAGATGTGTGCATACTTGCGCATTCCTTTTTTGTCGAGTTCGTCCACGTCGATATCATCTTTGAGCGGGCTGCGTTCGCGGATGAGATAGCTCTTCTCGTCGATTTTGGCGCGTCCATAGAATGGGTCGCCGCCCACGAGATGAATGTGATGGGATTTGACGATTTGATCGGCCGAAAATTCTCCAATCTCCTCATGGTCTGGAATTAAGCCATAAAGCGCAGACCGACGCGCCTGCTTCATCTCTAAGATCACATTCGATTCAGGGCGATCATCCTTGCCGCGAATCAAAATCCAATAGCGGTCTAAACCCAAGCTAGCCGTGCCGCTATCCTTCTTGATCGCCACATCACGCACCGTGAAAAATTCATCATCGAGCCTGTCATCAATCGAAATATCTTTGCGGTAGTCATCGACGATTTCTTGGAACTCAGCAATATGTGCTGTATGCGGCACAATTTCATCTGTCGAGAGAAAACGTTCCTCTTCTATCTCAACTTTGCCATCTAAGAAATCGGCGCGTTTGCTTAAGGCTCCTTCGAGCAGTTTGCGAATCATCTTAGGGCTGTTGTCGATGCGATACTCATGCCAGCGTTCACGGTCATCGCGCGCAAAGCTGCGCAGGCTTTCGAGATACCCTTCAACAAATGCACGCACGATTTTCCTGCGCCACTTCTTCTTAAACCCAGCCTCTTTTGCCTGAATGTAAAATCCGACCGCGCCGCGCTTGATGTCATAGCTAAACGGCGCGAAAAAGGCCTCGTCAAAGTCATTGACTTGAAAAATGGGCGCACCATCTTCGTTTGGCATCACGCCAAAATTTTCGGGGTGGACGTCGCCAATGGCGAGCACAATTGGCAGGTGTAAGTCTGTGCCGACGTAGTCACGATAATAGATCAACGCGCTGCCGCGAAAGAAATCGTAGACGTCAGCCGCCAATGTGTCAAACTTTTTTTGCGCGCCCTCTGGACGATTGCGAATGCGAAATTGGTGATCTTCACGCATGGTGCGGCGCACGTAAAGGCGACGTTCAAAACCGTCGAACTGAGTGGGGAGCGGGATCAGATCGCCTGCTTTGCGACGTGCGGCCAATGCGCTAAATTGGTCTGTGAGATCTCGATCATGGCGATTGGCCTTATCAATAATGAGCATGGGTGTGTTCCTATTGTTCTCTTCTATTTACGCTGTGGATTTTGCGACCCACTTTTCGTCTTGTTTTTCATACTTCTCTTTGACGGCCGACCACGCCACACGGTGTGCTGTTTCCTCACGTGTGGCATTACCGCGCCGATCTTCGGCCGATTTATAGGTGTCCCACGCACTGTTGTAGGCAGCCTGATAAATCTCTTGCGCGTGCTTGGGCAAGTTGTCACGCACACTGTCTGGCAGGTCGGTTAGTTTTTTGTAGGGCATGTTTGGTTGCTCCAGTTGGGGTCTTTGGGAATGTGACGGGGTGGGAGACGTGGTGCGTATTGCGTATTGCGTATTGCGTGGTGCGTGTTCAAGAGGTAGATATGCCACGCAACGTCATCAAAGCCCGCGAAATTCTAAAGAGCCTGTTAATCGTTGTGGACGCTCAAATTTGTGTTGATTTAAGTGCATGTTAGTGAGTCAGCCGTTTGGCTGACTTGAGCATACTGCATCGTAACAGCGGTGTGGGGGAAAATAAATAGACCGTTTCATAGGGGATTGGTATAAAAAATGTCATGGATCGGCCGAATCGAATAAATCGGTGATTTGGGGCTGGCACATCAATCAGTATATTTTGCGAAACGTTGCGTTTTCAGTCGCTATAGTATTGATGTAACAGATTTTGCAACACTGCTGGCGCAATGCGCCGAGCCATTCACACTAGCAACTTTAAGCGTTGTGGATGGGGCGGGTTGAGATCGGCCGAAAAGGTCACACTCAATTTGCAAAACAAAACAACTAATACAAGATGAACAGCACAACCACGACCTCCAACGGCGTTCTATCCGCCATCGGCAATACACCGCTCGTCCCACTGACACGGCTTTTCCCGCGCCAAGATTGTCAATTTTATGGCAAGCTTGAAGCATCAAATCCCGGTGGCAGCATCAAAGATCGCACCGCCAAGTGCATTCTGGAAGACGCGCTGCGCAAGGGTCAGATCGAACGGGGCGCAACGATCATCGAATCGAGTTCGGGCAACATGGCAATCGGACTTGCCCAAGCTTGCCGCTACTACGACCTCAATTTAATCGTCGTCGTCGATCCCAACGTCAACCAACAAAATGTGCGGATTTTGGAGGCTTATGGGGCGTGTATCAGCTATGTGACCGAGCCGCATCCCACAGAAGGGTTGCTCGGCGCACGTCTCCAGCGTGTGCAAGAGCTGCTCGACCAAGTGCCAAATAGCTACTGGTCAAATCAATATGCGAACCCCAACAACCCTGCCGCACACTACCAAACGATGGGCGAAATTGTGGCTGCAATCGATGGCTCGCTCGACTATCTCTTTGTCGCCACCAGCACGTGCGGCACAATTATGGGTTGCGCCCAATACATCGACGACCATGCGCTCGACACACAACTCGTTGCGGTCGATGCGATCGGCAGCGTCATTTTTGGCACACCGGCCGCACCGCGCATCATTCCCGGACACGGCGCAGGCCGCCCCTCACAACTGCTCGATGCGACCATGATAGATGATGTCGTCCACGTCAGCGATTGGGCCTGTGTGCAGGGCTCTCGGCGATTGCTCGACCGCGAGGCGATTTTGGCGGGTGGCTCGTCGGGCGCAGTTGTTTCGGCCGTTTGCAAGCGGATGCCCACCTTCCCCAGTGGCGCATCGATCGCGATGATTTTTTGTGATCGCGGTGAACGCTATCTCGACACTATCTATTCGGACGATTGGGTTGAACGCAATTTTGCCCACAGAACCCAACGCACCAAATCAACAGCCATGACAATCATTACCCCTCCCAACAAACCGCTGATCGATCCGTCGCCAAAGCCGGACATTATTCCGCCGCAAAAACCGCTAATCGATCCGCCACCGGTGAAGCCTGAGATCAATCCACCCCCAACAAAGCCGATCGATCCACCGCCAATCGAACCAGTTGAGCCACCGCCAACGGAGCCTTTGGAACCGCCACTGCCCGAGCCAGAGCAGCCACCACTGCCCGAACCACAAAATGCCGACCGCCAACCGTGCGGTCACGTGGAAATTCCAAATTTGCGCGTTAAGGTGTTCAAGCGTGACGATCTCTCACTTGAGAACCGACTCGGTGTGAAACGCCCTCTGGGAAGATGAAAATAGCAATTGTCGGGGGTGGGCCCAAGGGGATGTACGGCTTTGAACGACTCGCGGCGCAGTTTGCCGCCCATCCCCCACCCACGCCTGTCGAAATTCATGTATTTAATCGCACGGTGCATTTTGGCTCGGGCGATATTTATCGACCTGATCAACCCGACTATCTGCTCATCAACTATGCGCTGGGCAACATCGATGCATGGATTGACGCACCTCCCCATGCAGTTGCGCCACAAACGCCGTCGCTATTCGAATGGTTGCACGCCAAGAAAGGCTTGTCTATCGATGTGTGCGACTATGCATCGCGGGGACTGGTTGGGGAGTATCTGGAAGCCTGTTTTCGAGCGATTGCGGATAATTTGCCCGCGCGCGTGACCGGTCGCTACTTTGTCGGCGAAGTGGTCGATCTATGGCAGGAGGCGGGAGGCCATCGACTCACATTGCGTGATGAGGGTGTGCAGTCGTCGTTATTTCAGCACGTCTTATTGACGACGGGACATCCACGCAATCGGCCGATTTCTCAGCCCAACACAATCCCCTTTATCTATCCCGTCAACCCCACTCTCACGACGATCCCCGCTGGGAAAACCGTTGTGATAAAGGGGATGGGCTTGACATTTGTCGATGCGGTGCTGGCGTTGACGGAGGGCAAGGGAGGCACATTTCGCCGCGAATTTGGTCAGTTGTCCTATCAGCCTAGCGGCGACGAGCCGACCGCGATCTATGCCTACTCGCGGAGTGGACTGCCAATGCTGCCGCGTCCACCGCACGTCGGCGCATCGGCAATCAAGTTGCGCTACTTGACAGAAGAGGCGTTGGGAAATCGGCCGATTGACTTTTCGGCCGATCTGCGCCCCCTACTTGAGCAGGAGATGATTTATGCCTACTATCGCGTTCTCTTACGCCCCTATGGAATCGATTTAGAGGCGGCCAAGTCGTTCAATGAGGTCACAGAAATCATCGAGCACTTTCATCAGCTCAATTGGACGCTTGAACGCTTCAACCCCACAACATTTCTCGATCCACTCCATCAGACTGCGCCGCTTAAACCACTGGCGCAACACCATTTTATTCTCGATTATCTACGTAAAGGGGTGGCGGCTGCGCTGCGTGGTTTGGAAAACGACCCGCTCGCCGCCGTAACCGCTGTTTGGCGCAGGGCAACCCCTGTGTTTCAACGCGCCTTCCGTTTTGGCGGACTCACGCCGCGCTCCCACCGCTACTTCATGGAAAACTACGCCAGCGCGCTCAATCGTGTCGCGTTTGGGCCACCAATTGAAAGCATGGAGAAGATGATTGCGCTGGCGGAATCGGGGATATTACGCTTTGATTTTAGTCGAGGTGGCAGTGATGAGATTTCGGCCGATCTCTACATCGACGCACGCATCCCCAAAATTTCATACAAACACAACGACTCTCCGCTTTATCAAAATCTGCTCAAACGTGGCCTTGCGCAACCGTTCACGAATGCTGACAGTACCGACAGCTACCAACCCGGTTGTCTCGCCATTGACGAATGCGGTCGGCTCATCAGCACAGACGGCAACGCCACAAATATCACCCTCTACGGCACGCCAACGGAGGGCATCGTCTATGACAACGACTCGCTTTCCCGCCATTGCAATAACTTTGCCAGCGCGTGGGCGGCTTCTATCAATCAATTATGCTTCCAAAATTAACCCCGCTTCTTTCTAACTGGATGTGCGACGCGCTCTCCGACACGGCGCAGCTTGCCGACCTGTTCGCGCAACACGGCTCACCGCTCAATCTGCATCATCTCGGCCCGTTTGGCGACAACTATCGCGCCTATGCGGACCTGCTCGACCAGCACAATCTCAAACATTTAATCTTTTTTGCACGCAAGGCGAACAAGTCAAAAGCGTTTGTCCAAGCGGCACAACAGCTTGGTTTTGGCGTCGATACGGCGAGCTATCGTGAGCTCGCGCAAGCGCTTGAATTAGGCAATGCGCCAGAAAAATTGGTGCTGACAGCGGCCATCAAGCCCGCAAAGCTGGTGCGGCTTGCGCTAGAAAATGACGTGCTGATCGTGCTGGATAATGTGGATGAATGTGTATTGGTCGATACGTTGGCGCGAGAGATGGGCAAGACAGCCATCGTTGGCATTCGCATCAGCGGTTTTACGGTCGCTGGGGAGCAACTTTATAGCCGCTTTGGCTTTCCAGTTGATGATGCGGTTGCGTTCATCAGTCAGATGGGCGCAACCTACCCCAATCTTCAGTTCAAGGGCTTCCACTTTCATCTCAATGGCTACTCACGCCATGAGCGCGGTGCCGCACTCGCCACGACCATCGCCTGTGCCGACTCACTACGCGAAATGGGGATTGCAACCGACTTTATCGACATTGGCGGGGGTCTACTCGTGCGTTATCTGCAAGAACAAAGCCAATGGGAAACGTTTATGCACGAACTCAAACGGGCTGTGCGTGGCGAACGAGAGCCGATCACGTTTGGCAATAATCCGCTCGGATTGCAGCTAGTGGCGGGCAAAATCTATGGTGAGCCGAATGTCTATCCCTACTTCAACACCACACCAAAAGCGACCTTTCTCGCTGAGGTGCTCGACTATCGTGCTGCCACTGGAGAAACGGTCGCCGCTCAGTTGCGCAACCGCGCCATTGAGCTGCGGCTCGAACCCGGACGCTCGCTGCTCGACCAAACGGGCATCACCGTTGCACAAGTCGCCTTTCGCAAATGGGATAGTCGTGGCGATCTGCTCGTCGGTTTGGAGATGAACCGCACGCAAATGTACAGCTCAAGCGCGGACTTTTTGCTCGACCCGCTGCTCGTCTATCGTGACGATCCCCGCCCCACGCTACCACCCGCCGCCAGCGAGATCATGGGCTACTTTGTCGGCGCGTACTGTTTGGAACAAGACATTATCTTAAAGCGCAAAATCCCGTTTGCCCGTGTGCCTGAGATTGGGGATTGGGTCTGTTTTCCCAACACGGCTGGTTACATGATGCACTTTTATGAGACGGAAGCGCATCTATTCGAGCTGGCGACCAATCTGGTACTGCGCGACGGGCAGTTTGTGCTGGATTAGTGGGAAGTGGTCTTGGGATAGATTTTTGGGTTCTTGTGGATTGCGTGGTGCGTATTGCGTATTGAATGCTGGACATGCGCCACGCACTACGCACTACGTGCTGACCACCCTTTTTTTCAAATGATTTCGGGGGTATTTGGACGCAAGATATCCAAATACTCCCGAAGACTGTTTTGCATCGCGCCGAGGATGAAGCGTGTGCAGCAAAATGTTGTGATTGACCTATAACGTCGCTAACAGGTCATCGAGTCGATCCCACGTATCAGCCATTCCCTCTTCCATGCCCATATCGATGACTTGCTGGCGGGCATCGGCCGAATCAAACAGCGTGCTGCTCGTCAACAGCGTCCCGCCATCGATCTCCTCCAACGAAACCGTGATGACCATTTGCGGCAAGTCGGGATTGATGTTGCCTTCCGCATCCGAAAATGCGTCACGATAGACAAAACGCTGTGGCGCGTCGATCTCTTCATACGTCGCCATCCCCCAACTCTCCATCGTGTTGTCTTCATATTCGCCCGTCATGCAGTAGTGCCACGTGCCACCGGGCCGAAAGTCGAGTTCACAATGGGTCAACTCCCACCCCTGCGGCCCCCACCAATGCTTTAGGTGCGCACAATCACTATATGCCATCCACACCAAGCGGCGTGGGGCGGCAAAACGGCGGGTCACCACAAGCTCGCGCTCTCCGCGCCGTTCAATCGTCTGTTTATTGCTCATTTTTCAGTTCCTCTTGTTGTAATGATTTGAGATAGTCATCCAGTCGATCATACCGTTCTGTCCATAGTCGCTCAAATCTGGATGGCACGCCACACAACGGCGGCGATGATTGTCTGCGCCTCCGCCATCGGCAAATCACGTATTCCAGCTAGCCACCGCCGGGCAAATTCGTGGGCTGGCCCCATAATGATGGCGTCATAGGCCCACGGCGGGAGCGCGATCAATTGACCTGCCGCAATAAAGGGTTGCATCCACGCAAAGATGGCGGCGTAAAATTCCCCCTTAAACTGCATGATCTCTGCCAAGTGATTGCGGAGTTGCTGACCGTCTGAAACGGCATAAATGAAGTTTGCCCGCGTGGGATTCTCGGCAACCCATTGCAGGTAGGTATAAACGAGCGCATTGATGCCGTCGTCCGCACGTTCTGTCGTCGTCACGGCGGGCAATAATCGGCCGAAACAGTCATCAAAACTCTCCCGATAGAGCGCATACAAAATCCCTTCACGATCACCAAAGTGATGATAGAGACTGCCGACGCTGGTTGCCGAACGTTTACCAATTGCCGCGATAGTGGTGGCGTGGAGGCCACGCTCGTTGACGAGCGCAAGCGTCGCGTCGAGAACTTTGCGTTGGGTTTCGGCCGATTTTTTCTGCTTTGACATAATCAAAATGTCTGCTATTGTTTATAGAATCAAGTTCTAGAATATTATTCTATTTTACTCAGAATGCGTACTGTCAACAGTCTAACAACCATTCGGACAAGTCGCAACGAGGAGCAACATTGATGCAATCAAAACGGTATGTTGTCACGGGGGGTAACGCTGGGATCGGTTATGAGATTGTGCGCGGATTGGCGCAAAAGTCGGCAGAGGTTGTGCTGGTCAGCCGTGACGAGGCACGTGGTCGAACGGCGCAAGCAGAGCTGCAAGCGGCCACAGGCGCAGGGAAAATTGACCTTGTAGTGGGTGATTTAGGAACGGTCGCAGGGACGCGCCAACTGGCAACCGATCTCCTCGCCGCCTATCCGACGCTCGACGGGCTGATCAATAATGCAGGGGTATGGATGACACGCAAAGTGCTCAACGAGGATGGGCTAGAGCTCTCTTTTATGGTCAATCATCTTGCCCCATTTATGTTGTCACAGCTTTTGCTGCCCGCTCTGCAAGCAGCTGGCCATGCGAGAATCGTCCACGTCAACGCGGGTCTTTATGTTAAGGGCAAGGTGGATTTGCAAAAAACGCCTTATGGTAAGGATTTCGGCCGAATTCGCACCTATGCCAACTCAAAGCTGTGTGCCGTGCTGACCCTACCCGAACAGGCGCGACGACTGGCGGGCAATAGCGTCACGGTCAACATGGTGCATCCCGGCGTGATCCGCACCGGTTTGGGTGACACAAGTGGCGTTGTTGGATGGTTGTTACGCCAGGTCAAGCGGCAATGGGCCACGCCATTGCAAGGCGCGGTCGCCCCAATCTGGCTGGCAACGGCACCAGAGCTGGCCGAACAATGCGGCATCTATTTCAACGAGCAGGTGCCGATGCCCTTGGCCGACAATGCGCAAGATGAGGCGTTAGCCGCTGCGCTTTGGCAATTGAGTGAACGCTTGATGCAATAGTTTTCGCGCTTGCATCGCCTACTGAAACGATTCAACAAATGCACACGTCGTTCGATACCCTTCGGCAGTTAGCTGGTCGTAGGTGGCGTTTCCAACAACGGGTTCGATTGTAAAATCGGTTGCGCTCACGCCGAGATTGCTGATCTGGATGGTGCGACGCATGTTAAATGGATTGAGCGCAAGTCGCAACGTTTGCGTGTTGAGAATCATCTGGGCGAGACTTTCCATATAGGTCAGCAGACTTTGAATCGGCCGATCTGACCCTCTTAATTCAGCCGGTGTGAAGTGATGTAATCCCAACGTCTGCCAGTTGATGCCGCGATTGAGCTGCTCCCCCTCTTCCATGTAGTCGGCATGATCAAACAGCTCAATTGGAAAGGCGTTGACCAATCCTCCATCGGCGTAATAATCGCCTTTGCCGATCTCTTTGCCATCAAATTGAATCGCCTCAAAAAAGAGCGGGATTGATTGGGAGAGCAGCAGCGCGGCCGCGACGGGTGCGTTGGGGGTGGTTTCGGCCGAAAACAGCTCCCCTTTTGTCTTTGAGACGTTCGCCGCCACCACATACAAATCCCGAAAGCCACGCGACTGAAACTCTGCAAACGTGGCATCGCCGTTTCCATCGCACTGGTCGGCAATGACATCGCGCATCCAGCCATATGCATAGGCGGACGAATACCACCCGTAATGCTTCGCCAAGCGCGACATCGTTGCGGTGCGCTGTGTGATCCCCTTGAGCGATGATTGCAATGCCGACAGGGGAAAGTTCCACGACGGCTCCATATCGGCATTACTAGACAGTTGCGGAATGCGTGCCATATCAACAGCGGCGTAATAGGCCAATGTCTCGTCGATGGGTAAGCGAAAACTGAGCAACGCGGCCAGCATCGCGCCCGCTGACACACCGACAACCCGCTTAATATTGGGCAATACACCTGCTTCATCGAGTGCGTTCAGTGCGCCATGAAAGACAAACGTCTTCACCCCACCGCCCTGTATCACGAGATTGTGCCATTGGGTTGTGTCAATTGTCTTTGCACTCATGCTGAAAATTCTGTCTCTGTTTCTCCGCAAAAAACCAAATCCATTGCGGAGAAATCGTTGCGCTCACCCTCTTGCCGTCCAATGACCGTCAGTTCGCCCGTTGTTTCCAACACAATGGCGTACACCTCGCTTTTTCCTGTAAAGCCTTTGGCACGGATATTTTCATCTACCTCGCGCTCAGAGACGCGCTCTTTTTTCAACGCCGATTCAATATAGTTGCCGTTGTAGAATAACAGCGCGGGTTCTGACTTGATCAATCGATCAAACGCCTTACTGCGCACAGAGAGCCACGAAATGAGATATTGAAGGCTGAGCAGTAGCGCAATTGCCAGGATACCATCGACCAGTGGCGTTCCCGCAAGGGCGATGTTGGCGAGAATCGAGCCGAGCGCAACGGTCACCACAAAGTCGAACATGTTCATCTTCGCCAAACTGCGCTTACCCGCAATCCGCAAGAGCAATACCAGTGTCACATAAAACAGCGCACCGATCACCAACATTTGAGCAATTTTGCTTGCATCACTTGACCACATTTGAATTATCTCCCTGTCTGAGTGGTTTTCTCGCTAAATTTCAACAAGTTGACCAATAGGCGACATGACTTGCAAACTTAGGAGATAAACCCCAGCCTATGATTTTTCATTGAATTGTGCGTCATGAGACACCATTCTTGCAAACGACCATGTTTGGTCAGCGGTGGTTGGGCGCAGTGGTGCGGTCAACATTGAACAGCGTGTGGTTAAAATGGGGCTACTGTCCCCGCTTTGCGGGCAAAGGCTGTGACACAAAGAAATCCTACAGTTAAAACCAGAAGCTGACACGCAAACCACGCTGAAGCGCGTTGTCTTCCAGTGCGTTTGAACGCACTTTGTGTAACAGCCTGCGGTTTTAACCGTAGGATTTTATAAAGACTCGTTGTCCTGCTCATTCGGCCGATTTCGCTCAAACGTCAAATAGGCAGGACGCGGCGCAAATCCCAACGCCATGTTCAAATCATACATCGGGTTGTTTTCTTCGTTGCTCGTGCTAATCTCGATGCCGTCTTGCGACTTGACATGCATGATAGAAGCCACCTTGAGCGTCGTGGCGACCCCCATGCGGCGATGGCTGCGTAACACACCCGTCAACCCATTGTTCCAGAAACCCTCCAATGCTTTTGGATGGACGTTACACGAGCCGACATAGCGATTGGTCGGCCGCTCAACGGCAACGAACCACGCATCGGGCGTGAAGGTTGGATCGCCCATGAGCTGCTCTTCGAGATAGTCGTATGACGGCTTTTGGCGTTTTTCGGCGTTGGAGCCGGGAACGTCTTTGATAATCTCCCAGACCAAATCGAGTAGCTTATGCTTATAGTCGGGGTCCGTTTTGGCGAGTTGGCTGTACGTGGTGATGTAGATGTTGTGGGCGGCGGTTTTTTCGGCCGATTTCGCAAACCGTGTCGCGTCAAACGCCTGCACATCCACCGCCGACATCGGATCACGCTGCTTCAACACAAAGCCACGTCGTTCAAGCCACGCAACTGTCTCTGCGCGATCTTCCATCGTATCAGTCGCCAGCTCAAACGGGGCGTATGCGGTGAGCGTTTCCTCAATCGTTGCAAAGAGCGCGCGCCCCACGCCACGTCGTCGCATGGCGGGCAGCACCTCGATCAGCATGTAGTAGCGATTAATGTCAGTGCGCTGCCAATCATGCACGACCTGTGCATGACCGACGAACTGCCCATCCACTTCCGCCAACCAGCGTTGCGCATACTTCTCGGCATCAGGGCCGCGCCCCTTGTCTTCATGCTTAAAATCCGCCACTGTGAGCGGTCGTTGCGGCCAAATCGGCCCATTGATCGCTACGAGCGCGTCGTAATGTTCCTGGGTGTAATCAAATGGTTTAATCATCACTATCTGGAGCGCGACCCGCTTGGCCGCCACTGCTTAAATAGGCAGCTAAGCGGGTCGCGCGCCGTTAAATCGCCCCAACTTTGCGGGCGAATGTCTGTAGCTGTTCTGTCGCATTATCCGCGATCGGTTGGCCGTGTCCAAAACAGAGCATCTGCGGTTCAACTGTTTGGGCTAATCGGCCGATTGAGCGCACGTTCATTGCCATGTCTACCGTCAACGGCTTGTACGGCAAACGCATTGTGCGCGTGTGAAAAATAACATCCCCCGTGAACAAGACACGCTTGTCGGGATGCCAGTATGACAGATGGCCGGGTGCATGTCCCGGTGTGGCAATCGCTTGAAGCGTGCCGATCAGCTCACCATCAGCCACCGTGCGGTCCGCCTTCATCCCTTGCAGCACCGTGCGCGGCGGCTTCAACAATCCCGGCGCACGCGCAATCGCCGCCTCGCCGTCAAAGGCAGCGCGTTCCCCTTCTGGCACAATCACTTCCACATTGGTCGCCGCAACCAGCGCGGGAACCGCCCCCACATGGTCGGGATGTGCATGCGTGATCAGCAATCGCTTGATGCGCTCTTGTGCCAATCCCGCCGCCGCCATCTCCGCCAAAATCGTCTTGCCCGCATTGGGCAAACTCGCATCGATCAGCGTATAGCCGTCCGCCTCTTCAACGAGGTAAACACGTCCCACTCGCAACTTTGTAAATGTCCAAATACCATCCGTTAGCTTTTTCATGGTTCTCAGGGCGCGCAAACGTCTTGTTGCGCGCCAATATTTAATGGTCAGACTGTCGAATTATAGTGGCATAGCTGCGCGTGAATAGGATCAAAATCGACAATGCAACAAGCAGCCATGGACGCGCGGTGTGCACGGTGACGTTGGCAAGCGTGACGGCCGTTGGCGTCCCCGCAAATTCGAACGCACCCAAGTCGCACGCGCCGTCGTCTCGACCGTAGTTGCGCTGATCCACCTCGCCAACGGCCGCACACACAACGGGATTCCCCGCATCAATTGCAGGACTGCCAGCGAGCAAGGGGAATGCGCGTCCCGGAATATCGGCTCCCTCAGACAGCTCGACCATGGCTGGATCGACGTTCGACAATGTGAAATCGATGCAGCTCGCATCGTCGCTTAGATTCGCACTGCTTGCGAGCAGATGCCCGTTCAGGCCAACATTGCAGTTGTGTGGATGATTGAACGCGACGATGCTATTTTGAATTTGCAGCGAGGCATCAGGGGCAACGCTGATACCACCGCCTGCAATGCCGACCGCATTTTCTGCAATCGTGGCATGGCGGATTAGGTTATCGCTGCCGCCAACGACATAGATACCGCCGCCTACTTTGGTGCTATTTGCCCCAAACGAGCTATTGTAAACGCTCACGTCGCCGTTCATCACCAAGCCGCCGCCCGCGTTGTTGGTGGAGTTGTCCCAAAAGCTGCTGCGGATCAAGGTTGTGCCGTTGAGCCACATCCCGCCGCCCCGAAAGGCGGAATTGTCGTTGACCAGTTGTTCGGCCAGAACGCCGTCCGTCGCTGATGTGAAGAGACCGCCCCCAAACGCTTCTGAATCATTACCAAACCAGTTGACGCGGCTGGCGTCGAGCGTTGCGTTGGTGGCGACCATTCCGCCGCCGTTGCCTCCCGCCTGATTAGCAAAAAAGGTGACTGCACTGAGTTCGGCCGATCCCCCCGTAACCATCATTCCACCCGCCTCGCCATTGGCACTGTTGGCGTTGAAGGCAACCGTATCGAGATGGAGGTTGGCTGCATCGGCATAGATCGCGCCGCCTGTAAAGGCATTGTTGCCCAGCAAAATGGCGTCGGTCAGATCGAGCGAGCCGTATAGTTGATACAGTGCGCCCCCCTGCACGGCTGCGTTCCCGACAAAATTGGCAGCGGTCAGCGTGAGCGGTTGTCCATTGTGATAGATCGCGCCACCTTGTCCTGAAACGCTGTTGTCGCTAAACGTGCTATCGACCACGGTGACGGGCAACGCCTGTGCGTACAGTGCACCACCGAGATCGGCCGAATTTGCAACAAACTCGCTCTCCTCAATCAGTGCAGAGATAGCGGCACGATCTGTCAACTGTCTGAGATAGACGGCACCGCCTTCAATGGCAACGTTGTTATCAAATACGGCATCGCTCAGCGTGAGCTGGCCATTAAGCACAAAGACCGCGCCGCCTCGGCCCACGCCGTTAGACGCGCGGTTATTGCTAAAGTGCGTGCCGCTGATCGAGAGGTCGTGACCATTAACAAACAGTGCGCCGCCGCGAGAATCGGCCGAATTTTCCAAAAACACACTGTCAGCAATCTGCACATCCCCACCGCTGCTACACAGCACGCCCCCATCGGCAGCGGCGTTATTGTGTTCAAATTGCATGTTGTTCACCGCCAGGTTGCCACCCGCAACATGCACGGCCGCACCGCAGCCAATTGATGAAAACTTTTGAATAACGCCGTTGTTTAGCGTCAGTGTGCCGTTGAGCAAGCGCACGGCCGCGCCTTGCTCGGTCGCAAATACGCCGTTTGACAACAAGAGGTGGTCGAGCAGAACGGTTTGTCCGGGCGCATCCACGCGGAAAATCCCCTCGCTGCCGTTTGTTCTGATCCGCGTTTCAGTCAGCTCATCTGGGATATTGTCTTGCCCCGTGATAGCGATGGCCTGCGTGATGTCGATTGGGCTGCCCATAATTTCAATGATGGCCTCCGCGGGTAAGTCGAACGTGATCGACTGCATCCCATTCAGCGCGTTTGCCTCCTCGACGGCGGCCCGCAAGCTGCATAGTTCAAAGCCAAAGCCGATGTAGCAAATCCCATCGCCCACGTTGTTATCGCCGACATCAAGATTGCTGTTGACGATAAAATCGGCGGACGCTGGCGCGGCGTGTGCCTGTGTACCAACCGTCAAAAGTAGGAGTAGAAGTAAAAATAGTTGTTTGGTCATGGTTTTTCCTGAAACGCCTCACCCCAATCAATCGGTGGGAGGCGTTCTTAATCAAGCCATTTCAACAGCATAAGCTGCATCTTTCATCGTGTTCGCCAGCAAGCTGTAGACGGTTGTCCATGCTTGCTCGATTTCGGCCGAAAATCCCTCGCCCAGCCCCTGCCCAAGCGTCCAGAGCAGTGCTTCGCCAACCACGTCATAATCATCCGCCTGCACGCCATAGCGCACATGGCGGCGGCCAAGCTGTTGCAGCGTCGGCACGATGGTGTGCAGCTTGTCAAGATGGGCGACGGCGACGGCGAGCGTGTGCATCAGCTTCCGCCCCTGCGCGTCCATGCTATGATGAAAGAGGGCGCGCAGATGGGGGGCGATTTCAAAGAGTCGTACGTAAAAAAGGGCGGCTGCCCATTCCGCATTCGGCGCGATGAGGGCAAATGAGTCGCGGACATGCTGTTTTTGTTGAGGCGTCATCGTTGCCTCCACATTTTTAGCGTCAGCAGCAGCATGACGAGAAGTGCGGGGCCGAGCAGTGAAGCGGTTGCTGTGGTGGCGCCCATCTGTCGCAAGGCGATAGCGGTTGGGACGTAAGAAGCCCGATTCCAAAAGCCGCCGGCGACAGCAGACGGTGAACCTGTTAAGCGTCCCGCGTCGGGCTGTCCAAATGTGCCGATAATGGCGTAGCCGCTGTCACTTGCTGCGGTTTGTCCACCGCTGTCGATGGTGTGCCAGTCGATGGCGTAGCCACTATCGGCCGAAACCAATCCCGCCGTTGCCAGTAAGACCAAAAGGAGTAGTAAAAGGTAAGTATGTTTCATGTCATTCCCCAAGTTGGAGCGCGCACCCTTATTCCCATTGCATGCAGCAACTGAGGCGTCCGCGCTCCGATTTTTTAGTTGTCTGAACTAAAGACGAGCGATATTTCACCAATTTCCAGCGGCACCAAGTTGTTCAACTCAACGCCCACATTCATATAAAGTGAACCTGTCAGGATGTCGGGAGAGAACCCAGTGACCGTCTCGCAATCATTGGTCGCGCTTAATGCGGGGGTGAAGTTTTCACCGAGCATCTGCATCTTTGTCGTTCCCGTCACCTGAAAGACATTGATGCTGCGAATGGTGGCGCGATTTGTGACACCGTCCTGTTGAAAACCGCTGTAGCAAAAGCGCATTTCCATGAGGCGCAACTCGTGGTCATTGCCAAAGATTTGGGATGGCACGTCGGCAGGAATCAAGAAGTTATAGGTGCCATTGTTGGCCGTCACCTCAAGTAATCCGTCACCATTGGCTGCAAAGGTCAAGGCGTTGCCGCCATCAAGTTCAAGCGCGTTAAACGGGCTGACTTTGACGATTGTTTCGCCCGTGCTGATGAGATTGCGCGTGTACTCAGCATAAGTTGCCTGTGGTACTGGCTCGATGCGCTGACGGCTGGGCAACATTTCCCAGGTCTCTGTTCCAGCGGGACGCACCTCAATCTGAATCCAACGTGTGCCACCTGTGGTGAAGACGCTGGAATCGGCCGAAATTGCCAATGTGAAAAGCCCATCATCCACGTCCACGTTCGTTATTGTGTCAGTCGCCAATTGATCGCCGGCAACAATAAAGTTGTGGATGCTGATACGAAAATCGTAGACGCCTGTTACGGACAAGCCATCCTGCGTGAGAATGCCTTGATAGCTAAAGCCGTCGGTCAGTAAGACGGCTGCGCTGGTCGTGTCAACCTGCGCATGTGTCGGCTGCTGCTGCAACAAAAACGCACCAGCCGCGAGAACAAGAATGGCAAGGAAAGTGAATAACTGTTTTTTCATCGTGAATCTCCGTTGGAGACGATTCGCTAGGAATCGCCTCCTAATTTTGTGACTACTGTCTGCTAATATGCGCCTTTGGCGTGAATGGTCGCGCTGTCAAACGACTGACGAGGTAGCTGCGAATCGTCGATAGGAAAATCGGCCGAATACGCATGCGACTGCTGTGAGCCAGTCGCACCAATCGCCGCTGCTCTGCCCGTTTGAGGGCATCCGCGTGACGCAGTTTTGCCAGCGTGCAACTTGTGTGTGGGTTTTCAATCAACATTGTTATCTCCTTGCATCGTCGCCGTTTGCTCGATGCGGAGGCATTATTGACAACCAACGTCCCAAGCGCGTTCCAAGCGCGACAAAAAACGTCTCAAGTTCGTTCCAGTTATTCAGTTTGTGGTGTAAAAAGAGGGAAAGTGGGTGTGCGTTCGATTGGCTGCACACCCGCCGAAGGGCTTATGGTTAAAAGAGTGCTACCGCTCCCGCATCGCGTTCAAAGGCTGTTATCAACCCACTGCAAACAACGCGCTTAAGCGCGTTTCGCGTATTAGCCTTCGGCTTTAGCCGCAGGATTTTGGCTCTGGATTTTGGCTCTGGTTGGGTGGCAAATTGTGTCAGCGTGACGGACGTTGGAACGCCGCCGACTTCAAATGCGCCGATGTCACACTGGCCGTCGTTACGGGCGAAGCCGCGCTGGTCGCTTAATGTGGCAAACGCACTGAGTTTAGGCAATTTCGGTGCGAATGGACGAATTCGGCCGAATTTGCCCTTATAATGACATCTTAGACGGTCGAAAATCAATTCGGCCGATTCCCATCACGATGAAGGAAGAACACACATGAGCGATCCAAACGATTGGAACAAACAAGTTATCGAGGAGTTTCGTGCGAATGCAGGCAAAGTCGGTGGTTACTTTGCCGATGCCAAGCTATTGCTATTGCATACAACGGGAGCCAAGAGCGGTTTAGAGCGCGTCAACCCCACCATCACCATGAAAGACGGCGACAGACTAATCGCCATTGCCTCCAAAGGGGGCGCACCAACCCATCCCGATTGGTATTACAATTTAGTCGCTAATCCCGAAGTCACTGTCGAGTATGGCACGGAAAAGTTTGCAGCACGGGCGACCGTCGCCGAAGAGCCAGAACGCACACAGCTGTATCAACAGATGGCGGAAACATTTCCTGCATTTGCCGAATATGAGCAAAAAACAGACCGTGTTATTCCCGTCATCATCCTGACCCGCCTTCCATAGGTCAGGTGTCGTCGCGAACTAAGTTCGGCTGGTGGACCTAGAAAGTGTGAAGTAAATTTTACGGCAAAGAATGGATACCTGCCTTCGCAGGTATGACAGGACTTACTTTATAGTGGAGTTGGTTCGTGCAGCAGAAATAACACCACGCAGAGTAAGCAACTCGTGGGCGACGGCGGCTGGTGATTTTGCCGTCGTCACCACCTGTGGAAATCGTCGATACGCTGCTTCACGCTGTTGCAACATCTCATTGATCCGCGCAGCGGGATCAACCCCTTCTAGCAACGGACGACGTTGTTCACTGTCACGTTGCAGACGCGCCAAAATTTCCTCGGGCGTGGCGACAAGACAAAAGATTTCACCCGCATGGCTCAGGGCGGCGACATTGGCTGGGTCAACCAACATCCCTCCCCCAGTCGAAATCACTAGCTGTGTGCGCTGACCCAACTCCTGAGCCAGTTCGGCTTCCATTTGGCGAAATGCTGCCTCCCCTTGCGCTTGAAAGATTTCAGCAACTGAACGCTCTGCCCGCTGTTCGATTATTGCATCCGTATCGACAAATTGATAGTCAAGCTGTTGGGCAATGAGCTTACCGACGGTCGTTTTGCCCGTCCCCATAAAACCTGTGAGGACGATATTTTGCATAGCTGTCTTACACTCTGTTGTCTTCATAGATGGGATTCTATCTGATTACCTGCCCCAGAAAACCCCACTGCATGGCCGAGATTCATCGCTTTTCGGTGGAATGGTAAAACAAATAAAAGATTTACTGATCGGCCGATGTGCAAGACAACATTGTTTGCTATACTCTGCACATACCCCCCCCACAGGGGTAGGGAAAATTATTATGGATGCAAAAACGGAAAAGACACTCAAACGACGAATTGCCAGCGCAGCAGGACATCTCAAGGGAATCGAGCGCATGGTCGATGAAGATGCTTACTGTATCGACATTATCCAGCAAGTACAAGCGGTACAGGCGGCGTTGAACAAAGTCAACACCATTCTGCTCGATAACCACTTGAAAACATGTGTGACAACCGCGATTCAGGGGGATGACCCGGACCAGCGTGAACAAATGTTGAGTGAGTTATCGGCCGTTTTTACCGCAAAGAGTAAATTATAGTTGCAGGTTGCAAGCTGCAAGCTGCACGTGAGCCAAGATGAATACCAAAACAATTACCGTCCCAAACATCAGTTGTGGACATTGCACCAACACCATCGAAATGGAAATCGGCGAATTAAGCGGCGTGAAAAGCGTCAACGCCAATGAAACAACCAAACAAGTCATCATCGATTGGGAAACCCCCGCAACGTGGGAAGAGATCGATGAGACATTGCACGAGATCGGCTTTCCGCCGCAACAGTTGATTCAATTATGAAATGTGGCTCTTTAGGATTTCGTGGGAGTTGAAGATATTGCGTGTTGCGTATTGACCGCTGCATACGCAACACGCAATACGCAATACGTCCCGTATACCCTCATATCCAAAACAGCCAAAATATAAGGCATAAAGGATTAAGCTTTTAGTCCTTCATACCACTTCCCTCATACTTTATGAAAACCCTCACCCTTCCTATTACAGGTATGGATTGTGCGAACTGCGTGCGCTCTGTGGAGCGTAGTGCAAGTAAGGTCGCTGGCGTTCAGTCAGCCACTGTCAACTTTGCAACGGAGCAGGCGACAGTCACCTATGATCCCAAAATTGCCAATCCGCAAGCCGTCATTGAACGCATTGAAAAGGCGGGATATAGCGTGCCAACGATGACGCTCGAACTGCCCGTCACGGGCATGACGTGTGTCAACTGCTCAAATACTATCCAGCGACGACTCGGCAAGGTGGACGGGGTGCTTGAAGCGAGCGCAAACTTTGCAAGTGAAAAAGCGGTCGTCAAATATGTGCCGGGAACGGTCAGTCGAGGCGAGATCATTGCGGCGGTTGAAAAGGCAGGGTTTGGGGTACTTGAGTTGGAAGAGGGAGAATCGGCCGAAGATGTCGAAGCCAAAACCCGCCAAGCTGAAATCGACCATCAAGTGCGCCGCATCACGATTGGCGCACTGTTCACCATCCCGCTCTTCTTAATCAGCATGAGCCGCGACTTTGGCTTGATCGGCATGTGGTCACATGCGCTGTGGGTCAACTATCTGTTCCTCGCGCTGGCAACGCCCGTGCAGTTCTATGTTGGCTGGGATTACTACGTGGGCGCATACAAATCGCTGCGCAATGGCAGCGCCAATATGGATGTGTTGGTGGCGATGGGATCATCGGTCGCCTACTTCTACAGTATTGCGATCTTGATCGCCCAGACAATCGCCTCCATCGATCCTGAGTTCACAAGTGAACTGCTCGGTAATCACGTCTATTTTGAAACATCGGCAACGATCATCACGCTGATCGTCTCAGGCAGGTTGCTAGAAGCGCAGGCCAAAGGGCGCACTAGTGAGGCGATCAAGAAGCTGATGGGCTTGCGTGCGAAAACGGCGCGCGTGGTGCGCGGTGATGGGGTTGAGCAAGATATTCCGATTGACCGCGTTGTGCGTGGTGATATTGTGATCGTGCGTCCCGGTGAAAAAGTGCCGGTCGATGGTGTGGTGGTTGAAGGTCATTCGACCATTGATGAAAGTATGCTGACGGGCGAAAGTTTGCCCGTCGATAAGCAAGCGGGCGACAAGGTGATCGGGGCAACGTTGAATAAACAAGGGCTGCTGCGCTTTGAGGCGACCGCCGTCGGCCGCGAGACAGCACTTGCCCAAATCGTCAAGCTGGTCGAACAGGCACAAGGGAGTAAAGCGCCGATTCAACGCTTGGCCGACCGCATCTCGAACATCTTTGTCCCAATCGTCATTGTTATCGCGTTTGCCACCTTTTTTATCTGGCTGGCGGCAGGGGCGACGTTGACAGAGGCGGTGTTGCGCTTGGCGGCGGTGCTGTTGATCTCCTGCCCATGTGCGATGGGGCTGGCGACACCGCTGGCGGTGATGGTCGGAATGGGTAAGGGGGCAGAAAACGGCATTCTGTTGCGCAATAGTACGGCGCTTGAACAGGCGCAAAAGCTGACGGCCGTTGTGCTCGATAAAACGGGCACGCTCACCAAAGGGGAGTTGGCGTTGACCGACATCGTGGCAAGCAGTGAGGCGACGTTTAGTACAAGCGAGTTGTTGCGCATGGCGGCATCGGCCGAAAAAGGGTCTGAACATCCTATCGGGGAGGCCATCATCAATGCGGCAAATGCACAGAATCTCGCAATCGCCACCCCTGCCCAGTTCCAAAGCATTACGGGTCACGGCATCGCCGCGACGATTGACGGCCATCAAGTGCTGCTCGGCAACCTGCGCCTCATGCAGAAAGAGAACGTCCATCTCAATGGATTGGAGCCAAAGGTTGCGGCGTTGCAGCAAGAGGCTAAAACGGCGATGTGGCTGGCGGTCGATGGACAAGCACAGGCGGCAATTGGGGTCGCGGACACCGTCAAGGAAAGCTCACGCGAAGCGGTCGAGCAGATGCACGCGGCTGGGCTGACGGTTGTGATGATGACGGGGGACAATCAGGCGACGGCCGAAGCGATTGCGCAGTCGGTCGGCATTGATCGCATCTTTGCGGAGGTATTGCCAAGTGATAAGGCAGTCTACGTCAAGCAGTTGCAGGAAGAGGGCTTTAACGTGGCGATGGTTGGGGATGGCATCAACGATGCGCCCGCGCTGGCACAGGCAAACGTCGGGATGGCGATTGGAACGGGGACTGATGTGGCGATGGAATCGGCCGATATTACCCTCATGCGCGGCGATCTGCGTGGTGTGCCAAACGCCATCCGCCTCTCCGCTGCTACCGTTCGCAACATCAAACAAAATCTCTTTTGGGCATTCGGCTACAACGTCCTGCTGATCCCCATTGCGGCGGGCATTCTCGCCCCATTTGAATTTGTCCCTGACTTTTTGCGCCAGCTCCACCCCATCATGGCCGCCTTCGCGATGGTCATGTCCGACGTCTTCGTCATTGGCAACGCCCTGCGTCTACGCGGTTTTCAATTTGACGCTTAGCTGAACGCAATTGCCACGAGGCAAAACATTTTTATCATAGACCATCCAAACCCCTGTCAAACGATGACAGGGATTTTTGTTTTCACCAGATTAAACGAAATCTCAAAGCATCTACCCCAAGTGCGTAACGCCTCCCTATACGGTTTTTCCTGACAATTGCAACCAACAGCTTGACAAGCGATTCACTCTGGTCGTATGATTACTGTTATTGAGTGACTGACGGTCAGTCATAAATTTTTATCGCATGTGGGAACGCATATAACAGGACGAGACAATAGGCTACACAACGTGCGTTGTTGGTTATCAAGAAATTAATTCGGTAATAGCCCGTCATTCCCGCCTTCGCGGGAATCCATTCTTTTTCGCCATATCATTGCAAGGTTTCGGGAAATCCAATTCCCGAAACATCGGTTACCGAATTTATTTCTTAAAGTGCATTTTAACGCATTGCGAACAACGCGCTTGAGCGCGTTTCGCGTATCAGCCTACGGCTAAAGCCGAAGGATTTTGACTAATTGCGACACATGAGTTACTGAAAAAGGGCAAGAGTATGAGCAGCAAAGTAATCGAAACGAACAACTTGACCGTTTATTACGGCAAGCATCGTGGCATCAACAACGTCAATCTCTCTGTTGAAAAGGGGGAGGTGTTTGGCTTTTTGGGACCAAACGGGGCCGGTAAGTCGACGACCCAGCGCACGTTGCTTGACGTCATCCGCCCGTCATCGGGCAGCGCACACATCTTTGGAATGGATTGCCAAACGCAAGGCAGCGCAATCCGTCAACGGGTAGGTTATCTGCCCGGCGAGTTGAGTCTCTACCCAAACATGACAGGGCAGCAATTTCTTGACCTAATCGCCGGTATCAATGGCGCAAAAGTGGATCGGGCATATCGTCAATCGCTCTATGAACGCTTACAGCTCGATCCCAACCGAAAAATGAAACAGTATTCGCGCGGCAACAAACAGAAAGTCGGTTTGGTATCGGCGTTCATGGGCAAGCCCGATCTGCTGATTTTGGATGAGCCGACGGGCGGACTCGATCCGCTGGTGCAGCAAACGGTGATGGAGCTGGTTAAAGAGGTCAGAGACGACGGACGCACCGTCTTTTTCTCCTCACATATCTTGCCAGAAGTCGAGGCGGTTTGTGATCGCGTCGGCATCATTCGGGAAGGTGAGTTGATCCAAACATCACCCGTCTCGGCGTTAACCAAACAGGCGTTTAAGCGTCTGCGCTTAGAACTGCGCCAATCACCCCCGCAGGGCTGCTTTGCCGAAATCAGCGGCGTGAAAGAGACGCGGCGTGCTGGCAACGAAATTGATCTTGAGGTTCGCAATAATATCGATCAGGTGATGCAGACTGCGTTGCAATTTGGTCTCGTTGATTTGGACATTCTGCCCGTCACACTTGAAGAGATTTTCCTGTCGTTTTATGAAAAGAAGGACGGAGGTAATAACCATGCTTAACTTACTTTGGCACGAAATTCGCTCGCGGCGCAACGCGATCATTGGCTGGGGGATTGGCCTGATCCTGTTTGGCTTGATGTACACCGTCATCTACCCTGAAATGGAAGATCAGATGGCGGGATTGGCAGACCTTTCCATCTATCAGGCGATGGGCATTGAAATGGCGACGTTTGAAGGGTATCTCGGCTCGACGGTGATTGGCATTATGCCGATTCTGCTCGGCGTTTATGCGGTGATGACAGCCACCACGACGCTGGCAGGCGAGGAGGAGGACGGAACGCTCGAAATGATTTTGACAACGCGCCTCCCCCGTCTACACATCGTTGTTGCCAAAGGGCTGGCACTGCTGATCGTGACCGCCATTATTGTCGCCATTGCGGGTCTAGGCAATATGTTTGGGTTGAGCATTATTGCCAACCAAATCACAACGACGGTCACAGGCGGACAAGTTTTTGCGGTTGTGATGTCATCTTTGCCATTGATCTGGGCGTTGTTAATGCTTAGTCTGTTTTTTGGGGCGATCTTCCCCAATCGACGGATGGCGATGATGGCGGGTTTTTTGGTGCTGATCTTTGGCTACTTTGGTGAAAACTTGGGTGGAATGGTCGAGTCAATGGAAGTGTTAAAGCCATTTTCGCTGTTCACCTATTTTGATTCGAGTTCGGCCGTTTTTGCCGATGGCATTGCATTTGGCAACGTGGCCGTGTTGCTCATCATCGCGGCAATTGGGTTTGGGCTGGCGATTGTCAGCTTCCAACGACGTGACGTAACGGTGGGAAATTGGCCTTGGCAGCGCGTGCGTTTGGGCTAAATAGTGAGGCGGTAAACAGCAAAAGGCAGGATGCAATGAGTCGTTTACCACTGAGGAATATAGAAACATGCATGTAATGATTATGACACTTGGCACACGTGGCGACGTTCAACCATACGTAGCGTTGGGCAAAGGGCTACTGGCAAATGGACATCAGGTGACGATTTGCACCAGTCAGCGTTTTGAGACATTTATCACCGACCATGGTCTCGACTATGGCTATATGAATGACGAGGCGCTGGCGTTGATCGACTCTGAGGAGGTACGGGCGTTGATGGGCAATGTGTCCAACGTTTTTACCGCCTTAAAGATGGCCGCCAAGATGTCGCGGCGTGTGGGGCCATTGCAAAAGATGATGATTGCCGATAGCTGGGCAGCGACGGAGCAGGCAAACCCCGATGTGATCATCTTCCATCAAAAAGCGTATGGGGCGACCCATTTTGCCGAGAAGTTGGGAATCCCAACTATTCTGGCGCCCACGTTGCCGCAATTTGTGCCCACGGCAAATTTTGCGGCGATCGGCTTTCCAAAGTTGCCGCTGGGCGGTGGGTACAATCGGTTTACCTACAACTTAACGCGCCGACTGACTGTGATGGGTATCAGTGGGTACACAAATCGCTGGCGCAAGGCGCATGGATTAAAGCCAAAACCACGTTGGACCGACTTTCTGCTCAAGCAGGATGGCGTGCCGATTACGGTGATGCACCCGCTGAGCAAACACGCCTTGCCCGTGCCGCAAGATTGGCCTGAAAATATCCACATGCAAGGGTATTGGTTTTTGGAAGATTCGGCCGATTACACTCCACCCGCCGATCTGCAACAGTTTCTCGACGCTGGGGATGCGCCTGTCTATGTCGGTTTTGGCTCGATGGTTGGCACGCGCGTTGCCGAATTGACGGCCACCATTATTGCGGGAATCCAGCAGGCTGGCGTGCGGGCTGTGTTGGCAAAGGGCTGGGGCGGACTTGAATCGGACGACCTGCCCGACAGCATCTTCATGATTGACCATGCACCACACGACTGGCTCTTTCCACGCATGGCCGCGGTTGTCCATCATGGCGGGGCAGGCACAACGGCGGCTGGACTACGCGCTGGAAAGCCGACGCTCGTTACGCCCCACTTTGGCGACCAACCCTTTTGGGGAGAGCGCATGTTTGAGTTAGGCGTGGGGCCTGCGCCGATTCCACAGAAGAAATTGACGGCCGACAATTTCGCGGAAGCACTGCGCGAACTCGTTACAAATCAAGCGATGCAGGCGCAGGCGGCAGAAATCGGCCGAAAAATTTCGGCCGAAGATGGGGTCGCCAATGCGGTGGCAATCGTGGAGCACGTTGTGTCATCATACCGTGCATGAAGACATTAGCAACAATGAGAAACTGACTTATGCAGGTTAAAACGAGAATCAGCAAGGCACCCGATGAACGCCGCAGCGAATTGATTGCAGCGGCGCAACAGCTTTTCTATACGCAAGGGTATGACAGCACTTCTGTCAGCGACATCGTCAAGTCGGTGGGCGTGGCAAAGGGAACGTTTTACTACTACTTCGACACGAAAGTTGAGATATTAGAGGCAATGGTTGATGAGTTGACCGAGCAATCGTTGGTTGTGATGCGCAAAATTGTTGCGGATCAGTCACTGTCGGCAGTGGAGAAATGGCAACGCGCCTTTAAGACAACGGCGGCATGGAAGACTGACCATCGCGCAGAACTAGTTGCCGTCTTGCGCGTCATCAACCACCCCGACAATGTCCTCTTGCGCCACAAAATTGAAGAGGGGTCTGTGACGGCCGCCATCCCTGAGGTTGCCAAAATCATTGAGCAGGGCATCGCAGAGGGGGTGTTTGATGTAGAGTTTGCGGAAGAATCGGCCGAAATCGCCTTCTCCGTCATGCGTAGCATATCGAGCTTTCTCGGCGCGGTCGTTCTAAATCCCGACGACTATCCCAACCCGTTGCCACTCGTTCAACGCAAAGTCGCCGCGATTCAAACAGCCGTTGAACGCATACTCGGCGCTCCGCAGGGTTCACTTGCCCTGATCAATATCGAATCACTGGCTATCTGGTTTGGCGAGTAAGTGGTGCTATTCGCTAAATCACTCAGTTTTTAACCCGCTCTCCCACAAACGAAGAGCGGCACACAAGCATGATGACAAAAACCATTTCAGCAGCAGATATGCGTAAACCGCTGAATCTGCTCAACAAAGATTTTATCGATAATAAATTCGCTTACTACAAATGGCTACGCGAAAATGATCCCGTTCACAAAGGCAAATTGGCCGTTCTGAACATCTATTTGCTGTCACAATACAATGATTGCGTAGACGTTCTCAAAGATCCGCGTATCGTGCGCAACCGCACAACGGCAACCGGCGGTGGACGTTTTCCAGTGCCGCTGCCCAAGGCGGTTAACATGATGGTCAACAGCATGATCAACGAAGACGATCCTGCCCATCGTCGCCTGCGAATGCTCGTCCACAAGGCGTTTACGCCCAGTCGTCTCGCCTATCTCGACGAACGTCTGGAAACGCTGACGCACGAGCTGCTTGATCGTGCGGAGAAGAAAGGCACGGTTGATCTAATAAACGATTACGCCCTGCCAATTCCAGTCACGATTATCAGCGAGATGGTCGGCGTTTCTCCCGATGAAACTCCGCAATTTGCATCCTATATGGAGGCACTTTCAACGGGATTATCTGGCTTCACGATCGCCAAAACGATGTTCTTCGATCTGCCAAAGGCCGTCACATTCTGCCGCGAACTCATTCAGCGCAAAAAGGCCGATCCGCAAGATGACATTTTGACCGCACTGATTGAGGCCGAAGAAGAGGGCGAAAAACTATCCGAAGATGAGTTGATCGCCATGGTCTTTTTGCTGATTGTGGCAGGGTATGAGACGACCGTGCATCTGATCACCAATGCTGTCCAGACGTTGCTGACCCATCCCGATCAGTTAGATCGACTGCGTGCAGAACCGGCGTTGCTGGATAGTGCCGTTGAGGAGATTTTGCGCTTCAATGGGCCCATTCAAGGCACAAAGATGGGGTATGCGATGGAGGACATCACGATCAATGGGGTAACGATTCCAAAGGGGAAGCCGATGATGCCCCTGCTCGGATCGGCCAATCGGGACCCAGCCGTCTTTGAAAATCCAGACGTGTTTGACATCGGCCGAACGCCCAATCGCCATCTCGGTTTTGGACAGGGCATCCACTACTGTCTCGGTGCACCACTCGCCCGCATGGAGACAAAAGTTGCGCTGAAAAATCTGTTTGACCGCAACCCCAATCTGCGGCTGGCGGTTGCACCAGAGGAACTCCAAATCCAGCGCATTCCCGCATGGCACCGCCACGTCAGCTTGCCCGTCACATTTGGGTAGGGAGCGGGCGTAAAGGGCCGTGACTGTTTTGTTAAGTGTCTTAGAGTCTTCACCATAATACAAAACGTGGTGCGTGGTGCGTGGTGCGTGAACTGGGACACGAATCACGCACTACGCACCACGCAATAAGATGGCGAAAATTTAAAGACACTAACGGATATTCAAATCTCGATTCACACCCATTATCAATGACGATCAATCAAGGCGACATCTACTGGATTCAGGCTCAAGCAGACGTTCACCCAGAGCTGGGTAGCCATCCCCACCCCTATATCGTGTTACAAGAGGATATCTTCAACCATAGCCGCATTGATACGGTGGTCGTTTGTGCCTTGACGACCAACATGAAGCACGCCAATCTTTATGGCAACCTCTTGCTTGACGTGGGAGAAGCCAACCTGCCAAAACGCAGTGTGGTCGTCGTCTCGAAAATCTCCGCGATCAAAAAAGATCAGCTAGGCGAATTCATCGGCTCGCTTTCCAGTCAGCGAGTCGCACAAATTTTGGCGCGGATGCGTTTTTTGCAGTCGGCATTTCTCAACCGTTAGCGTGTCGGTGGTTTGTTGTTTTCGGCCGCATGTGGTCTTATTATGCGCATGCTGTGGGCATGTAATTGGGAAATGAACCACTGATGTTTGACACGGTCATCAAGAACGGCACCATCGTGACGGCGCGGGAAACATTTTCGGCCGATCTCGCCATCACAGGACAATCGATCGCCGCCATCGGCACAGACCTGCGCGGAAAACGAGAAATCGACGCGACGGGCAAGCTGGTCACGCCGGGCGCGGTTGACATTCACGTGCATATGCAGATGCCGTTGGGGGACGGGGTGATTTCGGCCGATACCTTCCACACCGGCACACACGCCGCAGCCTTTGGTGGCACAACCACAATTGTCGATTTTGTCGATACCAAGCCGGACGAGACGATGCTCGACGCGCTTGCCAAACGCCGCGCTGAGGCCGATCCCCAAGTCGTCATCGACTACGCCCTCCACATGACGATTGTGCCGTCCGACATGGACAAGCTCCATCAACTCCCCGCCGTTGTCGCGGCTGGCTGCGGCTCCTTCAAACTCTACATGGCGTATAGCTTTCGCCTCACCGATGATCAGCTCTATCGTGCGCTCTCCGCCATCAACAAGGTCAACGGCCTCCCCGTCATCCACGCCGAAAATTGGGACATCATTTGCCAACTGCAACGCGAGGCTATCGCTAAGGGCAATACACAGCCGCGCTGGCATCCGCGCACCCGTCCGCCCGAATTTGAAGCGGAGGCGACGGGACGCGCCATCGACATTGCCGCCTACGTCGGAACCCCCCTGCACATCTTCCACGTCTCCTGCCAGCAAGTCGTCGAGCGCATTGCGGCCGCCCGCGCACGTGGACTGCCCATCACGGGCGAAACGTGTCCACAATATCTCTTCAAAACGTGGGACGCATTTGAGGCAGACGGCATCGCCGGCACATTGCCGACCTGTGCGCCGCCGATCCGCGATCACGTGCAGCAAGCTGCGCTCTGGACGGCGTTGTCCGACGGCCATTTGCAGCTCATCACAACCGACCACTGCCCCTTCTCCCGCGCCGACAAAGCGCGCGGATTAGACAACTTCACAAGAATTCCCGGCGGCGTTCCCTCGATCGAAATGCGCTTTCCCGCGATCTATAGTAAAGGTGTGCTTGAAGGCTATTTGACACTTAACCAATGGGTCGATCTCTGTTGTACAATCCCTGCGAAGTTGATTGGGCTACCCAAAAAAGGGGATATTGCAGTCGGCTACGATGCTGACCTCGTCATTTTTGACCCCACAAAAACGGTAACACTTTCAACAGAGACGCTGCATGAGGCGGTCGATTGGACGCTCTACGACGGGCTTGAGGTGTCGGGCTGGCCGACAGATGTGCTCAGTCGAGGAGAGCTGATTGTCGCCGCTGGTGTGGCAAAAATGGCTGCTGGACGCGGCCGATTTATAAAAACAAATGGAACTTTTCGTGGTTAAGCGGGCGTAAAACATAAGGCGGCGAAGCCGCAAGTGGTTAGTGGTTAGTGGTAAGAAAATGTATTGACGCATTTTCTTCACTAGCAACCAACAACTAGCAACTATTGACACTTACGGCACACATTTTGATGCGGTACGCTGTAATGACTGCGCGTTATGTTTTACGTTTTACGTTTTAGACCGATCGAACGTAACATCCTAAGAACCACCAATGGCAAATGTGGAAGGCAAACTTTCCACCTCTAAGGAGTAATAATGACCACAGAGTTATATCCCAAAACAAATTGGCAAGACATCATTGAGGCCAATGAGGCCAATCGTGCGGCGATTAGCTTTCAGCAACATGATTTACTGCGCCCCGCGGATCGTTTTGTCAAGCGACACATCGGCCCACGCAGCGCGGATGTATCGAAGATGTTGCAGACGCTGGGGCTATCGTCGCTCGATGAGCTGATCGATGAGGCCGTTCCCGAAATTATCCGCGTACATGAGCCGCTTTCACTTGAGCCGCCACGCAGTGAGTCAGACGTTCTCAAAGAGCTGCGCGGCTTGGCCGAGCGCAACAAAATCTATCACACCTACATTGGGATGGGATATTCACGCTGCACGGTACCGCCCGTCATTCAGCGCAATGTGTTGGAAAATCCCGCATGGTACACGCAGTACACGCCCTATCAGGCCGAAATTGCGCAAGGACGACTCGAAGCGTTGATCAACTTCCAAACGATGGTGGCAGATTTGACAGGAATGGAAATTGCCAATGCGTCGATGTTGGACGAAGGGACGGCGGCGGCTGAGGCGATGACGCTCTGTCTGCGCGCACAACCACGTAAGTCAACGGCAAACACCTTCTTTATCTCAGAATTGTGCCATCCGCAGACGATTGCGGTCGTGGCGGCGCGTGCGGAGCCATTGGGGATCGATGTGGTGGTTGGGGATCATCGGGAATATGACTTTTCGGCCGAAACCTTCGGCATCTTGCTGCAATATCCCGCCACGACAGGGGAAGTGTTTGACTACGAAGATTTTTGTCAAAAAGCCCACGATGCAGGCGCGTTGGTCGCAGTCGCGGCCGACTTGATGGCGCTTGTCCTGCTCCGTTCACCCGGCGAATTTGGCGCCGATGTCGTCGTCGGCAACAGCCAACGCTTTGGCGTTCCGCTCGGCTACGGCGGGCCTCATGCCGCATTCATGGCAACCTCCGAAAAACATCAGCGCATTTTGCCCGGTCGAATCGTCGGCGTTTCTAAAGATGCAACAGGCAAACCCGCCTATCGTCTCGCCCTGCAAACCCGCGAACAGCACATTCGCCGCGAACGCGCAACGAGCAACATCTGTACCGCCCAAGTTCTGCTGGCAATTATGGCTTCAATGTATGGCGTTTATCATGGCCCAATGGGTCTGACGCGCATTGCCACACGCATTCACCTGCTGGCGCGTGTCTTGGCGCACGTCTTGAAAGAGACGGGCTACGAGATCAGTGACGAGCCGATCTTTGACACACTCTGCGTCAAAGGTGGCGTGATGGCGCAATATGCGGTTCATGCCAACGCGCTGCAACAAGAGACCAATTTGCGCTACTTTGAGGATGGTCGCATCGGGATCGCGCTCGACGAAGTCACATCAGAAGCTGATTTGCTGTCATTGATGCGGATCTTTGGCGCAAACCCCAACAACTTTGACCTGAAAGCCATCGCCGACAGCATTTCGCTAGAGTTTGACGCAACCCATCGCCGTACCAGTCCGTTTATGACGCACCCCGTCTTCAACAGCTATCAATCGGAGACGGAGATGCTGCGCTATATTCACAAGCTGCAAAAGCGCGATCTCTCGTTGGCACAGTCGATGATTCCGCTCGGCTCCTGCACGATGAAGTTGAACGCGACGGCTGAGATGTTGCCGATTTCACTGCCCGGATTTGCCTTCCCTCACCCGTTCGCCCCGCTCAACCAGACGGAGGGGTATCAGAAACTGTTCACACGACTCGAAGCTTGGCTGGCCGAAGTGACCGGTTTCCATGCCATCTCGTTGCAACCCAACTCTGGCGCACAGGGAGAGTACACGGGCTTACTCGTCATTCGCGCCTACCATCGCTCGCGTGGCGATGAAAATCGCAACGTCTGCCTCATTCCCAGCTCAGCACATGGCACAAATCCCGCCAGTGCTGCGCTTTGTGGTATGAAAGTGGTCGTCGTTAAGTGTGATGACAACGGCAACATCGACGTGGACGACATGCGCAAACAGGCTGAAAAGCACGCTGAAAATCTCGCCGCCGCGATGATCACCTATCCTTCGACACACGGTGTCTACGAAGAAGAGATCAAAGAGCTGTGTGCGATTGTGCATGAGTTTGGCGGGCAGGTCTATATGGATGGCGCCAACATGAACGCACAAGTCGGGCTGACCTCACCCGGTGTGATCGGCGCAGATGTCTGCCATCTCAATTTGCACAAGACGTTCTGCATTCCGCATGGTGGCGGCGGTCCCGGCATGGGGCCGATTGGTGTCGTTGAACATCTCGCACCCTTCCTGCCCGGCCACCCAGTCGTTCCCGGCATCGGTGGAAAACAGGCGATTGGGGCTGTGTCCTCCGCTCCATGGGGCAGTGCAGGCATCTTGCCGATTCCGTATGCCTACATCGCCATGATGGGTGATTGGGGGCTGACCGTAGCGACCGAAATCGCCATCCTAAACGCCAACTACATCGCGGAACGCTTGGAACCCCATTTCCCCGTGCTCTATCGCGGCGAGAAGGGGCGTGTCGCCCATGAGTGCATCGTCGATTTGCGCCATCTCAAGGCGTATGCCTCTGTTGACGACGTTGCCAAACGACTGATGGATTATGGCTTCCATGCGCCGACGATGTCGTTCCCCGTCGCTGGCACGCTGATGATCGAGCCGACGGAAAGCGAGTCGCTGGTCGAGTTAGACCGTTTTTGTGACGCGATGATTCAGATTCGCGAGGAGATTCGCCAGATTGAAGACGGTGAGATCGATCCGTTGAACAATCCGCTGACCAATTCGCCCCATACGGCCGAGACGATCATGAGTGATGAGTGGGACCGTCCCTACTCTCGTCAGACGGCGGCTTATCCGCTGCCCTACGTCAAAGAGAACAAATTCTGGCCGTATGTCTCACGGATCGACAACGTCTACGGCGACCGCAATTTGGTGTGCAGCTGTATTCCAATCGATGCGTATATGGATTGATCCTGTTCTCTCGCTAACTCCGCGAGAGAACAATAGACCTTCAGATAATGATTTGGTGCGATGTATCGGGATTTGGAATTCCCGATACACACACCAACCGAGATGAAACACCCCCGTTACATCGTTGGGAGCGTGACCAGCTTGGTCGCATCTTTGACTGGCGACCAAGCTGGTCGCGTTCCCAGAGAGATTGGTGTCCACAATAGCAATGGCAACGAGCGTGCGTGATGCAAAGATTCGTTGGCAAATTTGAACCATGGCAACAAACCCAGAAGCACAACTACAGACGATGATCGACAATATGCCTGAGAAGACGGGCAAATCACTCGAAGAATGGTTTGCCGTCCTAGGTGCAAGTGGCGAGACGAAACATGGCAACATGCTCAAGTTGCTCAAGAGCGAATTTGGCGTGACGCATGGATTTGCGAACACGATTGCGTCATTGTATCGGCAACAAGATGTCGAAACACCGCCCGACCTCGTTGCGGCGCAATATGAGAAAAAGGCGGCACTTCGGCCGATTTATGCCAAACTGATCGCCGCTGTACAGACGTTTGGCGATGACATCGAAATTGCGCCTAAGAAAACGACCGTCAGCCTGCGACGTGGCAAACAGTTTGGCGTGATCAAACCGAGCACAAAAACGCGCATCGACTTGGGGATTCAACTAAAAGGTGAGCCGACGACAGATCGGCTTGAAGATGGCAAGGTGTTTGGGGGCATGTGTTCCCATCGTGTGCGCTTGAGTAGCGTGGACGATGTGGATGAGACGGTTATCGGCTGGTTGCAAGAGGCGTATCAGCGCGCATAGCCAAACAGGTGAGATAAACGGTCTTGCAACCTGAGTTGGTTGAGACGCAACACCGTTTACCTCCCCCCACGTCGATTTCGCGTAACACGAGCTGGTAATGTGATTTTCCGAGTTAACGAGATGAGGAAGACGTTTTATGAATCAATCTGAATCAGTGGTTGCAGTGATTGGGGCTGGCCCTGCGGGGATCTTTGCGGCAAAAGAGTTGGCGGGGCAAGGTGTGCGCGTCGTGTTACTCAACCGCGACATCAAGCCGGGTGGTCTTGCCGAGTACGGTATTTTCTTTGACAAATACAAGATGAAGGACGGATTGCGCAAACAGTTTCGGCAAATTCTCAGCGATCCGCAAATCGACTACTATGGCAACATCACGATTGGCGAAGAGGGCGACATGAGCCTGACAGAGCTGCGTGCGCTGGGGGTTGATGCCGTGCTTGTGACGGTAGGAGCGCAGGGGACAAAGTGGCTGGGAACGGCGGGTGAGGAGCTGAATGGCGTTTACCACGCCAAAGATTTGGTCTATCACTACAATAAGTTGCCCCCATTTTCTGAATGGGCATACCCAATCGGCCGAAAAGTCGCCATCATCGGCGCGGGCAACGTGATGATGGATATTGCCAACTGGACGATCCGTCACCTGAAAGTTGATGAAGTGATCGCCATCGTGCGCCGTGATCCCAGCGCGGTCAAATTCACCAAAAAAGAGCTGCAAACTGTTTTTAACAATCTCGATATCGCCGCGCTCGATAAAGAGATTGAACGCACGCGACCGATCATGACGTCGGTCGGGATCGACATTGCGGCGGCGCGGGAATTTATCTTATCGGCCGAAAAACGCGCCGAGCCACCCGTTTCCGACACGCGCCTGCGTTTTGAATTCTTGTCCGTCACGAAATCAATTCTTGGGGACAGTGAGGGCAACGTCGTCGGGATTGAGCTGGAGGACACAACGCTCAAACTGCGCGACGATGGCAGCACTTCCGCACGCACTCTCGGCACAACGCGCACGCTGGCGGTCGATACCGTCATCTTTGCCGTTGGGGACAAGGTGGATGACGACTTTGGCTTGCCGATTGTCTGGAATGAGTTCGCCAAGAATCCTAACCCAAGTTTTCCGATCGGTGACATCTCCTATGAGGCGTATGACCCGACCACAGAACGGCCGCTGGACGGCATCTTTTTGGCTGGTTGGGCGCGTGAGGCGAGTACGGGACTGGTCGGGGCGGCGCGCAAAGATGGGATCAACGGGGCGCAGGCCGTGTTGGCATATCTGGCGGCGTGCAGAGGATCGGCCGAATCAGAGACACCCACCGACCGACTATGCGCCATTCAAAACGCGCTCAAATCGACCAGCGGTACTGTCATCACCAAAGCGGAATGGCAGAAGCTCGATGAACTCGAATTACGTTTTGCCAAAGCGGGCAATCTGCCCGAATTTAAGCATATCTCCAACGCCGAGATGCTTAAATTGATTCGCGATTAGGTCAACCCATTGAACCAACTTACGCTAACTGCATTGCCCGCTGTCCCAGAGGTCAGACCCGGTGATGACGTCGCGGCCGCTGTCTGTGCGGGTCTGGAGGCGGCCAATATTGCGCTGCAACCAGACGACATCATCACCATTGCCCAGAAGATCGTTTCCAAGGCGGAAGACCGCTATTTCGATTTGATGCAGATCACGCCATCGGCCGCTGCCATCGACATGGCGGAAAAGACGGGGAAGGATGCGCGCCTAGTCGAACTGATTTTGCGCGAGGCGACGCGCGAGGGGGAAGATTCGGCCGAAATTTCCCGCTATCGTCAAGGCGTGCTGATTACGCGCCACAGACTCGGTTTTGTCAGTGCCAATTCGGGGATTGACCGCTCCAATGTGCCACAGCGTGAATCGGGTGAATGGGTGCTGCTGCTGCCGCAAGACCCCGACCGATCGGCTCGCCAAATCCGTCAGGTGATCCTCGAAAAAACGGGGGTGGCGGTCGGCGTCATCATCACCGACACGCACGGTCGTCCCCATCGACTTGGCACGGTGGGTGTGGCAATCGGTGCGGCAGGGGTTCCGACCATTCTCGACAAGCGCGGCGAAGCAGACCGCTATGGCTATATTCTCCACGCGACGACAATTGGCGTGGCCGACGAAATTGCCGCCGCCGCCAGTTTGTTGATGGGCGCATCGGCCGAATCGACCCCCATTATCCATCTACGCGGACTCACGCTCACGGGCGACGGCTGCGCGGCCGAACAGTATCGTCCTCGTGAGCTTGATCTCTATCGTTAACGTGAAAATCATCGACTTGAGCCAAGAGATTTTTGTCGGAATGCCCGTCTTTGATGGGCATCCGTCCGTCGCCATCGACATCATCGAAACACATGAGCAACGGGCAGGTGTACAAAATCCCACCACCGTCTCCCCCACCGTCCACAAACTCACCTTTGGTGAACACACGGGCACCCATGTCGATGCGTTCAACCATTTTGATCCCGAACAGCGTGAACGCGGCATCGACACCATGCCCCTTGAGATGTTTATCACGTCGGGTTTCTGTCTCGACTTTTCGCATAAGGGGCTGCTCGAACCAATCGACACGGCCGAAATCGTTGCGGCAATCGCGCAAGCGGGGCTGCAAATTGCACGCGGCGATACCGTTCTGCTCTACACCGATCACTATCGTCGCCACTATGGGACAGAAGATTGGCCGAATGGGCCGGGCATTACGGCCGATGCGGCGATTTGGTTTGGTGAACAGCGCGTCGCGGCGATAGGGGTTGAAACGCGCTCGCCCGGTGTGCGGAAGGTGTCAAACTCGGCCGTCCATCGCATCTGTGGCGAGATGGGATTCACCCACTACGAGAATTTGGTTAATTTGGATCAGCTGGTGGGAATCGGCCGATTTCAGTTTATCGGTCTCCCGCTCAAAATTCGCGGCGGAACAGGTTCCCCTATTCGTGCAGTCGCCGTCATATAAATTCCCCCTCCCCGCTTCTGTCGGTTTGCCCCACACGAAAATCAGCGAAATTGCCTCTTTTGAGTACACCATAAAGCAAGTCCCGTCATACCTGCGCAGGCAGGTATCCATTCTTTTCTAAGACTGATTTCAGCTTGGCTACGTTTTAGCTACGGAAGAAGTTTACGCTTCCGGCATGAACGATATATCCGCCCTCGACTATCAAGCCTTTCTCGTCCGCTTCTGGCGCACAGACACGCAACAAGCGTGGCGCATTCTCGTCAAGAACATCCAGACGGGCGATAAGCACCATTTCGCATCATTCGCACAACTCGTTGCGTTCTTCTATGACAACACGCAAACGGAACCCGACGCGATTGCACCTTGAAACGTCGCGTGGCCGACCACCCATGGAGATCATCATGTATTCAAAATCATTGACCCTCAAGATATGCAGCAAACGCTTGTTGCAACTACTCGTCATCGCGCTGATCTTGTTTGCGCGAGCGGCGGCCGATCCGACCGCCACCGCCGCACCCCTCCCAGCCATCACCGCCAGCGAACCGCAGCTTGTTGGCAGCACATCCGCGTTTAGCCCTTCTATCTACGGTGCAATGCCTCCGCCGAGCCAAACCTCAACCTACGTCGATGTGCTTGAGCCAAGCGACATGGATATTGAATCGTGTTCACCCGCTTGCCTGCCACCGCAACCAACCGATGTGTTATTGCTGGAGTGGGAGCGCGTTACATTGGAGTCCGACATTGAAGAAGATGACGGGCAGCTTCTTACCCAAGACAGCATCTCAACGATTTTGACATTTGACGAGTTGCCCACACTCCCCGTTGGCGCGACTATGCACGATGCAACCGTCGTCATGCAAGGCGGGATGTTTGGTCGCACGTTCAAATATCGCGTCACCGATCCCAACAACGTCAACGTTCAGTTTCCGATTCCCGATCTGATCGAGTCACCCGGCCATCTCAGTAATGCGGGCGCCGCTGGCAAACACAACTGCTACAATCGCTTTTATGGGGGTGACAATTGTCAGGCAAATTTGATTGACGGAATCGAAGTTGAGTTTGATATTCCCAGTGAGATTATCGAGAGTTGGTACGAGGGTGACCCCGCCTCGTTGCGGATTACGCCTGTCGATGTCAATTTGGCCGATGAGACCGACTGTGATCCTGTGACGACATCGATCAAACCGCATAATCTCTTTCCCGGCGAGGCGTTTGCCCATCGTTACGGGTGTACCTATCAGAGTTACACGAGTCCGCAACTGTTTATCCGCTATTCTGCACCCGCGCTGAGTCTGGTTGAGCGGTCGCGCTCCGTTGTCCCATCGTTGGCAGAGGATAATTTCGGCCGAACTCGCCATGAATACGACCTCCCAATTCCTAACCCGATGCCCGAATGGACAGCCCTCGTCGTCTCCGTCACCGACATCAACAAAACGGTCAGCGCGAGCGAGTCGGTTGGACTCAACATCGTGCGCGGCTTTGGTCAGCCCTTGCTGTTCAACACAAACAACGCGGGGCGTGCCGTCAACGCGATTGCGATTCATGAAAAATACAACGCCGATTCTGAGGCACGCGCTGTGGTTGAGGCGGATAATTCGGCCGATCCTGCCTCCGAATACGACCTCCACTTCATCACCCCGACCGACCACCTGCCCAACCCAACCCCCGCGGGCGCAACTGCGTCTGTCGAAATGGATATTCAATCGGCACACCTTTTCACCGTCAACGTCGAACCAGATAACAACCTCTACTTCAAGATGACCGCACCACAGGGACTCGATATGCAATGGTCGCTGTTCCCTGAACTGCCGGGCGAAGGCGCCGCATCGAGCTATGGGCAACCCGGTGACCCGAGCGCGTTTATCCCGCAAGCGCCACACAATATCGCCAATAACAAGACGGAGTACGTCATCCGCGCCAACACAATGGGCATGGCGGCAACCGAGCAGTGGGGCCTGCTAGTGACGCAACAACGACCGACCTGCGTCATTCCGGGACGGGCCAATAGCGGTGTTTGTGAGGATATTGACTTTGAACTGATCGCCTGCCCTGCTGGCAGTGAGTATGCGCCACGCTTTGGTGTGTGCCAAACGCTGATTTACCCTCATCCTGAGCTAGTCGGCGGCAACGTCGTCCCAGCAACCGAGACGCGACTTGTCGGCAATGTGCGAATTTTTAGTGAGGGTGGCTTTAACCTCAATCCATCTGATGCGATTTACGGGCCGGGCGCAAGTGCCGACTACGCTTACTGCACGGGGAATGAGGCGAAGGGGATGCCGCTGTTGGGAATATCGACCGATGTCGTTCCCATCGACATCAACAACCCGCCCAATGAGTCGCTCATTGCCGTTTTACAAGGTAGCGTCTGCGTCACCGATGAGGCCAATCCACACATCGAAATCATCGGTGGTTCCAACGGCTTTGGCGATCAATTTGGGGCGATGGTAGGGCCCTCTATTCGTGAGACCACGATAAAACCTGTCGAATTCTATGCCAACGATGTCAGTGCCTATCATGGCCGAATGCTCGTTGCCTTTGGGGAAGACAGCATCGGCAAATTGGTTCAGGCCAGCACCAACACATCCCTCGACGCGCACTTCCGCTTCGACCCCGACGGCGCAACGGTGGATACCCTGAAAATCGACCCGTGGGGGTTTGGCGGCGACAACCCTGAGTGGCCGCAAATGAATACGGTGGGCTATATCGACGTAGACGACCGCACTGCCAGTGGTGACGATAGCGGCTCAATCCAAGTCTCCTCCGAGCCAATGACAACCCCAATCCCGAACATGAGCGCAATGTGGCAAGTGGGCGGCGATTTTGCCAACCAGTCATTCGACTTTGGCATCACGACTGGCACGACTGCCCCCAATTTTGAGGTCGCCAGCTTGACGATGCGCTCTCATGCGCCGCTCGATATTCAAGCGACGTTTAACGAACAGACGCTGCAAGCCCGTATCAGCGAGCTGCGGATTTTGGATGCGACTATCCATCAAGACGACAACATGGGGGGCGCGTATCTGCCAATTAAGGCGGTCATCTTGCCTGCCCACACCACGCGACTTGCCCGCCCTGTTGAGGAAGGTCAACAGCAAGTCGATTCGGCAGCCTGTGGTGCGCAAAGCTGTCTGGACGCACGCAGCCCCGACGACATCATGCAAGTCGATTGGGACATGCCCGACATTAATATCACGGAGAATGCGGGGCGTGTCGTCTTGCAGCGGGACGGCGAGATGCAGGTCTTTTCGGCCGATCATCCCGACTCCGCCGCCATCCGTGAGGCGATGGGCGCACAGGCGTTTAGCCAAGATTTCAACTTCAAGACGTTCTCTGGTGACGTGACGATAGACAAAGGCACCTGCCCAATCGACAACGACGATGGCGAGCCAGCCGAGCAAAATGTGCAAATCATCAAAGGCACGACCAATCTCGCCCTGCCTTCGCTGGGGGATGGCAGCAGCGAGAGCGGTGCGGCACTACTCGCCTCATTCACGCTCTGCAAAAACAAACTGCGCGAAACGACCCTGAAATTTCAGGCATTCCCGCCCGGTATCCCAGTCGGCTCGACTGGCCTAATCCTGACCAGTCTTGAAGGGAGCGTCATCATCCGCCCAGATGATTCTGCGAAAATTACGCTAGCGGTGGCGTTCAAGACGGCTGATGGTGCAACGCTTTCCAACATTAAAGGCACCATCGTCATCGACACACGCGGTCAATTCGCCTTCATCGGCGAAGCGGAATTGGTTGGCACGTTTGATGCAAAAGGGGAACTGGTCGTCGCATGGAACCCGCTCGACATTCTGTTGGGTGTTGAGGTGAGCTATATGGACTGGTTCACAGGGAGCGCAAAGTTCCACCTCTGGCGTGGGCAGGGCTGGGGAACACCCACACCCTATCCATGGCTACCCGACAACAACGATCTGCACTTCACCGGCTCGATCAACGCGGTCTTCACCATTAAAGAAGGGCGCATCGGTCAGTTCTTCGGCGTGGAGTTGCCGCGCCGCGACCTCGAAATCGGAGTCACCGTCTCCTTTGGCGAATTTTGCGCCAACTCTGATTGCACCGAACAGCAGTGGGGCGTGCAGGGCAAGCTCAAGGTGGGCAAGTTCACCGTCGGCGTCTTTGTCGGCGCGGGTATTGATGTCAAGTTCTTTGTCGGTGACAGGGGGCGCACGCTGATCGATGAGTTCGATCCCGGTCGAGCGATCAATGGCGCACCTGCGGGGCCTGTTTCAAGCCTTGCGGAAGGGGATTTGATGTTCGATGCGGGCGGCATTGAGGGTGCGTGTCCGCTCAACAGTGGCGTGGCAGAATGTACGTTTAACGTCGTGGCGGACACGGGCGAGGCGTTGTTCACCATCGCATGGTCAGAAGGCAATTTGCCGACACCGCGTCTGATTACGCCCAACGGCAAAGACGTGCTCGCTGAATTTGGCGAGCAGATCGAAATCGACGAAGAGTATGAGTTTGACCTCGATGGCGCGTCGTATGCGCTGACGATGGACAGCGAGGGTGTGCTTTTCACGGTAGAAAATCCCGCTGAAGGGGCATGGAAGTTGACGCTCGATAATTTGCAGGGGACGGAGTACTACAACGCGCTGTTCTTGGCAAATTCGGCCGAACCGACCTTCACCCTCACCGCACCCAATAACGTCGTCACAAGCGGCTCGCTCGACATCGACTGGACGACCGACACAACCGATCCCGCCGCACAACTGCACTTTTTCTACGTGCGTGATCAGGAGTACGTCGATCTCCAGCTCATGAACTCCGTCATCCTCCCCAACCACTGGCCGATTTCAACGACTGTGCCTGTTTCGTTGACCAATTTTACGTGGGAGCCGAGTGGATTATCGGCCGATACGTACCGCGTCATGGGGCGTCTCGACCACCCAATTCACGGCTCCATCTACGCATACTCGCCCGGCACATTCACATGGGTAGACAACACGCCGCCAGCGGTGCCAGCCGACCTGACCCTGCACACCAGCAGCGACGGCACAGCACTCGTCGCCAGTTGGACGCGCAACACAGAGGCTGATCTCTCCTCCTATCAAGTTGAATACACGATGCCAGACCTCGACGCGCCCGGCGGCCTCGCAGATCGCACGTTGTCGATTCCGTTTAGTGATGCCGCATTGGCACACCCAACCCGCGAACAACTGCGCTTGGTTGGTCTGCACGACGGCACACAAACGACCGTCTGCGTCCGCGCCATCGACGCAAGCGGCAATCAAAGTGCCTGCTCCGCGCCCGTCAACGGCACGCCTGTGCACACCGTGCCAAGCTCAATTGAAACCCCAACGATGACCTCGCTCAACGTCGGTGCCAACCGCTCGCTCGCTGCGTCGTGGGTGGTCAACGCGATTCCACCACACGGCTATCTGCTCGGCTGGGCAAACAGTTGCGACAGCAGCTACACGGGCTATCCCGCAACGGAAGGGACGACCAATCTCGATGTGGGCAACGTGCTCAACTTCACGCTCAATGGCTTGCCCGCTGGCACCTATCGCGTCTCGGCTCGCAGCTACTATGACAACCAAACCGTCCCGCGTTACATCCAGCAGATGTCCGACTGGGCGACCCCGCTCAAAGTCGTCTTGACCGATGGCGTGGACGCGGACGCAAGCGGCTTGCCCGACGATTGGGAGGAACGCTTCGGTGTCACGGGTGCTGACAACGATCCAGACAAAGATTTCCTGACTAACTTGCAAGAGTTCAACAACATGACCGATCCGACACGCAAAGATAGCGACGACGATGGGTTCTGGGATAGTGAAGAGGTCAATAGCGGTGGCACAGACCCGTGTGATGCTGGTTCAACGCCCGTTGCGGCCGATGGGATGTTCTTAGTCGTTGAACACACGGCAAACGGGGCGGCCTCTGAAATTTCGCTCGACTTTACGGTTGCCAGCAACGAGACGCTGAGTGCGCCGCAAGGGTTGGACATCGGCGTATACGGTGGCGGCACGATGAACTGGCAAGCGACGAGCAGTGAGTCGTGGCTGGTGTTGTCGAGCACGACGGGTGGCCCATTGACGCAGGAGGATGCAGAAGAAACCCTCAACGCCCATGTCGATGCAACGGGTCTCGCCACCGGCTACTACGAGGCGACCATTCTCATCACGGCAACAGGGGATGCACCAGTCTACAACGCGCCGCAGGAAGTTCGCGTGACGCTTTGGGTGATGCGCCCCGTCGCACGTCCCGAAACGGCCATCGAGGGGATCGTCTTTAGCGACGACAATGGCAACGGCACACGCGAAACGGGTGAAGACCCAGTTGGGACGGTCAACGTCTACCTCGTCAGCGAAGTTGGGTTGATTATTGACGCGCAACTATCGGCCGATATCACCGGCGAGTTCGTCTTTCGTGGCGTGCCATACGCGCCCTATCGCATCGTTGTGTGTGAGCGGGATTGTCAACGCGACCTCATGCAAGGCGGCGTTCCCGTTGAGCCAACCGTCGGACAGCCAGAGGTGACAGAGTTAGAAATCCCCTACGTTGCAGCCATCCCGACAGCCGTTCAGGTCAGCAACGCAACTGCAAACGCGCCGCTGCCGTTGATCTGGCTGCTGGTTCTCACGGTTGCCCTCTTGACAGGTCAATTCTGGTTCTGGCGGCGGGCAGATCTCCATCGCCCTATTGCAGATTAACGAAATAGGCTAGCTGTCTGATTTTAAGGGGACTCACAGGTGCGAACGCGCCTGTGAGTCCCCTTCGTGGTTGTTTGCAAGCCGCCGCTTGCGGCGAGTCGTTTATAGGGGAAATTTGGGCACAGATGAATGCCTGACAACGTCAAGATAGTCCCGTCATACCTGCGAAGGCAGGTATCCACTCTTTCTAAGACTGGATTCCCGCCTGCGCGGGAGCAACTGTGATTAAAAAGGTTATCGTAACGCTAATTCGGCCGAAGACAAATAGCGCATATCACGAATCACAGCGTTCAAAATGGTGAGAATTTTTCGCATACA
>JAUIAP010000021.1 GCA_030425205.1 Anaerolineae bacterium
TGTGCCCCAGATACGAGCAGCACTAACTGTGGTCAAAGAGCGGTGGAACAAGGAAACAGATAAGAAAAACCCCTAATAACGACGGCGAAAAAGTTCCAGCATTCAGCCACGCAGCGTTATCCATATGCGCGTGCCATAAAGCGTATCACAGGCTGGATAAGCGACCTCCTTATTCCCTCGATTTACCTGTTGCACAGCGGTTGCACCATCGTTGCAGAAAACGGTCTCAATCTGTAGCCACTCAGTGCCACGCGCCCCTTGGTTCACGCGGTTAAGTTGACGATTGATTTTACGTTTTCTACCGCGAGATGCGCGTGCATACCGTGCGGTGTAGGAATTGGGAAGCTGATGGGCTAGATGGATGACACCTTGTTTGCCTTGCATCCCCTTTTTATCTGTAAAGTGGAATGAGTTTTGCTGGTAGCGGAAGCTGTGGTTTTCGGCCGAAACAGGATGTGCTACACCGTCTAAACTATAGTTGGGCTTCGAGTCAATCAGTCCGCTATTCTTATTTTCCTGCTCACGTTGCGAGCGTTCGCTGATGCCAGTCAAATCGCGCAACGTGGCGCGACTGATTGGATTGTCATTGTCTCGGCTAGCATGGAAAGCCGCTTGCAGGGCGGTGCGCATTTGGGTGAGCTTACAGGTCAAGTCCGCCAGTGGAATGATGACACGACTGCCTTGCAAGCGTTGAACACCCAACTGACCAGCTAACTTTGTCATGCCATGCAGCCATAGACGACCCAATGCGTCGCGCTGCCAATATATACCTTCGCCACGATTGAGTAGATCGCTTAGATACCGCTTGCTGTATTGAGGGAAGTTCGCTGTCAGCGATGACCAGAGGGAATCGGCCGAAACCATCCCGCTTTGCGCTTCACCCGCAAAATTCGCACGCAGCACCAACCAAAGACGGCCGACCGTGCCGCCATCATGCTTGAGAATCGCCGTGGCGATCGTCCCGAATGTTGTGATGTTAGTTGGGGAGGCAGGAGATTTTGCCCGCTTCTCAGCAACTGGTTCTGCTTGAATGCTGTCACCAACAGGGTTTGTAATCGCTTCGCGTAGTAAAGATAACCAGCCGCCTGACTCTATAGAGCTTGGATGATTTTCGGCCGAACGACCAGCAAGCACATCATTTCTCACATGCTGCTGCAACTCACCATCAGGCGAGCATATTCTAGCCTGTGTCTTTTGACTTGCAGCACGCATGGCCAGCAAGCGCGCATTGGTAGTCAGTAAAGACGCACTGGCAGAATTGACAGAAGCAGAAAATGATGCTATCGTTCGCATAGTGAAATGACCTCAAATGAGTGGTGGATACAAAATCCCCCTCCCCAATTAAGAGGCTGTTTCTGACATGGACACATCAAACTTTGGCGAGCGGATGTATCCAAATAACCAAAACTATTACCGGCCACAGGCCGGTTTGTTATTTCTAGGGCAAGATTGCAGCTTGGCTGCAACGCTCAGTACCCCAATTGGAATGGCTTTTAGTCACTAGGAACACAAAGCCAGCCCAACTGGACTGCTGAAAAAGCTATAGAAATATCTGGTTTACGGGTGGGTGCCACAACATATAAATATCCTGCCAAGATGGGGACTGTTGTAGCGCTTGTTGTGTTGCAATGAATGTCGTGTATAATTCAGAGCATCAAAGGCTATAAAACAGCCCCCCAATGTGAAAAAGCTCTGTGAATTCCTGCCAAAGAATGTAACACAGGGCTTTTTGCATTTTAGGGAAAACCTCCGAAAAGATTCTCCCTGTAATTTTTAAACTGTTAATCGTATGCCACATAAATGCCATTTGCATAGCGCGGATACTGCCAAACATTGTAACTGAGATTTCCCCAAAATACGAACAATAGATCGCGTTTGATCACCAGAAAATAGATCGCTGCACAGACAAACAAATTTCGCATAGCAATTAACCCAGATCGTCCAATTATGCAATCGTATGTGCGCAAAAGGCAAGCTGCACCGCTCCCCAGCGCTCTCACGCCGCGCCAGCAGCGGCCGCGGCCAAACAATTGGGATCAGTAAAATGGCACCAACGAAACTGACTACGGCTAGCCATAGACGGTCGCCCATTTGGCAAATTCAGTGGTTGTGATAAGTAAAATCAGGATTATGTCAATGCGTTGATATTGAGCTACTTGGTCAGCGTCGAATGCCGCCAATCAGCGCGAGTTCAAGCCATTTCCAATAGCAATCCACATCATCAAAACCGATATCACGCAGCCAGTCCAGTTGCACAGCAACATCGAGCAGAATGTTGCTAGGGTCTTCGTTGTCAGCGGTGGCACCCAGCTCATTCAAAAAGCGCGTATGCAAGGCTGGTGTTGGCGAGGCGACATGTTCCAAATTGCAGAACACACCATTTGGTAAAAGCAGCCCATAGATCTCGGCATAAAGCGCTCGCTTTCGTGTGTTCGTGCAATGATGAATGGCAAAGCTGGAAACGATCACGTCAAATGGAGCGACCGCGGGTAACGTGTCGTTGAGATCGTGTTGGGCAATTGTGACTCGCGGATCACCCGCAAAGCGCGCCGTGGCCGCAGCGATCATGGTTGGTGAAAAGTCGAGCCCCAAGAATTTTGCATCAGGGCAATGGTCGTATAGCAAGGCCAGCAGTCGGCCGTCGCCCGTGCCGAGATCGAGGATGCGTTTGGCTGTAGGTGGGATAAACGAGCGCAGGACGTTTTCGCCTTCAACGCGATGCGGGATGCCATCGGCTTTGGCGAGGTAGGCTTGGGCGTATGCGGGATCGAGGTATTCATTGTCAGTCATCAGGTGTTGTTCCAAGTTTGCAGATGGGAAGCGCGGTGTTTGCAACGTGGGGAATTATCGGCCGAAAATACCGTTGAGAAAGAGCATAAGCATCCGGTTACGAGGAGACGTTCTCAAGAATTACGTCCACTACGCTTGAGAGGGGTGCCGTGCCGTCGATTGTAATGGCGTTCTTTGGAATGTCTTCTTTTGTCGCATGTAATCGTGCAATGAACGCGCGTTGGCTTGGTTGCCCGCCCCACTCGTCTTCTGGTCGGGCGGCCAGACGCTGCATCAACGTATCCAGATCGACCTCAAGCACAAAAACGCCATCAAATAACGCAATGAAGCGGTCGAAATTTCTTGAGCCACCGCAAAAAAACGTTACTGGATGACTTTGGTCAGTCGCTAAGGATCTGACCTTATCAATGTCCCAGATATGCTGCTCATGGGTGGAGCCATCCAATGGCGCACCCGTCTCTGGATCACCCTGATAAGCCAACTCCCGGTCGCCATGGATGGCATGATAGCCGCGCCGTTGTAGCTCAGTGCAGACGGACGTTTTGCCACTGCCTGAAACGCCTTCGATTAAGTAGTTTTTGACACCCATGATCTATTTTCAACAGAGAAATCTCAAATGTGACTTTGAGACTTTATGGTGGATGTGGAGAAAGAGAAGGTATTTCGGTACTCATTGGTAGGAGGTCGAGACACAGCGACCTAAAACGGAACGTCTATGCCCGTCAACGATTGATACCATTGCCGTAGCCAATCCATACATTCATCAAACTTTGCAGACGGCAAGCTGCGATAGTCAGGCACCTCAAAGCGTCTGTAAAGCTCGTTGTACACGCCTGCGTACTCATTCCGTCCCGATCGTTTGCCAAGCTCATGGGCAACTGTCTGTACGCCATCGGCGATGCGACGTGCTTGATCCGTCGTCAGAATACGTTTGGGATCAGAGAGGCGTGCTTCGATCGCACTGATGCGTTCTTCGGTCGCATCAAGTCGTTGCTCAATGTAATACTGTTGCCGTGCTAAGTTTGCGACCGCCATCGCATTGCGATACGCAATAGCAGAAGGGGCGTTCGATTCCATCAACTCGTCGTCTGGGCGTGCAGTTACGCGGTCACGCATAAATGCGTCGGCCAAGACGCGATAACATTCATCTTGATAGCGAACCAGTTGGTCGCGCACCGACTCATCCACACGACTCGCGTTTAACCCAAACAGCCAGCCGTTGAGATAGTCCAATGGTAAACAGAGTAATTCGCGCTCTTTGCCATCCGTTGCCGTTACGGCAACGGTTGATTTGCGCCGTGATAGGACAGCATCCCGATTAATACGGCGGAATTGAGCAGGCCAAGAGACGCCAATGAGATCACAAATCGGCCGAATGGGAACATATACTTCCCCCTCCTCTACTCGAACAGCCAAAACACGATCACCGTAAAACTCAATTTCACGTCGTTCAATAACGGTCAGTCTATTTTCTTTATCTTCGGTTTCTTTTAAATTCATCGCGCATTTCTACGTTAAAACTTTTTAGCGTCAAAATGGTTTAACGCTATGACATCAAAGCGACAATCGTGCTGTTGTCTGTTTGTGCATCTAACTCATCAAGGGCAATCGTCAATGCTGCCTCAATGATGGCAGATCGACTTAGGTCATGCCCGCGTTTCCCCGTCAATCGTCGTAGCTTGATTTGCGCCATATCGAGGCGGTCAGCAATCTCCTGTGATAAATAGGTTGTCGTTTTAACATTTTGCGGTTTTGACTCTTTGACGGTTTGACTCTTTGATGACTCGACGGCTTGACGCTGGTCGACCGCCCTTGTCTTTGTTGTACTACGCGTAAGGGATACTTGATTTCCACGCCGCTTGCCCATTTTCAGTTTGCCTCCCACAAAGTGTATTGACACCTTGCGATTAAAGTTTGACGTTTTAATGGTTTGAAGTTTTAGCTTTTTAACGCCAACGATTCATAATTGCGTGTTCTACTGTTCTAAAATAGCTTGCGCGACTTTTCTGTACTCATTCAGGATGCGGTGGGTAGGGTCATAACGCAAAAGGCTTTCACCCGCCGCGCCCGCTTCAGCCACTTTGATAGATCGGCCGATACGCGCGTCAAGCACAGGCAATTCGGCACGTTGCATTTCTTCTTCAACCGCACGGTGATGCACCAATCTTGCATCAAAGAAAGTTAGCACAATCCCACTTACGGTTAACGCTGGATTGATCTCCGCTCGCATCTCATCAACCGTATCAAGAAACAGCATCAGCCCATGAACATCTGCCATTTGTGGCAGGCAGGGTATTAATACAAAATCCGCTGCTGCAAGTGCGTTAATCGTCATCAGCGAGAGTGAGGGGGGGCAATCAATGAGGCAATAATCGTATTGGGATTGCGCCGGTTTGAGTGCTTTTCTCAGTTTATTCTCCCTGCCAATTTTGGTGTAGATTGCTGCTTCAGTTTCAGCTAAGCGCCGGTCAGTCGGAATCAAGTCAAATCCATCTTCTGTGTGAATAACGGTGCCGTGCAGGGTTGCACTACCGTTAATCAACTCGGCCAACGTATTGTCACCTGTTGCAACGTTACATCGTGCGGTCAAGCTAGCTTGTGGGTCAGCATCAACACACAAGACTTTTTGAGCATATTCAGCAGACAAAATTGCGGCTAAATCCTGTGTTAGCTGCGTTTTCATCTGCCCACCTTTTTGTGATCCAATGGCTATTGTTCGCATTTGCAAAATGTAACATTAAAGCGGCGAAATGTCAAAGCGTTACAATGGTTTGACGCTAAAACGCTAAAATGGCGAGACTGGATAAGAGGAACAACAATGCGCACGGTTAGGTGGGGGAACAGATCGAATAGTTACAACTAACCCAGAGGCTCAAAACACCGTTACTCAGCACAGCATAAAGTAAGTTTTATGACGTTGTCATTCGCGCGAACGCGGGACTCACGTCTTAGAAAAGAATGGATATCTGCCTTCGCAGGATATGAGAGGCCTTACTTTACGGTGCATTCAGTGGCGTACGCGATTGAAATGGCGGCTTGCAAATAGGCTAGCGATAAATACTTTTTAGAATTAAAGCGTTTTGACGCTAAAAAGTATGTGCGTCGTAGCGTGTAATACACTGGTAGTCATTGTCATTGCACCTACTTTATATACTCTGACCAACTCAAGAGAGCTGGGGTGGGGGGGTGACGACCGTAATTTGATCAATGGAATTGCAGACAAGCGTGCAAGGTTTGGCACAGGCCAGAGCCACTGTGCGCGGAAAGTGTACATTCGGCCGATTCTACATATCACCTGTTCTTCATCCAACGCCGCCACCGCATTCGCGTCCAGTACCAACTCTTTACAAAGCTGTTCACTGCGCGTCTCACCCTTTACGCCAAAGTCCACCTCGAACCGACCTTTGCTGCGTTTTCGGCCGAAACTGACATGCTCCCTCCACTATCGCTAAATAAGACAACAAATTACGCACTCCAGCACTAGGCAGTTCATCACTCGCTACCAGCAAGGGTGTTCCCGCATGATGTTTCATGTGGAACCGCATCATCCCTGCCAGCAGTGCGGCTATCACGCCACCGACCTCAGAGATTGATCATATGTGTACAGCACGTGACTCTTTTCGGCAACGATACTATTGCGCTCGGCCTGTGGCTGAATCAGATGATGATGCAGTTCGGTTAGGTCATTTTACAGTAGCTGGCATCTGTTCAATGGTCAGTACACGCGGCACACATAGAATTTCATTGACCAGTTTAGGGCGCGTTATCTCGGAAGCTGTCACAATTCCATGATGTTTAAACCAATTCACTGGAAGACAGTCCCCCGTGACTTCGCCGTCATTCAAATCGGCTTTGCCCTATTTGGCCTCGCTATTGCCTGCCTCATTCAAGCCAATCTCGGTACGAGCCCGTGGGTTATGCTGACCGTTGCGCTCGCTGACATCACGGGTCTGACACCCGGCATCATTACGATACTGACAGGCATTGTTGTTCTGAGCAGTTCACTAATTATGCGCGAACAGATTGGCTGGGGGACGCTCGCCAATATCCTCTTTATCGGCCTGTGGGTGGATATGTTTCTTTGGTTCATTCCATCCGTTACAGATAACTGGCTGATCCAAATCACCTTGTTGTTGGCGTCTATCGTCACGATGGGATTAGGCAGTGCTATTTACATCGGTGTCAATGTAGGCGCGGGGCCGCGTGATAGCTTGATGCTGTCCGTTTCGCGGCTGCTAAATGTTAACCTGCGCACAGCACGCAGTGGCATTGAACTATGCGTGTTTGTGCTTGCGCTCTTTTTAGGCGGCCCATTCGGAGTGGGGACGATCGTTTTTGCCCTGTTGATTGGTGCATCGGTGCAACAGGCGTTTAAGTTGTTCAATGTTCAAAAATAGCTGTTGACACGGTGTAAAATATAAGGCGGCGAAGCCGCAAGTGGTTAGTGAATAGTGGTAAGTGATAAGTGGTAAGAAAGTATGTTGACGCTTTTTCTTCACTAGCAACTAGCAACTATTTACGCTTACGGCGCATATTTTGATGAGGTACGCTGTTAGATGTTGCGGTGGCTTTATAATCGTGCGGGGCAATCGGTGTGGCGGCGGTTTCGGCCGAAAACCGATACAACGCTATCCATCCGCCACCAGACTACCTCAACACTAAACGTTTATCCAGAGTAAGTTACTCACTTAACACAAGTATCAAGCCAACAAACCTGCACACAGATTTTGCGGCTCACGCAACTAAGTCAGCTCCGAAAGGTGATGAGTGACTAAGTTGAGAAAGGGATAGATTAGATGACCAAACGAATTCCCACACTTGAGACTGAAAGGCTTATCGTCCGTGAATTAACGATGGACGATCTTGATTCCATTAGCAGCGTTCTCAATCAACCGGGTTCAGACGTGACTATTGCCGAACGGCAACGCTGGTTGCAATGGACTGTGCTGGGGTATGAAATGTTTGCCATGCTGGGGCAGCCTCATTATGGTGAACGCGCCGTCGTTTTAAAGGAGCTTGGAGAGATAATCGGCGCGGTTGGCATTGTTCCATACTTGGATACATTTAATCGAGTCGCGGCGTTTAACCGATCCCCCAATGCCTTAGCGACAGCGGAGGTAGGCTTATTTTGGACCATTGCCCAGGCGCATCGGCGCAAAGGATTGGCTACAGAAGCTGCCCGCGCTCTCATGGACTATCTATTCACGCATGAAAAACTTGGACGAATTATCGCTACGACTGGCTATAGAAACGTGCCTTCCCAAAAGGTGATGCAAAAACTAGGGATGACTGTTCAACATCTCGAAGAACCTCAACTGCCAGATCAATTCGTGGTAGGCGTACTAGAAAGTAACTTGCCAGTAGCCAAGGATCTGTCAACATATCTATCATGATTGGAACGGCGATGGCAAACCTGTTGCTGCCGCGCACGATTTTGAGCGGATTTTGATAGAGGTTTCGGCCGATTTCCCCCCTTCTTGCCCACAACGTCGCCGCTAGATTCTCACAGATTTAAACACGCTTGACATATTCCTATATAGGAATATAATATCTGCATGGCTCGACTCGCAACCACCGCTGATGTTTTCAACGCCATCGCTGAACCGCAGCGACGGGCAATTCTGACCCTGTTACAGACAGGTGAACGATCGGTCAACGAGATCGCCGATGCGCTTGACATGCGCCAGCCGCAGACCTCGAAACACCTGCGCGTTTTGAGTGAGGTTGATTTGGTACATGTGCGCAAAGAGGGGAAACAACGCTTCTACAGTCTGCAAAGCGAATCCCTGAAGCCAATCTTTACGTGGATCTTGCCATTCGAACAGCTATGGCAGGATCGATATGACCGCCTAGACGATTATCTGCAAAAATTACAATCTGAGGAACAGACCTATGACCAATAAACAGACAGTTGAACTGCGCGAAGAGCGCGAACTCGTTTTAGCACGCCACTTTGCTGCGCCACGCCAATTGGTGTGGGATGCCTACACCAACTGCGCTCACTTGAAACACTGGTGGGGGCCAAAGGGGTGGGAGTTGACCCACTGTGAACTCGACCTGCGCGAGGATGGCAAATGGCACTATTGCATGGCGGGTGAGTATGAAGGCAGCCGACAGGAGAGTTGGGGGTTGGCGACGTATGATGAAATCGACGCGCCTAGCCGTCTCGTCTATCGTGATGCGTTTGCGGATGCAGAAGGCAACGTCCATCCCGACATGCCCGAGATGGTGATCACCGTGCTGTTTGAAGCGGTAGATGGCGGAACGCTGATGACGAGCATCACTGAATTTGTCTCGGCCGATGCGCGTCAACAAGTTCTCGATATGGGTGCTGAACAAGGCATCCGCGAAACGTGGGACAGGCTAGACGACTATCTTGCAACACAAAATGGCTAAGACGAACTATCAGACGATTGATGATTATATTGCGGCGGCGGATGAGGGCGTTCAGCAGATCCTCCAAGAAATCCGTCGCCGCACCGCCGCCGCCGTTCCCGATGCACAGGAGACGATCAGCTATCAAATGCCTGCATTCAAACGCAAGCACGTCTTCTTCTACTTCGCCGCCTTCAAGCAGCATATCGGCATCTATCCACCGGTGCGCGATCCAGAGCTTGCGGCCGAAGTTGCCCCATTTGCCAATGAAAAAGGGAACTTGCGCTTTGCATTGAATCGGCCGATACCCTACGACTTGATCACACGCATTGCCGTTTCGCAAGCACAATTCTAAATTGGGGCGCGGATGCCTCGTCCGCGCGCCTAGTGAAAATGATGAAAATCAATCAACCCATCACACCCTGTCTCTGGTTTGACAATGAGGCGTAAGCTGCGGCCGCAAGTTTTGCATGAGCGGTCTGCGCCGCTCATTTGCCGCGACGTTTGCCCTACTGGGCCTCAAATTGGCCGCCACAGAGATATAACAATGCCACGTCGCTTGTTTGACACAGAAAATTTTTGACGACTTACGTTGACAGATGGAATTTGCGTCATTAGGATAAGTGCCAATGAACGAATTTAAGGCAGAGCTTGAGATTATAGGGATAAACCCTTTTGTCTACGTTCCAAAAGAGATTTTGAGCGAACTGTTTACACAGGCGGCAAAGTCGAAAAGCCCAATCCCAATCTGTGGGACGGTTAATGGAACCCCTTATCGGCAAACGCTCGTCAAATACAAAGGTGATTGGCGATTGTATGTCAATCTCACGATGCTCGCTGATTCACCCAGTCGAATTGGCGAGACAATCACCGTCACGGTGGCATATGATCCGCGCAGTCGAGAGATAGAACCGCATCCTAAATTGGTGGCCGCACTCAATGAAAATACGGCGGCGCAAAGCGTATTTGACACACTATCGCCCTCTTTGCAGAAGGAGATCGTGCGCTATATCGCTAACTTGAAGACAGAACAGAGCGTCGAGAGAAATGTAAAACGCGCCATCGGCTTTCTATTGGGTAAAGAACGATTTGTAGGCAGGGAACTGCCACGCACTTGACCCTCTTAGTTCCGCTACGCATTCTTGTTGCAAAAGCCCAACAAAGTTATAATAGAACATGCGTGCCAAATCTTGCCAAGTAAGACTCTGCGGCAGCACTCTGTTTTCAAGTTTCAGGTTAGGAGAAATATTATGCTGCAAGTCGCCTCAAAAGATGGAACAACAATCGCCTATGATGTTTATGGAAGTGGGCCTCCGCTGATCTACATTACAGGCGCGACCTGCTTTCGCAAATTCATGCCCATTGTGCAGGATGCGAAGACGTTCGCTAATGCCTTTACCGTCTATAACTACGACCGACGCGGGCGTGGCGACAGCGGTAATACATCCCCTTACGCAATAGAACGCGAAGTGGAAGACATCGAGGCGATGATCGATGCAGCGGGCGGCAAAGCCAATCTGCTTGGGCATTCGTCTGGTGCTGTGTTGGCGCTTGAGGCCGCGTTGCGTTTGGGAGACAAGATAGACAGGGTGGTGATGTATGACCCGCCTTATGTCCACGATGAAGCAGAAAAGGCGACCTACGCTCAATTAAGCCATGCAGTGCAAACGCTGCTCGATGCGGGCAACAACAAAAGAGCAGTGAAAACTTTCTCAAAAGGTATCGGCATGCCGACCTTATTTGTTTGGTTGCTCCCCCTCTTTCCGGGCTGGAAAACGATGGCTGCACTTGCCCCAACGCTTGCATATGACATTGCCTTAACGAAAGATTTGCCGCCGCTTGATCGCGCCGCGCAAGTGACTGTTCCAATGCAAATTATCGTTGGCGAAAAAAGCCCAGCCTTTATGCAGCAGGTCGGAAGAGAACTGACGGACGTGATGCCGACCGCCACGTTCAAGCTACTTGCTGGTCAAGATCATATGGTGAGTGCCAAGGTTTTGCTCCCTCTCTTGACAGCTTTTTTCAAAGGTGAATCACAACAAGTAGAAAAGGAGGATTTATGATAATTGTAGCTGGGAAAATCTATGTCCAATCTGGAAAACGCGACACCTTCTTACAACGTTCGCATGACGCAATGCAGCTCGCCCGTGAAGCGAAAGGGTGTCGAGATTTTATTGTCGCGGCCGATCCATTAGAAGCAGATCGCGTCAATGTTTATGAAGCGTGGGATTCCGAAGATAGCTTACAGGCGTTTCGCGGTGCAGGTGCAGGCTCTGACATCACTGCCTTGATCAAACGCGCAGACGTGGAACAGTATCAAGTGATGGAGGGCAACACGATTTCATCATGATGTTGCTGTGGTATGAACCAACAAAATAGTGAAGGAGATAAAAATTATGGAGTTAGTCAGAAGTCAAGATTGTGGAAACTCCCCAAAAAATCAACTTGCTGAAAACCTAGCGATTGCACTCCTAACAAGTGAGCTTGAAACGGTGTCAACGCTTGTCACAGAAGATGCACAATGGAACATCGTTGGTGGCAACTTTCTTTCAGGACAAGCCGCAATTTCTACGGAATTAGAGGCGATGGGTAATCGGCCGATTTCCAAGTTGACCGTCCTCCATGCCATTACACATGGCAAATCTGGGGCAGTGAATGGTGAAGTTCAGTATGGTGACACAGCTGAAGGATTTTGCTTCATTTTCGGATTCGCAAACACCAAGGGAACGAGCGTTCGTCAAATCACCTCTTACCATGTGACCAAGTGACTGCACCTTAAACTAAGCTGAAGTGATTGATTCTCAAGGAGCAATCAATGCCACCACAAACCTAAACAACACTCAAAGAAACGGAAACAACGATGATTGCGAACAAGAGTGAGATGAGAGTACACATAGCCCTTATCCGTGGTGTCAACGTCGGCGGTAAAAACAAAGTGTTAATGGCAAGTCTGCGAGAATGCTTGGAAGAAGGGGGGTTTTCTAATGTTTCAACGTATCTCGCTAGTGGTAATGTGATACTAGAATCGGACAAGAATACCAATGAGATAAGCGCGCAGATCGAAGAGGCTTTGTCTGAAAATTTTGAGCTTGATGACGAGATTGTGAGAGTGCTCGTTTTGACTCACGATCAGTTCAAAGCGGTCGTCGATAACAAGCCCGCAGGCTTCGGCGAGCAGCCAAAAGAGTACCATAGCGATGCAATCTTTTTGATAGAGCTTGATTCAGTGCAGGCCATGTCCGTGTTCAAACCGCGAGAGGGTGTCGATAAAGTCTGGTCAGGTGACGGTGTGATCTACTCGCAACGCCTCAGCGCTCAACTCACAAAGAGTCGTCTTAGTAGGATCATAAAAACGCCAGAATACAAATTTATGACGATTCGGAGCTGGAATACCACGACAAAGCTATTGGAAAAAGCTGAAAGGGTGCGTTACGAAGGTGGACTGAAGTAAGCTGCGTGAGGCTGGTAAGGATGACGGGCATGCTTCAGACAGTTTTGGATCGCCATGCGGCGACGATGCCGCGTGAGACCTTACGCTTTGCAAGTGTCCAGAGAATGATCGCTAGCCAGCCTGGGTAACGGGATTTTTTAACTGTTGCCTTACTTCCACTGATGATAGGTCAGTGCCAACTCGATAAAATGGCGCACGGCCGCCTCTGGGAGGGGGTCAGCGACGTGAAAGACAATCGCTCGCGTCCCTTCGTAGGTCAGCTCAGTCGGGTAAGCTCGCTGCATCGTCTCGATCAATTTCGATTGACAGTGGACATAGATGCCGTACTTGCCTTCTTCGGCCGAATCCTGATCAATACGAATCGTCGTGCCGCTCTTGGGTTTGTGGGTCAGATAGCTCGGTTGCCCCCACTTGAGCGTCTCTTCGATTTGACCAACACCATCTGTTTTGGCGGCTGTGTCAAGGATGAGGTGGCGCAGGTGGAGGAGTTTGGAGCGCATTTCGGCCGAATATCGATCAAACACGACCGCCATTTCAAGTGTCTCAATTGGTTGTGTATTCATGCGGTGATTTATAGCATAGCGTAAGCCAGCCGAATAGATTTGGCAAATCGCACCTATCTCTTGACATTCACGTAACGTGATAGTTTAAGATAGGCCGTATGAAGATGTACACGATCAAGGATATCGCAGAATTGGCTGGTGTCAGTCGGCGAACCCTGCACTACTATGATGAAAAAGAGTTGCTGAAACCGACGATGGTGGGCGACAACGGGTATCGTTACTACGACGATGATGCGCTCCTTCAGTTACAGCAGATTTTGCTCTATCGTGAAATGGGGATTACATTACAGCAGATCAAACAGATCCTCACACAACCCGATTTCGACAAAATCATCGCCTTGCGAACCCATCGCCAACATCTGCGCGAAGAGATCGGGCGCTTGCAAACCCTTGTGCAAACAGTCGATACAACGCTGATGCACTTGGTTGGGGAGGTCAAAATGAGTGACAAAACGATTTTCAAAGGTTTTAACGACGCAAAACAAGAAGCGTACGAGCAAGAAGCGGTTGAACAGTGGGGCAACAGTGCCGCGCAGTCGATTCAACTGTGGCGTAGCTACAGTGACGAACGCAAACAGGCGATCCTGCAAGAAGGCAATCAAATCTATCTGGAAATTACCGCCAACATGGACAAGGGAGCGGACCATCCCGACATTCGCGCCTTGCTTGTGCGCTGGCATGAACATCTATACCACTTCTATGAACCGACGATTGAGGTGCTAGAAGGGTTGGGCGCGATGTACCACGATCATCCCGATTTCAATGCGACCTTCACCGCAATCGATCCCGACTTGCCCGCCTTTTTGAAAGCGGCCATCGCCATTTATGTCGATGAGTTGGAGACACAATGGTTGGCGCGTGAACTGGGGATTTTGGAGGAATCGGCATGAGCGACAATGCAAATGATGTCACGCGCCCTGTCATGGATGGGCGGGTTGTTCGGCCGAATAACCTGTCATGGATGGGCGGGTTGTTCGGCCGAATTCGACCCCACCTGACGACCAGCGAGCCGCCATGTTTGAGGTGGAGACACCGCAACGCCGACTCGAAAATCTGATCTTGCCCGCAGCGACAAAACAGCAGATCAACCGTCTGTTGACCAAGATCACGCATCAACATCTGCTCTACAACGAGTTTGGTTTGAGCAAGATCGATCCATTGGGCGGACGCACTGCCATCAACCTGTATGGCCCACCGGGAACGGGCAAGAGTTTTGCGGCCGAGGCGATCGCGCACGAACTGCAAATGGCAATCCTGCGGATCAATTACGCCGAAGTAGAGTCGAAATTTGTCGGCGAAACAGCGAAGAATATCAAGGCAGCTTTTGCACGGGCGCGCGAAACGGGGGCGTTGCTATTTTTCGACGAAGCGGATTCGATTTTGGGCAAACGCTTGACTCATGTGCGCCAAAGTACCGATCATGCGGTCAACATCAGTCGGTCGGTGATGCTATTGGAACTCGACAGCTTTCGCGGTGTCACCATCTTTGCAACCAACTTGGCTTCCAACTACGATACAGCGTTTGTACGGCGTATTTTGGGGCATGTCGAGATGCCGCTGCCGCAGACAGAGGAGCGACGACGGCTCTGGCACTATCATATTCCTGATGAAATGCCCGTGCGGTTAAGTTCGGCCGATTGGGAACAACTCATCAGCGCATCCGAGGGGTTGGCGGGGGGCGACATTTTGAATATCGTTATCAACGCCGCCGCCAGTGCGCTTGAACGAGAGGGCGTGACGTGTCAAATCGTCTTAAACGACTTTCTCACTGCAACACATGCCAGCAAGCGGGCAAAAGAGGTGATTGGTCACTAATGATAGTCGTCATGGCTCGTTGGAATCGGCCGAAAATCCTCAGCCTTTAGACACGCTTTTCAACAGCGATTGGCAAACAAAAGCCCGCGGGGATCATCGCTGATGAACTGCGAACGATTGCGCCTGCCCACGCTATTCGTGGCAACGTCGATCCTGCTGCATTTGGTTTACCCACAACGGATGTGGTCACTGTTGGTGAGCATGACGTCTATCTGCTGCACGATCTCAATGCTCTCGACCTCGACCCCGTTGCGGCGGGCTTTTCAGTTGTGATCAGTGGGCATTCACATCGGCCGAAAATTTCAGACGATGCAGGGGTACATTACTTCAATCCAGGCAGCGCGGGACATAGACGTTTTTCGCTGCCGATTACGCTCGGAAGGCTGTGGGTAAAGGCCACCGCCAGAAAGAGCAGTGCAAGGGTCGGGGGATGTGGGATTGTTATGAGCTAAGTTGAACCAGCTGCAACCAATCAATCGTGCGGGGTAACCCATAGATGCGTCAGTCCGTGAAAGTGATAGCTGTTGGCATATTCGGGCGGCGCGGCAAGCGTCATATTGGGCAGTCGCTCAAACAGAATCGGCAGGGCGACCTGTAGCTCAAGGCGTGCGAGCGGTGCGCCGAGGCAGTAGTGGATGCCGCCGCCAAAGGAGAGGTGCGGGTTGTGTTTTCGGCCGATGTCCAACCGTCCTGGCTCTGTAAACACCGATGGATCGCGGTTGGCAGACCCTAAAAGCAGCGCGATCTGTGTCCCAAACGGAAAGTGATGTCCTTTGTAGGTGACATCCTCCAACACCCAGCGCGTGAATAGATGCAGCGGGGTGTCAAAGCGCAGTAGCTCCTCCACCGCCGATGCGCTCAATGCTGGGTTTTGTCGCCAGCGTTGCAACTGGTCAGGCTGTTGCAGCAGTGCCAGCACGCCGTTGCCGATTACGTTGACCGTCGCCTCATGACCCGCGTTGAGCAACAGGATGCAGGTGCTAATCAACTCGTCCTCACTCAATTTGTCCCCCGTTTCTTCAACGGCGATCAGATGAGAGAGTAGGTCGTCTTGCGGCTTATTGCGGCGATAGGTGACGAATTCGCGCAAATAGCTGACAAACGCGATGGTGGCTTGGACGGCGGCGCGTTCATTTTCGGCCGATCTCGTTAACTCATACATCTTGACCATTGCGTGCGACCAGTTAAGCAACTGCTGGTTCATCGACGTGGGAATGCCAATCAATTCAGCAATAATCGTAACGGGAAGCGGGGTAGCAAAATGGGGCAGTAAATCGACTGCCTGGCTATCCGGTAGCGCATCGATCAACACATTAGTCAACGCCGCAATGCGCGGACGCAGTCGCTCGATTTGTCGCGCCATAAACCCTTTCTGCACCAGCTTGCGAATGCGCGTATGGTCGGGCGGTTCTAGCTCTAAGAGAGAGTGACTTTCTTCGTCGTAAAACGGTTGCAGGTCGGCACGGGTGGGCGGCCAGCCTAACGCCTCGCGTGTAGTCAAGTGTAGAATTTGTCGGCCGAAACGTCGGTCACGCAAAATCGTGTTGACATCCTCATGCGCGGCAAAACACCAGAGGTCATAGGCTTCCCAATAAAAGATGGGAGCTTGCTCGCGCAATTTCGCATAGTAATAATAAGGATCGTTGTAGAATGCGGGGTCACGCTGATCAAGTTGGACGCGTTTGGTGTGTAGGTCGATAATCATTGGATGAGGCAAATGAGATGAATGGCTAAGGTTTGCGAGCGCGAATGGTGAACATATGCCAATGTCTCATCCCGCCCAGTGCAGTCATCTGCTCGCCTTCCCCTTCTTGCATGTATTCTAAATGGAGTGGCTCGCACAGCTTCAGCACCTGTTCTTTGGTGTGAAACGTTATCTTGGGATTATCAGTCCACACGTGACGCGTACCAAAGAAATCACCCACAAACCGTCCGCCAGAATGCAACGAATTACAAATCTTATCCCAAAGCACAGTGAACTGATCTGGATGGCAAAATGGCAAACTGTAACCAGCCCAAATCAAATGGCTGGGCGGTAGCTCGATCGTTTCAAATGTCGCAACCTGTGTGTGCAGTCGGTTGGTCAATGGGGTTGGCGTGTTGGCTGTCAGTTTATCAATGGCCGGTGCTTGTTGGTCAATCGCCAAAACCTGCCAGCCCTGTCGCAACAGAAAGAGCGTCTCTGTTCCCGTCCCACAACCGAGATCGATTGCGTCTCCTGCTGTTTGAAAATAGCGTAACGTGGTACGCAAAAATTCACGGGGCGGACGGCTAACGGTTTTGTCGTAATATCGTTGCCACTGCTGGGAGCTATCATCTGGGACAGATTTCATTTCACACTCCTGTCATATAAACCGCTGCTGAAAAGTTTTGTCAATGGATTATGCCAGCAGGTTGATGGACAAACAAAATGCAGGCGGGCATCAGGATTCACGTTTGGTGACGTGATAAATCGCCCCTCAATATCCAAATCGCTGGAGCGTCTGCGCCACACGCGCCACATAACTGCCGCCGAATAGATGAACATGCACAAGCAGCGGATAGAGGTTGTAGATGTCACGGCGTTCTTCAAAGAAACCGTTTTGAATGGGGCGCAATTCATGATAACGACGAAAAAACGGGTCGCCAAATGTGTTAAACAGCGTAATAAATGCGAGTTCAATTTCAGGATCAGCGTAGTAGATGGCGGGGTCGATAAAGCCTATGATCTGCCCACCCTCTGCCAATACGTTGGTTGTCCAGACATCGCCGTGAATCAGAGCAGGGTGGGGCGGCTCATCTAGCCAGCGTGGGAGGTCTGCCGCGAAGCGTTCTAGTCGGTGTAAGAGGGCAGTTGGTAACTGCCGAGCATCTCGTGCGGCGTGTGCGCGATGAAGAAGACGCTGTTCTGCGAAAAAGTTGATCCATGAATTGGACAGCGGATTGGGCTGTGCCAGCCCCCCGATGCGTGTTGTCGATTTAAAACCGAACTGTGGGGCAGTGATGGCATGGAGCGCAGCGAGGTGTTCGGCTGCATCGCGCTCGGCATCGGCCGAAAAGTGGCTCGCGCCTTGTAGGTGCTGCATGACGAGTAATTCGGCCGAGCTGTACAACACTGCTGGCACAGGCAGCGCACTATTGGCTGCCAAGTAGCGTAGCATGTTGCCTTCCACATGCAATGCCGCCTGTTCACCATGCTCAACCTTAATGGCAAGCTGTTGCCCATCGGTCAGTACAGCCTGATAAACCTCAGCAACCGACCCGCCATGCAAAACAGACAACCTGCGCACGGGCACACCCATCAAGTCCGTAATTTGCTGACGGAGATCGGTTACAGTCATCATTTCTGCATTTGCGCTGAAGCGCCAGAATGGACAGCGCGGTCGGTATTGGCAAGATTGTGCATTGGAAAATTATAGCGATTCTTTGCAATGCGCATTAAATTGACCCTGTAAAACCGTCTATGTGGAGGCAATATGAAACAGCAAGGTGATATTTCGGCCGAACCATTCTTCCCAACACGGAGACATTCCAAGATTTTGCTGGGAGACAGCGTGAGTTTGTCATTGATCTCGTTCCCCCCATGTTGAATGGTTACTTTCTGCGAGCGCGTGAAGTGACAAGTTCAGAGCTGGATGAGGGCTATCAATTTGCGGCATATTCCCCTGTCGATCCCTTTATCGCATTAGGGATGTTGCGCGGTAAGATTCGGGAAGGTTTGGCAACCCGCTATCTGTCGAGAGAACACGGGACACTCTCACTGGGTCACAACAAACTCAAAGGGCGAGTTGGCTACGAAGGCATTGTCGTTGACGGCGAGTTCATTTCAAGATGTGCCGCTGATCGCAAAGTGGCCGTTAACACCAGCACCGACCACGCTTTCCACTGTTGTGCTGTTGCCTAACTCATTGTCGCGCAACGCTTGCCCATTAGCTTGCGAAAGACTGATTGCGGGACTGTCACCCGTGCAGCTACCATCACATATACCGCTAAAATTACTCGCCGCATTGTTAAAAATGATCGCCGCAACACCCCTATTGGCCTCGAATTTGTTGATTTTTTCGGAGAAGGCGACGTTGCCCCGTTCGCATAAAACGATCATGCCATTCCAGCCCGCAACGCCTGACTCTTGCCTGATCGCACGAGAATCCGCTCCCACTGGTCAGATTTGACCGCAACGTCCCCCAGCAGTTGGACAGATAAGACGGACATCTTTACCGTTAACCTCGCGTTATGTTTGGCATATCGTGCGTTTTCAAAAGCATAACGATGCGTTAACGATCCTACATATACTTCATGTACATGAGAACGCAAACTAATTATGCTTCGTATTTGCTGCGCGTTTGGCGCACCAATTCGGCCGAACCGCCCCGCGCCGCCCTTACCGATGTCAATACAGGTCAAGAGGTTACCTTTGCCGCGCTTGAGGCGATTTTGCCGTATATCGAGACCTGCTTCGAGAGCGCAGTTCAAGACGAAGAAAATCAGGGTGGTTCAAGCGTGAGACATAGCAAGTCATAAGCTAGAACCGTGTTTGCGTCGGTATTCGCCGTTTTATAAGGAGATTAACATGGGTATTCGGCATTTCTGGAAAGTTTTCGCAATCGTTGTCGTTTTACTGGTTGGTGTACGGATTTCGTCCGCAGATAACCACCAAACCACCCTTATCCGCGCCATTGAACAAGCGGAAGCGGTCGGCGCATACAGCTACCGCACCGACCTGATCCAGACGACGCGACCGCTGCCCAAGCTGATCAATCTCGGCTTATCGAGTACCGAAGAACGGTTTGAGATCGCTGGTTCGGTCAACCTGCCAGAGGAAGAGCTGTATCTCACGCTGACCGATGTGGGTGGCGTGATTGAGGTTCAGGTAGATGAGGACGGGGCTTTCGGCCGATTAGACCCCGCCGCCGACTGGCAACCGCTCGACGACTTCGATGGTGGCCTCTTTGCACCCGGTCAGGACAGCTTGGCCTATCTGCACGCGGCCGAAAACGTCACCTTTGTCAGCAGCGACAGCCGTGCGGGACTCTCCTTTGACCGCTATACATTTGACCTGAACGGCGAAACGTTTGCCGCGCACGTCCGTACCTTGATGGAAGAGGAGATGCGGCGCAACGGTGAACTGCCACGCAGCTTACGGCTGGAGACATCCAATATTTACGCGCAGATGGAGGGGGCAGGGGAAATTTGGATCGGCGCGAATGGTCTCCCCATCCGCCAAATCATCAATGCCACATTTCCCGAAAGCAATACCGAGCAGGTCAGCATTGAACTCAGTACCGAATTTTTTGGCTGGGACGCACAGCGCGTCGCGGCGACACAGCCGTTCTGGGAGCCGCTGCGCCTGAACAATCAGCAGGTGGTTGAACAGGCGACGTTTGGTGTTGTTGGTTTGGCAGTGCTGGCGGTGGGTCTGTTTACATTGATGTCGCTTTCTTATCGGCAACGGTATCGCGTGTTTGCGATTGTGATTGTAGGGACGATGGTCTTTTCGCCCGTATTGCAGATTGCGGAATCGGCCGAAATCCGCGACTACTTTGAGCGTAATCAGCCAGAGGAGGAGCCACTGCCGAGCTTTGAGCCAGTGGCCGAACCGTTTGATAGCAGTCGCAATCCGCTGTCATATTTGCCAGATTTTGGGGAGGTTGGGCTATTTTCGGCCGAAATCAGCTCCCCGCTCGCCCTCTTTGCCGCCGAAAATGACAGCACAGACAACGTATCGTACCAAGTCGTGGATCGGGCGGCGGCCGACGCCGACAACGACCGCATCCCCGACGACAAAGAGCGCAAAGGGTGTGAAAACAAAGCAGACTGCGATGGGGACGGGCTGACTGACTTTGAAGAAAATGTCGGCATTGGCACGCTCGATAACCAAATCGACAGCGATGGGGACGGGCTGAGCGATCTCGCCGAAGTGCGTGGCATCAATGGCAAGTACACCAACCCGCTCGAAGTAGATACGAACGGCGACGGCTTGCCCGATGGGGCAGAATGTTCGGAGGATGCGTCTAGTAAAACACTGCGTTGCCCCGATCAAGACAATGACGGCACGCTCGATGTATTCGACTTCGACAACGACGGCGACGGTGTGCCAGACAGTGTCGATCTCTCAGTTGACAGCAAAGGGACAACGATTGAGGGAACGAAAGACAAAGAACTACACCTCTCAATCAACGATTTGCAAGCGAAGCCCGTGACGGTCAACTTTCAAATTCGGCCGACGAACCCCCGCCACCTTTGGCTCAGTCGCACCATTCTCGATTGGCCTGAATTCGATACGCTTGGCAACGTCACCCAGCTAGTCAATCAAACATTAGGCAACAGTGGTCAGGCGGCTAACGGCGATACCCGCGCCGTACCGATGCTTGAATTGACCATCCCATTTGACACCAATCGCTATGGTAATCTGCCCACCAAGAGTGGTGTGCCAGCCCAACGAGTCGCGCCGCCCGCATTCCCTGCACCCAAAACCGACCACGACTTCAACTATGAATGGTTCACCGTTGCCTGTCACGCACTCGGCTACAAAACCGGCGCGACCGACGCCGCCAATATCACCCAATGTGCCAATGAGATTTGGAACAACACCAATCAGGGCAAATACAAGGACGACATTGCCAACTGGCAAACCGATCACGGCGAAGCGTATGTGCAGTTTGCCGTGCAGTGTCACCTCGCTGGGTTTGCTGATGTCGATACGTGCAAGAACGACAAACTCAAAACGTGGATCGCTGGTTGGCTTGATGCAGAGTTACTCAAGCAGTACGGTGTGTCGGTGCGCCCGCTCAACGACAAGGGGGATTTGCTCGCCTACATCCCGCTGCAACTGGTCTATGACGAATTCAATACCCCCGTCGCCTTTGCGGGAACGATGGCATATCTGCCGCAAGGGGGGTGGGGCAGCTCCCACAATGTGCGTCTCGTCTGGTCGATTCAGGTGTTGATGCAGGAACAAGAGCAGTCGATCACGCGCACCTGCGCCTTTCCCGACAATCCCGGCAAAGAGTATAAAAATCAGCCGTGTCCGTATGGCACGTATGAAACCGCCGTCGAAAACGAGCCGGGTGCGTGGAAGCCTGTCGCGCCTAGCACTATTGCCAACCCCGTGCCGTCTACCGTCATCACCTACGACGATGACTGGCTGCTGACGGGGTTGAGCGTGCGCGAAGATCACGACTTTGCGGCTGCGCTTGTCGTTGAAAATCCGACTAGCGAACGCACCACGCTTGAAGGACAGGGACGCTATTACGAGAACGAACTGTGGCAACTCGCGGACGGACTGGGGCAAACCTTTTTGGCGGGTGTTCCCGCGCTCGACCTCGCCGCCGTCGAGCAACGCTGGAGGCTAAACAGCACGGCGAGCGAAGCGGATCGCTGGTCGTTTCCCGCCAACAGCTTCATTGTTGAGCGGCATGAATACCCGACGCAGCTCACTGGTTTACAAAACATCACACAAGTTCGCACAGAGGGTTTGCTCGCCGCCCATTTCATCGACCGCATCAGCAAGCCCGTCGTCATGACGCTGTACGAAGAGACGTATCGGGAGGTCAATCTTGATGCACTATCTGGCAGTTTGAATAGTTGGTTGGCACTCTCGTTGCGAACGATGGGAGCCGAACCAACGCCCAACGTGCGGCGCGGCTTGAAGTTCACGCCCTATGAGCGCGTCAACAACGCCTGGCAAGCGGCGAGCTTTAATAGCTATTACGATCATCTATCGTTGCGGCTCGATGCAGGGTTAAAAGATAACGCCGCATTGCGTGGCAATGTCAACTGGTCGAACAGCGATGTGCGAGCAGGCGCGGTTGAGCTGGGGCGCATGTACTTTGTTGGAAACTATGTCGGTCACTACAAGGTGACGCGCTTTGGCAACAAGTCGGTAATTGATACGAGTTCGGCCGATAAAGCCAGCACCCTTCTCGCCAACGTCGGTGTCAAAACGGCTGCCGCCAAAACGGTGATTGAGCGAATTGGTGGCGAAGTCGCTGCGATTTTGGAGAGCGGGCCAAACCTGCTGGCTGCGGAGGATGTCGGCTTGAAGGTAGCGACTGGCGCACAGATTTCCAACGAGGATTTTCTCTCGCTGCTGCCAACAGGTGTCGTTGATGATGATGTGGTCAAGCAGTCGCTCAAACAGCGTGCGCTTTCGCGCTTGAAAAATATCAGCCTGACCAACGCGCTCGGTGCGCTTGGTGGCTTGGCAGTTGTCGGGACGGCCGTCGTTGGCTCTATCGTTTCACCCAGCAAAAAGTCGCACTATTTCCATGCGTCCAACACCGCGCTGCAACTGATGAACACCACCCTCAACGCATTTGGTGTCAAAGATGCCATCGACGGCTTCAAAGAGGCCAAGGCGCTCAAGAGTGCGCTCAACGTCGGTGGGGATGCCGCATCGGGTGCGGCCAAGTCGCTCAAGGCGGCCGCCAAATCGGCCAAAGTGGGCGCGATTATTGGTCTCGTTCTTGACGTTGGTATTGCGATTGGCGTGTTTGCCACCACGTTAGCGACGGGCGGCGATGTCGGTGCGGCGATTGCGGGGCTGATTGCGGCTCTCTTCGTTGCCGTCCTCCTTTTCACCATTGCCGTGATTCCCGTTATCGGACAAATCATCGTCGCCATCATTGGCCTGATCGATGGCATCATTGCGGGCATTTGCGCGATTGGCGACTGGGTAACGGGGGACAAATTTACAGGCGACCCCAATAATCCGGCGGGTGCGTGGGCATGTAAGGGGATAGCGAATACCATTGCATCCGCACTGTCGTTTGCCTTCTACGGCAACAACACCGCAATCGACATGGGGGATGCAGATCGTTTATCCATTGGCAACTTCCAAACGTCGCACGCGGATCCCGACGCAGGGCCGCGTGCGGGTAACACGATGTACATTACGCTTGATCTTGCGCTCAATCCGAAAGAGGCGGGGCTCTTTTATACTGGGACGAAACACGGGGATGATGTCGTATTCTCCTACGAGATCACGGATGAGGAAAAGAAGCAAGAGACATATGGCAATCCGTGTCTCACCACGCCAAAAGTCTATTTGAAAACTGCGGCGGGCTGTGCGGAATACGAGTGGAAATACATTCCTACAGGAGAAAGGACGGACGCGGATCGTTGGTATTCGGCACAGGTTAACGACATCAAAGCACTCGCGTGGAAAATGGAGGCGGGTCTCAATCAAAAGCCAGCCGCCTATCTGACAGAGTACTCACTCGTTCCATCACAAAAGAACGTCACGTTTGTCTTTTGGGAAAGTGAAAATAAGGCGGTTTCGAGTATTGATCTGACGGATGGGATGTACTTTGATGTCTTCCCAGCGACATTAGACGGATTTTTTGAGATTAAAAAGATTCCGGGCAGCACCGCTTATTATTCGACGTTTCTCCCAAATAACAGCCCTATTATCCCTTTATTCTCTTCATTTACTCCGTTGTTGGATGCGGATGGGGACGGGTTGCGCGTCGGCTCTGATCCAGACGATGGTGATCCAGACACGGATGATGACGGGTTGAGCGATTTCTATGAGATCGAGCATGGGACAGATCCGCGCAAGGCGGACAGCGATAATGATGGACTAGATGATAAGGCAGAGATTCGGTTGAAGACAGATCCAAATTCGGCCGATTCTGACAACGACGGTCTTAACGACTTCCAAGAAACAAACGGCTGGGCAATCATCTACAACGCCAACGGCGACCAGACGTGGACGACCTCCAACCCGTGGAACGGCGACACCGATGGCGACACCTTTACCGATGCGGAAGAAAAAGCGATTGGCTTCAATCCCAACGTGCCTAACACGTTTGAATTTTTCGACTTCACCTCGCGTATTAATGATGCGGACGGATTTTTTGCGCCCGATGAGCGGTTCCAATACGTGCTGGAATTCCGCAGCCGTCTCGCTGGCACAACGCTCAACGCCGCCTTTGACACGGAGTTACCGCCAGAGCTAACCAGCAACAACCAGCCATACGGCTTTTTGCTCAAGCCAAGCGATTCGCCCACAAAGATTGTTGAATCGGTGACGGTCGGTTCGGCCGATTCTGTCAACTCTGGCGCAGTCGATCTCACTGTAACCGGCATTGGGACGCTGCCCAGCACAAATTCGGCCGATGCCCCCGTTCTGGAAGATTGGGCGGGCGCAAACAGCAACGATTACGGCAGCGAAGCGACCAAAACGCTATCCGCATTGACCCGTGCAAGCGGCAAAGATGGCTTTACCGCGCAACTGTGGGTCAAGCCTCAACTTTCAAATTCAACCCCGCAAATGTTGTTGGGGAATGCCCCGCTCGGTGCAAGCGGTTTGAAAGAGAGTGGTTTTCTGCTGTATCTTGAAAAGGGAACTGGCAATAACGCCACGATTCACCACCTGATGCGCTCTGGCGATGTGCAGATCATCCCCGAATCGACAACCGTTCCCATCGCAGACGGCAAGTGGCATCTCGTCACCTACAGCCTTGACTGGACAACCAATCGGGCGACGTTGTATATCGACGGCGTAGAGGCGGCGGGCTTTAACATCGCCACCATCCAAACCGTCCAGAACGGGAACAATGCGATTCTGCATTACAACACCCCATTCCACACTGAGGGCATGAGCCGATCATACAGCACGCTCGGCAAGTTTGAGGTGTTCGACTACCTATGGGTGCGTGAACAACATCTGTTTACAGTCGATTTTGATTTCGACCAGCGCACGCTATTACCAAATAGCCGCTTGCCGAATTTGCGCGATAACAGCCCCTACCAACACATTATCGGCTGTCTTGACACAGAGAGCAGGGTGGGCGTTTCGGGCAACAGCGCAGCGATCTCTGGCTATTCGTGTACGCCAGATGTTTTTCAACATCGCTATCAGCGCAGCGGATTTTTCCAAGGCGACACCGACAGCGCGAATATCGGCTATGGTTCTTACACGGTCGGATTGTGGCTGTTTGCTGAACAAAAACCGAGCGAATCGCTGCACCTCGTCAAGCATGGGCCGGGCAATCGGGATTGGGGGATGCGTTTTGGGATTAACTCCGACGGGAAGTTCTACACCAAAGATTCATCACAGAGCTGCTCAAATCAAACGCTAGGTGAGTGCATCGACATCAATTGGAACACAGCAGTTGAGCTAAACAAGTGGAGCCATTACACCCTGCGTTATGACGATCAGGGTCGCACCTACACGCTGTTTGTCAACGGACAGCAGGTTGAGCAGAAGACAGATATGGGGCGTTCAGTGCATAGCGAATCGTGGCAACCGTATCTGTTTTCGAGTCCACAGGTCAGTTCGGGCGGCACTCTGGCACGGCAGCCCATTTATATAGATGAGGTGAAACTATCCCCCCTTAAGTTGACCGACGATGAAATCGTTAATCTGTACAACGCGGCGCCATTGCTGTACGTTCCGTTTGATGAGCGGGGCGGGGCGACGACGTTTGTGGGGTCTGGCGTGGACGCTGCCAATCTGACCTGTAGCGGCGACTGCCCTGCTGCGGGTGTGCAAGGCAAAATTCGGCGGGGTGTGCAGTTCGATTCGGCCGAAACCCTGCAAGCCGCCACCGTCCCAAATGCCAAAGGGGTCAGCTTCTGGATCAACCCCGATCAAATCACAAACGGCGCACTCATTTTAGCGCGTGGCAGTGATGTCAAAATCAGCTTCCACAACAATACAATCGCCTGTTTTGCTGGCAATCAGGCCGTCACCAGTGCCGACATGCCGGCCCTGAATGTCGGCGAATGGAACTTTGTCTCAATCATGCACTACACGGTCAGACAGTTCGTTGAGTACAACATCAACGGGAAGACGGTGCGCGTCAATTGGGGTGGGCAATGCCTTAACAGCAATGCGCCACTCACAGTTGGCGGCGGCACGGCGGCCAGCCACTTCGACGGCAAGCTAGACGACCTGCAACTGTTTAGACAGGTTCTCCTACCAGAGCAGACGAACGCAGTCTATGAGGCGGGGCGGTTCCACTTTTCGGCCGAAGAGACCCACACCATCACCATCGACGACGACAATCCAACGCTGCAACCACTCTTTGAAGATTACGCATGGTATCCCGCCAACGCGGAGGTCGTCTTAGGCGCGAGTGTGGCCGATGCAACCTCGTCCGTTGTCAAGTTTGAGTGGCGTGTTGGCAGCACGGGTGCATTACAGGAAGCGCAAGCAGACCCTGACGCGCCCGGTGTCTATCTGTTCAGCTTGCCGCCAGCAACAGCAAATCTCGTCCCAACCGAGAATCTGTTTATGTACGCGACAGATGCGGTCGGACACCGCACGCAGGTCAGTCCAAGGATACGTCGGGATAGCCAGCCGCCGACCGTGGCGGTGACAGCGTTCACGCAAAATGCAGAGACGTATCAGCGGCAGACAGACGGGACATATCGTCTAGCGGTTAGCGGCACTTTTGATGACGGTGCAGGCATTGGCGTGCAGTCGATTGAGGTGAAACTATTGGATGCGGCGGGTGGACAGTTGGTTTTGCCGATTCTGATCGACACCACCAATGACAGTGACGGCAAATGGGAGGCAAACATCGAAATGCGTCGCCCCATCAATGAGACGGTGACGGTTGAGGCGATTGCGACTGACAAGCTCGGCAACGTCAGCAGCAAGGCGACGACGACCGCCGCCATCGAATCAAACGCGCCACGCGGCAGCATCATCAATGACCAAACAGCGTTAAGTAGTTCAGGCAGTGCGCCTAATTTGACATTGCCGACGATCAGCGGCTTCGTCGCCGATGTACCCTATCCCAATAACGCAGCTTTACACTTGCCATTTGACGCTATGTCGAGCAACCCGACCACCTTTAACGACACGTCGGTCAATCGTCGTAACGCAACCTGTTCCCCATGCCCCGCCGTTATCGACGCGGGCAAAGTGGGCAAAGGCGTGCGCTTTGCGGGTGGCGAGTCGCTCGTCTGGGCACAGCCCGATGGCCGCGAATTCGTACCAAACGATTTCAGCTTTGTGGCATGGGTCAAACCGTCGGGATCAGCGGGACAAACGCTGTTTGAATTCGGCCGCGACGCAAACCATTACATGCGGATTCAGCGTGGCAGTGGCAACACATTGACCTTTGATCTCAAACGAAACGGCAATTCACAACTGATTGAAGGGGGTCAAATCCAAAGCGGGCAATGGAATCATGTGGCGGTTGTGCAGGACAACGGGATCGTAATTCTCTACATCAATGGCAAAGAGGTCGGTTCAAAATTGTTGACGACGCGACCTGTTGACGTGTTGAACAAAGACGGTAAGTTCTGGTTTGGTAAGTCGCCATACAGCACAGGAGCCGCGCCCTATCAAGGGGAAATGGATGACGTGTTGGTGTATGGACGTGCGCTTTCGGCCGATGAGATCACGCGCCTGTTTAACCCAATGAGCGCGGGCATCAGCAAGCTCGAACTCGGCTACCTGCACGTTCGGGATGCCAATTCACCAGAAGCAGCGCATTACTTCCCAGTCAACTTCACGGCGACCAACGACCCATATGCGACGTGGACGGCACAGGTTCCCGCAGGGTTGGAGGGCCAGTATCGGGTCAGCGTCCGCGCAACCGATGGCAATGGCAACAGCAGTGTGTGGCAACCGACGTGGGAGGGCGCAATCGACACGACCGCGCCGCGACTCTATGCGATCACCGATGTGGCAATGAACGGGACGGATCGTTTCGGCCGAATGCTCGCCACCGACTACAACCTCTCGACGCAAAACGCCGTCAACATCTGTGGAAGCGAAGCGGCCTTGACCCGTATCAACTTTGCCGAAGCATGGTACACGCAGTTCGCCAAGAAGGACGGCAAGGTGATCGACCGCCTCTATCAACTGCGCTCGGCGTGCGCGGTGACAGGCGCGACCAACACGGCGCGGGCGTGTGACACGTTTGGGAATTGTGGATCGGCCGAAGCTGGCAGCTATCCCGGCGAAACTGCCCACACATGGGGTTCCGCAGGCAACGGCAACAACCAATTCACCGAAATAAGCAGCATTGCCGTCGATCCATTCGGCAACATCTATGTCGGTGACACAACCTTGGATCGTATCCAAAAGTTTGATGCAGAGAGAAATTACGTCACACAATGGAAGATTCCCGATGATGAACCGAGAACGATGGCGACCGATAAATCGGGCAACTTGATTATTGGCGGCATGGAGTCACTCTACCGCTATAGCAGCGACGGAGAACTGATCGCTTCCTACAGATTGCCGCCGCCAAGCGCAAACAACTTAATCGACGTGATCGATGTCGGCGTGATGCCCGACGGCACGTTTGCCGTTGCGCTCAACATCTACGACAAAAACACACGCGAGTGGTCGGGGTTTGTCCATCGGTATGATTTAAGTTTGCGCGATCTCGGCCGATTGGTAGGAAGTACAGATGGCTTCCACAGTATGGATGTGGACAGCGAAGGTAACGTTTACGTGCAGACGGATTGGACGGCTGTTGAAAAATATAGCAGCACCGGTCAACTTGTCACGGGGTGGTCGCTGTCGTTGAGCGACGAACTCGCAGACCTATTTGTAGATGACGGAGATGTGATCGTCGTCAATACGAAAGATGGTGTGTGGCGGTACACAACGGACGGCGATCTTCTCAGCCATACCCCACTGACCCTTACCACCGGCGAAGGTGCCATTACGGTCAACGGGACAGGAGAAATCTTCGTCGCCGATAAGACGCGCGTCAACCACATTACGCCCAAACCGGTGCAGCCGCTACCCGCAAAACCGACATTCGCTTCCGCATGGCGCGACACGGCTTATGGCGGTTCGCAGTTTGGCAGCATCAAATTTGACTCGACTGGCAACGTCGTGGTGCAAAATTTGGACGGCTATCCAAGCTACCAAACGATCACCAAGCGCAAAGTTGACGGCACGGTGCTGTGGAAGGTCGGAACGGACAAAAACGGGTCGCACTATCTGGGCGCACACATCGCTGGATTCGGTGTGGACGGCAACGACAACCTCTATGTTCCCGTCATCCGCTTTGTTCCCAGCGGGCTGGGCGGCGTTGATAAACAGGTACACATTCAGGTTATCGACAAAGACGGCAACTTTGTCAAAACGTGGACGGGCGCGGGGAAACTTGACTCGCCAACGGGCGTGGCGGTAGACGGCAGCGATCATGTCTACATCTTGGAAAATGTTCGGCGCATCCATAAGTTTGATAAGGACGGTAATTTCATCAAGACGTTCGACAATTCAGCCGTTCGTGCGCTTCGTGGGGTGAGCAATAGCGGGTTCGCTGTCGATACGGCGGGTAACATCTATGTGATGGGGAGCGGCGATAGTGATGGCGTGGTTAAGCTGGATCAGGGTGGAAATCTGGTTTCGGCCGATTTCATCCCACGTTTCCCCGGCGATCTCGCGCAAACGCCAAAGACGGCGATGATGGTCGATGGCGCAGGACGCATCTACACCGTTTTGACGCGCCACTACGAATTCTTCCAATATGCGGCCGCTGGCACGCTACACGTGCGATCAGGCGACAAGCCAACCAACCCGCACGACCCGACAAAACCAGACGGCACGTTCAATGAGCCGTATCAACTCGGTGTGCAGCCTGACGGCAACCACGTCATCATCGTGGATGAGCAGCAAAACTTCCTGCTGTTCAAGATGGGTACGCCGCCAACTCGCACGTCGGAGCGCGGTCAGCTTGACCGCTCAAGCGAGCAGAGTATTGACGTTCCCAGCACCATCATTGATGTTGATGTTGCGCCATTAGTTCCTGCGGGCGTGACGAGTACGTTGACTGTGTTTGCCTCAGCAGAACAACCCATCAAAACAGTCAACATCACCATCGACGGCAACGAACTCTACACCCGAACCCTCGCCGCGAGCGACAATATCACAACCTTCGTCAATCTAGTCGATTGGATTCCAGCGGTGGACGGCGACAACCTACTCACCGCTACCGTCACCGACCAGAGCGACAACAGCGCGATCTACACCGCAACAGTGCGCGTCGATGCACTGTCGCCAGAGGTGACGCTTGATGAAAACGTGTTCAACGACGGCGCGGCCGAGCTTGGTCTGATTACACTATCGGGCTTGATGACGGACACGATAGGCTTGCGCGACCTTGCCGTTGTGGTGGTCGAAACGGGCGTTGTCTCGCCCATGCGCTGGTCGCTAGAGCAGTTATTGATCACAGATTTAGACGAGACGACTAATTTGCAACGGGCAAGTTGGGCGGGGTTCTGGGATGTCCCAGAGGCAACGGAAGAAATCGAATACACCGCCATCATCACGGCAACTGATTTGGTCGGCCACGAAACCTTCTTAACCGAAACCCTCTACGTCGATGTCGTCGCCCCGATCGCGCCGCCAACCGTCACGCTGACGCACAATGGCGTTGCGCTGACTGCTGGTGACGTGATCGCGGACGACAAAACACCGACGTTCGACCTGACGTGGAGCGCAAGCGACAGTCCCGACATCGCCAGCTACGAAATCTACTGGCAAAAGCTGGACGCGGACGGCAACGAGATCGACTTCCAGTTTAACGAACTGGGCGCAAGCGATCCGCTCATGGATACCTGGGCGGCGGTAGACGGCGAAACGATCAGCGTCACTGTCACCGCGCTCGACTACGCCGCCAACCGCGCCGACACGTTCTTTGGCACGGTCATCGTTGACCATGCCAGCACGCCCGTTCACTACGGCACACGCACCCAATCGACCGCATGGCTGACCAACAGTTGCAACGCGCTTGGTCAAGATTTCCGCCACAGCGACGGCGCGAGTTTGCTCGATCTGATTAGCCAACCACAGCGCATGTATGCAGGTTGGGATGCGAGCGGCTTGCACATCGGCTGGACGGGCGCAGATTGGTCAGAAGATGGCGATTTGTGGCTCTATCTTGACACGAAAGAGGGCGGCAGTGAGCGCGTCTATGATCCGTATGCGGCGACACAGGGGAACACGATTGTGCGGTTGCCGGTTTCGGCCGAAAATGCGATGCTCGCCGACTACGCCATCTGGGTTCACGAACACGCAGAGACCGTTACGCAAACGATCACCATCACCAACGTGAACGGCACGGTTGAGACGATCACCGAAACGGTCGTCGCGCACACGGGTGCGACGCTGTTGCGCTGGGATGGTAGTGCGTGGTTGGTTGTCAGCGAATCTAGCGGCGATCCCACATGGACATACCAATTCAACAACGACGGGTTAGAGCCGTACACGGGCTTCTACCTGCCGTTTGGCGACATCGGCATCACTGACCCCGTCAACGCATCGCTCAAGCTGCTGGCGTTTGCGACCGAACCCGACGCACTGCACCTCTGGGCAACTGCGCCCGCGAGCAACCTGCTCAACAGCCTTGAATTGGTCGATGACGATGCGAGTGGCGATCTGCATCTGTTTGCACTGCTGCAAAACTACGCATGGGAGTCGCTGGGTGCGGATATGTGTCCGAGTGGTGACGGTGGGGCAGGACGCACTGTTGGATTGCCGGCAGGGGCGCAGAATTTATCGGCCGAAATCTCCTCCAACGCCGTCGGTATCGGCTACGCACTCAACGGCGACAACCTAAGCGGCTTCCAAGCCGATCTGCTCGCCAATCTGCTCGACTGGAACACGCTCGAAGGTGACCTGTGCAGCAGCAATCCCGACAGCCCCGAATGTCGTCGTGAGCTAAACGCCCCAGACTACCACTTTGCGGACAGCGACGCGCTGGCCTATCTCGTCGGCGCGAATCACAAGCTCGCGGGGAACGGGGATGCTGTCACCTACAGCATCCGCCTACACAACCGCTCAACCATCCCGCTTTCGGGCGTTCACATCGCGGTTGAGGCGTTTGGCCCCGTGCAACTGTCCACCAATGACGTTGCCGCTGGCACGCTACAACCCGATGAAGTTCGCATAGTCACCATTGATGGGACAATCAACACGTCGATTAGCGATGACAACTGGGCGAGTGTGGACGTGCACGTACTGCACGCCGCTAGCACGGGCAATGTCGAAGTGGAGCAGCTCTTCTACGACATTGCCGTTGACCAAAACGCGCCAAGCTATGTGGAGGTCAGCAATTTGCGCTCAACAAGTGGATTGGGTGAGCAGGTGGTTGAGGGAATCGTGGTCGATCAGTCGGCCGTTCCTCAAATCACTGTGCGCGTCGAAATCAACGACATTGACGCAATCGACTTCACCTGCACCGATGACACGCCAGAGGACGGCGCGTGGACGTGTCCCGTCACGGTCAACGCGCAGGACAACGATACTGTGCGCCTGACCGTGCGGGCAACTGATAAATTTGGACAGACGAGCGACTGGTTTGAGGGGCTGCCGCTGATCGCCGACGCAACGCCGCCCGTGTTAACCGTCGATCTACAAGACGGCGCACTGCTTGGCGTAGATGATTTGGCGATTACGGGCGTACATACCGACTTCGACAACGCTGGTTACGTCGAGGCATGTCTGACTATCAACGGACAGACAACGTGCGACGATGTACCGTTCACAGAGCCACAAGCCGCGCTGATCACCACGGTGAGCGACAGCGCAAACGCAGCGATTGGCGCGTGTGGCGGTGGCGAACTGACGCGCACATTCGATGTCGCTGATGAACTGTTCGTGGCACGGGCAGAACTGCAACTGTCGATTGACCATCCGTTCCGCAACGACCTGCTGATCAAGCTGACTTCCCCGACGGGAACAGAGGTGACACTGGTAGAACATGGGGCAGGGGCGAACGGGTTGAACGTGTTGTTGACGGATGCGGCGGTGTTATCGGTTGGGTTTGCGGATGATTCGGCCGATCACATCCTCAACGCCACCCCCAACCTGCGCCAACCATCCCCCGACGCCCTCGCCGCCTTCATCGGCGAAAACAGTCGCGGCGACGACGGCGACAATGGCAATTGGACGCTCTCCATCTGTGATAGCTATCCGAGTGAAGATACGGGAACATACTTGGGCGGTGAACTGCGCCTGACCCGCGACGACGACCAACTGCTGACTGATGACGCATGGGCGTACCTGATCGACAGTAGCAGCTTCACCGAAACGGTGACGGCAACGCTATCTTTCATCGGTGTGGATGGTGTCGGTAATCGCTCGGCCGCGCAGACGTTCGATGTGATGATTGACGTGATTGCACCTCTTGTGGGCGAGATCGGTGTTGATTCGGCCGAATACACACGCGCTATTACCCCAACTATCCGCACGCACGCTAACACGCGCATCAATGCGCCCGTCAGCGACGACTGGCAATTGGCGAGCGCGATCCTTGAAGCACACACGCCCAACGGCGTACTCATCACGCGCACCATGACGCTGGAAGCGGGTCAGTGGATGTACGACGACCTGTCAGCTGGTGCGGCTGATGGCGACATCTTCACCTTTGCTGGACTGTATGAGATTGACATTTTGGCGACGGATATAGCGGGCAACGTGAGCCGCAGCGCGATACAGCCGATTGAGGTTATCGGCCGACCCGACCTAATCATCGCTCAATCGATCATATCCGCTGGCGCAATCGAACCAGAAGATGAGGTGATCTTTGAGGTCATGGTCACCAACGTGGGCAGCGAGCCGTCAGCTAGCACAATGCTGACACACACACTGCCCATGAGCACCACGTTTGTCTCGTCCACGTTCGATGATGGGCGCGACCAGTCGTGGACGCTGCCTCCGCTTGACCCCGGCATGGGCATAACGCGCACGATCACCATCCAGATCGACGCGAGTGTGATGACGACGGTCACGCTGACCAACACGCTCACCGTCGCGCCAGTAGCCTACGAGCGTGCGGTGGACGACAATTCGGCCGATCTCACCTTCACCGTCACAAGCGATGCGACCGCCGTACGGCTTTTGCAGCAATCTGCCACAACGCCGCTCGTGCGCTGGTTGCCATTGCTGTTGTTGGTTGCGATGACAGTATGGCTGTGGCGACGAGGCGGACAGCGCGAGATATAGTTTGGTGTGATGGGGGGCTTATGCGAGCCATAAGCCCCTCTTCACTTTGGCACTTTTTGAAAAAAGAAGCGACTGAAATAAGGAGAAGGTTTGGGCATAAGCACTATTCGCGCGCTGGATTACGGTAAGACATGGCTCACTAAGCCAAAATCGCACGATAGAGCCAAACATTTTCAAAGAAGGCGCGCCGAATTTTCTTGTCGGTGACGTGACCAATGCAGAGATTGAGCGCAGCAATACCTAGATTTTGGATTGCAGATTGCCGCACGTCATTTGTCAACGCGCATAGTTGTTGTGCCATTAGATAGGTGCGCGGTTGGAGCTTTCCCACAGGGAGCTGTTGCACCTCTGCAATCAGATGAACGGTATTTTCGGCCGATTCTCCCATCTCCAATTGCACCAACGCCAATCCGCAACGCGCCTCTAACTGCAAGGCGACTGATGCGCTATCAGACAAACCAGCGACAGCTTGCTGATAATGTATCCGGGCGGGTTCAAATTGCCTGGTGGCGCGTTCGAGATGGGCCAGCAACAGAATAATCTCGTTGCTGTAATATTGCTCTTGGATCGATTCAGCAATTGTGAGGGCATTGCGTGCCACCACGATACCAGCATGATGCTGCCCTGCAAAGTAGTGGGTGCGGGCAATATGGATCAAGGTCGAGGCTTCCCCGCGCCGATGGTTGATCGCCATGGCAAGCTCGTTACCCTCTCGCAAGAAGTCAAATGCACGCACAAATTGCCCCAATTTGCCGACCGTCATGCCGTAATTGGAGAGCAGGAAGATTTCAGTGGCGCGTTCACCCGTCATGCGGGCGAGTTCCAGCGCACGGTCATACAGTGGTGGCGCATCGGCAAAGAAACGATCTTTTTCAAGCACAGAAACGAGATTGAGAATCGCTTTGCATTCTTGGCGCAGATCGCCCGATGTCCGACAAAGATCGACCACGTTGCGCAAGATAGGGCGTGTGTCGGCGTAATTGCCCATGCGCCAGTAGAGATTGCCGAGGGCGTGGCGGGCATATATTTCGGCCGATTGTTCTCCCGCCTCTTGTGCCAATGTGACCGCCTGTTTTAACAGCGTTTCCGCCTCGGCATAGCGACCTTGCTGCCCCATGATGAGACACAGGTGGGTGGTTGCATTGACAATTTCGTGGGCTTCCTCGTCATGGCGATAGCGGTCAAGCGCTTGCATCCCCCACGCAATCGCTGACTCAATCTGACCGAGCTGAAACTGCGCTTGGCTCATCGCATACGCTGCATCGCCGGCCCACTGGCTGTGAATATCCTGCACCGCTTGCGTTAACCACGTGACTGCGTCGGTCAACGCACCCGCTTCCAGCGCAAATTTGCCAAGCCAATAGGCGGCACGTTCTGGTTGCAATCTGTGGGCGGCTTCAAGCGGCGCGACGAGTGTGTGTTGGCGGCCTCGCGTGACGGCAAAGTTGCTGACGGCGCGAATGATGGTGAAAAAGGGGGCGATTTTGGCGTGCTGAACAGCATGATGCAGCGTGGCGACGATGTTGGGAAATGCGCTTTCGAGGGCGGCATCATCGGCCGAAATCACCCATTCCGCAAAATAGTCAACCAGCTGATTGACTGCTGCGCCAGACGACCCCGTCTGGCTTGCATAGTCGTGAATCGTTTGATGCAGCGTCCACTGGGCATCCCCCGCCGCCATTACCAGACCCATCTCAGCCAGCGCATCAAATGACGCACTCTCCCCGCTTGCCAACGCGATGCCGAGCGCATAGGAGAAAACGTTTGGTTGTGGCGGCAGCAGCGTCAAATTGGTCAGTGCTTGACGTGCGGCGTGGGGCAGCAGAGCAGCCGAGAGTTCTATCGAGGTGTATAAGGATTGCGGTGTGCCAAATGGGAGATCAGAGGTTTGACGGAGCGGGGAGCGGGGACGGTTGAGTTGAAGGCGTGTTTCGGCCGATTCCAACAACAGTTCAACGCCACCCGCCCCCGTGCGGCGCAAGTATCGGCCGATGAGTGACAGTGCCAATGGCAATCCCCCGACCTTATGCGACAACAAGGCCAATTGGTCGGCTGGTGCGCTATCGTCACTAATGGCGGCTAGCAGTGTCACGCTCTCAGACTCGGCAAAGCTGTCGATCGGGACAACCTGTGTCCCGGCAAAATCGCAGGCGATGTCGGGAAAGCGCGTTGTCAAAAGCTGTACACAGTTGACACCCCCTAACTGTAACGCCAGCGCGTCGTCCAGCATCCACGCATCGTCAATACAGAGCAGCAGTTTGCGACTGCCGCACAGCGAATGCACCATTTTGGCGCGGGTCGCAATGGTGTTTGCCGTGCTGATTTGCAACTCATTCGCGTTGAGCGCACGCGCCCAGCGTTCGAGTGCGGTCAACAGATCGGGCTGTCGGCCAAGCGACACCCAAAGCACCCCATCGGGAAACGTGTTGTGTTGTTGCAGTGTGTGAGCCAGTTCGATCAGCACGCTCGTCTTGCCCACGCCGGGCAGGCCATAGAGTGCGATGCGTGCTGTGTCGCCTGCCAGCAGTTGCCCCCAGAGTTGATGGAGGAGGTTGGATCGGCCGATAAACGGTCGATTGATGCGCGGCGGCGCAAGAAATGGCACGTCACCACGCGGTGCAATCCGTGCGTTGCGTCGTCTGAGCGCATCGGACACCAGATCAAATGCCTGCGCCTGCTCTCGATGGTAGGTGCGCTTTGAAATATACAGTTGCGCCGCGACATATTGCGGACTGTAGCGGTTGATAAACTGATCGGTCAGAATGACGTAGGCACGGTTCTTTTTGGAGAGGGGATCAACGTGTGAGCGCAACGTCGCAACGATTTGCCGTAATAGATCACGCAACGCCAGACCACGCCCTGCCACCGAATCGCCATACCCGTTGGCGCGGACGTGTTCAGTCACACACGGCAATGTCGCCAACGGGGATGCCCCTAGTCGGGCAGTGTCGTGCCATACTTTGAAGCAGTTGCGAACCTGTTTATGCTCAATCATGCCCATTTTCCCAGTTATGTGTTGCAAACGACCAGAACTAAGTCCATTCTACACGATAAATGGGTCAAATTTGGCACAAATTTGGCACTTTTTGATTGGGAGATCGCTTATCCTAAAGATGGTGCGAATCGGCAATCGCACACCGCTATTAATATCTACCAAGGAGATAATATGTTCATTCAAAATAAGCGACGTCTGGCGATGGTCTCTATCGTGCTGTTGGTGCCCTTGTTATCTGTTAGTTTAATATGGCGCATCACACGAGTTTCAGCCCAAGGTTTGCTTTCAGTAGAGTACACTGGTAACAGATTGTTCAGGGATGACAACTACACGCTTATTGCAACCGATGTTGACGTCCCTGGACAACCCAGAAAGTATAGATTTGCCTTACTTGACAATAATGGAGAAGGAATTACGCCTCAGCCAACTGGGACACCTAGCCCATGGGGAATGGACTACGACACCTATGACATCTTTGGAAAACATCCAGCTGGAATTCATATTGAAATGACCAGTAATGGAGAGATGGAGCGACAGATATTTATGCCAATTCAGACTGGCCCAACTCCTACTATTGTTTACTGGCATACAATGGCTGAGAACAATTGTGAAGAAGAACAATTGATTGGCTACGACTTTGATTCTTGGAACATTGAACGATATCTCAAGACGTGTAACACGGGATCACGTTCGTCGGGAATTTATCTTCAATTCTGTGACTTTGACCAATGCACTGATGTCACGCCACCTGCGCCAAATTCTGAAGATTGGTGGTATTTTCAACCGATGTACGGATTGGCAAATAGCAATCTTTACAATTATGTACAGGGAGTTACGAGAGACAATTCACGGCACTTTATCCGTATAGACGATGCAGGCGGCATAGAAACTGCATCTGCAACAATTATCACCCCACCGGGTGACTGGTCGGCCGATTTCTATCCAAAGGTTGGCAAAGTCAATGATGTGACATTGATGCAGTTGAGCGACACATCTTTCCTCCCACACCTTTTCTATAGCACGGACGGTATCAACTTTACAGAATTTTCATCACGCTTCACATGGAATACGTTAACCTATCTGCCTCACACAACTTGCCCCAGCTTCATCCTCTCCACCGATGGCAACGATGCCCACGTCCTCACGACATGCGGCGGTTTCCCCAACGACATCACGCCTGCTGGCTCATGGAAGGTCGGCACGCTGACCCATCCAGAGCATAACGGCGACCTGCTGTTCAGCTTGCAAGACATGACGACAAACGAGTGGAAGCTATTTGCCTCAACCAATGGCGCAGCGCCCGTTTCCCACGATCTACCCGGCGCGGAGACGCTGCTGACCACGATTGGTTCAACCTATCTCTATTCAGTCTATCAAACCGATTTAGAGCGACATCTTTACAGCACGAGCGACTACAACAGCTTTACCGAACACAACGTCGGTGATTGGCAGGCGATTGTCTACATCGGTGAATTTAGCGGACAGCACCTATTCCAATTTATTGACAAGACAACGGGCAACGCCCATCTCTTTACCGCACCAGACGGTACGACCTTAACGGAACGCAACGTTGACACATGGGACACGCTATCACAAGTGTACACAGAAAGCCCATTCGAGGCGCAGCTCGGCATTGATGGGAACCTCTATCTCATGTTTGGCAACCGCTTGCACATCAGCAGTGACGGAATCAATTACACCGACATTACGCCAGCGTCTGCCACAATAAGCGATAGTTCGGTTGACTACTATCTCGGCGACTTTACAGGTACAAACTACTTCTTGGTCAATGGACGACTGCTCGCCCACGATGGCAGCACTGCGCTTGCGGTTGATGAAACGCCAACAGCCCCGCATGACGGATGGGATCGCGGTGGGTTTGTCGTTGTCGATGCCGATCAGGCCTATTTGACGTTGAAAGATGAGCCGAGCAGTTTTGCCACCGGTGATTGGCAACTGTTTGAAGCACCCTCTGGCGCGCGGGCAACGTGGATAAACATTACACCAGCCGACAGCGCGGCCCCATGGCAATCGATTCGCTTCTTGGGCGCGTCTGGTGAAAATCGCAACTTCGAGTTTGTGAGTGTTGCAGATTTCAGCTATCACATCTACACGGGAGATGGGCGTGTTGTCCCCACTGCGGTGCAATTGAACGAGAGCGGTGTGCAGCCGACATTGCTGCCCGTTTGGTTGCTGCTTGTTGCACTGATCTCAGTCTCTTTGTCTTTCATTTGGCGCCTATGGCGAGTAGCTATTCAAAGGCAAGTGTGATGGGGAATTACGTCTCAATACGAACCTAATTACACCTGATTGCCGATAAGCGTTCGACGCTCCCGACAAAACGGGACACGCATCCCATGACAACGGGATGCACCCACCTGTGTGCTTGTGACAAATCGACTATTCAAGGAGATAAGTCACATGACAATATTTTATTTTGGGCTGTGTTGGGCTGTATCAAAATGCGCCACATGGCCGCATCAGAGTGTTGCCTAGCCGCTGGCGCTGGATCCCAGTGCTGGCAGTTATCAACGCCCTGTTGGGGCGCGATTTTTAGCTTTACCAATTTGTCACCAGATGACCCACCTGCGCTGCACCTCTGCGACGCGCATTTGGGTGCATGAATCGGAACTTAGGTTTCTGTTAAGCCAGTTTAGCTTGCATTACAACCGTGCGATCAGCTCGCCACGCTTGAACGTTTTGGCCCCAAACCAAATCAAGCCAATTGTGGGCAACCATATCAGCAAGCCGATCAATATGACGATGAAAGGGCTAAAATAGAGGATGCCGCCTAACTGCCCAAATAGCAGCAACACGACGGGAATGACGATGAGACCACCTAGTTGATACGCCTCTTGAAATGTGCTTACCCGCGATGACACCAACACCATCGCGCCCAAACCCAATCCAGCGACGGCGGGTACGACCCACAGAATGAGCAACAGCCATGTCAAATCGAGAACAAAAGCTCCCCCCATGAGCGAGAATGTCGTTATCGTGACAATCGTGGCGAAGATGAGATACCCCACCCAACCGATCACGATACCCGCTATCCAAGGGGCGAGGATTTTTGCCAGATATAACTCGCGGTCAGATAGGGGCGCATAGATCAACGCCTCCAACGTCTTGCGCTCTTTTTCACCAGCAAAACTGTCTGCCGCGATCACATTGGCCGCCATTGTGGGAAGGATCAGATAGAAGGCTGGAAAGAACATGTTGAAGATGATGTAGGTCATTCGCTGCAATTCATTGTCGTATGCTTGCAGTTTGCTATCGATCACCGCTGGCAAATTATCAAAAAACAGCCCCGCTTCAGCGCGGAATGCAAGGATCGACTCGGCCGCTGGGTCAGCGTTGGCGAGAAAAATACCACCGATTGTAGGCAGAAGAACCAGCAACAGACCGGGCACAGCGATCAACGGGATCAAGACCGCCTTACTTTGGGCGATCACTTTCAAATCTTTGCGAATGATGGCTCGTATCGCACGCCAGTTCATCTTATCTATCCTCTTTCTTGATGCAAGGCAACATAAATATCTTCCAGCGCGGGTTGTTGGGGTTCGATGGCATAGACGCGGATATCTTGTGCAACCAAGCGTGCTAACAGTTGCGGAACCGTCTCTCGATCTCGCAGTGTAAAGTTGAAAGACTGCTCGCTTACAACGAGATTGGTGATTTCAGCAAACTGTTCGAGAAGGTGTTGTGCGTGCGGTTGTTGATCGGCCGAAATCTCAACCCGATAGCGCACCTCTGCCCCGACAGTTTGAGCCAACTCACGTGGTGAACCGACTGCAACGAGACGGCCTCGCTCAATGACGGCAACACGATCACAAAGGCGTTGCGCCTCGACCAGATTGTGCGTGCATAAGACAACAGTACGCCCTTCATCTCGGCTCATCTGCCGTATCAATTTATGCACGTCTTGAATCGCAATTGGGTCTAATCCACTCGTCGGTTCATCGAGAAACATCAACTGTGGCTCATGCAAAAATGCCCGCGCCAACGCCAATCGCTGTTTCATCCCCTTGCTGTAGCCGCCAACCCTTTCGGCCGATCGGTCTCGCAACCCAAACTGCCCCAACACTGCGTCGATGCGCTGCTCTACGTTGGCGTGGGGAATGCTGTATAGATCGGCAAAGATCGCCAGATTATCATAAGCGGTGAGACGCTCATCGACGGATGGTGTTTCGGTCAGCACCCCTGTCAATTTCCGTAGCTGTGCCCCTGCATCCTGCGGGTCAAGGCCTAAGACGCGCAGCGTTCCCGTGTCGGGTGTGAGTACCCCGTTGAGCAGGCGCACCGTCGTCGTTTTGCCTGCCCCATTGTGGCCTAAGATGCCAAACACCTCCCCCGCGTCAATAGTCAAGGACAACTGATCAACTGCGACCGTCTCCCCAAAGCGTCGCGTCACATTTTGAATCTCAATCGCATGTGCTGTCATCAGTTGATTATAGAGGGGTTTTGCGAGAGTGGTAGCTGAATCTAAAGCGTTCGCACACGGCTCCATCGTTCATTCAGCCAAAATAAAGAGCAGCAGCACGCTAATTCGACGCGCAAAATCCCAAAGTTGTCGATCTGTTGCGCCACTTCATCCAAAACGAGATCGATTGACCGCTGCTGGGCAGGAAATGGATGGGCGCGTCGTCAATCGTGTCGTAGACGCCGTCACCGTCACTATCGTGGTCAAAGATGTCGGGCGTGTTGTCGCCGTCCGTGTCGGGACAGCTACCGCTGCTCATGGTTTCGCACTCGGCCCCGTCTGGTCGGCCGTCACCATCGGTGTCTGGGTCGAGCGGATCGCTGTAGAGTGTCTCGCCGCCAAACGCAAACCCGTTGACCTCAACGCCATCGCTCAGCCCGTCACGGTCGGTGTCCGCGCTGTTGACTAGTGTGCCAATCAGCGAGTACTCGTCTCCGTCTGAAAGGCCGTCATCGTCGGTGTCGGCATCGCGTGGGTTGGCGCAGGCAGCGTCGGCCGCGTTCGCTTTCTGCGCGTCCGTTGCGTTGGCTGCGGTCGAGAAGCCCGCCGTCTGGTTTGGGCAAAGTCGCGCCTCTTGACCATCGTCGAGATCATCGTCGTCGCTGTCTGGATCATTGGCATACGTCGTCCAGGCCGCTCGCTCGTCGCGTCTAACCCATGTAGCGTCCCTGCTCCTGTGGCGGCTGCGTCACGTCGAAAGGCCTGTCCGCGACGCGACTCGTGTCAAGCGTTGGTAGAACGGTCGGTGGCTCTAAGCCGAGATGGGTAATGATGCGAGCCGCCATCGGATTGGTGCCGCTTTGGCGCAGGGCAAGCTCGCGCTCCTTGCGCTCCGTCTCCGCCTGCTGCAAGATGGGATACCCCTTGCGCTGCTGTTCGGCAATTTGCGCCTGCACGATGGGGGTCGCGGGCATGAGGGCAAGCCATAGTGCCATTGACACGGCAAAGATGGCGTACATTCGTCGCCGTTGAAGGGGGAGTAACACCGCTGCATCGCCAAATGTTACAACGAGCGCGAGCTGGCTCATGACGGCAGCGAGATCAATTGATCTGCCAAGGTGCGCTACTGCCGCCTGCACATCGCTCCATGACGCGAAGCTGGACAGCTGCACCTCATGGTAGTCAACCATCGTCAGCAGTTCGGTCTGAACGCCAGTTCGGTCGGGCGCGTACGCAATACGCACGAAGAGCGAGCTGGGCGTGCCGTCCGCATTTAGCCACAGGTCGCCACGCGCATCGCTGTTTGCCCACAGGTCGCCATCACGCAGCGTGATGCCGGGCGGCAGTTGGCCTCCTGCGACGAGATATGCCTGCATCTCCATACGCAACGCGGCAGCGACGTGGTCACCGTCGATGAGAAAGCTAATCGTCGGGTCGTCTAGCTGGTCACCGCCAGCCGTTACGTGATGAGCCGCGTCGAGATAGATGATGCCATCCGAACTGCTGCTGACACCGAGTACGTTGTCGTTGGTTTGCCAGTCGCCGCCAGGGGCGCGGGTGCTGAGCGTGTCCCCCACTTGGCGGACGTGCAGGGCGGTCTGCGGATCGTACTCGGCTTGGATGGTGTCCCATACGTAGGGGCTAGGTAAACGGCGCGTGGCCCCTACACCAAATGTCAACAGAACCTAGTCAATTTGGTAGTAGTGCATTAAAGCGTGGAGATTAACACCACCTGTCCACAAGAGCTTAAACATTGACGTTTTTAAGCAGTATTGACCTGAGCTTAACTCTCCTTTTCAGGAAAGCTCCCCGTTTGCATTTTATGTGCAATCTGTTCGCATTTATCCTTTATACTAAAGGCAATGAACGATTATCACCTATGCACCGCTGACGCGTTCCCGTCAGCGCCCATGACTATAGTAGATAATTTGGGCGACACCGACGATAGATAAGTGCGGTTAACGAGAACGACATCGGCAAGGAGATACCTCACCAATGAAGCTCTGGACCACTTTGTTATTACCGTTATTCATCGGAGCGATGCTGGTTTGGGTGTTAGCGGCATCGGCCGAAAACGCCACCTGCAACGTCCCATCTGCCACTTACCCCACCATCCAGTCGGCCGCCAACGACGAAACCTGCACCGATATCCAAATCGCGGCCGGCACCTACAGCGAAAATGTCGAGCTGTACGTCTTGGGCAGCAGCACCGTGCGCCACGTTGCAATGACGGGCGCAGACCCTGAGACGACCATCATCGACGGCAGCGGTGCGGGAACGACGCTCTTTATTTTTGCCGAGAATCTGGACAGCACCTTCACCGTCTCCAATCTGACGTTTGTCAACGGCAGTGCAGCGAGCGGCGGGGGGATCTTTAACCAAAATGCCAACCTGACGCTCGATGATGTGATCGTGCGTGACAACGTGGCGACGGGCAACGGCGGCGGCATCTTTAACGCATTTGGCAGCCGCCTGACCGTGCGCAATGCGCGCATCGAAAACAACAGTGCCTCACGCGGCGGCGGTATTTACAATCAGGGCAACACCGCGCTTGACGACGGCATGACCATCGAAGATACATTGATCTTGAGCAACACCGCAACCTTTGCCAACAGCAGTGCCAGTTCGTCTGACGCGGGCGGCGGCATCTTCAACAACGGGACGCTCACCGTGAGTGGCAGCCTGCTCTACAAGAATCAGGCGACGGCTGGCAGCGGCGGGGGCATTGCCGCGACGGGCAACGGCAACCAAACGGCTGTGATCAGCACGACACTGAGCGTCAACAGCGCGGCGGCCTACGGTGGTGGTCTCTACCACAACGGCGCGTTCAACGGCTTTCTCGACCTGCAAGATGCCAGCATCGAATTTAACAGCAGCACGCTCGACGGCGGGGGTCTGTTTAATCGCGGGAACAGCAGCACGGTCACGGTACAGCGCAGTTCGTTTGTGGGAAATTCGGCCGAACGCGACGGCGGCGGCATCGACACCGACGGCGGACTCGTCACCATCGTCAATACGACCATCAGTCACAATCGCGTGCCAACAACGACTGGGCGCGGCGGCGGTCTCTCGCAAAACATCCGCTTTGGGGCGGGGGTTGCGATGACCTTTACAACCGTCGCCTTCAATGACGCACACAGCGGCAGCGATCTGCACATCACCTCCGACCTGCCGCCGAGTCGCATCGCCATCACGGGCGACCTCCGCCTCACCAACTCCGTTGTCGCGGCGAAGAACGCCGACAAGGGGTGTGAAGGCGAGCCATTCATCAAGGCGGACGGCAGCGCGTCCAACGATCCCGACTGCCTGACAAACGGCTCCGACAATCTGCTGACCAACGCCGACATGGTCGAGAACGAGCCGACCAGCTTGGACAACGGCACACAGGCCAATCTGCCCGTCGATGGCAGCCCAATCGTCAATTCGGTTGAGAATCTAACTGGCACGGAGGAAGATCAGGGTGGCTACGGGCGAGAACCAACCACCAATCGAGGTTCAACTGGCAACAATCTGCGCTTTGATCCGGATCTAATTATCACCGAGATCATGCATTCACCAGTCGGCACGCCCAAGTATATTGAGCTGTTGTATGCATCTGGCGCTGCGGCGAACTCTATCTGTTTTGTCACGCCTTCGAGCGATGCATTTATCAGCGCACCCATCTACTATTGTGTCCGGACGAAGTTGCCACTCGAGCAGTTTAGCATTATCTGTGGGACTGCCAATGTCGATGCGAGCTGCGACATGATGAGCAGTTTTGTTGAATCACTCTCGTTTGAAAAACAGAAGGTTAGCGTTGGATTCGGCCGATACGCACGACGCGACAAGGTCTCATGGGAACGCCACTCTATTGCAGTCGCCGCCTACAGACGCTCAATGTGCGTTCTCTTTCCGTCGCTGCCCAACGATTCGCTGGACAGGAATTGGGGCATCTCGGTCTCTCCTGAGGGCGGCTCGCCGGGCGCGGCAAACAGCGACTGTGCCATCGTCATCATCAACAGCGCACATCCGCGCCCGCATCGATCTGCCTCGCACAAACCCAACATCACGACGCCCCGCACGGTCTCGACAACCGTCTATCTCGGCACAAACGTGCGCTTTGACCATCTGCTCAACCCGCAGCAGATCAACGAGGGAGATGGCGTGCAAATTCTCGATCCAAACTGGGTTGAGGAGACGGCACAGCAGGTTGCGGTCAGCGTGACGGGTGACGGCTGTCTGAGCGGCAGGATCGACTGGAACGGCGACGACGACTTTACCGACGCAAACGAAAACGTGATCGGCCCAATCAACATCACCGCCGCCGCGTCGCCGCACGCCTATACCGTCACGCCGCCCGCTGGCTCGATCAGCGGACAGGGAGCGGAACCGCGCTTTGACATGCGCTTCCGCTATGCGGAGACGTGCGCCGAGATTGCGGAGCCGTTCGGAACGGCCGATAGCGGTGAGGTCGAAGATTACACGCTCATCGTGGGTGAGGGTACGCCTGTGCCGACGGCGGTGCGGTTAATGCGGGCTTCGGCCGATAGCTATCGTCTGTGGGGTGTTCTAATTGTCGTTGCGTTCGTTGTGATAACCGCATGCATTCAACGACAACTATTGCCGTTAAGAAAGTAAAACAAGTCGGGGGCAAGGCGCAGCCTATCTGATTATCGGTACTGACTATGCCGTCAATTGCTAACTCAGTGCCGATCATGATACCGGTCGGCACCAAGAAATAACTCCCTCGACATTACTTGCCCCCGTTTTGTCTTGCACTTAAACGGCTTCTATATGAACCCGTAATCCGCCGTCTCAGCAACTGACGGTGAAGAGGAAGTCGCAAACATGCCAGCACCAGCAGGAACCGAAACTAATCCCCCACGCTTCGAAACCGTCACGAAGAACAAGTGATGAAAGATCGCGATAGGCTAACACCGATGGTTGACTAACAGGTCTGGTAACGCCCACCGCACCCACACTAGCTAAAAAAGCGAAAACGTTAAAAGATTATATGAAAGCTGTGTTATGATAAGCATGGGAGCCTGCCGCGTGCCAAGACGCGTGCAGTCAGATTGAGCAATCAGGTCTCGCCAATATCAGAAGATGGAGAGGGTGGCAATACAAGCGCGCCGAATAGGTCGCGCCTGTCGGCTGAAATTTGGATTGGCAAAATAGTGGTGAGACAGAGCACAACTGCATGCCCCTTGAGGGAAAACGGCCAGAAGGTGTTCGCAAACCAAACGTACCATAGGAGATTGACGATGAACGGCAAGCGTTTTGCGACGATAACAATTTTAGTTAGCCTATTTTGGACAGTGCTTTTTATTGGCGTACGGGGGGTGTTTTCGGCCGAAATCGCCGCCATAGACATTCACGGGGAAGAGACACGAGACGGACCCAACCCCACCACTCTCCCTCTTACCAATAGCCGCGGCGCAGCGATCGATTGCAACCTGCACCCCTACAGCGTCAACGACACTACGACGCTCAACGAGGCAATAACATGCTTCAACGACGCCACCGTCGCGGGAACCTATACCATCAGCTTCACCGACAACATCAGCCTGACCGCCGCCACAACGACGATCAGTAACACCGTCGCGGGTATCGATCTGCTGATCGCGGGCAACGACTTTGCACTCGATGGACAGAACAGCGTGCGCGGCTTGACGATTGCGGCTAACACCAACGTGGCGATTAAAAATCTGACGGTACGCAACGGGAATCAGATCAATGGCGGCGGCATCCGCAACAACGGCACGCTAACCATCAGCAACAGTACGTTCAGCGGCAATTCGGCCGATAGTAGCGGAGTCGGCGGCGGCGGCGGCATCCGCAACAGCGGTACGCTGATCATCAGCAACAGTACGTTCAGCGGCAATTCGGCCGATAACAGCCAATTCGGCGGCGGCGGCGGCATATTCAACAGTGGCGGCACGCTGACCATCAGTCACAGTACGATCAGCGGCAATTCGGCCGATAACAACATCGTCCGCGGCGGCGGCGGCGGCGGCATCATAACCTTTGGTGGCACGCTGACCATCAGCAACAGCACGGTCAGCGACAATTCGGCTGATAACAGCAGCGGCGGCGGCATCTACAATGCTGGCGGCCCGCTAACCATCAGCAACAGTACGCTGTACGACAATCGCGGTGGTGGTATCGTTTATTCCCAAGGAACTATCACCCTGACCCACGTCACGCTCGATGGCAATTGGGGTCGTGGGATTGTAGAAGTCCACCAGACTGCGAACGCCACGGTCACCCTGCAAAACAGCATTGTCTCCAATAGTCTGAACGGTGCTGGCACGGCCAGCGCAGCCAACTGCGTTGACGCCAATAACAACAATATCACCGCCAACAGCGGCAACATCGCAACCGACGCCACCTGCGACAGCGCAACGGTGGTCGCCGATGTGCTGCTGGCACCGCCGGCCGACAACGGCAGCAGCGTCGTGGCGGGCAATATACCGACGATGACGGTGCAGACGCTGGCACTGCAATTTGGCAGTCCCGCCATCGACGCCGTTATTACGCCCACCATCAGCACAGACCAGCGCGGCGTGGCGCGTCCGTTTGGTCCACGACACGATGTGGGTGCTTACGAGTTTACCGATGCCGACTGCCCAACCTCCCCATGGCTCGTCGACGACACGGCGACGCTCAACACGGCCATCGGCTGCTACAACGCGACGAGCGTCGCTGGCACGCATCTGATCAGCTTCACCGACAACATCAGCCTGACTGCTGCGACAACGACGATTAGCAACACCATCGCGGGTATCGACCTGCAAATTGCGGGCAACGACTTTGCACTTGACGGACAGGGCAGCGTGCGCGGCTTGACGATTGCGGCTGACACCAACGTGGCGATTGAAAATCTGACAGTACGCAATGGGAATCAGCGCGATGGCGGCGGCATCCTCAACGATAACGGCACGCTAACCATCAGCAATAGTACGATCAGTGGCAATTCGGCCGAACTATCTGGTGGGGGTATCCGTAATCGCGGCACGTTGACCGTCAGCAACAGCACGATCAGTGGCAATTCAGCGATTCTGCAAGTGGCTGGCGGTATTTTCAACGAACAGGGTGTGCTCATGGTCAGCAACAGTACAATCAGCGAAAATTCGGCCAATATCGACGCCCACGGCGGCGGCATCTTCAATCTTGCGACGGCTACCGTTAGCAACAGTACGATCAGTGGCAATTCGGCCCCCCTCGGCGGTGGCGGTATCAACAACACTGGCACGCTCACCCTCACCAACACCATCATCGCCAACAGCGTTTCGACCGATTGCCGTAACTCGGGTGTGATCATCCAGACCCACAATTTGATCGAGGATGGGTCGTGCGATCCCGACTTGAGTGGTGATCCGCTGCTCGGCCTCCTGCAAGACAACGGCGGCGCAAGCGCAACCCACGAGCTGCTTCCGTTCAGCCCCGCCCTCAACGCGGGTGACAACGCCACCTGCCTCGCCACCGACCAGCGCGGCGTGGCGCGTCCGCAAGGGGCGGCGTGCGACATCGGCGCATATGAAGCGGAGCCGCCGATCTGCACCAATCCCGCCAACGTCAGCGATGAAGGGGAGCTGAACGACGCAATCGCGTGCTTCAACGGCGCCACCGTCGCGGGAAGCTACACCATCAGCATCACCGACAACATCAGCCTAACAGCAGCGACAACGACGATCAGCAACACCGTCGCGGGTACCGATCTGCTGATCGCAGGCAACGACTTTGCGCTCGATGGACAGAATAGTGAACGTGGCTTTACGATTGACACCGCTACGCACGTCACGATCGATGGGCTAACCATTATGAATGGGAACGCCTCGAATCTACTATGTCCAGATACCAATCGCTGTGGAGGCGGTATCCTAAATCGGGGTGTGTTGACATTGACTAATGGTGCCATTCGCAGCAGCTCGGCCGCTTTCGGTGGGGGGATGTACAACGTCGACAGCAGCCCAACGGTCAGCAACATCACCTTTAGCGGCAACTCGGCGATCGGCGACGGCGGGGGGATGTACAACGACAGCAGCAATCCGACAGTCAACAATGTGACCTTCAGCGGCAACTCGGCGGACGATTACGGCGGCGGGATGTACAACGTCAGCAGCAACCCGACAGTCAACAATGTGACCTTCAGCGGCAACTCGGCGTCCATTACCAGAGGCGCGGGCGGCGGGATGTACAACGTCGACAGCAATCCGACGATCAGCAACGTCACTTTCAGCGGCAACTCGGCGTTCTTAATCGGCGGCGGAATGTACAACCGCAGCGACAGCAACCCGACGGTCAGCAACGTCACCTTCAGCGGCAACTCGGCGGCCAGCGGCGGGGGGATGTTCAACTTCGACAGCAGCCCGACTATTGTCAACACTATTTTCTGGAACAATGCAGCGACGTCGAATGGCGGCACAAACACCGTCCGCGCGTCAATCTTCAACGATAATTCGTCACCGACCATCAGCTATAGTATCGTGGCAAATTCGGGTGGCAGCAGCAGTTGGGACAGCGCGGCAGGGGTCGACGGCGGCAACAACCTCGATGTTGCCCCGCAGTTTGTCGCAGATGTAGACCCAATGACAGCCCCGACAACGGCGGGCGACCTGCGTTTGCAGCTGGCCTCCCCCGCCATCGACGCAGGCAACAATCTCTCTGTTACGCTGACCACCGACCTCGACGGCAACCCGCGCATCCGCGACGGTAACGGCGACGGCGTGGAGACGGTTGACATGGGCGCATTTGAAAACGCCCCGTTTGCCTGCACGTCTGCTGTCTATCCTGTTAGCACAACGTCGCTGCTCAACGAGGCCATCGCCTGCTTCAACGCCGCCACTGTCGCCGGAACCTATACCATCAGCTTCACCTACAACATCAGCCTGACCGCCGCCACAACGACGATCGACAATGCGACGGCGAACATCGATCTGCTAATCGCGGGCAACGACTTTGCACTCGACGGGCAGGACAGCGAACGCGGCTTTGCGATTGCGGCCGATACGCACGTTACCATCGACGGGCTGACCGTTCAGAATGGTCTATCAGACGTCGGCGGTGGCGTTTACAACCAAGGTGTGCTGACCATCAGCAATACCACCATCCATAGCAATACGGCTGTGTCAAATGGTGGTGGCGTTTTCAACGATGGAAGTCTGACCATCCACGCGAGCGAGATCACGGAAAACGGGAGTAACACGGCAGCCGGCATCCGCAACGTCAACCTGCTGGTCATGACCGACTCGACTGTGGCAGGCAATATCGCGGACAATAATGGCGGTGGTATCGTTAACGCCAATAGCGGCACACTGATCGTCAAGAACAGCACCCTATCTGGCAACTCGGCCGCTAACATCGGCGGTGGCATCAACAACAATGGCGTCTTGACCGTCACCAACAGCACATGGTCGGACAACAGTGCGACCACGGGTGGTGGCCTACGCAACGCACCCAATGGAACGCTTGACATCACCAACAGCATCATCGCCAACTCAGCCAGCGGGGGCGATTGTGTCAATGATGGCACGCTCAACACCAACAGCAACAACCTGATCGCGGATGGCAGTTGCACCCCTGCCCTCAGCGGCGATCCGCTGCTCGGCCCGCTGCAAGATAATGGCGGCCCGACGCAAACCCATGCTCTACTCGTCAATAGCCCTGCCCGCGATTCAGGCGATGACATCACCTGCGAAGCGACCGACCAGCGTGGCACAGCGCGACCGCAAGACGGCAACGGCGACAGCGTGGCAACGTGTGACATGGGGGCTTATGAAGCTGATGGCATTGCAACGATTGCGTACAACATCAGCGATGCGAGCGTTGTGGAAGGGGATAGCGGCACGGTGGACTTAACGTTCACCATCACGCGCAGTGGCAGTGCTGTTAATGGCTCCGTCGTCGTGTCGACAACGGACGGCACGGCGGAAGACGGCTTAGATTACGTCGGCATCACAGAAACGGTCGCGTTTGCGATTGGTGTCACGTCGCAAACGGTAACGGTTACTGTCAATGGGGATAGCGATATCGAACCAGATGAGACGTTGACGGCAACGCTCTCGGCTGTGGTCAACGGTGTTATCAGCGATGGGACGGGTATTGGAACGATTGAGAATGATGACGATCTGGCGCCAGCGGTGGTTGACCATCGGCCGATCTCCGACGCCATCGACATCCCCCTCACAGCCAGCGTTGTCGTTACCTTTAGCGAACCGGTCAGCGTCACCAGCCCGATCACGCTCAATTGCGACGGCAACGCTCGCTCGGTGACGCAAACGATGCCGGATGCAGCTACGGTCGCGCTGACGCCCGACCAGCCGCTGCCCGCTGGTGAGCTGTGTGTCGTCACCGTGCCGTTTGACGCGGTCGAAGACGACGACATGATCGACCCACCCGACAATCTAGCCGCGACCTATGTCTTCTCCTTCACGACGACGATCGCTGATTCGCCGCCAAGCGGCAGCCTGCGCATCGAGGCGTTTACCTATCAGGCTGACCCCAACGACAGCGTGCCGGGCGGCACCCTCGACGGCTACATCCTGCTCAAGAACGTCGGCAACGCGCCGCTCAACGTGCAGGGGTTCATGGTCGGTGATGAGGAGACGTCTGGCGGCGATGAGGGGATGTACGTGTTGCCCGACCATGAGCTGGCAGCGGGTGAGACGCTGATCATCGCGGAAGATGCCGACCACTACGCCTATGCCGATACCCCCGACTACTCCTTCGCGGCAAACAGCGTCGGCGTGCCGGTGCTACAGCCAGCGACACGCTGGTCGAATGGCCCTGTCGATCTCGACAACGATAGCGATGAGGTAATCCTGCTCAACAACGACTTCCTGCTGGAGGACGGCGTCTGTTGGGGCATTGAAGATGAACTGTGCGTCGTTGACAACAGCGCCCGCGTCCAGACGCGCCTGCTCGACGATGGTCGTCTCGCGGACAACCCCGCCATCGCTGGCTACCAGCGTGTGGAGACGCAGGACACCAACCTGCAAGCCGACTGGCTCCCTGATCAGACGGCGGTTGGCTTAAAGTCGCAGCAGGTTGCACGACTGTCGGCTGTCTGGCCGCTGGTTATCGCGCTGTTCGCATTGACGTATCTCCAGTGGCAGCGCGCGACTGCCCGAGCGGTTAAAGTGCAAGGGGTCTGTTGAATTGCTTGTTGGCAACGCCGACAGTGCGTGCAAACAGCGTGGAGCGTGATGGCGGCATCTATAACGCCGCCATCGCGCGCTTCCTCTCAACATTGCTTCGTTGTGGTGATTCGAGGGGATTTTTCGGCCGAAAAACCCATGTTGGTTGCATTGCATCATCCCTTACAACAATTCACCCTTATCATAAGGAATAAAGATGTTGTTAGTTTAAGCATAATAGTGTCATTAGTTTAACCATACCAAGAACGCGAATGACTCCTCACAAGGGTCGTTGTCACTTTTCTTCTTTACAACAGAATACAAGAACCAAGGGAAATGGCATCAGCCATCCCCAATTGCAATTCCGTTGAACCAAGTTACCTTTCTTTATGTAGCAATATGATGCTATGCCTTACGCCACATTGCTGTGGTTATCCCTACCAGAATGATGATGAGAGTTGCCATTAGCAGACGTGTTGGGGCAGTGTGACTATCGGCCGATTGGAGCGCAACCGCCGTCGGCACACTCGTCCCACTGGTATCCACCGCACCGAGATCGCACATGCTGGTCAAACGGTAGTTGCCAAGCTGGTCAACCCCGCCAACAAGTGCGCCTTGACAGACGGCAACCTCACCGACACCCGTCACGCTGCTTTCGCGTTGCGGCGGCAAAACGGACAGCGCGTGATTTTGCGGCAGCGAGAACTGTGGAATAGATTCAGTCGTCCGATCGATCGCAAAGTCGTCTCGGATCGCCGCACTGCAACTACCGTCGCTGTCCGCATTGTGGTTGTTGGAGGTGAATGCGCCAGCGCGGTTAGTGCAGTCGTCCCCCATCGTGTTGTCGTTGATGCTGTTGGCAAGATAAATTTCGGCCGAACCCGCCCCACTCTGCTCGTTAAACACGCCACCCCCATTGGTTGCCTCGTTCAATGCCAAGGTCGATTGCACGATCTCCACCCGCGCAGTGCCATCATTGCTGTTATTCCAGATTGCGCCGCCGTCATTCACAGCGGCGTTTTCGGCAAGGGTGCTGTTGACCAGCAGCACGGTCGAGCCTCCAACGGCCGCGTTACGGCGAATGGGGAGCGGTCGGTGATTGTGGAATGCTGCACCGCTGTCCGCATCATTCTGGAAGAAGGTGCTGCCAAAAACATTGGCCGTTGCCGCACCATCGACCGCCACACCGCCGATCGTATCACTGCTGCGATTGGCGAGACCGCCGCCGTCGAATTTCGCGACGTTGCCCTGCACCAGTGACCGCTCAATAGTGAGCGTTCCGGCGACGTTGAGGAAGCCGCCCGCGTCAACGCTCGCTGTGTTCTGTTTGATGACGCTCTGCGTGACACTCATCGTGCCACCCGCGTTGACGATGGCCCCGCTGTTCGTCATCGTGTTGCTGGCGACGATGCTGTAATCGAGATCAACCGTGCTGCCTTCATTGAAGATGGCTGCGCCGTTTTCGGCCGAATTCCCCTCCAACAATACCGAATTGAATGCAAACAACTGCCGCCCATTCTCGCTTTGTTCAGCGTAAAGTCCACCCCCATTAACGGCGTTATTTCTGCTAATATCTATCGCCCCCCATGTGGGCAGTTGTTGCCGATTGCCGGCCGATGTCATTAGCCAATCGCTCGTCGCATCCCCGTCAACGGCACTGTACATAAAGCCGCCATTCTGCCCCGCACGGTTAGCATACCCTTCGTAAATCGGCACGGTACGTCCCTGTGCTGCTGACAGTAGCCAAGCCATCTGTGCGTCGTTGTCCGCATTGACAAACAGGCCGCCGCCGTGCTGTATTGCGCTATTGTTGGTCACGGAGAGGCCAGCGACGGTAATCGAAACATTGTCCGCGCTGTTTATGAACGCCAAGCCACCGCCGTTATTGGCCTGATTGTTGGTGAACATCAAGTTTGTGAATTGATATGGAATTGCGTTGGCGGCACGGACAGGTCGCTTCGTCGTGTGCTTAATCGCACCACCGCCACCGTCATCTTGTGAGCCGTTGCCATTAAATGCGGTGTTTTCAAATGTGCCACTCGTCGGATTTTCCAGCAGCAAACCGCCGCCACTGCTGCCCGACTGATTGCCTGAAAAGTCGATTGCGCCCAAGTAAATATCCCACACGGCACGGGCAAAGCGTGTTCCGATTATCCCGCCGCCATCGCTCCCCGCCATATTGCCGACAAATTGTGACCCATCTGCCACGATGAGGTTTGCGTTGTCGTCAACATAGACACCACCGCCATCTACCGTCGCGCTGTTAGTCAAAAATGCGCTATTGGTAATCGTGATCCACTCAACTCCCGTCACATGGGCTGCCCCGCCGTTTTGTGCTGAATTTCCCTCCCAAACCGCGCCAAAACTAAGCCAACCACTCGCACCCCCAAAACCCCGCGCTGCGGTTGGGTCACTTTCAATGTAGAGTGCGCCGCCGTCGCCCTGTGCACTGTTGTTTTCCCATCTATTGTTTTGGCCGAAAACACCCCCGCCAAAACCCAACCCCCGCCCCGCTGTCGCAGCATGATTGTTAAAATAGAGCGCCCCGCCATTCCCCTGCGTCTGGTTGTTATTCCATACTGCACTGGTGGCAAAAATACCGCTGGTGAAGCCCAACCCGCGCGTCGTTGTCTCTGGTTCTTGTGCGAAAACACCTCCGCCACCAACAGCCGCGCTGTTGTTCTTGATCTCACTGTGATTAACGGTAATGGTGAAATCGCCGTCAACATTTCCCGTGATGTTGTGGTAGAGACCGCCGCCGTTGCCGCTGGCCTGATTGTTGTCGAGGATGCTGTAGCTATAGATGACGACGCGGCTATCTTCCGCATAAATGCCACCGCCATCACCCGCTGTCGCTTGATTATCGAAGATATGGGTCGTCTCAACTAGGAGAACGCCGTTGCTGACAATGATGCCGCCGCCAAAATTGGCTTGACCACCCGTGATGTGCAGGTTTTTGAGTTTGACAGTTGCGCCATTGACTGCAAGCACACGCCCTTCCTGATTGGCATCGAGAATCGTCTCTTTCGTCTCTGGTGACGGCACACTCCAATCACCATTTGTGTATCCACCTTCCAGCGTCAAATCTTTGTTGACGACAAGCCGTTGAGCAGGATGGGGTGCAACGCCGACGCACTGCCCAGCAATTTTAATGGTATCGTCTGCCGTCGCCGCATTGACAGCCTGTCGCACAGCGATCATGTTGTTGCTGCTAAAAACGGTCGTGCCGTCGTCGTGTGTGGCGTGACACGTCATCATGTTCGCTGCATGGGTGGTGAGGGTTCGGCCGAAAATCAGCCCCACGCCCGCCATGAAAACCGCTATCAGTAAAGGTAAACGTCTATTCATCGTTATCTCCGTGTGTTGTGAAGACATTCTAAAAATGGAATGTCTAAGAAAAGTTGCAGTTGCGACAAGCGTAGCCAACAACCCTTTAAAAACCCTTGCGAAAATCAATGGGACGGCCTGACCCATCAAAACAGATGTCTGTGTATAGAAGTTTCGGGAAATCCAATTCCCGAAACACGCCATGACTTAATTTGCGGTGTACTTATGAAAATGTACTTATGGGGTGGTGGATAGAAAGGCAGATAAGGTTTGATGCTTGGCGCGTTGTTGCATTTGCGTCTGTCGTTCGGCCGAAATAACCCCTCGCAACTTCTTGAGCGACGCATCGGCCGATTGCCGCGTCTGTACTTGGGTTGCCTGTTGATCGACAATAAACAGCAGCCGTTCGAGTGCCTCTTCGCTGCGCTGTTCGTCAATCAGGAGGCGCGTATACTGTTCGAGCGCGTGCAGTTGAATCCAGACAACATGCAGTGTCGCTGCCAAACGCAAGGCTGCCTGATGATAGCGACGAGCGGTGATGAGTCGTCTATCGCGCCGTTCGATCTCAGCCAACAGTGAGAGTGACATCGTTGCGTAATGGGGTTGTTGCGTGTCCTGAAAGCGACGATGGGCTTGTTGCGCGTACGTGCGAGCCGTTGCGAACGTAGACAGTTCGGCGTTGACCTCCGCTAAGTTGTGTAACGAGATCGCAGTCGAGCGCAGATTCCCATACTGTCGGCCGATTGCCAATGCCTCTTCAAAATGGCTGCGTGCCAGCTCCCACTGTTTGAGTTGATGATACATCGACCCGAGATTGCTGAGCGCAACCTCGGCCGTCGTGATCTGATTGGCGGCACGAGCAAGCGAGAGTGCTTCTTGTAGCGGCTGTAATGCACGCTCTGTTGCGCCAGCTTGGTCGAAAACGATGCCACTGTGCGTAAGAATGACGGGTAGTTCGACGGCTGCATCGGGATGCGTGCGTGCGATTTTTTCAGTCGAATCGAGCAGCCGCCGCGCCTCATCTAGTTCACCCTGCCACAACAACACAATCGGCAATCGCGCACCTAACCACGCCTGTAGCTCAAAGTCGTCATGCTTTTGGGTAAGTTCTAGGCTCCGTGTCAGCGCAGCGCGTGCCGCATCGAGCTGATTTAACTCTAATTGAAACCAGCCAATGCGTGACAACAGCGCAGCGATCAGTTGATCATCAGTTGGGTGTGACAAACAGGCCAGTCCGTTTTGAAACTGCTCAACACCCTCCGCATAGCGTGAAACAACGTCGAGCATAAACAGATAGATACTGCGCCATGTGGTAGCAATCAGTTTGCGGTCACGCTGAGCGATAACCCATTGCCACGCCACCCGTATGTTTGTTGCCTCCAGCCGCAGGCGAGCCAGTTGTGGCTTATCAGCACGTTCCATGGCCTGCCTTTGCCGGTTGAGATAGGCGGCAAAGTAGCGGGCATGACGCTGGGCGATGGTGTTGTGCAGAGCTGTATCTTGGACAAGCTGTTCGACGGCAAACTGCGCCAACAGCGGATGACGACGATAGCGATCTTGTGCGTCGCGGATGAGCAACGAGCGATCCATCAGGCGCGTCAGCAGCCGCGCATCCGCACGGGCGACCGCTGCGGCCGCCTCGCGTGTAAACCCATCACGAAAGATGGCGAGCTTGCGGTAAGCAGTGCGCTCGTCGTCGCTCAACTGCTGCCATGTGGTCTCGATCATGGCGCGGATGCTGCGATGACGGGCTGGCAGGTCGCGCAATTGCGTACTCAAAATGTCGATCCCGCGCTCAACTTCACTGACGATGGTCGGCAATGGTAGTGAGCGTGTCCAAGATGCGGCTAGCTCAAGCGCGAGCGGCAAGCCATCGACCAGACGGCAAAGCTGCACCAGATGGGGAAGATTTTCGGCCGAAACACGATAATCTGCATCCAATCGCCGCGCCTGCTCCTCAAACAGCGCGATTGCGGGAAACGCACCCGTCGCCTCATCTCGCGTTGCAGGATAAGCCAACCCACCCACTTCAATCAGCCATTCCGCCTTGAGTTGAAGTCGTTCCCGCGAGGTGACAACAATTTGAACATCAGGCGCATTTTGCAAAATGGCGGCGATCAACTCAGGTGTCCCCACGTCAACAAGCTGCTCCACGTTATCAAGGATGAGCAACAACTCCCGTTGGCTCAACCACGCTTGCAACTGCTGTTCTGGAGATGGATCGCCTTGCAGTTGCATACCGACTGCGGCGGCAATCGCTGCAATCACGTCAGGTGTGCGCGTGATGTCAGCCAGTGAAACGAGCCAAACGCCATCGAGATAACGGTCGCTACACTGGCGGGCGGTCGTGATAGCGAGGCGCGTTTTGCCGCTGCCGCCTTGCCCGACCAATGTCAACAAGCGACAGTTGGGATGGGTGAGGTGCTGGTCGATCTGTTGCAGTTCGGAAATTCGGCCGAAAAATGCACTCGTCTCGGCGGGCAAGTTATGGTTGCGCCGTGCCTTTGGTTCACGCGCCATAGCCAAACCGCCACGCCCCTCACGTGCGAGCTGTTCATGCAGGCGCAGCGTGGTATCTTCTGGCTCAACCCCTAACTCATCCCAAAGCAACGATTGGAGCGTCTCAAATTGTGCCAGTGCCGCTGTGCGTTCGCCCTGCATGGCAAGCAGCTGCATTTGCGTGCGGTGGGCTGACTCACGCAGTGGGTCTAACGCAATCAGTCGGCGCACGGCTGCCAACGCATCACCCGTGCGCTTCCGCTCGGTATATCCGTCAATGAGCAGCCCCAGCGCACGCGCCGCGACCTCTCGATAGTGCTGTCGCTCCAACGCCAGCCACTCCTCAAATTGTGCCGCACCGCGCACATAAAAGCCTGCCAGCACCTCCTCATAACGATCCACAAGCGTTTGCAGCCGCGTGAGCTGTGTGCGCGTGAGACGCTTGCCGATCAGGTCAAAGGTATCGACGGACTCTTCCAATAGACGGGCATCCACTTCAATGGGCTGGTCAGATGCAAGCTGAATGGTGTGCCGATCTGCGCTGACAAAGTGCGCGCCGAGTTGTTTGCGGATGTGTGAAAGCAGCACGCTGAGGTTGGCGAGTGCGCGTGTCGAGGTGTTGGTGTCAAAAAATAGGGGTGCGATCTGTTCGCGCTGATGTCTGCGTGGGTCGAGTGCGAGATACACAAACAGAGCCAGCGTCTTACGCGATGCCCACTCTGTCACTGGTTCACCGTCGAGCAAAACCTGCGGTGAACCGAAAACAGAGATGGATAACTGATGGGTTGAATCGGCCGATTGCATCTTCTAAAGAGTTTCAAAAGGGTCAACCGCTAAGCTAACCCCAATAAACTTAAACGCCGCATGATTGCATTTCAATGATACGTTATGCGCGCACACAAACGCAATGCAACACTTTGGGAGATGGTGGCAAACCGTCAAAATGATTTAACACAGGAAAAACAAGTGATGAGTGAACATCAATACGCAGCCTACCTGCTACGGCTCTGGTGCGATGTGGATAGCCCACAGTGGCGGGTCGCATTGACCAATCCACATACGCACGATGAATGGCTCTTTGCCGATGTCGACAGTCTGATTTGTTATTTGCAGGAACGTTTTGCCACAGGCAGCAAGCCTGATGCAGACGCAACAGGCAACTCATCCCACGAGTAGGTTATTTGCCGTTTAGGTAAACTGTCACTGAATTTACTCCTGCGGAACCCAAACGTTTGTACTCATCATCGTCGCATTCCAAGCGGGGGCATCATCCCAATCAACCGTCGTGTTCCACGCCCAACCGCCGACAAGCGGCTCGCCAGATTGCCAATCAAATGTCGTATTCCACGCCCAGCCACCAGCCCAGTAATAGGTTCCAGACCAGTAGTACGTTCCAGACCAGTAGTAGGTGTCCCCTTCAACCGTGTAGTTTCCCTGTTGGTCGAATCAAATATCGCCCGCGAGAACGCCCAGCGTGTTCTCAACGCTGTTGACACGGAACAAGAGCGATTAAACCTGATCGTTGGGGATTGGGCGCCATGGATGGCCACCCATCAATTTTTGAGCGGCGCAGATGAATGGTATGCGGGTGAAAACTTGGACGCGGCAACGTTGACAAATTTGGGCGTTGATTTCATGCTATTCTATGATGTAAACGGCGACTTCTTCTATGCTTCAGCCGTCGATTTAGAGAGTGAAGAATCGATAGAACTCTCACCAGTTGTGCTCAACACCTTTACCAAGAATGACAGCGTATTGACATACAACGCGGAAGCGGGCGGTGTATAGGGCATTATCGACATCGACGGAACACCGACCATTATCGCATCGCAACCCGTTTTGATGAGCGATTTTAGCGGGCCATCGGCCGGGACAATGATCGTGGGGCAGTTTGTCGATGTCGCGTTTGTTGCTGAACTGGCCGACCGCACACGTACCGAGTTGACGCTGCTACCGCCGACAGATTCAGTTCCAGACACGCCCATTGAGCTATCACCGCTCAACCGCGAAACGCTCAACGCCACCGTCAGCACCCAAACACTTGATGGCGATCCTGCATTTCAACTCAAACTTTCGCTGCCGCGCAATATCTACCAACAGGGCGAGCGTGCGCTGCTCTATTTTGTCATTACGGTCGTACTGCTTGGATTGTTGATCAGTGCACTCGTCGTTTGGCAACTTGACGGGCAGGTGTTAAGGCGACTCACACGGTTAGGGCAGGAGGTGCAGCACATCGGCCGAAATCCCAAAATCGCCAGCGTGACCGTCTCTGGCTCCACCGATGAAATTGACATGGTTGCCCAAAAGATCAACCAAACGCTTGAAGCTCTGTCCGACTCCTACGACCAGCTACAGGCAACGCACGGCCAACTTGAACAGCGCGTCGCCATCCGCACCCGTGAACTGGCTGATTCAAATGCGCAGCTCAAAAAGGAAGTCGAGCGGCGTATTATGGTTGAGGGTCAGCTACGCGAGGAGCGAAAACTGCTCGCCCAGCGCGTCGAACAGCGCACGGCTGCGCTCAACCGCTCTAACCTTGAACTCCAATTGGCAAACCAGCACAAAGATAGCTTTTTGGCGACGATGAGCCATGAGCTACGCACGCCGCTCAACGTGGTGCTGGTGCTGGCAGAGACGTTGGGGTATGGGATTTACGGATAGCTTTCGGCCGAACAGTCGGAAAAGGTCGGCATGATCCACAAGAGCGGAACCCATCTGCTCCGTCTAATTCAGGATATTCTTGACCACGCCAAAATCGTGTCGGGAACGTTTGAGTTAGAAAAGGTGCCGCTCATGTTGCGTGAGCTTTGTGAGGAATCGGCCGATTTTGTGCGTCCACAGGCGGCCGACCGCAGTATCCGTCTGCACACCTCATTTGACAATACGGTGACAACCATCTGTGCCGACCCACATCGCCTCAAGCAGATGTTAATCAATTTGTTGAGCAACGCCGTCAAATTTACGCCCGATGGGGGGCAAGTCGGCGTGCGCGTGGCGGCCGATGTGTTGCACGGACAGGTTGAAATCGGCGTATGGGACACGGGGATCGGGATTAGCCGAGAAGATATTTCCAAGATTTTCCAGCCGTTTGTCCAAATTGATAACCGCCTCAGTCGGTACTATGGCGGCACGGGGATCGGCTTGCCGCTCGTCAAACAACTCACTGAACTGCACGGCGGCGCCATTAAAGTACAAAGCAAAGTGGGGCGCGGCACGCTGTTTACGCTGACGCTGCCGTGGGAGGTGCCGCGCCATGAAGCGATTACGATTGAGGTACAGCGCGACGATGTAGCGATGACCCAGCTTGAAAACGGTCTCAATCAGCCGACCGTTCTGCTCGTTGAAGATAACCATGACAACGTTGCAGCCCTCAGCGGCGTTCTTGAAAATCTCGGCTATCGCGTGCGCGTCGCGGTCAACGGTGCCCGCGCGCTCGAATCAGTGGCGGCCGACCCACCCGATATTATTTTGATGGATGTACAGATGCCCGTGATGGATGGGATTACGGCGACAGTGCAGTTGCGGGAGCGGGTGGAATCGGCCGAAATCCCTATTTACGGCCTGACCGCCCTCGCCATGCCCAACGACCGCAAACGCTGTCTCGAAGCGGGAATGAACGGCTATCTGAGTAAGCCCGTCAACGCACAAAAACTGGCGAAGACGCTGCGCCATGCGCTTGGGTAGCGGTCTTTGCTCAATCTGCTTTATTTGAAAATTTTTCGCATCCTGTGGATTGACCAATCTTGGTGAACAGACAGGAGCATGCCGCTTATTGACCTGAGGCAAACAACATCAACTTTTGTGTTGAGCGGCAAACGGATATGCTGGCATGTCCTGCACGATGGAACGACACTATACTTGTGGAGGCAATGGGAATGGGGGAGTGGTCTGGTTCGCGGGAAATGTCATTCCAGTTGTGCTGCATGCTAGTTGTGGTAGGCGGCGCGTTTTATACGGGAGCGGTTTGACGCACGGCGCAGGTTGCACAATGCAAACACCATCTGCCTATTGTCCTCATTTTGCTGCTTGCCTTTCTTTTGTGCTTGGGTTAGATAAACGACTCACCTTGCGTATTGCGCAATGACCGCTGGGCATGCACCACGTGTTGCCACCCCCTTGTATTCCTGAAGCCCCATTTGAATTGGAAGCTATCTGCTCAAAAATGCGGCTGATAAAAATAGCCAACGTCAGCAGTTGCATACGTTAGCGTGAAAGCAGCAAGTAAAGATCGATGAAAGTCGCGCAATGTAAGTGAAAATGCAAGGAATGTAAAGCACTTTACAGTTGTGAGAAAAGATCGGCCGAAGATCGGCCGAAAACGCCATATCTCGCGGGGAGCCTCAATGTACTTGAAAACTGTAAACCAACCTGTATTTGTCATTTGTCTGATCTTTGCCTTCTTGCTGACGGGCAAAGTCGTTCACGCCGAAACAACGGCGACGCTCACCGTCGTCAACATCAGCACACCGGCGACGACCGCTGATTTTGAATACAACATCGCCTTCCAAAATCACTCCGTTGCCCCCAATAGCTCATTGACACAGCAGCATAATCCGGGCAACTACTACATCTTCCAAAATGGAGGTGCGCCGCAAGGGTACACGCTGACGATGGATTGTGGTGGACATCCGTTCACGCAGTTTGGCAATAATGGCGTGCAGCTTGACCTCGCCGCAGGTGATGATGTGACGTGTACCTTTACAAATATCGATCAGAGCGGCACGATAGAGATCGTGACGACGAGCAATCCAGCAGGGCAGACGAATTTTGTCTACGATGTTGTGCCCGCCAGCGGCAACTTCCAATCATTCACCCAAAATGATGGAGAGACGCGCACCTTTAGTGGCTTGGCTGCCAATAGTAGCTACTTTATTTACCAGGCGATCAAGCCCGGCACCATGCTGGCGATTAGCTGCACGGGCGCGACGACAGTTCCTGCTGGTAACAATGGGGTCGAAATCCAGCTCCAACCAACCGAGCACGCCATCTGTTCCTTTGACAATACGGACAACGGCGGCGCGATCACGATCAACACGACCAGCAACGATGCGGGAACCTTCCAGTATTTCAGCAACGACGGCATTTTCTTCCACGATGCGGGGCAAAGCACGACGTTCAGTGACTTGTTGCCGGGTAGCTATATCTTTGGACAAGAGATAGCTGCTGGGTACACATTGACCGTGACATGTAATGGTGCGGCTGCAACGCCGTTGGATGAGCGCACCGTCCGCATCGATCTGCCCGTCAACGGTAGCGTCTCCTGCACCTTTGCCAACACGTTCACACAGACAGGGCCGCCAAGCTGCAATGAGCAGACAGCGACCATCTATGTTAACAGCAGCGGTATCATCGTCGGTGGGTTGGATGATGGACAGCCGTATGCGGGCGTATTGCGCGGGACAAATTCGGCCGATGTCATCGTCGGTACAGCCGCAGCCGACCACATTCTTGGCGGTAACCAAAACGACCTGATTTGTGCAGGGGCAGGTGATGATCTTGTCGAAGGCGAGAACGGTCAAGATACGCTCTTTGGAGAAGCGGGTAACGACACGCTGCTGGGCGGCAACGGCAAAGATTATCTCGATGGCGGCGTCGGAACCGATCAGTTAGACGGTGGCAACGGCAAGAACACGCTCGTCAACGGTGAGTAACTGCTCCTCGTCTAACTAAAAAGATAAACATGGACGAGCATTTGCAAATGTTCTCGAAGGATAATCGAAGTCGTGGGGCGCGATACTGACGATAAAAACGTATCTCTAGACATTGATAGTTGTTAAGTAAGGCTTTGACATCCCCTATTGCTCATGCTATTGAGCAATAGGGGATTTTTCGACACTCTCCCAAAAAACCCGTTTCGTCTTGTGGTGTCATCGACATAATGACCTATCAATTTCCTCGATTGATAATAACAAAAAGTGCTCGGTATAGGACTTGGTTAGTTTCGAACTGTCGCTGCGCTAGATCACCCTCCACTCTCGCATATTCTTTGCAAAACATTAACAAAAAATTGCCGCTGCTGGAGGGAATTGCACGGCTCGCGCATTTTTCAATAAAGACGTTCGCTGTTAGAATCGCGCCCAACCCTAAGACAAATCGAAAAGCCGTCGTTCACAAGAATGCGACGGTTGTGTTAAAAGGAGCCTCTATGTCCAGCAGTAGCACTCCCTACCGTATTATTTCTGTTTCCATCGTAATTGGTATTTTCATCTCTCTATGGCCTATCCCCGTATGGGCTGCACTCGTAAAACCCTCCGCACAACATCGCAACCAACCAACGACCATCGCAGAGCCAACAACGGACGACTTTGCCTCGCTTTTGCCCATTGGGATGCAGGATCAACTACAAAGTATGGGCATGGTCGGTGCAGATGGTGTGCCAGAAGGAATTCTGTTTGATCAAGGTGCGCTCTCAGGTGATGCCCTCACCAAGCCCGCCGTTCTCGTCAATCCAATCTCCATCTCACGGATACAGTCCGCCTATGTGCCAAATGCACTTGATAGTGGCCGTCTAGAGATTGAATTTGCGGTCACGAACAACCAAAATCCGACGCTTGTGCCGCAGATTCCTGAGACGGCAACAGTGACGGAAACGATTGACATTGTGGCGGAGTTTGACTTTTCGGCCGATCCCAACACCATCCGCAACGTGATTATTGCGGATGAGTTAACCAACAGTACGTTTGCGGAGGCAGTGCCATCGGCCGAAACGTCGGGCAGCGAATTGATCATCAATCTCGGCGACATCGCGCCACTTGCCACCGTCACCGCCACGCTCATGATCGACGTGCCAGCCACAGGTGGTCAATTTGTCGAACTCGACACCGGCGCACGCGCCTTCGGTTCGCTACGGGGCATGGAAGTCAACTCGCAAGCATCCCCGATCTCGCTGGCTCCCGACTCCTTCGCCGAATACTTTATCGACACGCCCGATGCCGACATTGACGATGAATACATGCTCAATGCACTCGCCCAAATCGGCGGCGACCCCGTTGCCATCTTCGAGTACGTCCAATCACTCGGCTTTGAAACGTATGTCGGCTCTCTGCGCGGTACACGCGGCACGCTTTGGAGTGAGGCGGGCAATAGCGTCGACCAATCTAGCTTGTTGATCGCCATGCTACGCGCCAGCGGTGTACCTGCCCGTTACGCACACGGCACACTATTCACCCAAGAAGCGCAAATCCTAATCGGCTCGATGTTCCCCGACCCTGTCTCCGTCGTTGGTCACATTCCAGATGGCACCGCGCTTTCTAGCCCGACTAATGACCCTGATCTTATCATGGAGACAATCGATCATTGGTGGGCGCAAGCGTATGTTGACGGCGCATGGGTTGACCTCGACCCCAGCTTTGCCGCCGCGACACCCGGCACCACCTATACAACCGCCGTTGAAGACCTCGCCGAACTGCCCGATGCGCTGCGCCATAAAGTGACAATGGCGGCGAAAGTTGAACAGTACAATGCGTTTCCATCTATTGTTGGCTACGATGGTCAAAGTATTATTCGGCCGCTTGAAGTGACCTTTAACTCAGTCGAACTGGTTGGTAAGCCAGTCACGTTCAATCAGTTGGTCAACAGCAATGTACAAGGCGGCTTAATTTTCAGCGTCATCACGCACGACTATGTCCCAACTTTTGTTGTTGGCGAGAATGAAAAGAGCTTTGCTGGTGACACATATCAGGATATCTTTAGCAATATCTTCGGCGGTCTTACAAATCGTGTTTCGCTTGCCTTATGGGTTGAGGTGACCAATTTGTCACCAAATGGTAGTGCGGAAACTTACGAACGAGAAGTGATCGATTTAATCGGCCCCGAAGGACGGCAAGGGGGGGCGATTGGTGACATTATTTCAAAACGCAGTGCTGCGGAAGAACCTTACGTCACTCCCGTCGACACGTTTCAAATTCAAGTTGCGCCACACACAAAAGTGCCAGCGAAAGCGACCTCGATTGCTGGAAGTGGGATTTTGAAAAACGCCATTGAAGTTGGTGACGTTTTAGATGAATTGAATCAACTAGGCGACAATCCAACTGATGCACAACAGGCCGATTTTGTGACGGCAAACTTGCCCTTGTTGCTAGAAGCGCAAAATCAACAGTTGGCATTGCTTGGCAATCGCTATTTAGAAGTATCAGAGGAGTTTGAAAATCCACTAACTAAATCGCTGTTAGTCAAAAGCTATACTGAGAAAAGTAAAGTGCTGTTTCTTTCCCGAGTATCTGTTAATGGCGAAGACAATAAAACCTCGTTTGAGCTATTAAATGTTCGACAACGTACCATTCCGTTCCCTGGACAAGCGGCAAGTGCTTCAACAACAGGCAACTTTGTCTCAAGTTTAGTCGCAAAATCGGCCGAATTCGGCGTGATGACCTCTTTTAACGACGGAACACCGTTATCTGCCATGAGCGTCATTCAAAAGTCAAACGCGCTTGGCTTGTCCCCCGTATACATTGATCAGTCAAACCTTTCTTCGTTAGAGCGATTGAACATTTCTACAGAGGCAAAGGCGAGAATTAACACAGCCGTTAGCGAAGGTAAGACGGTGATGGTTCCGCCTGAAATGGTCGAAATTGAGGGTGTGGAAACGATTGGCTGGATCGAGATCGCACCAGATGGGTATGCCGAACCAGTGCTAGAAAACGGTCAGCGAGCAATCGTATTGATCGGCTATGGAACGCTTGTGAGCCAAATTGCAAATTGGTTATACCCACTCGGATTTATCGGTGGCTTCATTTTCACGTTTGTATTCTGGATCGCAGCACTGCTCAAGTTTATCCCGCTATTTCTCAAACCGTGCAAGGTCGCAAATGAGGCACTTGTCTTAAACAATCCATGTGAAGCTGTGGACAAGTTCATAATCATCGCCGCCTTAGAAGCCGCTTTAGCATTTACGGGCAACATGGTCGTTTTAGAATGTATGACAGTACCCAACCCTGGTTTTTGTGCGGGTGCTCTCGTCGGTCTTTCCATTGTCTTTAGTTTGACACAGTTGATGGTCGCCAATATTTTGGCGAACGATCCACCAAGACCCGCTAGTTTGTTGTCACCCGCACAATTGAACGAAGATACGTTCCTGATTTCCGCATCAGAACGATTAACGGCAACACAACTTTATTCAAGTACACAACTTGATATGAGCGTGGATATCCCATGGGCGTCTTTTGATGAGTTAACTGTCAATCAATTTGAGGTTCAGGAAGGTGGCGGATCAACAACAATTGTTCTTACTGACCCACTTGAATCATTTGCCACTTACGCTCAATCAAACAACGGACTTGGCTTAGGCTCTCATTCTCAATCTACTTTAGTGGATGCACAATTCCGTGATGGTATAGCCATTGCAAACACCTCAGATTCGGAAATTCTTGTGGGGAATTCGGAACAATCTTTTCAAATTGGAACCGATACCATCTCGTTGGCAAACGGAGTCGCGTTCATCAATTATAATGGGCCAGTCACAATTGCAGAAAGCTCTCCAGATAACGATTCAGTGACCTTGAGTGGAGTTAGTGAGTTCTTCACAAATGAATTCTCTGCAAAATCGATCACCATTACGTCTGGTTCAACAGCTCAATCATTGCTAACAATTCCCAGCAACTACAATGATACTTACTCTGTCACTGTAGATGCGCCCATTGGCTGGAAAGTTGATATCGACAGCGATGGAGTGATCTCAACGACAGCTAGGAACGGTGCAGAACCAGGCACCTATACGTTGTTGGTTGTTTCACATTCTGATTCACATCCCAATGCGTATGTCAGCAATGAAATTGCAATCACTGTACTTCCGACATCTGATTTCGAAGTCACAATTGTTGATGACGATCTCACAACATTACCTGTTGGTGAAGTTTTAGAGCCTAGGGCAACGTACATTGGATTAAATGGACATGCTGACAACGGGCAGGCTGAGCTGACAGATTCAGCGTATATTGTCGAAATCAATAACAAATCTTCGCAAAGCCGCACATTCAACTTGACTGTCTCGGGCCCACCAGCAGCATGGCTGGAACTTAGTGGCTCCGATACGCTGTCGAAATCGATCTCGTTGCTGCCGGGACAAACGGGCGAAGTTGGACTGTATGTAAATCCTGATGGATCTGTCTTACCGCCCTCTAGTACAATGCATCCATTGGTCGCTACCGTAACTGATGCAAACAACGCTTCGGACGTAAGGAGTTATTCGACTTCTTGGACAATGCCTAGTTTGCCATTTCCATACTTAGAGAGTGCAGAGTTAATCCATTATGCAGCTCCAAATACATTGGCTGATGTCCAATTGGACATTTACAATGTTGGCAATGCTTCCGCTTCCTACTCAATTTCCTCTTTCGTCTATGGGGACATCTACTTCTCGGATATTTACACGTCTGCAAACTTACCAATATCGCCTGAAACGTTTGTCGCCTCAAACATTCAAGCTGGAGCAGTCGTAAGTCAAAATCTAGTGATCGACACATCAGGCACGACTGTTGGTCAACGTTACATCATCGAGAATCAAACTGTTGAAGGAGCTTACAGCCCAACCAACTATGCTGTCCTCGAAATCGTCTCGGCCGAATCCCTCGTCGCTATCCAAGCCTCCCAAGCGATGCAAGACCTGATCGATTCCATCGACACCGACGCGCTCGGTGATTTGGCTGATGATCTCGCAATCGTCACCACTATCACCGACGACATCGCTGATGCAATTGATGATCTCGTCGCTGACCTGACCAACCCCGATGCGAAAGATGACCTGATCGACGTATTGACTGACCTTGTCAACGGACTTGACGGCAGTGACGCACAAGAGGCATTGCAGCAAGTGATTGATGACCTGACGGCGCATACCGACCCGGCCGACATCGCCGACGACCTCAATAACTTGGGTGACGCACTGGCAGATTTGGCGGAAGAGTTTGCTGTCCGCACACGCTATCCGTTTAGCGTTAGCTTCACGCCCGGCGTGAGCGGCAATCTGCCCGGCGCGGTCACCACCTACACGCTGGCGATTGACAACCTGAGTGACCTGACAGCGACCTACGGCGTGACGCAAACGACCCCATCTGGCACGACGTTCACGCAATACTCCGTTGCGCCCGGTGATAGCGAAACGATCCTGATTCCAGTTAGTGCAGCCAATTTGGGTTACACGACCCTCTCAACCGAAATTATCGCCTATGAAAACGGCGAGCCAATTCCCGCCACGCGCATTCGCCGCACCGTTGGCTTCAACGTCGTCGACAAATTTGTCGAGGTGTTGGCTGTCTTTGCTGATCCAGCGTTTGTCGATGTGGGGGCGGGTTCGGCCGAAATCACAACAGTCATCGCCAACGTCGCCAACAGCTATCGCAGCGGCATCGCCTACACCAGCGTCATCAGCCCCGATGGAAAGGTCGTCTACTCTGGGACAACCCCCCTCGCCATCCCCTCTGGCATTCCCGCCACCTATCCGCTTGACACGCTCGATGCGTCGCTCCTGCCACAAGGCACGTACACCGTTGCCGTCGAAATCCGCGACGAGACGGGCGCGATCATCCCCGATGGCAGTGGCTACACCTTCTTGGGTGTCGGTCAGCGCGTGCAGGGCAGTCACTCGGTCACGCCCGAACTCGCGCCACCCGGCACGGTCACGGCAACCACAACGATTACCACCGAAGTCCAAGACAGCGGTGTGACCACCAACAGCGGCGGCACATTGATCGCGCCGCTCGTTCAGACGGTTCCATCTGGCATCCGCAACGTCGCACGCGCCCGTCTTGGCACGCATTTCGATGTGCCGTTTATGGGAGTCATCACGCCGACGGGGTACACGCGCTTTGAATCGGCCGATTCCGGCCTCACCTACAGCAGTGGCTGGGGCGCACGCAGCGTTAGCCAAGCGAGCGTCGGTCAGACCCACCGCAGCAACGTCGCGGGCAGCAGCGTCAGCTTCACCTTTGACGGCGAATGGCTTGGACTCGGCTTTGTCGCCTGCTCCATCTGCGGTGATGCCGAAATCGAAATCGACGGCGTATCGCAGGGCACACTCGATACCTATAGCCGCTACGACGACACCCTATCACGCTACTACGATCTCGCGGCTGGCACACACACCGTCACCGTCACTGTCGCCGGCACAGCCAACCCCAACGCGACCAGCAGCTACGTCTATCTCGACTATGTCGATTTGTGGGATGGCACGGCGTTGGCAGACGGCCGATTTGAGCAAAACGATGCGCGTGTTCTCAGCACCAGCAACTGGTCAAACGGCAACACAGGCACAGCCAGTGGGGGCAGCTACCAACGCTTTGGCTCTAGCAAATGGTTCCCGTTCACAGGCGACAGCGTCACCGCCCAACTGTTCACCTATAACACGACGGGGCACATGGAAATCCTGATCGACGGTGTCAGTCAAGGTATCGTGGACGTGCAAAGCACGAGCAACGGCACGCGCACCTTCTCATTTGACGGACTCGGCAGCGGCATCCACGTCCTGCAACTACACGCATGGCGTGGCACATCGACGGTGGACGCATTTGAAACACCCGCCATCGAACCCGCCTACCAATTCTCGACCTCAACGGGTGTCGTCCGCTACGAAGAGACCGACGAGGCGATCCGTTACAACGACGCACCCCTGCGCCAAATGCCGACCTCCTTCAATTCAGGTAGTTACAGTTGGGCGAGTCGCGGCTACGCCATCTACTCAGGCGTAATCAGCGACACGTATAGCCTGACATTTGACGGCAGTAAAGTCGGTGTTGGCTTTGTCACGCGCACCAGCGGCGGCTTGGCAGAACTCTTTATCGACGGTGTCAGTCAAGGCATTGTCGATACCTATTCCAAATACGACACGACAAAGAGCCTCTACTACGATCTCGGCAGCACGGGAACGCACACCGTCACTGTCGTCGTGTTGGATCAGCGCAACCCATTCGCTAGCAACGACAACGTCCATCTCGACTACTTCGACGTGTACGACGGGACAGCGATGGCAGACGGTCAATTTGAACCGACGCTCGATGACGTGGTTGACGGCGACCAGCGCGTTTGGCGCAGCACCAATTGGAGTCACGCCACAACGGGCGCGGCGACCAACGGCAACTATCTGCGCTTTGGTTCACGCGCATGGTTCCCCTTCACAGGCGACAGCGTCAACTATCAAACGCTCGTCTACAACGGCGCGGGCAGCGTCGAAATTGAAATCGACGGCATTTCGCAAGGGTACTACGATCTCTACAGTGCCAGCACGACGACGCGCACCTTCTCCTTTGATGGTCTCGGTGCGGGTGGTCATGTGATGGAAGTCAAGAATTTCCGTGGCAATGCAACACTCGACAGCTTCTCGACACCAGGCAGCGCACCATTTGTCGATGACACCCCGCCGACAGGTCTTGTGCGTTACGAAGACAACCACCCCGCCGTTCTCTACAACGGCGTACCGTATGAAGAGACGGCGACCAGTTGGAGTGGCAACAGCTATGCCACGGCAAGTCGTGGTCACGCCCGACACTCACGCACGTTGAGCGACACCATTTCGCTTACTTTTGATGGGCAGTGGGTCAGCGTCGGTTTTATTGAAGACACCAATCGCGGTCTGGCTGAAATTTTCATCGACGGTATCAGCCAAGGTATTGTGGACACCTATTCGCGTTCACAAGATACTGGCACGGTCGTCTACGATCTCGGCACGAATGGCACACACACATTAGAAATCCTTGTGCTAGATCAACGCAATCCACTCGCTACCGATGATTACGTCGTTCTCGACTATATCGACGTGTGGGATGGGACAGCAATGCCAGACGGCACGTTCCAAGCGGAACTCGATGAGGACGATGGGACGCAGCGGGTTTGGCGGAGTAGTAATTGGAGTAGTGCGAGTAGTGGTTCGGCCGATTCTGGCACTTACCTCCGCTTCGGCTCCCGCGTCTGGTTCCCCTTCACGGGTGACAGCGTCAGCTTCAACTCACTCGTCTACAATGGTGTTGGAACCATCGGCATCCGCATCGACGGCGAACTACAAGGATACTACGATCTTTACAGTGCCAGTACGACGACGCGCACCTTCTCCTTTGACGGTCTCGGCGCGGGCGCACACGTCATCGAAATCCGCAACTATCGCGGCAATGCCAGCGTGGACAGCTTTACGACACCGGGCAACGCGCCCTTTGTCAACGATCTGGATAACCAAACGGGCATCATTCGCTATGAGGACAATGACCCTGCCCTGCGTTTCAACGGTGCAGAGTGGGAAGACACGACAACCTCTTGGAGTGGCGGCGATTACGGTCACGCTAGTCATGGCTACGCCCGCTACTCGCGCACGCTTAGCGACAGCGTTTCGCTCACATTCGATGGCAGTTGGGTCAGCGTCGGTCTACTCGAACAGACCAATGCGGGTATCGTTGAAATCGTGATCGACGGAGTTAGTCAAGGGCAATACGATACCTACTCGCGCTTTAACGATACCGTCAACTACGTCTTTGATCTTGGTGCAGGCGGCACGCATACGGTCGAGGTGATCGCCACCGATCAGCGCAACGCCAACGCGACTGATGACTATCTCATCATCGACTACATCGACGTGTGGGACGGCACGACCATCCCCGTTGGCACATTCAACACGCAACTCGATGACTATAACTTCGACCAGCGCATCTGGCGCAGCAGCAATTGGGCGCGTTCAACGAGCGGCACGGCGACCGAAGGCGATTATCTGCGCTCCGGCTCGCGCATGTGGTTCCCCTTCACGGGCGACACCGTCACCTACCAAGCATTGGCCTACAGCAGCGCGGGTATCGTTGAAGTCCGTATCGACGGCGAATTTAAGGCACTCGTTGATCTCTACAACCCATCGACCGTCACGCGCACCGTCTCATTCGACGGCTTGGGCGCGGGGCCACACGTCATCGAGATCGCCAACAGTCGCGGCACGGCCGTTGTGGACGGTTTCGCTACACCGGGAACGGCTCCCTTCTACGTCGATCCCGCCGCGCAAACAGGTCTTGTCCGCTTTGAAGAAAATTACGACGGAATGCGCTACAACGGCGTACCGTTTGGACAGACGGCTAGTTCGTGGTCAACCGATGATTTCTCATGGGCGAGTCGCGGCTATGCCCGCATCTCACGCACGGCGAATGACAGCTTCTCTTTTACCTTTGACGGCGACTGGTTCAGCTTGGGCTTGCTCGAACGCTCAAATGCTGGCTTGCTGGAGCTATTTATCGACGGCACAAGTCAGGGCGTGATCGATACCTACTCGCGCTACGATGACACGGTCAACTACACTTTTGACCTCACCGCCAGCGGCACGCATACCGTCGAAGTGGTCGTGCTTGACCAACGCAATCCCAACTCATCAGACGACTGGATTCACATTGATTACGTCGATGTGTGGGACGGGACGGCGATGCCCGACGGCGAATTTGATGCGCTTTTGGAGCCAAACGACGGCGACGAACGCATCTGGCGCAGCACCAATTGGGCGCAAAGCAGTAGCGCAACCGCGACGGGCGGAACCTATCTGCGTTCTGGCTCACGCATCTGGTTCCCATTCACGGGTGACACCGTCAGCTATCAAGCCCTCGCCTACAGCAGTGCAGGGCAGGTGAGCGTGCGAATCGACGGCGAATTTGTCGATTACTTCGACCTCTATAATCCAGCGACCGTCACGCGCACCTTCTCCTTTGATGGACTCGGCGCGGGCGCACACGTCATCGAGATCGTCGCCCATCGCGGTACGGCGGTTATCGATACGTTCACCACACCGGGTGAGCCACCGTTCTACACCGATCCCGCCTTGCAAACGGGTGTTGTGCGCCACGAAGAGCGCGACGCGGCGATGCGCTGGAACGGCGTGTCGTTTGACCAGACGGCAACCTCATGGGGAACGGATGATTTCTCATGGGCGAGTCGCGGCTATGCACGTATCTCGCGCACGGGTGGCGACATCTTTAGCTATACATTTGACGGGGATTGGGTCAATCTCGGTCTGCTCGAACGGTCAAACGCGGGTCTGGCGGAAGTGTTCATCGACGGCATCAGTCAGGGCATTATCGACACCTATTCGCGTTATGATGACAGCGTCAACTACGTTTACGAGTTGGGCGCGACGGGAACGCACACTATCGAAGTGGTCGTTCTCGATCAGCGCAACCCCTACGCCTCCGACGACTGGATTCACATCGACTATGTCGATACGTGGGACGGCACGGCGATGGGCGATGGTCTGTTCGAGGCGATTCTTGAACCAGACAATAGTACGCAGCGCATCTGGCGCAGCAGCAATTGGGGCAATGCCAACGATGCCAATGCAAGCGATGGCTCCTATCTGCGGAGTGGTTCGCGTATGTGGTTCCCCTTCACGGGTGACACCGTCAGCTATCAGGTGTTGGCTTACAGCAGCGCGGGACAGGTTGAAATTCGGATCGACGGCGAGTCACAAGGCAACTTTGACCTCTACAATCGCACCGTGACCCCACGTACATTCTCCTTTGAGGGATTGGGCGCGGGCGCACACGTCATCGAGATTATCGCCCGACGCGGTACGGCTGGGGTTGATGCGTTTAGCACGCCGGGCGGTGCGCCGTTCTACGAGCCACCAGTTCAAACGGGCATCGTGCGCTATGAAGAAAATCACCCCGCCATTTTGTACAACGGCGTGCCGTTTAATGAGACGGCGACCTCGTTTGCCGACTCTGGTTACGCATGGGGCAGTCGGGGCTATGCGCGTTGGTCGCGCACGCTGAACGATACGTTTAGCATGACGTTTGATGGCAGTTGGGTCAATCTGGGCTTTGTCGCCCGCACCAATGCAGGTCTGGCGGAAGTGTTCATTGATGGGGTCAGTCAAGGTGTGATCGACACCTACGCCACTGGCAACAGCACCGTCAACTTTGCCTACGACTTGGGCACGACAGGGACACACACCGTCGAGATCGTCGTACTCGATCAACGCAACCCAAGTTCCACAGAAGATTACATCCACCTCGACTACATTGACGTTTGGGATGGCACAGCGATGTCGGGTGGCAGCTTTGAAGCACAGTTAGAGCCACTGGATGGCACGCAGCGCATCTGGCGCAGCAACAACTGGGGTCACATCAATGATGGCAACTCTGAAAATGGGTTCTATCTACGTGATGGCTCTAGTGCTTGGTTCCCGTTCACAGGCGACAGCGTTAACTATGATGCCTACTTCTACAATGGGGCAGGACAGGTTGAGTTGTTGATCGACGGTGTTTCGCTCGGTGTGGTTAACTTGAATCAGACATCGGCCGAAACCAAGCCCTACGCCGCGGCCGATTTGGGCAATGGGCCACACGTCCTGCAAGTGCGGGCAGCGAGTGGGCGTTCAACACTCGAAGGATTTACGACCCCAGCCACGCCAGTCGGCTTTGCAGTTGTTGGCTCAGGCACAAACGATTTGGCGGCCGACATCGGCGACCCCAATACCTACCCTGTCGAGCTGACCAACTACAGCGCGTACAGCGACACGATCACTGTCACCGTCAGTAGCGAAAACTGGCCGTCGTCGGTCAACCCATCGCTGGTGACGCTGCAACCGGGCGAGAGCGTTGTCGTCAGCACGACCGTCGTCGTTCCACCATCGGCCGTTCTCGGCGATACAGACACCGTGACCATCACGACCATCTCGACTGCCAACGGCAACTTCGTGACACACAACACGCTCAATCTCTACGCGGTTGATGTCAAAGTGCAACTCTGTATCGCCCTTGATGGGTCAGGCAGTGTGAGCGGGCCAGACTTTGAACTGGCGCGTCAAGGGTTGTCGGCCGCGTTCCGTGATCCAACCGTTGTGCCGCGTGACGGCACGGTTGAATTTAGTCTGGTGCAATTCCCGCTCAGTGCGCAGGTAGCAGAAGTACCGCCAACAGTAATTGTGAGCGACGCATCGGCCGAAGCGGTTGCCCAACAGATCGACACCTTTGCCCGTCAGGGTGGCGGCACACCGATGGGGCAGGGCATTAACGCCTGTGCCGACCTGATTACCGGTTCGCACCACTTCGCCAACGCCCCCGCACACGTCATCAACGTGGCGACGGACGGCCAACCCACCGACGGCTCTGCTACACCCAATGCGCGCGATGCGGCAATTGCGGCGGGTATCACCCAAATCAACGCCGAAGCGATTGGGCCGGGCGCGTCGATTGGTTTCTTACGCGATCAACTTGTCTATCCACAGCCGGGTTACGTTGCGCCGCCATTTGTCGAAGATGCGGGTGGCTTTGTGATTCCAATTGCCACTTTTGAAGATTTCGCAGCCTCGATCCGCGAAAAACTACAATTCGTCTTTGGCATCTACTCGCTTGACGTGTTGCACACCGTCCCCGTCACGGGAACAAACATCCTCTCCACGACGATTGTGCCAGTCGCAACGGCGTATGTGACCGACACAGATCGGACAGACATCAACTGGCAGTACACGCAAGAGTCGAACACGACCGAGACGTTGACCTTCCAAACGGTGCTGCCCGACATGATAGCAGGTGAGACGCGCCGCGTCGCCGATGGGACGGTCATCTCCTACACGCTCTCGGCTGGTGAAGTGAGCCAATTGCAACTGCCGCCGCTCTACGTGGCTGCACCGCACTTGGTCGCGCTCAGCCCACCGACGCGCACCATCAGCGCAGGGGCGACCGCCAACTACACGGTTACGCTCTACAACTTGACGAGTGAGTCGTTGCCATTGACGCTCGATATTGCGGGTGTGCCAGAGAACTGGGTCAGTGGGTTGCAGGATGTGGTGGTTGCGGCCGATTCGAGCCTTGACCTGCCGATTGCGATTAGTGCGCCGGTTTCGGCCGATCTCACCACCTACAGCTTCGCCGTCAGTGTCCAGACCCCAACGGGTGGTAGCGATCAAGCATCTGCCTTGCTCACCGTCGTCGATGGGTTCGATATCGACATTTCGCCCGCCGTGCAGACCGTTTTGGCGGGTGACACGACGAGCTACGACGTGGTGATCGAGAATCCGGGCAGTGTCGCGCAAACTTACGCGCTGACGCTCGATGGACTCGATGCAATAGCACAAGCCAGCTTGCCGCCAACCGTCACCATCACCGCTGGTACGTCCACAACATTGACGCTCCCAGTCGATGGCAACTATCAGGCGGGTAGCGAACCGTTTAGCGTCACCGCCGTCAACGAAGGTGGCTTGGTGAACGACGACGCTGCGCTGCTTGAAGTGATTGGTGAAACGGGTGTCTCGCTTGACATCACACCGCCGACACAGTTCGGTGGCCCCGGCGCGGCAACGCTCTACACCGTCACCGTCAGCAACGACGGCGACTTTATCGACACGTTTGACTTGGTGGTTGACTTGCCGACGAGCTGGACGTATGAATGGCAAGCCAACGGTCAACCGACAACGCCACTGACACTAACGCCAGCCGTCTTTAACGAGGCGTTCCTCTATCTACTCGTTGTTCCACCGGCAGGTACGGCGGCGGGCAACTATCCGTTCACCGTTTCGACCGCCTCTAGCATCAACAGCAGCGCGACCGCCAGCGACAGTGCAGAACTGGTCGTCTTGGGTCAGGGTGTGGACATCGACATTCTCGACATCACGACACCAGTGCCAGCAGGTAGCGTTGTGACGTGGGATGTGGTCGTGACGAACAGCGGCACGGTCGCTGACACGTTCGACCTGAGCAATCTCGGTATTGGCGGCGAAGTGGGTAACTTCTCGCAGAGCAGCGTATCACTCGCGGCGGGTGCAGCGACGACAGTACAGTTGACGCTCGACACGCCCGATTTTGTCTTGCCGAATACGCCGTATGCGTTGATGGTTTCGGCCGAATCGCAAACGGACAGCAATGCCAATGACGACGACATCACCGAAATCTTCTTTACAGGTTTCGAGGCGGTCGAAGTTGCGTGGCAGCCCACGCTGCAGGAGATCAACAACGGTGAAAGTGTCGACTACTTCTTCACCATCACCAACACAGGTAACATCCCGACGGAGTATGGGCTGACGTTCAGCACAGCCAATGGCGTGACGCTCACGCCAGAGGTGGAGACGATCACGATTCCAGCACATTTGGCAGCGGTGGTGCGGGTGACGGCAGCGGCCGATAACAGCGCGACGGGAACCTACGATCTGCTCGGCACAGCGACAGCCACAACGACCAGTGCAAGTGACACGGCAACCTTAATCGTCACCGCCGGCAACACGCCGCCCGACGCGGTAGACGACACGGTAGTGATCGATGAGGATTCAACCATCACGCTCTTTGTGTTGGACAACGATAGCGATCAAGAAAATGATCCGTTGACTGTCATCGCCATCACGCAACCGCTCGACGGCGATGCAACGCTCAATGCGGACAACAGCGTGACCATCACGCCGACGCTCGACTTCAATGGGGTGTTGACACTGACCTACACGATTAGCGACGGCGTGTTTAGCGACACGGCCAATATCGTCGTGACGGTCAATGCGGTCAACGATGCGCCCGTCGCCAATGACGACAGCGCAACGACGGATGAGGATACCGCCGTGACGATTGACGTGTTGGCAAACGATAGCGATGTCGATGACGACACGTTGACAATCACATCTGTCAGCGATGGCAACGCAGCGATCAGTGGCGACCAAATCGTTTACACGCCGACGCTCAACTTCAATGGCATAGTCACCTTCACCTACACCATCACGGATGGCAATGGGGCGGGGGACAGTGCATTTGTCACCGTAACGGTTAATCCCGTCAACGATGCACCTGTTGCGGAAGATGACAGCACAATGACCGATGAGGATGTCGCCGTGACGATTGATGTGCTTGCCAATGACAGCGATGTAGATGGTAATGCACTGACGATTAACGCGATTACGCAACCAGTGACAGGCACGGTGACGCTGATTAGCGACACGTTGCGCTACACGCCGACACTCAACTTCAACGGTGTGGTGACGTTTAGCTACACGGTTGGAGATGGCAATGGCGGTAGTGATGACGCGACCGTGACGGTCACAGTTCTGCCCGTCAACGATGCGCCCGTCGCCCTCGATGACAGTGCGGTGACGCTCGAAGACACGCCTGTGAGTATCGACGTGTTGGCAAATGACAGCGACGTAGACGGTGACACACTGACTATCGACAGCGTCAGTCAGCCGAGCGCAGGGACGGCGACGATTGATAGCGGCGCGATTTTGTTCAGCCCCGCACTCAACTTTACGGGCGATATTTCGTTTACCTACACCATCACAGATGGCAATGGGTTGGGCGACAGCGCAACGGTGACGGTTTCTGTCACACCTGTCAATGATGGGCCACAAGCGGCCGATGACAACGCCCAAACGGACGAAGACATGCCTGTGACGATTGACGTGTTGGCGAACGACATCGACGATGACGGGGATGCGCTAGTCATAAGTAGCGTGACGCAACCGAGCGATGCAACGGTTGTCATCAACGACGACCAGACAGTGACCGTCACACCGACGCTCAACTTCAACGGTGTGCTGACCTTTACCTACACCATCAGCGATGGTGCGGCGAGTGACACGGCAACGGTTGTCGTGTCGGTCAATCCTGTCAATGATGCGCCCATCGCCGTCAACGACAGCGCGACGACGGATGAAGATGTCGCCGTGACAATTGACGTATTAGCGAATGATAGTGATGTCGATGGAGATGTGTTGAGCGTGATTCAGGTGGATGGATCGGCCGATGGCGAGACAACCATCAACCCAGATAACACCGTCACCTTCACCCCAACCCTCAACTTCAACGGCGTTGTCTCGCTGACTTACACGATTGACGACGGCAATGGTGGCACAGCGACCGCCAACATCGTCATCACCGTCAACCCAGTCAATGACAACCCCGTTGCCGTCAACGACAGCGCGATGACGGATGAAGATGTCGCCGTGACGATTGACGTTCTCGCCAACGATAGCGATGTGGATGGTGACACGTTGAGCATTGACAGCGCGACGACACCAGCCAATGGGTCGGTCAACGTCACGCCTGACTTCCAAATCGACTACACGCCAGCACTCGGCTTTAGCGGTGTGGACACGTTTGACTACACCATCAGCGATGGCAACGGCGGTCTTGCAACGGCAACCGTGACAGTGACAGTTAACGCCGTCGCCAGCAATTGCGACATCTACCCGATTGCCCTGCATGAAGGGACGTTGGCGGGTGCATCTCCCGGCGACATCATCGACGACATCACTGTAGGTGCAGGTGCGGGCAACTTCGGTTGGCTGACGTGGGACGGCAGCAACAGCGTCAACGCGCTGGCCGCCAGCTTGACGCCACCGGGCAACGACGGCGACTACGTCAACCCGAACAACCCGAACGACCACGCTATCTCGATTGGCGACTGGATTGAAGGGCGGCCGGGTGTCGGCAATGCGAAGAAGGTGCGCGATGCGCTGGACTCGTTGATCGGGTTGGAAATCGTCGTGCCTGTGTGGAGCGAAGTGACGGGCAGCGGATCGAATAGTGAATATCTCGTCAGCGGCTTTGCACGAGTTAAGCTGGTGGATTACCGCTTGCCGAGCGAGAATCGCATCACGGTTGAATATCTCGGTATGACCGACTGTGATGAGACGGTGGCGATGGAGCAGAACGATGGGGACATGATTGCGGTGCGACCGAGTCGCCACTCCGCATTGAGGGTAGCCTACGCTGTCCTACCAATTGCCTCACCTGTTTTGCGTGCCTAACAAAAGTTGAGCGGTCATCGGTCGTAAGCATACGCTCGACCGATGACCGCTTCCGCAAAGTAGACAGTTAATTTGTGGTCAACTCAAGCTACATCGACTGGGAAGCTCTCCGTCGGAGGGCTTCCCAGGCAGCGTGTTACACGCCAATCCAACCCTCCAAACATGTCAACAGAAACAGTTCGACAAGTTGAATGAAGCGCGTAATAGTTAAATTAAAAATGCCATCACAGTTAATTTAATCCAACAAGAATCCCTTACGATAACTGTAATTATTGTAAGGGATCACACCTTCGCTAAAACCACGCGCTGATGCTGATTTTCGGCCGAAATTAAACCTCAAGTAATGTTCACTCTACGCCGCATATCACTCAGCATACACGTTCCAAAGCCTATGCTGTTCACGTTATCATTATTCACACCACTCATGCACCATCTCAAATTCCCCAATCACGTCAAACACCACCGTCCCACCATTCTGGAGCGTTTCGACGAACGCATCTGCATCCGTCATCGTGATGAGCATTCGCTCGGTGCGCGGTTGATAGGGGCAGATCAAATTGTCAATATCGACGGCCAAATTAAACGTGCCGCTTGCTGAACCAGTTTCGACAATGTGAACGCCGTCGATGGGATAGCTTCCCAACTGATCCGCTTGGTTACAGCGGTCAAAGCAGTTGTCGGGGTCAAACACTACGATCAGCGGCTTGAACCCGTCTGGCTTGCCCGCAAAGTCAAACGCCAAATCAACCTGAAATGGCTGCTTGCTTAACACGTCAACATCCGTAATGCGGAACCCGTCTTCAATTGGTTCTGGCGTGGGCATGTCGGGTGCAGGTGTCGGCGCGGGCGCACTGCCACCACTCCCGCCCCCCGTCGCGCATGGCGGCCACGGCCCTGACTCTGGAATCACACAATCGTCGCCACCACTCCCCGCTGGCGGCGCAGGTTGAGACGACCCGCCGCCGGTCGCACAGGGAGGCCATGGCCCCGATTCTGGAATCACACAATCTTCCTCACCGCTCCCCACTGGCGGCGTAGGCTGAGACGACCCACCCCCTGTCGCACATGGAGGCCATGGCCCCGACTCTGGAATCACGCAATCTTCCTCCGCTACCACAGGACTCGTTGGCAGCATTATTGCTATGACCAACCCAAAGAGCATAATTATCAGACAAATTCGTTTCAACATATTATCTTCTCCCTTTTAATGATTAACGTCACAGGTAAAGCACCTTAAAATCAATGATGCATCAAAGTTGGCTACCGCGCCACCCAGATGATCGTTGACAACAAAGAAAACGCTGTTGCCCTGTCGCTCTGCAATCATCTGTCCACCAAACGCATACCGCTTGTGAACGTCCGTCGCGCCAGCGGGATTCGTGCCGACATAGGTGCGCTGGTAGAGACCGTCGCCCAAGTTAATCGTCTGGTTCGACAATGTGAACGCTAACAATGTGATTATTCCCAAACAATACTACTTATGTTCCAATCTCTTCTCTAATCGGAGAATGACAAAATATTGTAAAGCACTCAGATAGGGAAGTGTTAACAGCATATTAACTGACCCTCCCAACCAATCTATAAAACTGGTTGTTTGCACAACAATCGAGAGTATCATGGAAAATGTCAATCCGATGGTAAACAATAAGAAATATCCGTATGAACTTCTTCTAGGTTCTATCATCAAGAAGAGCAACATTGTGAAAAACGCTAACAAAGATATTATTATTGGAATAGAGTTTGACAGACAGTAACCTACGAGCCATCCTATCGCACACACTAGAAATCTTATGCCGTTCAAAACCCTCTTTTTCATAAGGAAAAAACAGCTTAAATATAATTACTTAAGCTGTTAACTCTGACTCTTTCAACCTCTGCTGAGCTTTTACTCGAACATAATAGCGTGTGACATGATGCTTAAGAGGAACTTAGTTGCGCCCCGTTTAATTGTTTCCGTTCACCTACCACCAAGTCACATCGGAGGTGACTGTAATTGCATTACCGAAGGCTATCATCCATGCCCAGTTCGGTGTGAATCTATGCTTTTCTGTTGTCCCACTTTGCAATACTGTCTTTGCGCCATTTGCATCGAGTCCCGAAATGCTCCACTTAACCTGCTTACTGAAGAACGGAGTTCCCACACTCAGTTGAATCGCGCCTCTTCTAACAGATTCACGAACCTCTGGACTCTTCAACCCCACTAGTATCTGCTCTAATGTGTCAATGGTAGATGAAAATCCAACGTCTAATGATCTGACAATATAGTCATACAACAAAATAGCAGTGAGTGGCACAGGGGAGCTTAGTACATAGGAGAGAAATGCTGCAAATATTCTTGCCACAACCTGTGACATACCCTTACTCATCAGCCATTCTGCTATCTGATCTTCATCAGGCGCATTCTCATTTGACATCCATTCTTGAATTTTATCTCTCAACTCATCTCCCTTCTCATCTACCCAAGCTCTTATGTCTTCAAGATTTGCATCCAGCATTTTGAACATCTCTAAAGAAGCCTCGGTTGCTTCAATATACGCATCAAGTTCTGCCTCATTGTTTAAGGTTATTGTTGAATGACCTGAGGGGTCAATATAGTTTTGGGGGACAAAGCACAACAAATACCCCTAAAGTAAGTAAAAGGCAACAGGTTCGGACAGAAAAGGCCGTGACGACGATAGATAGGCTCCTAGAATTGGCAGTGTTGGTCGCGCAGATACGCCAACGCGAAGAAGAGAAGGAGCAAGCCAATGGAGCAAACAGAAAATGCAGTGGTGAAATGGGAAACGCTATCGGCCGAAATACAGCAACAAGTGATCCAACAAGTGACGCGGTTGCTGTTGGCAGCCCTCAAGGAGATGTCTGATGAAGAGTCATCCTAAGATTGCTGAGGGGCATCGTCAACGTGAAGCAGTGATTTATATCCGTCAGTCAACGCTACGCCAGGTGAGTGAACATCTTGAATCACAAAAATTGCAGTACCAACTCACCCAGCGAGCGGAAGAATTGGGATGGGAACCCGGGCAAATCAGCGTGATCGACGAAGATTTGGGTAAATCGGCAGTCAGCCGAGCGGGACGCAGCGGGTTTGAGCGACTGTTCACCGATGTGGGAACGGGCAAGGTGGGGCTGCTGCTGGTGACGGATGTCTCGCGGCTGGCCCGCAACTGTGCCGACTGGTATCAGCTACTGGATGTGGCGGCATACAATCTAACCTTACTGGCTGACAGCAGCGGCATTTACGATCCAACAGCGTATGATGACCGGTTGTTGTTGGGGGTTAAAGGGGCATTTAGCGAAGCGCAGTGGCATATCATGCGCCAACAAATGCAAGCGGCGCGGCTCAACAAAGCGCAACGGGGAGAGCTGGCGTTGCGCTTGCCCATCGGATACGAACGACTGCCCAATGGGGCGGTCGTCAAAACAGCCGATACGCAGGTACAAACGACCATTGAAACGCTCTTTCGCGTGTTTGCCCAAACAGGCAGCGCACGCGCGGTGTTGCGCCATTTCCAAACCAACGGCTTGTTGTTTCCGCGTCGCCAACGCGACGCGGTTGGCCGATGGCACATCGTTTGGCAACCAACCAGCTACAGTTACATCTATCAAATGCTCAAGTTGCCTGCCTATGCAGGGGTTTATGCCTATGGACAACGGCAGCGCACACGGCGCGGCAGTCGGTTACAATATGGGGGCCGCTTGCCACCTAGCCAGTGGCAAGTGCAGCGCCACGACAGCCTGCCAGCCTATATTAGCTGGCAACACTATATGGATAACCAACAAACCCTTGCTGCCAATTGGCAGACAACCCGCTTTGCTGACCCCGCCAACCCAACGCGCAACGGCGGCTCACGCGCTGTGCCATTTTCGACAGCTGGAAAAGGCCGGGCGTTGCTACAGGGGATGGTCGTGTGTGGTCACTGCGGTCGCCCAATGCGCGTGCGCTACCGCGACAAACCAGCCTACGTGTGTGATGCGGACAAACATCAATTCAACACGCCACGCTGCCACTATGTCCCACACAGGCACGTCGATCACGCTGTTGTGGCACAATTTTTACAGGCGGTTCAACCCGCTGTACTCGCTGCGGCGTTGCGCGTCGTTGACCATGCCAGTCAAGAACACCAGTTGCTCGCACAACAATGGCAGCAGCAACTTGACCGCGCTGCCCATGCCGTTGAGGTCGCGCGTCTGCGCTATGAGCAGGTTGACCCGACACTCAGGCTCGTGGCCGCCGAGTTGGAAAAACGCTGGGAAACAGCTCTGCAAGAGCAGCACCAACGCCAACAGCAATGGGCAGATATTCAATCTCAACTCGCCGCCCCGCTCACCGCAGTTGACCAAACGCGCATCCAACAATTGGCTGATGATCTCCCTGCCCTTTGGTCAGCTTCGACGACCACCCATTCAGACCGCAAACGGCTGCTGCGCACGCTCATCGCCCAGATTACACTCGATTCACAAAACGGGGATGGCCGTACTCAGCTCACCCTTCACTGGCACACTGGCGCACAGACCACCGCCGCCCCTGTTAAACCTAAACACGGTCATCCTTCCGACACGACCCTCATTGCACAGGTGCACCAACTTGCAACAGACGGACTCACTGATACACAGATGGCACAGTCGCTCAATGCCAACGGTCACGTCAGTAGTTGGCATGTCAAGGATGACCCTGCCTACGTCCTTGGTCAGCCTGTTCGCTACTGGACTCCCCAGCGCGTCCGCCGCTTCCGTTACAAACACCATATCTCCCTCTCTCCACTCACATCCGCCGACCAAGTTGCCGGCTTTCTCCCAACCGCTCAAGCTGCTGCCAAACTCGGTGTTTCATTTAGTGTCTTGCTCGACTGGTTGCGGCGCGGTCTCGTTCCTGGTCGCCAAGAAAAAATCGGCGCGCCTGCCTTCATCCTCCTCAATGACCTCGTTTTCGCACGCATTAGTGGTCACGCCCCCCGCGACCTTCCTGACCACGCCGACCCGCCACTCATTTCGCTCGCCCAGGCATCCGCCCATTTCAATCTCTCTCACGATGAGTTGACCGCCGCTCTCAAGGCTGGTTCACTCATTACGTGGCGCCTGCAACATGGCTGCCATTATCGTTGGTTCGTTCAATCTAATGAGACCCCCTCCGCACAACCTGCTGAGGATCTCCCACTATGAGGTGCATCATGTGTGCGTTATCGGCGAGTTTAGGACATAGGTAAATCTTGAGTAGGCTTGAGGGTCGGTTTCATTTGGAATGATTGTATCGGCACTCAGGAAACGACCCAAGACAGGATCATAATAGCGCGCATTGTAATCGTAGAGGCCGAGCTTTTCGTCCCAGCGTTGGCCGGTGAAGGCATAGTTGCTGACGATGGTGCCGTTTTTGTAGCGTTCTTGGCCCCATGCGTCGCGGCGCGTTTGGTTGGTTCCCCATGATGCGCCAAAGCTGGTCACAACCCCGCCGAGATGGTCGTTGGAATTGAATTACCAACAGCGGACATCTAATCCAGCTTGGGTGCCAACGCTAGTAATAGAGAATTTATAGGCATTCAAATTTTGAGAGAGAAGCTCATCATTAGGGATAGATTTAATCCAGTATCGCGCTGACTCATAGCCTTGCCTTTTTAGGATAGGGGGCTGTTCAATTTGCAATTCACCCAGCAATGATTGCTCCTTGTAAAAGTGCTGTAACTCTTCCCGAGTCAAGTCCGTAATTATTTCAACTTCAGAAATAAACACGCATTGCTGACTGTTACTTAGTTTGGTAACTGTCGTCACAGGCGAACTCTTTGTTGCTTCGAAAGGAATTGGCAAGTCCATCAATTGTAAACCGAATTTGTAGCGGTTTATATTATGGATAATGAGGTCCTTTGCCAAAATAACTGCACACACTATTGCTAGTGTCAATAGAATTATTGAAATTTTTTTGGTGTATTTCATGTCTTATCCTACTAAATCATGTTCCTATCATCGAACGGTGCATAGAGAACTTCTATAACGAAATCTTTCCAACCAAGTGCGTCTTTCAAATACCCTGCTGCACTCGTGGCTTCTCCATTCATATTTGTTCCATCTTCTGCGATTTGGTTGACAACATCTTGTGCAGCATGACCATCCTCGATTCCTGCTTCGATATTGTCTAGTAAGTCATAATCATTGCTGTCGTCGTTCCATCCGCTATTGTAGGCTTGCATAATCAGGGAATCTCGTTGGCTTGGAGTTAGCGTAACTCCATTTGCCGTAGCCCACGCATCGATTTGATCTCCTAAGTACTGTAACATAGCGGCCGTATACTGAATACTTAGTCCTTCATTTGCATTGAGTGCTTCAGCCAATTCCCAATTGTCGCCATCGAATCTGTCAATATAACCCAAATCTTCTAGCATTCTAGCGTTGCGTATCTGTATAGAGGTGATACCGAATGAAGCGGTTAATAATCTCGCTTCGGCTTTTTCAGGTCGTACTAATGCCAAAAGTTTCAGATAGTTCAGAAATGCCTCGTTGCCTCCCTCTAAGGACTGTATTCCAGTTCCTAGCTCATTTACAATTACCATTCCAAGCAGAACCGGATTTACTCCATCTCTCTTTCGAGCCTCTGCATGAATTACAGTACTATTTCTCTCTAATACCTGACGTGCTACTTCCTGCTCAATATGCCCATCAGGGTCGATATAATTGGGTGGCGAGTTTGAGACGTAAGTGTATCTTGAGAAATGTTGTGGATTAGTTCCATCAGGAATGATGGTGTCGGCACTGAGGAAGCGACCTAGGACGGGATCATAATACCGCGCATTGTAATCATAAAGCCCAAGCCGTTCATCCCAGCGTTGGCCGGTGAAGGCGTAGTTGCTGATGATGGTGCCGTTGCGGTAGCGTTCTTGGCCCCATGCGTCGCGGCGCGTTTGGCGTGTTCCCCATGACGCGCCGAAGTTGGAGACTGCGCCGCCCAGATGGTCGTTGAGCGTGAAGAAGACGCTGTTGTTTTGGCGTTCAGCGACTGCTTGCCCATTGAACATATAGCGTTTGTGGTCTTCCAATGCGCCAGCGGGATCATTGCCGACGTAGGTACGTTGGTAGAGACCGTCGCCCAAGTTAACCGTCTTGCGCTGCCCAGATTCTTGGCGCAACACCATCTGCCCATCCGCGTCATAGAAGAACTGCACATCGTCTGTGCCATCATTGGCGCGTTTGAGCATGTTCTCCACCGTCCATGTCTGCGTCCACGTCTTGCCATCGGCGTTGCGCGTCGTCATGTTGCCGTTGGCATCATACTCGAACATCTCCGTATTGTTGAGATGCGTCACCGCATGGATGTGCTGCATTTCGCCTGTCAGAATGCCGTTGGCTTGCCCGTACCCATAGCGGTTGTAGGTGTAATTTCGGTCTTTGTAATCGGCTTTGCCCGTGATGTTGCCCAACGCATCATACGCCGTAGATTGGTAATACGCGCCCGCCTGGTCGAAGTCATACTCGTTGTTGCCGTTGCGCGTATACGCCACCCGCAGCCGATTGAGACTGTCATATGTGAACTGCTGGTACTGGTTGAGTCCATTCATCTGCTCATAGATGCGCCAGATGTTGCTGTTGCCGTCATAGTCGTAGCTAAAATCGGGCAGGTCGTCGCTCAGCGTCGTCATCGCACTCAGACGATAGCCGTCATCATAGGTGTAGTTGGCTGTCCGCCCATTGCCGTAGATCAACTGCGTGATCTGTCCCGCCTCGTTGTACGTCGTGCCATTGCTGATGTAGTCAACGAATTTGTTTTGGCCCGGATTGGAGGCATCGTATTGGCGCAAGCTGGTTGCGAGACCCGTTTGCCAATCGTACCCCGTCTGCACCTCCTCCCCATCGGGATAGCGCATGGCGACGGGCAGATTCCCCTGTGAGTAGACAAAGTCGAAGTTGTACACGGACAGCCCATCTGCTCGGAAGTGGCGTATTTCGCGCTCAACACGCCCCAGCTCATCGTAGCTGTAGGCAACGCGATTGTGATACATCTCCTCCCCTGCGGCGGGGGGGGCATACGCATACGCCGCCGTGCGCTGACCGCGTGAGCGATTGCTGTCACTCTGTCCACCATCATATTCAAAGCGTGCCAAGTATGCCCCTGTTGCGCTGCCGACCCGTTTTTCTGTCAGCCGATTGAGGTTGTCATAGACAAACGCAATCGTCTGGTTTTTGGCATCCGTTTGGCTGATGAGATTGCCGCGTTTGTCATATTGATACGTCCACGTTCCCATGTCGGGGTCAACCATGCGCGTCTTACGCTCCAACCAATCGTATTCCATCGTCGTTTGGTGGCCTTGCGCGTTTGTCACTGCGGTCAAATTGCCCAACACATCGTAGCGATAGCGCGTGCGGTTGACTGTCAACTCATTGTAGTTGTCGAGGTCCACCTGCCCGCTGTTGAGTTGTGCGTAAAAACGCCAGCCCGCTTGATGCCATCTGCTGTTCTTCCACTGTTGCAACTCCGCCCGTTTTTGTGGATTGCCATCCTCCCAAACGAGTAGCGAGAAAGCTGCGTCACTGCTTTGCGCCCCGCGCAAGAGGACGTTATAGCGTTTGCCCGCTGTCAACGTCATCAACACTTGGGCGGGCAGATGCACCTCATCCTCATATTGGTCGGTCAACAGTTGCGTCCCATCGAGATAGATGCCCCAGCGCTGGTAATCATACGCTTCTGGATCTCCCGCTGGGTCTGGCCATGTGCCGCGTTTGATGTAGAACGCGCCGCGTGCCTCGCTGCTGGCACGGAAGGAGAACTGCACCCCCTGATCTCCCCCCGTTGGCAAATCATTATAGAGATAGTTGTTCCAACTGCCATCTCCCGTCAGGCGTGCCACATGCTCTGTCTCCTGCACGTTACCCTGCACGCCCCAACTATAGCCAAAGCCTGTGTTGCTGCGGCTGTAGTCGTCGGGTCGGAAGTCGTCGCTAAAGGTCGCCACCGACTCATCGACGGCCGTTAGCTGTCCAACCGCATCAAAGAATGCGGCGGAGAGAAAGCCGCGTCCATCGCGGCTGTAGCGGCTGCGATTGCCGTGAATGGCTGCGCTCGTCTCCCCGTTTAAGTCTTGTGACCAAACGGCACGGCCGGCCGCATCATAGCGCGTTGTGCTGTGCGGCTGACTCCTATCTGGGGTGACATAGAGATTGCGGTCACTGCTACTGGCGATGGCGGGGGCAAAGTAGGGCTTACTCTGTGCAACAGTCTGCCCCGCGCCGTCATACGTCACATCGCTGATGATGCGTTGTCCGCGTGCGCCACTCCCCTCCACCGCCCAATCGGTGTGCGGGGTCTGACGCTGCACGACCTGTCCAAACCCATTGTAAATTTCGCGGCTCCATGCGCCCCCATTACTCCACTGGATGGCGTAGTCTTGCGTCTTTGTCCACGTTGCGCTCCATGGCAACTTGGTGAGACGACCATCTGCTCCCCCGATCGTTGCGTCTTCATAGTGATAGACGACATTCGGCCGCACCCTGATATATCCGTCTGTCTGATTATTCGGATGCCCCTGCTCACGCCACCCTTGAAAGGTCTGCTTCAAGCGACCACGGCTGTCATAAAAGTAGTATTGCCATAGTTCGTTGACTTGTTGGTGTCTATGCAACAAGCCCGCTTTGCCGTCATTCGAATAGTTGCCGTTGTCTTGTGGCAGATAGAAGTAGTCGAAGTATTCGCATTGATCGTTTGGATTGCAAACTGTTGTTGGGTAGAGCCGGTAGGTTGGATCATAGTCGGTTGTTGTTGTGTTTCCGCCATCGTCCGCAACGCTGGCTATGTTGCCGACAGGGTCATACGCGAAGAATGTCGAGATGCCGCCGTCGGCATTGCCATCCGAAACGGCCGCGCTATTCTCAAATTGTACGACGCGGGTCAGGCGACCCTGGGTCGGGGGCAGTTTGAAATCGTCATAGTCGTGATGGCGGTTGTCGTAGTAGTTGACGGTGAAGGCGCTGAGATTCCCCCAATCGTTGACCGCTTCCCACGCCACGCGATTGACGACCCAGTTGTCACCTGTATTGGGGAAATACTTGCGTACCGTCGTCTGCCAACGTGCGCTGCCGCCGATGGAGCCATACTGCTGTATTGTCGTCACATTCCCCAACTGCTGATCCCCTTGCATATTCTCGTCGTAACGGTAGGAGACGCAGTGGCGATAGCTGTTCATCGCGGTCGTATTGACGCGATATTGATTGTAGGTACGCTGACATTCGGCCAACAGCGGTGTGAAGTAATGTTTGGCATTGTTGCTCACCGTCGCATAGTACATCTCTTTGCGCTCTAGCAACACCCCATCGCTGTTGTAGAGATTTTCTTGATACGGCTTCCCAAAGCGCAAGAGGTGTTGGTACCCCTCCTGCCCTGCATTGGCTTGGAAACCGTCCCGATAGAACCGCCTGTTGCTGCGCCTTAGCAACGGGTGATTGTCGCTGGCGTAATCGTATTGATAGGTATTGGATTCGTTGAAACCCTGCAATTTGCCCGACCCATAGGGGTTTTCGGTGTTGTTGGGGTTGTCTGGTGTCGGGCGACGCATCAGACATTGGGTTGCCTGTGCGCCAAAGCGACTGTCCGCAACCCCATCGTCGTCATCGTAGCACGGGTTGGCATAGCTGTACCCCGTCACCGTATATTCACCCCCGCGCAGGTCGTCTTTGAACCAACCGCGCACACCGTCGTAATTTTCGATGCGCGTCACGTACCATGTTTGTCCGTAGGAGCTATGCGCGGTCAATCCTGTATCGATATAGTAGAAAGTATACGCTTCATGGAAATACCCTTCACGATTGACCGATGAACGCTCGTCCCCCTGATACAGAATGCGCGTGTAGCCACCATACGGTGTGCGCACCCCTGTCAGTCGTTCATAGAGAAAACAGAGTTCGTACTCACCCGTGACATTCTTAAACGCTTGATAATCGAACGTCGTGGGCGGCAACAAATGACCCATCCAATCTTCCTGTTCGATCCCCGTGATGACGACCGCGATGCTGTACATCCGTTCATCCTGTGGATTGGTCGTACATTGATCATCCACCTTGTTGTTGCGCCCATGGATGGTGTGGTTGAATTTTGTTCTGCCAAACGGTTGTCCAAGATGTTCGACGCGAACTTCATCGACCAGGAAGTAGTTCACCCCATCGGCGTCTTGCGGCCACCCCTTCCAGTTGTGCCAGTTGTTGTGAAAGAAGATATCTGTCGCGTGTGGGCTGCCGGCTGGAATGCGCGTGTATTGATTGGGGGCGGTCGTGCTGTAGTTATAGCGGATGGCGGTCAACCGATTCAGCCATGTTTCAACCCCCTGCACCACCTCACTCGCCCATTCGTAATACTCATATTGAATTTGATTGCCTGCAATGTCGGTGATGGTGTCGACACGCCAGCGCGTTGTGCTGTATTTGGGCGACTGCACCCAAGTTGGCGCACTGCCATTTTCGCTGATATGTTGAATGTTATTGGCGTTTTTAGAGCGGTGACCCACTTCGGCATCGTTTGTGTAACCGAGACGATAGACGGTGCCATCTGCGTCGGTGACAGTCCAATAGATGCCGTCATCTGTTGGTGCGTTCCCATTGCGGTGTTTGCGGACGCGCAGTTGGGGCGCGTTGAGGGCTTTGTATTCCAACAGGTTGCTGTTGATCTGTCGGTCATAGAGCAGCGTAAAAGAGGCACCACCTAATGCGAGCGAAAAGCGGTCATAGTGACGCGCACAGTGACAGCCCTGATGCCCGACATCGGATTGGGTGCGGTTGATCTCAATGGTGTTGAATGACCAGCCGATGCCGAGTTCTCCCTGATCCATCCCCTTGTTCGCCAGCAACCCATCGACACTGCGACTGGTGTAGCTGACATCGATGTTTGGGGTCAGGCCAGCACGACCGGGTGGCAGTTCAATGGGATAGTTGTAGGCGGCCGCCCCACTGAACGGGCTGGCCTGGGGAATGTTGGCCTCATATTTCCACGGGCTGGGAGCCGAGCCACTGCTACTGCTGTTGACACCAGCAGACTTGCGCTGGATTCCGCTGATCTGTGCTTCCCATAGGTCGCTCGCAGAATCTAGCGTGAGCGGCGTGCTGATGAGACCCATGTAGTCGTGGATGTTGACATCTGGCGCGATGGAATGGGTCGGATCGTCCGCTGGAAACAACCCCAACGACCAAATCTCGGCCGACCCCACATAACGATCCCGTACATCAAACGCCAAATAGAGACCGCTATCCGGCGTGATGACTGGCTCCCCCGTCAACGCATCGCGCAATTGCAGTTGAAATGACCACGTCGCTGGGTCGCCCAAGTCGTCCATATTCAAGACGACTGGCTCATTGGCAGGTGGCTCTGTCGTTTCAATGTCGTCAATCATGCCATCTGTCGGGAATGGCGGGGCTGGCAGTTGGTCCATTGGTGGGGCGGGTGCCAACTGAAGATAAGGCGGGGCAACTGTCTCAAACACCTCAAATGGCGGCAGTTGCGACTGTTCGGCCGTCACCACCTCTGTGATGGTCTGCGTAAAATCTGCCTCATTCAACGGCATTGCCTCGGCTGTCGGTGGCTCCTCCGTCGGTTGGGGTTCGAATTGGTCTGCGGGGGTTTCCCCACTGCTGGGGTCTTCGTGTTGATCTGCTGGGTTTCCCAATGGCAATGCCGCATTCACATCCGCAATGATTGGGTTGAGCGGTTCTGGCACCATCTCAGCAACTGCACTGGGGTTGAATTCAATGCTCTCCATCGGCACTAGGTCTGTCGGCACAATCCCATCTGCATCATCCGCAACTTGTTCGACGAGCGCACTAACCGAGATGATCACATCCTCACCGATCACCCCCTCATCTACCAGCACGAGGACCGTTCCATTGTGCAAGGTTGCCACACCCCCTGCTTGACCGACCTGTACCGACTGCACTGTGCCATCAAGCGCGTCAACCTGTTGGGACACATCCAACGTCTGTAAGGTTGGCAGGAAGTCGGGGATTAGCTCTTCCAGTGACTCGGCACGGCTGGGGAGGTTGATTAACTGTGCATAACCACTCTCTGACCCATCGAATAGCGTCGTGTCATCAGAGGCTTCCCACTCTGGGGCTGTGTCCTCTTCGGCCGAAACCGCCTGCAAAAAACCAGGCCCTCGTTTTAATAACGGAACAAATAGCTGCAACAGCAGTGCTGCCACCATACACAATGAAAACAATCTTTGAAAACGCAGTTGACGCGACATAAGAACTCCTTTTGGAACGGTTGGGATGCGTGGTTGACGCATGGGTACATCGCACCACAGCTGGGTGCGATTGTGTCAATCGATTGTGATTCAATTGGATGGCATCGAATTCAGAACGCGGGCAGAATTTACCCCCCCGTGTATATCGTCCACTTCCGTTAGCGGTAACGTGCGTTTTCTATACCTTTTCTGTATCTTTTTGGGTGGATCGCACACTTTGGCACAGCACGGCACAAATGTAGCCTCGTCAGGTAATCGCAGTCTCTTTTCATAACTGGGCTTGAAATCTCAGCATCGTAGACGTTACCGCCCCCAGCGCGGCTGCCAATCGGCCGAATCGTTCCGCGTCAACTGCCGCACATCAGATCCGTCAGGACGCATGACGTACAAATCATTGTCACCATCACGGTAGGACGTGAACACGATCCAGTTGCCATCCAACGACCACGCGGGTGCGAGATTGTCACCAAACGTTGTCAACTGTCGCATCTCGCTCCCATCAACAGCAGCCGCATAGATGTTCCGTGCGCCGCGTTCACCCGCATAGATCAACAGCCATTTCCCATCGGGTGACCAATCACTGCGTCCCCCAATGTTGTCGATGGGCAAGTTTAGCTGGCGCAGGTTTTTCCCATTTCGACCAACAATATGAGGCATGTACCCTTCCCCATTGGGCAAACGCAGCGCAAACGCAATTTCGCTGCCATCAGGCGACCACGTTGGATCAAGCGCATCCAACGTATCAGAATCCGTCAATGGAAATGGAACGCTTCCGTCTGCGCCCATAATCCAGACATTTTGCACATCGCTCTCTGCACGGGTGAACACAATCTCGTTGCCGTCGGGCGACAATTCTGGCGCATAGTCGCCATTACGTGGTGGTGTCAGCAATGCTGTGCCGTCCGCCGTCAGGCGATGGATGCCAAATGCGTTGGTGCGACGGCTGGAAAAGAGGATGTCACCATCGGCCGAAATCGAACCATACCAGTCAGTCGTTTCTTCAAATGTGAGCTGCCGCTGGTTTTCGCCCGTCGCGTCGATGGCGCAAAGTTGGTCGATATTCACAACGAAACAGGTGTAGACAATCGTGCCAAATGTCTCAGTCGGTTCAAAGGGGAGCGGTTCTGTAACCAGTTTGGCGACGAGGGGCGTGGGGGACAGCGTTTGGGGCGGCGCGATTGGTGTGGCGGATGAGGTCGCTGTGGGAGATGGTGGGATGGGTGTGGCAGATGACGTGGGCGCACGTTGGGCGACTGCGACCTGTGTCGCTGTGAGCGTTGGCACGAGGTCTGCTAATGCACCGCCGTTTTCGCGCAGATAGGTTTGAATGTCGGCCGAATCCCCCACCACTGTCTCAACTCGTTCGCGCCATTCTTCGAACTGATAAAGCCACGTCAAATCCTCTACCGCTGCTGCGCCTTCGCCCAACCTCGCATGGGTCAACGCTCGCTCATAGCGCGTCACGCTGTTGTCAGGGTTGAGCGCAATGGCGACGCTATATTCAATTCGCGCCTGTTCATCATTGCCCGTTTCCACATTTTCCCGTGCGCGTAGCCAGCTTTGAATTTCAATCGCCAGCGGCGTGTCGCCTAACGCTTGTACCATCGCTTCCAACAGTAGCGTGTCGTTTGCCGTTTCATAGACCAATGCGGTAAGTGCCGCCGCTGGCACAGGGTCACCTTGTTCAAATAGGGCGATCTGTTCCGCTTGCGACAGGGCATTGAAGCGGTTAAGCGCACTGTTTTCGTCAAGGGCGATGATACGGTTGAGGGTGTTAAGGCGGGAAGAAGAATCGGCAGATTCTGCAAACTGTGTCAAATTCAACGCCAGCAGTTCCGCCTCTGTTTGCTGCTGCTGACGCACGTTCCACGCGAGAGAGCCAATCAGCAACACGCTCAACAACAGAACCATCATAAGTGCTAGCGGCCGACGGTGTGGCAACCACTCCCGCAGCCACGCCGCGTCGAACACGGTTGCATAGACGCGATTGCGAACCCGTAACCGCTCCCCTTCCCCCACCTTGACTAACCCGTACAGCTTCAACTCACGCTGTAAGTCGGACGCTTCATCATTCAACACGCGCTTACCTCGCAACACCTGTCGATACAGTCTCAGCAGTGCCTCGCGGTTAGGGCTGTTTGTCATGCGTCCTGCCACAAACTGAATGTTGCTGTCCGTCGTGCGGGCGCGTTCGGTCACAAACAGCGCGTGAACCAACTCATCCACTTGCGCGGGTGTCCATGCGCTTTCGGCCGACATTGCCAGTGCGATTTTCTGTGTCAGATAAGGGTGTCCGTCTGTCCAGTCAAAGATGCGCTCGATGGCGGCAGGGGCAACGTGCGGCAACCCTTTCACAAGAACGGGATGTGCTGCCACGCTGGACAATTCGCGCAAGTTGATGCGCTCGCCGACATTGAACGGGGTGCGGTCTACCGCTTTGATGAGATCATTCGGCTGGGCAACCCCGAGCAGCACAACGGAGAGATTGGGGGATGCGGGATTGAACAAGGCGCGGATCGCTGCAAAAAAGTCGTCCGAAAAGGGCAGCTTGAGCGCACTGTCTACCTCGTCGATAAACAGCGCGACGAGACCAGCGCATTCGGCCGAAATCACGTCGCGCATAAACTTGCTAAAGCGACGCACGGGTGACAGGGCGGCTTGCGAAAACCACCACGCTTCTGCATCAGTCACTAAACCAAGCTGCCCCGCCAAATCATCCAGCACGCTGACATACCATTCGTCTAGTGTCGCCGTGCCGATGGCGGTTAAGTCGATGATCGCCGTTTGGACGTGGCGTTCGCGCAGTCGATGTGCCGTGCGCGTCATCAGGCTACTCTTTCCCATTTGGCGCGTCGTCAGCACGTAGCACAGCCGTCCCGCGAGGACGAGATTGAGCAGGTCATTATCGGCCGATCGCTCCACATAAGACGGCGCATCGCTTCGCAGCGTCCCACCAGCGGTGAAAAACGTCTCGCCGCTCATAGCCGCCCCACAAAATAGTCGCGGTAAAGCGGACAGCGCACCTGATACTTTGCCCCACTTTGTCGAATCAGTCCCGCTTTCTGCAAGCGCAACAATGCCGTCTCAGCAAGGGTCTTGTTCAATAGAACTGCTTGCAATCCTTGCCTAATTTCGTCGTCACTATGCGAAATTCGCCAGAGGTGTCCCAAATGTTCCGCAAATGGGCTGGTCGCCTCATTCGCTGTTGCCATCAATGTTTCGAGTGATTGCGACTGCGTGACGACGCTGTACAACGTCAAGCGGGTCAAGAATGGATGTCCCCCTACCCAATGATAAAGCTGTTGCGTCTCAGCTTCTGTCAGCGGTGCGCCATGTCGCTCGTTGAGGTCGCGCACCTGTGCCAGCGTAAAATCTTCCAGATAGAGCGTTCGGCCGACGTTGAACGGCGACTGCTGCAAATCTTGAATCAACAGATAAGGCTCCGTCGAAATCGCCATCAGGATCGTCAAGCGTTCCCACTGTGGATTCCGCGACCGCAAGTTGTGCCATGAGCGCAAAAGGCCAAAAAAGTCGTTACCGAAGGGGGTGGCGACGAGGCGATCCACTTCATCAAGCGCGAGAATGAGCGACGTTTCGGCCGATGGCAGCACCACGCGCTCGATCAGCTTCGTCAGCTTACGCGCCGCCCCCAGCCGACTCCGCCATGCGCGTTCAACAAGTTCACTCTCCAACGCCAACTCATCGACTATCCACGCCGCAAGCAGGTGTAAAAAGTCGTCATAGTGGGTGAAGTCACTTTGGGGAATCGCTTGCAGATCGATATAGACAACGCGGCTATTTGACTGCGCGACCGCCGCCTCAACCCCACGCACCAGCAGGGACGTTTTCCCAACCTGCCGCGCACCGCGCAGCGTCACCGTTTGTCCATTCAGCAGACGCGACAGCTCCGCATCACTTTGACGGGCAATGTACAGCGGGTCGTTCAGCCGCACCGCCCCACCCGGCCAACTTTGCGCAACATTGGGCTGACGCGAATCAGCCTCCCATCGCTGCAAAATCAGCGCAAGCTCATCAATCGCACGACGCAGCTCGCGGTAATACTGACCCCCCTCCGCCATGCCGATGCGTGCCTGCACCGTGCCGCGTGGCTGATGGCGCAGATAGAGCAGCGTGAGCAGCGTCCATGTGCGCCACGTCGGGTCGAGCCAGCGCGGATCGTCGTCTCGGTCAGGTGTTTCGTCGCTGGGGGCAGTGGCGTGGATGGCGCGGCGCATGTGGTCGCGCAGCGCGTCGGCGTGCGGTCTGGTTTGCAAACTGGCGAGTTGCGTTAGGGGATGGTCGGCTAACTCAATCGGCCGATGCCACAGCTTCAACGCCGATTTGGTCAAAGACGACCACTCTTTTTGGCTAAATTGGCTCATCACGTTGCGATAAGAATAACACATTTCCCACTGGCAAACTCCCGCAAAACTCCCGCACACGTCGTCATAAAGGCGGGAGCAGATCGGCAATTTGGCGCGTCAATCTTGCCTATTCTGTGGGCATGATCACACGACGCGACTTTCTAAAAACGTTTGGTGGGGTGCTAGGAGCGGCGATGTTGCCACCCTTTCCAATTGCGCCCAAAGTGCCGATCCCGCCTTCGCTGATGCTGCACAGTCCACACGGCAAGGGTCACTTTTTAGCGCAACTGCTCGACGCGCTCAACGCCAGCGGCTTCACAGCGACGACGTACAAAGCGTGGCGGCGCAGCGTGCGCTTGGGCAAACCCATCCACAACCCGCTGCTCATCAGCATCGACGATTTGACCCTCGCGCAGGATGTCACCTACGCATGGGAGACGTTTGCACAGATGAAACAAACGCTGCAACAGGCGGGCATGGTGGCGACCTATGGCGTGATTACAACCCCCGTTGTCAATGAACACGTTTGGCGCGAACAGGATGCACAACGCTGGGCGTTGATGACAGAGTGGATCGCAGATGGGTTTGAATTGGCGACCCACACCGCCTATCACTCCTGTTTTAGCAACAAGTACAGCTTGCCGCGTGCCGATTTTGAACAGTCTGATTACGATGCGGAGATTTGCGATTCGGCCGAACTCATCGAACGCCAACTCGCCACACATGGAACCCCCTACCGTGTCGAAACGCTTATCCTTCCCTACGGCAGCGGCTATAGCTACATGCAGCCCGACCCGTGTGTTCACGCCGGCATTCTGCACGCCTGTCGCCAAACCAACATCCGCATGATCGCTGGCATCCCGCACGGCCGTGACCCGCTCAGCCAGCTATCCCACCAGCCAGTTTACATGGGGCGAATCTCACCAGTCGTTACGACCGACCAGCGGCTTGATGTCGCTGGGACGGTCACTCTTTTAGAAGAATGGGCGGCACGCAACCCTGTGCAGCTTCCGATGCGAAGGCCAAATTTTGTGATGGCGTGATGGGTTGTCGTTAGCCAAACTGGGTGCGAACATCGGCCCGATTCCCTCACACCATCCCAATCCGCATCTACTTTGACAAAGGCGAGATATCGTGCACGGTCAAACGCCAACGCTCGGCGCAGAGCTGTCGCGGCTTGGGATGCATCTTTTCACCTACTTGATACGCTCCCGATTTGCAAGTCAACACAGTGATTTATGGCTGTGAAATTCCCAGACAGTCGTAGAATGCCCGCCGTAGCGCAGCCTCACGTGGATCATCAACCAGATAGAAACCCATCCGATTCATCGCGTAGGCAAAACCGACTTTTGCATCTGGGTCCGCAAAACCAAAGGACCCACCCGCCCCCGGTGTGCCAAAGGCGCGCTGGCTGCTCCCAAAGCGAATATCGGCCGATGGCTTCATATACCCCAACGAATAGGCCGTATTGATCCGCATCACCGCATCGAGCGAGCCGTCGGTTGGTGTGGCGGCGGGTTCAGTCAGTGCGTCTAGCGTCTCCTGTCGAATCTGTAACCGTTCACCACCCGTCGCAAACTCGCTGTACGCTTTGGCGATGCTGCGAACCTGTCCGATGCCGTTCGAGGCGGGCAACTCGATCGACTGCATAGCCCTATCATTGTAGCGTTTTGGCAAACCCAATACTTTTGGATTGGAGAAGCTGCGTGCCGTAATGGAGCGTGGGTTGAGAAAGTTGCGGACAAAGGCAAATGGCATTTTGTGTATATTGAACAACATCCGCCACGGCGCATACGCATCCAGCACGGCGATACGCTCGCGCGGAATGTCGGCGGGTAGACCGATATAAAATTCGAGACCGAGCGGCTGCGCGACCTCATCTTGAAAATATCGGCCGATTGTGCGCCCTTGTGGATCGACGCGCCGCAATAGCTCACCCTCATACCAGCCCAGTGTCAGCGCATGATAGCCGTGCTTTTCGCCGGGCGTCCACGCGGGCTTTTGTTTGCCAATCGCTGCCGCGACGCGGTCTGGGTCACCTAATGCAGCGAGGTCAAGCGGCTCATCAATCGCGGATAAGCCCGCCTTGTGGCTCAACAGTTGACGAATCGTGATCGCCGCCTTGCCATTGACCGCAAATTCAGGCCAATGCTGGGCAACCAAATCATCATACGCGAACAGCCCGCGCGAATGCGCGTGTGCGACTGCTAGTGACGCAATCCCTTTCGTCGTTGAGAAGACGAGAATCAGCGTGTCCTCTTCCCATGGCGCATCGGTCTGTTTGTCACGCACGCCGCCCCACAAGTCAACGACCTTCTCCCCATTGTGATAAATCGCGCACGCCGCGCCTAGCTCATTGCGCTTCTCAAAGTTCTCGATAAATGCGTCGCGGACTTTTTCAAACCCGCGGGCGACCGTTCCGTGTATTTGTGACTGATCGAATGCCATCTGTTTTCTCCGCTAAAATAATCATTTGCAACGAACTGTGTTTGAAGTTGCGATAACTGGCGATATGCTCACAGCTAATTGAAGGATTGTCAAATGGAATCATCGACCGATAACAATACGCAACGGTGGCAACGCTACTATGACAATGCGGTGGGGCGTCCTGCCCGTGAGTTTTTGCGTAGCACGTTGCGCTATTTTCCAAACACGTTCACCTCAACCAGCGTGACCCAGCTTTTTATCACAACCCCTACCATTACTATGATCGCTTGCGAGCAGATGTGCCTATCTTTTATTGGATGAGGCATTTTTCGGCCGAATTGTTGGATATGCAAGCACAGTTGGCAGTTGTGGAAGATGCTAAAATAGATAAATGTCCCTAAAAACTTACTTTCCTAGCAAACCGTTATCAGATTACGTGCAGATGTTATGGTCTTGGGATGGGTATCATCCGCCACATCCTGCCGAGCGTATTCTGCCAACAGGTGTGATGGAAATTACGATCAACCTGACCGATGCGCCATTTCGCATTCACCACGTCAACCGTGCGCCACAAACGATTCACGGGGCAATGGTCGCGGGCGCGCAGGCCGAGCATTTTGTCGTTGAAACCAATCGGCCGATGTCGCTCCTCTCCGTCTGGTTCAAACCCGGTGGCGCATTCCCTTTTTTTGGCGTACTCGGCGATGAAATCCGCAACTGCCATCTACCACTCGAAGCAATTTGGCGGTCAGCAGCCAATCAACTTTACGAGCAGCTATCTGAGGCGAAATCGTCACACCATCGTTTTTGCATTCTCGAACGCGCGTTATTGTCTCGTCTATATGGCGCAACGGAACGCCATCGGGCAATAGATTATGCGCTTAATCTTTTTCAAGCGTCCCCCCACACCCTCAAAATTAGTGACGTGGTTGACGCAATTGGGCTGAGTTCGACGCGCTTTATCCAGCTATTCCGCGCCGACGTTGGCATGACACCGAAGCAATTCTGTCGAATCCAGCGGCTCCAACGCGCATTCCAGCTCATGTCCGAACAGTGCAACTCAAACTTGATAGAGATCGCGCTTGCCTGTGGCTACTACGACCAGTCTCATTTCATCAATGAATTTCGCCGCTTCACGGGCATCACGCCGTCAGCTTATGCGCCTCAAAGCCGTGAACACAACACCAATTTGCCGATCTATCAGTTGAGTTAAATTTTTTCCAATACACGGCGACGCGATCTCTCTAAAATGACAGCATCACAAACACAAGAGAGGTCATATCATGTCAACAACTCGCAAAGTTATCTACTACGTCGCCATGTCGGTCGATCATTACATCGCTCATACAGATGAAAGCAGCGATGGTTTTCTAATGGAAGGTCGCCATATTGCCGACTACCTCAAAGACCTACGCGATTACGACACGGTGTTAATGGGTCGCCGCACATACGAATGGGGGTATCAGTTTGGTGTCGAGCCGGGACAAGCGGTGCCAACCTATGCCCACATGGCGCAATACGTTTTTTCAAAAACGATGCCAGACTCCCAACATGAACAGCTTCAAGTTATTCGGGACGATCCAGCCGAGTTTGTCAAACAGCTCAAAACGGAAAGTGGCGGTTCTATTTACCTGTGTGGTGGTGGTGAGTTGGCGGGTCATCTACTCCAGCATGGCGTCGTCGATGAGCTGATTTTGAAGATAAATCCCGTTTTATTCGGCAAGGGAATTCCGCTTTTTGGCGCATTTGATGACACAATGCCACTTTCACTGCTGAATGCGAATATTTACGATAATGGCGCAGTGTTTTTGCATTATGCTGTTGAAAAGCGTGTCTAAAGGTTGAGGATTTTCGGCCGATTCCAACGAGCCATGCCGACTATCATTCATCCAACAACACGCTCCAGCCAAATGGTATGCTCTCCAACTGTGTCACTCCGCTCACCGTCGCCAAATCGATGCTGTAGTCATCGCAGGATTTGATTTTATCTACCGAGCTTGCTGCTCCGTTATACTTTCGCCTGTTCTACATCTTCGAGCAACCTCAGCATATCGAGAAATAGACTCTTCATCTCATCATCCTCTACCATCTCTATTCGACGCGCTATTTCAGCCATCTCTGAACGAGCCGACGACACTTGTTCTAGCATTGGCTCTTTATCCTCTCGAAAGAAGTAGTTAGGCGAAACATCAAAGAACTTTGCCAAGACGCCGATCTTCTCAAAAGTCGGATTGCTCGATGAACCGCTTCGCAAGCGAGAAAGATACGAAACCGTCACCCGCGACCCCAATTGCATCGTCCCCACTTCAACTTCTGCCTCCCTATATCGCTCACCGTCGGGATGGCATTTCTCCTCGAATAGCTGGTTCAGTCGTTTTGTGAATAGGCTCCCTGTCATGATCAATTGTCCTTCACTAACGCGCGCTGCTCTAAATCGCGCAGCGCACGCTTGATAAACGCCTTGCTGGACTTGCCACTGTAAACGATTGAGGATTCATAGTTCTGATACTCCGTGCGGATTCTTTCGGCCGATAACCAGTTGAACGACCCCTCCACATACCAATCCAGATCCACCGCCAGAATTTTGCTGTGAATGTTGTGGCAGACAACCACCTCTGCGCCAGCCTCTGTCAACATTTCAGCCGCTGCACTGGCCGACGGGTCTTGCAGATTGTCGTTGAAACGCTTATCCACATAAATGACGATAGTCACGCCGCGCATGACCGTCGCCGCGACCAGATCAGTGATCTCGTCCGCCTCAACCGCACGCTGGCGCAAGTACGGCGAGACAATAACCAGTCGCTCTTTTGCGCGGGTGAACGCCTCTGTCAATGTTTGCTGATGTTGTGCCAGCGTCGCCATGCGCTGGATTTCGAGATCGTTGTTGTGCGTCTCTTTTTGTGGCGGTGGCACGTCAACGATTTCATTTCCCTCGTGCTCAAACAACATGCGTCCCAGCAAGCCAGAGGGGGTGTCCCGTTCAGGATCGAACAAATCCATATCGCCGACGACGAGAAAACTGTCGCGGGCACGAGAGACAGCAACGTTGAGCATGTTGACACCGCGATCATAGAAGTAGTTACCCTGATGTGACCCGTCATAGACGGGTGAAAATAGCACAACGGATCGTTCCCCACCCTGCAACGCATGAACCGTGCCGACCGTCTCAATATGAAATCCATTCGCCTTGAGCAGGTTTTTGAGCAGTTGCTTTTGGGCAGCGAACGGCGTGATGATAGCAACGGTGTTGTTGAGGTCGCACTGGTAATAATCCTCTAGCATCATCTGATTCTGTTCCAGCCAGCTAACGACCATCATCGCCTCTAGCTCATTGGCGCGGCTCCCTCCCTTCTGCGCCGCCTTGCTCTTGATGTGGACATAGCCCAGCGGCGGCAACGGGTGATTTTCCGACGAGGGTCGTTTTGGGGTCAGTGCGCCGCCGTAGGCGAGACGGTTGCAGTAGCGGATGATCTCTGGCACACAGCGGCGATGTTCGGCAAGGAACAGACCCGCTTCATAGCTGTGTCCACGCTGGGCTGGTTTTTGGATCGAGCTGCCATGCTGGGCCAACTGCATGACCGATCCATCACTGGCACGTAGCGCGGCGATGACCCCTTCATCGGCATCATCTTCCTGCTCAATGAGTCGTTGGTCTTGTAGGTTGGCAAAATCCACCTTTGTCGGAATGCTCCAAATTGGCTCGATCTGCTTTGTATCGCCGACGACCACAGCTTGCTTGGCGATGGCAAACAGCGACCCAGATAACTCAGGCATCACCTGACCCGCTTCGTCGACGATCAGTAGGTCGAGCGTGTCTAGCAGCGGTACGTTTTCACCGTTGTAGTAGTCGAAAAAGGCGTTGCCGCTCTGCATTGTCGTCACAAAACAAGGGGTCAGCATCGCATAGCGTCGCCATCGGCCGATTTGCCCCTTCCGACTGCGCCGATCCCGAAAATCTGGTTTCCCAACACCGAGACGCTCAACTTCCAGCAACCAGCGACCTTCCCAATAATGGGTCGCCAAACTAAACAGTTCGTGCCGCAGATTAACATCCAGCAGGTCGAGTTGCTTAGGCAATGCTGTCACAACAGGAATGCCATACCACCCGCCCCATTTGCGCCACTTGTTCCCTACGCGATTCACTTGCGCTTCGGCCGATTTTGCCTCGGCAATTGCCTTCTCTAATTGCTCCCGTTCTTGCCTCTGCTCTGCTCTGCGCTGCTGAATGTACGTCGCGATCTCGCCAGCCGTCCCCGCAAAATCGGTGAGATGTTCCCGTGCAAAGAGTAGGTCGCGCCGTTCCCCACGCTCTTGCACAAAGCCTAAGAAGCGAAACGCAGACAGCCACCACGCAGCCGACTGCTGATGCGCCAGCCATGCCCGTTCTGCGTTCTTGAGTGTTTCAATTTCGGCCGAAAGTTCTCCCAGCCGACTTTCCCATTGCGCTCCTTCTGCTTGATATTTGGCTCGCAACTCAGTCCGCGAATGCCATGTGTAGGCTAACTCAATCCCTTCCCGCAATGCTTCCTCAACCATCTGCATTAAGCTATGCAGATGGTGAACGGCAACCTGCACGCTTTCTATCGGTTGGTCTGTCCACTTGCTGTACTGTTGCAAAAACTGCTCACGGTTGTTGGTGATAAACGCTTCCGTCTCAATTTGGTCGGGGAATCCGTTCCCATATTTATTCATCACGGGAATCTGCTTGCGTTGCGCTTGCTGACGGCGCTCTTCGTTGCTCGTCAGATAGAGACCATAGCTGGGAATATCGATCCAGCGTTCGATCTTCGCCATCTTTGCAAAGCTATCCAGCACGTTTGTCACCGCTTGATTATTTGTCGAACTGACGGCAATCAGGGGCGGGTCGGCTTGGTCGAGGGCAGCCTGTGTCCACAAGTTGGCGACGATCGATTGAATCAGCGTTGTCTTGCCCGTGCCGGGTGGTCCATTGACGGCGGTAATGCTGTTTGGCGGCTGTTCGATGATGTTGTAGAGAGCCTCGCGTTGGGAGGGAGAGAGGGGGAATTCGGCCGAATTGCTCCCCACATGCCGCATGGCTGTCTCGCGCCACGCTTCGATGCTCGACGGCGGCCGACGCTGTGGCGCAGTCGGCGAGACATACGCTTCCAGCAGCGGCGGAACAGTGTCGCCTCGCAGCAGATAGTCGTAGGTGCGCTGGACATTGACGTTGTAACCGCTGCCGCCCGTCACGCCCATCACCTCTGAATGCGCTAAAATTTCGTATTCCAATTCTTCAAGCGTCTGACGCCAGTCGTTTGCGACGGCTCTCAAAACTGCCCGCGCAAACTCGACAACCTCCCCCCATTCGCGGTCGTCAATCGCGGTCAAGTTGGGCGTTTCCTGCGTGAGAAACAGGTCGAACTGCTCCATCGTGCCAATGAAATCGTCATGGGTCGGCATCGGCTCCAGCAGCGGGCGCGGAATCCATGGGAGGCGGTTTGGATGGGGAAAAATGGTGCCGAATTCATCGAGCCGTGCGGGGATAATCAGCGGGTTGATGTGATTGACTCGCTGCCGATTACGATACGCATGATCGTATACTCGCTCTGCGACAATCGGTGCGATCAGGATGTCGATGTATTCGGTGTCGTCGTCGGGGCTTTTCTCGCGCTGATGGGGTGGCTTCTCGCCGCGCTCGGCGTAGACGTCTTCAAATAAACGGTGCAGCAGCCAGTCGCTGATCTCCAACTGGGTTAAATCCCGCTCCTCAAACCGATACGTCTCACCCGGTAATGAGCGCAGATCCAGCAACTCCGCATCTGCCAAGCTCTTTTGCCAATACGAGATAACGCGTCTTGTATGGGTACTCATGATGTGGAAAGTCGACCGACAAAAGCACGTGCGACTAAGAAAAAGACGGCAGCTAAAAATAGCAAGAGCATCATCGTATTGCTCATTGGAAGCAAAATGCCGTTGGTCGTCGTTGGGGGGATTTCGGTTGAACGTATTCGCGCAAAGTATCCCACTAAGCCAAATCCAACCGTCATAATCGTCAGCGGAAGATACTTAACATCCCGCTGATTCAAAAAGCGCAGAGCGAGTGCAATCAGCGCGCTGCCAACTGCGACGACAGCCAAAAAATCACCTATGAGTAAGGTTGTGGTGGCGAGAAGTTCAAGGGGATCAAGTTGAAACATATCATCTCCGCAGGTATGGAAGGGTAGAGCTAAATGTGTAGCTGAGTTACATCATATACTTTGGTTGAAAAGCGCCTACTGGACTGCGAAATCAACCAAAATCTTCTCCAACCGCTCCTCATGCAAATTAAAGTGATTCGTCGGAAATATCTTCGGCTTCTTGCGACTCTTCTGCATCACCACTTGCTCATGCAACTGCTGAAACACGTTGATAGGCCGCAGTAGAAACGCCTGCACACTCTCTGCCCCACCGACCCACGCCTGTAGCTGCGACTCATACGAGTCGAGCTGTCCATCATCTTCATTGGCGGCACGTTCTGCCAACTGTGCGTTGATCTGATCACGATAGCCGACAGACTGCCAAATCAGTTGCCACGACTTATGGTCATGTCCGATCAGTCGGTCGTAGCAGTTGCGAATAAACAGCCACTGTTGCCCTGAGATAGTTCGTTCATTTTCAAAGCGACTGGCCGCCCAATCGCTGACAAAACTCAACAGCGTCAACATCGAGTAGTAGATCGTCAGAAAGTTGTTGAGATGATCGGCATTCGGTGCAGCTGCATGTTTTTCGAGCTTACGGTACAGGCGGTAAAGACAATCATCAAACCCAGCAAGCGCATTGTCATAGGCTTCTGAGCCAGCATGCTTGGATATTCCACCCATCACATTTCCCATTGTGGCTCGCTCCATACTCAGCTGACGCGCACGCGCAGCAAAAAGCATGTCCAACGGTATGTCAAATCGCTTTAGAAACAGTAGCAACTCTTGCTCATCACCCGTTTCGACGATCTCTCTCAAAACCTCGTATAGCTCGGCCGGATCGCTGAAGATGCGACGCTCGCGTTGCCGCATTTTGTCACCGCGTGCCTCGACTAGATCAACGACCCAGACAACGTTTGATACCCGCTGTTCACCCTGCTGATTATGACCAATAAGTTCAACGCTGAGCGGGTGTTGTTTGCGGAGGGATGGTGGCATAGGAACTGTGGCGGCGTAAGGTTGTTCATCGCTCAACCCATGCGGGGTGCTGATACGAACCAACTTCGGCCGAAAATCTCCCCCATCTCGCGTCATCAGCCGCAAGTGCTTCTTCTCACGCACAGCCTCAACCAAATACTCCACACGCCATGCACTTTCGGCACGCTTCGGCTCCTCCCGCTTTGAGACGACCAACTGATCGGCCGATCTCACCCGCGTCACCGTCAACTCATCAGGCCGCACCAGCGCACGCGCCACTTTCCCTTCAACTTCTCCAAACAGACCGACTTCGTAGTTACCAGCTTGCGCCGTTCGGCACAGTGCGGGTGCAGTGAAGTTTGCGCTGCCCGTCAGCAAGTAGCTTGTTGTCCCGCAATCAAAATGGATCGCCTTACCGTGCAAATAGCGGTCACTTCCGTCATACCGCCAGACGATCAGCTTGTCGTTGAGCAATGCTGTTGGGAAGTTGCTTTTGCCCTGCTGCACATAGATGTGAACGGGTGTCATTGGGAAACGTTCTTGCAAACGTGCTAACGGGGTGAGCCGATTGTCGTAGAAGGGTGAAACGATCTCTATTTTGCGTGGATTATCGACTGGGAAATCATCAAGCAGTGTGTCGAGAATCGGCCGATCCACATTATGCACCAAGCGCAACGGTGACGCTGCTTGCGTGTGAATCAGCCGCATACACAGTTGCTCAATCGTCTTGAACTGTTCGAGCAGCTTACTGCTCCCATCTTCAGTTACTATGCGAAACAGAAATGCTAACACCTCTTGAAATAGCCCCGCATACTGCTGCTTCTCCTTCGACAGCTCAAACAAAGATTGCAGCTCCAGATTGCTGGCGATTCCCGAGCGGGTCAAATTGGCACTGCTAATCGCCAGCCGCGCCTATTTTTCGGACGCAAGCAGATACAGCTTAGGATGGAATACACCGTTCGTTTTAAGCGATGTGACGAGGTAGTCACGGTTGAGCTTACGCGGAACGTAATCACCAGAGAGTATCGCTTCGTAACTACCTCGATCAATCACAATGCTGATCTCCGCACACACGGACAGCGCACGAAGCTGCATCAGGTAACGCTCCAAGAACGGAACATCCAGCCCGTAGCTGCACAAGAACGCCGCCTCATAGGGATGCCGCTTGTCAAAAAATGGCTTGATCAGGTCAAATTTGCTCATCGTCTGTAGTATGTCGTTTCTAACTCATCGAGAAACGCTCGGCCCTCTTGGGTAATCTGCATCTCGGGCGTGATCAGATTCAGGTCATGCAGATAGCTGATAATCGTGCCAAATTTGGCGGGCCTCCAAATCTCATTGGGATCAGCTTGATGCACATAGCGATCCCCCTCTTTCGTAAACCAGCAGCGGCGCAGGTCGTTCTTTTCGATCATCACCAAATCATGCTGGGTCAGTACAAACTGCCGCAAGATCGTTCGCAGAACCTCCCGCACCGACTTTTGCTCAATATCCTTGATGCCCCACAGTCGATAGAACCAGAGATCGGCCGAAAGCTGCCCCTCTAACTGTTTAAAACGCAAATCGCGCCGCTGTTGACCAAAACGCAGCCACAAATTGCCAAGCACCAAGCTAAACTGCGCCAGATAATCCTCTCGACATTGCGGATCAAATCCGTACTTAATCGCTAGCTCCGAATGTGAATCGGTTAACTCTCCCGCCCGTCCCATCGCGGCGACCAGTTGACCAAACGAGCCGTCCAGCCACGCCCCGTCCTGTTCCAGAAAATAGCTCACCGTCTCGTCAATGCGCGCACCGTCCCACGCTGAAATGAACTGTTCAACCGTCGCTCCATCCCGTTCCCCTTTGAGATAGTCGGTGAACAAACCAAAGTAGCGCAGCAGCCAGCCACGAAACGACACCTGACCCTCGTAAATGCCCCAATAAAAAAGCATGTCGTCAAACGCAGATGACGCGCTCACCCGCTGGATTTCACCCGCGTTGTCGTAGTACCCGCCATACATATGGATGGAGCGCAAAATCTCTTCGTTGAATTCTGTGTCGTGCTGATTGCAATGGTCGATGCACCACAGCGTGAAGGCGAACGTATCGCGTCGATAGTCGCTGGGCTGACGCTGATCGAGGCGCAAGATCAGGCGACGATAAAAGAGCCGTTCATTCTCAAAATCCGCACTCCGCATATTGTCATAATCGTTGACCTGCCCCCACTCGCGCAGCACCTCTGTCGGCACGCGCTTCGCACCGCGATACTCCCTGTAGTAGGCTGGCTGCACGCGCCGATAGTGCTTTTCCAGTAACTCGTGCAGCTTTTTGCCGGCGTCGGTCAGCTTGTAAACTCCCTTTTCGCCCCGCTCGACCAATCCAAAGTTGTACGCGCTGCCAATATAGTACTGACCAAACACCCCCAGGTCCCGCTTCAACAGTCCAAAATCACACGTTTGCTGACTAGCCTCTGGCTTTAGATGTCGCTTCACCGCCTCGACACCCGCAATCGAGCAGTCAAACTCGTTGAGGATCAGTCCCGTGCCCAAAGCGGTCTCATAGCGACGAAAGGCCGATTTAAATTGCTCATACGTCTCGCAATACTCTAGCTCACCAATCACCCAGCAGCAGTAGCTAAAGTGCCGCAACCTCGTTGCGTTGAAGATAATGCTCTTAATCAACAGTTCTTCAAGATGATCATGGAAGCGATTTAATCCCAGCGGATAGCGTCCGCCGCTTTCGATTTTTACGGGTGTTGTCCATTTTGGTTGCCATGTGCTCATCGGTTAACCCTCAATGTACATAATGTAAGAGTGAAACACGTCATGTTTCTAGCCACGATCTTATACGACGAATTATGTTAGTGAGGAACGAGCGAATAGCTTCAATAATTCGTCGCCAAAGAGGTTTCTTGTCAGAGTCAAAAACTGTGTGTTGTGAATGCCATTCCTTAAACTCTTTTAACGTCTCCCAACCACCGACGACAAAAGCAATAATCGAATTTCGCACCAAAGATTCAAAATCGACTAAATCTAGTGGGTTAACATCTTTTTCGAAGATCACACCGTGAGCAAGTTTGTTCCGAATTTTGAAGAGTTCATCAAATCGCTGCTTAAATGCTTTCTCAAGCTTTTCTGGATGCTTAAACTTTGCTGAAAATTGCTTGCTTAAGTTCCATTTGAGCGGCTCTTTACAGTCAACACCATGCTGCCTAGTAAGCGTTGCCACATATTCTGCATATCTGTTCTCTGATGTTTTGCCCTCAGAAAAAAGACACTCAACCGCTATTGCATACGATAGAAACGAATCTGCAATACTTGTTGAGGCATTCCCTTTGCCAAACCAAGAAATCGCACGCATGAGCCGCTCCGTTAATTGGTCAGCATCGCTCATTGAGCCGGTACTCTGAGCACGGCTAGATATTTTTGCATTGATTTGCGGTAGTCCAGCACGTTGCAGGTAGTTTACATCGTCATTGTCTATGATTACGGGTCTAACAGACTCGACTGATGTGTTGGTACAAATTCGCCTGCCTCCGCCTTGTGTAGGATCGTCACGAACGAAGAGTAGATGTTGCATACCGCCTGTATCAACTGCACCCACAATTCCGAAATGACGTTTTACCTTTACACCATGTTCGTCATAGTAGCTCGATAATAAGAACACACGAATAATGGACAGTGACAGATCGGCTGCTTCCAGTGCCTGGCTCTCCGCCATTCGCCTACTAATGGCAGTCAGAGTGTCGTAGACTAAATAGGCAGTAGCTCGATCTTTTATTTCATCGCTTACATGCTTTGTGCTCTTTCTTTTCTCGAGGTCGTCGAGTAATTCTTGCAGCTGGGACGAATCAAGTGGATACAACTTGCAGCGACCCAGCTGAATCATTTCTTTGACCTCAAGATTCGCAAGCGGTATGAAGACTTGCCATGAATGTAACTGTCCTTTTAGACTAGCTACTAACTTCTCAGCCTCGCATCGGATAGCTCTCGGATCATCCGCATGACCTAGAACATAGCCCTTCTCGACACACTCGATGGCGTATGATTGCAATTGGCTGATAATATCCTTTTCATCAAACACATTACCAAAGTATTCGAATGTCTTCTTCAAAACCGCAGATTCTCTGTCGCGCTGAAAAAGAACTGCTCTTGTAGCACCATTGAGATTCAGACTGGTCAGCAAAGCGGTACTCTGATTTAAATCAGTCCGTATACGAGCATCGCCAAACTCTAGCGATCTAACGTATCCAAGAAACGCGCCGATGAGTCTCTCTTTTCTTCTAGTACACATGGTTACTCCAAAATGTCTTATGAACTCAAGGTGGCAAGCACTTCCCGCGCCGCCTCCCGCACCGCCACATCCTCCGCCGTCTCCCCAATCATCCCCAACGCCTTCACTGCCCCCTCCCGCGCCGCGTCGTTGATCTCCGTCGCCAAGAACGCCACGCAAGCGACGCAGAAAAGCGCGCAATCCAGTCCAAATGCCTTCCAGTGTGTTGACATGAACTTGATGGAAATCGTCCCCGTCAGGGTCGCGTGCAAATTCATCACTGCCGTGGGC
>JAUIAP010000074.1 GCA_030425205.1 Anaerolineae bacterium
AACTGTTCGGGCTTTTTGCGTGAATCGACACGGCGACCAGAGCTCCCGCTCGAGCTTTTCATCTCTGATGACAATCGGTCTGCCGTGTCTTTTCCTTTTATACAACAGTTTTTTCATACTAATGACAATGGCTAGGACGCAATGAGAACAAGGACGACACGCGAACCGCAGAAGGAAATGGTGCAGCCAAAACGGGTTGCGCGGTCGCGTGCTGTTCAGGCGAAAAAGCTGTCCGTCGGTGGGGGGCATGATCGGTATGAGCGGGAAGCGGATGAGGTGGCGCGGCGGGTTGTCGCAGGGCAGCCCGTTTTCTCGATTTCGCGTTTGAATGGGCGACGACCGGCGGGAGCGGTGGTGGCGGAAGTGGCGTTGCCGCGTGGTGAGACGGGACAGGCGTTGCGTGGGGATGTACGCCAGCGGTTGGAGCCTTATTTCGGCCGATCCCTCCACCAAGTCCGCATCCACGACTCCCCCGCCGCCCGCCAAGCGGCCGCCAAACTCGGCGCATGTGCCTTTACCCATAAAAATCACATCTGGCTCGGCGCGGGAGCGTCGCAAAATGATACACCGTTGCTGGCGCATGAGATGACACACGTCGTTCAGCAGGGGTATGCCGCGCCGCGTGGCGGGGTTGTGCAGCGTCAGACGGAAGACGGCGAGACGGTACAGCGATTCAGCGTGTGGGGATCGATCAAACGCGTCGGCCGAGCGGTTGGCGGGGCGGTCGTCTCTGGGGCGCGGGCGATTGGGTCGGGGATTCGCACTGCGGCCGAGTCGCTGCTGGAAATGGGGCGAGATGCGCTGATGGCGGTTGTGCGCCGCGTCGCGCCCGACTTTGCCCGCCTGATCGAGCGGGACGGCATTCGCAATACGCTGCGAAATTTGCTGCAGCGCGGGATGCAGTCGCTTTTCGGCGGGGCGTTGGACGCGATTGGGGAACGACTCAACTTTAGCGGGTTGGGGGAGCGTTTTTCAGAGGCAATCGGCCGATTCCGTGAGAGCGCGGGGCTGTTTGCCAGCGACGCATGGGAAGCGGTGCGCCAGACGGCGGGGGCGGTTGGCTCGTTTATGTCCAGCACGTTCTCGCCGGTAATCGACGGCATTCGCTCCGTCGCCAGCACGGTCAGCGACTTTTTCAGCAGCATTTGGGACGTGATCGGTGCGCCGATTATGGACGTGCTGCGGCGCATCGGGGGGACGGTGTGGGATGGGCTAGTCGGGTTTGTGCGCGGAATCGGCCGCATGTTCAACGCAGTTAAGTCGGCTCTGGGTGGCGCGTGGGAGCGCGTCAAGGGGTGGTTTGGAATCGAGGCGGAGGACGGCACAGACGAGGGCGGCGGCATCTGGGAGTGGATCAAGGAGAAAGCAGTTGCATTGTGGGACGGGATCAAGGAATTTACGCGGCCGATTCACGGACCGCTGCGCGTGATCGGCACGATTTTGGTCGCGCTCTCCCCCGCAGGTCCCGCGCTGGCACTCTATCACGCTTGGCCGCATTTGCGCCGCGCCTTCACTTGGATTCGCCAACGCTGGCAAGAGAGCAACCTGATCGTCAGCGCACGCGACTATCTGCAAAACGACCTGTTGCCACGCTTGAGCGACCTGCTCGACGGCATGATTACGGGGATCGCGGCGGCGGCCGATTGGCTGATCGAGAAGCTCGATGGGGTGCTGGAAAGGACAGACGGGATCGCGGAGCGGCTGGGTGGTCATGCGCTGCTTGCGCCGTTGGTGCGTCTGTTCCGCTTTGTGGCGGGGCAGTTTAGACGGGCGTTGCAGTGGGCGCGGCAGCATGTGCGGGGCGCGGCGGGGTGGATCGGCCGAATTTTGCGTCAAGCCTTGCAATTTGCCCAGATGTTGCTGCGCTTCTTAGTGCGTCTCGCGGCGATCATTCTCAACCCGCTCGGCATTCCGGGCTTGCTGCTCGGCACGCTCTGGTTGTGGTTGCCCGACCGTCTCAAGGGGCCGATCATCGACTTTATTCTCGACATTTTGCGCCGCGTCTTGCGCCTGATTCCGAGCAATCCGCTGCTGGGGCCACTCTTCCCGTTTCTCAAGGCGGCGATGATCGGCTTCTTTGACCGTGTGCGGGCGTTTGCGACAGCACGCAAGGTGCGCGTCGCCAACAAATTTGCCAACATCGCGGCGGGGAACAGCATCGCCTTTTTCTTCGGTTTTCTCAAGGGGTTGGCGGTTGGCGTGTGGGAGGCGGTGATCGCGCCGTTCCAGATGATCGCCGATCTGTTTGAGTTGCCGCAATTGATCTGTGGCTTCATCAACGCGCTGAGTGAGCAGTTTGGGGCGTTGGTCGCACAGGCGCGGTCGCTGTTGACGCTGATTGGGGCGCGGGCGGCCGATACGCTCGACTCAGTGCTGTCGGCCGCCGGCGACCTGCTCCGCAACCCGCGTCGCCTGATCGAGATGATTCAGGCGGCGATTGAGGCGGCGTTGAACGCGGCGAGTGGGATGGGTGCGACGTTGGCAAATCGCATGATGGAAATTTTCGAGCAACCCGATGAGAAGCTCGGCGAGATGTTGGGCAACTTGACGGGCGGCTTTATCGTTGAGGGGATCATCGCGTTCTTTACGGCGGGGTCATCGTTGGCAGCATCGGCCGTCAGTCGTGTCGTGCGTCTGTTACGAACCGTTTTCCGCAATTTGCGCCGTATTTTGGGCATGATCGTCGATTTTCTGCGCCCCGTGATGGGTTTTGTGCGCCGTATCATCGGCATGTTCCAGCGGGCGGGCAGCGCGGCGGGGCGCGTGATGGGGCGGATCGGGGAATTTATCGAGCGGGTGATGGCGGCATTTCGGCGGGCTTTCGGCCGAATTGGGCGCAGACGCAGACCCTCACGCCGCACGCCATCGCGTCGTCTGCCGCGTGACCGCGCTGGTCAGAGAAGCAGGGGGCGAAGCAGACGCAATGACGAAGACCCACAACAACGCCGTCGCCGTGAGGAAAATGATCGGCGACGCTTAGAGCGGGCTGTCAGACGATTAAGACCAGCCCTGAGGCAGACTGTTCGCAACGGTGTCTCCGTAGCGCGTCTCAACCGCCGTCTATCTGAGTTGCGGCATCTACATCGTCTTTCAAGTCTGCGCTTGGAACCTGGTCGTCGCCCACGCTTCATCGCTCGTGTTAACCCACGCCGTGCCTTTTTCCGCGTGTATCGACCCGGTAGGGCTGCACTTAACCGCATTACTCGTCGTGTCGCAACGAATCTGCTCGAACATCCAGACGTTCGAAGACGCGCAGAGACCCTTGCTGCACGGATGCGTCGTCGAGAACCAGTTGGTGTCGGTGGGCGCGGTGGCACTCTTGGTTACGTGCGAGCCGAAAGAGAAGCGATTCGCGGTGGAAGACGAAGAAGAATTCACACACCACAAACGATTAGTTATGGTTCGGCAAGGGTCATGGAACGGCAATTTTTTGGACGCGCCAATGCGCTGGTTAGACGCATTCAACGGTTAGGCAGAGGTGCGCGTCGGCGGCTTGGGGCTGGTTTCCGCGAATTGCGAGGGGGTGGCACATATACTGATTTTGCACGTCGGCTCGATGCGATTGGTGATCCACAAGAAGTTGCAGCCGCTGTAATGGCAACCGTTCAAAGAGGTCGCGTTCCAAGAGAGTTTGCAGCGCATCGGCAAACCATCGCGGAGTTTACCCATCTCATGTTTGGGCGGGAAGCAATTCGCGGTCAGGCAGCACTCGTCACATCGCCGATGCTCATCGATCTTGTACGTTCGGGTGAGCGTAGCTGGCAGCAGGCTTTAGTACGAGACAACCCCATGGCATTTCGGGGCGCACCAGCCGCCGCTCGTGGTGTGGGGCGTAACCTAAGTATGCCAGAAGCAGACCCCTCCATTACATCGGGAAGTCGTATTAGACAGTTCCGAATGCGTCGCCGTGAGATAGCCGTTGCGGTGCGGTGGCTTGACCAGCAAATGCGAATCAGCCCAATGGTGTTTACGTCGGAAGCGGCATTACAGCAATATATTGAAATCAGGATAGCGAATTTTTACGGATTGAATCGCGGGGAATCATGATACAGAAGCAAGTCAAATCTGACTTATCTGAGCCAACACAAAAAAAGCGGACAACGGCTAGGCAGTCACAACAGCATGTTCAGCGCAAGGCGACCGTTCGGCCGAAAAACGACCGCTACGAAAAAGAGGCGGATCGCGTCGCTGATAACGTCGTGCAGGGGAAGCAGTTGTGCGCGCCGATCATGCGCTTATCGGCTCAGCCGGAGCGGGAAAATGAGCGTGATCGCAATACGGTGCAGCGGATGGCGGACGACGAGACGGTGCAGCGGGTGACAGATGAGGAAGCCGTTCAGCGAATGGAAGAGGAGGTGCAGCGCAAGGCGGTTGGGGGGATGGGCGCGGCGGCAACGACGGCGATCAACAGTCGCGGCGGCGGCGCACAGATACAGGCGGGGACGCGGCGCACGTTGGAGCAGCGCATGGGGATGGATTTGGGGCATGTGCGCGTGCATGAGGGGGCGGCGGCGGCGCGTTCGGCCGATTCCCTCAACGCCCGTGCCTTCACCCACAAAAATCACATCTGGCTAGGCCAGGGGGAGTCGCAGAACAATTTGCGCTTGATGGCGCATGAGGCGACGCATACCGTTCAGCAGACGGGACAGGTACAGCGAAAGGAAAATGCGAAGGAAAAAGAAGAGGGGGAATCGGCCGCAGCCGTCGCACCCGGTGTGATTGATTTTAAGGGACAGCCGAAGCTCTCCGCGTCCCCAGCGATTGCCGCGTGGCTGGATGGGCAGCCGCAATCGACGGGCATGGTGCGCGTGCGCTTTGGCAAGATCGCGGACGGAACGGTGCGTGTGCGGAAGCAGAAACGCAAGTCGGCCGACATTTTCACGCTCGTCGGTTGGCAGGTCGTCGCGCTGACGCATCCCGCTTTTAGCGCGGTGCAGGTTGGAGAGACGACGATTCGGCCGAGTTTGATCGTCAAAACGAAATCTGATGGCACGCTGACGGGACACATCGGCATTCCATTGGGTAAGGCAATCCCCAAGTCGGAACGTGCGCTGGCGAAGAAGTTGCAGGAGATGCCGCAGATGGTGGGGTTGGGGGGCTTTGATTTCGACCGAATGCCCAAACTGACCAACAAGCTCGAAGGGGGTGCGCTGACGTTGGGAATGAGCGAGATTCCACTCAAGATGGGATCGATCTTCAACGGCACGATTTCGCTGACCGCTAACGACGAGCGCATCACTAGCTACGAGGGTAACGTCAACATCAGCGTGACCGGTCTGGCACAGGGCAACATGACGCTCAAACGCAATCCAAAGGGGGTCGTGACGGGTCAGGCGGCTGTCGATCTCGATTTGCCCAAGAACTTTAGCGGCGCGGTGGAGGTTGCATGGGATGGAGAAAAGGTCGCTGGAAAGGGGAAGGTTGGGTATCAGGGAGAGAAGCTGTCTGGGTCAGTGACACTGCAATTGATGAAGAAAAGTGAGGCGGAGAAGCTGGAAGCGGCGAAGAAACCGCCTGCCGAGGGAGCGCTGCAAAAGAACAAGCAGAAAGAGAAAGGCGATCCGTATGCGGTGTTTGGGGAGGGGGATTTGACGTTTGCGTTTACCGACTGGCTGAACGGGACGGCACACGTCATCATCGACCACAAAGGGTTCGTGACGATTATCGGCAAGATCACGCCGCAGAAAGAGTTTACGCTGTTTGAGCAGAAGCCGTATCACAAGCCGTTGCCCAAGGTGGAGGCACGGGCGGCTTATGGGATTCCCGTCGTCGGCAATGTCTTCATCTTCGCCAACATCGGCTTGGAGGCGTGGGCGCAGCTTGGCCCCGCCAAGTTCTACAACATTCAGGTCGATGGCACGTACTCGACTGATCCGCAAAAGAGCAACTCGTTTAGCATTCGCGGGTCGCTCAATATCTCGGCCGCTGCGGGGTTGACAGCCCGCGGCGAGGCAGGGGCAGGAGTGGAAATCGCCGATCACGACATCAAGATTGGCGCGGGGATCAACGGCACGGCGGGGATCAAGGGGTACGCCGAGGCGACTCCGATCATCGGCTACCGCGAGAAGGAGGGGGAGCAAGGGGCGGATAAGCAAGGGGAGTTTTTCCTACGCGGAGAGGTCGAGATCGCGGCGCAACCGTTTTTGGGGTTGAGCGGTGATCTGTTTGTTGAGTTGGATTCGCCGTGGTGGTCGCCCGCGCCAGATAAGAAGTGGACGTGGCCGCTGGGTGGGAAGGAGTGGCCACTCGGTGGGGATATGGGGATTGCGGCCGATGTCGATTACGTGTTTGGCTCTGGCAAACCGCCTGCGATGAAGCTCAAGCCCGCGCAGTTTGACGGTAGCAAGTTTATGAGTGATTTGACCAAGAAGAAGACTGCGCCGCAATCGAAGAAGGCAGACAAGCCCGGTCAGTGGAAGGAGAAAAATAGTAAGACGGCTGCGCCGCCGAAGGAGGCGCAACAGGGGGATATGCAGTCGGGTGCGCCAGCGCCTAAGCCGCCTGCGAAGGCGCAGGTTAAGGGTGGACGTAAGAAGAAAAAAAGAGGGTCACAAGATAAAAAGGTCAAGGGCGACGCGAAAAAGGGGGTGAAGAAATCGCCTGCCCACAAGGTCGCGCAGAAAACCCCCATCACACGCTCCGTTCACATGCTTGGTGTGCCGCACAAGCTCCACTTATTGCCAAGACCGCCTTACAAGTTGGAGATGGTTTCCAAACGCGACTTGCTCTCCAATAAGATCGGCCGACAAATCGGCCGACTCAAACAGCGACCACAAAATCGCATGATGCAAAAGCGGATTGCCGACTTGATGGAGATCGGCAAGGCGGCAAAACGTCTGCAACAAAAGGCGAAACGCGACTACGAAAACGATCCCGCCTATCAAGTCGCCAATCTGCCCGGCTTTGATGATCTCATCACCTTAATCGAAACATACGCTCGCCAGCATAGCGCATCCGACATTGACGTTGCCGTTCCGACAGTAAGTGCGATCAAGAAACAGCTTGCAGCAAAAGCTGAGGCGGTGCAGAGTCGCGTCAAGAAGGTACAGGCGGCGGTCGATTTTGACGCAGACCAATGGGGGTATTTGCGCGGTGATGTCGTCGCGTATGACAAGCGAGTGCGTTCGGCGATGACCTTGATAAAGGGGGTCAACAGTGATGATGACAAGTTGTTGATCGAGGAAGAGCTAAACGAGGTTGAACGCGCTGTCAAGCCGTTGGAGAAGACGGTGGCGACGACGACGGCACAAATCGGCCGATTCAAGGCTGAATGCAAAGCGGACCGAGACCGCTGGCACGATAAGGCACGCTGGGAGAAGGCAAAAAAGGCGGTCCGCAAAATTTTAGGCGAGTTCAAAGGCGGCATTTTGCACATCCTGCCGGGTGCGACAATCCGTTTTCGGGGCAGTTTAGCGACGGGTTGGAAAGGTCCACACAAATTGGAATCGACAGGAGCCGCCCGACGCTTTAAGCCTAGCGATTTCGATTGTGATATGTACATCGAAATTCCAAATCAGATGTGGAGCGATGAGTTGATCACAACTGGGGCTGTCACAGGTGACAAAAAGCGAGTGAAGCTGTCACAAATTAGGAGTTGGCCGCGGGCGGAGGCACTGCGCCGACTGGAGGCGCGTATCATCAGCTCGCATTTGAGCAACGTGGAGGGGTATCGCCGTGCTGATGGCGAACCCGACTTTAATTTCACCATCCAGCCCGAAACGACCTATAAGGGTCAAAGAGAACAGGGAGTTGTCTACCCCACGGGTTCCATTGGGAAAGCGGGGGCAGGAGGAGTGGAAACGACGTTGCCTGCGGGCGCAACACGTGAAGGTGCAACGGGTTCAAAAATGCCCGAACGTGTTGAGGAGATATAAGCGATGGAAACGTATCAATTTGCCTTACAACTTTACTTTACCGACCCACGCCCCTTTGCCGACATGCGCGACCTAGTTGCGGAGGCGTTGCACTGTCCCCTCACAGTGGATGAGAGTGATTCGTACAGGGACGAGTCCGTTTACTTCGGCCGTGTTCTCGGTATCGACATCTATTTTGAGGCAGCCGGGCAGTATGCAGATAGCAACCTTTACTACTTAACGGGAGGAACGGCCGCCTACCTCTTTCAAGCGGGAGCCACCGTTGTGGCATTGGACGAGTATATCAAAGAGATATTGGCGCGGCGCGGTGTGCAGGCATTTCTGTCTCCCGCTGATGTGGCAAAAAGGTGAGCAGATGAATGAGTTGGTGACATGTGTCATGCCGACGGCCGATCGGCCGAAATTCGTCCCCCAAGCGATTCGCTACTTCTTGCAGCAGGATTACCCCGAACGGGAGTTGCTGATTTTGGACAGTGGGCGGGAAAGTGTGGCACATCTCGTCCCGCAGGATGCACGGATTCGCTATGTGCGGATTGAGCAGGCGTTGTCGTTGGGTGCAATTCGTAATCGGGGGTGCGAACTGGCACGCGGCGAGTTGATCGCCCATTGGGACGATGACGATTGGATGGCGGATTGGCGGCTGTCGTATCAGGTGGCGGCGTTGGCGCGAAGTGATGCGGCGGTGTGTGGGTTGGAGTCATTGCTGTTCTATCGGCCGCAAGATCACAAGGCGTGGCGTTACGTCTATCCGCCGAGCAAACGCGCATGGCTGGCGGGGGGAACGCTCTGCTACTACAAGTCGTTTTGGGAGCGCAACCGCTTTCCCGATGTGCGCGTTGGGGAAGACACGCGCTTTGTCTGGGCGGCGCGGCAAGGGGAGTTGCTGCCACTCGAACGGGATGATTTTTACATCGCGCTGATCCATGCTGACAACACAAGCGCGAAGCGGGTGGAAAGTGCGCGGTGGGAGCGGATTTCGGCCGAAACCATCACCAACCTGCTCGGCGATGTCCATTCCTTTTACCGCCCACCGGTAGCGTCGGTGTTTCAACCCGACGTTTTCGATGGCGCAAGCCCCATAGCGTCGGCGTTTCAACCCGACGTTTTCGATACCAACAAAAATCAAAACCACGTCATCATCTCGCTACCCTGTTTCGGCGCAGCGAAGTACGTGCGGCGTGCGGTGTTGAGTTTGCTAACGCAGACACACCGCGCATTAACCGTCGTGGTCGTCAACGATGGCGACCCCAAGCCGCCATGGCCGCAGTTGGCGGACATCCGCGATCCGCGTTTGGTACGCTTTGATTTGGCGGAAAATCACGGTCGCTATTTTGCTGATGCGGTCGTTTTGCAGGCGACGGACGCGCCGTTTTTCGCCATTCAAGACGCAGATGATTGGAGTGAGCCAACGCGCATTGCTACCTTGTTGGCGCAGTTACGGGCGCATCATGCGGATTGGGTGAGTTCGGCCGAAGTCGTCCATCGCAACAACCAGCAAAAGGTCGAACGCTTTCCGCCTGTGCCACTGCCGCTGCCTGCCAAATTCAAGCACCACGCCCACCACCACGCGCTCTTCCGCACAACTGCCTTGCGCGACATCGGCGGCAATTACGGCGGCTTCTTCTTGGGGTACGACACGCTTTTGACCAACTTTCTGCTGATGAGCGGACGCTTCACGACGGTTGAGCAGCCACTCTACCATCGCCAGCGGCATGCCCAATCGCTGACCAGCGCAGCGCAAACGGGAATGCGGTCACGCCGACGGCAGGCGATCAGTCAGCAGCTTGCCCAGCTTTACACAGAAGCGCACGCCGCATACCGTCGCTTCTTGGCGGGTGAGCGGACGCGGGATCAGTTGTGTGAGCATTTACGGGGGTTGGCCGGACGGGGTGTTTCGGCCGAAAAACGGCATCAAATCACCGACTATGCTGCACAATTGCGGGAGCAAATCGCCAATCCCACACCAATTAAGCCAACGGTCAATGTACAGGCAGCGCAGACGAGTTGGAGTTTGACATCGGCCGAAATTGCCGCCTTGCAAGCGCACCTCGTCGAGACAAAACCGCGCCGTATCGTCGAGGTCGGTAGTGGGGCGACGACGCTCATTCTGGCGGCTTACGCCCGCGCACACGACGCGACGGTGATTAGCCTCGAACATGACGCGACGTACTATGAACGCAATTGCGTCGCATTGCAGCAGCAAGGGTTGCGCGATTATGTCGAGTTGCGTCATGCGCCACTGCGAGAGCAAACAGGGGGGATGTGGTACACGACGACACTGCCGGATGGGATCGACTTCGCGTTGATCGACGGGCCGCCAGAGCGTTTCGGCCGCCAGGCCAACTTATTCGCCATCGCGCCCCATCTCACGACAGACGCGACGGTGTGGCTACACGACGCAGATCGACCGCATGAGAAGGCGTGTCTTGCATTGTGGCGCACCCGCTTCGACTTTGCGAGTCAACGCGGAAGTGGCGACAGCGAGCGATTTTTTATGCTGCGCGACATCCGCCGCCACGTGATTGATGTACAGCAGATCGGGATCAGCATTTTGACGGGTGGAAGGCTCAACTTGCTGCGCCAGACAATTGAGAGTCTGTTGGAAAATCGGCCGAACCTACACGAACACCACATCACCGTGCTTGTCAACGGAGATGACCCCGCAACGGTCGCCTATGTCAGGCAGTTGCCGTTTGTAGATCGCTGCCTGACGCATACGAACGGCGTGTTGCCGATTGGGGCGGCGACGAGTCGGGTTGTGCAAGCGGTGGCGCAGAAGGCGGGTGTCGAGTACGTTTTGCATTTGGAGGATGACTGGCGCACGGTTGCACAATCGGCCGATTGGCTGGAACAAGCGTACACGCTTTTACAAACCGATTCACAGATTGGACAGGTACGCCTACGACACAGCAGAGAGCGCGTTTTGCCGTATCATATGGTGACGCAGCGGCCGATTCGCTGGCAGCAGCACGCAAATCACACCTTTGCCCCCGCCGCACACTACACGTTCAATCCGTCGCTTGTGCGGGTTGCCCACCTCAACGCGATCTTTCCATGCCGCGATGAGCGTCAGGCACAGCAAAACTTTCTCAAGTTGGGGTTGGGAACGGCGCAGCTTCTACCCGGTGTCTTTTGTCATTTGGGGGAACAACAGAGTCGGCGTAAAATGATGACGTTGAATTACTTACAGTAATTGGGGTTATCGTAAGGGATAAAAAGTGATTTAGTTTAAATATGAAAACACTTTTAGTTTAACTATATTGGTGGACTATCCCTAAAACATAAACGACCCCTGTACGGGGTCGTTGTTATTTATGCTGCTCGCGTCAGGAGGGAAACACGTTTATAGCAGCTAACGGATTGTGCCTATGGTCGAGGAAGAGGAGACATTTTCCTTGTCTTAATGAGCTTGTTCCAGTCGCGTTTCTCTCGTGCCAGTTAAGGGGGAGGGTTCCTCTTTAACTCATTAAACTTATGATAGATTATAGACATGGAACTACCTTGATGCAACTATCTTTTTCAGGGGTGACTATATGAATTTGTGCTGGCAAAATTTGCCTAGAATGTGCTGACAATCTGAAGGTAAGTGTCAGCCTTTATTGTGTTGGCAGCATTGTACTATAAGACATTTTTGGTTTTTACTCTGAATCTACGTTGCTCCTGTTATCTCATCACAAGCGATTTAGCGTTACTATATTAACTGTTGCCTTACTAAAGCCAACCGTACTAAAAAGCACACCAGCACCGACAGCAAACAACTCACCAATGATATTCGCATTACTTCCAATTGATGCAAATGCGCCAAAACCTAAAGCTAAATCGGCTTCTGCAACATTCAAGTTTAGAAAAGTTCCCAGAATACCGTCAGCACCTGCATTGTCATAGGCACGAGCATGTATGCTGGCTAATTTATCAATGCGATCAACGGGTGCTAGATGATAACCGTTATTCCCAGGTCCTACATAGTTGCCATAAAAGACGGATGACTTAGATGAGCCCTTTTGAATTCCGCTTATGCCAGATTCACTCTGTAGCCAAGCGTCACGCTTTTGATTATCTACCGCCCTTCGTCTTCCATCACTGAACATGTGAGAAAATGCACCCGTTACGGCGCCATTTACAAACTTTCCACCACTTAGCTCAGAAGCGGTTCCACCAACTATTGCTGCGGCCACAGTTCGTTGAACGCTAACACTCGCATTACTACTGTCAATTGCGTTAACATAAGGCGTAAAAAGTTGCGTTGTTGCAGCACTGAGAAAACCGTGCTGGAATTTGCCGCCTCTCATGATGCTAAGAACACCACCAGTCACTCCCTTTGCCACGACTTTTACAAACTGTGAGGCTGTTTTAATGGCTGTACCAACCCCCGAGAAAGCTCCACCTGAAATAGCTCCCTGTATTGCTCCTTTTATTCCAACTTTGAAAGCATCTCCTATATCCCCACCATTGAGCAATGTGCCAACAAACCCTCCTGCAAAACCAGCCAATGCCCCTGCTATGACTGGTCCTAACGGGGCAGCTATAATCCCAACAGCAATAGTTACAATGGCTGCGCCATACTGACGAATAAATTTGGCAACCTCTTTGAATATAGATTTAACGACACTTGCAATGCCCTTGATAATATTCTTGAAAAATTTAAATACACTGCCAAATATAAAGCCGCTAGGATCAGTATTTGAAAGCGGATTATTGACAACATAACTATAGCGATTGAGCGATTGAGTGTTTTCAGGGGCTTGAACAAATGGGTCCGCACTGAGGAAGCGTCCAATCGATGGATCATAAACTCGCCCGTTCATATGAATCAGCCCAACGCTGTCGAGATGTTCATGCCCTGTAAAACCGCGACTGAGTGAGCTGAGTAGCGCGAGAGGTGCATCTTGCCAATTGGCAAGGCGGCGTTGACCCCATGCGTCAAAACTCAGGCGTTCCATGACCTGTCCGAACTCATCGGTCATCGTATCGACCGAACCAAGATGATCGCGGTGCAGATAGCGTGTCGTTGTATCTTCGCCTTCTATCTCAGTCCGAACAGCGATTACGCCAGTACTTGCTTGGATATAGTGTCGATGGGTAACTTTGTCAGGCAGTGCGGTCGTTTCTCGTTCATACAAACCACCGACGTAAACAATAGTTGAAGTGGATTGTGGCGTATCGCCCTGTTTGACTTGTTTGTAACGACTGCGGTCTGCTCCATAATTAAACATGACAGAGTTCGCGCCATTGACAATCACGTCAGGCTTGTTATAGGAGGTGTAGGAGATAGAGCCATCATCACTGGAGATACGATTGCCATTTTCATCGTACTGGTAGCTGTTGTCACTGGCACCGATGATGCGTGTAATGGCATGGGGCGCATTGCCCTCATAAAGATAAATGCCAACATCAGAGCGAGAGCGGATATTCCCATTATCGTTATAGTTGACGCTCTTATTTGCCTGTCCACTTACATTGTAATTGGTTAAGCGATTGAGCGAGTCATAGCTAAATGTCTCGGCTATGTTTTGGCGGAGATCAGCGCGTTGTAGCAGATTGCCCGACGCGTCAAATTGGTAGGTGAGGTTTTGGATGGTTGCCTTACCGTTGTGACCAGATTGGATAGTAGAGAGTCTGCCGTTAAGTGTGTCAAATTTTTGGAAGGATTCAACCCCATTACCAAATAGTTGAGCTTCGAGTTGACCGCGTGCGTTAACATGATCGGCACGCCAATACAGTTCGCTTGTTTTTGCTTCCGTGACAGCAATGAGATAGCCATTGCTATTATAGTGGTTGCGAATGGTGAAGCCTGTTGGGTAGGTGATAGTGCGTAATCGACCGATTCCATCATAATTCTGACTCGATACATAGTCGGTTCCATCAATCGTGATGGTGCTAGATTGCGGCCGACCTAGTTCATCATAGCTATACTGTTCGACATATCCATCAGGCGCAGCGACTTGCGCCAACTGGCCTTTCCCATTGGCAGCCGTATCATATGTCCACGTCGTCTCCCCTTCCAATTCATTACGTTTTGTCATACGACCTAGCCTGTCGTATTCATAGGTCACAAAGTTGCCTGCTGCATCTTCTTGGAAAAACAGTTGCCCAAATGCGTCAAATTCTGAAATTGTAATTCCTGTGTCGGGATCATTTAGGAGAATACGATTGCCGCGAATATCATATTCCATCGTCGTGATGATATTTCCAGGTGCAATAATGCGTGTTGGATTGTTAAATTCGTCATACTCGTAGCGGATCTCATTGCCGAGATTGTCAATACTAGAGACGAGTTGCCCCTGACTATCGTAAGTGCGTGTTTCCTGTTGACCAAGTGCATTGGTAACGCGAGTAGAAAGTCCGTCGTACTCCGTCGAGTACAGACTGTTATCAGGGTCGCGTTGCGTCAACATGCGACCAAGCTCGTCATAAGTATAGGTTGTCCATAATTGCGCGTTGCCTTCAAGCAAGGTGTGCTCACGCAAAACGCCCGTTCCTAATCCTGTATAGGCACGCAAATAGCCGCTATCAAGTCGTTCGATTAAGCCAACACCTAAACTCGCTAGGCGGGCGATCTGTGAGAAGCTATCGGCCGAAATCGCCACCTCTAACGTCTGCGTTGTGAATCCCGCTTCTGTGTCTGCCAGCCAAACAGTCAACGTGTCATCATCTATGCGCTGAAGCAAGTCTGTCTTCCCGTCTTGATTGAAATCATTCGTCAAATAGGGCGTATTGTCAGATTCACGATGAAACGATGGCACAACAATACGTGGTTGAAAATTTGCCCCGTCCGTTCCTAACCATTGAATGAGATAGCTATCGGCAACCTGCTGGGCAAAGTCGGCACGTCCATCATCGTTAAAATCACCAACTGCACCAATCCAATCGGTGTCATTCTGTGCATAGGTCGGTAATGCAGACCATGTATCAAAGGTTGTCTGGATGGTAAACGGTGCGGCGGTGCGACTACTTGAAGCGGCAAGCGAAATCGTCGCATTGCGCCCTGTCGAATCAAAATGTGCCATATCGGCACTGCCATCACCGTTGAAATCAGCGATGTGGAAATCGGCCGAATTGTACGGATAACTCCAACGTACAGGGGATGCGAACGTCCCATCTCCGTTGGAGTGCATTAGATCGAATTCCCCCACCCCTGTTCCTGCATAGTAGCGATGCCGCAGCAAGTCACCACGTCGATCTCCATCAAAATCGGCAATGTGATAGCTGAACGTCGCCAAATCACCTTGCGGAATGCCAGGTGATACAACCGTTGTAAATACACCGTTCCCATCGGATAACCAAACAGTAGCACTGCCACTTACATCAAAATAGATTAAGTCGTCGCGGCTATCACGGTTGATGTCGCCGATGATAAAATTGTTGTTTTCGGTCGAAATCCCCAAATCATGCACAAACGGCGTGGAAGGCACAAAATCATGGCTGTCAAACGTCCATAGACGAAAGCTGTTTCCATCAACTAACTAGGGTGTTCGCCATATTCATGCTCTGAATTACGCTAAGGGTCGGCTAAGTGGACATAAACGGCTTGCCAAAATAGATAAAAACCTCAAATTTCAACTCAAGA
>JAUIAP010000075.1 GCA_030425205.1 Anaerolineae bacterium
CTGCTGGCATCGCTACTGCATTGTCTCGTCTTTGTGGGTTTTGTGTCTTCATTTTGTTCTCTCATTGACCTGTTTGGACTCTATTTTCCATCGGTCATTCACTTACACAAAATGTAGGATACTCTCAGATCGTACTCAAACGACGCCACCCCAAACTTGCCGCGTTTGCCCTTGCGTGCTTTTTCAAAGGCCAGCAGCAGGTTGCCAAAGCGGCAAATTTGTGAGTACAGGTTGCGGTATGTCTTCATTTTAATCGGTTAATTTTTATCGATCCGCTTCGCGGAGTGGGCGGTTACACGTACCGCTTACTCATTAGATGACACCACAAGACAGAAGAAAAGACAGAAAACAGAAACTCAGCAGCCAGAACTTCAGAAAGGCGTGCTCGCGCATCGGAACCCCAGGGTCCTGTCCCAGTTGTCGGGGGAATTCCTGACGCGGCTGGCGGCGCGCAGAATGTCGTCGTAACTGTCGTCCCACGACCCCCCGCGCACCACTCGGTGTGTTTCACCGTAATTATTGTCCTCAATTGTATTGCCAGGATACGCCTTGTACCAACTACTTGTCCATTCATCAACGTTGCCCGCCATGTCAGTGCAGCCGTAAGGACTATCTCCCTGTGGACTGTAGCGGTTGAGGGGCGTTGTTTGCCCAACGTTGGATGCAAAGTTCGCCAACTTCTCATTCGGTCGTTCATTCCCCCACGGATACTCTCGCCCATCATTGCCGCGTGCCGCCTTCTCCCACTCGGCTTCTGTCGGTAGGCGAATCGTCATGCCGCAATGCTCGCTCGCCCAGTTGCAAAATGCCTCCGCTTCAAACCAACTGACCCCGACAACTGGCTGCAACGCTCCGTTAAAACGGTCATTGTGCCACTCGCGTGGTTCTTGCCACTCTTTTTCTACCTTCGTTCGCCACCCTCCCTCTGACCACCAGCGCGGTTTTTCGTACCCCCCAGCATCAACAAACTGTGCGAACTGCGCGTTGGTGACAGGCTGTTTCATCATCCAAAATGCATCGACGTGGCGGTTATGAATTGGCTTTTCATCGTCGTACTGTTCGCTACCCATCGCAAATGCCCTAGCGGGAACCCAGCACCAGCCGATAGCAAGTGGAGAGGTATCTGTTTGAGTATGGGGAAGCTGAACGTCGGACGAGGGAATTGGCAGCGGCGGCTCTCGTAAAGCCTCTGTCAACATGCGCCACAGTTTGCGCTGCTGCTTCTGTGCTGTCTCAACAAACGGTTGATGTATTCTCAGAGATGTCGTATCAATCGTGCTGTCCTCGCTCATAGGCAGAACATTCTCACTATCACCATCGAGCGCAATGCGTGTCCGTCCAATCAACGTTTGCGAGCCGCCAATTGACTCGACGACTAAGGTTAAATCTCCTAACAAGCTGGTCGCACGACCATGCACACGCTCCCAGAGCGCATCAAACTGCTCTTCTAGCGGAATCTCTTCGTCCGGTTCATCCTCCTTTTCGTGCCGCAGGCGATAGAACTCGTCAATATACGCTTCAAAGTCAGCGGCGATCTCTGCGTAGATGCCGCCCAGATAGGTCAAGACGTGCCGCGACACTTTGGCAAAGTGACGTTGGAGGGAGGAATCGACGGCCACGCTCGCAGCTCTCCCTCCGACACCTAGTACGACGCCGAACTGAGCGAGTTTGTCAATGTTTTCGATGATGTAATCAGTCAGATGATCGAACAGCGTTTCGACTTGGAAGGTCGGGATTTTAGAGAGCAGTAGATCGCGCATCTGCTCATCATCACCGGCAAACTCATAGTAAATCTGCTCTGGCAGTAAGTCGGCGTGCTGAGGGGTTTGGCGTTGTAGCAGTCCGCTGTAGAAGACATACGCGAGGTCGCTGTGTTCGCTATGCGGCAACATTGTGCGCTGCACCATCCGCATGATAGGCGGGGTCAGCGGCACCGCGGCCAAGTAGCTGGCAAGTGCCTGCACGCGCTGGGGGCGATGTTCCCGAAAATGATCATAACGATCTTCAGCCGTTGACGCGGTCGGCGCGCGCACAATGCCCAACCTGTGCAGACGGCTGTTCACATCCTCTTGGCGCACTTGATGGCTTGGCGAAAATGTGTAGGCAGCCAATCTATCTTCACCGCGCCCCGTCAGCCAGTTCGCCCACTGCATCAGCGGCTCTGCCGCAAGCGGCACGACTGGGATTGCCTGCGCGTTGATGTGCAGCGCACGCTCGTTCTGGAGCATGTCGACGGCGGAGAGCCACGTCTGTTTAGCGTGAGTCAGGGCCGTCGTCTTCCAGAGTGACTCTGGCAATATTTGCCAGATTGAAACGCAGTTGTGCATGACAAACGGTTGCAGCAGACGGCTCATCGCGCCGTTATCCCAAACAACGGAGCTACAGTCGCTCAACACCAGAAAGAGGCGACGGCCAGCTGCATCTACCAGTTCGGACGCTCGCCTGACAGAGTCCGCCGCGACTAATTCGACCGTCGTTACCTGTGGGTCTGGGTTGTTGATACCTGCCGCTTCCACCACGCGCAGCGTGAACTGCTGGACATCGCGGAAGATTCCAACGTCACGCAGCAGTTGCGCGACAGCCGTGATGGTGTCTTGCCAAATCATCATCGAGGGCGAGCCGTCCACTAGCAGGACGACATCGAGCCAACGCTCTGTCTCTGGCACAGTTACGGGCTGCCACGTCGGCCGCCCAGCGAGCAAAGAGGCGGCGATCTGCTCAACGGTTGCGTTTTCTGCGAGTTGGGTGCGACTGCTCGATAGAATACGCCGCTGAAGTGGACGCAAGGCGCGGCTGATGGCGCGACGCTCGTGCCGTGAAAGTGCTTCCGCAGCGGAGACGCGGAACGGTGTCCCGCTTGACGCACCCTGCTCGGAGGGAGCAGGCACGTCTGGGTAGAGACCTGCATCACGCTCCTGTGAGTCAGGGTGCCCCTCATCGGGTGGTATGTCAACTGACGCGTCGTCGCTCTGCGGCAGCCCTTGTTGCGGCGGCGGCTTTTCAGTGCCGACATCTGCACCCCCGCGTGCGGCGGGGCGTGGCGCATCCTGTGTTGGCTCACCGTGATCCCGTGTTTGTGCAAGGGGTGCGGTGCGGGCGGCGAGCCACAGAATATCGGCAATCTCTTCGGCCGAAATTGGCCGATCATCTGGTTTCAACATCGCTTAGCGGATTGGGCGCAATATCTCGTCAGCCAGCCTCTTAAGCTGGTCACGGTCAGCGGTCGGTTGCTCTAGTGGGTCAATAGTGTGTTCCAAATCGACCTTGCCATTTAGCACCATGTGAACGGCGTTGAGCAGATGATCGGTCGGCACATAGGCCAGCTCCTCAACGACCTGCTTAACATGCCGCTCGATGTCAGGTGGCAGTTCGCCTTTATCGTCAAGTGGCAGCCCAGGAAAGTGGGCGCGCACGATGCGGCGCAACTGCTCTGCACGCGGGGCTTTGATCTCCAACTGCAAGCAGCGGCGCAAAAAGGCAGGGGGCAGGTCGCGCTCTCCGTTACTAGTCAAAATCACAAGGGGGAACTCCTTGCACTCGACGACACCTCGCGGAATTACGACGGAGTCGTCAACCTTACTGCTACGTGCCTTATCAAGTCGTATCGACAGCTCGGCATACTTCGGATCATCCGCCAACCGTGCTAGCTCTGGTATGACGAACTCCCCTTCTTCAAAGATGTTGAGCAGATCGTTGGGCAGATCGATGTCGCTCTTGTCGATTTCGTCGATCAGCAGGACGCGGGGCTTGCCCTTTTCGCTGTCGGCAAAGGCCGATCCGAGCGGACCGAGCCGCACATACTTTTCGATTGGCTCGACATTCTCCTGTCCGGCTGTGAAGTTACTCGCCTGTAATCGGCCGATGGCATCGTAGCTGTATTGCCCATCTTTGAGCTGGGTACGAGACGTGATTGGCCAGACAAGCACCTCCCCTAATCCAAGATTTTCGGCGACGGCGTGTGCAAGGCTCGACTTACCCGTGCCGGGCGGGCCAGTGACCAGCAGCGGTCGCCGCAGCAGCAAAGCCGCATTGACCATGCGGACATCGGTCGGCTGCGGGCGGAACTTGCGGCCGCGCTCCTTTTTGCGCTTCTCATTGTCGCTAAAGTCGCGCCAAGGCGGTGGCGGCCCCAGCTCAAAGTGAGGCATCTTTCCATTTTCATCTAGTTCACGAGGATAGACGTACCAAGATTCTTTTTTCATAGTCGTTTGCGGTCACTGCGTAGGTAGGGCAGTTGACGGGTTGGATTATCCATAACGTAGGTGAGGTTTCGGCCGATGTCGTTTGCGTCTGTCGCGTATTCTGTTCGTACGTACTTGACAATTGCGGCAATGTCTGCCTCATCCTGCACGTTGCCTGCTTTGTGCGCTTCATACAGGTGAGTTCGTAGTTGTGCGACTGCCGCTGTCGAGCGCGACCAGATCATCAACGGGATACCTGACTTGATCGAGTCGTAAATGCAGCTTGCGTCACCCTCCAACTGTTCAGTAAGCGGGCGGAAGTTGAGCAGCGTCAAACAGTGACACGCCTCCCATCTAGCTTCGTCTTTCTGTTCAAGATACGTCGCCAGCTCTTCAAGTGAGTAAGCTGTTTCATCATTTAGCGTCTGCCAGCGATCGCTCCACTGCTCTCGTTCGGCTACTAGCTCGTAGGTAAACCCTTGCGCTTCATCGTACAACCAGTCCAGCAAATCGTTTACTGTCTCGTCCGATTCCTGCTCAAGCGCGGTGGCAACGGAGAGGGCTTCCTGCCTGTCGAGCAGGCCAACAGAAACATCTGTCCGCTTCCCCCATGGCGCATGTGGCTCGCGTAGTCGCCATTGATCTATCGCCAGTTCGAGCTGCGACATGGGAAGATATAGCTCAATCCTACGCTTGTTTGTCAGCAGCTCCCGCTCGATGAGCCGAAACAGATGCTTATGCAGGTTGGCGACGGTCGCGGCTTCCTTGACATTTTTCTCGGTGAGTAACTCGAACTTGCCGTCACGAATGCGCCACCGATAAATGGTAAAGCTCTGAGCGTGCTGTTCAACGGCAACGATGATAGGCAGTTGCTGCTGTGCCACTTGGTGTATTGATGTCTCGCGTGGCGGCAGTTGTAGATGTGGGCTGGTTATGCTTTCCGTGAGCCATTGCCCGACAGAGGGGCGGATATCGGCCGAGAAATGCCCAGATTCCAGCAGGTGCTTCACAAATTGTACAAACGGGTGGTGTCCTACCTTAGTAGGGCCAAACCCCCACAAGTATTGCACCATCTTGCTGATCGAATCTTGCTCGAATGGCACATTGCGTGTGGCTAACTTGTACTCATCTAGCACGGCTTGGCACCATTTCCGCAGTTCCGTTCGTGCAATACCGGAGGCTTCGATCCAGTTAACAATCCTCTTTGGCTCCTTCGTAGCAGCGACTTCGGCAGCAAACTCTTGCAGCTTTTCGTTCAGTTGCCAGTGTTGTGCCAGTTCGAGGACTAACGCATCGATCCAATTCTCGGCCACAGATGTTTTTATTAGTTCAAAGAGCTGTGTTGAGGGGGCGATTCCCTTCGTTACAGTTAACTCCCAGCTTTTACCTAGCCTCAACAGCAAAGGCGGTAACACCTCAAAAACATCCTCAATGCTCGAAAGCACCTCGAGTAGTTTACCTTGCATTGGACCTGTCCACTTCAAAGTCACGAGAATTTTGCTCCTTCTGCCGCTTGACTACTTGGCCTGATCCACTTACGATTGGAACGGTTACCAGCGACTCGACTATTGTATGTGATTTCGATAGAAATCCGAATTTCAATTCAACCACCAAGAAGAAGGAAACAATAATGCCTTGCTTTACACCTGACCAGCGCACGAAATGTGATAACGTGCTATTGAGCTTGACGTATATTGAAACGGCAAACGTGCTACGCGCCGTGGCGGGAACGCCGAAAGTGCAGGCATACCCACACGCACCCATCACCCGTGAGTTGCAAAACCTGCCCCAAATCGTTGCGCTTGCTGCTAATGCTGCTCAGGTCTCCTATGCCGTTCTTAACAAAATTGAGGCGAACAGCTTGTGTCGTGAATTTGTCATTGAACTGCACAAGTGGCGGCCGTTTGATGCTGAGATGACTGAACTGGTGCGCGAGTTCAACGAGTTGCCCGTCGTGGAGCCAGACCGCAAGCCGCGACTTGAGCAGTTAGTTCGCATCACCGTTGACCAGTTTCTCAATCCAGTCGATTGGGCGGCAAGTTTCGGCCCCATTCGCTATGCTGTCTGCCGTGTGGAGCATCTACCTGGCCCTCGCCCAGACGCGACCGGTTTCTTGGTCAGTGCGGACACCGTCTTGACTAATCATCATGTCATTGAGCCTGTGCTCAATGGGACACTGCCAGCAAGTAACTTCACGCTTGGTTTTGACCGTATAGAGTATCGAGGGAAGGAGCTAAGTGGGCCGACGTATGGTCTGATGGAGCCAGGCGACAGAAATCAGTGGCTCGTCGCAGAAAATGAAGAACTCGACTATGCCGTGATTAAATTGGACAAACCAGCAGGTGACGAACCACTTGTCAATGCAGGTGGCGGCGATGGACAGGCCGCCAAACGTGGCTGGCTTAAGCTGAGTCTAGATGGTTCACAGGCGATACGGAATGGGGATGACCAGCTTATCTTTCAACACCCCAATGGATTGCCGCTCAAGATGGACATCGGTCGCGTCGAGAGTCAAACGCCAACTCGCGTCAAGTACGACACCAGCACGATGCCCGGCTCATCCGGTTCTCCCTGCTTTGATCGCAAGCTGCGCGTCGTCGCGCTGCATCACGCGGCGATAGGGTCTGCTCGTAATCAGGGAATTCCCGTCAAGGCCATTGTTGACGATCTCAAAAGCAAGCAGAAAGATAACGAAGTGGACATCGCCTAACCCTTCTCGACTTGAACAGCTGCGTTTGGAGGTGTCTCTCTGTCAAAAGCAGCGCATTAACCAAATCAGCCGATATATCATGCCTGAACCTGACCAAACAACGACTCAAAGTGATGACTTACCGAATCCATTCGCGCTGCTTAAACAGCAGGTTGAGACGGCAAACGAAATCGCCTTATCAAACGCGGAGCGGGACAAGAAATTGGCGGAACTCGAAAAGGAGCGTGTGTTGGCCGAGCGGGCGACCGTCGAAGCCAAGCTGCCACAGGGAGGAGACCCACCGCTTGAAGGCACTATCGCAGCCAGCGAAAATTCGGGCTACTTGGCGACCCTCGTCGCCTATCGCACGTTGCAGGATGCTGCTGTGCAAATAGCGGCACAGATTGAGCGTGCGCTTGCCAAACACGAGGGCGACGCAGTCAAACTCTACGCGGTGAGCCAGCGTGATGTCGTGGCGGACGAACTTGTTCGGCTACAGGTCACAGCGCAACTAGAAGCTCTGGACGAGATACTCAAAAAGGCAATCACGGATATCGGACGGGTCGTCGATTCGCCAGCTCATTCTCAGGATGAAGTGCGACCTGAACGACTCGGGGACGCTGTCGCCAAAGGGGCTGGTGCCGTGGTAACGACTGCATTAAGCGCATTGACAGGGGGTGGATTAGCGACCGCCTTGTCGCTTGCCTCTGGCACGGTGGCGGGATTGGCGAGCATCGCACAGTTTTTCAACACCGAATACACGCTGAAGGGGCGGGATATAGCGATCGACAGCGCGGCTGCGCAAAATGCGATTATCGGCCAATTGCTTAATCGTCACATCATCGTGGAACGCTTTCATACCATCGCACAATGTACAGTCGTTCAATCGTTCGTCGCGCGGTTTGGACAATATCAGCATCTGTCACGTCAACTCGCTCTCCTTAAAGAAACGCACATCAGCCCACGCGAGATAGCGATTGCAGAAAAGCGCGCTGCACAGGCAAAGGCGAGTGACACCGATGCCAAACAACGGTTATCAGATGGGCTTGACCAACTTGCTAATGACCTGTTGCCGCTCAAAAACCTTGCTGTCGAAATTGAGCAAATCTTGACTCAGACGCAGCAAGTAACAACCACTCTGACAACTAGCAATGAAGGAGCGACCCCACTGGCAGTCGCAGCGCATCGGCAGGCACTCATCGATCAAAACGTCACCCATCTTCTGCACGTTGATGTGCTGTCTAGTGGGGGTGAAGTGATTTCCAAGAAGCGGCTATTCCGACCCGTTGAGATGAGTTACGTGGGCGGCGTGGTGATTAGCTATGTTTTGGCTGAGGTAAGTGGTCGTGTCGTTGCAGCCGATACGATTACCAGTGCCGACGCATTGAAAATTAAGCTCAATGAACTGGCTGAAGCGGTTTCTGCGTGGGGAGTTGGAGATGATCGGCCGAAAGAGTGATTCAAATTTGCAAAGATCGACCTGTGCGGAATTGCTCAAGCCGCTCAACGGTCGATTTGGCTTTTGGATGTTGAATTGACTGTAGGTAGTCAACACGTCGTTGCATATATGCCAATCCACGCTGGCGTTCACCCAGTTGCAGGTAGACCTCGCCTAGATTCCAGTAGCACGCGGTTACGCCATCTTGCTGTCCCATTGGTTCAAGAATTTCCAGTGCGCTCATGTAAGCATTGCGTGCGTCTGCCCAGCGATTCATATGTCCATAAGCCAATCCCATTCCGCCTAGAATCGTTCCTTCTTCTAACAAGTTGCCGCCAGCGCGTGCTAAGGCAAGGGCTTTTTCCTGTAGCTCAAGTGCTTCGTCGGCGCGATTGAGATCGATATAGCTCAATGCCAACACCGCTAACATACCTGCTTCGAGTGAAGTTTCATTCGCCTCACGCGCTATTCCAATCGCCTGTTCAGAGTAGGCAATCGCAGTCGCAATATCCCCGCGTAGATGGTGATCGGCTGCCATCAGATCAAGGGCAGTTGCCTCGCCACTTTTATCCTCAAGTTCACCGAAAAGCGCATAAGCCTCACTGAAACAATCCATTGCATCGTCGTGTTGACCTAGTCTCGTGAACGTTTTCCCCAAGCGACAAAATCCATGTGCAACGCTGCGCCTGTTCCCGTTTTGCCTATGTATCTCAATGGCTGTATTCAGATAATCGCGGGCCTTTTGATACTCTCCAATTTGACTGTAAAGTTGTCCTAATTCGCTACGCAGGGAGGCCGCGGCACTATCATTAGGGGACAAGTCGGCAAGCTGGCGTGCTTGTTCGTAATAGTCGATTGCCCCCAATAGGTCATTCTGAGCAGCCTCAATATCACCGAGGTTTTGCATTGCGTCAAGCGTGCGCTGTAGGTCATTGCGTTCTTGACTGTTTTCCAAGACGCGCTTTTGGTACTCAGTTGCTATCTGATAGTTGCGGCGACGCAGTTGAATTCGGCCGATCGCCATCAACAAGCGGTCGCGTCCGACCGCATCCCCCACCTTTTCACACAGCGCAATCGCCTCTTCGTAAAGTTGTTGCGCTTGGTCGAGCTTGCCCAACTTGTACTGAACGCGACCACGCACTTCAAGCACGGTAATCTGTTGGACAGTGAACTGAAGAGATTGGTACGTCTCCTGTGCCTGAGCGAGGAGTGAATCGGCACGTTGGAGCTGATCGAGATGTGAATAGACGGTCGCCAAATTGGTTTGAACGGCTGCAATACTCGCCATATCGTTAAGCTGCATCGCAAGTATCAACGCCTGCTCAAAATGCGCCGCTGCCTGTTCTAAATTACCCACATAGTAGTAAGCAGACCCTGCGTTATTCAACGCTCGTTCCAAAACACCTTCATTATCGAGTGTTCGCGCAATTTCTAATGCCTGCTCGTGTTGCTCAATTGCCTTTTGCAATTCGCCTTGCTGCCGGAGTGCTTCCGCTAGGTTGTTTAAGACGACAATTCGATCTTGTGGGTCACCGTGCGTTTGATAAATCGCAAGTGCCTGCTCCTGCATGGTGATGCTCTTGCGCCAATCACCATGCGCTGCATAGAGTTTGCCGAGATTGGCCAACACGCCTGCCTCATTCTCAAGATCGGCCGATTCTTGCAAAATCGGCAGCAGATGCTCATGCCAGGCGATAAACTCCGTCCACAGACCGAATGCGTATAGCAGTGCGGCAAAACGATTCACGAAATCGAATAACAGGTCTCGGCTCTCGTCGTTTTGATGCCGTGCAAGCCCCTGCCAGATATGCTCGATACGCGGCCACTGTGTAGAAAACCAGCCTGGCGTATCCGCATCTTGTGCGAGAATAAAGCGAGCGTAACGCAGCATTGCTGGGGTCATAATCCCATTTCGACCATCAATTCGGCCGAATAGTCAGCCAGCAGAGCGTGCATCCAATACTGCCCATTTCGTCTTTCAACCAACCCACGCTGGATGAGGCGTGCAGTGGTATCTTCTGCCTGCTCGATTGAACACTCCCAGACAAATGCCGCCGCTTCCAGCTCCCACGTCAGCGGATCCCCACCGAACACCGATGACATCGCAAACCGCTCGCGGTCAGTCTGATTGAGTCGTGACACGCTGAGGTCGAGGATTTGACGCACGGAAAGGGGACGCTCCTCGCTGTCGCCCAGTCGCCCCGATTGCGCGACGAGTTTGAGGGCTTCATCTCGCCGCTCGATCAACTCTTGTTGTAGTCGTCTCATGCGTGACGGCACATCCGCTTCGTTCGCCAACATGCGTCCTGCCAAGGTGATGGCAAGCGGCAAATACTCAAGCCGTTCGCAAAGCGTGTAGGCAGATTGCTCATCGGCCGTAACAGCCTCTGGTGCGAGCTGTTGTAGGAGGGCAACGGCCGCCTCTGGTTCTAGTAGCTCTACTCGAATGGTGTTGGTGCGTGTGACGAGTTCATGTGCAATTACGGACTCACGCGTCGTATAGATTGTCCGACACAGCGGACCAGCGACGCGAAACTGTCGCCCGTGTTCGACTTCCCAAACATCATCGATGAGGAGCAAGCAGCGTCGCCGATGCAGCGCTTCACGCAGTCGATCACGACAGGCGGCTTCGTCCCGCTCTGCCATCAAGTCGAGTTGAAGCGCACGCCCCCAGTTGTTTTGGACAAGCCGAACCGTCGGTCTTTGCCCTAAGCTGACCCACAAAACGCCGTCGGGAAAGGTGCGCTGAACTGGCTTGAGTCGGCCGATTGCGGCCGCCAACGTCGTCTTGCCGATACCGCCCATCCCACGCAGCGCAACTGCTGGCGTGTTTTCGACCGAACTGTCGAAGAGATGTAGACGTTGAGCCAAGTTGGTGATTAGCTGAGTGCGGCCGAAAACACCCTGCGGAGGCAGCGCAGGTACCATGAAGGGCAACTCGCCACCTTGTGCTGGTGAGCTAGAGGCGGATCTGTTTACGTATTGGGGTGGCGCATGAAACTGTGCCTCGCGCGCCGCCTCGCGTTGCGTCTGCACATAGACAGCCCGCGCCGCCCGTGCTGTGTTGCTTCCACCCGTATACATGCGTCTTATTTCCTGTGCGGTAGACTCCCAGACGGCTTGATAAAGGTGTTGCAAATCCTCACGCAGCGGACTCGCCTCGACCGCTTCCGCCAACAAAATGTGCGCCCAGCCCTCATCGCTTGCCGTTGTGATGATTGCCGCAAACGCCGCCTCATCGTCCACGACCACTGACGCGAGATGGGCATAGGTAACGCCTAAAGCCTGCAAGACGCCCATCATCGTCTGTCGCTCAAATGCGGATAGCAGAACGTTATTCAGTTCGTGGATCTGTAACGGACTAAGCTGGATCGTATTCATAGACGCTGCCTCAATTCCTGCAATGTTTGCTGTGTGTCGAACAAATCGGCCGATTCAAGCCGTGTGTCGATTTCCACGACCCGTTCGAGTTCGCTTACTGCGGCTGCGATTTGCCCTGTTTCGGTGTACACATCAGCCAAATTACTGCGCGTCACGCCCTCGGCGTAGACATCTTCCGCCGCCACAAGCAGCGGGATTGCCTGCTGATAACAGTCGATGGCCTTTTCAACCTCATCCATATCTTCATACAACAGTGCAAGGTTGCTGAGCGAACGCGCCATAAACGAAAGATGTCCAGCCGCTGTCGCGTTTTCCAACGCCTGTTGCTGTAACCCCATCGCTTGCTCCAACTCTTCCAAATTATGATAGGCAACCGCCATATTGTTGAGTGTCGTTGTAAGCGGAATCAGCACCTCATGCGTTTGGTAGATGGTGCGTGCTGCCTCATACGCTTCTAGCGCAAGCTGCCAATCGCCCATACTATTATATACTGCCCCAATACTTGTATATTTGCTCGCCATACCAATTGGATTACCCAACGCTTCGCAAATTGTCAGTGCCTCTCGCAGCAGTGCAAGAGCTGTCTCGTCGTTCCGCATCGAGTCGTGGACGTGAGCAGTACTTTCCAATATTTCGGCCACCGCCTCGCGCTCGTCGAGATGCCGAGCAAGCGAGAGGGCTTGACTTAACCATTCGAGCGCATTCGCCCATTCTCCGAGATGATAGGCAACAATCCCCAAGCCGTGTGCGGCCGAGGCGCGGCCAGATTCCGCTCCTGTCTCTTCGTAAAGAGATAAGGCTGCCTCGTAGTGTGTAAGCGCACGGCGTGGATTTCCCATGTTGTCGTAGATCGGTGCCAAACTCTCTAACACTGTCGCCTCCCCCACTTTGTCGTTTAAGCCGCGCCGAATGGCGAGCGCACGCTCGTAGTAACGCAAGGCATGTTCGTAATCGCCTACATCGTCAAACGCCAATCCAGCGTTGACCAGCGTCGCGCTCAACAAACGTCCATCCTCCAGCTCCTCGCCAATTTCGAGTGCGATCTCGTAGTACGAAGCAGCCGTATCAGCTTCTCCTAGCGCGGCGTAGGCTGCACCGAGATTGTTGAGCAGCGTTCCAATACCCGATTTGTCACCGATTGCTTCCATGATGTCATACGCTTGTTGATAGTACTCAATCGCGGTAGACCAGTCCCCGTATTCATCATACAGCAGTCCCATATTGAGCAGTGTCGCTGCCACGCCATCGGCCGAATTCAATCTTTCGCTGATTTCCAACGACGCTTCATAATCTGCAAGTGCTGAATCCCATTCGCGCTGACGCACGCGCAAGAGACCCAAGTCGTTGCGCGTCACCGCTTCTCCCCATTCATCCCCGATTTGCCTCTGTAATGCAACAGCTTGCTCAAACGCCTCGACACTCTGTTCCCATTCCCCACGCTCCAAATACGCCTTCCCTTGACGAGCATATACGCTCGCAAGCAAATGCTGATCTGCTTGTGCTGTTGCATGATGACGTGCCTGCTCCAGTCGGTTAAAGCCATCTGCATATTGACCAAGATCGTTGAGTACTGTGCCAACGTCCAGTTTTAGCTGACCGATGTGTGGGTCTAAGTGAGGACTCGGCCGACTGAGCAACTGTTCTGCTAGCCTCAAATAATCCGTTCGCAATCCGCGCCGCGACTGGTACGTTTCAACGGCCCACAGGATTTCGAGCTGAGCCTCGACCTTATTTGTCATCTCCCATGCCCGCATCGCCTGCGGATAGATTAACTGGATCGTCTGCCAATCTTCGCGGTCTTGGTTTATGCGATTGAGGATGTACTGTCGATGGCGTGCTGTTGCGGACATGGTGAGAAACCTAAAGAGTTTTTGGTCACTTACGACCTACACTCATCACTCAAGACTACTATCCTCGCGCAAATTCAATCGCTTCGGCTGGCGCGTCGTCGGGGAGCATCGTCTCGATAAGGTAGTTTTCGCCTTGGTTGCAACACTCAAATAGCGTGTCACTCGCCTCGCGCGATGGTGTCCAAATCGCCCTGTCACTGATCTCTGATTGAGCAAAACTGGATAATCGACGGCTGCTAAGACCACGATCAGCACCACCCAAACACTAATTAGTCGATTTCTCATGTGCCTCCTTAATGCAGCATAATCTTTGTACTGAACTTGTCTACGTTATCGGCGCGACCGCCCACATACGATTGCTCATCTTTTAGAGTTGTTGCTTTTATCTCATTAATGCCTATATTGTGCCCTTTTCATATCATTGAGAGTTTGCTGGTTTATTTGGAAATAGATTGCCACAGTCGCAATAATCAAAGGCAATAGACAAAGTAATACCCTTAATATTAGTTGATTTGCGTAGATGATTTGATTTTTGTGCAATGTAACTGTCAATGGAATTTGTGCAACGATAGTATTGCTAACGACATTTGTGACAATGGGTTCGTTGTAATCAAAGGTAATCACTGCTGAGTTTGTGATTACTGTACCGCTACTGATATCTGGTTTTGGCTTCACAGAGAAGCGTACATGTCCCAATCCACGTCCAGTACCATCCTCAGGCGGCAAAAATCCTGCAAAAGGATCTTCTGGGAAACCACCCGTCGCAGTGTCAATCAACTTGAGATACCAAGTCACTTCTCCCTTTATTGTATTGATAAAGGCATCAACCTCAACTGCAAGAACGCCTTCAGCCGTCCCCGTCAATATTCCTGTTGGTGGTTGATCCAATAGGCTTAAGCTATAAGGCGAAGTCCCTGCAATTGGAATAACGTAGTCACTGTACACTATTTCAGTAAATCGAAATGTGTCATAGTCAAGTTCAGGATGTAGTTGGTCGATTACCAAAAGCTCTTGTACCGCCGCAGTTGCTGTTACAACGTTTTCATAATTTATTGTATATTCAATTGGTTGATCAGTTAGAATGAATCGCTCAGTTCCTACTCCAGTGGGACTACGCTTGTCGTTTGGATCACTTGAACCAACTACCGTTATCAATTTGGAAATATGCTGACCATCGGAATCATCGCTACTAGGTGTATTTTCGCCTATTGGTGGATGCTGAGGTGACAATAAACTCGGATACGGGTTGATAGCTCCGCTACCACTGCCACTTGGTACAGATTGTGGTGGCAGACTGCTACCTTCCCGGTCTGGTAATCCGAATACTGGATCACTGGGATATATTATTGGACAGTCTCGACCTGCGACAATTACGGGGTTGGGACCACCTTGTAAGCAATATATGTATAATTTAGCTAAAGTATGTCCCTTCTCGCTGAAGTAGTTTGCATCAGCTAAACATATTGCTCTTGTAGAGTTATCGTTGTGTTCTCGGCATGGCCAATCAGGCAATTCATAACGATTTTTAGCAATTGGGTTTTTACTTGTAACGGATTATGCGTAATTCGAATCGGTTGAGAAAGCGAGATGAAGTAAGCTGAAAGTAACCAAAACAGACAGGATACTTCAAATGCAAACTTTCTCAACCATAGAACAATCATACATAGACCACTT
>JAUIAP010000076.1 GCA_030425205.1 Anaerolineae bacterium
GCATTACGAGCATCGTATCGTTCGCAAGGTGCTGGCTCATACTGTTTGTGTCTACATCAACCTCCTACTTGGTCATTCCCCTTTAGATTTGGACTCGCTCGTCTCTTCTAAAGTCGCACATTAGGTTTTACGCGCTATTTTAAGGCCAAGTTGTGAAGAAATTATGAAGGACAGGAACGGATCGCCATGTTACCAGCTGCATTGAGATGCTCAAAAACCTTTGACTGCGGCTGGGCCTGATTCACATTAACTCAACGCTGGTCAACGTGCCCGCCGCGATGCCATTTGCATCTGGATGGATTTTGAGTAAGCCATCGGCACGAATGAGGGTGAATATGAGGTTGCTCTTACCAAAAACAGGTTCCGCATCAAAACCAGCTTGCGTGGGAACAAGGCGTACGGGAACCCAATCTTCGCGCCCTGCTTGGGAGGAGAGATTCGTTGTGAGACGCGCCGTAACAGCAGGGCGTAGTGGTGGTATTGCAAGCCCCAGCAGTTTTTCGATCACGGGCAGGACAAAGAGACGGGCGATCACCAATGCGCTGACAGGGTTGCCGGGCAAGCCGATGACAGGCTTGCCAGAGCAGACGGCGAGGATTGTCGGTTTACCCGGTCGAACGCTGACCCCATGCACGAGCACACCGGGCTCGCCAAGTGCATCAATCGTTTGGGCGGTCAGATCGCGCACGCTGACAGAGGAGCCAGCCGTGAAAATCACGAGATCATTGGCGGCGAGGGCAGCTTCGGCCGATTTCCGAAACGCCTCCCCCTCATCACGAATGATCGGATAGTTGACAGCAATGCCACCCGCTGCCTCAACCAACGTCTTGAGTGAATAGCTGTTGATGTCGTAAATTTGTCCATGCTTGAGCGATTGATTGGGCGGGACGACTTCATCCCCACTTGACAATATAGCGACGCGAGGCTGGCGCGTGACGGCAATCTTGCTGTAGCCTAGTGCTGAAAGACCGCCAATTTCGGCCGAACCCAACCGCACGCCGGCTTCAATCACAACATCGGCCGCACGCACATCCTCCCCAATCTGCAAGACGTTTTCCCCATGACTGACAGCCCGCAGGAGTTCAATTTCGGCCGATGTGGTCGTTTGCGTATATTCGACCATCGCCACTGCGTCAGCCCCAGCGGGTAACATCCCACCTGTGTGAATCAACCCACACTGCCCCACTTGCAGTTCAAACGTCGGCACGCCGCCCATTGGCACTTCGCCCACAACCTGCAAATAGGCGGGCAAACCTTCACTTGCCCCAAATGTGTCACTGGCACGCACGGCGAATCCATCAACTGTAGAACGAGCAAAGCTAGGCAACGCGAATGGCGCAACTGTCTCATGCGCAGTGACGCGACCAGCAGCGTCAGTCGTCGCGATCTCTTCAGCGACAAGGGCAATTGGTAGCGCGGCAAGCAGTTTTTGCAAAGCAGATTGGGGAGGGAGGAGGGTCAAGAATTCAGACATTGTTGCACAATTGTACCTGTGTTCGCAGCCAATCTCCGATCAAAAAAGCCTCAGTGTTAAACTGAGGCTTTGATGCCGAAGGTGGGAGTCGAACCCACACACCTAAAAAGGTACACGGCCCTGAACCGTGCGCGTCTGCCAATTCCGCCACTTCGGCGAGCGTCGGAAAATTTTAGCAAAGTGTGGTGGAAAGTCAACCGTCAAAATGTGGCTCAGCGCACGATGCCAAACTGTTCGCGCAATACACCCCCCACTTCCGCATCACTCAAATCGCGTTCGCTGCGTTTCTGGTCGAACGTTGTGATGAGTCGATTGTTGGTGAGCGTCTTGCGCCCATTGGGGGTAGCGAGTGAGCAGGTGGCGCGTTGGGTGAAGGGAGAATCGGCCGATGTTTGGTGATACAGGCACATCTCTGCATAGTCGGGATAGTCATATGCTGCTAGATCAAAACGAAATTGCGCTTCCCAATCCCCACCCTGTTTGCGCTGCATCAAAATTAACTTGTCGGACGCTGCATCAATTCGGTACGTTCGGTCACCTTGCGGCTGTTCAGCCCGTGAATCGAGCCGCAATGGTTCACGAAACGAATCGCCAAATCCAACATCGACCAACCAACGCTCTTCGAGCGTGACAAGCAGGGTCATGTGGTCAAACAGAGGGCCAAATGCGTCGGGCCCGCGCGAAACTTCGGCCGAAAGCATCTGCACATCAAATCCCAAAGATCGTAAGAGCGCGGCAAACAATCCATTTAGCTCGTAGCAGAATCCGCCCCGCTTACGGTCAACTACTTTCTGAAACAGAGCGGTATCGGACAGCACAATCGGCTGTCCCCATGCGATACTGAGATTTTCAAAGGGGACGGCATAAAGATGGGCAAGTTGCAGCGCTTGGAGCGTCCCGATTGAAACATCCAGATCACCTGCGTAGTTGATCCGTTTTAGATAGGCTGCCTGATCCATTGGGCTAGCTCAATCCTTTGTTAAAGTTAGCTGGTGGTTCAATACCAAGATAATCGCGGTAAATACGAAGCTTATAATCGGTCGAAATCTCATTCACTGCATCTAAGAACGCTTGATAAGTTCCTACACCACCAATGCGTTCCCAAAACTCGTCCCCAATCAACACACACGAATCCTCGTGCATATTAAACCAACGATTAGGAAATGACCAATTGTAATCTGCCTTCTTGCCATAGGGATTGTAAGGCAATGCGAAGTAAGCGTTGTCAACTTGCGATGTGGTCATCGCTGACAGTTTGAGCAATTTTTCCTTACTAACCTTTGTTTGATCGCTATTTGGTAGGGGAGCTTTTAATTCAAACGCAATCCGTTCCTTGGTTTGGGTATTCTCTACAAAAATGTCACAAATAACGTTAACTGGTAGCTCTGCCCCTCCCCCTTCAAGAATGTATGCAAGTTCGTTATCCCAGTTTGGTTTACGCCGTTTTGCTGCCGTGCCTTTGTGCTCTAGCTGGTTTAACACTTCGGAGATGCGCTTTTAGTCGCCCTTCTTTTACCGTCCCTGAAATCATTTGCTCTCTAATACATTTGCCAAAGCCATGTTTAGCGGCAACCAGAGCCAAATTTTCCCAAACATGGCCGAACGGTGTTACAAAGCGACGTTCAAAATGCGAGCCTTTGAATATCTCATCTGGCACAAGTGCGGCATAGAGTGGTTTTTTTGCATGATGCTTTTCGGGAATGAACGGATCTTCTTCAATAACACGAACCATCACACGCTCCATCAATTCTTGGATGACGGTCTGTATTTCACTTTTCATAGTTGATTGGGTCATATTACAATAGGTTGTGCGAAAAGCAGCCCGTGTCGATAATTGAGCGACCAACGGCGGAAATGACTGGTACAGCAACCGAGTTACCAAAGAGCTTTATGTTCCGTTTTGGCTTTTCATGTAGCTTAAAGCTAGTTGGGAAGCCTTGCAAGCGTGCCAATTCCCGAGGTTTTAAGCGACGATAATTTTGAGGTCGCAATACATTTTGAATAAAGTTGCTCTTGTACGCTTCATCTGTCTCACCAGTCACATTAACCGTAGCCACAAAGTCGAGTGTACCGCTTGCCATGATGGTTGGAAAAAAAGTCGAGGTTGGTAAATAGATGCGATATACACCGTCGATTCCCCCTGAGAGCTTGCGATTAAAGAATTCATATTTGCCGCTTTCAGCATATTGCCGCAAGATTTTTTTGTTTACAAGACATTTGAGTTAGTCTTCAACTAGGTCAGGTAGCAGTTGATGTAATGCATCAAACGACATTGGATTGCCATCTTGCAACCCATATTGTGGCTTGCGACGATTACGAAGTATAGTTATACAAATCATCTGCTCGCGTTCGGAAACATCATTATACAGTTCCCAGCTATGTATGCTTGTTGGACCATTACGTATATCTGTGAGAATAAAGAATTGATTCCTACTGCCTAACGGTGTTAATTTATTGTGTCCGACATGAACACGTTCTCCAAACAAATTACGTTGAATGGGAATGGGGAAGCTATTTTTTTCCGGTGGCTCTAAATCATCAAGAACATCATATAACTGAATATGATTGTCCTGTGGCTTTGGCCAAGCAAATGGACGCTGAACAGCAGTTTTTCTTATTCCAACGATAAAAATGCGTGCCCGATTTTGCGCAACATTAAAATCAAAAGAGTTTAGTAGACGAAAGTGAACTTTGTAACCGAGAGAAGTAAAGCTATCAACGAGATAGTCCAGCGAGTCGCGGTGGCGTTGGTCGTATAACCCTTTAACGTTTTCAAACATAAATGCAATTGGCCGATTACGGTCAAGCAATCGAATCACATCCATCCATAATTTGCCGCGCGGATCTTCAATTCCACGATTTTTCCCCGCAATAGACCACGATTGACAAGGTACGCCGCCAACTAATAGATCGTGTTTAGGCAATATGTCAATTTCGCTAATGTCGCCAAGATTATGATCTAATGCGTCATTTGGCCAATTGCATTGATAAACTTGATTTGCATGGCGGTTAATCTCGGATGACGCAACACAATTTCCCCCAATCGCCTCTAGTCCCAATCGGAACCCGCCAATCCCAGCGAATAAATCAACAAATGTAAATCCATTTTCAAGCATCACGGCCACCCACCAAAGAATTCCATTCTAGTCCATTTTTTATCAAAAACATCATTTAGCTTGTAATCATTTTAGAAATAACAGCTGTCAGCGTCAACCGATTTTAATAGCTTGCAACGACCCCATCTTTGCGTGGTTCCGTGCCACCCATCAGCACCCCATCTTCACGGCGCACAATGACCTGTCCGCCGCCATAGCTCCAGCGACCGCTGTCGGCAGCAATGACGTGTCCAAGACGGGCGAGTGCACCCTGCACGCCAGATGATATGGCCGTCTCAAGCGCAACGATGGCATCTTTTTGCCAGTTGAAGCGGGGAGCGTCGAGCGCATCTTGCGGCAACATGCCAAACTCCATCATGTTGAGACCAACCTGCAAATGACCCTGCGGCTGCATAAATCCGCCCATCACGCCAAAGCTGCTCCATGCTTGACCCTCTTTGGTCAGGAAGCCGGGAATGATGGTGTGATAGGGGCGTTTGCCCGGCGCGGCGACGTTGGCATGACCCGCTTCAAGCGTAAAGTTTGCGCCACGATTTTGTAACTGCACGCCTGTCGTTCCCGCCGTGATGCCGCTGCCAAATCCCATGTAAAGGCTCTGAATCCAACTGACCATATTGCCTTCACCGTCTGCTGTTGTCAGGTAGACGGTATCGCTATGTTGATTGGGATTGCCGGGCTGATGGATTTGTGCGCGGGCAAAGTCGAGTTGTTGACGACGCTGATAGGCGTAATCTATGCTCAGCAAGCCAGCGAGCGGAATGTCCGCATGTTTAGGATCGGCGATATATTTGGCGGCGTCAGCAAAGGCGAGTTTGGTCGCTTCGATCAACGCATGATAGTAGTCAACGGAACCGTAGCCGATCTGTTGCAACTCAAGACCGTCCACAATGTTTAATGCAAGCAGAGCAGTTAATCCCTGTCCGTTGGGGGGGATTTCGTGCATCTCAAACTGTTGACCGTGCGCGTTGGTGTAGGTTGCGGAGATGGGATCGACCCATTCAGCTTGATAGTTGGCGAGATCATCTGCGCTCAAATAGCCGCCATCCGCACGGACAGCTTGCGCGATTTGGGCGGCGATGTCACCTGTGTAGAACGCATCGTAACCGTCGTTGGCGATGGTGCGCAGCGTTTGGGCAAACTCGGGGTTGCGAAAGAGATCGGCGACGGCAGGCGTTTTGCCGTGTGGCAGCCAGACTCGCGCTGAGTCGGGGAGCCTGCCCATTTTTTCTTGCGAAAATGCCCACGCACGTGCGATGACGGGGCTAACGGGAAAGCCATTTTCGGCGTAGTCGATTGCGTCGGCAAGGAGTGTGTCGAGACCTTGTGTGCCGAACTTTTCAAGTGCGAGTTGCCATGCGCGGAGGCTGCCCGGAACGGTGACTGTCGCCCCACCCTGTGTGGGCATCGTGTCGCCGTGTGCTGCGCGTAGGGCTGCAACATCGAGCGATTGGGCGGCAGGCCCGCTGCCGTTGATCCCATACAGCTTCTGTTCACGGGCGTTCCAGATCAAGGCAAATGCGTCGCCACCGATGCCGGTCGAACATGGTTCAACGACGCACAACGTCGCCATCGTCGCAATGGCCGCATCGATTGCGTTGCCGCCGCGTCGCAGAATGTTGAGACCTGCTTGGGCGGCAAGCGGCTGACTCGTGGCGACCATCCCCGATCGGCCGAAAACAGACTGTCTTTGTGTCAGATAGGGCATCTGTTAAACACCACCCGTAATGTATGATTCAAGATGGTTAATCAGAATTTTTTGGTCCTCAATGACCGCCTTTACGACATCGCCAATTGATAGAAAGCCCACCATATTATCCCCATCCATGACGGGCAGATGGCGGAAACGATGCTCTGTCATCAAACGCAGACATGCATTCAATGAGGTGTCGGGCGCGACATAGCGTACTCGTTTGGTCATGATGTCGCTAACGGGTGTATCGCGGGAGTTTTTGTTGAGCAGGGTGATTTTGCGTGCATAGTCACGTTCAGAAACGATGCCGACCAGTTGACCCTCATCAACAACGGCGACTGCGCCGATATTCTTCGCCGCCATCAACACGAGCACGTCAAAAACGGTAGCGTCAGATGTGACCGACCAAACATGATTGCCTTTCGTAGATAGAATTGTATTTACAGTGGCCATAGGACTTTCCTTCTTGTTTTACAGTTTGTTGCAATGATGGAGGATTTCGGCCGAAAAATCAACTATTCAACGGGTTTTAGGGAATTAGGCTTTCAGGGATGACCACTGATGGAAAATTAGCGTACTAAAAGTGGTGCGTGGTGCGTGGTTGTTACGCACCACGCAATACGCAATACGTCGTAACCCAACAAACCCCAAGAGAGCCAAACCATTTTCATGGAATGCCTTTACTGACATTGCACCGACAACTCTGGATCAATCGTCGCAAAGCAGACGCGACGCTGCGCGCGATTTTGTGTCACAAACGCGCCAATGTCGTCCACGTCCAGCCCTTGCACATCGGGATGTTGACGCTGAAGGCGTTCGCGATACCAATCAAATGCCAGCAAATTCGCATCGACGGCAATGACATCGGGTCGCGAATGTTCGACTTCTTGAAAATACCAGAGCGCAAAAATGGTTTGATCCCCTTGAGTAAGGGCGATGGCGTCTGCTGGAAGTTGTGCCAATAGTTGATCAGCGCGCGTGCGCACGGCTCGATCCCCATGCAATGAGATCGCGGAAAAGTTGAGGGCGATGGCGAGAATTGGCAATGCTAGGCTCATCCAGCCGATCTGCCTTAAGCCGGCCGCAAGTAGAATGCTCAACAAGAGTAACGCAGGCAGGGCAAACACGTAGTAGTCGCTCGTGTCATAGGTGTAGGCATAGACGAGATAGAGAAGCGCAGTTACCGTGAGCAGCCACGTTTGGCGGCGCGTCTGCCAAATGCCAGCGAGAACAGGGAGCCAACCAATGTAGGCAAATTGACGGAGGAGCAGTTGGGGATCGGCAATGAGACGCGAGATGGGATTGTGGTTGAGGAGATTCGGCCGATAAATTCGCCCACTCACCAGCCAGAACCAGCCTTCAAACGTTGTCGCATCCCCCCAAACGACCGCACTGTTGCCATTCGCCAAAATTGGCAGAACGGCAAAGGGTAGCACGCCAATGGCCAGCCCCGCGAAGAGCATAAGCATATTAGATTTTTTAGGATTAGCGTCGTGCGTTGTGTGTCGTGCGTCGTGCGCTCTGGCTATGGAATTGGCACTACGGTTCACCCAGTTCAAATCCCATGATTTCCCAAAGAGGCGAATGTCATGCGGAAGCTGCGAACTAAAGACGAGTGGCGCAAATAGTAGTGAGGTTAAATGGGTTGTCAGACTCAATCCCCATAGAACGCCGATTAACAATGGCGATTTGCCTGTCAGAATCGCCCACAATAGTGACGACAAGACCAATAGATTGAGCGCATAAACTTCGGTGATAATCGCCTGTTGCCAGATCAGCGGTGAAAATGCAAATAAAAGCGCGGCACCGACCGCCGCGAACGCATGTTGCGAGATTTGCAACGCCTGAAACATGCCGCCCAGCGATGACTGCTTGTCAGACGAGACATCCCAATTATTTGAAATGTGGCATATCTGAATAAGGATTGCCGCTGCCCCCGCCATACAAACGGCCGAAAATAGATTAAATCGCCATGCCACCGTCCCAACAGGCATCCATTGCCAGAGCCAGCCCAGCAACGTATACGTCGGGTAGCCCATCGGATGGGGCGTACCGAACGTAACCGCCGCGGTGATCAAATCGCCACCATCCCCGCCAAAGTGCGCCCACGTCAGATCGGGAGCGAGGGTTAGGAGGTAGACGGTGAGGATAGCTGTAAATGTGAGGAGGGCTTTTTTGGTCACAAGTGATTAGTGGAGAGTGGTAGCGCATCGCGATGCTTCACTATCTTGCGCCATCCCCTTGCAAGACGGCGGGAAATGTTTGTAGCAGTATTTCCAAATCGCGGCGCAACGTATAGTTTTCGATGTATTCGATTTCGAGTCGGACGCGCTCATTCATGGAGAGATCACCCCGCCCGTTGACCTGCATCGGGCCGCTGAGACCCGGTTTAACGGCGAGACGGCGGCGATGGTAGGCGTTGTAGCGATTGACGATGCGCGTCTCTTCGGGACGTGGCCCAACGAGACTCATTTCGCCACGCAACACATTCCAGAATTGGGGCAGCTCATCGAGGCTCCACCGGCGCAGAATTCGGCCGATTTTTGTCACTCTCGGATCATTCTCCAGCTTAAAAACAGGCTCTTCCAGCGTATCGATATCGATCAACTCCTCCAGTTTTTGGTCTGCGTCCGCGACCATCGTGCGGAACTTGTAGCAGCGGAACAGGTTGCCATCTTGTCCAACGCGCTCTTGGACGAAGAAGACGGTGCCCCGACTTTCGAGCTTAATTGCCAGTGCGATGAACGGCAGGATGGGTAGCAAGAGCAGACAGCCAACGAGTCCCCCGCAGATGTCGAGCAATCGTTTAGCGATGTAATTAGAGCCGCCGATAGTGGTCTGCTGGTTGGTGATATGGGGTTTCGGCCGAATGATGCCCCAGCCAAAACCCAACCCCAACGCAACCGCACGACCCGTCAATGCAAAGGGTGCCACAAGCGCGGCCGCCCTGTCGTGGCGCAGCGTGCGTGCTGTAAATGGAAACATCGTCCCAAATAACAACCCTGCGATGACCAAGATGCTTTGCCGTGCCCATTTTGCAAATGGCGCAAGCAACAGCAGCGGCAACAGCAATGCGACGAGGGCGATTTGCATTTTCAGCGATTGGGGCGTGTGCGAGTCGGATACGCCACGTGTCGGGAAACGGCGCACAACTTGGGCATTCCAAAAACCAGCGGCTATCTTGTTGCTAAAATAGTCGCGCCAGCCAAATTTTCCAGCCGGTTCGACAGCGGCGTTCGGGGCAAAAACGATGCGATAACCGCGTGCCGACAAGCGATAGGCAAACTCGCGATCATGCAGATAGGGGATATTTTCGTCAAAACCCCCGTTTGCAAGAAAAACAGACCGACGGATGGCGGCCGAATAGAGATCGATGAAGTCGATGCGCTGTTGGTCGATCAGGCGGCGTTCGCGATCCACATATTCCGCTTGCAGGAAACGGTCTGGCAATGTCGCTTGCTGCGTCCGAAATGCGCCTTTGACACCCACCACCGTCGGATCGACAAAGGGGGCTTGCAGGGCGGAAAACCAGCCTGCGGTCAGAACGTAGTCAGCTTCGATAAAGCAGATAATGTCGCCAGTCGCTTGTTGGACTGCACGATTGCGCGCGCGGGCAAGATTGTCATCGGGGATATGCTGAAAGGGGGCTGTCGGCGGGCAGTTGCCAACAAGGAAACATTCTTGAAAGGGCAGCGTTTGCAGTTGCGCGAGTAAGGTGGGTGACGGCGTTGAATTCGGCCGAACTGCGCTCACAACCAACGAAACTGTCGTCATCGCCGCGCCGCTACCTTTTGCCATGCGACTCGCCAATTCCAGCGCAGCGTCACGGCAACAATTGCGCCGATTAGCAGTGGCGGAAGGATGACGACCGCACGATAGACAAGGGCATAGCTCAGCGCAACCGCTTCATCGGCAATCCCTAATTGACCGAGCACAAAGGTGATTATCAACTCTTGCACACCGATACTGATCGCGCCCGCAGGAACCAAGATACCAAAAAAGGCGGCAAAATTGATCAGGGCAGCATCTGCAAATGTGAGGTTGAAACCAAACGCTTGTGAGAGCAGATAGGCTGGCAAAATGTGCAAGATGGAGATGATGCCAGAAATCAGCAGCAAGCGAATGATTAGGCGCGGATCGCGCAGGGCAGAAACACCGCGCAAAACAGCATGGATGATCTTCAGGAGTCGTGACGCAAGTGCACTAGGGAGCCAGCCGACCGTGCGCTCAGCGATTTGCAACACCCATGCCGTGCGATAGGCCAGCACATAGAGCACCAGCAACACGGTGGCGACGATGCCCGTTAATGTGGGCAGTGGGTTGACCACTTCAAGCGCAAGAAATGGCAGCACTAGCACAATCGTGATCAACATGACAAGCAAATCGAGCGATTTTTCGGTGACGACTGTGCCAAACGCCTGACCGATGTTTGTGCCGTCCGAGTCGTGCACATGATAGAGGCGCATCACATCGCCCAAACGCGGCACAGGTGAAATGAGGTTGACCATCTGCCCCAACATGACGGCGGCATAACTCACACGCAGCGTCGGTTGCGTTTCAGCCGGAGAAAAAAGTAGTTTCCAGCGCAGTGATTTGGTCAGACCCGTCATGATGATGACGAGTAGGGTTAGGAGTATGGGGAGTGGATCGGCCGATTTTACCGCCAACCAAACTTCACGCGCACTGACATTACGCGCAAAATACCAGACGGCGACCGCTGCAATCAATAGTGCCAACAGCACACGCCACCACGCTTGCGCCAACGGTTTTGGTTCTGGGGTCGGAATGACGGCGTCTGATTTCATCAGCGAAATGATAGTCGATTAAGGCCGCACAACCAATGCCGATGGATCACCAATTAGGCCAAACGTATCACTGATCTCCTGAATGCCAGAGTTGTTTTCGGTCAGCAACGCCGTTTTTGCAATTTGCAACACGTCACCGATGCGCTCCATGGCGGGGTTTTGCAGTTCTGTCAAAAATGCCTCGGCAAAGGGGGATTGATGGGTTGAAAGTGTTAAGCTGGTCGATGCGACAAGCAGAACAGGGCCGCCCTCATCTTTGAGCATCACTTCAGAGATAGAGTCAGCCGCAGGATAGGCGAACTGTCCCGTCAAACAGGTAAATTGCAACACGACGGGTGGTGCAAAGTCGCTGCCCAAATTATTCACCTGCGAACTTGAAAGCACTTCATCTTTGCCCCACAAATCAAGGCTGCCATGACCGACATAACTGACGATCCACGCCCCTTCTTGCCAACGGCTTGTCAACTCTTCGGCCGTTGCGCCGGGTAGCCGTTCGGCCGCTTCATCGGGGAATTCGCTGTTGACCAGCAATCTTTCTGTAAAGGAGGAGAACTCTGCCCCACCCTCATCACTTTCATCCCAGCTAAAGAGCGCATTAGCAGCGGGGGCGGCTTTCTCATAGGCGAGCGTTCGGGTCACGAGGTTCTCAACTTCGCGCACCGTATCAACCGGCCAGCGGCCGACGGCGAGATCGGGTCTGCGGTCGCCATCGATGTCGGCGAGTCGCGCATCGCTGACCGTTTCACCAGCGGCGGGCACATCGACGAGCATGGAGGGAACGTAGTTTGGTGGTGAGGCGATGGGATTTTTCGGCCGATTAGCAAAGTTCCCCAACGTGTCGGTTGTCGCATCACCAACAAGGAAAAGGTAGCGTGGATCGGGGTCTTGCCACTCTTCTACAGCAAAACGCACAAAGTTGACGATCGCATCGGGTGATTCCATCCCACCCGCAAAATTGTCATAAAGTTCATCCATCATCGCCACGCGTACCGTCAACCCTTGCGCCTCGCGTTCTGCGACTAAGGGAGCCAGCGCAGGAGCCAGCGTGCGCGTTGTGACGATCAGCAAATCGGCTTGACTATCACTATCTGTCAGATCTGTTTCAACGAGCGATGCAACGGTCGCCGAGCGATACCCGTCATCTGTCGCCATCAACAAATGGGTTCCCGTGATGACGCCCATCGTCACGCTGTTATCAGCATATGCCCCCTCAACAAGCTTGGCATTGAGCGGATCACTGACATCCCAGACTTGCGGTTCAGCAGAAAATCCAGTTGCAACGACCTTGCCTTCGACCCCTTTAATTTCGAGCAATCCTTCATGTGGAACCGTTTCAACGGGATAGCGCAGAGCCGCCCAATTGACCCACATCTGATCGACAGGCGCCTCACCCGCGACGCTGTTGTCGAGCGTGATAGTGTTCTTACCCACTTGCAATATGCTTGCATCCAGCGTCAACGTCCCCGTGTAAAAGGCCTGCCCGTCAAACGTAATCGTGCCGAGTGATGTGCCATTGATGCTCACATCGACATCGTGATCAGGCGTGATTTCCATGTTATAGGTCAACCCCCAAAAACTGACGTCCAACTCGGCCTCACCGTCGCCGACATTTGGCAGATCGATCTCAATGTCAAAAATAGCGCCATCCCCATTTGAGACGAGGCGATGCCAGAACCAAACATCTTCCGCGCCAGCTTCGGCCGCCCGTTGGTCATATTCCCAATTTGACTCAACGCGCACCGTCTGTAGCACGCTGGTGACTTGATCACCCTCTGCGCTCGTCGCGGTGATTGTGCCAATCGGAGCCTGATCGCCCCCGGTTTGCAAGATATAGGGGCGTGTCCGCGTATAGCGACTCTTAATTGCCTGACCGTAGAACGCGATGCTGTCATCTGTAATGACAAACGGAATTTCCACCTCACCGTCTAACAAAGTCAGCGGCGCGTCAGCAAGGGAGTCAAGTGCAAATCCAGCTTGCTGCATCTCGCGCAACGTGACGCGATAAAGACCGTCTTCGTTGACCAAGATTTTGACGGCACTATCGGAAACCACGTCAGGTGGCGGGGTCGCTTTTACAGGGGTTGGGTTGCTACAGGCAGCAAGGGTGGCAATGAGAAATAAGGCGAAAAGGATCAAACTTCGGCGCATTGAGATTCCTAAAGTATGGCTGCCAATTATTGCGATTGACAACAAGGGTTTCTACCATCGAATTAAAACGTTTTCGTGTTGGATTGGTGTAGTTAAGGCCACCTTTTTAACTGTGTGCTTAAAGAGCAGGAGCATGATTGTCTCACCCACGCATTCCTGTGGCTAGCGCGACAGCCGCACGCTGACGTTAGAGGATTCGCACGCCCATCATGAAAATTAGCAGCAGAACAAGTTTGCGGAAGAGATCACGGTTGACGTAATGGGTCAATGTATAGCCAACGACTTGTCCAGCCATTAGAAATGGGAGGGCCTGCAGCCAATAAATGACGATTTGACCCGTGTATTGACCAGCGATGAGACGGCTGATGAGCGCAATCGTTGAACTGGAAAAGAAGACGGTGAACAGGTTGATGCGATAGCGGTCGATTTCCCAATCTTGGGTTTCGGCGTAAAGAATGACGGGAACGCCGGGAATGTTGACAGAGCCACCCATCAAACCGCCCAACATGCCGACAAGATAGCCCCAGCGTGCATTCTCAACGGTCGGCAGTGGCAATTTGACGCCACGATAGCAGGCGAAAAGAATACAGGCCACACCGATTGAACCGCGCAAGAGTGATTCGGGCAGGTAGTTAATCGAGAGAACGCCGATTGGGATGGTGATGACCATAGCGGCGACGATACGCCAAACGTCCTGTAGGGTCAGGTTGCGCCGAAATTGGGTAATGGCAAGACCCGTGTTGATCACGCCAAACAGTGACATGAGCGGCGAGGCTGTGATCGTGCCAAGCACTGGGACGAGCATCGCCATGCCAATCATCCCGCCACCGAAGCCGACGAGGCGCAAGATTGTGGTTGCGAGAAAGATGGTGAGGCCAATTTGGAGCCAAAGGGGGAGCGTCATGTGGGGATAGGATGAACTTTAGATTTCGAACCTTCCCCAATTATAGGCTGTTTCCTAGTGAAAACCCTCCACATTAGATTGGAGAATTTTGGCGATCTTTGCCGCGTCGGTAAATTATGTTCAAATAGGTGACATCAAACGCATTGCCTTCTTTCTACTCACGTCAATTCTATTGACGACTTGCCAAGTGGACACGGCTCAAACACGCTTGCGTCCGCTCGACTTTCCGCCTAATCTTATGAAACTTGAGACGATTCGCACCAAAGAACTCGACGCAATCCTCACCCACGCCACAATCGCTGACATGCAAACGTTGATGGCGGCGGGCGACCTAAGCGCGGAAGAATTGACACAATATTATCTGGCCCGCATCGAAAAGTATGATGATGCGCTCAACAGCATCATGGAGCTAAATCCTGATGCGTTGACCATTGCACGGAGGCTTGACGCGGAGCGGGCCGCAGGAAATGTGCGTGGTGCGTTGCATGGCATCCCCATTTTGTTGAAGGATAACATCGCAACAGGCGACAAGATGCACAATACGGCGGGCGCGGCGGTCTTGGCCGAGCATCGTGCGCCGCGCGACTCGTTTATCGCGCAACAAATGCGTGCTGCGGGCGCGATTTTCTTGGGCAAGGCGAACATGAGCGAGTGGGCATACTTTATGGCGAGTGACGCGCCGAGTGGCTACACGGCATTGGGGGGGCAGGTGGTTAACCCATTCGGCGCGGAGTTCAAGGTGTGGGGTTCCAGCACAGGTTCGGCCGTTGCAGCGAGCGCACGTTTCGCCGCCATTACGGTTGGCACAGAAACGACTGGCTCAATCATTGCGCCGGCCGCCGTTAATGGCGCGACGGGAATTCGGCCGACGCTGGGGCTTGTCAGTCGTGACCTGATTATTCCAATTACGGCGCAGTTGGATAGTGCGGGGCCAATCGGCCGAAATGTCGAGGTATTGTCAAATGTTGTGGATCAGAGAAGGGCAGCGACCTCAACAGACAGATTATTTTCGGCCGAAACCACCTCCAAACTGGGCAGGACGCGCGTCTTGCCGTCAGGGAAAGTCGCGCCATG
>JAUIAP010000077.1 GCA_030425205.1 Anaerolineae bacterium
CCAGTTGAAGGTCGAGGGATTGGTCGTTGGTAGAAACACGCGCATAGCCAATTTTCATGAGCCAGATTGTAACGTAGGTGCGGAAAGTCGTCAGCATCTGCCTTTTCCAAACGAAGTTTTGTGTACCAACTTTCCGCACTGCAATCAGCCATTATTTGAGGCTTTCTCGATGCAACCTTTGAAACAAAACGGAAAATTGTAGAGAAATTCAAAGAAACCATGCGGATTCGTTTTGACCACTACCTTCCTCAATGGAACTATGTCGCTGTTCCTCTCGCGCGCAAACTTCCGCATGTTATTTAATCCTCATTCCTGAGTCACATTGCCGATAAATTAAATATGTCAAAAGCATCGGTGATTTCTCGTCGTGAGGCAGTTGAGATCGCCCAAAGGTTTGGGTAACAAGATTTGGGTTGGAAAATGATGCGTAGCTATCTTTCTTCTATCAAATAATTCGGCCGATTCTCTCCAACGCTTCCTGCAAGACGGAACGCGAACACGCGACACACATCCGCTGATACCCAGCACCACCTTCTCCTGATGCACTCCCGTCTTCGAGGATGATGTTAGCTTTGATGTTGATGTGGCGGGTGATTTCGGCCGAATCCCGCCCAAAATCAAGCCAAGCACTATATCCACCTTGCGGCACACGATAGCCGACAGTTGGCATTTTCTCTCGCAAAAATGTCTCGATAAAAGCCAAATTGCCGTCGAGATAGTCGTTAACCTGTGATAGCCATACATCGCTATGTTGATAAGCGGCCGTCACTGCGGTGAGGGTTAGGGGCGAGGGGAACGATATACCGAGCGCACTGCTGAACGGATTGCGGAGCGTTGGATCGTCAATGATAATGTTCGCACAACTCAGCCCCGCGATGTTGAATGTTTTGTTGGTCGAAGTGCATGTGATCAGGCGCAGATCATCATTTACCAGCGTCGCCAGCGGAATGTGTTTTTGGTCGGCGCGAGTCAGGTCGCAATGCACCTCATCTGAAACAACAAGCACATCGTGGGTGGCGCAAATTTCTGCCATCTGTGTTAATTCGGCCAATGTCCAAACACGCCCAACAGGACTATGAGGGCTACACAGCAAAAAAAGTGTGTTGTTGGGGTCGGCAGCCTGTTGCTCAAACTGCTCAAAGTTGACCGTGTACACACCATCCTGTTCATTGAGCGTATTGTTGACAACGACGCGCCCATGCTTGGTGATGGTTGATGCAAACGTGCCATAGACAGGCGGCTGAATAATAATGCCGTCGCCAGCGGCCGTGAACGTGCGAATGATGATGTCGAGTGCTTCAACGACACCTTGACATTGAATCACCGAAGCTGGGTCGATAGTCCAATCGTGCTGTCGTTGAAACCAGCCACACAGCGCGTCGAGATACTCCGTGCTGGTTTGATGCAGGCTATAGCCCAAAATTTTGCGGTCGATACGGGCGTGTAGTGCATCGAGGACAGGCTGTGGGCAAGGAAAATCCATATCGGCCACAAATAGCGGAATGGTATCGGCATCAAATCGCTCGACCATGCCCCACGCTTTGAGTAAGTCACCCGCTTCCCATTTCGCGGCGTGCGTTCCCTGCCGACTGACAATTGCATCAAAATCGTACTGTTCTATCATAGGTTCTACTTATTACTACAACGAGACGTTGCCAGAATCCTACGGCTAAAGCCGAAGGCTGCTAGACGAAACACGCTGAAGCGTGTTGTTTTTAGTGCGTTTGAACGCACTTTGTGTAACAGCCTTTGGTTTTAACCATAGGCTTTGCTCTTTTGAAAACGAACCTCAATTCTTGGCCACTGCTGCGTAAATTTTTCCTGACCCACTTGACCCATCTCACAGATGTACTGCTCAATCAGGTCATTCATAAAACACGCTTTATTTTCCAGCGGGATTCTCTCTAGCTGTGGCAACCACCCCGCAATGATGTCCGTCAAATCTTGTCTTGATAACGCGGTTCCTTCCGTCCTCGTTTGCAATAGCGTTGGCTTGATGCCCACTTGCTCAAGATAGTCTCGATAAGTGTCGAGGGGAAAATCATGAAACCCATCTTGGAATCCTTCAAAATAGGTCGCCCATTTTCCCTGCTGGCACACCTTATCTAGGGCGATTTGTAATGCCTCTGGTTTCCGATAAAACATCAGGATCGCAACGCCCTGTGCGCTTAAAGCGTTGTTGATGCGTCTCAAAACATCCTTCTGATCTCCAACCCAATGTAAACAGGCAAATGAAGTCACAAGGTCAAACTGTTGCGTCATATCAAGCTCTAAAACACCTGTTGCATCGAAGCTAAGACGCTCATCGGCAAATTTTTCTTGGGCATAGCCGATCATGTTTTCTGACAGATCAATACCCAAGGCGGAGCCATCTGGAACTTTGTCGAAGATCGCCTTTGTCGCCCAGCCGTTCCCACAACCAATATCTAAAACCGCTTCATCCCCTCTAATACGATAGTCGCACTGCTCAAGCACATCGAACGCCGTGTTGATTCGTTCGTGTGCTGTCTGTGCATATTGTTCTGGATCCCAATAATCACTCATCTGTTTCCCTTTGATTTTTACGCTCCCACATCGCCTTGATCGCCAACATTTCACCCGTGTGACGAATGTTGTCAACGAGGGTGAGGTCGTACCAGAAGTAGTTTGTCATCGGCGCACCGACATCGGTGCAAGGTTGGTCAAAGATGTCAGCCGAGCTATTTTCTAAGCCCGTCAGCAGGGCGGTGTAGACTTCGTTAAAGTAGTGGCGTAGATTATCGGCCGATAACAACGGAACCCCCGCCACTTGCTCCTGCGTATACCCCGTCAAAATACCCCACCCTTGATAGCCCAATCCAGCAGGGTCGTAACCCGTCTTTTCGACCCAACCTGACCGATACCACGCCTGATTGTCCAGCGAGTTTGCGGGCATGATCACGTTTGCAACAACATCCGCGCTACGAGCGAGATGCCAAACGGTGTGGTTTATGCTGTTCGCCCCGTCGTCAGGTTGCCAATTGAGACATTCGGCCGAAATCCCCCCAACCAATTCATTGATCGCCTCAACCTGAGCGCGAAACATCCTTAGCATCATTTCAATTGCAGTCATTCGTCGTTCTCCTACGGAAATAAATCAGTTTCCTTAAAGCCATCTGCCACAGGTGGATAGGCGCGGATAAAGGTATCTTTCGCCATAAACCGTTTGCGGAATGCCAGCGGGATAAATCGCTCGACCCCATCCTCATCACTGCCCTGACTGACATGCGCGGCAGCGGCGGCTTTTGCAATATCCCAATAGCGGCGATAGTCGATTTTGGCGTGCAGTTTCTTGGATTCAATCCCCAACCCCGTCAGGTCGATGTCTTCATTCTGTCCCGCCTTAGACGGATCTTGCCGCTTCAAGCGCATCATGAAAACAATCAGCCAGAGGCGGCTTTTGGGAAAGGCGTTGTAGTAGAGACGAGCAGGTTGGTGCGGCGGCAACCCCAATTCGGCATACGCATCGGGCTTGCTTGCCGCTGCAAATGCTTGGGTGGCTGCATCCCAACAGCGGATATGATCGGGATGGTAGTAGCCGCCCGTCTCGTCGTGGGTGATGACGACATCGGGCTTGATCTGGCGGATGAGGTGGACAATTCGGCCGATTACCTCATCCATATCTGCCTGAATAAACGCAGCGGGATTGTTGTTGTTCTCAGGATCGTTGAGATAGCCACTATCCCGATAGTTGAGCGTGTGTAACGTCGCCCCCAAAATCTCAATCGACTTCTCCAACTCTGCGGCGCGAACGGCAACAATGTTGCGGCGTCTTTCTGGATCGGCCACTGATCCAGACGCACCGTCCGTCGCAATACAGATATGGACATCGACCCCTTCACGGGCATATTTGGCATACGTGCCGCCTTCACCAAATGATTCGTCATCGGGGTGGGCGAGAATGGCGAGTAATACTTTTTGATTTGACATAATGATTGACCGTAAGGTTGTTCCTCTCAAAAAATCCTACGGTTAAAACCGAAGGCTGTTACACAAAGTGCGTTAAAACGCACTGGGATGCAACGCGCTTTAGCGTGTTTTGCGTGACAGCCTGTGGTTTTAACCACAGGAGCTTATTTGGCCGATACCGCCGCCAACACCCCTTCTTCCACAGGCTGTCGCCGCGTAAAGCGCACAGACAACCCGCGCGGGGTCATCAAAATGCCCCATTCTTCTGTCATTGTGGGCGGGCCGTCTGCAAACTGAATGTCGAAATTGTGGCAAATCATGGCGACGATGCGCTTCATTTCTAAGTAGGACAACGTGCGTCCCGGACAACCGCGTGGGCCATTCCCAAACGGCACAAACGCCTTGCGATTATGCGCCCCGTGAAAAGGACAGTTCCGCGCCGCCAGCCAGCGTTCAGGGTGAAACTCTGTTCCCAGTCCAAAGTTGTCGTCATCCTGCATACTGAATCGAATAAGCAAAAAGATGACCGTCCCTTTTGGAATCAGATAGCCGCCTAATTCGACATCTTCATCCGTTTCCATAAACAGCGCGTGGTCAGCAGGGTGCATTCGCAGCGTTTCACTGACCACGGCATCTGTGAATTTGAGGGCATCTATCGCCTCCATTGTCTCCAAGTTGGGTTCGATTTCCTGTGCGGCGGCAACTTCTTCCTGCAATTTTTGCTGGATTTCAGGATAGGCACAGATGTTGTACATTGTCCATGTCAGCACGTCGGCAATCGCGTCTTCACCTGCCAACAGCATAATCAGTACATTGCCGACAATCTCTTTATCACTATATTTCGGCCGATCCGTCTCATCTTTCTCCGCCAAAATAGCTTCAAGATAGTTGGTCGGTTTCTCAGCCAGTTCAGGTTGGTCGCTCATGCGTTGCCGCGCAACCGCCACAAACTCATGCAAAATCGCAACCATCTGGGACACCGTTCCGACCACTTCTCTGTCAACTGGCAGTTTGACGTAACGCCAGTAGGGGGTAATGCTGTGGATGCGGCGTGAGAGCGTGACAAAAATATCGCCCAACAACTGGTGAATCTCTTCGCCACGATTTTGCCGCGAGTTAATATCTTGCCCAAAAATAAAGGCGACGATCACATCGAGTGAAATGCGGAGCAGGTCGTGATGCACGTCAACGGCGAGGTTTTGCTCGGCCGCTTTTTCCCAATGCGCTTGAAGGCGCGTCACATGATGGGTCAGCGTTGGCAAAAAGAGCCGTTGATACTTGAGACCGAGCATCTGATTGACGACCTTACGTTGGGCTCGCCAGTAGTCGCCTTCGGCCGAAAATACACAGCCGATCCCCATCTCGTCAAACACCGTTTCAATCGTACTCATGCGCCGAAAACGACCCGGACGCTCAAGTAACACCTCATTTTGCAAATCTGCATCGGTGATGACGACGATATTTTTCTTTGGCCCTTGTCGAAAACGATACATCGAGCCGTACTCACCCACCCACTCATCGAGCAGATGATGACGTTCAGACGAATCGAGCCGCAACATATTGCCCACCAACGGAAAACCGGGTGGCGTGGGCAAGTCGTTGAGGGTTTTTAGGTCAGTCACATGACCGTTAGATTTCATTTTCATTTGCATTTTCATTGATAGATTTTGTTAGGGCATTGGTATAACTGGACAGGCAATGTCGTTAAAATGCGGAACTGTTGTGATTGCACCCACAATGGCGGGTCAACGGCGAATTCCAAGCGTGGGAGACGATGCAGCAATGTTGTGAAAATAATCTCAGCTTCCAGCCGCGATAACGCCGCCCCAAGACAATAATGTGCGCCATTGCCAAAGGCGAGATGCTTGTTATTTTGGCGTGCCACATCTAAATCGTGCGGGTTATCAAATTGGGCAGGATCACGATTCGCCGCTGCCCAAACCAAGTTTATGCGTTTGCCTTTTGCGATCTGATGTCCGTTTATCTCAACGGCCTCCGCCGCGATTCTGCCAGAGAACTGTGTCGAGCTTTCATAACGCAGAAACTCCTCTATAGCCGTCGTTACAACGCTGTCATCAGCGAGTAGTCGCTCATATTGTGCTGGATGTCGCAACAGAGAAAGCATCCCATTTCCCAGCAATCCCGTCGTTGTCTCATGCCCCGCAATGACAAACAGTCCTAAATTGGAGATCAACTCTTCGTCTGAGACCGCCCCCGTTTGAAGTACCTGACTAATAACATCGTCAGATGGATTCTGTCGTCGTGACTCGATGATTGCCTCAAAATAGGCTTCCAGTTCCAGAACCGCATCATACAATCTTCGTAAGGCCGCCACGCTTTGATTGTCTGCCTGAAAACCGATAATCTCATCTGACCAACGTTTGATAAGGTACAAATCCGATTCGGGAACCCCAATCAGTTGAGCCAGAACCATAATCGGCAACGGGAAGGCAATCGCTTTTATAAAATCGAACTGTGCTTCATTGGCAACGGATGCGAATAATTCATCCGCAAGTGCTTGAATGCGCGGTCGCCACTGCGCGATTTGACGCGGGTTGAGACTGCGGAGCAGAGCGCGGCGCACGCGGCGATGAGCGTGGGAAGATAGCTCTGAAACCCAATTTTCAAAAAACTGTTTGACTTTGATAATCTCATGCTCTTGCGAGCTGTTTGCCAAACGTGCGATGAGCGGGTCGGTCGAGCTAACGACGGGTTGGATAGCGGGGTTGAGCGCACACTGCATCACTTCGGCATAGCCCAACACATGCCAAATCTGGTCTGTTTCGCTCCAGAAAATGGGGTCGGCCGCCTGTACCGCTGCATAGACGGGGTAAGGATCGTCGATGATTTCAGTATAAGATAGGGAGAAATCAGATTGTGTCGCCATACTATAATAGTCCTGTTTCAGTTGAGTCTAGCAATAACTTTTTGATCAATTGATTGGTGGTGACTTTGTCCTTGATGGACGGGCTAGCCGCATTCGTGACCCCTATCAGCAGACTCAATTGACATAATCCAATGGCGGCGTATAGCCCCAAATTTAGGAAAAATGCCCCGCCGACGACCAGCGTGGCTGGTATTGCGGAGGCCAAGACGTTGCGCTGCATATTGCGGTCAAGCCCATGCGCCAAGTCGAACAAGGGAATAAGTTGATTCAATGTGCCGTCCATAAAGATGATCTGGGCGGTGTCGGTGGCAATGTTCGTTGCACCACTAATCGAAATAGGAACGTTGGCCTTTTTGAGCGCAATCGAGTCATTAATGCCATCACCAATAAAGCACACTTTGCGCCCCTCATCTTGCAACTGGGTGATCAATCTGGCTTTATCTTCGGGCAGCGTTTCGGCAAAGTAATGGTCGATGTGCAGCGTCTCTGCCAAGCGTTGCGTTGGTTCTTCACGGTCGCCCGAAATGATGTAGGTGGTAAGACCCCGTTCCCGTAATTGCTCGATAATGGCAGGCACTTCGGGGCGGGCGGTGGGCAGTAATTCGATAGCCCCTGCCAACACGCCGTCCACTGCCACATAAACAAGCGTATGACCATATTGATTACACGTTGTTTGCACGGTGTGGATCGCATCAGGGAGCGCAATATCTACTTGCTCCATGAAACGCTGACTGCCAACCTGCACGAGCTTTTGCTCCGATAGGATGGTCAGGCCAAATCCTATGTCGTAACGGCTTTCTGTGATGGGAGAAAGGGGAAGTTCACGCCGCTGTGCCTCTGCCAAAATTGCCTTGCCGATGGGGTGGGTTTGTTTTTGTTCGGCCGTTGCCGCAAACTGTAAAACGGCGACCTCATCAAATGTGCCAAGCGCATGAATCGCCCCGATGTTGGGCTGTTCTTCGGTCAACGTTCCCGTTTTGTCAAAAACCACCGTGTCAACAGCTTGCAATAGCTCTAAGGCACGACCGTCTTTGATGAGAATGCCATTATGGAGACCTCGTTGCAGATAGCCCAGCACGCTCAATGGGGAGGCGAGCCGTAACGTGTAGACAATTGGTGCTTGGAGAATAGCGACGGCGGCGACAGGGCTGACAGTTGCCCATGCGAGAACGGAGAGGCTGATAAGGGGCAGAGAGACACGATCCCCTAGTTCTTCGCCACGCAGTTGAACGGAGCTTTTGAAGTCGGTGGTTTTCTGCATGATTCGGCCGATTTGTGCCGCTATCGTCTCGTCTCCAGTTGTGTTTACACGCACATCGACGCGCCCTTGCAACACCATCGTCGATGCCAATACGTCATCCCCGCTCAGTTTCTCTACTGGCTGCGATTCGCCCGTCAACATACGTTGATCGATCATGGCTGTCCCTTGTACAACCACTCCATCGACGGGGATCATCTGGCCTGATTCGATAATCAGTGTGTCGCCGACTTGCAACTGATCAAATGCAATTTGCACCTCAATCCCATCGCCCGCTCTTACCCAGACAGTGCGCGGCTGTTCACCCAGCAGATCGACCAACTGCTCTTTTGAGTGATCCTGCGTCTTCATCAGCATCTTTTTAGCGAAGAAATAGAAGGAGAACCCCATTGTCACGGGGACAAAATAACCCGCTAAGATACCCGCTGGCATCGCAACCGCATCAACGCACACCATGCGAAAGCGACGCTCTTTGAACAGCGACTGATACGCCTCTTTCCAGATTGGAACAGCGGTATAGACTAAACCGGGCAGACAAAGATACTGCAAGGGTGGAAAGATGATGCTACCTGTAAGGGCAACGGCAAACGAAGTTGCTGTAATAGTCAGGTACTTGTCGATCACCTCAGCCTCGCTGGGAGGTTCCTCCGCATCCTGTAATTCAGCGAGTGCGCTGACAAAGGTTCTCTTTTTATGACGCAACCCGATGCGCTCCAACAGCGACTGAATGGATCGTTTTTTCTGCGGCGCGAAGGTTGGCAACTCTGGTTTAGTCAATGCAACTGACATACAGTTTCCTAGTGATTATTCTAATATGGGGGCGGGAATCGGCCGATTTGGTCTTCCCAAATAGTACAACCGCGTCAACTCCTCAAATGCCGTTCGGTCTTGATCGGGCAGAGCCGCCACCATCGTTTGATACCGTTCTTTGCGTTCACAAAGTTCATGTTCAATATGCGTTGCGCCTTCCGCGCCGTACAGCTTTACAAACATGCGATACACATTGAAATCGCGGCTAGCGACATCAGCCTGATACTCAATAAGGTCGGCTTCAATATCACGGATTTCCTCAAAAACCCGCAAGGTCGCCCACACATCTGCGTCATAAGGCTTCTGTGCCGCATGATGGCACAAATGGTGCATCATCATGATGTCGTTGACTCGCAAATTGATCGCCTGAACAACCAGCTCATGTGTCAACTCACCTTGCACCATCATCCGATCTTCCACCTGCCAATACGCCGTCACGCCGTCCGCGTCCGCCTCATACTCAGGCGAGTAAGCGCCAATCTCCTGCGCGATTGCCATCAATTCAGCTTTGCGCTCAAACCACGGCTGTAACCCCACATATTCAAGCTCATCCTTTTGCGCGGCCTCGACCATCGCATCGGCCTGATAAATAATCCCTTCCGAGAGTAACATCAGCGGCAAGTAGTCGTGCATGTATGTCTCTAGCGTAAATTCGTAGAGCGGAGCCGTATATGTGCCGAAAAAAGAGAGAAAGCGCATACTGTGCTTAATGTCGGCGTAAGAGAGAATGTTTTGTCGTACTTTTGCTTGTTGGTTCATTTTTTCATCCTCCAAATAAGACTGGCATACGCTCAACTTGGCGACAAACCTTACCAATCTGCGTCGCGGCGATGCTAAACAAATCAGGATCACGGCTCAACGCCACGCGGATATAGTTACGACCCAAACTTTTGTCTGACCAGTAGAAATAATCACCGGGCAAGACAAATATGCCTGCTTCATCAAGCATCTCTTTCACCTCAAAGCCCGACATCCCGTTTTCGATCCGCAACCACACCATGCTGGCAAAATCTTTTTCGACAGGGGTTAAGAATGTGCCTTCCAAGTTTTTGTAGAGAGCGTTGCGGTTGGTGCGTGTGAGGTCGTGGATATAGGCCATTTCATCCTCCATCGACAGCTTGATAAACTCGTGGACGAGCTTGATGCCAAAGGGTGAAATATGCAGCAGAAAATCGGTGTAGATGTCGTAGATGCTGTCGAAGAGACCGCGTGCTTTGGTGATGGAAAAGAAGGGGGCTTTGACTTCAACCGTCGGCCATGTCTTGCCCGTGTCTTCAATCATCATACAGTCGATGCCCGCATCGAGGACGATCTGATATTGGTCAAAAACGGTGTCGCGGGGCATGTAGCCGCGAAAGCAGTTGTCGAGAATCAGCAGTTTGTTGTGATCTTTGCAAAATTGGACGAGGGCGCGGGTGTTAGCTTCGGAAAGCACTGTGCCAGTTGGGTTGTTGGGGGTGACGAGGCAGATGACATCGGCCGAAATCCCCTGCAAATAATCTGTAAACTGATCCACTGGCGCATCCAAATACGCATCCTCAAACGGATCCATCTGTAAATCATGACGCTTATAAATGTCAGCCAGATTGTCAAAACACGGCTCGATCAAACAGAGCGATAGCTCATTCATCCGCAGATAGTTGGCGATAATTTCAAACGCCATCGACGCGGTGAAGCACATCAGATAGCCAATCTCTTCCATTTCAATCGTCTGCTTGCCCAATGTCAAAAAGTCACGCACATATTCACGTTCGATTTGTGCCTGCATTTGACGGTTGTACTGGCGGAAAAGGTTGGCAGCACCCTCAATAATCGTTTCTTCGGCGGGCGACCACGGCCGAAACGCATGTCCATCCGTTAAGTTATAAATTTCTGACAATGTATCAATTTCGTACACGGTCAAATTTTTCATCGCTGTAGGTTTTGTCATCGTCGTATTCACGGAATTCCTCTTAAATTTGTGCTTGGATCGCCACAAGCCGTTGAACGGCTTCCTCCAAAATCGTTTGTGGTTTGCAAAAAGTAAACCGCACTAATTGCGTGGCGAGATGTTGATTAATGTAAAACGCGGCTGGGGGAATCGCCGCAACGCCAATGTCCGCGATTAGATAGCGGCAAAAGGCGACTGCATCGGTGTGGGGAAAGTCGCGGATGTCGGTCATGATGAAGTAGCCCCCTTGCGGCTTTTGTGGCCGTAAGCCGACTGCTTCCAACTGTGTTAGCAAGAAATCGCGCCGCGCCTGATGGGTTGCGCTCAACTGCTCAAAGTATGGCGGTGGCAGCTTTAACCCTTCCGCGATGGCGTACTGAAACGGGGTGGGGCTGCAAAAAACGGCAAACTGATGCGCCACCCGCAGCGGTTCTTGCAACTGGTTGGGGCCGATCACCCAGCCAATACGCCAGCCCGTCGCCGAAAACGTCTTGCTGGCACCCGAAAACGTCAACGTTCGCGCCCACATATCGGGGAACGTCGCCAGACGATGGTGTTGATTGTCGTCAAAAACGATATGTTCATACACCTCATCCACCCATGCCATCGCGTCAAACGTCTGGCACAATTCGGCGATCAGGGCGAGTTCTTGATAATTCAACACCGTGCCTGTCGGGTTGTGGGGCGTATTGATCAGGATGGCCTTTGTTTTAGGTGAAAAGGCGGCACGTAGTTCGTCGGGGTCAAAGCGAAAGTCGGGCGCATGTAGCGTGACTGGGACAACGCGACCGCTGCTCATGCGAATCGCTGGCACGTATGGCTCATAAAACGGCTCGAAAACGATGACCTCGTCTCCTGTTTCGATAAACGCCTGTGCCGCACTCCACAACCCTTCGGTGACACCGCTCGTCACGGTCACCTCAGAAGCGGGGTCAATTGGCTGTCCGTAAAAGTGTGCCGCATGTGCCGCAATTGCTTCATTTAACTCCAGCTCACCGCGCCCAAGTGCATACTGATTGCGCCCGTCCACAATGGCTCGCTGGGCAGCCGCGATGATCTCAGGCGGTTCTTCCATATTCACCTGACCTGAGCCGAGGTTCACAGCCTGATGCTGCTGGGCAAGCAGGTTGATTTCGTCAAAAATTGAATCGCCATAGCCGCTGACGCGCTGTGCTGCAAAGTTCATAGTTGCTCTCATATCAATCTTGTCCATGACGATCACTCACCAAACCAGCGAGCGTAGATTTCCGCATACTGACCACTTTCACGCATCTGAAGCAGGGCTGTATTGACCCTTTCGCGGTATGGACTGTTTTGGGGGAAGGCAAAGGCGATTGTGTCAGCGAAGAAAGCGTTGCCAGCTAGCTGAATGCGCCCGTCTCCCTGATGGATAATGTAGTAGGCCGCCCGCGTCGCCCCCACGATGGCGGCATCGACTTGGTTTTCGGCCAAGGCGGTGAATAGTTCATCTTCATCTTCAAACAGGATGACCTGCACGGGTAAGGTCTCGACAAATGTTTGATAGACAGAATCAGCATAAGTGGCGACGCGCAGACCATCGAGGTCGCTGGGGGAACTGATGCCGCTGTCGAGGCGACTAACAGTGAGGGCTGTCGTCATTTCGGCGACAAAGAGAGAGACGACGATAATGCTGATAAACATCCAGACAATGGCGAGGATTCGGCCGATAGCCCGACGCGGCTCTTGATTGCCGTAACCAACCCCCGTCATCGTCACACATGCCCACCAAAGCGCATCCCAGACACCTTGTGGGTATCGCTTGTCAAACTCTTCATTGTTGTGTCGCTCAATCAGCCACATGAAATGAGCGACAACCAGCATCATAGGCAGCACCACGCCCAACAAACGGAACACCGTTGTGCCTGCCAATATCGTCACAAGATTGGGGTTTCCCGCGTTTCCAACAGGGGTGATGATCTGATAACCATCGTTCAAAACGACATGGGAAAAGTCCATCTGGGCTTCCCTTTCGGCCGAAATCGAGATGTCCAGCACGGCAATGTCTGCGACACCCATTTGCACACTTTCCAATACATCAGCAAAAGTGTCAGCCAAGGTCACCTCATATTCGACACCAAGCTGCATGGCGATCACTTCCCACAATTCAAACATGAAGCCTGTGTAGGACGACTCTGCGTCTGCGCTGAAAAAGAAAGGGCGAGATTCGGCCGAAACCACCTTTATCACTGTTTCTTCCTGCGCGTCGGCGGGTGTATACAACCATCCGCTCATGACAATCAACAGAATGATCCAAAGACAGTGTGCGCGAATCTGAGTAGGGAGAAATTTTGTCCTCATTCCGATTCTCATATGTGGGCTTGCTCCGCTATCACTGGATTGGTCAATGTGCCAACTCGTTCAATCACGACGCTGATGGTGTCGCCGGGCTGGAGGAAGATGGGTGGGTCGATAAAGCCGAGGTCAGATGGAGTCCCCGTCATAATCACGTCGCCGGGTTCAAGGGTTGTGATTGATGAGATTTCGTGGATAAGTTGGGGGATGGAGAAGATCATATCGGCCGAATTTCCCGCCTGTATCACCTCCCCGTTCAAGATCGTTTTCAGGTCAAGCGATTGCGGGTCGGGAATTTCATCCGCCGTAACCAGCACAGGGCCAAGTGGTCCAAACGTATCGACCATCTTTCCGCTTGTCCACTGCGAGGTACGAAACTCCAAATCTCGCGCACAAATGTCGTTGACACAGGAATAGCCAGCGACATACGACAGGGCATCCTCTGGCGCAATGTACTTCCCACGTTTGCCGATAATGACCGCCAGCTCCCCTTCAGGAACCGCTTCACTTGTCACATGCGGAATCGCAACTGCACCCCTATGTGCATTAAGCGCGGTCGCTGTCTTGTGAAACAACGTGGGGAATTGCGGCGTTTCTTCACCAATCCCCGCCACAAATGCGTGGTAGTTCATGCCGACACCGATCACTTTACCTGGATTTAAGACAGGGGGACAGAGCGTCACTTCCTCAATGGGATATAACCAATTTTGCGTTTCTTCTGTCGCGCACTGTTCTTGGACAAAGCTAATCGCTTCCCGCGCCGCTGCCAATGATGTTTCGCCGCCCTGTAAAAAGGTCAGCATATCTGTCGGCACGCGCAGATCCGCCACCGCCAGTTCATCCACTCTGTCTTGAGCAGTGAGCATCTCTTTATAGCTTTGGTTGAGGTCAAGAATGTGTTGGTTAACACACGCTCCTAGTCGAGTTTGATAGGATGATCGGTAAGTAACAAGTTGCATATTTTTATACGTGTGGAACCACATCACTTACTACCGTCCATCATTCCAAACGCTGTTTCACTCGCCGCGAATTCTTTACACAAGGCAATGACTTAAATCCCATGCAATCCAAGTCGTTTTCGCGCCACGCACAATGTTCGCTTATTCTGCAAGCATAAAAATTCAACGCCTTTTTGGGTAGAACGGTTAAAAAGGATAGCGCAACGAAGCTCGTTACGATTTTTGACTTGAGGTAGCTATTTCAGTAAAAAGAAGTCGTGTTTTATTGGTTCCTCTAAGCCTTTGGTGAATGGAGAGTGTAACGGCGGGTTTAAATAGAAGCGGGGAAAAAAGCAACGCTAAGGTCAACGAAAATAACTTGAATCTACCCAATTTCAGTCATTGAACTTCATTTTTCACCAGAGGTGGAAGCGTCGCACTCTGGTTAGAGTGGTAAAGAAAAAGGACCGTTTTTCGCACCTAATCATCAGCAAGCCTCTATCACTTATTGCTAAAAGCTCTTTTCATTTATCCCTGAAATCGCTCACATTTATTGTCAAAGTCGCCCTCATTTAATTCTGAAACCGCTCACATTTATTTTTTAAATTGACAAACGCAAGAATTTAGTGGCGAGGTGATGGCTTACAATAATTACAGTTATCGTAAGGGATGGAGATGGGGTTAGTTTAAGTATATAGGTATTTTAGTTTAACTATAATGGCGGACTATCCCTAGAACATAAACGACCCCTGTACGGGGTCGTTGTTATTTGTGCTGCTC
>JAUIAP010000005.1 GCA_030425205.1 Anaerolineae bacterium
TCATATTTTTGCGTTATCAGTTCTGTTCCCATTTCTTCACCTCCTCTGCTTTATTCCAATGGAAATTTTTCCTTTTTCATTTTATCTCACCTGCCCTCCTTTTTGGTTCTGGCTTGTCCAGGTTAGGCAACTGCCAAATAGAAATAGTGGGAGACCAAATATAACCCAGTAGAGCGTGAAAGCTGCCATACAGTAGCCAATCACTACGAGTAGAAAGCCAAATCGAAAAAGCACATTTTTCATATTTGCCCAGTATCTTTCATTCACGATACTGGGCAAAGTGCTTTAAGCCATTAGATTGAATGACTTCAGTCATTCCCTATCTCGAAATTATCCCACGCTGCACCAACAATTCAGCGTTCAAAACCGACCCACTCGCCGCGCCACGCAGCGTATTATGGGCTAGCGAAACGAACTTCATGTCCAACACGCCGCACTCGCGCACCTTGCCGACTGTCCACGCCAGCCCTTCGCCCCAGTTGCTATCGAGACGTGGTTGCGGTCGATCTGCCTCATCGCGATAGACCATCAAGCGATCTGGGCAGCTTGGCAGTGCCTGAATTTCTGCTGGGATTTGCCACTCTTTGAACGCCGCTATCGCATCTGCCTCACTTGCTAAATTTTTGAATCCACACGACACACTCGCCATGTGTCCATCAATTACGGCAACCCGATTTGCATGTGCGCTGATCTTAATATCTGCCACTTGCAACTTACCACTTGCGACTTTCCCCAACAACTTCTTTGGCTCATTTTCGAGCTTCCAATCCTCTTTGCCAATATGCGGGATGACGTTGCCCAAAATGTCGAGCGACGGCACGCCGGGATAGCCTGCACCCGAAATCGCCTGCATGGTGACCATGTGGATCGACTCTAACCCAAACGCATCATCCCAAATCTTGAGCGGTAGCATCACGGTCGCCACCGAGCAGTTTGTGTTGGCGATGATGTAACCCTTCCAGCCGCGTTCGGCCTGCTGTGTTTTGATCAAGTCAACATGGTCAGGATTGACTTCGGGGATCATGAGCGGAATATCGAGCGGCATCCGATACGCGCCTGCATTGGTCGCCACGACATAGCCAGCGTTGGCAAATTCAGGTTCCATCTCTTTGGCCTGTTGTGTCGGCAAGGCGGAGAAGACGATTTCCACGTCTAAATTTGGCTTTGTATCCTGCACGATCATGTCGGCAAATTGCTCTGGCACGTCGCCATGCAGCTTCCAATTGACGCCATCGCCGTAGCGTCCACCTGCTGTGCGCGAAGAGCCTGTAAGGGCTTTGATCTCAAACCATGGATGGTCTGCGAGAAGTTGAATAAAGCGTTGTCCGACAGTGCCTGTTGCGCCGAGAATGGCGACGGGTATCTTTTTCATGATGTTCTCCAATTAAATAAAAAATGCCACCGTCCAAACATGGGACGATGGCATCGTGGTTCCACCCAATTTTCAGTGAATGGTGAACAGTTTGTAACAAACAACAAGCCGCTCAACATTCAAGCTCTGATGATGGGTTAACGGTTATCGGCCGAAAATTCCTACTAACAAAATGGGTTCAGAATTTCACTCACGGAGGGTATTGTTTGCCATCTTTGCTGCAAAGGCTTTCAGCCGCTGACCTTCGCTCTCTATCGCAGACTTGTCAAACAACTTGTCCCGCTCAACGTTTTCATGCGTCATACTGACGCCTATAAATTTGTGAACACACATTATAGGTGGACGATTTGGGGTGTCAAGTGGGGATTTTGGCGCAATGTGCATGGTTAATTTGCTGCTCGCTCAAACGTGCATGCCATTTGGCGTGGGCGTTACGACCAGGACCACAGCGAGACGGTGGATTTTTCCGACAATTTCGGTCACAATCGGGTTAATGGAAAATTTGACACCCCTTCTCAAAAATCTCGCGGTTGAACTAGATAATCACGACCTGCTCTGGCGTGCATTAACCCATCGCTCCTTCCTAAACGAGCATGAGGATGTGACCAAAGACAATGAACGGCTGGAATTTTTGGGCGATGCTGTATTGGATTTTGTGGTCGGAGCCTATCTCTTTAAGCGATTTCCCACGATGCAAGAAGGCGAGTTGACGGCGTTGCGTGCCGCCCTCGTGCGTGCTGAAACGTTGGCGCAGTTTGCAGTACAGGTTGAAATTGACCAACACTTGCGCTTGGGATTAGGTGAAGAAGAGAGCGGTGGACGCGCAAAGATTCCAACGCTGTGTGCCGCATTTGAGGCTGTCATCGGTGCGGTCTATCTCGATCAAGGTGTCGAGGCGACCCGGCCGTTGATCGAGCGGCTGGCAGAACCAATGCTGGAGAAGATTCAGGCTGAATCGCTGCATAAAGATGCTAAAAGCGAATTTCAAGTCTGGGCGCAAGCCGTCTATGGCATTACGCCGCACTACGAAGTGGTGCGAGTCGAAGGGCCAGATCATGCGCGGGAGTTCACGGTACAGATTTTGGTTGGGGATATGGTCTGGGGAGAAGGCTGCGGGACGAGTAAACGCCGAGCGCAACAGGTTGCAGCGCAACAGGCAATGCAAAATGCAGAACGTGCTGATTTAGAAAATATGGAGCTGGCAGAAGTAACCGATATGGAGGCAGGCGGATGAAGCTATTAGTCACGGGTGGCAGTGGATATTTGGGGCAACATTTGATTCCGCGTGCAATGGAACGCCATGAGGTCATTTATTCACACTTTACGAGCGATCCCCTTGGGTTTGATAACAGCATCTGGATCGATTTGCGCGATGGCATTACAACAGACGTGATCGTGCGCGAGATTATGCCCGACGGCATTATCCATTTGGCGGGTTCAAACCGTTCGCCCGATATGCACAGCGTCATTGTCGATGGCACGCGCAATATCGTTGCGGCGGCTGAAGCAACTGGAGCGCGCTTGGTGCATCTCTCAACAGATGTATTGTTCGATGGGACGGCTGCGCCTTATGTCGAGAACGATGAGCCAACGCCGATCCATGCCTATGGCCGCGCAAAGGCGATAGCGGAAAAAATTGTGCAGGGTTACGCCGATCATGTCATAGTGCGCACGTCGTTGATCTATTCAGAGCGCATCATGGATATGGGAACGCGCTGGATGAAGGCGGCCATCGAGCGCGGAGAACCACCTTCGTTATTCAACAATCATCTGCGGAACCCAGTTCATGCAGACGATTTAGCCGATGCTTGTCTTGAGCTGCTTGAAATAGATTTTACGGGGGTTCTGCATGTTGCTGGTGGTGAGGCACTTTCGCGGGCGGATTATGCAATGAAAACGTTGCGCCATTGGAATGTGCCGCTGGACGGGGTGACGGCTGCCCCTGATGAATCGGGGAGCTTTCCGCAGGATGTACGCCTCGACATCGGAAAGGCACAAGCACTATTGCGGACAAAATTGCGCGGCGTCTCTGAGGTTTTGGGCTGATAAACTGCAAAGAACGCGCTTGAGCGCGTTTCGCGTATCAGCCCGCGGCTTTAGCCGTAGGATTTTGGCAAAGTCTCGTTGGAGTCCTAATATTGACCTACCTTAGGCTGTGGGCAATGTTAAGCATTCGCCACGCTGTTTGCCGTTTGCATTCTCGCAATGCTACAGTTTGGTGCTATGGAAATTAGAAGAACCCCGCCTCGTTATCCGCGACGAGGTCCCTCTTGTTTAGGAATCTTGATCTTTATCGGTGTGTTTGGATTAGGTTTTTTCCTTTTTCGCAATCGGCAAATGATTGCAGAAAATGTGTTGCCACAGCCAACGCCGACACCGACACAATCGCCCGCAAACTTGGCGGTTAGTGCTGCGCTGCATGTGCGTGATGGTGAGCTGACGCAGGCAATTGAAAAGTATCAGGAAGTCATCCAGATACAACCCGAGATTCGTTACTACATCGAGTTGATTCGATTGCTGGGTGAGGCAGAAAGGACGGCAGAGGCACTCGATTTAGTTGAACAAGCGCTGGAGATTGCTCCCAATGATGCGGCTGTGTATGAGGCTGCGGCGGGTGCACATTTGGCACACGGTGATTACTTACAGTCAATTGGAGACAATGTGGGGGCGCGGCGTGAGTATGGTTTTGCGGCCGAACGCGGGGAAGCATCGGCCGATCTTGACCCATCCAACTCGCTTGCAAAAGCCTATATGGCGGCGGGATTAGTGCGGGAAGATATTGCCAACTGGCAGGTTGCCGGCGTCTTTGTGCGCGATGCACAACAACAGATCGAGGATCAAGTTGCGGCGGGTACGTTGTCACGCAATGATGCCGATATTCCGTTGGTGCTTTACCATACGGCCGAAGTGATCACCGTTGCGGGACAGTATAGCGAGGCGGCACTCCTGCTCGAACAGGCGATTGACCTAAAACCAGACTATACGGCGGCGAGCATTGACCTAGCCTACATCATGTTTAATGTCGAGCAGCAAAATATCACGGCGATTCGCCTACTGGAAAGAGCGTTAGAAGAAAATCCAAATGATGCCGTTCTGCTCGATACGCTCGCACAGTTTAATATCATTGGGACAGGGGACTTTGCGGCGGCTGAAGAGTATGCACGGCGGGCGGTAGAGCAAAATCCAGAAATGCTGCGCGCCCACGCCCGCTTGGCCCATGCCTATTTCAAAAATTTTAACTATCCGAGCGCGATTGAAGAGTTGCGGATTGCTACTGATGGCTACAAAGAACCAGACGCGACAACCTCATTCTATTTTGCGCTATTAGGACTGGCTCTATATTTCGAGGATACGGCAAATTGCACAGAGGCAGAGCCAATTCTACGAGCAGCATTTGAAGCATCGGTAGAAAACTCTCCCGGTTGGCTGAATGCTGAGGAAGGGTTACGCTTATGTCGTGAGGCGGGATTTGCCTCACCGTAAGCCAACTTTTCACTAGGAACAATGTATGTCAAATTCTGAAATGTCACTCTATCACTACCTCTTTGATAAAGCATACCCGCTGATTCGATTCACCTATGAAAAGATTCGGCGACAGGCATGGTTTACACAGATTTCAGATGACCTGTGGTTAGGCGGTGCGCCGACCTATACAAGGGATTATGAATTCTTACGTGAGAATGGGGTTGGTGCCGTGTTGGATATGCGCTGGGAGCGTTCGGCCGATCTCGAATTCTATAAAACGCATGACATCAACTATAAAAAGGTGAAGGTGTTTGATGTCGGTGTGCCGACGCTAGAACAGACGCATGACGCGGTGACGTTTGTGCGTGAAAATGTGTTGGCTGGGCGACCCGTTTTGATTCACTGTGCGAAGGGGCGTGGTCGGTCGGGCGTTATCTTGATGGCCTACTTGATGCGCTATGAAGGGATGACTTTTGAGGAGGCACGCGCATTTGTAAAGGCCAAACGCAGCTTACTCAAACAAGAGAAACGGCACAAAAAAACGGCCGAAGAATGGTTAGCCACGCAAGAGATTTCAGAGACCATCGATGCACACTAAATTTGAGTTCGCATAATGGTTCACAATTGAACGATGAAGATATTTTTAGACAGCGTTGGCTGTCGTTTGAACCAGAGCGAAATTGAGACGATGGGGCGACAATTGGTTGCCGCAGGGCATGAGATGGTGGGGAATTCGGCCGATGCTGACCACATCATCCTCAACACATGCGCCGTGACCAAAGAAGCCACTCGTGAGACACGCCGCAAAGTCCGCCGTTTTGTGCGCGGTAATGCGGACGTCGAAATCAGCGTCACAGGCTGTCATGCCACGCTGTCGCCCGATGCAATCGCCATCTTGCCCAATGTGCGCGACGTTGTTCTAAATAAAGATAAAAACGCGCTTGTACAACGCATCGACCCATATGCGAGCCTTGAACTGCCGATGTTTGACCAAGAGCCAATCATCCGCGACTTTCAAGCGGGGAGTTTTGGCAACACGCGGGCGTTTATCAAGGTGCAGGATGGCTGCAAAAATAAATGCACCTTTTGCATTACGACGGTGGCACGAGGAGATGGGGTCAGCCGACATATTGCCGATGTTGTGACTGAAATCCAGATGTTGGCTGGCGCGGGGTATCAAGAGGCGGTGCTGACGGGTGTGCATTTGGGTAGCTATGGGCATGATTTTGGCAACATGGCGGGATTGCGCGATTTGGTTCGCATGATTTTGACGCACACAGACATTCCACGTCTGCGACTCTCGTCGCTGGAACCATGGGAGATTGCGCCCGATTTCTTCACGCTCTGGGATAATCCACGCTTGCTGCCGCATCTGCATTTGCCATTGCAGGCGGGAAGCGACAAAACTTTGCGAAAAATGGCGCGCAAGACGTCGCAAAAGGATTTCAGCGCGTTGGTTCGTGAGGCACGGGCGGCCATTCCTAATTTGAACGTGACGACCGATGTGATTTGTGGCTTTCCGGGTGAAACGGAAGCGGATTTTGATGTGAGCTTGGAATTTGTGGAAGCGGTCGGTTTCGGCCGATTACACGTCTTCACCTACAGCCCTCGCCCCGACACCGCCGCCGCCAAAATGCCTGGCCAACTCCCCAATGCCGTTAAAAAAGCCCGCACGCACCGCATGATCGAACTGAGCGACAAGATGGCGCTTGCATTCAACCAAAATCTGATTGGCCGAGAAACCAATGTTCTCTGGGAGGCAGTTGTCGGCGCGGATGAGCATGGGGTTAAGTGGCAAGGGTATACCGACAACTACGTGCGGGCGTTTGGCTATGGGGATGATCTATTGAATCGTGTTGAGCGCGGACATATTGGGGCGGGATCGGCCGAATTTGTGATGATTCGGCCGATTTAGACAAGCGCAAAAATTTTCTGTTCCTCTCATCTCCCATCCATAACCAATCCCTCATGTTGGTTAACTGATTTTCAAGATCGTAGAATGGTTAGCGGGAAGTACCATTTTTGATCTATAACATCGCCGTATCCACTTGGAGATAAGAGAGATGAAGAGAGTTTTCGTCTTGTTAGCCTTGCTGACAGCGTTTATGTCTGTCGGTGTCACGTCCGCGCAAAGTCCACGACCCGTCACAACCATACAAATTACAGACGACGTATTGCTAGAACAGCCAAAAAATCTTGGCATCAACATCGGCTTTCACGACCAGTTCGGGGCGAGCCAGATATTGAAAAACCTGCTGCCCAATCCCGGCTTCGAGGGATCAGAAGTGGGGTCAATTTTTTTGGCGGCGGCTGGCGCGTCAGGTAACCGCATTCAAGCGCAAGGGTGGACAGTCAAGCCGATTCGCGGCAATGAAAATCCTATTTCATATTGGCAAGGGGGCGAGCTGGAGATACTGACAGGCGCAGGACAGGGGCGCAATGTTGCTATCAACGATGTGACACTGGATGATGGTCGCTTCACATTCCATCTCCAATTTGACGGGGTTGCGCCTGCCGCAGGTGATGTGATCGCAGTTCGCGGCCCCGAGCGACCCAGCTATTACAAAACGACCGTACTGGACAATGTGACCTATGATCGAACGACGGCGCGACCGGGCAGTTCTGGGGATCAGGCGTTGCGTGTTTCGCCTTCAGATCGGCCGAATCAACCCGACTTCTACAAAGCATTCGATAGCACCGGCCGCGATGGCGCACGCACCGCTGGCAAGTTGCGCATTGTGGATGGGGCATGGAACATCAGTTACTGGATCAAGGCGGAACATCCGGGCATGAAGGCGATTTTCACCTTCAAAAGAGATAACGGGGTCGTTTTTCATAAAGAGACGGTTGGCTTGACGACAGAGTGGCAGCACGTGCAACGCACGATGTTTATTCCTGCGGGCGTTGATACAACATGGCGCCATCGTGTATTGCTCGTCGGCATCGAAATTCTCGATAGTGCGGGCGATGTATGGGTGGATGACATGGTGATCCAGCGGTCTGATCATAAGAATCCAACCGCATTTAGCGATAACTTTGTCAACGCACTCAAACAGTTAAATCCGGGTGTTATTCGTGATTGGGGCTTGCAAATGGGTAGCTCGCTCGACAATCAGCTTGCCGACCCCTTTGCGCGTTTGACGACGGGCTATCATCCACACGACACGCCGCGCAACTGGCACTATTCACTGCATGAGTTTCTCGAACTGGCGCAACACGTCGGAGCGGAACCCTATTACGTGATGCCCCCCACGTGGAGTTCGCAAGAGATCACCAACTTTATCGCCTATCTGGCCGCGCCTGCTGGTTCGCACCCCTATGCAAACCGACGTGCTGCATTGGGTCAACCGACCCCATGGACACACGTTTTCAAACAGATTCACATCGAATTTGGCAACGAATTATGGGGCTACAACGCTGATTGGCAGCCGGGTCAAGGCTTTGCAATGGACGGCGCGATTCGTGTCGGGGATGCCGCCAATGCCCGTTTCCACCTGATGCGCGTGACACCTCATTTTAATCCCAATAAATTTAATCTCATTATCGGCGGACAGGTCAACTTCCCCGACTTTCAAGGTCAGGTTCAGCGCCGCAGCGGCACACACGATTCGTTTGCACTCGCCCCCTACTTTGGTGATCTCGATAGATTTGCAACTGATGCCGAAAAATATGGCCCGCTTTTTGCCGCCCCCTCGCAAGATGTAAATATTGGTGGACGTGTCATGCAGGCACGACAAAGTCTCGACTGGCGCAATGGGGAAGATACCGAACTGGTCATCTATGAGATCAACACACAACTCGACCCACAGGGGGCTCCGCTGGATGTGACAAATGATTGGTACACCAGTTTGGGGACAGGTTTGGCGTTGCCACTACACATGCTCACCTATCAGCGTGATATGGGCATCAATACGCAGATGGCGTTTACAGCCTTGCAATATGCGACCCCATATCAGGCAACATGGCACAACGTTTGGGGGCTATTGCGCGATGTTGAAGCGACGCAGTTGAAGCGTCCCGGCTGGCTGGGCATGGAGTTGGCCAACTATGGCATTCAGGGGAATATGGTTGAAACGGTCGTGAGCGGTGCCAATCCGGGCTGGACACAACAGCCGATGAACACGATTATTCGGCCGATTCACGTCCCCTACATTCAAGCATTTGCCTATCGTGGCTGGGGAGCCAAAACGTCGATCATACTGTTCAATCTTAGCCTCAACCAAGAACAGCAAGTCAATATTAACCTGCCGACATCGGTGACACCGTTCGGCAAGGCGACGATTAAGACGCTGACGGCCGATGACATTAACGCCAATAACGAGACTGGGAACAACGTGCAAATCGTGACTGATCAGCAGTTTATGGGAGGGTGGTCAACGGTGATCGTGCCACCCCATTCGATGATGGTTGTGCGTTGGGATTGGTAGCTCAGTCGTAGAGCTTGTGTCGTGAAATATAGTTGAAGACGGGCGGGGGAACGTGTGGCGCAATTTCGGTGGGATTATTGCGCAGCCGAGTTGAGGAGAGGTCTATCGTTTCCCCCGTCAACAGATCGACCCGTTCACGAATGTTAGGGAATCGTGATTCCAATTGCGCCCAATCTAGGGCCGCGCCCGGTCGTGGCAGCACGGCCAGCCGGCACATCGTCAGCAGCGCATCTGGTAAATGCCATGTGTGCAGATCGCGCAGTGAATCGCCGCCCATCACCAGCCAAAATTGCGTCCCCTTGTTCTGTGCTAAGAGCAGGGGCAGCAATGTCACCGTATAGTGTGGCTCTGGGCGAAGCGCGTCGGTGAGATCAAGTTGAAAACCATCTCGCGCAACCGTTGCCAATACCGTCATCGCTACGCGGTCGCTCACACTTGTCAAATCGGCACGGCTTTTATGCGTTGGATCGCCAACAGGCATAAATAGCACGCGCTCAAGCCCTAGCTGCTCCAACGCAGCTTCAGCCAAGCGCAAATGCCCATTATGTGGCGGATCGAATGTCCCGCCCAACAATCCAACTCGCTGTTTGCCGTTCACTGAACCCCTACTCCGCTTGCCATTCCAATTCAACTTCAGGACCAAACCAAACGGTGTCGCCACCTTGTACGCCCGCCTCCTTTAGTTCGTCTGAAATTCCCATGCGCTCAATAATGCGTTGGAAGCGCAATGCTGTCTCATCAAACTCAAAGTAGGTTTGATTGGCGATCTGCTCAATGCGCTCGCCACGCACCATCCACTCATTGGGACCCATTTGCGTAATTTGAAACTGGTTGGGGTCGGATTTCGGCCGAATTATCACCATCTCATCTTCGTCAATTGCGAGTTTCGGCTCGGGCAACGCTTCAATCATCTGTTTGAGACGAAAGATTAGCTGGCGCGTATTTTCGCCGGTTGCGGCCGAGATGGACATAAACTCATAGCCGCGTGCTTCGACTTCCTCCTGCAAAATCGGCTCCCACGCCTGCGCGTCGGGCAGATCCATCTTATTCAGCACAACAATTTGCGGTTTCTTCTCCAAGTCGATGTTATACAGCTTCAACTCTTCATTGATCGCATCGAGATCATCGAGTGGAGAAAATGCGGCCCCATCGAGCAGGTGAATTAGCACGCGGGTGCGTTCGATGTGACGCAAGAAATCATGCCCTAGCCCAACGCCATCTGCCGCGCCTTCAATCAAACCGGGAATGTCCGCGACAACAATCGTCTCATAATCATCCACTTGCACCACACCCAGACTCGGTTGGAGGGTCGTGAAAGGGTAGTTGGCAACTTTGGGTTTGGCTGAACTAATCGCGGAAAGTAACGTCGATTTCCCTGCATTTGGCTTGCCGACCAATCCTGCGTCCGCAATCAACTTGAGTTCCATCGTGACCCACATCTCAACGCCCGGTTGACCGCGCTCGGCGATTTTGGGTGCCTGATTGGTGCTGCTGGCAAAACGCGCATTGCCGCGTCCTCCTTCGCCCCCTTCGAGCAGTACCCGATCTTGATCTTCGTTGGTCAAGTCGGCTAACAAGCGTCCTGACTCGGCCTCGCGCAGAATGGTGCCGGGAGGGACTTCGAGAATGAGCGTTTCACCGCGTGCGCCCGTCATATTTTGGCGCACACCATGCACGCCGCGCCCCGCCTTAAAGTGGACTTGGCGGCGGAATTTAGAGAGCGAGTTGAGCTTCGGGTTAACTTTGAACACGATGTCGCCTCCCTTGCCCCCATCGCCCCCATCGGGACCGCCATACGGCACGAATTTTTCGCGCCGAAAGCTGATCATGCCGTCGCCGCCATCGCCGCTACGGAGATAGATTTTTGCTTCATCGTAGAACATAGTTCAGTCATGCAGCAAACAGTGGGCAGTGAACAGTATTCAGTTTTCACTGCCTACTGTTCACGATTTACTGATTGCTGTTAATTAATTTGGAGATTGGGTTAATAACTGCTGTAAGACAGCAAAACGTGGGTCGATAAGCTGCTCATCGCAGTCGCAGTCAGCCTCATTAAGATTTTGGCCACAGTCGATACACAGACCTTGGCAATCTTCTTTGCAAATGGGCTGCATGGGGACGGCCGAGATCGCTTCTTCGCGGACAAGGGGGCCTAAATCGAGAACACCTGCATCTGTGATACGAAATGCATCGGGTGGGCCTTCATCGCGCAAATAGAAATGGTCGTCTAGTTCGAGGAGTACCTCGTATTCAAATGGTTCAGTACAGCGGGCGCAATCGACGATTGCATTGCTGTAGAGTCGTCCGCGAATCATGATGCCTTGCGTTGTATGTGATGCGCGGAATTGGCCGCGCAGCGGGCGCAAGATGATATCTTCAAGTTTAACGGACGGATATTCAAGCTCGACCATGCGACTTTCGCCGACGGCAGAGGCCAATAGAAAGCCAAGATTGAAGGTAAGCCTACTTGTAGTGTGTGATGTCATGGGATTCCTCCATCAGTTGGGGTGTCGCTGATTGTAGCATTTCGGCCGATCTCATTCAATCCTACTTACTAACCACCAACATGACGTGTGCTATACTGAATGCCATGCCTCGCAGAAGAAACACAGTTTACTCAACCGACAATGACACAATGGAGCGCATCCGTGAACAAGCACGTGCGGCGCAACGCCCTCTGAAAGTTCGCAGCCTGCCGCCCGAAGAGCAGATCGCCAAATTAACCCACGACCGCAAGGGGCGTGGCGGCAAAACAGTTGTCGTGATCAACGATTTGGTGTTGTCCGAAAAGGACATGAAGGCGTTGGCAAAGAAGATTAAAAAGAAATGTGGGGTCGGCGGCGCAGTCAAAGATGGCAAAATCGAAATTCAAGGGGATATTCGAGATCGTGTCGCGGCGGAGCTGGAAAAACTCGGTTACAAGACCAAACTGGCCGGTGGTTAGAAGTTCGTTTTGCTACGAACAAGATCAATAAGCGTCAGGTATTTTGCCACCGCTTTTTCAGGTTTATGGCCATCATGGATATATGCGATTGCGGCCGATGACATGTCTGTATAGTTGGCGACGCAAGCGACCATTGCAGCCAGCAATTGTGCATCGTCTTGTGCCGTCACCTTTAGGGCAACCGCATCGGGCAGCTCTCGGTACCAGCCAACGTCGTTCACGATGATCGGTTTCCCCTGTGCGAGGGCGCGGAGTGCTGCCGCCGACGTTTCCCCCACAGTTGGATGACGTAGATTGAAAACGATGTCGATTTGATCGAGGGCTGCGCGGAAGTCGTGCGGATAGGGTAGATAACCATGCCATGTAATTGCCTTGCGGAGCGTCGGTGGCAGGTTTTCAATGATAGGTTGCAGGTCGAAATCAATCGTTCCACCAATAATTGAAAGCTGGGCATTTGGATGAGCCGCATGATATCGGCCGAAAATCCGCAAACACCGTTCGATCTGTTTGTTGCGCGCTACCTGCCCAACAAGTCCAAACGTCACGTGCTCTTTTAATTGACGCGCCGCGCCCGCCACAGCCATGGGCATGGGTGCCACAACGACAGGCAAGTTGGGATGCTCGCGGCGCGCCAGAGTTGCGACATATTCGCTATGGACGATCAGGCCGAGCGCAAGATCGAGCACGCGCCGATTAACTGGATCGCGTAAGGGAGTTTCGCCAAATAGAACGGCACGCCCCTGTTCAGCCCCCAGTGCATAAGTCACTTCCCGCCCAAAATCAGGCCGTTGCCCCATAAATTGCGCCAGCACCCAATCATGCAGCACGACAATTCCCGGCCGCTCCTTCAACGCATCGTAGATCCAATTATGAAATGGACTATTTCCCATCTGGTAAACGGCCAGCCGCGCACTGTCCCCCATAGACTTCTTATTGCCCAATTGAATGTCAAAATGTTGTTCAAGATAGGGGAGGAGATCGGCCGAATAGTCCGCAATTCCCGTCTCTTCGGGTGGGAGTGGGGAATAATAGGTGATCTTCGGTTGTTGCCTCATCGCTGGTTGGCTATTTCGCGCAGGCGTGCAATCGCTTCGTCGTAGGGCAATTGGTCTTCTAAAGGCAGCCCCATCTCATCATAAAGGCGTTGCAAAATCGGCCGAATCAGTCCCCTTTCTGTCGTCAATCCGTTGCGCCGGTCCATGAAGTCACGGGCAAGTAAAATAGTTTCGGCCGATAATCGTCCCACCGGCAATTCACTTGTCAACTCTATCGGCACAGCCACCTGCTGCGTCAACGTGTCGAGCGTCACTTCACGATCATGCACAATGATCGTTCCCGCCGCCAAATCCCCCAGTCGCCGACTTTGCGAATTGATAAACATAACGACCACGCCTAACCCATAAAATACGGGTAGAAAGTCGATCAGGCGCACCAAATTGCGGATCGTTGCGGCCGTCAGCCCAATTGGTACACCTTCCAGATCGACAACGCGCAGTCCATACATGCGGCGACCCGGCGTTTGTCCATTCCACACCGTTTCAAAAATGACGTAATAACCAAAAAAGATCAGAAAGGTGATCAACGTAAAGATAGCCGCAATCCAGCCAGCACTCCCGTCGATCAGCGCATCGGCCGCATTCGTCAAAAATCCACCTGCGACAGTACCCAATACAAACAAGAGCACCAGGATCAGCGAATCGACCATCGTCGCCATAAAGCGCGACCCAATTCCCGCAACCTCATAACCAAAAACGACATTTTCAGGGGTGTCAATTTGCAACTGTTGATCAAACATATCAGGATGGTACGGAATTGTGGTTGGCGAGTCAATCGCTGAAAAGTCGTTAATTTGTGCCTGTTCCTGACAACATCTGCGTTACAATCCATATCCCATGCGGCGTATTCTGCTACTCATCACCATTTTTCTACTGATTGTTCTGCCATCAGCCGCGCAAGAACAGTTGGAATTAACGGTGCTTGGGGTCGATTCGGCCGATTTTCCCGATGTGGACATCACCTTCAACGCACGTGATGGGTTTGGCAATGGCCTAAGCGTTCTCCCTGATCTACAAGTTTTTGAAAATGATGAGCCCGTTTCGATTAGTCAGGTGCAAGCTATTCCAACTGGTGTCGATGTGACATTTGTGATTGACGTGAATCGCACCATCGCGGGCATCGACCTGATTGGCGACATCTCACGGCTCGATAAGGTCAAAGAGGTTATCGGCACATTTACCGAGCAGTACACGGGGTTAGGGTTAGATCGCGTCACCGTGATTGCGGCACAGGATGATGCCGCACTGTTTGTGATTGAAGATGCTGCGAATGCTGTGGCGGTGAAAGAGGCGTTGGCGGCCTATAATCCCAATCCACTGCCCCCTGAAGCCCCGATTGAAACGATGCTCTCCGTTGCGTTTCAGCAAGCCGCTTCCCGCGAACCGACCTCAAAATATCAGGCGATTGTGCTGTTTAGTGATGCAGAATTTCTGGCCGATCAGGTCAACTTTTTTGCCGTGCGTGAAATCGCCCAGCAGAGTGACGCCGTCTTTTTTGCCGCCATCTTGGGCAAGTTTGCGAGTGAGGCAGAGGTCTCCAACGTTGCAGAGCTGTATATTCCGACAGGTGGCACGTGGGTTCACATGCCGCAGCCAGAAGATTTTGCACCGATCAGCGAAATCATCGACAGCAATGGTCAGGTGCGTCGCTTGCGCTATCGGTCTGAAGTGCGCGAAGGTGGAACCCAGCAAATACAGCTCGTCGTTGGTGAAGAGTCGATCACAACCGCGTATGAAGTCGAAATCACACCACCCGAAATCCTCTTCTTGATGGAAGAAACGCCGATTACACGCGCACCAGACCCCGACAATCCAACTGAGTTTGTGCCAACACGCCAGCAAATTCGCGCTCAAGTTGCCTTTCCCGACGATCATCCACGTGGCTTGGATAACGTGCGCTTTTTCGTCAACGGATTGGAACAGCGTTTTGGCACACCGCCTGTCTACGATGACAGCGGTTTGTTGACATTTGATTGGGGGATCAGTTCGGCCGAAACAGGCGCATACAATCTCGAAATCGAAATCACGGATGAACTTGGTCACACCGTTCGTTCGCAACCGTTTATCCAACAGCTGATCCTGCGCACGGCCGAAGAACCAACCCCCGAACCAACACCGCTGCCTCCCGCCCCCACGCTCATGCCACCCCCCCTGCAACCCGCCATCGATCAGGTTCAGCAAGCCCTCGATAGCGGGATCGTGACAATGGTTTTAGGGGGCATTGCCGCACTATTGTTGGCAATTTTGCTCTGGCGACTATGGCACCGACGTGGGCGCAACAAACAAGAACCCGCCGTTGTCATCGTGCCACAGTCAGCCATTCAACTGCCAAAAAACGTCTTTCTTGAATGGGAGCGCGAAGGTAAAGACAAACAGCTTTTTCCAATCAATAGCCCATCCGTCTTTATTGGCTCAGATCCATTCCGCGCCGAAATAATTCTGAGCGATGACAGCGTTTCCCGTCGCCATGCCCGCATCGCCTATGAGGATGAAAATTTTGTCCTCTACGATGAGGCGAGCGCATACGGAACTCGCGTCAACTTTGAACCAGTCCATCTCAGACCAAAAATCATCACAAACGGTAACGAACTGCAGTTTGGCAGCGTGCGCACCGTATTTAGAATTTTCACCAATGAGGAAGCCATGCCCGCATCCCGCGACACGGATTCCTCAACACACCAATAAATGAATCAACCAGAAATCCATGCCATCATCTTCGATCTCGATGGCACATTAATCAACTCCGAAGCGGTTGCATTCCGCGCATGGCAGGAAGCCCTCGCGGAGTACGGGCACGAGTTCCAACACAAAGACCAAGAATTGATTGTCGGCGTACAGATTGAGCAAGCGATCCATAATGTGCGCGACCAGTTTCAACTGCCCGACTCATATGAGACGGTGAGCAAGAATCTAGCCGCACGATGGGAAGTGCTTTCAGTCGATGGATTTCCCCTCCTGCCCGGTGTACAAGAGCTGCTCGATCTGCTTGATGAGCGCGGCGTCATTTGGGGCATCGCCACGAATAGCGATCATCCATATGCCAAGCGGTATCTTGAAATGGTTGAACTGTATGATCGCGCCCATGCGGTAGTTGGGTCAGATGAGGTGGCATGTGGCAAGCCTGCGCCAGATGTGTTTTTAGAGTGTGCGCGGCGATTGGGGGTTTCGGCCGAAAATTGCCTCGCCGTTGAAGATACGGTGCTGGGCCACCACGCCGCCGCCACCGCCGGAATGCGCGTCATCGCCATCCCAAATGAGTGGATGTCGCCCGCCGATTTCGATCGTGCGGTCGCCGTATTTGACTCCCTGCATGATCTGCGCGATCAGCTTGATTCGTTCTTGTCTCCCTCGACCTGAGGGAGCGCGGCTAAGGGGGCGGGTTTTGCCTCAAACTGCATTTGCTTCAGCCGATACAGCGTCTCCTCTGTCAGTTTGCGATGTTTGCCAATCGTATCGGCCAGTAGACCAAACAGAAAAATCAGAAACGAAATAACGAGAAAACCCGTCCCGATTGCCACCGACTGAATCAACCCAGCTCCCACTTGCGTCAGATAGCGGTAGGCAAAGCGTGCCAACAGCGCGACACCGATCAGAAAAAATGGCAATGAAAGATAGAAGAATGTCCGTAACGGCTCGTAAAATGCATACAGCCGCACAATCGTCGCAGCCTGTCTCTTGACAAATTGCCAGCTACTTTTTGCCAAACGACTTTCCCGCGTTGGATCATTGACCTCGATGTCGATGTTGATAATTCGCATCCCCATCTGCCCTGCTTGAATCAGCGTTTCCAGTGTATAGGAGAAGTCTGTCAGCGCATGATAGCGGAGGGCAAATTCGCGGGAGTAAGCGCGGAAGCCGCTGACAGTGTCGGGAACGTCCGTTCCGCTGACGGTGCGGACAACACTGCTGCCAAGTCGTTGCAGCAGTTTTTTGAAGGGGGAGAAGTGGGCGATGTCGGATATCGGCCGATTTCCCACCACCATCTCCGCATCCCCCCGCACAAGCGGCGCAACCAGGTCTCCGATATACCGACTCGGATATTGATTGTCCGCATCAGTATGCACGATAATGTCTGCGCCCAACGCGAGACAACTTTCTAACCCCGTTTCGAACGCCCGCGCCAACCCTAAATTGTGCGGATGGCGCACCACATGCGTCACCCCACACGCCCGCGCAATGGCCACCGTCTCATCACTGCTGCCATCATCGATCACCAGTGATTCGATCACGTCAATTCCAGCAATCGCATTTGGAAGTTCTTGCAAGACAGATGGCAACGTTTTCGCCTCATTAAAGCATGGAATTTGTATAATTAATTTCACGGACTAGATTGTAACAGCTTGCAGCGCGCCCATCTGCGTCACTATTCCGCTTCTTCATTAGTGGCCAAGATGACCGCGCTCCGATCTAATAGATTATGTGTTGAAACAGCCGCTCAACCCTGTACAATCTCTAGTTAGAAAATTAGGGCAATCCGTTACAAGGAACCAACTTATGTCTCTTATTGATCTCGACACCATTGATGTCGCTATTGCGCCAAAACCACAGCGACCACGCCGCCGTCCAGAATGGATCAAGGTGCGTGCGCCGGGTGGCGAAGCGTATGAAAATGTCAAAAAGTTGATGCGCTCCAAAAAGCTACACACCGTCTGTGAAGAGGCGATGTGTCCTAACATCGGTGAATGTTGGGGACGTGGCACGGCGACCTTCTTAATTATGGGAGATACCTGCACACGTAGTTGTGGCTTTTGCGACATTAAAACGGGTCGTCCTGCGCCGCTCGATTGGGAAGAGCCAGAACGCCTCGCCCAAGCGGTTAAGGCGATGAACTTGCGCCATGTCGTGATCACGTCTGTCAACCGCGATGAACGGCCAGATGGTGGCGCCCCAATTTTTGCGCTCTCCATCGAACGCATCCGCGAGATTCAGCCCGGTTGCTCAATTGAAGTTCTGATTCCAGACTTCAAGGGTGATCCTGATGCGCTCAAAATTGTGATGGACGCCAAGCCCGAAATTTTGAATCACAATGTTGAAACCGTCCCACGCCTTTTTCGCAAAGTGCAGCCACAAGACCAGTATAGCTGGGCGATGACGACGCTTGAAAATGCGAAGAAGATGCAGCCCGACGTGTTGACCAAAAGTGGCATTATGGTGGGCTTAGGTGAATCGTTTGATGAAGTTGTTTCGGTTATCCACGACTTGGCGAACGTCGGGGTGAATATCTTGACAGTTGGGCAATATCTGCAACCAAGTAAGCAGCATCTCGCATTAGAGCGCTACTACGAACCAGAGCAGTTCACCGAATTGCGCGACATCGCGCTGGGATTAGGTTTCCAATGGGCTGAATGTGGCCCGCTCGTCCGCAGCAGCTACCGCGCTGAACAGCAAGTGCGTGCGTTATCAAAAATTTATAAGCAACTGAACCCAGCATAGGTCGAATCGCCAGCTTGCCTAAACGAATAACGAATCGCCTTTTCCATTTATAAGAGCCAGCATAGTACCGTTGGAATGTTGGGACATCTGATGTGTGATTTACGGCGATCAAACGGTTAATTTCTACGATTCAGCATCATTACGTCATAGGAGCATAAACGCTTATGGAAGATCAAAATAATCAGCCGAGCAGGCCACAAATTCCAATTTGGGGATGGATTCTCTTCATTTTGGCAATTGTGTTGGTTGTTCAGCTTTATAGCAGTGGGCAGATTTTTGGCAATCAGGAAGAATTTAATGCCGCCGAAGTTGCCGAACTTCTCAAAAATGACAGAGTTGAAAAGATGACTGTCAATGGAAACCGCGTCCTGATCGAAGTGAAAGGTCAGGAAGAGGCGGTAATCTGGGAGAAAGACGCCCAATCGAACATCTACGAACAGTTGGAATATTACGGCGTAGACGGTTCAGTCTGGCAAGATTTCCCAAATCTCATAACACCCGATGGGTCACGTTGGGATTTCCTGATCAATATGTTGTTCACGCTGGGACCAATCCTGCTTATCATCTGGATTTTTAGTCGTGGATTCCGCCAAATTCAGGGCGGGGGTGGCAACAGCATCTTTGGTTTCGGCCGATCGCGCGCCAAAAATATCAATGATGGCGACCGCCCCACCGTCACATTTGACGATGTGGCTGGTGTTGAAGAGGCCAAAGAGGAAGTTCAAGAGATCGTGCAATTCTTGCGTGAGCCAGAACGCTTTATTCAAGTTGGTGCGCGCATCCCGAAAGGTGTCCTGATGGTTGGCCCTCCGGGTACTGGTAAGACATTGCTTGCCCGCGCCATTGCCGGTGAAGCTGGCGTGCCGTTCTACCACATCAGTGGTTCAGAATTTGTCGAAATGTTTGTTGGTGTCGGTGCATCACGTGTACGCGACCTGTTCAACAAGGCCAAAGAAAATGCGCCAGCGATTGTCTTTGTCGATGAGATCGATGCCGTCGGCCGACAGCGCGGCGCAGGTCTTGGCGGCGGTCATGACGAACGCGAACAAACACTCAACCAAATCTTGACCGAGATGGACGGCTTCGACAAAGACACAAATGTGATCGTCATCGCTGCAACCAACCGTGCCGATGTTCTCGATCCCGCATTGTTGCGTCCGGGCCGTTTCGACCGCAAGGTTATCGTTGATCTGCCCGACATCAAGGGGCGTGAGGCGATTTTGAAGGTGCATGGACGCGGTAAGCCAATTGCCAAAGATGTCGATATGGCGGATTGGGCGCGCTTGACAGCAGGGTTTGCGGGAGCCGATCTCGAAAACTTGGTCAATGAGTCGGCCATCTTTGCCGCCCGACGACGTGGCACGACGGTCACAAACACCGATATTCAGGAAGCATTTGATCGCATCGTGATTGGCCCCGAACGCAAATCACGTGTGATGGACGAGGAGCAGAAAGAGCTGGTCGCCTATCACGAAGCGGGTCATGCAGTAGCGCATTTCTATCTGCCGAACGCCGACCCCGTGCAAAAAGTCACGATCATTCCACGTGGGCGTGCGGGTGGTTATGTGATGACGTTGCCAAGCGATCGAGCAGTTGAAACGAAGGCTTGGTTTGAGGACAGAATTGCCATTGCGCTGGCTGGACGTGCTTCTGAAGAAGTATTCTTCGGTCAAGTCACAAGCGGCGCATCTTCTGACCTACAACAGGCAACGCAAACGGCACGCATGATGGTGACGCGACTGGGCATGAGTGACGAGCTTGGCTTGCCCGTTTACGGTGAAGAGCAGGGCAGCCCCTTCTTAGGCCGCAGCATCTCAAGCCGTGACTACAGCGAAAATGCTGCTGCACGCATTGATGCAGAGGTAAAAGAGATTCTCGAACGCAACTATGCACGTGTGAAGGGTTTGATTAGCGACAATCGGGAGCGTATCATCAAATTGGTTGAGAAGTTGATCGAAGTGGAGACATTAGATCGGCCGACCTTTGAAGCATTTATGAATGCGGCATAGACTCAACAGAAGAAATTACACGGTATAATCAGGCGCGGGGCGAATGCTCCGCGCTTTTTTGATCTAATCAGCGTTGAATAACGATGACAGCAATTAATTCAGAACATCTCGTTAAGGCTCTTGTCGCGTTGCTCGATGAAACGTTTGACAATGTTCAGGGCTACTATCTTGATAAGAACACCTCGCTATTTGAGACGTTGGCAGGAATTTCGGCCGAAAAAGCCTCAATCCCTGTCGGTGGCAACTGTGCGACACTCGCTGCGCAGGTCAAGCATACCGCCTTCTATCTTGATGTGGTTAATAATTCCGTGCGCGATCCCAACTATCCCAAAGCGGATTGGGGCGAAATTTGGCGCACGGTTAATGCCGTTTCGCCAGATGAATGGGCGGCAATTCAAGCTGAACTCCGCGCAAGCTACAACCAAATACTGGATCTATTAAAGACGACACCCAACTGGGGCGAGGATGAAATTGGTGGCGCGATTGGGGTCATCGCCCATACTGCGTATCATCTAGGCGAAATAAGACAGGCACTTTGTTGTCTTGGCTCTTAAAAATTAACTTAATATGATCTGTCTTTCTCGCACAGGCGAGAATCCGTTCTGACAGGATGGATGCCGATCTACGTTAGTAGGCATGATAGACACTAGCAATCTTATATGACAAATATCCCATTTTCCAAAATTATGGTCGTTAATCGCGGCGAAATTGCAGCACGAATCTTTCGAGCGTGTCGAGAACTCGGCGTGCCATCGGTGGCAATCTATTCAGAGGCAGACGCTGGTGCAGCGTGGGTCTTATCGGCCGATGAAGCCTACCCCTTGCCCGGCGTCACAGCGACCGAATCCTATCTCAATCAAGATGCGATCTTTGAGATCGTGGCACGTGCTGGCGTTGACGCAATTCATCCCGGCTATGGCTTTTTGAGTGAAAACGCGGGCTTTGCTGAGGCGTGTGCGGCTCGTAGTGTCACGTTCATTGGCCCCTCGACAGAGGCAATCACGCTGATGGGCAGCAAGGCGCGCGCGCGTGAAATCGCGGCAAACGCCAACGTCCCACTCGTTCCCGGCATTGACGGCGACGGTGTCAGTGATGATGCGTTGCAAGCAGAAGCGGACAAAATTGGTTATCCCACATTGATCAAGGCAAGTGCTGGCGGCGGCGGCAAGGGGATGCGCGTTGTCTGGCAACGAGAAGAGTTTGCTGATGCACTACAATCGGCGCGCAGCGAAGCGCGTAACTCATTTGGGGATGACCGCGTCATTTTGGAACGCTACTTTACACAAATTCACCACGTCGAAATTCAAGTATTGGGCGACCACCATGGCAATGTGGTCCATCTGTTTGAACGTGAGTGCTCAATCCAGCGTCGCCACCAAAAAATTGTTGAGGAAACACCGTCGCCACTGATGACAGATGATTTGCGTTCGCGGATGACGACGGCGGCCGTCGCGTTGGCAAATGCAGTCAACTATTACAGTGCGGGAACGGTCGAGTTTATCGTCACGCCAGAACGCGACTTCTTCTTTTTAGAGATGAACACACGCCTACAGGTGGAACATCCAATAACTGAATTAGTGACAGGGATTGATTTGGCCGCATGGCAAATTCGTGTGGCGGCAGGTGAAAAGCTGGCGTTTTCGCAGGATGACTTGACGCAGATGGGACATGCGCTAGAGTGTCGCGTCTATGCGGAAGACCCTGCAATGGGGTTTCTGCCGTCAATTGGGGAGGTGTCGGGCTATATTCGGCCGAATTTACCCAACACCCGCATCGACGACGGTATCGCAGCGGGCGCAACCGTTTCTCCTTACTACGACCCAATGCTGGCAAAGGTCATCACCTTTGGCGCAAATCGAGACCAATCGATTGCGCGTATGCAGCAAGCTCTCGAACAGTATGTTGTGTTGGGTGTGAAAACAAATATCCACTATCTGCTAGGCATACTGAAGCAGGAGCGTTTTATCGCAGGCAAGACGCCAACAAGCTACATTGATGAGATGGAAGAGGTTCCCGCGCCGACGGTTGATAAGGATACTTTGTTGATCGCCGCGTTGGCGGAGACGTTAAGCGGTCGCGCCGCACAAGCAGTCCCGCAGAGCAACGGGCAACAGCAGGTTGACCCATGGCTGATGCTCCCAGCGTGGCGCAATGTTGCTGCGGCCTAAAGCGGTTGGTGAGGGTGAAAACAAAAACACGGCGAATTTCGCCGTGTTTTTTGATTTTGCGTCATGGGCAGTAATGCCCAATTTTGCGCCTAGCCGTCTACGAAGGGAAGCAGCGCGAGGTGGCGCGCACGCTTAACCTCACGAGCGAGGCGACGTTGTGCCGTTGCGTTGAGGCGTGTTTGACGACGGGGGCGGATTCGGCCGAAGTCGTCCAGATATTGCCGTAGCGCATCTGGTTTCTTGTAATCAAGTTCAACACTTTTCAGTGTACGCCCTTGTCCTTTCATGACAACGCGGCGGCGATCTCTATCTCTACTGTCTCTGTCGTTATTTCGTCTGTAACCCATGATAATTTTGCTCCGATTTGTTTTGGACGATGCGCTACGAGTTCATCCCGTAACGAACAAATGCCAACGCGGAATTCTAGCTGATCCGCAGCAGGATTGCAATTAGCGTTCAAAGCTCATACGATTTTCCTGCTGATAGCTGTAGGGCAAAACTTGCACCCATGTGTTGCCAATTTGCAGCGGGAGTGCGTTTCCATCCTCATCATAGTAAGTGAGCATGGTATTTTCGCCGTCACTCTCCCAACGTCCGACGTAGTGGCGACCATCACGCATCAAATGGGCATCCCCCCAGCCATCAAAATCTGGATAGAGACCACCGGCTAAACAATGGGCGTTTGGCTCTGGGATTTGCTCTAGTTGCCAGTCACAAATGGAGCGATCCACAAAGTGGGGGACGAATAGGATCAGGACATTATCGGCCGAAATTGGCTCGTCCGTATTCTTATCGGTCAGGACTTCATCATCAACGGTGCGAATCCATTTGCCTATCTCATCATCCCATTCCCACTCGACAAACGACCAGTTGCGATACTGAATTGAAACATACTCTGCTTCTTCACCACCTTCTGGTGGCTCACTCGAAAAGGCAGCTTGGTTTACTGAACGGGGCGCACGATTTAACTCGCGTTTTTCCAACTCAATCTCCCAAAACAGCTGTGGCTCTGTAAACATGGTGTGCTCAAACGGCACATCAAGCGTCTCGTCGCGGAAATATCCCTCATAGTAGGAGCGTAAAAGGCGGCTGCGGAAGTTAGAGCCTTCGAGACGACCACTGACCCCAATGCTTGCCCCAGAGAAACAGAACGCCGCATCGTACATTTCCGCCAGATAGGTGTCGATTAGCCGTGCCGAGCGAATAGGGCCAAGCCGTTCGGGTGTTTGGCTGTGCATAAGAACGCTAAAACGTGTGACCCCTTCAGCGAGATGTTCAAAGACCATATCGGCCGAATTTAGCCCATATTGCGGCCGCGTATATTCTGCGGGAGAGTTTGAGACTTTGCAGATAATCGGCCGACGATTGGCAATCTCTTCACTCTCGAAAACCTCACCTGTAAATGGACTGCGATTTTCCTCATCCAGCGATTCACGATCACGGAATTCGAGTGGCGCGGGCGTAGCAGTTGGTGTTGGCGTGTTGGTGGGCGACGGGATCGGCGTATCCGTCGCGTCGGGGGCTGGCGTTTCTGTCGGAGGTGCAGCGGTTGGCGTGGCGGTCGGCGCATCAGTCGGTTCCAACACATAGGTCGCCGTTGGCTCAAAGGTTGCTGTCGATTCATCCGCCTGCGCAACGGCTTGTGTCGGCTGCGCCGTTGGCTCTGTCGCCGTCAGCGCATCGCTACAGCCGAAAAGAATGAGAGTGAGCAGTAAACAGGTTGCAGTAAACAGTTTTTGAAACATCGTTTTTCGTCGTAAGTCGAATGCAGACGTATCGCCGACAGATTCTCTGTCTAGCGTTTCACAATGGCGTCGCATTCTTTAATTATTTTTTAAGTACTAGGTAGTATTACGCACAGGTGTGCCGAGACAATCTTTTTCACAGAGATCGTTTAGAACAATGTAATCTCTGCAATTTCTTTAGCCCACTTTTATCTCTATGCTGTTCCAAATTGGCGATCCCCTGCATCCCCAAGACCCGGCACAATGTAGCCGATATTGTTCAAATGGGAGTCAATCGCGGCGACGTGAATTGGGATGTCAGGATGCGCGTCATGGAATGCGGCAATTCCTTCTGGTGCGGCGATCAAACCGACATATTTGATCTTTTTTACGCCCCACTCTTTTAGCCGTGCCGCTCCTGCAATCGCAGAACCGCCTGTCGCCAACATTGGATCGAGTAGCAGCGCAATGTCAATCGTTGGCTCGCCCGAAAATTTGTCATAATAATAGACGGGTTCGAGCGTATCCTCGTTGCGGTACATGCCAATGTGCCAGACTTGTGCATTCGGAATCAACAGCCAGATTGGTTCGACCATGCCGATGCCTGCCCGCAAAATCGGGACGAGCCCAATTTTACTCGTGAGTGCCTCACCCGTCGTTTCTTCCATCGGTGTGGTGACTGGAATCGGCTCCATTTCTAAATCAGCACACGCTTCATAGCAGAGAAACATAGTGATTTCCCCAACTAGCTCACGGAACTGTTTTGTATCTGTACTAATATCACGCAAAAGTGAGAGTTTGTGACGCACAAGCGGGTGTTTTGATTCATAGATCATGGCTAATCCTTTAAATTTTGGATGGGCGATTATAACACAGTGCTGGTTTTACTAGGCGTTGCAAGAGATATTGCGTATCGGGTGATGCTATCCTATAGAGATTCAGAAACAGAAATAGTGTTTCGGGAAATAGATTTTCTGAGACGTGCGCCAGTCAAATTCTGAAGATTTATAGAGCGATCGGCCGAAAACACCTTCCGATGATTATCCAGCAAAAAAGGCAACGTTTGTCCACTTCAATGGGTGACAATGTTATTTTGTTGTAGGGTTAGCGGGGGTAGTTGCATCAAGAGTGTGAAGAAAAATGATGGGTCTGGACAGGCTCTCTAGTTAGAGAACGTCCAGCTTGCTCGCCGCAAAAGCGGCGATGCAAGCGAGTTGCGTTCCAAATGGTCTAAGCGGGTGTGCGTGTCCAGCCATTACCAAAGGCGCGAACGGTCTCTGGCGTGGGGAGCTCTTGAACCGTTTTAAATGCGTTTTTGATTGAAATTGGCTCTTCACCGTCTTTGGCCGCCTTGCCATTGCGCAGGAGTGTCATCAGGCGTTTGCGTGCCGTTGAGATTTTCAGCCCATAGGACAATGCCCACTCTTGGACGAGACTGCGTGTGAGTTGACGCAACGCCTCTTTTTCAATATTGCGAAGCTTGCCTTCACGCTGCCAGCGACCGCGCAAGTCACGAATTAAACGTGCGCTGGTCAAAGGGTGGTTTTCGCTACGCGCCTTATTGATGCGACCATTTCGCGATTGATAATGATCGGCCATCTCTTTAGGCGGCTTTTGTAACACGGCGATCACTTCAGCAAAATCATCTTCACTGAGAATAGATCGCCAATCTTCGCTAACATCATCGACGGGAAGCCACATAAGACTGTCATGGGTTTTGACACGAAAATATTCGGCCGATTCACCACTTATCTGCTTTTCTTCACGACAAATAATTTCGCCAACGCCAAATTGACGGTGAACGATCCACTTACCGGCTGCCCATTGCTGTTGTTGTATACTCAAAATTGGTTTCCTAGTGTGCCATTTGTTGTGTGAGGAGAACAAGTAACACATCGCACGGCGAAGATTGTGAGGGACTGCCACAAGATGGGAAATAATCTGGGGCAGCTTGGTCGCCGCATATTTCACAGAAGTTAGCTTAAGTATAGCACAGATTTGCTAAAATCTCAAGTGCAGATTCGTGTAGTCATCGGGGTACAGAACTAGACCAGCGGCCAGAGCGGGGATAGGATCAGTTCGCCGAGACGCTGTCTCATCGGCCGATTTTCCCACAGTTCCAACTCAATTGTCCGCGTCTGCAAGCGATCACAGATAAATATCTCCTCCATTTGTTGCGCTACCTGCTCGTTGAAAATCTCAATGTTAATTTCATGGTTAAATGCCAGACTCAGACGGTCTAAGTTGGCCGTCCCGATTAGTGACCATGTGCCATCAATCGTGACCGTCTTGGTGTGAATCATCGCCGCTTCATACCCAAACAGTTTGATTCCCGCGTTTAAGTAGTCTGAAAAATAGTGTCGTGCCACCCAATCGACGACGAGATGATTCGATTCCCATGGCAAAATAACCTGCACATCCACCCCCCGCTGTGCCGCATCGATTAATGCTTGGCGAAAGGCGGGGTCTGGCACAAAATAGGCATTCGTAATGTAGACATGATCTTGCGCCCGCTCGATTGCGCGCAGATAAATGCTGCGGATCGGATAGTTGCGGCGCATTGGGTCATTACGATAGACATCCAAAACGTTGGACCAGACTTGTTTGGGGTACTCTAGCTTGTCGTATTTGCGCCCACCATAATGGTTCCAAAAGTCGATAAATGCATAGGACAGGCGCAGCGCGATCTCGCCTTTTGCACGTAAATGTGTATCACGCCATTTGGTACGATAATCTTCACCAATGTTAAAACCGCCGATAAACGCAATCTCATTGTCGATGACGAGTGATTTGCGGTGTGTGACATTGTAGTGACTGGGAGATAAAACGTGACGCAAGCGTTTGAAAGAGAAATAGCGCACAACATGCAGGTTTTCCACATCTTTGGGAAATTTGAGGCGGGAACCACCTAACACACCGTTGCCAAGCAAATCATAGACGAGATAGACTTTGACCCCTTCCCGCGCCTTACGAATAAATTGCTCCTGAAATGCCAGTCCTGCAACATCATCTTTCCAGATAAACGTTTCAAAGTAGATCAGCTCTTGTGCTTCCTCAATAGCACGCTGCATGTCTTCAAATAGTGAAACACCTTCCATGTATAGCTGTAAATCAGCTTCCTCAAGATGACATTCCTCAAGCGGGATGGTGTTATAGCCTTCTTTTCGATTGCGTTTGCGACGGCGTTTGTACGAAAATGTGATCAACGCAAATGTAATGAGTTGCAAAATTGCCAAGATAAGCAAGGCGCGCAAAATAACTTGCCAGAGGGGGAGTCCAAAGAATTCCATCTGTATAATTTATAGCGGGTTAGACTTCAATGCAATATCGGCGATGATGGGAAGATGGTCTGAGAGGCTAACATTGAGGGTGCGATACGATTGGAAGGTGAATTCGGCCGAAATCAGCACATAGTCTAACCGTCGCTGCATTCGTGGATAGGTGGGCATGACGCGCTCGGTCAAGCGCTCGCCGCGTAGCCCCAGCCCTTTACACAGCAAACGCTCGGCGACGCGATCCCGTCGTAGCGAGAGATTAAAATCACCCATCAAAATGAGCGGTCGCTTTCTGCGCTGCAAAATGCCGACCAACTCGATTATTTGTCGCAGACGCACCTGCCGACTGAGCGCATCTAAATGCAGCGAAACAACATCAACCTTTAGATCGGGTTGGGTCGGCCATGCCAAAGTACTGACGACGAACCCTTTGCGGCCGACTGAGCTGGCATTGAAGACGACGGACAGTGGGTCGGACAATGTAAACCGTGAAAGGATCGCCGTCCCATAGATTAGCCGCCACTGCGCGACGTGTCGCCCATGCACACTGTAGTTGAGTTCCGCTCCCTGCGCGATGCGGTCAACTTGATCTAGCTCACCACTCCAAACTGCCTCAAAGTCAGCCTCTTGAACCGCAACAACGTCGATTTTTTCGGCCGATAGTAGTCCCGCAATCTCATCCAAGTTATCGGAAAGCCGCGTATTTTTTTGCAGCAGTTGATGAAATCCGTTGCTGCGCCCGTGTGCAATGTTAAGGGTAAGGAAGCGCACGCTGGTTGCATTCGCTAATGCGTGCCCATTTCCATACTTCACGATGCTTGGTGTCGTAATCCGTTGTTGTGTTCGTGCTTGCATTGCGTTCAACCGTACCAGATTTATCTCAAAAATATGTTTGCCCTGTTATAATCGGCCGATGCAAAAAAGTCGAAAACCGCTTGTCCTTTGGTGTCGTTGGCACAACGCTTCCCTCCGTTTGCGCGGCAAAGATGAAAGTAACCTCGTTGGTGAGCTGGCCTTTGACGATGGAGAAGTCGAACCGTTTACATTTAACATGTATACATGGACGTTGACACGCACGAGCGATGGGCGTGAAATCATTGAGCAGGTCGATGAGATGGGAATTGTGCGCGATCCGATGTAAGGCTCTTAGCCTACATCGCCCATTCCTGTCTCCAGCCATTCCCTTACCATTTCCATTGCCTATTCTTCCCCTTCTCCGCGATGAAAAAAGATGAGTTTTTTTTGTTGGTCTGCTATAGTTGTGTTCATAAGTTGCGGCCTTTTTCAATAATTTGAGCGTCAAAATCAGATTGCATATTTTGACCATCCCGTAACGATCTTATTGCCACACGCTTAGTGAACTATTGATGAAGATTCAACCCCTCGCCGTCGATCTCGCCGTCGTCATTGTGAACTACAATGTCGAAGCTTTGTTGCGTCGCTGTCTCCAGACAGTTATGGCTAGCATCGGCGATTTTACGCTGCGCGTTTGTGTTGTGGATAACAACTCGTCTGACGGTAGTGTCGCCATGGTCAAGCGCGAATTTCCTGAGGTTGACCTGATCGAAAATTCAGACAATCCTGGCTATTCAAAGGCAAACAATCAAGGCTTCCATCGGCTGGGTGTCAACGCCGCCACGCCGCCACGCTATTGCTTATTGCTTAACCCTGACACCGAAGTAATGCCCAATACACTCGCCGCCGCTGTCGCATACATGGATGCCAACGCGGATGTTGGTGTGCTAGGGCCCAAGCTGATTTTGCCCAATGGGGAACTTGACTTGGCGTGTCGTCGCTCTTTCCCGACCCCAGAAATCTCTTTTTATCGCATGTTAGGATTATCGAGTCTGTTTCCGCAATCGGAGATTTTCGGCCGATATAATCTAACCTACCTTGATCCAGATGAAATTGCCGAAGTTGATTCCGTTGTCGGTGCATTCATGCTTGTTCGCACAACCGCAATCCAAAAAGTTGGATTGCTCGACGAACAGTTTTGGATGTACGGCGAAGATTTAGATTGGGCCAAACGGATCAAGGATGCTGGCTGGAAAGTGGTCTACAACCCGCACCTTCTCACCCTCCACGTCAAACGCGCATCCAGCAAACAAAGTCATAAGGCGCAAGTTGAGTTCTACCGCGCCATGCTGATCTTTTATTACAAACATTATCGAGATGCAACTCCTAGTTGGCTACACTGGTTGATCATGCTCGGCATCGGCATCAAAGGGGGCTCACCCATTTGGCCGTATGTGCAGGCAGGCCCAGCCATCTTAGCCAAAACATAAACGAACGACGTGCAGGAAGCTCCAATTGTAAACCCCACTAAGCGTGACCAACGCTCTTTGCCCGGCGTGCGAAATGTGCGCGTGCGGACGCTTGGCACGATCACGCTTTTTCTACTCGATGTGGCGGGAATCTTAGCCGCATTTGGATTGGCTTATCTCCTTCGCCGCCTCGTGCCAATCCCCAACAAACTAGAGGTAGACATTCCGTTTAGTCGCTACTATCAAATGTTGACGACACACATCCTCTGCCTCCTTCTCATCTTCACCATCAACAAACAGTATTACATTGCACGTGCGCCCTCGCGTATCGGACAAATGTACAGTGTCATAACCAATGTCACCATTGGGACATTGCTGACCATAGCCGTCGTCACATTTCTCTTCAAGGGAGAGGTGTTTATCATCGACTTCCCACGCATGATGATGGTTTGGGTTTGGCTAATTACAATTGTGTTGCTGATTATCGGCCGAACGCTGCACCAGTTCACGCGCAACCTTTTGCGTCGATGGGGCATTGGCCGTGACCGTCTCCTTATCGTCGGCACAGGTGATGTCGCAAAGCTCACGCTGCAACGCATTCTCTGGTCACCCCAATTGGGGTATGAAGTCGTCGGCATCGTCGATCCGCATAAGGCGATCAGCAAACTAATCGGCACGCCGATTCTTGGCGGCACAGAGGATTTACCACGCCTGATCGATCAATACGCCGTCGATGAAGTCATCATCGCTATGCCTGAGCAGGGGCATCGCGCTGCTGTCAAAGTGGTCAATCACTGCCAACGTGGTCGCGTCTCCATCAAAATTTTCCCTGATGTATTCCAATTTATCACCGAGCAGGCGACGATTGACGATTTAGGCGGTCTGCCGCTGCTCACTGTGCGCGACTTTGCGATGCAGGGGTACATGCTCGTCTTTAAGCGTGCGCTCGATATCGTTGGCTCGCTGGCGGGATTGATTGTGCTGTCTCCCCTCTTGTTGATGACAGCGATTGCGGTCAAGATGGAGTCGCGGGGGTCTGCCTTTTTTATTCAGGAGCGCATGGGACTCGACCGTCGGCCGATTAAGATGATTAAATTCCGTTCAATGCGTGCTGATGCTGAAACGAACGGTCCCGGTTGGACAGTCGAAGATGACCCGCGCCGCACGCGCATCGGCGCATGGCTACGCAAGGTCAACCTTGATGAAATCCCGCAGTTGATCAACGTACTACTTGGCGAAATGAGTCTTGTGGGCCCGCGCCCAGAACAAGTTCACTACGTCAACCAGTTTCGCAAAACGATCCCCAACTACATGCGCCGTCACCAATTTCCGGCTGGCATGACAGGCTGGGCGCAGGTCAACGGCTTACGCGGCGACACTTCCATCGTCGAACGCACCAAGTATGACCTTTGGTACATCGAAAATTGGTCGCTCGGCCTTGACCTAACCATCCTCGTTCGCACCATCTGGCAGACGGTCATTGGGCAAAGTAAAGGCGCGGGATAGCTCAATACGCATCTGGCATATTGAAAAAGTTTGGTTTATGCACCGTATCTGGATAGGTATGGTGGAAAACGGGACAGGCCGAGCCTGAGATTGGCGGCACAATCCAATCCCAATCGGCAGTGGTTGTGCGCCCTTTGTCTGCCTCTTGTTGGCGATGATGTAGAAAGTATTCAGAGGCCGTGTGATGATCGATGATTTTCACACCATGTTTTGCAAATGAGTGCAGTACCGCAACATTTAGTTCAACAAGTGCGCGATCCTTCCAAAGCGAAATGTTGGAGCTTGTATCTAGACCCATTAACTTTGCCAGAGCTGGCAACTGGTTATAGCGATCATTGTCCCCAAAATTGCGTGCGCCAATTTCTGTCCCCATATACCAACCATTAAACGGAGCCGCAGGATAAGAAATCCCACCAATCTCCAGCCGCATGTTAGAAATGACGGGAACCGCGTGCCATTTGAGATCGAGCGGTCTCATGTCAATTGATGGATGTGACATCGGCACTTCTAGAACGAACTCAGGGGGGATTTCAAACAATCTCGGCGCATCGCCTGCAGCTTGAATGATTAGGGGAAGCACGTCAAAGTTTGTGCGTTGCGAAGGTCGCCATCCCATTTCGAGCGCGATCTCGGTAAAGTTAACGTTGATTGGGTCGCCTAAGATAGAGCCATCCGCTTGACGATAGCCAGCGTAGCGAATCAACTGTGAATTCCAGATGCGTGCAGATGGAAAACCGGGACGTTCTGGCGCAAAAATGGTGATCACAGAGCGCAAGTTTCCATCGTTTGTTGCCATTGCGAGATGGTCGAGCAGCGCATGATAGATTTCTTCGGCCGAACTCAAATGGCGATAATCATTTACCTTGAGCGTTTTCCAGTACAATCGGCCGATACAACGATTGTTGTTGCGCCATGCTAATTTTGCTCCATAGCGCAACTCTTCGGTCGTTTGTGTGTAAAAGCCTGACGCTTCGATTTCGCGGCGCACTTTTCCCTCGCGGCGCAAAAACTGATAATAAGGGATTTCGCATTCCTCAGAATATTGTCGCAGATAGGACGTCGCCTCATTTAGAAAAGATGGATTGGATGGTGGTGCAACATGCACCTGTTGCCTTGTTAGATTTTGAAACATTCAACTACTCACGTGTTACTATTTAGGGACAGTTTCCTAACCCTAAACTGCACAAATTACAGACGACCTTACTTCCATAAATATCGCCTGTTAAATTTAGGCAACGGCTATGCGTTTGTTTTTGATATTGCTTGCGACTGTCTTGTTGATTGCCTGTCGTGCTGATGCGACATGGCAACAGATTGTGAATGCGGGGACACTGCGTGTGGGTCTTGATCCGACCTATCCGCCATTTGAAAATGCAGACAGTGGTGAGCTGGTTGGCATTGACGTCGATCTCGCCAACGCCATTGCCGCCGACCTCGCACTGAACGTGCAATTTGATTACATCGGATATGATGGTCTTTACGACGCGTTGCTGACAGAGCGGGTTGATGTTTTAATCTCTGCGTTGATTGTTGATGAGACACGTTCGGCCGATTTTGCCTTCTCCAATGCCTACTTCAACGCAGGACAGGTTCTCCTGACCGCCACAAACAGCCCCATCCAACAGCTATCCGATTTAGCGGGTCGCACCGTAGCAGTTGAGCTGGGTGCTATGGGACACGTCGCCGCGATTGAACAGCAGACGCATCTCCCAGATTTGCAAATCGTTACCTTCTCGACGCCAGACGAGGTGATTGAGGCCGTGTTAGGAGCATGTGACAGTGATAGTTGCAATTCGGCCGATGCTGCCATCATCGACAACGTCACCGCACAACTCACCCTTTCTCCTCAACTGCAAATCGTCGATCCTGCCGTCACGGTTGAACCGTTCGCAATCGTTGTGCGCGTGGCAGATAGGCAGCTGCTCAATCAATTAAATCGATCGCTTGAAAAACTGGAACAATCAGGCGAATTACAAGCCATCCTGCGCAAGAACTTCAACAATGCGCGTTGAGAAAAAGAAGAGCCTCCTATTATTGTAGTAGGAGGCTCTTCTCATGGGTTTTGGATTAGGCCCGAATAGTTGGGCTGTTTTGAGACGTCGTGAATTCAAGGGCATTGTAAGCCGCACTGCGTCTCCAAAGGTGCATACACAACACGCAAGTTTGTTAAACCCACGAAATCCTAACGAGCTACTATTTCTATAACGTCTAAAGTTGCGTCCATGAGTTGTGGACGCGCTTGCGCTTGATTGCGACGAGCGTTAATCCAACCACTGCGGCAAAGCTAATCATCAGCAATGGCGTTTGCGCTGAATTTGTCACATCGCTTCCATTCATCGAAACGGCCAATACGCCGGGAACATCGCAGATCACATTGCTGCGCGCCAGTTCGACCGTTGCCGAACCTACCACCAGATTAACTTCAACGGCAACAGCGGAGACTGTGCCAGAGATGACACTGCCGAATGCTTCTGTGACGACCTTATTAAATGTGATCGTGGCAACTCCGGGAACAGAGATGGAGGTATTTGGAGGAAAGGCAACGGTTGTTGTAGGAATACCTGCAATCGTCAATCCTGCAAAGGTGGACGATGTATTGATGATATCAGCCGCGCCACCAGAGCCATCGCTTACGCAACTTGCGTTTGATTGGATCACATCGGCCGATAATACAGATGCACCGAGCAATGCTTCTAATGCAACCCCTGCTAAGACAGCCTCAGCATCGTTTGTGATTTGACCAGCAGCATAACTGCTATCAACGTTGTTAAATACGCCACCAACACCTAAATCAAGTACACTTGTTACACCAACGTCAACTGTCGCCGTACTGCTATGTACAGACTGGGTACTAATTGCGTCAGCGGTAGACAAACCGTTAACGGTTGAGATGTTGCCAGTTATTCCAAGACCTGTCAATGGGGCGTTAACACTAAGATTTTGGTCAATGTCAGTGCCACCCGGAGGCGTGGTGGTCATTGTTGTAGCGGGAATTAGCATTAAGTCTAACAGACTTGCATACGCACCATAGCCATCGCTTGTTGTCGTAATCACGTTGCCACTCAAAGGACTAGTTGCCTGAGCTTGGTCTAAAGAGACGGAAACATCGAGATCGACAGCAATGGTATCGACCATTACGGCGACGCCTTCAGCTTCGGCCGAACTAAAAAATAATCCATCTGCAGCGATGACTTGCCTTGCGAAAACCAAGGCGACTATTGCGGACATTAAAACACATGTTAGGGGGACAAATCGACTCATTCGTATACTTCCTGTGGTTGTACAATCTGGTTGCACAAACCATACTGCATCGTTACTTCTTGATTTATCAGAAAGCTGTAGAGTTGCCACACAAGGCAGCGCAAGAGACCTCGATGGCATACGACAATTTCCGATTCAGAAAAAAACTTACGATTGAAAAGTCTATTATGAAATTGTTTTACTACTACGAACTGATCAATAGCGTACCATAGAGTGAAGATATTTGCAGTAAAGAATTGGTACTCTATCTATAGGTTTTTCTACATCGCTGACGACTGGTATACAATTGCATAGGACAAGAAAATCTTCTGATATTTGGGAAGCTCCGAATATTTACAGCAACCGTGTATCCAGATATGCGTTTGCATGTATCGAAAATTTTTGACAATCATGAGGGAAGGAGAAGACGAGACGCATTAAACCAAGCCCAAAGCCAATCGCGTTTTACACGGAAACATTTTCAGCACGATCGACCACCAGAATCACCACCCAACTCCGCCCCAAATCAACTTGCGATATGCGCAAAGTTAGCCCCGCATGGTCAAAATGCGCTCGCCAATCTGCAAAAACATCAGATCCTTCACGCTGTCCTGTTGCGGCAAATGCCCAATCGATTATCTGCTTGATAACCCCCTTCCCTTTCAGCGTCCCACTCGGCACAATCACAATGCGTCCTTGTGCTCCCAAGATACGGCGCAAACTGACCAATGTCGCTTGCTCGATAATGAAGGGCGTTGGAAACGTCACAACTACCGAATCAAATATCCCATCTTGAAAGGGTAACTGTTGTCCAACGCCTTGCACCAATGGCACACGAGCCCCTGTACGCCGTCGGGCAATCCGCCCCATGGCCGTTGATGCATCCATCCCAACGACATCAAACCCTGCATCGCGCAGCGAATTGAGCAGATGTCCCGTTCCATGTGCCAATTCCAGCACACGCTCCCCGCGCACAAACGGAATTGCCGCACGTCGCCACTTTGCCCACTCTCCCAGTGAGACTAACCATGCGACTGCATCGTATGTCCACGCCAGTTCGTTGTAAAGGAGATGAAAACCGAACTGGACTAAACGCCAGTATGCTGAGAGCAGGAAACCATATACTGAGGACAGTTTTCCATCGTTTTCATTCCATTCATTTGCAGGCAAATTTACTCCATCGTCGGCACCACGCGGGCTAGCCGTTCAACTGCACGCTCTAGATCACGCATTGCGGTCGAAATCGCAAAGCGAATGTACCCTTCGCCAGCCTTGCCAAACGCGCTGCCTGGCGTGCCGGCAACCATAGCCTCTTCGAGCAGATATTCGGCGATCTCGACGCTATTCTTGCGTGTTTTTGTGAAGCGCGGAAAAAGATAGAATGCACCCTCGATTGACGGACATTCGATCCCGTCAATTGTGTTTAATGCAGCCACCATGTAGTCGCGGCGGGCTTGATAACTCTCGCGCATCTGCACGGTCGCCGCTTGCGATCCTTGTAACGCCGCGACAATTGCCACCATGCCGAATGAGGATGCGGCGGTTAACGTTTGGCTATGCAAAATTGCGGCGAGTCGCGCGATCGGCTCGGGCGCAACGAGCCAACCAAGTCGCCAGCCCGTCATTGCATATCCCTTAGACATTCCGTTGACCGTTACAGTGCGCTCGGCCATGCCAGCTTGACTCGCTAGCGGGATGTGTTTGCGCCCATCAAAAATCAGCTTTTCATAGATTTCATCTGTGATGACATAGAGATCGTGTTCTAGCGCGACCGCGACGATTGCAGCCACTTCGTTCTGTGTCAAGACACGCCCCGTTGGATTACTGGGTGTAGTGACCATGATCGCCTTGGTGCGGGGGGTGATTTTATTGCGGATAAGATCGGCCGAAATTTCCCACCCTTTCTCCCCATCCAGCGCGACAGCGACAGGCACACCGCCATTCAACCGAATCAAGGGTGGATAGGATACCCAGACCGGCTCAAAGTAGAGCACCTCATCCCCTGCGTTTAACATCGCCCCCAGCGCCAAACTCAATGCCCACTTGCCACTTGGTGTGACGATAATCTGCGTATTGGGATTTACTGCGATTCCCGTATCTTGCTCGAATTTTGCCCCGATTGCCTCGACAGCTTCTCGCGTGCCTTTCGAGGGTGCAGGATAATGGGTATTGCCTGCCCTGATCGCGGCAATCGCTGCGTCTTGAATATGAACGGGTGTGTCAAAGTCAGGATCACCCCCTGCGAGCAAAATCACATCCTCACCCGCCGCTTGCAATGCCTTTGCCCGATTCATCACCGCAACCGTCGCCGATGGCGGAATGCTTTCCAATAGAGTTGATAAATTTTGCATGTCGTAGGTTTATTATAAAACGTCGTGCGTGGTGCGTATCAATCTCAAGATACGCACCGCGCACGACGTAATACTCGAATTCTCAATGCTCGATCTTATTTCAGGTACTTGTCAAACCAGCGCAACATATGCGATAAACGTGCAATGCGCCGATCAGTGCGCCCCATACGGCTTAATCCGTGACTCTCTGCTGGAATAGCCAGCATCTCAGTCTCAATCCCCTGCACCTTTAACACAACATATGCCTGCTCCGACTGCTCAAAATTGGTGCGGTAATCGGCCAAACTGTGAATAAAAAGGGTTGGCGTTGTCGCCTTGTATAGGTGCGCGATGGGGCTGTGTTCCCAGTTGGTATGGATGTCTTCCCACGGATTGGGATCACCTGTTAGATGAACCCACCCCCAGTTAAAATCGGCCGTTCCCCACATGCTCGTCCAATTTGTGACCGACCGCTGTGCAACTGCTGCCGCAAATCGTTCGGTATGTCCGATGATCCACGTCGTCATGTAGCCGCCATAACTGCCACCCGTCACCCCCATACGTTCTGTGTCGATATAGGGCTGTTCTGCCATGTAATCTGCCCATGCCATCACGTCCTGATAATCGACAGTCCCCCATACGCCATGAATCGCGCGACAGTGATCGTTGCCATAGCCTTGACCGCCACGAGGATTGCAGAAGTAGACGACATAACCATTGGCAGCGAGGTAGTTGAATTCATGCATAAAGTAGGCACCATACTGGGTTTGTGGGCCGCCATGAATTTCGAGAATAGACGGATACTTCTGCTCGGGATCAAAGTCTGGTGGGAATAGAATCCAGCCTTGCACTTTGTAGCCATCGGCCGATTCAAACCATACTTCTTCCACGTTGCCCAAGGGCGTTTCGTCTAACCAATCATTGAGATTGGTCAACTGTCTCTCCTCGCCACTCGCCATATCGCGCACAAAAAGCTGGCCGGGATCCGTCAACGTCCCCTTGAAATAGACAATTTGTGATTCGTCCTCATTGACGCTGAACAGGCCAACGATACAGTCCCCGATTAGCGTACTCATTTCGCCCGTTGCGACATCAAATTTGATGAGCGGTTGTTGACCATGCCGCGAGACGGTCGCGTAAAGAGCCGAGCCATCGGCCGACCAGATAGCCGTGCGAATGGGCGCCGTTCCGTTGATATCATTGAGCGTATTGCTCCCCACATCCAAATCGTGCGCGTCTGATAAGTCTCGCAACGCGCCACCCGTTGCAGGCATCACAAACAGACTTGTATTACGCCACCACTGATTCTTGCCGCCCCGACCATATAGGGCGATTTGTGTTCCGTCTGGAGAAAAAACAGGGGCAAACAGTGGGCCCTCACTGTCGCTGAGCTGTATTAAGTGTTCATTGGTGTAGGGATTGGCCGCTCCTTCGTCATCGGTGCGCGGTTCGGCCGAAACGCTGTAAAGCTCAACCGCGTCTGGGTTAAACTCATGCTCGGGATGTAGATTGATCGTAAACACAATCTCTGACCCATCGGGTGACCAAACAGGTGTGCCAACGTGATTCGGCAGATCGGTCAACTGTGTCCCCTCGCCATCCTCTACATTGACAATCCACAATTGCATCTTGCTCTTTGGCAAAAACCCCATCCCATCAAATTTATACTGTACGTCCGTGATGTGATGTGCGACAACGCCGAGCTGCTTCTTTTGCTCATCTGCCTCACGCTCTTTGGCTTCCGCATCCTGTTCAAGCAGAACCACAACAAACTTTGTCCCGTCAGGTGACCAACGATAATCAAAAAGCTGCCCCTCCAGCGAGGTCAATGGGCGCGCCTCGCCGCCACTCAATGGCAGCAGATAGATCTGCGCCTGTCGCTCGTTTTGCCGATTAGACATGAACGCAATTTGTGACCCATCGGGTGACCAGCGTGGCTGGGAATCGCTCCAATCCCCATACGTGAAGCGACGTGGCTTACTTTTCCCATCGGATGCCACCACAAAGAGATCGGTATGCTTTTTTTCCGTCTTTTCATCGACCCGTTGTACGGTGTAGACGACCTGATTGCCATCGGGGGAAAAATCGGCCGAACCGATTTGCTCCATCTGATAAAGAGATTCTGCTGTTACGGACATAATTACTCCATTAAATTTTCAAAAAAGATTGACCCTGCTAAAATACATGCTACAATTCTCAGCCGTTGCCCCCATCGTCTAGGGGACTAGGACGTAGCCCTTTCAAGGCTAAGACCGGAGTTCGAATCTCCGTGGGGGCATCGAAAGCTCATCCAAATGGATGGGCTTTTTTTATTATCCCCGCGGGGTCTAATACCCGCCCGCTCTGCGGGGTCTGTAACTCTGAGCAAAATCCGTACCCGAAGGGGCAAAATTCCGTAATACTCCGTCCGCTTGCGGCGGAGATAGGAATTTTGAGGATTTTGGTTTTATTGTCATTTGTGCGTGTTTGGTGGTTGACCATAGATAAGTACAACATGTTTAGGCGATCATCTAATTGCGGCAGGAATTATACAACATACGGACATTTGACACTGCTTGTGTATAACATCTAAATCGACAACTTAAAGATAACGCAAGGCCACACGTTCGTGACCTTTGTGACTTTCGTGAACAAATGAACCTATTTATCACAGGTGGCGCGGGATTCATTGGCTGCAATTCGGCCGATTATTTCCTCAAACAAGGCCACACCGTCACCATTTTTGACAACCTCTCCCGTCCTGGTGCAACCAACAACCTCAACTGGCTCCAGTTGCGTCATGACGATCCTGAGAAACTGCAATTTGTCGAAGGAGACGTGCGCGACTATGATGCACTGTCACGTGCAATTGACGGTAGCGAGGCTGTCCTCCATCTAGCAGGACAGGTTGCGGTCACCACTTCAGTCATCAAACCACGCAATGATTTTGAAGTCAACGCACTCGGAACGTTTAACGTCTTAGAAGCGGTGCGCAACTACTGCCCCAACGCGCCACTTATCAATGCCTCTACCAATAAAGTTTATGGCGGCATGACACAAATTGAAATTGTCGATAAAGGGGATCAATACGCCTACGCCGACTATCCCTTTGGCGTTCCAGAAACGGCTCCGCTCGATTTTCATTCACCCTATGGCTGCTCGAAGGGTGCGGCCGATCAATACACAATCGACTACGCCCGCATTTATGGTCTAAATACACTCACATTTCGTCAATCCTGTATCTATGGGCAACGTCAATTTGGCGTTGAAGATCAGGGCTGGGTGGCGCATTTTGTGATTGCGGCGGTCAAGAATCGGCCGATTACCATCTTTGGTGACGGCAAACAGGTGCGGGACGTTCTCCACATCAACGACCTTGTGCGTGCCTATGATCTCGGCTTTCAAAAGGCCGATCAGTTGACGGGTGAAGCGTTCAACATCGGCGGTGGTGCCGACAACACGCTTGCTATCTGGACAGAGTTTGGCACATTGCTGGAAGAACTTTGTGGACACGAAATTGAGGTTCACAAAGGAGATTGGCGACCCGGCGATCAGCGCGTTTTTGTCTCTGATATTCGCAAGGCGCAAAACATGCTCGGCTGGCAACCTACAATTGCGCCAAAAGAGGGGATCACCAAACTCTATGAGTGGGTTTCAAATAATCCGCATCTGTTTGATTGATATTCTCTTCAACCCCCCCTCCCGATGGATGAGGGGGAGGGTTACCCAACCATTGCACGTTGCATCAGCGTGGCATTCAATAAGATAACGGCTAACCGTGATTCGAGCGTTACCCCCGCCCGCACGCCCACGCATGGATCATGCCGCCCCTTTTTTAGTTCAAAATCGATCTCTTCTAGATTTTTCCGCACAGATTTTTGCTTGTGCAAAATGGTTGACGTTGGCTTAAAACCGACGCGCGCTGTCAGCGGCATCCCCGTCGTGATACCCCCAATCATGCCGCCGTGGCTGTTACTGAGATAGTTTGTTGTGCGAATCGCGTCATTGTTTTCACTGCCACGTCGCGCGATGACGTCAATTCCGTCACCAATTTCGCATGACTGCACCGCGTTTAAGCCGCCGAGTACACCCATCATTTCTAACTTCAAACTGCGATACATCGGATCGCCGACGAGCGTGGGAACATTGACGGCGACCACTTCGACTTGTGCGCCGATGCTATCGCCCGCGATGCGCGTCTTTTTGATCAGCTCGCCCGCTTCTTGGGCAAAGTCGGGGTCGAGGGTATGAATTTCGGCCGATTCCATCCCTGCCTGCCACTGGGCAATCACCTCCTGCGGAATGGTCATCGTCCCATTTTCAACGACATATTGATTCACCACATCGGCCAAGCTGCGCCCCGTCCGCAATGACCCGACCTGTCGAATGGACGACAATATCACGGTTCCAAATGTCTCGCGCAAATAGAGTCGTGCGATAGAACCCCCGATCACGTCCGAAATCGCAGAGCGGTAGCTTGACCGACCGCCACCGCGTACGTCTATAAAGCCTCGTGACTTATGATATTTCACCAAATCGGTGTGTCCGGGACGAACTTCGCCTTTGTCACCCATAAATTGATCGTAGTGTTGTGACTTCTTAGAAGTGGACAGGACGATTGCGCTAATCGGTTCGCCTGTTGTGTAGCCAACCTCATAGCCGTTTGTCTCAAATGAACTAGCCTCCACAGTGGCCGTTAAGGTCGTTCCCGTTGTCAACGCCGCATGATCGTCTTGATAGATGCCAGATAGAAAGATCACTTTGTCTTTCTCATTGCGTGGTGTGCCATGCCGGTTGCCACCGGGTCGTCGTCGGTCAAGAAATAATTGCACGTCCTCGCGCGTCAAGCGAAGTCCTGCTGGACACCCAAAAACGATTGTCGTCACTGCTGGCCCGTGTGACTCCCCTGCACCAGCTACCCCAAAAATTGGTCCGCCTAAAATTTCCATAAGTTATTCAATCAACTCATTATCATTTGCGCTTTCAGGTGACTATTGTACAGTATGCAGCATGAAAATCTCGGGCAAGACGACAGTTGTTGGCTTAATTGGTTATCCTGTATCGCATAGTTTCAGTCCACGAATGCACAATGCCGCAGCAAGTGCGGCTGGGGTCGATTTGGTTTATGTGCCATTGCCAGTTGCCCCCGACTCTATTCGTGAGGCCGTGTATGGCCTTCGCGGCTTAGGAATGCGTGGTGCAAACGTTACCATTCCCCATAAACAAGCAGTGATGGCCTATTTGGATGAGATTGATGAGGCCGCGCGACTGATTGGGGCTGTCAACACCATTATCATTGCAGAAGATGGGCAATTGTTCGGGACAAATACAGATTGGTTGGGCTTTGCTGATGATTTGGCGGGTGTGGGGATTTCGGCCGAAAATCGCCAATCAATCGTCCTCGGTGCGGGTGGTTCTGCACGTGCGGTTGTTTATGCACTGATCCAGCAAGAAGCTGACATCCACCTCTACGCACGTCGTCTTTCTCAGGCCCAAGAACTTGCCGACACATTCACAGAATCCACCCGCTATCCCCACATCACCCCCCACTTATTCACAGAGTTACCCGACTTATCCACAGATCAACCGCTTATCATCAATACAACGCCTCTGGGCATGACCCCGCATGTGGATAACTCCCCATGGCCCGATCAGCTACCGCTTCCAACCGAATGTGCTGTGTATGACCTTGTGTATAACCCCACTGAAACAAAACTAATGCGACAAGCCCATGCTGCCAACTGTCACGCCGTTAATGGCCTTGGCATGTTGTTACGACAGGGGGCGGCAGCATTCAAATTGTGGACAGGGGTTGATCCTAGTTTAGAAGTCATGGGGAATGCAGTAAACAGTGTGCAGTAGACCCTTTTGGCTCTTACAGGTTCTATAGGTCTAACCAATTTAAAATAACTTGTCCGACTTTTTGCGGTGCCTCATGCGTCAATAGATGTCCCACGTCGGCTATTTCAACAAAGTTTGTATTCGGCTGCAACTGTTGCCAGCGTTCCCATGCCGGTGGGTAAAGCGTATCTGAATTCTCGGCGCGAATCGCCAATGTCGGCAACGTCAATTGTGGTAAGCGTTCCCACACATCGCGCGGCGGCATCGCGTAAAATCGAGCTTCCCATTCTGCTGGATAAGCCAATTCGATTTCTCCAGCGACATCTTTTGTACCAAAATTGACAAAATCCCACAGTGCTTCATCCGAAAAACGCGCAAATACCTTTTTGCCACGATAGCGCGCAAATAACGAATCGCGATTTTCCCAACGGGTGCGCCGCCGCAGTGCGCCAGCCACCATTGGAATGTCGCGTGGATCAACATCATCCATGCGAGATGTGAAGGCGGCAGGTAAAAAGACTGGCTCAATTAGAACCAGTTTTTGAAAGAGATCGGGTCGCTGCAAGGCGGCATAAAACGTCGCCACGCCACCGAGCGAATGCCCGACACCGATGATATTTGACACCCCCTGCCCATCCAAAAAACGGATGAGGTCGTTGGCAACGGGCTGCCAGCTATGGAGCGTTTCCCACGGATTGCTGTCGTCCCACATCGGCCGATGTTGTACCGCCAGCACGCGATAGTGCTCCCCTAATGCCGCCAATAATTGCCGATACGTTCCAGGTGGGTACGCATTTGCATGGGCAAAGTGCAGCACCTCATCGCCTTTGCCAACTTCAATAAATGGGATCTCACTCATCATCACTCCATTAAATTTGATAACAGTCTGTTAACCGTTAAATGCTAAATACCAGTTGTCGATTATAGCCACCGACATCTATTCCCGTTACAATGTTGTGATGAACGTATTTGGGAATCTACATTGGCTTAATGGTCGCGCTGCAAATGTCTATCTCTATGAAGATGTCGAAAACGGCTGGATTATGGTCGATGCAGGCTATCGTGGCATGGTCGATCCCATTGGCTATCTGGCCAAATTAGGCTTGCCCGCCGATGCACTCAAACACATTCTCATCACGCATGCCGATGTCGATCATGTTGGCAATTTGGCGCACGTTCAAGAACAATCGGGGGCGCAGGTTTATGCGGGAAAAGAATCGGCCGAATTGCTCCCGCAAGCCAAGTTCCCCCTGCATAACAAGTGGTATATTGATCGCATGGCGCCGCTGTTAAAAGTTCGGCCGACGCCAGCCAACGTGATCAAAACGGTCAATGATGGCGACGTTCTTCCCTTAATGGGCGACCTACACGTGATCGCCACGCCGGGTCACACGCCTGACCACCATGCCTTTTTCAGTCCGTCCACCGGTATTCTCTTTGCAGGGGATGCCATCGCCGGTTGGGGTGGCAAAATTGCCCCCAGTAAGGCGATGATGTCAAACAACTATGATCAGGTGCAGCAATCTGCACTTAAACTTGCCGAGCTAACGCCTGCTCTTTTTGCCTGCGGACACGGCAAGCCATATCAACACACCTATGATGAGCTGATGGAAATGCTTCTATCGCTCCGTAACTCGTAGCCGCGATTTGCAATCGCGCCTATATCTGAACATGCATATTCAAACACGTACCGTCCTTGATCGAGAAATTTCTAAAATGCAAGCCGACATTGTGCGCATCAGCAGTATGGTTGAAAGCTCAATCGAACAAGCTCTTGCGGCCCTTGAAGATCGTAACGTCGAAAAGGCGCAAATCGTCATTGCAGGCGATCAACAAATCAACCTTTTGCGTTACGAAGTTGAGGAGGATGCCCTTCTTACGCTGGCGACACAAAATCCACGCGCTGGCGACTTACGACTCGTGATCGCGGCCATTCATATCGCCGTTGAGCTGGAGCGCATGGGTGATCACGCCGTCGGCATTGCCAAATTGGTTGAGCGGATGCGCGAACAGCCCGATATCGACTCACTTCATCAACTACCCAAAATGGCGAACCGCGCCAACAAGATGGTGCGACTCGCCATCGACGCATTTATCTCTCAGGATTTAGAGGCCGCCCGCGAACTGATGGAGCGTGATCAGAAGGTCAATCGTGGCTATGAAAAACTCTTCACAAACACGCTTGCCGACATGAACACGATGGACGATTACAGCGAAGTCGCGACCTATCTGCTTTGGATGGGACACAACATCGAGCGCATTGGGGATCGCGCCGTCAACATTGCTGAACGGGTTGTTTTCATGATAACGGGTAATCTTACCGAAAGTCTCACGACTGATTTTGACACTGTTTAGGAACTTGATTCCCGCGTGAAAAAAGTTGCGCCGCTGATTGCCGTCTTGCTCGGCGTTTTTTCCCTCATCAGTGGCGCACGTCGCGCACTCTCCCCCGCTGGCAATATCGACTTTCATGCGTATTGGTACGCTGGCGAACATCTGCGTCAACGGCGCAACCCCTATCTTGCCTATCAAAACGCCATCTACGTCGAACCACCACTGACCAACATCGACAGTAGCGACTTGCGTTGGACGGTCAGCTATGCTGATAAATCATTCACGCCTGCCAATACCGCGCCGCTGCTGCTCCTCATCGCTCCGCTCTCCTACTTCACATGGCAAAATGCCCAAATAATTTGGCTCGTAATTAACTTGCAATGCATTCTGCTAATTCCATTGCTGGCGATTCGTCTTTATCATATAAATAATCATTCTGTTCTGTCTGGACGATCGAATTTTCCCATTGGTCTAACGATCACAGTGCTTTTCTTATCGCTCGCTGCAACGCGCCTCACATTGGCAGTTGGTCAGACCTCGCTTGTGGTCATCACATTGTTGCTGGGGGCAGTATTGATGGCGAGCATCGCAGAACGGGACGACTCGGATGACCGTCGCGCCCCCATGATTGGGGCGGCCATCATGCTTGGGATTGCCCTCTCGAAATACTCGCTGGCACTGCCAATTCTGCTCTATTTCGTCATTCGTCGTCAGTGGAAAATTGTGCTGGGCAGTTTGTTGGTGCAGCTGATTGGACTGCTATTGCAGTGTGGCATAACGCGATCTTCGCCTGTGGACACATTTTTCGCATACGGGGCAATTATGCGTACTCATGTTGGGCATAGCGGTATTCATCTTGCATCCCTACTTCCAAGCAGCCTATTCTGGCGTCTGTTTGCAGTTGCCGTCGTTACATTGCCCGTCATCTACGTCGGCATTCGGCGCAAGCAGACAGTGCTCTCACTGCTGGCATTGCTCTCAGTCTGGACACTGCTCGTTGCCTATCATCGCGCCTACGATGTTGTCCTAATCATTTTCGCAATCCCGTTTTTGTGTCAACAAGCTTCAACTTTTTTAGAAAGATATCCACTCGGTTTCATGCTTCCCGTTGCCATTTTCTTGCCATTAATCATTGGTCAGTCCACGCTTGTAACCCTGTCCCTGCTCATTCTGCTTGGCTGGCTATTGTATGCGCCAGTGCCATTGCCTGATCGCGTGTTGTGATTTCGCCAGCCGCTTGCGCTTCTGTGATGGTGGAGAGAATTCGGCCGAAAATTCGTCCCGGCTGCAAACCCATCTCGATCAAATCCCCCCCATTGATCAATGCCACTGGCTTTACAACGTCCTGACGCTCAAAAAAGTAATCCAACAGTTTGGCAACAACGGTCATCAAACGTTGCCATGCGTCACCCTCTCCGACATCGCCATAGGTTCCCAGATGGTCGGCCAATGAGAGCAGCGCAATCTCAACCCCAGCATCCCCCGCCTTGTTGAAATAACGGTAGATTGCGCGTGGGGACACTTCATCAACCTGCGCCAAATGCAAGGGCCGCATGTGACCCTTGACAATTGTCCGCACGCGATCTGTTGCCGCCTTGCTGAATTTCAACTGCTTCATGCGCGTCTCAACCATCATCGCGCTGACATGCTCATGCTCAAAAAAACGAATGCGCCCATCTTCTTCAAACGTCTGCGTCTGCGCCTTGCCAACATCATGGAATAATGCGGCCAACTGTAACAGCTCCCATCCCGAATATCCTCCGTCATATTTTTGTGCTAAATGCTGGACTATTTTCTCAACAGGCAATGTTTGCTCAACACTCATCTTCCATTGCGCAGTGCGCAATTGCGTGAGCCAACGCAACACGCTCACCGTATGCCAAAACACACCCTTAGTATGAGGTGCCGATTGTTCCACACCGAATAGCGCGCTGACCTCTGGGGAAATGTCAGACAGCAGGCCGTAGCGTTGCAACTCGGCAATGCTGCCATTTTGTTTGAGAAGCTTTAAAAATTCATCGCGCACTCTTTCGGCCGAAATCCGCCACATCTCCCCCTTCAACTGCTTGACCGCCGCCTGCGTCTGCGCCTCAATTTCAAATCCAAACCCCAACGCCATCCGCAGCGCACGCAACGCCCGCGCCGGATCTTGGTCAATCGCAGCGGGATGCGTCATTCGCACAATCTTGTTTTCAATATCACGCAATCCGCCCGTCGGATCGATGTAGGGTAGGTTGTCAGTCTGCCCAATCAGGCGCATGGCCTGCTCAACGTCGAGCGCAATTGCATTCATCGTAAAGTCACGTCCACGCAAATCTTCGTCCAGCGTTTGCCCAAACGCACCATCGGCCGCACGAAAGCGCGCAAAATCAAGCGTCGTGACCCCATCCTCCAGCATCACGCGCCCAATATCTCGCTCTTTATCCAACACAAATGCGGGCAATCCCAGCGCATCACCAACGCGAAATGCGAGCTTGATCGCCCCTTGCTGCACGGCAAAGTCAAAGTCGTGAATCGGCTTGTGCAAAATCAGATCCCGCACCGATCCACCCACCAAATAGACGGTCTGCCCCGCCATCGCCGCCAGCAGCACCTCACTATCCAATCCCGAATCCAAAAATAAATCTTTCATCCTAAAAAATCTGCCAACGAGGGAAATAAAATAACACGATGGAACTTTTTTTCTTCCCTACGAGATGTTACTGTCCTTCGTGGCTCCTATCTCAACTCATTCAATCGTTCCACAAACGCCAATTTATAAATCAGCGGCTCGATCTCTTTCTTGTCTAACCGTGCAAACAGATAGGTTGTAAGACGTGGATGATGCTCCTGTACCCAATGTGCAAATGCTTTGCGCGGATATTTTGGCGCAACCGCAAATGCCGCATCGACCTCCGCTTTTGTTTGCCTGACCGTCGCTTCGATTTCTGCAACCCATTGATTAAATTCACCAAGAAACTCGGTGGGAATCACTTGGCGCGTGATGCCGACCTGTCCCGTCTGCACAATCCCCAGCGTATTCTTGAACGACAAGTTGCTGATAAAGCGATGAACCTCAACATAATCATCCCCCTTGAACTTATAACGATCCCCGTTTGAGAATTCGGCAACAAAACCCTCTTCATTCGCACTCAACCCACCCAGCATCGCCAAAATGTCGGTCACATTATTGAAGTGCTGCGTGTTGGGCAAGTCAAAGCCATGTGTCGATGCGAGATCATATAGGTCTGGATAAAATGGCATGTAATTGCCCGTGAACCGATTGCGTGCCGCCAGCAACACCAACGCTTCGCGCCCCGCATAGTCAACGACGATGCGATTATCTGGATAAATAATCTCGAATAGCAGCGTCCATTCGTCCCCGATGTCGCTTAAATCGTAATGCTCGTTGAGGTGCGCCGTTGCCCAAACTGCTTGCTCGCCCGTAAAACTGCCCTTTGTCGCTATCTTGAACGCGCCATTTTCCCGATACAAAATTCCCAACGAACCGTCCATCTTCTCATAGACATTGGCAATGTGCGCCGTGTAGGGAGCCTTGCGCCCACTTTCTCCCCAGTTGAAAAACTTATCAAATGGGCGCGCCACAATCTCACCCGACTTGGCGTTCATGATCAGACCACGACTAATGCGTTCAAAAAAGTTCCAGCGACCATTGAATTGCGCCTCATGCGTATAAGTAAAGAGGCGCAAATCCCTTTGCGTCGTCACACGCACATCGCCAATCTGTTCCCAATCATCAAATCCAGCGACGACAAGCTGTTGCAGTTGTTCGATAGTATCCATTTTGGCAGTGTAGATGGTTTTCGGCCGAAAAGCCACTGAAGAAAAATGCAAAGCGTCGTGCGTAATCTTTACGTTTTACGTTTTATGTTTTACGTGCTGTGATGCGTGGGAATTTGCCCCCTATCTGAAAATATGCTACCTTTCATTTAGCGGCTTTTTCGGAGCCGCTTTATCATGTCTTAAATCCAAAGATTTGAGCTTGGCTATCTCACACAAAAGGAGGTGAGACCAAATTGCCAAAGGTTGTAGCAGGTAACAACGAGACGGGCGATCAATTATTGCGCCGTTTTCGTAAAGTCATCACACGCAGTGGCGTACTCGGCGAAGTTCGTCGCCGTCGCTGGCACATCGGCAAAAGCGAGGAACGCCGTATCGAGAAGAAGAAGGCGATCCGTCGTATGCGCCGCCGTGAACGCACCAAGCATGAAATGCCCGAGATGCGTTAAGCATGGCTTGTTCTGAGCCAGTATTAGACTGGCAATGACAAAAACAAAAGACCCCTGACCTAATTTGGTTGGGGGTTTTTGTTTTGTCAAAAACGTAAGGACAATATGGTATAGTAAATGAAAAATTAGCTGCACATTTTACTATAGCAATAAGATGATATCGTCACAATCTAATTACGAACTCGCTCTGCGTGATTTTCAGGAGGCTCGCAAACAGGCGGCAATGCGCCGTATTCTCTCGCGTTTACGGGGTGAAGATGATGATCTGCTCGCATTTGAAGACGTGCGCCAGCAGTTGCGGCCGACGGGTCGCACCATCCAGCATGGTATCCAAGAGATTCCCCTTGACAAAATTGTTGGTAGCGTTGATCGCTATGAAGATTTCACCCGCACATTTTTACCCAAAGTAGATGCGGCGAAAGAGCGTTGGGTCGGTGTTCGGGCGGCGGTTAGCAGCATGAAGGGAATGCCCCCGATTGATGTCTACCAGATTGGGGATGCCTACTTTGTGCAGGATGGCAACCATCGCGTTTCGATTGCGCGACATCTCAATACCAAGACGATTTCTGCGCGAGTGATCGAGATTGAGACGCGGGTTCCGCTGACGGCTGCGGATGACCCCAATGAACTGATCTGCAAGGCAAGATACGCCGATTTTTTAGCGGAAACCAACCTCGATCAATTGCGGCCTGATGCCGATCTCATGATGTCTTTTTGCGGTCAATATGGTCTGTTGTTGGGACAAATTGGCACACCACTCTCAGATCATGCCGTGACCGATTGGTATGACAACACCTATCTGCCCGTGATCGAAATTATCCGCGAGGTCGGGGCGTTGCGCCGCTACTCCAAACGCACAGAGACAGACCTGTATGTGCTGCTATCTGAACGTCAGGCTGAATTAGAAGAAGAACTGGGTTGGCGTCTAGATTTAGAGTCGGGTGTTTCTGAACTGCTGGCTGAACCGACCGAGCCACAGACATTAATCGGCCGATTTACCAAACCATTTGCCCCACCCGCCATGCCTAAACCGGGACTTTGGCGACAACAGCAGTTGGCACGCCAGCGTTATCATCACCTGTTTGAAAATATCCTTGTTCCAATTAACGGCGATCCAGAAGGGTGGGAGATGGTCGATTTTGTCTTGGACTTTGCCCAACTTGACAGCGATCATCTACTGGGATTGCATGTTGTTCCCGACGCATCACAGATGAAAAGCGAGCGTGTCGAGGCATTGCGAGCCGAATTTTATGCCAAATGTGCTGCCGCTGATGTGCGTGGCGATTTCGCCGTTGAAGCCAATCCTAATGTCGCACAAGCCATCGTTAAACGGGCGATGTGGGTCGATTTTTTGGTGTTAAATGGCACACGTCCTGTTGGACAGGCGATTCCGCGCATTGGCAGTGACCTGCGCCAAATTATTGAGCAGTGCCCGCGTCCAATCTTTATTCGTCCCGATCACAGTGAATCAGATCAGCGGCGTGCGTTGTTGGCTTATGATGGCAGCGCGAAATCGGCCGAAGCACTTTTCATCGCCACCTACATGACGGGTCGGCACAAGCTCGACCTCACCGTTGTCACCGTCCAGACGCAACACACCGGCGCGGCCGTGCTCGATCAAGCCCGCGACTACCTCGTCGATCACGGCGTCACCAACGCCAACTACATCCTGCGTAAAGGCGATATTGCTGACAACGTGCTCGACGTTGCCAAGGAGACGGACAGAAATGTATTGTTCTTGGGCGGATTTAGTTTTCGGTCAGTCTGGAATTTGACGTTGGGAAGTTCGGCCGAAAAAGTCCTGCGCGAATTCCCCCACCCTGTCTGGATTTGCCGCTAGAAAAAGGTTGCGCTCTGCTATAATGGCGACGTGATGACACAATTAAATCTACGCCCCGCACAAGCTGAAATCCTCAAATACGAATCAGGCCGCATGGCAGTCTCAGCCGTTCCCGGCAGTGGCAAGACATTTACGTTGTCTACACTGGCGGCACAGCTAATTGCTGGTGGCAAAATTGAACCGACGGCGGGACAACAAATTCTGATCGTCACCTATCTGAACGCCAGTGCCGAGAATTTCAAGACGCGCTTGCGCCAAATGTTGGTGGCGCAAGAGTTGCCACCGATTGGGTTTGATGCACGCACGTTGCACAGCATGTCACTCGAAATCATCAAGCTGATGCATGGGGACACACTTTCTCTGCCCGCGGTGATTGATGAGGGGCAAGCGACGGGATTTCTCTCGCGGGCGATTGATTTGTGGCGCGAGATGAATTCTGAGCAATGGGAGGCGTTCTTGCCCGACCAATCGCCGCAGATGCGTGTGCGCTGGCGCGGTGTCGTTGAAAAGACGGCCAAGGCATTTATCCGCACGGCAAAAAATGCACGTTATCAGCCGCAGGAAATTGTGGATAAGGTAGCAACGCAGGAGAACAGTGCGGAGTGGCAATTTACGAAGATGTTTGCCGAAATTTACGACCGCTACCAGACAATTTTGAAGCGACAGGGTGCGCTCGATTATGACGATCAGGTTTGGGAAGCGGTCAATTACTTAGAGCAAAACCCTGAACTGGCGGAGCATCTGCGCTTTCGCTGGCCTTACGTCTTAGAGGATGAGGCGCAGGACAGTGTGCCGTTGCAGGAGGATTTGCTGGGGATTCTGACGGGAGAAAATGGCAACTGGGTGCGCGTTGGTGATCCCAATCAGGCGATCACAACGACGTTTACATCGGCCGATCCTGCATTCCTCATCAACTTCCTGCAAAAAGAAGATGTAACTGCGCTCCCCCTTCCCAATTCTGGCCGTAACGCGCCTATTATTCTCGAAACGGCCAATAAACTCGTTGATTGGGTTGTGCAAAATCATCCCGTTCCAGAGGTACAGAAAACGGCATTTTTGCAACAGCATATTCGGCCGACGCCGACAGGTGACGCCCAACCCAACCCGCTCGACACAGAAGCCAACGTTCGCATCAAGGTTTACAAGCATCGTGAACAAGAAGAGATCCCCGAGGTTGTCCGTCTCGCGCAACGGTACGTGAAGAAATTCCCTGATCGCACCTGCGCGATTCTCGTTCCCACCAATAACGTGGGGCATTCGCTAATCGAAACGCTCGATGAGTTCGGCATTCAGAATTATGATAGCTTGTTGCGCGGTGGCTTGCGCGAACGACAAATTGCAGCCGCTCTGCACGCGCTGCTGGCCCTGCTTGCCGACCCACTGCGCAAGCGTAATCTCAAAGAGGCGTTCGATGCACTGCGCGAAATCGAACACCCAGCTGCACGCGACGAACTCGATAACCTCGACCGTTTTCACGCCCTGCTCTTGAGCGTTCAGCGCGTCGAATCACTGCTTTATCCCGCACACTACGACGAATTTATCGACTCGTTGCCACGCGGCATTGCCGTTGAAGAAGATCTAGCGCAGTTGGAGAAGTTCACCACGTTCCTGCGCCAAATTTTTGGGTTGCGTTCATTGCCGATCGACGCGCTGGCGATGCAGTTGGGGGATGCCCTTTTTGTCGCTGGCAGCGAATTCAACGAAAGCGACTTGGCGATCTCCTATCAACTCGCACAGGCGTTACGCAGTTGGCAAGATCTGGAGCCAGAGAAACGACTGCCCGATCTGGTCGCGGAGTTGGAGACAGTCGCAACGGGACGACGCACGCTCAACATCAGCAGCGGCAGTGATGATGGATTTGAACCACGTGCTGGACGGATTACGCTGGCCACTCAACATGGATCAAAGGGGCTTGAGTTTGATGCGGTCTTTATGATCGGCATCGACAATGGCTGGATTCCGAACGATCTAACGGCCTATTTTATGGGCGTCTATGACTTTGTGGGGGGTGATCCACAAGCACAGGCAAAGGCTGAACTGCATTACCTGATGGAAGGGGATGCGGGCGGTTATGTTGGACGCACACCTACAGAATCAGCTCATATCGAAGTGATCGGCGAACGGTTGCGCTTGCTCTATGTCGGCATCACGCGGGCGAAACGCTTCTTGCAAATCAGCCGCAGCCGCTATGTACGAACGTACAGCGGACAGGACAAATCGGCAGAATCGGCCGAAGTTGTCGGCATCCTTTACCATTTCCTCGAAAAATACAAACAATCCCACGCTGTCGGCACAGCTCGCTGAAAGAAATACTGTAGAAAATCGAATAGTTCGGTAAACTAATAGAACGCGACTAACGCAATGGATCGCGTCCTGAATAAAAATCACTACCAAAGGAGCAGGTATATTTATGCAAGGTGAAGTTTATTACCCCTCAGAAGAAGTTATTGCACAAGCCAACGTGCCAAATTACCAGGCGTTGCGAGACGAGGCATTGGCCGACCCCGTCGCCTATTGGGACGCACGGGCAAAAGAGATGGTTGATTGGTATGAGCCATACGAGCAGGTATTAGATGACTCGGACAAGCCGTTTTACAAGTGGTTTGTTGGTGGCAAGACAAACATGGTGCATAACGCCATTGACCGCCATGTTGCAGGCGGCAAGGCGGACAAATTGGCGATCATTTGGGAGGGTGAACCCGGTGACAAGCGCACCTTCACCTATGCCCAAGTGGACAAAGAAGTTTCTAAGTTTGCCAACGTGCTAAAAGCGAAAGGGATCGGCAAAGGGGATACCGTCACCATTTATATGGGGCGCATTCCCGAAACGGTCTTTGCGATGTTGGCGGTGGTCAAAATCGGGGCGATTCACAGTGTTGTCTACGGTGGCTTTAGCGCACAGGCACTCGCCAGCCGCGCCAATGACGCACAAAGTCGCGTGCTGTTGACGTGTGATGGGGCGTGGCTGCGTGGCAAGACGGTCAACCTCAAAGATATTGCCGATGAAGCGTTGGCGATGGAAGAGGCAAGCGTCGTCGAGGACGTGATTGTCGTGAAGCGCACCGAGCAGGCTGTCAATATGGTGGAAGGGCGTGACCATTGGTATCACGATCTCTACGCAGAAGTGGGCGATATATGTGAGACCGAGATCATGGACGCGGAAGACCCGATGTTTATCCTCTATACGAGCGGTACGACCGGTCGGCCGAAAGGCGTGCTGCACACCTGTGGTGGCTATCAAGTCTACACGGCGACAACGCTCAAATATGTGATGGACATCAAAGATGATGATATTTGGTGGTGCGCGGCCGATCCCGGTTGGATCACGGGGCATAGCTACATCGTCTATTCACCGCTGCTGCTCGGCGCGACGGGCTTCATCTACGAAGGTGCGCCGACCCATCCCGACGCCGGTCGTTGGTGGCGACTGATCGAAGAATACAAAATCACCCATTTGTACACGGCGCCGACGGCGATTCGTGGTCTGATGCGCTTTGGGGAGGAGCATCCTAACAAGAGTGACCTGAGTTCCCTGCGCTTGCTGGGATCGGTCGGTGAGCCGATCAACCCCGAGGCGTGGAAGTGGTTCTACAGCGTGATTGGTGGGGAGCGTTGCCCGATCATGGACACATGGTGGCAGACGGAGACGGGCGGTTTCATGATCACGCCCACGCCCGTTGTGCCGCTCAAGCCGGGCAGCGGCACCAAGCCGTTCACGGGCATCGACGCAGACGTCGTACGGGTCGATGGGACGAGCTGTGATGCGAATGAGGATGGTTATTTGGTCGTCAAAAGCCCATGGCCGGGCATGGCGCGCACGGTCTGGGGAGATCCCCAACGCTATCAAGATGTCTACTGGTCGGAATTTGCTGATCAGGGTTGGTATTTCACAGGTGACAGCGCGAAGAAAGATGAAGATGGCTACTTTTGGATTATCGGCCGAATGGACGACGTGATCAAAGTGTCAGGCTATCGATTGGGAACGGCAGAAGTGGAAAGCGCAATAGGCAGCCATGACGATGTTGCTGAAGCGGCGTGTATCGGCGTGCCGGATGAACTGCGCGGCAACGTGATTCACGCTTATGTCATTTTGTTGGAAGGCAAAGTGGGCAATGATGCGCTTGAACAAGAGCTGAAAGATCACGTCGGCAAGGTGGTTGGCCCGATTGCCAAACCGACCAAAGTCACCTTTGTAGACAGCTTGCCCAAGACGCGCAGCGGCAAAATTATGCGCCGTCTGCTCAAGGCGGAAGTGATGGGCAAACCGTTGGGCGATACGAGTACGTTGGCGGATTAGCTCATGTAGAGATTCCATAGAGTTAGTGTTACGAAGTTTTCGCCACGATGCCAAACGTGGTGCGTGGTGCGTGAAGTAGATACGCACTACGCACCACGCACTAAGGCTGAGAAAACCTAAAGACACTAACTATGGAATCTCTTTTACATAAAATCTTCCCCACCAGCCGCCAAATCTGGCATTGCCGCTTCGATGTCGTCCGGTGACTGTCCTTTTTCAAGCCGATCAACAACCTCCCCAAACTCATCGTCAAGCGGCTCCCCCATTTCGCCACTCATTTGACGCATAAACTTGCCAAGTGCTTTCGGGTCTTCGCTTTCAAGCGCGGCAAGCGTGCTTTCATCCATCATGCTATCCATGCGGCTATCTTCTGACTTCGCCACAACGACGCGCTTGATGCGTCGCTTGAGGTTCGGGCTTCCACAACGTTTACAGTCGGGATCGGCCGAATCATATTCGCTAAATGAAAAGAAATAGCGATTTAACTGTTCACAATCTTCACAGCGGTATTCATAATAAGGCATCGTTTTTGGTTCCTGTTACAATTCCGCTCTAATTTTAACCAACAGGTAACGAGAGGAGCAACTGTGACCAACCCACTATATGATCGTCCACAGCACCCCGTCTTGATCGTCATCGCTGGCCCCTCTGGTGTCGGCAAAGACACAATTGCCCGACGGCTAATTGCGCGTAACCCCGATAATTTCTACTTTGTTGTGACTGCCACGACACGTCCCCCACGCGCTGGCGAAGAGGATGGCGTCGACTATTTTTTTGTCACCAACGATGAATTTGCAAAGATGATCGATCAAGATGATCTGCTCGAATGGGCAATTGTCTACAACGATTACAAGGGTGTGCCAAAACAGCAAATTCGGGATGCACTTGCCAGCGGCCGTGATGTCGTCATGCGCGTTGATGTTCAAGGTGCGGCCACAATACGTAAGCTAATTCCAGATGCACTGCTCGTATTTTTATCGGCCGAATCTGAATCCACCCTCGACACCCGGCTCCGCGAAAGACGTTCTGAATCGGATGATCAACTCAGCCTGCGGATCGCTACTGCCCGCAAAGAGATGCGCCGCATCGATGAATTTGACTACTTTGTTGTCAATCGCCAGACTGAGCAAGAAGAAGCTGTCGAAACATTGATGGCGATTATCCGTGCAGAACGCCACAAAACAGGCCGTAAACCGATCCAACTATAGCTTTCAAAAAACGTTACAACTTCGTTCAATTTGAAAATCGCCTTGACGAAAGTTGTCATCAGGTTAAAATTAACGCGAGATGAGTCAGAAATGCAAACTAACCAACACTGTAGGTATGCCATAATTGTTGAACACTCATCCCCGAAGTAACAGAATGCAACTCATCAAAACAGTGATTTCAAACACACAGAAAAATCTGGCAATGGTTAGTAATTGCAAACACCCCAATAACCTATTCGACTTAGAAACATTTAATTCCATGGAGGAAAGTAAGTGATGCGAATGAATAGACGCTATGTTTTTGCTTTGGCAGTAAGTTGTCTCTTATTGCTAACCTTCTCGCTGGTATCTGCTCAATCGAGCGTAACCGCGGGTTTGAGTTCATCCAAAGGTGTACAGGATTCTGTAGACCGCTATCTCGTTCAGTTAAACGACGCTCCTGCCGCCTTGTATGACGGTGGTGTGCGCAATTTAGCTGGCACCAGTGCAACCGCAACTGGAACTGCAAAGTTCCAAGGTTACACGCCTGCTGTTGAAGCTTATGCAAGCTATCTTTCTTCTCAGCAAAGCGCGGTTCAAAATTCGGCCGAAGCACTGCTTGGTCGCGCGCTAGAAGTACCCTATAACTACTTCTATGCTGTAAACGGTTTTGCGACCTTCTTAACCCCAGAGGAAGCTCGTCTTTTGGGTCGTTTGGACGGCGTTGAAGCTGTCGCACCGCTCCCTGATCAAGAACTGCACACAGACCGCGGCCCACAATGGATTGGCTCGACCGCCCTCCAAAATGGTACAGGTCCCGGTGGACACACGGCAGACGGTGAAGGAACGGTCATTGGTATCATTGACACGGGTCTCAACATGCTCAATGAAACCCATCCGTCATTTGCTGACATTGGAAGCGATGGCTACGACCACACCAATCCACTTGGTGCAGGCGTCTATCGTGGCTGGTGTAATCCCGCCGATCCCAACTACGATGCAAATTTGCAGTGTAATGATAAAGTGATTGGTGCATACGATTTTGCTGGTACGTCACCTGACGATGTGGATGGACATGGTTCCCACGTTGGTAGTACGGCGGCAGGCAATTATGTTGATGGTTCAACGATCAACGCGCCAACGACTGAACTCACCAAAGACATCAGCGGTGTGGCTCCCCATGCAAATATCATCATCTATGGTGTAGAAGGGGATGACGGTAGCTGCTGCAATGGTGGCGCGCTTATTGCTGCAATTGACCAAATTACGCAAGATGCTGATATCGTCGATGGTCTCAACTACTCAATTGGTGGTGGCGACTATAGCCCATGGACAGCGGGCGGAAGCCCACTCGCGTTCTTGAGCGCAGTTGAAGCTGGTCTTCTTGTTGTAACTTCAGCTGGTAACGGCGGTCCCGGTCCACAGACGCTCGGTTCTCCCGGTAATTCACCTTGGATGCTGGCTGTCGGTGCAACGACTCATGATCGTATTGTCTCCAACGAGCTTGTTGATATTACAGACGGCACAGACACCCTTGCAGATATTGAAGGTCAAGGCTTCACTGCTGGTCATGGCCCTGCGGAACTGATCTACGCTGGCGATGTTCCTTCTGATGAAACGGGAACACCAGAGCTTTGCGGTGTTGGTGCGTTGGGTGACTTCAACTCTCCATGGCCTGCAGGCACATTTGATGGTGAAATCGTCGTTTGTCGTCGCGGGACTTTCGGACGTGTTGAGAAAGGCGCTAACGTACTCGCTGCGGGTGCAGGTGGCTTTATTCTCGTGGACAATGGCGCAGGCGTCAGCAATGATGCGCATGTATTGCCAGGTCTTCACGTTACGCAAGCCGATGGTGATGTCTTGATTCAGTACATTCAGGCCAATGCCGCTGATAATCCAATGGGAACCATTACTGGTTCAACCTATCTTGTTGCTGATGAATATGGCGACATTATGGGTGGATTCAGCTCACGCGGACCAAACACCCAAGTTAGCGTCATTAAACCAGACGTTGCTGCTCCCGGTGTTTCAATCTGGGCGGCTTATGCTGATGATGGTGATCAGGGCAACGGCCCCGAATTTGGTTTCCTCAGTGGTACTTCAATGGCAAGTCCACACACCGCAGGTGCAGCCGCACTTGTCCGTTCTGTAAACCCAACTTGGACACCGCTAGAAGTTTATTCTGCTCTGATGATGTCGGCGAATCAAGATATTGTCAAAGAAGATGGAACGACCCCTGCTGATGCATTCGATATTGGTGGTGGACGTATTCAAGTTGATAGCGCGGCTAATTCTTACCTCGTACTGGATGAATCAGCAGATGACTTCCTCGCAGCCGATCCAGCAAATGGTGGCGATCCATCTGCGCTGAACCTTGCGTCGATGTCACAAGCTGCTTGTTTGTTCTCATGTTCTTGGACACGTACCGTTCGTGCAACCAATGATATTGCGACGACATGGGATTTGTCAGTTACCGGTTTGACTGGTTATGACGTAACCATTACGCCAGCAACATTCACATTGACACAGACAGGGCAAACCGCAACGTTTACAGTTGAGGCAACTGTCGATACGGCAGAAAATGGTGTCTTTGAGTTTGGTACTTTGGTGATGGCGCCAACGCCACGTGATGGCTCGCAGGCGCATGGCTTACACATGGCAATGGCCGTTCAAGCCGCTAGTGCTGAATTGCCTGATGTTGTAACAATCCAAGACGACGATACAAGCGGTACCGAGACTGTTAGTGGCCTTCGCACTGTCGCAGTTGCCGATGCAACCTATCCAGTTCAAGGTTTAGACCAAGGTACGCCTACGGATATGACATTGGTGCAAGATCCGACAGATGGTGACCCATACGATGGCGGAGATGGTGTTGAATTCATCACCGTAAACGTTGGGGCAGACTCTTTGCGTCTCGTTGCCGAGATTACATCAGCAACCGCTCCCGACATTGATCTCTTTGTTGGTACAGGCGACACGCCAAGTGCAGCGACACAAGTTTGTGCCAGCACAACCCCAACTGCAGATGAATACTGTAATGTGACAGGTGATGACCTCACCGCTGGCACATGGTGGATTCTTGTACAAAACTGGGCTGCATCCGATGCTGCATCCGATGCTGTCACATTGATGAGCGCAGTCGTTGAACCTGGCGCTGACGGTAACATGACGGCGACAGGACCTGCATCAATCGGAGCTGGAGAAGAGTTCAGCATTGATTTAGCTTACAATGTGCCAGGGGCGACCGCAGGTGATCGTTTCTATGGTGCAGTCTATGTCCTACCAGCAAGCCGTAACCATGTGGCTGAGTTTGATGTTGACCTACAAATCATGCCAGCAGAAATGCTTACCGTCGGCGGTGAACCCGTTGGCTTTGAGCTTGGTATTCCAGGCAGCTGGAGTGTAGAGAACCATGTGGACTCGGGTCTTGTCTGGTCAGTCACGGGCGAAGATAGCTGTGTGGATGACACTAACTATACAAATGCTAGTCCGACGGCTGCATGTGTTAATAGTGATTACTACGGCTTTGGCGCTTACGACACGTCACTTGTTTCAAATGTATTTGACCTCTCTGCGGCCGCAAGCTGTTCAGCTGTTACGCTCGACTTTGTCGTGAATTACCAAAACAATGGTCCTTCCGATGGTGGGTTCGACCAGTTGGACATCGATGCTAGTACAGACGGTGGTGCTACATGGACTACGTTGCAGAAGCTAGACGCTGACACAGGTGGATTCTTCGACCTGCCGGGCGTTGCACTTAGCATCGATCTTGTCGACTACCTTGCCGAAGATTCAGTTCAAATCCGTTTCCACTACTACAACCCAGATGATGGCGTTGATGCTTGGGATTGGTATGCACAGGTAGATGATGTTGAATTGGTCTGCCAGACAGCACCAGCTATGAGCATCAATCCAACCAGTATTACGCAGGACGTTGCAATTGACGGAACCGCTGAATCAACGCTGACCATCGAAAGCACTGGAACGGCTGATCTGACCTACAACATCTATGAAGATGGTGGGGCAAGTGCAGGCCGTGGAACGCCATTTAGCCTAACGCAATCTACCTCACAGGATATTGTTGATGGGGATGGGGTCTCCTGTGGTAGCGCTGCTGGTTCAGCTGGGAACGAATTCATCCGTGTCTTTGACTTAAGTACGATGACGTTTGACGGAGCTCTTCTGAACATTCAGGAGATTGAATTCGGTGTTGATCAGCTTACATTAGGCGTGCCATCGATTGGCTTAACTGCTAACGTCTATACGTTAAATGGTTCACTTTCCTATGCCAACATGACACTCGTTGGATCAGGTGTGCTTGACGTAACGGCTGATATCGATGATGAAATTGTCTCGATTCCGCTGGATGCGTTTGTCGCGGCTGATGCCACAATCGTTGTTGGTGTTGAATACCCAGACTCTGGCGATGGCAGCTTCTTCTTCCCTGGCGCAAATGCTGCTGGACAGAGCGGCCCAAGCTACATTGCTGCGGCAGACTGTGGTCTCAGTGACCCAGTAAGCTACGCAGCGATTAACTTCCCAGACCATCACCTCGTCATGAACGTGGTGGGTGAAACAGGTGCGCCAGAGACATGTGATGTTACAAATGATATCCCATGGTTGTCGGTTAGCCCGACAAACGGCACGATTCCAGTCGGTAGTTCAGCTGATGTGACCGTTACATTCGATGGAACGGGTCTCAGCACAGGCATCTACACGGGTACACTCTGTGTGAGCAACAACGTTCCTGAAACGGTTCAGGTTCCTGTTGAACTGCACGTGTACACGGACATCCTGCCACCGACGGACGTTGCACTCGGTGAGGTTGTCGGTATTGCTCCAAGCACACAGCTTGTTGCAGTTGCGACGGCTGCCCTGCTTGCAGCATTCTCTGGCTTCGTCCTCGTGCGTCGCCGCCGTTCGTAAAAATAGTTGATTGGCGTAGCAATGCTACGTTGATTTAAGAAAGGGGGTGAATCTAAACAGATTCACCCCCTTTTGCATTGTATGCGCCCATTAATTGGAACACCCCTAAAACGTTTTTTGAAACAGTACCGTCGAGCGAATCAGCCTGATAGGGTGCTCTCATTCATTTTGCAAAGTGTCGAATACCCCACTAACGTTGGCTCGATTTTTCGTTTGGCTGACGGAATTGGTGTTGATGAGGTGATTTTGACGGGCATCACGCCACAACCGCCGAACCCAACGATTGACAAGGTCAGCCGCAACAAGCACCAGCGCATCGACTGGCGTTACGTTAAAGACCCTGTTGAAGCTGTGCAGCAGCAAAAGGCGGCTGGTTATCAAGTTGTGGCGGTGGAAATCGCGGAAGGTGCTACGCCCTATCACGAAACCGTCTATTCAGACAAGGTTTGTCTGGTCGTTGGTCATGAAGACCAAGGCAACACTAGCGGTCTGTGATTCGGCCGTTTTTATTCCAATGTATGGCAAAGGACTATCGCTCAATGTCCATGTCGCACTGAGTATTGCAGCATATCGCGTTTTACATCCGTAGCGTGTTTATTAAATCAGATTACGCTTTTGCAGCCATTTTTTCGCCAAAGCCAAGCAAGGCATTAACACGCAAATCATTGGCCGCTTCGGCATAGACCCGCAAAACAGGTTCTGTACCAGACGGCCGAATGAGCAGCCAACTTCCATCTGCTAGATAGTACTTGACACCGTCTACTGTCTCAACACGTTCGATGCAAACTCCATCAATTTCAGCGGGCGCCGCATCAAGTAGCATGGCGACCATCGCGGGTTTTGCAACGGGTTTTGTAAGCTTCATGTCGGTGCGTCGATATTGCGCTGGGCCATATGTTTTCAGTAATTCTTCAACAAGTTCATGCAGTGGCTTGTCATAGTATGCCATCACTTCAAGGATCAACAATCCCATTAGGATACCGTCACCTTCGGGGATGTGGTTCTTAATGGAGATGCCGCCAGACTCTTCGCCACCCATCAAAACATCTTCTTTCAACATCAGATCAGCTATATGGTTGAAGCCGACAGGGGTTTCGATCACTTCCAGCCCATTGGCAGCGGCAATGCGGTCGATCATGCGCGTCGTGGAGACTGTGCGGACAACTTTACCTGTCCAGCCACGCTCTTCTATCAGATAGCGTAAAACAAGTGCAAAGATACGATGGGGATCGACAAATCGGCCGAAACTGTCCATCGCCCCAATCCGATCTGCATCACCGTCCGTTGCCAATCCGACATCAAAGTGTCCCGATTGCACCGTTTTGCTCAGCAGCCGCAGATGTTTGCCAATCGGTTCGGGATGAACACCGCCAAAACCGGGATTCATTTCGTGGCGCAGATTCTTAACTTGGGTGCGACTGCGCGTCAGCACTTCACCAAAGACGCCCCGTCCTGCCCCATACATCGCATCTGCAACAACGCGCAACTCTCCACGCGAAATGATGTCAAAATCGACGATGCTGCTGAGATGTTCGTAATACGCCCATGCAGGGTCAAATTTGCGGATTAGCTCGCGTTCAAGTGCCTCATCAAAATCCATCAGATTGGGGTTATGGGCATTATCGGTGTTACGACTCAACAGCCGTTCGACGTGTTTGTGTTGTTCAGGGGAAGCACTACCGCCAAAGCTCGCCTTTAATTTGACCCCGTTGTAACGTGGTGCATTGTGACTGGCGGTGATCATGACCCCAGCCGTGGCATTATTTTTGACAACGGCAAAGCTTGTAGTTGGGGTGGGCGCGTCAGCGCGAGCCAGCAGCGTCGGGATGCCATTGCCGGCCATGACGCGGGCAACCTCCATTGCATAGCGATCTGATAAAAAACGGGTATCGAATCCGACGACACAGCTTGGATTTTCGTTATCCTCGCTATGAATCCAGTCGGCAATTGCCTGAGCGACGAGGCGCAGGTTATGAAAGGTAAATGTTTCTGAGATGACGGCTCGCCAGCCATCTGTTCCAAACTTGACGGTCATGAATTCCTCAATTGTTATGGTGTTGCGACGGTATTGATTTGCAATATCGCCTCCTCCAACGTAATTTCCTGTTTGAGCGTGGCAACAGTGACAGTTGTCAGCGCATTTAAGCTATTAATTGATAATCTGTTCGGGTAAGCGACAGCAGCCGCAAGTTGTGTGTCGAGAAATGTCGTGTATGCATTGATTTGCCACGCTTCAAATGCGTCACTACTGGCTGGTGGAATGAGCATCGCGGAACTATACGCCCCGAGATTTTGCGGATTGGTGAGATAGGTAATCAATTCGGCCGAAATTGCCTGCCTTTCCACATTAGGTGTTGTAATTGCCCATACCCAGCCACGCACCACTGGTGAGGTTGCCGTTCGACTGGTTGGCAATGGCGCAAATGAACTGCCATTGCCCTGCGCACGTTGCGCTAGAAATGCTTCAGCATTGATAAATATGATCGTCGCGTTGCCACTTTGAAAGTAATTCCATGCCTCTGTCGGCGTGGTCATGTCTGCGCTTTCTACGAGTAAAAAGCCATCTGTTATGCCACGCCCAATGTCATTGAGCGCATCTGTTAAAGGTGGTGCTTGAAATTGAAAAGCCGACTCGCCATCAGTCAGAGAACCATTCGCACCGCGATAAAGTTGTAAGAGCAAACTGGCTCCTGCCTGACTGTTAGCCGGTAACACAATTTCAGCGCGATCCAGCGTCGTGAAATCTGCCCAACGACGCGCAAAAATATCAGTGACGACGTTGGGGTTGTAGACGAGATGGTAGAAGTCGGTGATAAGGAAGGGATAGCCATACTGGATGTTGTTGATTCGGCCGAATTCTCCCCCTGCTGGAAACATGCCCCCGACGTCCAACAAGTCGCCCAATGGATAGACCAACCCCTCACTGACCGCCTTTTCCAACTGGTCGCTTGGAATGGCGATCAAATCAGGCAGCACATTCGGTGCAATGTTGCGTCCCGTTCGCAAATAACTCAAAATGCCGCCCTGCTCGCTGACACTTTTTGTCTGTAAGTTGATTGTGACATCGGGATGGGCAACGGCAAACGTGTCTAACTGGGTTTGGAGCGGATTGGTTTGTGAATTAGAGGGATTTGTGGTTGGATCGGCCGAAATTGCCGGCGGAATCCAAACACGCAACTCAAAACGTGGAGACTCGCTCTCTGTTGTAACTTCAGGCAAGGGATTATCCACAGTTGGCGCAGGGGTTGGCAACGGCGTTAGCGCAGTTGGTGTAATTCCCACATCCCCCTGCTCACATCCGATCGAAAAAAACATTAGCACAACAAAAAACAACCAATTCCGCATAGCTATGAAGTATAAACCCCTACAATGCAATGCCAACAGATTTTGTCTTCTTCTCACACTGGAGGGGTTGATTTTTAACTGGCTTCCTGCTACCCTAGCGATTAAATCGCAAGCGCGTGGCCTATGATCGACTAAAACACTCCAACCCTCACCTTTTAGCCCCCTCTCCCATTGAGAGCAACTAGTTTATTTGTGAGATTTATCCTGCCATCGGGCGAAAACGTGCGCACTTCGTTGTTGCCATTTCGTTCTAGCTGGAGTGTTTGTGTTAACCGTTCACCACCTATCCAAATCATTTAACCTGACAACTTTATTTGAAGATGTAACGTTCAGCGTCAGCGCTGGCGACCGTGCTGCGCTGATTGGCGCAAATGGCAGCGGGAAGACGACGCTGTTAAGAATCATTGCATCAGAAGAACTGCCATCGCAAGGCACCATGACGCTGCCAAACGATGTGCGCATCGGCTATTTACCACAGGGATTTGAGCTTGACCCAGATCAGACCCTGGGGGAAATTATCGGCCGATCCATCGGCAGCATCGACAGCCTAGAGGATGAATTAACCGCATTGGCCATTGCCTTGTCAGAACACCCCGATGATGCGAATTTACAAGAGCGTTTTGATCGAATGTTGCGGAGAATTGAATCGGCCGATGCTGACCGTGCCGCAACCATCACTAACGCGCTGGGCCTAGACGACATCGACCCCAATCTGCCGACCGGTGTGCTGAGCGGAGGGCAAAAAACGCGCCTTGCCCTTGCACTCGTTCTGCTCAACGAACCCGATCTGCTCTTGCTCGATGAACCAACCAACCATCTCGATATCGCCATGCTCGAATGGCTCGAAAACTGGTTAGCAACCTTTAGCGGCGCCGTCCTGTTTGTCTCGCATGACCGCACTTTTATCGATCGCACAGCCACCAAAGTTCTCGCGCTCGACAATGGCATCACGGAATACAGCGGTAACTACACCGATTATCTCGCCCAATGGCAGCTCGAACGCGAGAAACAGATGCAAGCCTATCTCGACCAAGTTGCCGAAGTGAAACGCATCAAAAAGGATGTGGCAAGAGTGCGTGAGACGGCGCGTTCACACGAGAATAAATCAACCTCTGTTCGCAAAGGCGGCGAACGGATGGCGCAATCGGGCTTTAAGGATTTTGTGCGCGGCAAGGCGAAGGCGACGGCAAAGGTTGCCAAAGCGCGTGAAGCAAAGCTCAACCGTTATCTCGACGCGGAGGATCGGGTTGAAAAGCCTGCGCGCAGTTGGCAGATGAATGTTGAGTTTGGAGAAGAGGTGCGCATCGGCCGATCTGTTCTGCATCTCCACGACCTCACAGTGGGTTATGACCAACCACTTCTGCACATCCCTGAACACTATGTTTCGGCCGGCGAGCGAATTATTCTGACTGGTGCCAACGGCAGCGGCAAGACGACCTTGCTCAAAGTGATCGCAGGTAGGCTGTTGCCGCTAAATGGCACGGCGACGCTCGGCAGCAGCGTCCATCTTGGCTATATGGCGCAAGAACAGGAATTGCTCGATCCTGAAAAATCCCCGGTTGAGATGTTACGCGACATTGGGTTTGGCTCAGATACCGACATTCGGAACTATCTCCACAACTATCTGTTCAAAGATCAAGAACCGCTAAAACCAACCGCACTCCTCAGCTATGGCCAACGCGCGCGTCTTCAGCTCGCCATTCTTGTCGCACAAGGGTGCAACTTCTTGTTGCTCGATGAGCCGATCAACCATCTTGACATTCCATCTCGTGAAATGTTTGAGCAGGCTTTGCTACAATTCAACGGCACAACGCTCGCCGTCGTCCATGACCGCTATTTCATCAAACGATTTGCCACAGAAGTGTGGTGGGTGGAAAATGGGGGCGTGCGACGAGAAATTCAGTAAACAGTGAACGAAAGTTGTTCGCTCGACGATGATTATGCACCCAATTCAGCAGCGTGGACAGACAATCAAACAATATGATGCGCCGACAACGATTGAGTCTGCGCTGAAACTGCTAGCAGACTATGGCAAACGCGCCCGTGTAATCGCTGGTGGCACAGATTTGATCGTTGAACTTGATCGCAATCAACGGCAAGGCGTAGACACACTCATTGACTTGACGCGCATCCCGGAACTCAATCAGATTGAACAGCTTGCCAATGGTGCAATTCGCATCGGTGCGACAGTTACACACAATCAAATCGTTGCCTCTGATCTGTTGCGCGAGCGGGGTGTACCACTAGTGCAGGCGTGTTGGGAGGTGGGTTCACCACAATTGCGGAATCGGGCGACTGTGGTGGGTAATGTCGTCACGGCCAGCCCAGCCAACGATACGATTTCTGCGCTTTGGGCGATGGATGCACAGTTGACGTTGCGTTCGCTCACCGGTGTGCGTGAGATTCCCTTACGGCAATTTTACAAGGGCGTCCGTCAAACCTTTTTGGCCGAGAATGAACTGGTGACCCATATTACGCTGCCAGCACGGGCGGGAAAGGGGATTTATGTCAAGTTGGGGAATCGCCGAGCGCAAGCGATTTCAGTCGTGCATTTGGCGATTTGGTTGGAGGAAGAACCCGCGCATCAAACACACACTACGAACACGGTGGCGTTTCCCCGTGTGAAGCATGTCGATATTGCATTGGGCAGCGTTGCCCCAACGATAGTAAGTGCAGCGGCTGCGGAACAGTTTTTGCAGGGTCAGCCGTTGAATGTTGACGTGATTGCAGAGGCGGCGCGACTCGTTGGAGTAGGCGTTAAACCGATTAGTGATGTGCGGGGATCGGCCGATTATCGCACCGATCTCCTTCCCATCATGACCAAACGTGCGCTCACCGCCCTACGTGATGGTCACGCTGTCCTGCCAACTGACCCCGCCTTTTTGCAGGCTGCCACCAATGGCCTCTTTCCAACGGGAAATGGTCTTGAATCTTCGCATAGTCAAGATGATATGATCCACACAACCATCAATGGCAATCCTATTTCTGCCCCACTTGGCACACATCAAACGCTGGTTGATTGGTTACGTGAGGCGGTTGGTCTGACTGGCACAAAATTGGGTTGTGCCGAAGGGGAGTGCGGCTCATGCACCGTTTTTCTCGACGGGATGGCGGTCATGGGCTGTCTTGTTCCTGCTGCACGCGCCCATCACGCCGACATCATGACCGTGGAAGGTTTGCCAGATCAGTCGGGCGAGCTTCATCCAATTCAGCAGGCGTTCATCGACACGGGTGCTGTGCAGTGTGGCTACTGTATTCCGGGCTTCCTTATGTCGGGGGCAAAACTACTCGAAGAAAAGCCAAACCCTTCGCACGAGCAGATTCTACAGGCGTATAGCGGCAATCTTTGCCGTTGTACAGGCTACTACAAAATTATTGAGGCTGTTCATGCAGCTTCAGATGTGCTGGCCGCAAACTCTCCCTCGTGATCTCTGTGGACAAAACAGCTCTTTGGGAACAGGTATGCTGCGAGGCTGAACGTGCTGGTCTGAACACGTCGCTGTTTGGAGAACGTCAGCAGGAGGTAGTGGCACATGTCGCGGCGTTTTTGGCACAAGACCCGCCGGTGCGCCGTTTTTCATTGCGCAAATCGTCCCCGCCGCCAGTCGCGCCGCTTATCCTCTATGGCCCGCCCGGAACAGGCAAGACGACATTTCTCTATGTCCTAGATCGCGTTTTGCGAAGAGAATTGCCAGACAATATCACATCCGTCATGCATAAAGGACAACGAAGTTATAGCTTGCAGAAGCGTTTGCTGGATGGCGAACCGCTTAGTCTGCTCTCTGTGAGTCAGTGGGCGCAACTGTTGCACTTCTATGAGTGGGATGTGCGGAAACATCGGTTAATTTCGGCCGATCTGCAAACCTTCCTCACAAATAAGCTTGCCCCCATGCGCGTAATCTTTGCCGATGAAGTCGAGATGGTTGGCTACTCGCCAACGATTCCGACATTGGCAAAAAATGGCATTCTCGTTGTTGGCACATCTAATCAAACAGAATTCGCTCAACTGGAAAGTCAGCAAATTCCTCCGCATAAAATCTATTTTGGGGGCGAAGATATGCGACAGGGCGATCCACAGGATGCTGTTTGGAATCACCCGCTTTTCGATCAACTTGCCACACAAAAGACAGAGCTATTTGGACAGGTCAACTGCCAACTGATGCGTCATGCGGACACAGCATTTGTGCGCCTCGATTTTGCGGAAGCACTGCAAGCGCCACTGCTCGATGTTGAGTGGGTCAACTTTATCAAAACGACTCGCTTTTATGTCTCCGATCCTACGTCGCTCACCCAAAACCTCAGCTATATTTTGCTGCTCGATGATTTCACACTGGCAAAATTACAGCGTGATTACAACGGTATTATTCGCTTTATCGCGCTGTTTGATGCGATTGAACAAATGGGAATTGGCGTGTTGTTGCGAAATACGACGCAGACACCACAGCTCTCACACGCTTCATTTGAAGAGTTAAAGCGTGTTATTGAGCAAGCGGACGATACAAGTGAGGATGTGAAACGTAAAACGTTGGTGGGGATCGATCGCTTTACGTCCCGCTTGGGAATGGCTGGACAACGGGCGCGTGCAATTCTTGACGGCTGAAATCTTTGTCAAAATCCATTGGTCATTAAGAAATTAATTCGGTAATAGCCCGTCCTTCCCGCGAAGGCGGGAATCCATTCTTTTTCGCCATGTCATTGCAAGGTTTCGGGAAATCCGATTCCCGAAACATCGGTTACCGAATTTATTTCTTAAACTGCAAAAGCCAAAGGCTGTAACGCGAAACGCGCTTAAGCGCGATATTTGCAGGGCATTTCATTTACCCCTATGCAAACAGATCGATATGATTGCCGTCAGGATCGCAAATAACGGCATAGCGTTGCCCCCAGAAGGCGTCCCACGGGGGTTTGTGCGATTGGTAGCCAGCCGCCATCATGTCGACGTAAAGTGAATCAACTTCGGCCGCATCTTCACACTTAAACGCCAGCCCGATTTTATGACCACGAGCTTCCTCTTTCGGCGGGTCATAGCTGGCGATCATGGCTGCGTCGTCCCACGCGAGTCGCATACCGCCACGTAGTTCGACTTCGACATGCTGTTCGCTGTCAGCCTCTGCTGGAATGTCGAGACCGAGTTTACGATAGAAGGCGAGTGAGGCGGCCATATCCTCCACGAGGATGCCGATAAGGTCAAAGGTTGCCATAATAATTGCTCCTTTAGAATGAATTGCAGCGCAAGAATAGGCTCATAAATTTTGCATGTAACGCTGCACAGATTCGGCCGATAATGGCCCACCATGTCCAACATAAAGTTTGCGCGGCTCATGTGCCATGATCTTTTCAAGGCTCGGTTTGATTTTTGTCAAATCCTCAGCGAAATAGTGTGTCATCGGCTTGTGTCGCAACAATGTGCCACCAAAATAGCCGCCGCGCAGTACATCCCCGATGATCGCCTCCCCATTGTCGAGTATCACAGAAACGGAGCCAGCCGTATGTCCCGGCGTGTGGATGACTTTTCCCGCTACCCCATATTGATCAAGGTGCAGCTCGTTTTCAAATTTGATGTCGGGCGCGATACGCGGAAATTTATGGGGAACGAACGACTTAACGATCTTTGCCTCAAGACCAATCGTCTCAAACGGCCGATTCTCCCCTTTCCTCACCATCTCAACATCGGCGTTGTGACAGGCAAGTGGAATCGGTAAATTCATGCGGATCGGCCCCGCGCTGCCCGCGTGGTCAGCGTGACCGTGCGTGAGCAAAATGAGAGCGAGTTCACGGAGGTGTATGCGTTTTTCAGCAAGGGCCGCCGCGATTGCATCCATTTCGCCGGGACTACCTGTGTCGATTAAAATAGGGTGGTCGCCAATGACGAGAAAGGCATTTGATAAGCGTAGTTGAATCGGAAAAACTTTCATGATCGCTGGCGATTGTACAATGCCTTTATTGCAAGATAGCTTAGAAATCCGCAAGGTCCAAACAGGAGTGTGAGGAGCAGTGCAAGCGCAATGGGCAAGGGATGAAACTGTTCTGCGCGACTGTCGAGATAAATCCAGCGACCAACAAATAGATCAAATGCCAAAAAATGTGCCCATGCAACGGTCGCGCCATACGGTGTACCGAGTAGATTGGCAATCTCGCTCAGCGATGGATTGGTGAGACTTTGGAGCAGGTCAATGATGTTGGGCAGAATGAGGACGAGATAAAGTAGCGCGATTGGAACAACGATCAGCGGTGAATTGATAATGCGGCGTGTCCACCGCCAATTTGGGACAAAAATCATCAATCCCCAAAATGGCAGAACAAGCAAATTTGTGAGCAAGAATGCGGTGGTCATTTTGCGATTGTAGCAAAATCAAAATAGCCCAGCAGATTGCAGGCTGACTGCTGTCAGCGCGATAGCGGTATGTTTATATTATATACCTCCCTACTCAAACGGAAATTGCATGGCAAAATAACAGGATGGATAAAACAAATGCGGATAAGATCATTGATTTTCAGATTGCAATGGGTGGAGCAGCTCCCGACGAACCAACGTTGCCCGATGAGCGGTTGCTAGGGTTGCGACGACTGTTGATTCAGGAAGAGTGTGCAGAAGTAGAAGAAGCGTTTGAACGATTGGCAAAGGAAGGCGATGCTGCCGCGCTGGCCCATTTAATGCACGAATGCGCCGATCTGCTCTATGTGACGTATGGGGCGATGGTATCACTTGGCGTAGATGCCGACGCCGTTTTCGCAGAGGTACATCGTGCTAATATGCAGAAGGCGAATGGCCCACGCCGAGCAGATGGAAAGGTGTTAAAACCAAAAGATTTCGTCCGCGCTGACGTATTTGGGGTAATTTACGGGCGCGAAACGGCGTAAACAGGTCTCTTTTCAAAGAACCAAACGTACTGCCATCATGAAGGGGAACTTTTCGGCCGATTTCCACGTTCTTTCCACAGGAGTTGCCATAAACCAAGCGGCTCACCAGCTAAGCATGAAAACAGCCATTCGATTTATGGCTACTTTCAGAGGAGAAGAAACCCATGCGAAAACTTTGTCTACTCATCGGAATGTTCTTGCTACTGAGCTGTAGTTCCCCAGAACCTGAAATTATCATGCTTGAAGTGACGCAACCCTTTGAGGAAGCCCAAGGGGCAGAGCAGGCGGCACGCAGTACGCCGTTACCGCCTCGTGATAAATCAACCCCGCTGGCACTGGTCAACTCGCCGACGGTGACGCAGGCAATTACCGCAACAGAGCCGATCAGCACGACCGTGCGCGGCGATGAGCAATCGACGACCGTTGAACAGCCGCGCCCCGCACATTCCCGCTGTTCAGCGGCGGCGCAACACGCGATCCGCAGCGGTGATTAACTTGCTGAGAAGTGGGTTTTGCGCGGCGGCGGCGAGTGCTTGATTTTTGCGACCGGGTATGACAATAATCTGACCGCTGTTGAGCTTTTCGAGCGAGGTTTTGACAACAAATTCGGCCGAATCCCACATCTTTGCCGGCACCTCTGCGCGATCAAATGCGTCCATCGTTGGCGTGTCATGAAACTCCGTCTCGGTATATCCGGGACACAACGCCTGCACGGTAACTCCCTGTTTGCCAACCTCATCGCTCAAACTCTGTGAAAAGCTGGTCAAATACGCTTTTGTCGCGCAGTAGTTTGCAGCCCCAACCCCATGCGTCCATGTCGCGACGGATGAAACGTTGATAATCCCGCCCTGTTTGCGCGGCAACATCGTTTGTAGCGCAGCGCGGCAGAGTAGGTAGGGCGCAATGGTGTGGACATGGATCATCGCGAGTTGCCCTTCGATTGGGGCTTCAGCGATGGGAACTTCGATGCCAAAACCCGCATTGTTGACGAGAAGTGTCAAGTTGGGCAGCGACTCGATCTTGTGGGCAAGTGCAAGCGTTGCGTCATGATCGGCGAGATCAGCGGGGTGGATTTCGGCCGATGTTCCCCACCTGTTGCCAATCTCATGTGCCAATGCCTCTAAACGATCTGCCCGTCTTGCCGTCAACAACAAATCATATCCTTGTGCTGCCAACTGTCGCGCAAACTCCGCACCGATCCCTGCCGATGCCCCTGTGATAACTGCTAAATTTTGCATATTCCGGCGATTATAGCTGATTGCCAATGATGAGAGCCGTGATACAAAAAGCGGCATAAATCGTTAATTTGTGCTGAAAAGCGATCTATGATGGAGGTGATTTATGTTGTGACTTTGCCCACGCGACAGGCGTTGGCACGTTGCAAATGGAGTAAAAAATGTCAGATACAGATGCAAACTTAGCCGTTTCACAAGCACAATTATCGGCCGATCGCTTCGCATTCGGCGCAACAAACCACAATCTGAGCGCACTAGAATTTGGTCAAAATGCTGGCACCATTTACAAAGACCAAGCTTGGGAACGCCAAGAAGGTGTTTTGCGGCGTGAATGGGAAGAAAAGTATACGGACTCTGCTTGGGAAGATGTCAAGCAGTGGGTACGCGAAGGCTGGGACAATGTCCGCAAGACAGTTAGTGGTGAGAACGATTAGAATATCGGGATTCCTGGAATCGTAAAATTAAATGCACTTCCGCCCGTCCATGCATCTTCAACCCAAATCTCGCCGCCATGCGCTTCGACGGCGAGTTTACAGAAGGTTAAGCCGAGCCCCGTACCGCGCACTTGTCCACCACCTCGATTAAACGTGATGAAACGGTCAAAAATACGGGGCTTTTGGTCGGCGGGTATGCCCGAGCCACTGTCGATGATGGTGACGCGCACGCCGGGTTCGTGGTCGGGCAGGGGATCATCGGCCAATAAAACAGCCGTCACCGTGCCGTGACTAGGCGTAAACTTGAGGGCATTGTCCAACAAGTTGACCACGACACGGCGCAATATCTCCGTATCGCCCCACACAATCGGCAAGTCCGCTTCACTCTCCAACGTCAGGACAATTTCGCGCTGAATTGCCAGCGGTTGAATTGTCTCGAACACCCTATCGAGCAGCGTGTTCATGCGCATCGCGTCTGCATCGATCACAAACTTTCCAGCTTCCGCACGATTAATATCCATCAGCGAATCAACCATTTCAAGCATATTTGACGCGCCGTGACGTGCTGTATTGAGCAGGTCAGAGACACGCACACGATCTTGATTCGGCAGTCGATTTTCGAGCAGTTCGACCGTGCTGCTTAGCGTCGTAATCGGGTTACGCAAATCATGCACGATCATGCGTGTCAAGTCGGCGCGCCACTCAACGCGTTCACGCTCCTCCGTGATGTCGCGGAACACCATTAACCAACCCATCACGCGCTCTTCGTCAGACGTGACGGGAACCTCGCTGCGCTGAATATGCCGCAATTGTTCGTTTTGACTGAGTTGATAGACTTGCTGCTGCGCTGAAATGGTCGCTGAATCGCCTGTGGCAAGCTGCTGCATGAGCTGATGCAGCCCCTCTTCTTGGTAGCCCAACGCTGCGACGGATGCCGAATCGAGCTGTGTGCCATGCAACTCGCCAACCGATTTATCGAGCAATCGCGCCGCCGTCGGGTTGATCAACACAATTTTCCCTGTCCGATCCAGCATCAAAACCCCCTCCGTAATCGAAAATAGCAACGCTTGCAATTGTTCGACCCGTCGTGCGAGTTCAGCATCGGTTAAGTTATAGAGCCGCACCGTTTCACTATGCAGGCGCGCATTTTGAATGGCCGCGCTCGCCTGTCCCGCCATCGCCAATAAAAGCTCTCGGCTCCACAGTGAAAATGGCTCACCATCCTGCTGTTTTTGCAGAACGAGTGCACCGAACGTCTGTTGCTCTTCATCCCCGCTTGCGGAACGCAGCGGAACGCCCAGCCACACAAGTGGTTTTGGGGTCGGTAGACGCAAATTACGATGTTCGGCATGGTGCATGTTGCTCGGATCGAGATCGAGCGTCGCACTATTCTCGACAACCCAGCGGGTCAAGTCGTCTGGCGTGTAGCGGGAGAGCGTCGTCCCGTGCGCCGTCTCAATGGGCTGTTCCCACTGACCAGACTCCGCATCATAGAGCGCAATAGAGAACTGATCGGCCGAAACCAACGCCGTGACCTGTTTCGTGATGCGTCCCAACACCTTGTTCAAATCAAGCGTTTCGCGTAGTGATGAGCCAGTGGTGTTGAGCGCGGCAAATTGATTGAGACGCTGCACCGTCACCATGCGCCGTTGCCAGTTGACCCACGTGATGATGGCAAATGCCGCTGTGCCGATGCAGAGCAGAACAAAGGCGGGCAAGCCAATTTCGGCCGATGCGATAAATAGCGTCAATGGCAGCGCAAAAAACGCCGTCCCCGCCACATAGCCGCCTGTTTCGTTGAAATATCGGCCGATTTTATTCCCCAACATGCGCCAATAGATCAGCGAGAGTAGGTTGTAGATCAAGAAGTAGAAGACAGTCAGTAGAATCGGTTCAAACGTCGCTTCTGTCGTATTCGGAATACGTGTCAATATCGTGGTGATGATCGACTGGTCGTCAGGAAAGAGGCGTAAGAAAGTCAAGCTGGACAGTCCAAGCGAGAGCAGTGTCAAGACAGCCAGCCCAATTCGATCACGCCAGCGACCAAGACGCGGCGTCGTCTGCTGCCAAAGTGGTCGCCAGAATGGGCGCATGACCTCTGCCAATGGCAGTCCGATTCCCGCCGCCAGCAGTGCGTCGGTAACGCCGACTGTGGGCAAGCTGCTGATTGCGACGATAGGGGTTAATCCGACATAGCCGATCGAGACGGGAATACTAAAGTTAACCGTGATGACATAGAGCAGGATCAGCAACATTAACTGAGGGGCAGTCGGGCTACGTGTGGCGATATAAACGGCTAGGAGCAGTACGAGAAATACGAGTATGAGGTCACGGATTCGGCCGAAATTCATAATTTTGTCCAACAATTAAGCCACCGCTATACTCTACAGTGACACAAAAGGAAATTCAATGTTGCAAAGAGCCTATCACTTACTCGAAAAATACGCCCCATCTTCCATTAAGTCAATCATTCCTGAAAAATGGCGAATTTGGCTTGGCTATCAAATTCACATCGTCCGTGCAGCAAACAATTTACAGACAAAGCGCGATCTACCCGTCCCAGTGGGCGAGAATGGAAAATCAATGCATGACTATCTCGCCAAATGGTCGATTGAAGGGGAAGGGATGACACAAGAGCGACTTGGCTATTTAAACGAGGCATTTCATCGCTTTCTCTATACCCTCGATCTGGTCCCCAACCAAAGGGGCAAACTACTCGAAGTGGGGGCAAATCCGTACTTTATTACGCTCTTATTGCATCGTTTTCGCCCACAAATCGCCATCGAAACGGTCAACTATTTTCCGGGCTGGGCAAACCCGTCCACACAAACATTGATTGCAGATGGCGAAGCGTCAATCGACCTGATATTTGCCAATGTCAATATCGAAGCAGAGACGTTGCCCCATGAGGATGGCGAATTTGACATCGTTCTGTTGTGCGAGGTGCTGGAACATTTTACAACCGATCCTCTACAGGCAATTTTAGAGATGAAGCGCGTCTTAAAGCAGGGTGGCACATTGATTTTGACAACACCCAACGTGGCACGCTTGGAAAATATCGCTCGCATGTTAGGGGGGGACAACCTCTATGATCCCTACTCTGGCTATGGGCCGCATGGGCGACACAATCGGGAGTACACGGCGCATGAATTGACCAAACTGCTCACCCATGCAGGCTTTACCATTGAGCAGCAATTCACATCGGATGTCTATCCGGATGGCGCACACCGCTCCTTTCCCGTCGCCCGTTTCCGCCGACTGATCCGTCAGCGCAAAACGGATTTGGGACAGTATCACTTTATCCGTGCGGTTAATTCCACACCTGCAAATCCGAAAAAACCGAGCTGGCTCTATCGCAGCTATCCAAGTGAACAGATCGATTAGAATGCGGCAAAGTAGGCGGTGGTAAAGGGTCGATAATGAGGCGACCTAACTCAGAACGAAACGTCTTTGTCTTTACCGATTTTTACGACAAATGGTATTTGCAGAAACTGCCCAATTACACCAAACAGCTTGCCACTTCTTGCGCAAAAGACTAACATTACAGTGGAGAGCTTCCCACTAGCCGCCTACAAATCAAAACAATAAAACTGAACGTAAAATCGATTGTGCGTGCAATTGCGCCGCCGTTTTGCGTTAAAATTAGATGCTGCCATTTTTTGTGTATGGAACATTGTTGCCCGATCAGCCAAACTATCCTCTCTGGGAAGATGCGGTCGAACGGTTGACACCCGCGACACTGAGCGATGCAACGCTGTTCAGCATGGGGCATTTTCCGATGATGGTGGAATGTGCGGGGAAGCAGGTGCAAGGGGTGCTCGTTGAAATTTCGGCCGAATCCTACCCAAAGATCCTCGCTAAAATCGACCGTCTCGAAGGATTTATGCCGCACGATCCGAATGGCTCACTTTATCAGCGGCGCAGCGCGCGCGTTCAGACCGCCGATCGGCAAATCGTCAAGGCATGGACGTATTTTGGTGACAGAGTGCGAACCCAAGGCTGTTTGGCGATTGGTGGAGACTGGGTACGCTTTTCGGCCGAAAAGCGTCACGACATCGATCGTTGGTGGCAACAACAGCGACGGGAGTCTGCGCTCCTTTTTTAAAAATTACAAGGTGAATAGTATGCAGTGAACAGTCAACAATCATTTCTCTTGTTGACTGTCCACTGCCCCACTGTTGACTGTTTAACTGGACACTATGTATAAAATTGGAATCCTCACCAGTGGCGGCGACGCTCCCGGCATGAATGCTGCCGTGCGTGCCGTCGTGCGTACCGCCATCTCGCATGGCGCACGGCCATTTGCGATTTATGATGGCTATCAAGGCATGATCGACAATCGCATCAAGGAGTTTGGCTGGCGTGATGTCGGCGGTATCTTGCACAAGGGCGGAACCATCATTGGCACGGCCCGCTGCGCGGCATTTCGCACTCGTGAAGGGCGTTTAGCTGCGGCTGAAAACTTGTTGAGCCACGGTATCGACAAACTCGTTGTTTGTGGAGGCGATGGTAGTTTAACGGGGGCAAATCTGTTTCGGCTGGAATGGGATAGCCTGTTAGCCGAGTTGGTGGAGACGGGACGGATAATGCCCGAATCGGCCGAAAAACACGCCACCCTCACGCTCGCGGGCCTCGCAGGCTCCATCGACAATGATCTGTGCGGCACAGATATGACCATCGGCGCAGACACCGCCCTACACCGCATCACAACCGCCATCGATCAGATCAGTAGCACCGCCGCCAGCCATCAACGCAGCTTCGTTGTTGAAGTGATGGGACGCAACTGCGGCTATCTTGCAATGATGGGCGCAATTGCAGCAGGGGCAGATTGGGCATTGATTCCCGAAAGCCCCCCCAATCTCGACAACTGGGAAGACAAAATGTGCGCCGTTCTGCGTGAGGGCCGTAAGACCGGACGACGCGATAGTATCGTGGTGATCGCAGAAGGCGCACGCGACCGTCATGGCAACCCAATCAGCAGCGACTATGTCAAGCAGGTGCTTGAAGAACGTCTTGGCGAAGATACACGCCTGACGATTTTGGGACACGTGCAGCGTGGCGGCGCTCCAACCGTTTACGACCGCAATCTCAGCACGCTCACGGGTGCAGAGGCGGTGCGTGCAACGCTCGACCCTGATAATGCAGGCAAGGCGTTTTTGATTGGCACGAAAGGGAACAAGATCAGCCAAATTGATCTAGAAGAGGCCTTGGGATTGACGCAAAAGGTTGCGGAAGCGATTGCAAACAAAGATTTTGAGCTTGCTATGTCTTTGCGCGGTAGCAGTTTTCGACAGGCGTTTCGCATCCTCCGCACGCTGGTACGTGCGTTGCCACACGACCCAGATCCAGACAAGGATCGCATTCGCATTGCGCTGTTGAACGCAGGCGCACCCGCACCCGGAATGAACACGGCCGTGCGTGCCGCCGTCCGTCTTGGTGTGGACAAGGGGCATGAGATGCTCGCTGTCCGCAACGGTTTTCGTGGTCTGATTCGCGGTGACTTAATTGAACAAGATTGGATGTCGGTCAACGGTTGGGTCAACACGGGCGGGGCAGAGTTGGGGTCAAACCGGAAAATCCCAACAGGTAGCGATTTTTACGCGATTGCCCGTAATTTAGAAGAGAACAACATTCAGGCATTATTGATCATCGGTGGTTGGTCGGGATACAAGGCGGCGCATGAGCTGTACTCGCGGCGACGCGAATTTCCCGCATTCGACATCCCCATCGTCTGCCTGCCCGCTACGATTGACAACGACCTCCCCAGCTCCGAATTGAGCGTTGGCTGTGATACTGCGCTCAACAGCATTACAGAGGCGGTGGACAAGATCAAGCAGTCGGCCGTTGCCAGCCAGCGCGTCTTCGTCGTCGAGGTGATGGGGCGGACATGTGGCTATCTCGCCCTGATGAGCGCATTGGCGACAGGTGCAGAGCGGGTCTATTTGCCCGAGGAAGGGGTGACATTGCGCGATTTGCAAAGCGATGTGCAGCAGTTGATCGATGGGTTTGAGCATGGCAAGCGGCTCGGCATGGTCATTTGTAATGAAGCGGTCAACCCAATTTATGACACACGCTTTATTTCCGCGCTCTTTGAAGAAGAGGGCGGCGAACTGTTTGATGTGCGCCATGCAATTCTGGGGCATTTGCAGCAGGGTGGCGACCCCTCTCCCTTTGACCGCATTCAAGCCAGCCGTCTTGCGCTCGAATGCTTGGAGCAGATCGAAAAATCGGTTGCAGTGGGTGGTTCAGACAGCGTAATGGTTGGGTTGGTGCGCAGCAAAATCAACAAAACCTCGTTTGATCAAATGATGCGTCAGATGGACATGGAGACGGAGCGCCCCTTGAATCAGTGGTGGATGGAAATTCGGCCGATTGCCCGCACGCTTGCTGCCCCCGTTGCCCAAGCGGTTGGATGAATCATTAGCACCTAACACGCTTAACCCGCTTGCAGTGACTCATGGTGCGCCGTCTATGCCTATTGGACGTGCACACCATGTCCCACTCGCCACTTTGTAACCGATCTGTTACCCCGTCGTAAGTGTCAAGTAAAAAGAAAACGGCTTGCTTGACATCCCCTCCCCCCAATTCCTACAATGCTTACCACAGGACGCGAAAACAAAACGATGCGTTCACCAGAGGGTGCGAGGAACTAATTCCTCGTAATAAGAGTAGCTACTTTTCTCAATGGATTATAAAGATTATTACAAAATTCTCGGCGTGAGTCGCAGTGCAGACGAGAAGGAAATTAAACGGGCGTTCCGTAAGTTGGCGCGTCAATACCATCCTGATCAGAATCCAGACGACCCAGCCGCCGAAGATAAGTTCAAAGATATTAACGAAGCCTACGAAGTGCTTGGCAACGCTGATAATCGCCAAAAGTACGACACGCTGGGCGCAAACTACAAACGCTATCAGCAGATGGGCGGCGGCATGGGTGACTTTGGTGACTTCATGGGTGGCGGCCAAAACGTTAACTTAGACGATCTTTTTGGCGGTGGCGCAGGCGGGATGGGGGACTTTTTCTCCACCATCTTTGGCAGTGGCATGGGCGGCCCAAACCGCACCCAACCGTTGCGCCGCGACACTGAGCAAGAGATCGAAATCACGCTTGAAGAAGCGTACACAGGTTCACAGCGCACGCTGGTCGATGAGAACGGCACGCGCTTCACCGTCAAAATTCCGAAAGGGGCAAAGACGGGGACAAAGGTGCGCTTGCGTGGCAAAGGCGGGCATGGCGGTGACCTCTATTTAGTCATCCGTGTTCGACCACACAGCGAATACACCCGTGACGAGAACGACGATAACACGCTTTATCGTACCGTTGAACTCGACCTGCTGACAGCCGTACTGGGTGGCAAAGTAACGGTTGATACGTTGAAAGGTTCGGGCAGCCTTAAAATTTTACCCGGCACACAGGGCGGCAAACGGATTCGCTTGCGCGGACGCGGTATGCCTGACCTGCGCCAAAACGACTCTTACGGCGATTTAATTGCCGAAATTCAAATTCGCGTCCCATCCGATCTGTCGGACAAAGAGCGCGAACTGTATGAGCAATTGCGCGATCTGCGTGAGTGACAACCTCCACAGGAAACGCGAAAAGTTGGATAGATAGTAGACACCCGTGCAGGGAGATTGCAGCCTGCACGGGCGGAAAGGACAGACAGATGAAACAGCAAACGTTACTCCGATTGATAACCCTTTTGATCTTGGTGTTAGGTGTTGCCTGCGGCGAAGCTGGCAATGGATCATCACAACCAGAAACGGTCCGTATCATAGAGACGATTGACCAGACTGAACTGCTGGAATCGGCCGTTGCGACGCTTGAAGCACGCGCAGCGGGCAGCGCGGCCGATGAAGTCGTGACCGAGCCTGTCGTCGAAGTTGTTGAAGTTAGCCAAAACGACCCAATCGCCATTGACGCAGAGCTGCCCCTTGAATCGAGCATTCCACTCGATGGATTTGCGCTTGAAAACACACTGCGCGGCATCTATGACCATGTGAATCCATCCGTTGTCTACATTCTCGTCGCCACGCAAATTGGTGGGGGTAGCGGGAGTGGCTTTGTCTATGACACGGAAGGTCATATCGTCACCAATAATCACGTTGTGGCTGGTGCAGAACAGATGCAGGTCATTTTCTCGGACGGCACACGCCGTGATGCAGAGGTGGTCGGTCTAAATGAAGATGCAGACTTAGCCGTAATCAAGGTCGATTCGCTACCTGAAGGGGTCGAGCCCGTTCCATTGAGCGATTCAAATCAAGTAGACGTCGGTCAGTTTGTCGTCGCGATTGGCAACCCATTTGGGGAACAGGGCAGCATGTCGCTCGGAATCGTTAGCGCATTGGGGCGTAGCCTTGAATCGGAACGCGACACGGGTGGTTTTGGTCGCTATCAGCTGCCACAGGTTATTCAAACAGACGCGCCGATCAATCCCGGTAATTCGGGTGGGCCCTTGCTCAATCTCAATGGAGAAGTTGTCGGGGTGAACTCAGCTATTCGCACAGCGACTGGCACCAACTCAGGTGTGGGCTTTTCAATTCCCGTTAACGCGGTGCGGTTGATGATTCCAGAGATGATCGAGACTGGTTCGTACAGCTTCCCGTATATGGGTGCGGGATTTGCCTCAGAAGGAAACACTGCCCTGATTTTGTCGGAAATGGGGTATGACGAGACGGTGACGGGTGCGTATGTGAGTAACGTTGTGGAAGGACAACCATCAGAGCGGGCGGGGTTAATTTCGGCCGATCCAGTCTCTGGCTTCAATGGTGACCTCATCACAGCCATCGACGGAACCCCCATCCACGGTTTTGACGACCTCAACGCCTTCCTCGTATTCAATACAACGGTTGGGCAAACAATTGACCTCACAGTTTTGCGCGATGGTGAAGAGATCACGCTCCCACTGACGCTCTCTGCTCGTCCCTAACCACATCTAAAACCTCACCCAACATGCTATCGCTGGGGGTCTTGGGTGCAATTGCATCCAAGACCCCCATGCGAGTTGTTGATAAACAAGAAACGGGCGTCTTTCTTACTGGAGAGATGCTCGTTTTATTTTCCGAGTTTGCGTGTTCGTTGGACGATGTTGCTGAGCGTCGATTGGGTGCGTGATAGACCGATCACGCCGAGAATGACGATGAGTGTAAAGTTGATGGCGTGATAGAGAAAGGCGAAAGATGCGCCAGCCGTTTGGCTCATGCCGAGTGCGACGACGGCGAGCGTGGCGCCCGCATGGAATACCCCAACCTGTCCCGGTGATGAGGGGAGAGCGATGCTGAGTGCGCCAGCGCAAACGACAAAGCCTGCTTGCAAGTAGGTTGGGGAGAGACCGACAGAACGCATCACAAATTGATAGCCAAAGATGATTGGAATCCATGGCAGGATACTGAGAACAGTCAAGGTAAGCCCACTGCGCCAATGGGTGAGTGTGTTGAGACCTTTGAGCAGATCGTCCACAAGGTCGATCAATTTTTGCGGAATGCGAAAACGCGCCAGCAGGGGGGGCAGATAGCTCCGAAAATTTGCCGCCAAGACCACCACGCCAATTGCGCCAATCGCCAAGACCCCCGACGTTTGCGCCCCCGTTTGCATCCAATCTGGCAGCGCGGGAACGGTCGCCAACGTGAATGGCAGCAGCACGATAATCGCCAGCATATCGAGCAGCCGTTCGACGACCATCGTCGCCAGCCCTTGCCCGACCGTTAAATCAGGTTCACTGCCCACCAAAACGGCACGCGCAGGATCGCCCAAGCGTAACGGCAAGATCTGCGTTAGCATATAGCCGATATTTTGCAGATGAAAGACGCGCAGAATGCTGATCTTGTTTTCCAGCATGAAGCGCCAGCGCACGGCACGCAGCCACATGTAGAGGAGCAAAAAGCCGACGGCAATGACGAGGTAGCTGGGTTGGGCTGTGCGGAGGACGTTGATAAGTTCGGCCGAATCGATAAAGAAAAAGATCGCTGCCAAACACGCCAAGCTGATGATGATTCCGATCCAAAGTTGAGGTTTACGCCACATTGGACGGGATTATAACAGTGAAAAAATTGCGGGTGGGGATTGCGCTGGAATGAGCGAAGAAATATCATCTTGGAAAAAGTTAGTTCGTAGCTAGTTACGCATAAGTAGGAACTAGCCACCAGCCACTAGAAACATGTTGCAACTACTAAATTTACCCGTTTTACTGATTATTCTTGCTGTTTATCTCGTGATGAGTCTCTTTTCGTTTGTGACGGTGCGAAAGGATAAGAAGATTTCTGAACGCAATGCGCGGCGGCTGAAGGCCGTGTCGCGTGTGCCAGAGCGCACGCTACATATTTTGGAGGCGGCTGGCGGCTGGCTTGGCAGCTTGCTCGCCCAGCAACGCTTTCGTCATAAGACCCAGCAGCGCAAATACCAGCTTATCTTTCGCATTATCGTGATTGTGCATCTAATTGCGTTAGCCGTTTGGTTTGGGATCGACTTTACAAATGGGCCGGGTTAGGCAGTGCAAGGTAGCCAGTGAATAGTGAGTGCCACTGGCTACTGCTTATTAAAGTGATGGAAGTAGATCGAAATAGATTCCGGCAATTCCGATCAGCACCAACAATGCCCCTGATATGCGGGTTAGCAGCGTCGTATTTTGTGTCATCCAACTGGTAAAGCGGCGTTGTAGCGGCATCGCGATGAACGGCAAGAGGACGAGCGGCCAACCAAACCCTAAGCCAAAGAAAAAGAAATACAATAGGCTACTGGCTAAATTGCCAACGCTGCCCGCACCAAGCAGGAACGCGCTGACGACGAGGGGGCCAGCGCAGGGCAGCGTCATGGGCCCTAATAGAATCCCGTAGGCATAGGCGCCAACGTAAGGGTTTTGGAGTGTCGGGTTTTGGATGGTGGATAGCGATTTAAAGGGATTTCGGCCGAAAAGCATCAACACCCCCAATAAGATCACAACCCCATAGATAATCGGCAACAAAATTGGCAATATCTGTCCAAATGATTGTTGCAGAAAATACAAAATTGCCCCAACAAACGTCATCAAAGTCAGCACGCCAAGCAGCACAAGCAGGCCGAGCCACTTTGTCGCATGACGCACGCGCTCATTTTCCGCATTGCCCGCGAGATAGGCGATCAATCCGGGATAGAGCGGCAGGATGCAAACGTTGGTAAGAATGGCACTATTGCCGAGTACAAAAGCTTGGACGAGTTCAGACATGTTCAGTGAACAGTTTACACTCAACAGTTAACAGTGAACTGGATAGACCGTTCACTGCTGTCTGTTGAGTGTTGACCGTCTTAGCTATTCTTGGCGAGTTCGATTTGCTCAAGCAGGTCAGTGGCGGATTCAATACCTGTCGCAAAGTTAGCGACCGTTCCGTTGGGACGAATAATAAAGTGGGGGGTGGAAGGAGGATTGGTGATCGTTTGACCAAATTCACCTGCCAACTCACGCACCATGTCAGGGGTTAAGACGGCCCAGATAAAATCAAAACCGTTTCGGTTGGCATATTCGGCTAAATTTTCGCGGGTTAACGTCGTTTCAAGGCTCAAGCCAATAAAGACGACATCATCGGCCGATTCTGCCTTAGCCACCTGCACATTACCAAGCTGACGCAAACAGTTTGTGCACCATGTCGCCATTGGTTCGACAAAGACGGTTTTGCCAGCGAAGTCTGCCAGCGTAAACGTTTCGCCTGTGTGGGCGTTGACCAATGGGAGGGTTTGATAGACGGGAAGATTGCTGGTGTTAACCATCGCGTCGTCATCCATTGCTGCAGCTTCATCGCCCATTGCATCGTCATCCGACATCATTGCGTCGTCGTCTGTCATTGCGGCATCATCGTCGTGCATCGTGTCATCATCTGACATCATTGCCTCATCGTCCGACATCGCTGCGTCATCGTCGTGCATTGCGGCATCATCTGATAGCATTGTGTCATCGTCCGCCATGGCGTCTTCATCTGTCATGGCATCGGGATTGTCATTCATATCCCCATCAATCAGCGCAGCAGCGTCATCTGACATCATCGTATCTTCGTCAGCTAGCGCAGCATCATCCGCCATCATTTCGGCCGATTCCGCCATCTCTTCATCCTGTTCCATCGTTGTTTCGGCCGATCCGCAAGCCACAAAAACTAGTAGCAAAAGCAAATACAAAATTCGTTTCATTGTAGTCTCTCCGTTAAAATTGAACCGAAGACAACTATAGCGGATATTGCTTACAGCTAAATGTTGCAATCCTTACAAAACGATGAACACATTAATTGAAACAGCTCCTGCCTTTGTGGAAATGGCACATCAAATTGTTTGGTGCAGTGTCGCAACTGTAGATCAGAAGAATCGGCCGATGTCACGTATTCTGCACCCAATCTGGGAGTGGGACGGCGAAAATTTGGTGGGCTGGATCGGCACAAGCCCCACACCAATCAAACGCGCGCACCTCGCTGCCAGCCCCTATATGTCACTCAACTACTGGACCAACACGCATGATACATGTGTTGCCGACTGCCATGCGGAATGGGCATTGGACGACGCAACGCGCAAGCAAATCTGGGATCTATTTCTCAACGCACCTGCCCCTGTTGGCTACGATCCTAAAATCGTCCCAGCGTGGACAAGTCCAACAGTGGATGCGTTTGCAGTGATTAAGTTGCGTCCGTGGCGGCTGCGCGTCTTTCCCGGTTCAGTTTTGATGGGACAAGGTGGCGCGGTTTTGACTTGGCGCGAATCATAGATTTCTAGAAATCTGATCACTTATCGAGCGTGCGGCAACAAAAATTCGCGACCGCCCCCTAGCTCATCATACTTTCTGCGCACCTCTTGCACATCTTGCCACATCAACGCCTTAGGCGAACCCGGTTTGCGCGATGGGTTGCGCAGCAGATAGGCAGGATGGAACACGGGCATCGCCAACCGCCCATCGTCGAGCGTGTACCATGTTCCGCGCACCTTTGTGATGCCTCGCTTCTCGCCAATGATCTGGCGCATCGAAAAGCGACCCGTCAACAGCAAGATTTTAGGATCGACAATGCGAATGATCTCTTTTAGATAGGGCAGGTAGTAATCGAGTTCTTCTTGGGACGGGTCGCGGTTTGTGTCGGAGGGGCGGCGAAAAGCGGTATTGGTGACATAGACACCGTTTTGCGAATCAAACCCGACCGATTCGAGAATTTTATCGAGCAACTTGCCAGAACGACCGACGTAAGGTTTGCCTTGCTGGTCCTCATTTGCACCGGGTGCCTCGCCGACGATCATCAGATCGGCGTTCGGATTGCCCCGATAGATGACCATGCGATTGCCCGTGCTATGAAGCGGGTCATCAGTCAGCTGGTGCATGTGGTTGATGAGTTCTTCATGGCTCTTGAACTCGTCGTTTGGGGTCGGTTCCTCAAATAGGTTAAATTGCATTGTCCTTTCCTCAGATAATTAACTGTTGCCAGCGAGCCGCTGAGCGATATCAGCTGCCAAATCGATCGACTGGTCCGCGCTCAGCACGAGTTGCTTGCCGTCCTTGAAGGTGAGCAAAATGCGTGCATCGCGACGGTTGGCGTTGGCTTGATAGGTGCCAAGTGCGCTACTGCGGAACCAGCCCATATAGCCAAAGACCCCGCCGTTGCCAAAGAGTCGTAGGGAGAGATTGAGTTCGTCGGTTATCGGCCGAACTTCCTCAATTTCTCCCAGCGAATAGCTGCGCTCGCCAACCTTGCGCTCAACGACAACCGCACTGTCTGTTACGACGACCGCCTTGATCGATGCCATATAGAAGGCCGCAAAGCCCATCAACAGCAGCAAGGGAATTCCCATCGCCAAGAGTGGCATATCAGAGGCGCCAGTAAAGCCGATCGAAATTAGAATGACGGCAATGACGGCAAAAACACCAATGGTTAGAATCGTTGTGAACTGATCCATGTGAGAAGGGTAGCGGTTTTTCATGGTATAAGAAGTTAAATGCCTCGACTCCCGACCGCCTATCTTGCGTAGGTTGAATGGAGGTGGCGTGTGGCGTTAAACATCACGTCGAACAATATCTTGCCACGTTTCGCGTCGCTGTACGACTCGTGCATCCCCATCACGGACAAACAGCACGGCAGGTCGGCCGATCCCATTGTAATTGCTCGCCATGCTTAATGTATACGCGCCACTGACGGGAACGGCAAGCAGATTACCCGTTTTTGTATCGGGTAATGTGAGGGTCGGGATCAGAATGTCGCCCGACTCACAGTAGCGCCCCGCGATGCTATAGGTGGACTCTGCGGGTGCATTTGGGTGATTAACGTTGCAGGCTGTATAGCGTGCGCCATACATGCTCGGGCGCACGTTGTCACCGAGACCCCCGTTGATGTGCAAAAAATCGGGTGCATTGGTCAGTCGTTTATTGCCCGTCACACGGTAGACGGCCACGCCTGCGCGGGCAACAAGGGCTCGTCCGGGTTCGATGCTGACGTGTGGCAATGGAAAACCGATCTTTTCGGCCGCACGTGTGACGGTTTCGCTGATGGCGGCGCAGTAGGCAGCGATATCACCAGAGGATTCGTCGGGATGGGTGGCGACGGCGAGACCGCCGCCGGGTGACAGTTCGCGCATCTCCCAGCCATGCTGTTCACGGGCGGCATGGGCGAGGGCAAAGAGGCGCACAATCGTCTTGCGCAATGCGCCAAAGTCGCGGATTTGCGATCCCGTGTGCGCATGGAGACCGATGAAGTCGAGCGTTTCGGCCGAATTTGCCACTTCAATCGCCCTTAATGCCGAGCCGTCTGCAATGTTAAAGCCAAATTTGGACGTCGCCTTGCCTGTCTGGATTTTGGCATGTCCGCCTGCCGCCACGTCTGGCGCGATGCGTAGCAGGACGGTTTGTTGCAGATTGAGCGTTTGCGTGATGTTGATGAGGGCGTGCAGTTGGTCGAAGTTGTCGATGATAATTCGGCCGATTCCCCACCGCACCGCCACCTCTAACTCGCGCACAGGTGTGCCATTCCCGTGTAGATGACAGTGTGAGACGTCAAATCCCGCATAGCGTGCGATCGCCAACTCGTTGAGCGACACGACATCGAGATTGATCTCTTCCTCAGCCATGAGTTGCACAACGGCCGAATTGAGCAGTGCCTTGCCCGCATAGAAGACGGACGTCCCGCCGGCATATTGCGCCATCCCCGCTCTAAACGCGCGCGCTGCATTACGAATTGTTTGCTCATCAAAAATGTAGAGCGGCGTTCCATAGGTTCGCGCCAACTCTATGACCGCGCAACCGGCAATGGAAAGGGTGTCGTCTGTCGTACTAACTGTGTCGGGCCAAATCATCATGAAATTGTACCTGAGTATTTTGTAATCATTAAACTGAGTCTCATCGCTGCGTTGTAAGTTGGTGAAAAATTAGTCGATCGTCTGACACAGGGCGGTTTTCCACACATGATGCAACAACAAACACCACTTCAAACCACATGGGAACTTGTCGCCACGCTTGGCAAGTCCCTCATCTTCGCCGTCGCTATCATTATGTTTATCGGGCAAGTTACGATTGTCGAGGGTCGCAGCATGGAACCGACGCTGCACGATAATCAACGGCTTGTGATGGATAAAATAAGTTACGAATTTTATGAACCTGCACGAGGTGATGTCGTTATCATCGAGATTCCAAGCTCTGACAAGGCCTTAATCAAGCGCGTGATTGGGCTTGCAGGTGAGACGGTTGAGATTCGAGAAAATCAGGTGTATATCAATGGAGAGCTGTTGGCGGAGCCATATCAACCAAATCGGCCGATCTCGACCCATCCACCCATAACTGTTCCAACTGAGCATATTTTTGTGATGGGTGATAATCGACCGCATTCCCGTGACTCCCGCGCATTTGGCACAGTAGACATCTACCGTGTTGTCGGGAAAGCGCGTTTCTCGATTTGGCCGCCTGAAACATTTGGCGTTGTGCGTTAGCAATCCCATTGTAAAAAAATAGGCGCATCACGTGATGCGCCTATTTTCATGTTAGTCGTTGGAGTCAATGAACCCTAGCCAATAATCACTGCCTGACCAGTAATAGCTACCACTCCAATAGTAGGACCCGTTCCAATAGTAAGTGCTGTGGTCGAAGTAGCTGCCAGCCCAGTAGTAGGTGCCGCCCCAATAGTAGGTGCCAGCCCAATAATAAGTTCCCGCCCAGTAGTAGGTGCCAGCCCAGTAGTAGGTGCCGCCCCAATAGTAGGTTCCGTTCCAGAAATAGTCTTGCCCAGAGGGAAGCGGATTGCGGTTAGCATCTACCAGCAGATACCCTTCGCGCTGCTCATCATAGATGACTGGCCCGACGTAATCTTCGCCGGGCTGCATTCCAGCATTCGCTTCTCCACTGATGTTGCTAAAGATAGCAGCGGCCGCCTGAATCTTGCCAGCGCCCTGTTGCAGGATGCTATATGTGAGTTGATCCCCATTGTCTGTGCGCACGATTGGTTCGGCCGAAACCATCAATCGTTGCTTCACTTGATTCGGGGTCAAACTAGCATCCGCATCGAGCATCAGTGCCACAACCCCTGATGTAAGCGCCGTTGCGGCCGATGTGCCTGCTCCTTTGTAGTAACCCTTGCCCATATGCAGTTCAGGATGTGAATTTGACCACGCGCTACCCTTCTGTTGCGGCATTGCAATATGTGCGCCGGGGGCAAGAACGTCAGGCTTGACAAAGCCCGCTTCCGTTGGCCCTGCCGCGCTGAACGGCGGGATGTAATCGTCGCTTGGGTCATAAACGGTGTAGGCATCGGTAAATGCCCCAACCGTGATGACGAACGGATCATTGCCTGGCGTTGTAATTGAACCTGCATAGGAACCCGTGTTCCCTGCTGCCGCCACAACAACAATTCCCGCGTCCCATAACGCTTCAACGGCTTGATTGATGGGGTTGTTCCAATATGCTCCTGTCACGGGGCCCATCAGCGACAAGTTGACAACGCGGATGTTATAGACATCCTTGTTCATTAACACCCAGTTAAGTCCGTCCAACACTTCGCTGTATTTGCCACGTCCTTGCATATCGAGTACACGGACGTCAACATAATCTGCACCCGGCGCAACACCAACCGTCTTGTTATCCGGCGCTGGTTTGCGACTGGCGGCGGCACTTGCCATAAACGTACCGTGCCCATGTTCATCAAGGTGTGCAGAACCATTCACTGCATTGTAGGTGGCTAGCGGTTGCTTGCCGACGCTCGGCGCATAGATGCCCGAATCGACAACTGCAATAGTCACCTCGCTGCCGTCGATACCTTGCGCATATACGGCGTCGAGGTCGAGATGTTTGAGGTGTTCGGCCGCTTCAAATGGCGCAACGCCGGTCTCATAGGCATACTCAACAGACGCCCGCAGCAAATCCCAACCTGTCCCATTCAGACCACTGCCATCTCCATAGAAGAAGCCAATGCGTGTGGCTGGCGCAACTGTTTGGTTAACCATGACATCGCCAGCTTCATAGATATAGAGCACGGGTTTGTTTGGATCAGCGGTGTGAACGGCGATAATATCGGCACTGCTTGTAGGCTTGCCCCAATTATGTTCTTCGCTCGTCGCTTGATTTGTGATAATTGTGCCACTATACCCAGCCGCGAGTGAATGACTAGAATCGACAATGTTGATTTGGGTCGCATTGTAAAGCTCCCCATTCTCACTGCTTTTCGTCATCCTCATCTCGTCCATGATATGGGATTCCCATGTGATAACTGGCACTTGAACATCGCGGAATGTCCCGCCGACGTTGCCAGAGTTGACTGTTTCCGAGATGATGACCAGATCAAATTCTGTCGCATCTTCTTCGACTGCTTGATCATGGACAACCGCCACCATGTAACCCCACTCAGTTAACTGGTCGACAACAATCTGATCACGCGATGACAGTGGGACGTTTGAGCCAACGTAGAGGATTTTCTTGGTTGTGTCGATATCACCATTAGGCCCAACTGCGTAGTTTTGTACAATTTCTGTATCGGTGAGTGCATGGCAATAGACGGCAACTAGATGATATTCACCCAACCATGGACGGTCATCCGAATCTTCATTAGCGAGCATTAGCTCATAGGTGTTGTTCCAATTGGCAACGGTTCCGCTTAATGACTGTTGGTTCTCAAGCGCGCCGTTGACATAGATTTTTGCAACACCATTGGCTTGACTCCATGTGTAGACGACGTGTTGCACGGCGTTTGTGTTCGCGCTGTTGTTGCCCGCCAATGTCGAGCCATTATTGCCAGTAGCAGTCGTCCGCAATCTACCTTGATACTTTTCTGTATTCTGTTGCAACGTTACATTGCGATTGACGGTATCTTTAGAAAGCGAGACGATTCGTCCGTCAACAACAGTCGTTGAATGTGGTGTTATCCATGCCTCTAGCGTTACCTCATTGGTTGATTGGCAACTTGAGACGGTCTGTGTTGCGTCAGCCTGAGATTCAATAATCGTGCTTGCATCAACCGAAAGACCACCATCTGTCCAGTGTACATTCTCAAAGTCATCAATTTCTAGATTAAGCGGTGTTCCTACGCCTGAGACATCGTTGACGCGATCACCGATTCCTTCTTCAAAAGTATAAAGGTGTTGCAATCCCGTCTTAACGCGTGTTTGGGATGGTGGTGCACTTGGATCCGCCTCAATTAGTTCGAGCGTAAATTTGTCGAGTTGGCTGCCTGCTTCACGTTTGAAGAAGGTGAAGACATGCTCACCAGCCGTTAGGTTGAACTGTACAGGGTCAGCCACATCCCGATCATTGAGCCAATCATTGACCATTGTAGGGCCACTTGAAATGTCCCATAGCATTGTGTCGCCGCCATCTATTTCGACCCAAAATGAGTCACTGAGACCGTCGGGCCCACGCACAACGCCGTTGAGCTGGTATAACCCGGGAATGGCCACATCAATACAGTAGCTGGCGAAGTGGTTCGAGTCGGCATTGGCATAGTCGTTTGTCGCTTCGATGAAGGTGCGGCCGTTGGCCGAGCTGATGATGAAGTCGCCGCTCAACACGCCATGTTCGGCCTCTTGTGTTAGGTTGGTCGAACAGCCGCTTGTTATCTGTTGCGTTGTCTCATCAAAGGGTGAAAGATACCAGCCATTGATCAATTCAAGCGATTGACCGGGTATCTCCCAGCCAACGTGCATCGCTGAGCCACCCGTATAATTGATGTGCAGTGCCTCAATGTAGTAGCGTTGGCCCGCTTGTAGGGTGATTTCGGCCGATTTCTGCTGAGGATATTTGTCCCACTCCATCCATGTTGTCCAGCCCGGCACAGACGCGATCAACTCTTTATTTGCAGGATCGCTATTGGTGCTGAGATACAACGCACCATCTTCGTCACTTGACATCCAGAACCGGTATGTTCCAGTGACTGGTGGGTGTAGATAGCCACGCACGCGTGTTCCCAATTCGACCGTCTGCTCATAGTCTGACTGCAAATTATCTTGCCAATCGATGGTCGTTGGACTGTCTGGGAAGTTGGCGTGGTTGGTCAAATCAGAGACATAGTTCAAATAGCCAAGATCGGTATAGCGTTCGCGTTCGATCAACCCCATGCGTGCAATCGCCGAGTTGCCCACATTTCCTAATGCGGGAGACAGATAAGCTCCATCAATGGTCGCAAGCGATTGCCCCGGAATTTTCCATGCAACGGAAACGTGATCCCCTTGCGAAGAGTCGTAGTGCAGTGCTTCAATGTAGTAGCGTTGCCCTGCTTGCAACGTGATAAGCGTCGATGCCTGCTCGGGATATTTTGTCCACTGATTGCCACCTGTCCAGCCCGGCACAGAGGCAATGCGTCGTTTGTTCTCAGGATTATCGTTGGTGCTCAAGAACAGTTCGACCCGATCATCGCCTGCTGCCCAAAATTGATATTGTCCGGTGACAGGCGGATACAGATAGCCATGAATGCGCGAGCCGAAATGGTCGCCATAAGATGTCCAATTGGCAAATTTTGTTAGCTCGGCCGTGCCGCTTGGATTGTGGGGGAAATCGGGGTGTTTCAGTAGTGTCGGAATGTCCCAATCGTCGATGCCTGTCCAGTATTCAAGGGAAACCGTTCCCAACGCGGCGCGATGGGTGGTTGGTTGTGGCTTCTCTTCATGGAAAAGCGCAATATCATCGAGGTAAATTGTTGCTTGCGTGTTGCTCGAATAGCTCTGCCAGACAAGCGCAGAAATATCAGTTGGATTGCCCAAATCGGCCAGTGGGACACGATAGTATTGCCATTGGTTGGCCTTAGGCGAAACGATTACTTCTGATGCCTGCCAGCCTATGCCGTTGCTATCAAACGCTAATAGCCAAATGTTTTGCCCGCCCTTCTCACCGCCGTGTAGCCAAAAACCGAGTTCGTTGTACTCAGTTGTACTGAGTGGCTGAGGGGTATGCAAGGCATAGCCAGACCATGCCCAATCGTTATTGATTTCCAGCGCTGCATTTCCGCTGTGGAAAGTGGACATCGATGCGGCCGCAACTGGTTGCCATGAGACATCTTGCCAACCATTTTGCAGTTGATCATCATAGATGATGTGCGCGTTTGCCTGATGCACAAAAAATTCGTTCTTGGGGGTAATAGGGTCGAGATCGGGCGTGGTTGTGCTACCGTTTCTATCTGTGGAGATATAGGGAAGATAAACGAGATGACGAGTTGTGGTAGTTCCCTCGCTAACGGGACGAGTAATCTCGGGATTATCGTTAATTGGAATATCGAGCGTGATATTTTTGATCGCGGGGTTTGTTTGTAGCGCGTAGAAGGCAGATGCGGGAATATCGGCCGAAAATCCACCAATGATCGGCAACATCTTCGTGATCTCTCCACCAAGCTGTGCCACCAGTTGAGCGGCGTCCGTCTCATCAACCGATTGGACAATGACCGACAAATGCGGGCTAAAGGCTGCTGATTGCGCCCCCACATTTTCTTGTGGGGTGGTTGAAAAAACCATTCCCACACAACCAAGCAACAAGATGAGCAATAAAATTACCCATTTTCGCCATTTATCAGCTCCCAATAATACTCTCATTTTCAACTCCAATACCGATACAGTCTGTCGCACCCTAACTGCCACAAACACGTAGAAGGGAAATATGCTCTTCAATTGTGCATTTATGAAGATGACTCCTCGTTACTGCTGTAAGCATCTCTTTCCGATAATATATTGTTGGGACTGTGCCTTACGGCAAACCTTGCGAGTCCTACTATTGGTACTTATGTACCATGTTTGACAAACGCGTCATTCGCAATAGACTGAACGCCGTATGAAAATTGCAGCTATTTATGACATTCACGGAAATTTGCCCGCGCTAGAAGCGGTGCTTGCCGACATTGAAGTGGAGCAGATCGACCAGCTAATTGTCGGTGGCGATGTTGTCGCGGGACCCCTACCCGTCGCAACGTTGCAACGGTTGCAGGCTGTCTCCACACCCACTCAATTTATTCGTGGGAATGCGGAATCAGAGCTGTTGCGCTTTCTCGCAGGCAAACCGATCAACGGGTTGTCAGCGCGTGCCGATAAAGAGGCGCAATGGGTGGGCGAAAAATTACCCCTCGAACAGCGACAATTTTTACAAACGTGGTCGGCAACTGTGCAAATCGAGGATGTGCTGTTTTGCCACGCCACCCCCCTTAGCGATATTACAGTGTTCACGCAACACACGCCGATGGAGAAGCTCCTGCCGATCTTTGCGAATCTGACCGCCAAGACGGTTGTCTGTGGACACACGCACATGCAATTTGATCGGATGATTGGCGATGTGCGCGTTGTCAATGCGGGCAGTGTGGGGATGCCGTTTGGTAAGTCGGGCGCATTCTGGCTCTTGCTGGCTGAAAATGAGATCATTTTTCGGCGAACGATGTATGATCGGGAAGTGGCGGCCAAACGTATTCGGCGGTCCGATTATCCCGATGCAGATGATTTTGCCACTGGAAATGTGTTGTCTGTACCAACAGAAGATCGTGCGTTGGCGATGTTGCAGGCGTTAGAACAACGCCAAAACCGCTCCGCATAAACCTTGAACTATGCCAAAAACCACCCCTTTTCATCCGCGCCTTGCCACCCACAATCATCCCCAAATTTGGGAAGATTGGTCAGGCTATTTGAGCGCACCGCGTTATCAGTATTCTGAAATCAACGAGTATTATGCGATTCGCAATTCGGCCGCACTGTTCGACACGTCCCCCTTGTTTAAATATCGTTTCACGGGCCAAGCAGTGCGCCCGTTTTTGCGCCGTGTTCTTGCCCGCGACATTCAGAGCTGCGCTGTCGGACAGGCACAATATACCCTCTGGTGCAATGAAGACGGCTTTGTGCTTGAGGATGGTGTGATCATGCGCGTTGCGGAGAATGAGTATTGGCTGACATCGGCCGAACCGAACTTCCGCTACTTTAACAATCTCGCCAAAAATCAGGCTATTGTGGTCGAGGACATCTCCGCTGATTATGGCATTCTCGCGCTACAAGGCCCCCATTCGCGCACCATTCTCAATCGTTTATGCGCTGACATCGCGTCGCTTGGCTACTTTAGGCTGGTCCAGACGACGATTGCCGACTGCCCTGTCACCATTTCGCGCACAGGTTACACGGGGGATTTGGGGTATGAGGTGTGGATTTCGGCCGAAAATGCCCTGCCCGTTTTTGATGCAATCTGGCGCGCGGGACGTGACTATAATCTGATCCCTATCGGCACAACCGCCTTGATGTACGCCCGCATTGAGGCGGGTTTACTGTTGATTGGGGTTGATTTCCACACGGCTCGCTATGCATGGGTCGATGCCCAGCGCGAACGCCCGCATGAGCTTGGATTGGGCAGAATGGTGCGCGGACAGCATGACTTTATTGGAAAGTCCGCTATCCGTGCAGCGACTCCACGTTGGCGGACTGTCGGTATCGCCGTCGATTGGCACAACTATGAACGGATTCACCGTGAGGCGGGTATTATGCCGCCCAAAGAAGGAGTGCTGGTGCAGGAGACGATGAGCTTATATCGGCCGAATTCCAACTACGATTATCTCGGCTACGTCAGCAGCTTTTGTTACTCTTCCCTACTCAAAAAGCACATCGGAATCGCCAAACTGCATCCCGACTATTGCGCTGTCGGAACGGAAGTCGAATTAGAAATCGGCGTCATCCGCAAACCTGAATATGTCTTGGCAAGCGTCGCACCACTGTCATTTTACAATCCACCGCGCAAAACTGCATAAATTATAGAGAGCGTGTTTCAGGCTATGTTGTGCTTCGAAACATGCGATGTGACAAATGAAGACAAATCACGACGCAATAATCATTGGTGGGGGACATAACGGTTTAGTCAATGCGGCCTACCTCGCAAAAGCTGGCCTCGATGTTTTGGTGCTTGAACGCCGCAACATCGTCGGCGGTGCGGCCGTCACCGAAGAGCTGCTGCCCGGCTACAAATTCACCACCTTCTCCTATGCGCTGAGTCTGTTACGCCCCGACATCGTGCAAGACCTCAACCTCGTTGAACACGGCATGATGGTGCTGCCCATGCCGCGCACCTTTCAGCCCGACTATGCGGGTAACTATCTACTACTCGGCGCCGACAAATGGGAAAACTATCACGAAATCGCGCGCCATTCCCGCAATGATGCGGAGGCATATCTCGATTTTGGTCACAAACTCGACCGCCTATGTTTTGCGCTCAAGCCGATCATGGACGAAATTCCACCCAATATCTTGAGTGAGGATTCGGCCGAAATTGCCAAGCGGGAACAGCTTCACGTCTATCTCGCCAACCTCGATGCCGATTTGCGCGCGCTGCTCGACATCTTTTGGACAGGCAGTGTCGCCGAGATATTGGACGAATACTTTGAGAGTGACATCGTAAAATCACTACTCGCATCAAGCAGCATCATCGGCAGTATGGTCAGTCCACGTTCGCCGGGCTCTGGTCTCGTCTATCTTTTCCACGTCATTGGCGAATTTGATGGTGTATTTGGCGAATGGGGCTTCCACAAGGGAGGCAATGGCGCATTTACGCAAGCCCTCGCGCGTTCCGTTGCGGCATTCGGCGGCACAATCCGCACCGATGCGGCTGTCGATCACGTCATCGTTGCCGATGGCAAGGCGGTCGGCGTCGCATTGGCCGATGGCGAAAAAATCTATGCCGACACGGTGATCAGCGCGCTCGACCCGCGCCGAACATTCAAACAACTGGTCAATCCTGCCACGCTGCCCAGTGATCTAATCAGCGCAATCGACAGCTATAAATTTCAGGGAACGGCTGCCAAAGTTAACTTTGCACTTGCCGATCTGCCGCCGTTTCCCGGCTTTGCCGATCGCCCCGACATCTTTCAGGGATTTGTCAACGTCGGGCCGTCGCTCGACTATCTTGAAGCTGCATTTGAAGATGCCAAGCTGGGTCGCTTCAGTCGTCGCCCCTTCTTAGACTGCTGTGTGCAATCGACCATCGACCCCGATATGTCCCCAGCTGGCAAGCACATCATGTCTTGCTTTGTGATGTACGCCCCGTACCATCTCGCGGAAAGTGATTGGGACAGCGAGCGCGAAAATCTCGGTGATACCGTGCAAGCGACATTAGAGGAATTCTTTCCTGGCTTTAGCGATCTCGTGTTGCATCGTGAAGTGGTTACGCCGCTCGATATCGAACGCATCGTTGGTTTGAGCGAAGGCAACATCTTTCAGGGGGAAATGTTTGCGTCGCAGATGTTTTACAACCGACCCGCGCCGGGTTGGAATCAATACCGCACACCGATTGAGGGGTATTATCAGTGTGGCTCTGGCACCCATCCGGGCGGCTGTGTGATTGGTGGGCCGGGCAAACTCGCTGCGCGTCAAATTCTGAATGATTTAATTGGCGATTCTAGGGTAGTGGCTAGGTAAACGGCATATGATTGCAATTAGCCTGCAAGTGAACGCCGTTCATCTCGCCCTTTTGTCAGCATAACCGAAGAGGGCGAGACAAATGGCGTAAATTCTCAATCCAAGTGAGAAGGGAAATGTAGTGCGTTATGATGCACTACGTTTTTACAGAATCAGAAACACCAAACAGCCCCTGCATCTCGAAATCAGGCAACGACAGTACCGCATAGCACGGCATTCCCAACTGCTGAATATCCTGCCAGACGGCGAACGCATCAGCGCCAATGCAGCGAGCGATAAATAGCGCCATCACTGTGCCATGTGTGACAATGGCAATTGTGCCGTTGGGGGAGTCATCTTGCGTGTCGTAGATGCCATTGGCAAAACGACCACGTGCGTCAAATGCGCTTTCTGTGCCATAGACAACATCGACCGGTTCCGCAAAAAATCGCGCCATTTGTGCGGTGAAGTCGGCTTGATTCGCAAAATATGGGGCATTCTCAGAGCGATCATGCTCATCAAAGTCATCAACCGCATCTGCTCCATCGATGCCCAATTGGGCTGCGAGAAGCTCGCCTGTCTCAATCGCCTTCTGCTGAGTGCTTGTAAACAGCGCGTCGATTTGATAGGGACGCAACGCCGCTGCCAAGTCGGTGATGCTTGTGCGCCCCCGTTCTGTGAGAGGCCATTCACGGTTTGGTAAATCGGCCGATTGTTTCGTCTCTGCATGTCGAATTAGAATTAACTTCCGCATAATTTATCGCACGAGCGTCGCCCCCAGCCACGCCAATAAAATCCCCAAACTATTGCTAAGAAACAGATAGGCCAGTGCAACGCCCACTTTGCCATCTGACATCAAGCGCATATTTTCGAGCGCAAAGGTTGAAAATGTCGTCAATGCCCCAAGTAGACCCGTCATTAAGAGCGGGCGCAAATCGTCAGGCAAAATCGCATTTTCGGCCGATTGCCAAAGCACGCCGAGTAAGAACGCACCGAGCAGATTAACGAACAGCGTCCCATAGGGAAAGTCGCCATCGAGATAACGATAGGGGAGGCTTGAGAGCAGAAAACGCAAAATCGCGCCAACTGCGCCCCCTGCTGCAATTAACGCGATCTGTTTCATAGTAAATAAGTGGCTAGTGGCTAGTGGCTAGTAAAGTAATACGGATTGTGTAAAACCCAGTACGCATCGACCAGTCAATACGCAACACGCAATACGCAATACGTCTCTTCCTTCCTACCCATCGCGCGTCAAATAATCCAACGCCCACTGTGCAGGGTAGAAATTCTCGTTGACGGCGAGTGCCTCACGATAGGCATTGCCTGCACCGAGTGCATCCCCCGTTGAGGTTAACGCATTGCCAAGCCAGTAGTATGTCTCTTCAACATTTTTGCCCCCTGTTGTCGTGAGGGTGGCGTTGGAGAGGTCGATGACATCTTGATGTCGGCCGATTTTATAATACGCCATGTAAGGTCTAAATTGATACCACAACATGCGATATGGCAATTCGTAGCTCCGTGCACTGTCAAAGGCACTTGAACCTTCTTCATAAAAGGCCGCTTCACCCGTTAATACGCCTAACTCTGTCAGGCTTGTGCCAAGATTAAACCATGCAAACTTGTCTTCGGGATTCTCTGCAAGCTGCTCCCGCGCACGCTCAGCCGTGTAGTGCCACATCGTTATTTCATCGGTTAGATTTTCGCCCAAAATGGCGTTGATGCGTGGCCTGTCTGCGTCAGGAAAGACGACATAAAAGGTGTAGTTGAAATCCTTCCAACTCGTCCAGAGGTCATCATAGCTGACCGAAATGCCGTCTGGTGACCAGCCACCGTATTCACCATAGGTGTCCATCGCCAAAAAGGTTTCGGTTGTATCATCATATCCAAAGACGGTCAGATAATGTCCGTACCAGCCTTGACCATCATTAAAGTCCGCCCCTCGTTCGACAACGACGGGGTAGCCATCAGCAATAAATTGCTTGATATGCTCCAATGTGCCGCCACTGCGTGCTGTCGAACTGAGCGTTGTCTGCTCATTGACATAGTCGTTAATTTGCCACGGACTTACGTTGCGGTCATATTGATTTGGCTTGAGGTAGGCTGCTGCATCCGTTTGGGTTGTGTCATCCCCATGGTAGGCCAGCACAATCGACAAATTCGCAGGGCCACAGTTGTTGAATGCTTGTGGCACATTGATCACGTTCGGCAAGGTGATGCTGACGGGTAACGGTGTGGGAGACGGTGTGGGCGTGTTGGTAGGGGTCGGTTCTGGTGTGGGCGTGTTGGTCGGAATCGCAGTTGCAGTCGCCTCTTCCACGACAGTCTCGACGACGGTAGCGGTCGGCGGTAGCGGTGTTGCGGTTGCCGTCGGCTCAACTGTTGCCGTAGGTAGAACTTCTTCGACACCGGGAATCGCTTGCAGCGTATTGTTGGCTTGATCACTCGATTGGGCTGGCGCGGGGAGCGGCGCGGGCGTTGGGCCAAAATCGGGGATCATCAGCGCAATACGCGGTGGCAAGCGCGTATAGAGTGAATCAGATGTCAGCAGAAAGGCCGCGACACCGAGAAAAACACCTGCGAGAATGACGATGGAAACTTTGGTGAATGAGTTCATAGCTTACCCGTCGAGGCGCGCAAGTGCCTCGTTCGCTGGTTGAAAATAGGGGTTGAATTCGGCCGATGCTGCATAGTCAGCGCGTGCATTTTGTACGTTGCCCAACGCCTCATAAGCACGTCCACGCCAGTAAAACGACTCCTCAAAATAGGGTCGCCCGTCCAGCGTTGCGTCCGCCAACAGAATGATGTCGTTGTAACGACCCTGTTGATAGTACGCTTCATAGGGGCCAAACTGATACCATAACATACGCCATGGCAGCCCAATTGAACGTGCACGATCATAGGCGGCGACCGCCTCTTCATACTGTCCTAACTCAAGATGGGATGTGCCGATGTTAAACCACGCGAACGCATTGGTTGGTTGATTCTGCACCGTCAACTCATTGCGCTCAAGGCTGGCTTGCCACATTTTGGTGTCGTCATAGCTATCGCCCAGCAGTACGGCCAACTCCGCTTGTCGCTCTGGCTCAGAGAGAACGACGTAGGTGTTATTAAATTGCGGCCAATAGGCGAGCAGTTCGGCATAGGGAAAAGATCGGCCGAGCGGCGAGTTCTGATCAACGAGCGAGGCCGCATCCCAGATTAACGAGTCAAAGACCCAAAATTCCTCAGCCGCATCATCATAGCCGACGGCCAACACGTAATGCCCATACCATTCAAGCCATGCCACCTCACCGGGGGGATCTAAGCCGATCTCAAGGATGACTGGGAAGCCGTTTGCCAACAACGTTTTTAGCTCAGCCAGCGTCCCGTTGACGCGCTCCAATGCGTTGTAGGAGGTGTTTTGGTTGACATAGTCGGCCATTTGGTAGGGCGCGACGTTGCGATCTTCGGGGTTTGGTTTGAGAATCGCCGCCGTATCATATTGTGTCAACTGTTCACCAAAAACGCTCAATCCCATCGCCAATGTCGCAGGGCCACAGTTGTTCCAGTCCTGCTGGTGATGGGTAATATTTTCGATCCGCGTATAGGCGGGGAGCGGTGTGGCCAATGGCTCTGGGGTCACAGTTTGTGTGAAAATTGTGCTATCGACGACCTCTGTCGCAATCACTTCGTCCACAACGACAGCTGCCACCTCTGGTAATGGTGTCGCGGGCACGATTGGGGTCGATGTTGGCCGCAGTTCCGACTTTGTCGGCGAGGGAATCGGGACAATGGCGATTTCCGCATCAAGCGGCAGATCGACCGAGGGCAATACGGCACTCTCAGGCTCTGGAATGACCAGATGCTGCACAAAAGTTGGAAAACGTGAGAGATAGCGTGAGGGGATTGTGCGTAAAATGTTCCAGCTAATTACCGCCAGTGCAATCAGTGCAACGATTGTAATTAGACTAATAAGTAATGGACTGATCTCTTTTTTTCGAGAGCGTGATGTTTGATTCATAAACCAGCTCTTCCTTTTCTCAGCAATCAAAGAGAGGCAATACTCTCTCAAAGTAGCGTGTTTAGTCGTTCAATTTGAACAAATTTACAAATTATCAATTTCGAAACGATGGACATTATAGCTAATGGGAAACGGCTCCGTTTGCAACGTCGCTGAACGTTCATCAAAAATTCTACACGACTGAATACCCGCAGTGTGTAAGAATCCCCACCTTTTTCACGTTACTGAGTGTCTTTCTAAACTTTGTTGGGTGATGAGAGGAAGGTGCAATATGCGGTAAAATGTGCACCGCTAAAAGGCATTGAACAAATAGTTCACCGATTATTACACAAATGGAAGCTGTTCATGATGATAACCTTCCCCTCAGATATAGCTGAATTTATTACTGACAAGATGGCCGAATATCAGGTGCCGGGTGCGTGCATTGGCTTGCTGACGCCTGATGGGATCGCCGTACGCGGTTTTGGGGTGACAAATGTCGATCATCCGCAGGCAGTTTCGGCCGAAACGATCTTCCAAATTGGCTCAAACACAAAAACGATGACCGCCACGCTGCTCATGATGATGGCGGAAGTGGGTCAACTCGACTTAGATGCGCCGATTTGCAAGATTCTGCCCGACTTCCGCGTGGCGGATGAAACGGTGTCGGCCGAGGCGACCGTAAGGCAGCTATTGACCCATTCAACTGGTTGGGTCGGCGATCACTTTATCGACACGGGCAGTGGTGAAGATGCAATCGCCCGCTACGTCGCCTCGATGGGGGACTTACCCCAACTCGCGCCCCCCGGCGTCGCCTTTTCCTACAACAATGCGGCGTTTGTCGTTGCAGGACGCATCATCGAAGTTGTGACGGGTCAATCGTATGCACGCGCGTTGCAAGAGCGGTTGTTTGCGCCGCTGGGAATGGCGAACAGCTTTTTTGAGGCAGGGGATGTGATGGTGCGCAGTTTCGTTGTGGGGCATGATGTAGAACCTGAGGGGGAGCCAAAGGTTGCCAAGCCATGGCCGTTGCCGCGTGCGCTTTATGCGGCTGGTGCGGTTGCCGCGACGGCGGGTGACATGATGACTTATGCCCAATTTTATCTCGATAAGGGTCGCACAGCCGACGGCAGACAACTGATTTCGCCAGACGGAATGACGGCATTATGGGAAGAACAATTTCCAATGGGGAGCAACAATGCAGCGGTCGCGCATAGCTGGTTTGTCGAAGATGTCGGCGGTGTCCGTAGCTATCGGCATGGTGGCGTGACGGTGGGACAGGTTTCGGCCTTTCGTATCATCCCCGACAAACAGTTTGCCTTTGTCGCCCTAACCAATTGCAACACAGGCGGGCAGCTCAATCAAGCGGTAGAGCGATTTGTGCTAAAGGAGCTATGTGGAATTGAGTTAGCGTCACCAAAGGGACGGGAGCCAACTTCGGCCGAAATTGCCCAGTTGGTTGGTCGTTATGATCGGCCGATTTCCGACTTCGTATTGAGCGAACAAGATGGGCGATTGATGGGACAAACGATCTCAAAACAGGGCTTTCCAACGGCGGACACCCCGTTGCGTCCGCCCTCGCCACTATTTCCTTGTCAACTTCTTCCCAATGGGGATTTAATCGTCAGTGAGGGACAATTCAAAGGAGCGCAAGCACAGATTATTCGTCACGATGACGGCGAGATCGGTTGGATACGATTGTCATTACGTCTGTATCGTCGAGTTTAGGAATGATCATTTACGCGCCAGAACGCCAAACGCACGCGGCTGGCGCGTGATATTCGAGAATCCGACGGCGGTGAGACGTTCGATGACACCGCGCGTCGTGTTGCGTCCGCTGCGGCTATTGGGGTCGCCGATGTAGTGAAAGAGGCGACCGTTGGGCATGAGGATGCGATGGAGCTGGGCGTAGAATTCGGCCGAATATAGCTCCCCCGCCAACGCAAATGTCGGCGGGTCATGCACAATCCCAGCAAACTGTCCATCCGCAAAGGTCGGGACAATGTCAAATGAACTACCGATGCGCTGTTCGATCTTTGGATTTGAAAATAGTTCTTGTGACCATGGATTATCACGGCAAATTTCCTGTGCGCCGGGATCAAGCTCAATCGTCGTGACATGGTAAGCCGTTTTCGCCATCTCAATCGCCGTATAGCCCAGACCTGTGCAACTATCCAAAACCGCCCCTGAAACCGCACCGATCGCACGTACCTTTTCAAGCGTGTCGGCGTATGGATCGGTGTTTTTGATGCGGTGCATGGGGAAGCCTGCGACGAGCATCGTGGGCGCATTGGGCGTTGGATAAAGGCTATAAGCGCGACTGGTCAACTCCGAAAAAGCGGTGATTTTGTATGCGGTATCCTCTTCAATAACAAAACAGTTGTTTTCGTTTTTACTGATCTTTTTGAGGGCTTTCCATGAAATCGTTTGATCGTGGATGTGAAGACCATCGGCCGAAACGGTCGCTGATAGCGTGGTGCGGTTGAGATCGGCCGAAATCTCAATCTCACTCGGCCACTTGCGCCGCGATTGCAAAATTGGATTGATTTGGTAGTGGGAAAGGACGATCATGAATGTTTAGGAAACCAGTTTGTATCCCTTCCCCCAAACAGTTTCAATCACGACCGTGCTATCGGACAGCTTATCCCGCAAATGCGCCACATGCACATCGACGGTGCGCGTCTGACCATAGTAGTCGTACCCCCACACCAAATCGAGCAGTTGGTCCCGACTCAGAACGCGATTTGCGTTGTCAATTAATGTGATGAGCAGGTCAAACTCTTTCGCACGCAGTTCGACCAACTTGCCATCGACCCGCGTGGTGCGAGCGGCCGGGTTCATGACGAGATTGCCGACTGTGCGGGGGGTGTCAGAGGTGGGAGAATCGGCCGAACTGCGTCTCAAAACCGCTTTCACCTGTGCCACCAATACACGTGGATTAAACGGCTTCGTCATGTAATCATCCGCGCCGATTTCCAGCCCGATAATTTGGTCGATGTCGTCATCACGCGCCGTCAACATGATCACGGGCAAATCCCCCTCTGCCCGCACCCGTTTCAACACTTCAAATCCGTCTATCTCAGGCAACATCACGTCCAACACCATCAGGCTCGGCTGTAATGCGCGTGCCTTCGCCACTGCCTCCAACCCATCCGCCGCCGTCTCGACCTTATACCCCTCTTTCTCCAGATAGAGCTTTGTTAAGTCACGGATATTCTTTTCATCGTCTACAACCAAAATTGTTTCTTGTGCCATTGTGTCGAAATTGTAACATACAATGTGCTACCCAATCTCCCCACGCAGAATCTGCAACATCTGCAACGTCACCGCTTTCGTATCCGCCCCAATCTCACCGGGTGGCCCCACACATGCGGGACACCCATCGACACAGTTACAATCGCGCACCAACTCCGCCGCCGCTAGCAACAGCATATCGTGAATCTCGAACAGCTTTTCACTAAACCCAACCCCCGCCGCCGCACGCTCATAGATCACGATGGTCGGAGCTTGCGTCAACGGGTCACGACTGTTGGCGACCACCTGAATATCTCCACTGTCACACATCAAGAAGAGCGGCGCAAGATTACGCAGCACATACGCGAGACCCCCCATGGCAGATCGCTGCTGGACGCTCATTTCGGCTTGACGATGACATTTCGGGCAGAGCGTCGCTAAATTTTCAACGCGATTGGCGCGCAAATAGTTGTCATTTTCGCCACGCTGATAGCCATACTCACGAAATGGGCGGATGTGATGCACATGCAAAATCGTGCCTTCGCCCGCGCCACAGTTGCGGCACTTGTATTTGTCGCGTTCAAGGGCTTTTTGCCGTTGTGTTGACCAGTTTGGGCCGTAATCATTCGGCCGCAACAAAATTCCCTGTTCATATAACTGTTCCGCCAACGCTTCCCCAAATACCAGCCAATACCCCGTTGTGTCCAACTCCCACTCTGGTAGGTCAATGACGCCCATGCCGACCGTCTCATGCGTGTAGCGACGCACTTTGCGGAATGTCGTTGCCTTTGTGACGACGAGCACATCCCCGTGCGCGCGCAACATACCATCCCGCTGCTCCTCATGTGCGGCGGCAAGCTGGCGAATCTCGCTGCCCACGCTGGCCGTCGTGTAGTAATCAACATCGACAGAACGCACATGAGCGATGCGGCCATCATAATCAAAATCATCAACGAGATACGTCTGACCCCGATGGGTGTAGATTGCATCGTCGTAAACGGTGACGGCGGCGCGATGGAGGTCAACTTCGCCCAAAACCTGTGGGCGTGCGTCGTCGCGGGTCTGGATGACGACGTTATCAACACCATCGGTGCGCAGTGAAATTTGGCGTGTCGGTGTCTCTTCGCCGATCCAGTGATAACGGTTGCGCGTTTGGTGGAGTTGCCCCGCAGCGGTCAGGTACTCAAGCAGTTCTTCCGCATCATCCCATTCGCCCCACGCTTCATTGCGTTCAAAGGGGAGCTCGTAGGCGGCGCAGAGGAGGTGGTTTGTTGTGATTTGGAGATTGTCGGGGTTTGTGAGGGCATTTTCGGCCGATGTTCCCAACAGCCAGCGCGGATGTTTACAAATATATTGGTCTAGGGGCGCATTTCCCGCAATCATCAACGCCACACTCGTGCTGTCGCGTCGCCCCGCTCGGCCGACCTGTTGCCACACAGACGCAATCGAACCGGGATACCCACACAATACGGCCGCATCCAACGCCCCAATATCGACCCCCAACTCCAACGCATTGGTCGCCACCACACCGCGAATCTCACCCGCACGCAAACCGCGCTCAATTTCCCGCCGTTCCAACGGCAAGTAACCACCCCGATACCCTGCAATTTTGGACTTTGGCTGTGTGCTGCTCATCAATGCAGAGTTAGCCACTTGTTCACTGTCAACTGTATCACGGAGATAGCCAAGCAAAAGCTCAACCGCTTGCCGCGAGCGGGCAAAGACAACCGTCTGCACTTCGTTTTGCAGAAACACGGAAGCAGCTTCCATCGCCGTGAGAATGACACTTTGACGCAAGCCAAGCTGCACATCAATCATGGGCGGATTGTAGAGAATGAAATGCTTTAATCCCTGTGGTGCGCCGTTTTGGGTTTCGTCAACAACAGTGAACGGTGCGTTACAGAGCTTTTGCGCGTGTTCTTGGGGATTGGCGATGGTGGCAGAGCAGCAGATAAATTGCGGATCGCTCCCATAGAAATTGCAAATGCGGCGCAGGCGACGCAATACGTTTGCAACGTGTGAACCGAATACACCACGATAGGTGTGAACCTCATCGATCACAATGTAGGCGAGATTGGCAAAGATGTCCCGCCAGCCCGTGTGATACGGCAGAATGCCCGCGTGCAACATATCGGGATTAGAGAGGATGATTTGCGAATGTTTGCGAATGTTGCTGCGCTTGCCGCGCGGCGTGTCGCCATCATAGACATTGGCCTCGATAGCCATTTCACCGGCCGCAATCAGCGCATTGAGCGCAGCGAGTTGGTCTTGCGCAAGTGCTTTTGTCGGAAACAAAAAGAGCGCGCGCGCACGTGGATTTTCCACCAAACGATGTAACACGGGGACTGTATAGCAGAGCGTTTTCCCCGATGCGGTTCCCGTTGCGATGATGACATTTTCACCAGCCAGCACCGCCTGAATGGCGGCCGCCTGATGGGTGAAAATCTGCGTCATGTCGTTTTGAGCAAGCGCACGCCGCACAATCGGTGCGACAGGTGGCAACGGGGCATACTTTGCGCGACGAGGGCGCAAGCGTTCCCATGCAACAACCTGCTGCATAAAATCGGTGTTGAGACGTAAGCCACTCAATAGTTGATCAACGGACATGTGTTCGGATTTTAGACGGTCTTGGGCGTTCTGCAAGCGTGAGGTGTGTCGCATGGTTCGCAAGATATTGCATTCCCCAACAGCATTTTCTTGCGCTAGCACTTTTTAGGCCTGACTCACTGCCAAATAGGAGTTTAGAACTAGATTTTTCACGCAGCTTTTGGTAGATCGTAAGGATCGAAGTGTAAACTGGTTACGCATTCAACCGAGTACTTAACCTATAATGCCGTAACGAAAGAGATAACGTATAAAAATAATTTACCATGTCCCCTAATAGTATTGTTTTAGTTGTTGATGATGAACCGATTGGCCTCGAGGTTGTAAAGGCGTTGCTCTACGATTCTGCATATGACCTGCACTTTGCATCAAATGGTCGTGAGGCGTTGGCGAAGACGGAGTCGCTGCGTCCCGATTTGATCTTACTCGACGTGTTGATGCCGGGCATGAGCGGCTATGATGTGTGTCGCACCATTCGTGGAACGCCGCATCTCGCGGACATTCCGATCATCCTGTTGACGGCACTGAACGACCGCGACGCCAAAATTCGTGGTATTCAGTCTGGTGCGGATGACTTTATCTCGAAGCCATTCGATCGGTTGGAGTTAAGCGTGCGCGTGCGAACGATCTTGCGACTCAATCGCTATCGTCGCATCAACTTAGAGCGGGCGCGCTTTGAATGGGTCGTCGCATCGGCCGAAGATGGTTATCTCTTGCTCAACAGTGCTGATCAGATTACCTATGCCAACACGGCGGCACGACGCTGGCTGGATTTGCCAATGGACGAAAACGCGCCGTTGGACAACTTTTTGACAGCGGCACAAAAGTGTTTTCAATGTCAACCAGAAGCAGCGTGGGCTGATTGGCCGACGGTGGCGGCGGGAACACGGCAATTGGTGCGGGCGCAAAATGAATCGGCCGATTCGTTCTGGCTCAGTGTGGACGTGACGGCTGATGAGAGTGGTGGGGACAACAGCTATCTCGTACGTCTCAGCGATATGACGCAGGAGATCAACCAACGCAAGCTGCAATGGTCTTTCCATTCACAAATTCAACACAAATTCCGTCATCCATTGACCGCCCTGACGGGTCATCTCGAACTGCTGCACGACGATGCGGAAGGGCAGTTTGACCATCCCCAACTGATCGAAAATGCATATCGCGCCTCAACCCATTTGAGCCGTGAAATTCTTGCCGTGCTTGACTATTTGACCCGCACATCTGACAATGGCGGTGAAGAGAAAGGCTCATGTACGATTGAAGATTTGATCGACATTGCGGAACGCTTGGAAGCGCAACTGCCGCAAATCTATCTGCGGTTGCGCTCAACAATTCACAACCCGCGCGATTACGAAATCCCGATTAGCTGTCGGCAGTTTGAGACGATCCTGTGGGAACTGTTCGAGAATGCGATCAAGTTTCATTCTGAGAATTCCCCTGCTGTGAGCGTCATCTTTGAACGCCAGCATGATATGTTGCAGATGCGCGTTGAGGACAATGGTCATACGCTTGCACCTGAACAACTCAAACAAGTTTGGACCCCCTACTATCAAGCAGAGCGATATTACACTGGGCAGGTGCCGGGCATGGGTTTGGGGCTGTCAATGATCGCCGCGACGGTTTGGGGTGTTGGGGGTAAATGTGCAGCCTTTAACCGCAGTGACGGTCAAGGACTGGTGATTCAACTGACACTCCCGCTAACAGCTTTGCAAGACGCTACGCCAATCTACGCAATGGCTGATTAATTTTCCCCCTCATATCAAAACATCATGTACAATTCGACCCGTGTTATTTCACGGGTCTTTTGTTATTGAGTTCTCAGGCTATCTTTGAGACTTTAAATAAACTACCGAAAAGACTCGGTTTGAAGATTTATCTGTGGGATGTAAATGCAAAACTTAAGTGGAAGAGTAGCAGTAATTACGGGTGCAGCCAGTGGCATCGGCTTAGCTGTGGCACGACTGTGCGCGGAAGAGGGGATGCGCGTCGTGCTGGCCGACATCGAGCAGGCTGCACTTGATAGCGTCGTTGGCGAGTTCCGCGAGAATGGTCATGATGTCATTGGCGTGCAGGTCGATGTTTCAAAATATGCAGATGTCGAGCGTATGGCGCATGAGACGTTGGCTGCCTTTGGCAAAGTACATTTCCTTTTTAACAACGCGGGCGTGAGCAGCGGATCGACCGTTTGGGAAACGACGCTAGAGGATTGGGACTGGGTGATGGGCGTCAATGTGATGGGCGTGATTCATGGCATTAAGGCGTTTACACCGATCATGCTGGCACAGGATGAAGAGGCGCATATCGTCAATACCGCCTCAATTGCCGGGCTAATTGCCGGTCCAAGTATGGGCGCTTATCGTGTCAGTAAGCACGCCGTTGTTGCAATTTCGGAGACGCTTTATCTTGAATTAGATCAGAATGGATCAAAAATAGGAGTGTCTGTGTTGTGTCCCGCATGGGTGAAGACACGCATATTCGAGAGTGAGCGCAATCGGCCGAAAGACAAAGACATCTCAACAACAACCGACCCACTTATCGCCGCCCAACTTGAATCGTCTCAACAGGCAGTCTTGCACGATAGCATCTCCCCTGAAGAGCTTGCCGAACACGTGCTCGACGCAATCAAAGCGGATCGTTTTTACATCCTCACCCATCCCAAGTACACTGGGGCAATCGCCTATCGCATGCGAGATATTCTCAATGGCGACAATCCGCGCAACTTAATGACAAATTCATAGTCGCTAGTTGCTAGCTGCCAGTGAAGAATCGATCGTCTCTTTACTGTCCACTAGCCCACTAGCCACTAGCCACTATTCCAATGGAAGTTATCCGCAACGACGCAAAAATCGCAAAATACCGCAAAATAAGCCAGATCGCTAGTCTCATCGGACTTGTCATCCTTAGTGTTGGTCTCGCGCTTGCCTTCACAGGCAACGAGGCCGCCATCTTCTATCAGTGGGTCGTATTGATTATCGGCATTCTGATGTGGCAGGTCGCACTCAACTTTTCCTACAAATATGTGCAACGGCCGCGCCCCGATGAAGTTCTCGATGAATCACTCAAAAGTGCGACCTATAAGAGCTACTTTTACCACCACTATCTGCCCGCCAATCATGTCCTCCTGACGCGCTCAGGGCCTGTTGTGCTGGTTCCAAAAGTACAGACGGGTAAAATCACAGTCACAGGCACAGAGAAGGGGGATCGCTGGCGGCGGCAAGGCTCGATCATTAAGCGCATTATGGGGCGTGAACCTGCGCTTGCGAATCCCACGCAGGAAGCTAATTTAGAAATTTCCAAGTTGGTCAAATATGTCAACGAGCGTGCGCCTGAGCTGGATGAAATTCCAATCGGTGCAATTGTTGTTTTTACGCAGCCTGAAGGAAAGGTGACGCTAGAAAAAGATGCGCCCAACATTCCCGTTGTTCATGCGACCGAGTTACGCAAGTACATCAAAAAACAGCTTGGAACACCGCTTCCTCCCGAACAGTTCCGTCGTCTTAAAGCGGTCTTTGATGAACAAGTCGAGTAAGAAAGGAAACAGTTTAACATGGCAAATGTATTAATTATTTGTACAGCAAATATCTGTCGTTCTCCATTGGTGGAGGCGATGCTACGTGAAAAGTTACGTGAGCACAATTACAGTGATTGGACAGTTAGCTCGGCCGGAACATGGGCAGAATGGGAACGCCCTGCGGCACGCTATAGCCAAAAGATAGCGCAGCGGATCGGTTTAGATTTGAGTGGGCATATTGCCAAGATGGTTACAGAAGAGATGATGGCAGAGACCGATTTAGTTTTGGTAATGACGGACAATCACAAAGAGGCGTTGCAGATAGATTTCAAGAGTCAGGCGCACAAAGTGTTTTTGATGTCGGAAATGATCGGCCGAAATTACAACATCGTCGATCCATATGGTGGCCCGTCTGAAGGGTATGAGGAGATGTATCGTGATGTCTCCCGCCTTTTGGATCAGGGATTTGAACAGATCGTCAAAGTGGCAAGCGACAACGCGTCAATCAGAACGCAGGGGTAAATTATGCGACGGGGATGGTTAATCGGGATTGTCTGTTTTCTGATAGCTTGTTCTGAGCCGCCGTTACCCGGAACCGCGACACCTGCAGCGGTTGTGGGCGAGGTGACGGAGGACACGCCGCGCACCGATGAACCGACCAGTGAAGAGAACACGACCTTTTTGCCAGCGATTGAAATTGCAGGAGAGGATGAAGAAGGTGATGCGGAAGTTTCGGCCGAATCTACCCCTGCACCAACGCCAGTCCCGATCTCACCCCGACCAGAAATCATTACTGAAGAAAGTGCCGAGACAGTTGAAGAAGCGGTCGGGTCAGAGCAAGATTTGGCTGAACCAACGACCTACACGATTCAGCAGGGCGACATCTTGGGATTTATCGCACGTGACTTTGGTATTCCCGTTGCTGATCTGATGGCTGCCAACGGGGTCACGGATCCAAATCACATCGAGGCGGGTCAAGTGCTCGTCATTCCACTGGGGACAGATGTCGTGGAAAATATCGAAGAAGCGGTTGAGGAAGCACCCGCGACGCCAGTTGAAGAAACGCCAGCGGAGACGATCGAACCAACGGCTGAGGCAGACGTGGCGGACGCACCTACGACCGACGAGGAAGATGCACCAGAAACAGTGCAGCCTGCGGAATCGGAAACCCTCCCACAAACTTACGTCGTGCAGCCCGGTGATTCACTGGGCAAAATTGCCGAACGCTTCGGAATTCCGCTGTCGGAACTTGCCGCCAACAATGGGTTATCGGTCACGAGCTTCGTCTTTGTTGATCAGGTGCTGATCATTTCGGCCGATTCATCCCCCACCACCGAGACTTACATCATCCAAAGCGGCGACACGTTGCGCATCATTGCCGATCGATTTGGCATTACGATTGATGCGCTCGCAGCCGCCAACAACATCACCAACCCCAACACGATCTTCGTGGGACAACTTCTGACCATTCCAAATCCATAGAGTTCAATGGGTGCGCTTTTGCTGCAATCCGACTATCCAGTATACAAACGGAATCAACAGTAAATTCCCAATTGCGAGGTAACGGAAAATGGTGGCAAATGGCATCGTGTCAGTTAACGAAGTCGGCACACCATCCCCGAGCGCAATCCCGATATTTGCCATCGTCTGAAAGATCGCAAACATCGAACCCGCGATGCGTTTGTCGCTGACGCTCATCGCCAGTGCCGCATACACTGTCCAGTGCAAACCGACGACAACGCCCCAGACGACACCCACAATTAGCAGCACATTGATCTCCGTCAATGTGCTAATGATAAAGCCGCCAATAGTAACGAGGGAAACGGTGATAAGCGCGAGGGATTTTCGGCCGAATCGTCCCACGCCCCACGCTGCGAACAACGCCCCGCCGACCATCCCAACACCCTTCAGAGAACCGTAGTTCCCCAATGTCACCTGCTCCGCCCCCAATTCGCTGCTCATATAAAATGTGACCAGCCCATCAATGCCTTGAAAGGTAAACCAAACGCCAATCAACATGATCCCAAACAGCAAATTGGCCGGCTGTAGCATGACGCGAAACGCGCTCCATTCAAACTGCTCCCCCGCACTACGCTGCGCTGGCTCCCGCACCTGCACCAACAAAAAGAGTGGCACGAGCAGACAGATAGAGACAACCAAGAAGATGGTGTTGTAGCCGAATCTTTGTGCCACGATGCCAAAGACGACCGATAAGATGACCAACCCCGCTGCGCGTCCACCCGTCATGTAACTTTGTACCCGACTGTGGTCGCTTGGATCGATCACGTCAATCGCATACGCATCGGCCGTCGCGTCAAACATCGCCATAAAAAAGGTCGCACCGACTACCATCACGGCAACCGCCCCAAAATTGACCGCAGGATCAATAAAGTAGGCGATGAAAAAGGCGACAGAACAGGCGATCACGCCGATGACCATGTACGGCCAACGGTGTCCCATCCCAAATAGGTTGACCCGATCACTGACGATCCCATACAAGAATTTGAGGATAAACGGCAAGAGCGCGAGGCTGGCAACCGCACCGATCCTGTTCGCATCGATCCCCGCACTGCTCATATGGGGTTTGAAAAAGTTGAGTTGATAGGCGGTGATCACCCCCTGCACAAAGTACAGCGAGGCGAAGAGGGCAAAGTAAAAGTTGCGGGTACGTTTCATCGCGCAATTGTATGCGACTATGCGTGCTCTGACACGATCATTTTCTACCAACCTTTTATTGAGTGCACATGACAATTGTGTTAGACTGCATGTTCTATTTCTAACCCTTTTTCCCGGATTCACATTCAAACATCATTATGGCAAACAAAATCATTGTGCGTGGCGCACGCGAACATAACCTGAAAAATATCAACGTCGAGATTCCGCGTGATCAGTTGGTCGTTATCACTGGTGTGTCGGGGTCGGGAAAGTCGTCGCTGGCGTTCCAAACCATTTTTGCAGAAGGGCAGCGTCGCTATGTTGAGAGCTTATCGGCGTATGCTCGGCAATTTCTGGGACAAATGGAAAAGCCTGCGGTCGATCAGATTGAGGGGTTGAGTCCAGCCGTTTCAATCGACCAGAAAGGGGTTAGCTCGAACCCACGGTCGACCGTTGGGACAGTGACAGAGGTTTACGACTATTTGCGCTTGCTGTATGCACGAGCGGGAACACCTCATTGCCCTGTCTGTGGTCGGCCGATAATGCCACAATCGGCCGAATTAATCGTCAATACCATCCTCAAAGATTTTCCAGACGCGCGGCTACAAATTCTTGCGCCACTGATCAAAGATCGCAAGGGTGAACATCTCAGCGTCTTTGATGATGTGCGCGCGGAAGGCTTTGTGCGGGTCCGCGTCAACGGCACGATGTACAACGTCGATGATGAAATTCTGCTCGACCGTTATAAGAATCACACGATTGAAGCGGTTGTCGATCGCGTCGTCGTTCGTCCAGATGACATCACCGATCCCACAAGTGAAAGCTATGCCAGCACGCGCACCCGCCTCACCGATAGCATCGAAACTGCGCTCTTGCTTGGTGCAGGCATCGTCATCATCAATGATGTGACCGACCGTAATAACCCCGTCGATCATCTCTACTCTGAGCATCTCTTCTGTCCATACGACGGGACAAGCATTCCTGAAATCGAACCGCGCACATTCAGTTTCAACAGTCCGCACGGCGCGTGTGAGAGCTGTCAGGGGCTGGGCGCGAAAAAAGAGATTGATGCAGGGTTGGTCGTGCCGGATCGGTCTCTTTCGCTCAAAGATGGGGCAATTGCAGCGTGGCCGATGGATGATAAAGATGGCTACTATTGGCAGCTACTCAAGGCCGTTTGTAAGTTCTATGACATCCCAATCGACAAGCCGTTTGAAGATCTCTCCACGGCGCAACAGACAATTTTGTTGCATGGCAGCAAGACGACAGAAATTCCCGTTCATTACAAAACAGGGAAAGGCAGCCGGCGCGTCTATCACACAAAATATGAAGGCGTGATCCAAAATTTGCGTCGTCGTTATAGTGAGACAACCAGCGATTATATGCGCGGTAAAATCGAAGAGTTTATGCAGGATCAGCCTTGCGAAACGTGTGGTGGGGCGCGGTTAAATCCAATTGCGCGTGCTGTGACGCTTAAAGACACGCCGATCCATGCGATCACGGCAATGCCCATCATTGAATCACTCGAATGGATCACAGATGTCGATGCGCGTAACGTTCTGACAGATCGGCAAAAGCTGATTGCGGCCCCCATTCTCAAGGAAGTTTGTGAACGACTGCAATTTCTGGTCGATGTTGGACTTGACTATTTGACCCTAAATCGTGCCGCTGGCTCACTCAGCGGCGGCGAAGCCCAACGCATTCGTCTCGCCACGCAAATCGGCTCCCGCTTGATGGGCGTACTCTACGTTCTCGATGAGCCATCCATTGGTCTGCATCAACGTGACAACGCCCGCCTCATCAGTACGCTCAAGGGAATGCGCGATCTCGGCAATACCGTGCTCGTCGTTGAACATGACGAAGACACGATGCTCGAATCAGATTGGATTATCGACTTGGGGCCGGGAGCGGGTAAGCATGGTGGCGAAATTGTCGCGGAGGGAACGCCCAAGCAGGTGATGAAAAACCCTGCCTCAATCACGGGCAAATATCTCAGCGGCAAGATGGGAATTGGTGTCCCATCCAGCCGGCGCATGGGTAATGGCGAAACATTGGTGATCAAAAATGCGCGTGCCAATAACCTGAAATGTATCGACATCGAAATCCCGTTGGCGACGATGGTGTGTGTAACGGGCGTAAGCGGCAGCGGTAAGAGTTCGTTTGTCATTGAGACGTTAAGCAAGAAGCTGTACCAACATTTTTATCGCTCTCGCGAAGTTCCCGGCGCACATGACAAAGTGCAGGGGCTTGAACATTTGGACAAAGTGATTCGGATCGATCAGAGTCCAATCGGTCGAACCCCTCGCTCCAATCCAGCCACCTATACCAACCTGTTTAATCCCATCCGTGATCTATTTGCGGGTCTCCCCGAAAGTAAAATGCGCGGCTACAAACCCGGTCGCTTTAGTTTTAACGTCAAGGGTGGACGTTGCGAGGCGTGTCAAGGGCAAGGGCAAAACCGCATCGAAATGCAGTTCCTGCCGGACATTTATGTGCCTTGTGATGTATGTCATGGCTCTCGTTTTAATCGGGAGACGCTGCAAGTCACCTTTCGCGGCAAGAGCATCGCGGACGTGCTGGAAATGACGATTGAAGAGGCGGTCGAGTTTTTCGAGACACACGTCCCAATTCGCCGCCGTTTACAAACGATGATGGATGTCGGACTTGGCTACATTCGTCTGGGACAACCCGCACCCACTCTGAGTGGTGGTGAGGCACAGCGCATCAAGCTAAGCCGCGAACTGAGCAAAATTGCTACAGGGCGCACCATCTATATCCTTGATGAACCCTCGGTCGGTCTACACAGCCACGATGTTGCCAAGTTAATCCACGCGCTCAATCGCCTCGTTGACAAAGGCAATACCGTTGTCATCATCGAACACAATCTGGATATCATCAAAGTTGCTGACCACATCATTGACTTGGGGCCAGAGGGTGGCGCACGTGGTGGTCATATCGTCGCCATCGGCACACCAGAAGAAGTCGCGGACGTCGAAGGTTCCTACACGGGGCATTTCCTCAAACCATATTTGAACGGCCACAATTGACATGCGGATTCTCGTTACAATTTAGGCATAGGCACTGAAGACGCAAAGAAAGCTGGCCACGAATTACACCAATTACACGAATTGGGTGTTTTATTCGTGCAATTCGTGGCAACAAATCAACCTCGTCACACCTGAAACAAAAAACGCGACAGATAATCTGCCGCGTTTTTGTTATCAAGCGAGAAAACTTTTCTCTTACATCACTTCTGGTTGTAGCAAACCGAATGCGCCGTCCTTGCGTTTGTAGACGAGGTTAACACGGCTTTCGTCGGGATCGTAATACATAAAAAAGTCATGTCCGAGCAGCTCCATTTGGTCGATCGCTTCTTCGGCCGACATTGGCTGCAAGGCAAACTTTTTACGCCGCAAGATAATCGGATTTTCATCGTCGATATCTGCCTCATTATCGAGTGGCAATGGCTCTAATTCCATCATCAGATCGGCGGCTGGCACGCCCTTGCGGCGCATTTTTTGCTGCTTCCCACGATACCGCTTGATCTGGCGATAAATTTTGTCCACCACTCTATCGACAGCTGCATTTACATCCGCATGATGCTCTTCCGCACGTAAAATTGTGCCACGTTTATCGCGTAGTGTGATTTGGGCGATGTGTCGCTCATTGGCGTTGCGCGCATTTTGCGCCGTCACGTCCACGCGCACCGAGTCAAGCGTCGGCATATAGCGTTCGAGCCGTTCCGTTTTTTTCTCGATATATTCGTGTTGTTGATCACTAAGTTTGATGTCTCTGGTGTGAATTGTCGGTTCCATAGCTATGCTCCTTTACTTGTGAACCATTTATGAAATTAGTGGAAAAGTTGGTGTCCGTGCGAGACAGAAGGCCGTGACAGATTGTGCGCCGGCGCGATATAGTGTTTCGGCCGATTCCGTCAATGTCGCCCCCGTCGTCAACACATCATCGATCAATAGAATATGTTTCCCGCGCACAACGGGTTCAACAGCCTGAAATGCGCCCCGCACATTGTCGCGCCGACTTTTGCCCTGTAACCCAACCTGCGGACGGGTATGACGCACACGAAATAAAATGTCGTGTCGCATGGGAATGTCCGTCTGCTGTGCAAACTGTTCGGCGATTAACTCCGATTGATTATAGCCACGTTCACGCTGACGTTCAGGATGTAGGGGAACAGGCGTGATAATATCAGCGCGTGTTCGCCATGTTGGCCATGCGCGAGCCATTATTTCACCAAGCGACTTCCCAACGGCTGCCGTCTGCGTGTACTTGAGCGCATGGACGGCTGGTCGGATCGGATCGGTAAAATAGGTTGCGGCTTGGAAAGGTGAAATAGGTGTTTGACAGCGTTGGCAGTGGGAGAGGTGAATTTCGGCCGAATCACAGCGTTCACAACGCGGGGCTTCTACCCATTCAATCGTTTCAATGCAATTTTGACACAGGAGAGATGCTGGTCGCTGGCAGGCGACACAAGTGGCTGGCATGAAATTGTCAATCAAAGAACGCAAGTGGGAAGCGAACCGAGCCAAATGTCACCTGTTAGTTGGTAAGAAGGTTAGTACAAATCTGTGTCAAAACGACACAACTTCATGATAGGCATTTTAACAAGAATGTCAAGCTGTTAACCAAGTAGATTATTGATCCATGTTGTTATTTCAGGGCCCAGCAGAGCCAAAATCACAATCAGCACCACTGCCACTAGCACCAATACAAGTGCTAATTCGATAAATCCTTCGCCTTTTTGATCGGGTCGTCGCATGTTTGTTCCTAATAGTAAGAATTAATATTCGCCTAAGACGAAATTGGCAAGTCTGTTTTCGCTGGCAATTTTATACCCCAACCCGCCAAACAAAAAGCGCGACGATTGCCCGTCGCGCCGTTACTAATCATTGTGAAAATCAAGCGTGTTAAGCTGGCACACGATCAAGGCGAACCCAGCCGTTGCTTAACGCATAGACGGCCGCCTGTGTGCGGTCATCCACGCGTAGCTTACGCAAGATCGCGGTCATGTGATTTTTCACGGTCTGATGGCTAATGCCAAGTGAGAATGCGATCTCTTTGTTGCTTGCGCCACGTGTCACGTTTTCGAGGATTTCCATTTCGCGTGGCGAAAGTGGTACGAACGAATCGCTGGCTTTGCTTTCGAGTGCGTTGGCGATGCCAAGTTTCTCTTCAAGCCACACGACCAACTCTTCATACGTCATGCGTTGTTCACCAACGGCGTAAAAACCGTCGTGAACGTAGTGGATGATGTCGATGAGGGCATCGGGGGCAACATCTTTTGGACAGTAGGCAGATGCGCCAGCACGTAGTGCATGCAGAACTTGTTGTGCATCATCATACCCAGTAATTGTGACAACTTGTGCATTGGGCAAGCCTGCCTTAATGCGACGTGTTACTTGCAATCCGTTGATCGTTGGGAGGTTAATGTCCATCATGATGACATCGGGCTGATGCTGGAACGCCATCTGAATTGCCTGTTTGCCATCATACGCCTCTGCGACGACGTTGAGACAGTCGTCTGTTTCAATCACATCACGAAGACCTTGCCTAAAAAGTGGATGGTCGTCTACTAACATTACTTTAATTTCGTGCATAACTACTTCCTACATGCCATACAATACAAGCCGCAAGTTGCAGCGTATTCCTTTTGGCTACTACTAAGGTGCTACTACTTGAGTGCTAGTATAGACTAATTTAGGCTAATGGAAGCAACTTGTTTTACACAATCGGCGTTAAAGAAGCGATCATAAAGGGCGCGTGGCGTAGACAGTGAACAGATCACCGAAGTTGATCGGGATTGCAACTTCGGCCAAACGAAATTTATCGACTGCCCAATGGGCTAATTTGCCCAATGGTTTGTTAAACCCCTCTAGTCTTGAGGCAAGATAGCCCAGCCGCAAATAACGTCCTTCTGTTCGCGCTTCCAAGATGTCAAACCCGACATCGGCCATCAGGCGTGAGAGGGAGCGTTTGCCAAAAAACTGCACGTGCATCTCCATTAACCATGGCCAGCGTGATCCCATCAGGCGAGCGGTCAAACTTTCGACGTTCATCGTATGCACGGCGATCAGGCCGCCGGGTTTAAGTTTGGCGAATGATTTTTCGAGTTCGGCACGTGGATCGTCAAGGTGTTCGATGACATCCCACATGGTGAGGACATCAAACGTTTGGTGGGCAAGTTCGGCCGAATCTAAAGTCCCCTCGATCATGCACAGATCGCGCCGTCGTGCTTCCCGCACTGCCCATGCAGAGGGTTCAACACCGATGGCGCGCCAGCCAGCATTTTGTGCAGTCTCGACAAAAACGCCGATGTAGGCACCTACATCGAGCAGTGTGCGGCCATTGCCAGCACCCGTAAAGCGTTCGAGTGCGTTGAGGTGTTTCTCAAAAGTCAGTTCGCGGCCAGCGCGCTCCGCGACGTAGGTCTCGTCCTCGACAGTCGTGTAGGCATGGAGTAGATCATCCGCCTCCCAAGTGGGATTGGCAAAAATATGGGCGCAATCGGCGCACTGCACAATTTGTGTGTGCTCGCCATAGTCGGGGGTTGTGCAGCGAAACGCCTCAACGCGCGGCGCGTGTGTATTAAGCGTAGATTGATAACGCACAAACCAATTGTCTGCGCCACAGACATTACAATTAACGTATTTCATTAGGGTAAATTACAAGTTGTAAGCAGCCACCACCACTTGCAACTAGACTGGATTAACAATTTCGGCCGAATGTCGCGGCGCACGTTTCAATAGCCGACGCGCCAATAGGCGAAAGATGGTGTACTGTGCTTTGAAAATTTCATTGCGTGAAATTTTGGTTGTCCCTTCACGGCGATCTTCGAAGATGATCGGGACTTCACCAACCTGCCAGCCGCGTCGCTCACACAAAAATAACATTTCGACCAAAAACGAATAACCACTCGAAAAAATCCGATCAAGCGGAATCGATCGCAGCACTTCGCTGCGATAGAGCCGAAAGCCTGCTGTCGTATCGTGTGCCTTGAGGCCAAGCAGAGTGCGTGCGACAAAGTTTGAGATCGCACTGAGCCAAATGCGCGCACGAGGCCAGTTGAGCGTCCCGCCACCCGGCACATAGCGCGACCCAATAACGAGATGTTTCTCACCAATCAGGTCGAGCATCGAAGGGATATAGCGCGGGTTGTGGGAAAAGTCGGCATCCATCGTCATCACATTTTCGGCGTTGAGCGTATCGAGCGCATAGCGGAAACCTGCGATGTAGGCCGTACCAAGACCGAGCTTGCCCTGTCGATGGATGACGTGAACGCGCAACGGCTCTTTTTCCGACCATTTGTCTGCCAAATCGCCTGTGCCATCGGGCGATCCATCGTCCACATTGACGATCCCTAAATTTACGGGCAGGGCGAGAAGCTGGCTAAATAGATTATCGAGATTATCCGCCTCATTATAGGTTGGGACGATCACGTAGGTAGTTGGTTTACTCATAGCTGTGCAAGTTTAACAGGGTGGACGATAGTCGGCTATTTGCGACGGGGAGCTATAAGGTTTCCGTTGCTGAAATGGAGGGATAGGTTGGTGCATGAGGGGCAGGAGGGTGCCCCTCATGCGGGCGGTGAAAGCTGGGGTATAGGGGGGAGGGCCAGCTTCCACACATGCAGACAGCAATTTCAGTGGGGGCTGTCTTCTGTCTGCACGATTAGGATTCTAGCAAAGATGGAGAAGCGACGCCCACTTTTCTTAAAGAAGCGACAAGACAGCTTGCAAAGGCATTGTGACTGAAGTAGCTCGGAAAATGGCCTGCGATAGATGAGACGGCAAACGCTGAATTGGACACACATTGCGACCTGCTCTTAGGTGTGTAAAATCTGGTGATGCTTATGAATCGGCTGCGGTCTCGTGTATTGGTTTATGGCAGCACGTTTCTGACGCTGCTGCTAGTTGTCGGACTGTGGGCAGATTGGCCGTTTGGGATACGCGGGACAGTTTGGGTCTGGGCGCGGCGCAACGTATCGGCCGAATCATGGCGCGTCGTCGTCTTGGTTGTCATGATTGTCGGTTGGTTGGCGTTCTTGTTGTGGATGCAGCGTCTGCGTGGGAGCTGGCGACGTTGGCAAACTGGGCTGCTGTTGGGTGGGATTGTGCTGTTCACGCCATCGTTGCAGATTGCCGTTGAGGCACAGCATCTCAATTTGCCATTGGCTGGCCCCTTTATGGAAACAACGATGGTGACGACGGGCTTCTTCCATGAAGGGATGGCGATTGACAATCCCAACCAATTTATTCGTAACCACCCAGATCAAATGGACAGTTATCGCGGCGTGCACATGCAGACACAGCCGCCGGGATGGCCGCTAGCATTTTGGGTAACAAACCAATTTTTTGAGCGGTTTCCCTCATTAGCAGACAAAATTGGTCATCAATTGTTGCGTTACGATTGCACCTCGCCAGAGATAATCGGTTACTCATTGGCGCAAATTGCGAGTGCAACACTGCTTATCACCGTCACGTATATCAGTGGAATTGGCGCGGTACTGCTTTATTTTTTAGGGAAACAGCTTTTTTCGGTTGAAATCGGCCGATTTTCCGCCCTGCTTTACCCGCTCTGGCCGGGACTCCTCGTCTTCAAGTCAAATGTCGATATTCTATATGCCTTAATTGCGACCGCTGCTCTGCTGTTGACGTGGAATGCGCTGCGCCGCCGTAACAATTGGGCATTAGCTGGCCTATGCGTGCTATTGATTGGCACAACGACTGTTTCATTTGGGATTGGCGCAACGGTGATCTGGGTGGGTCTGTTCGCAGCGGTACAAGTTGGATTGTGGGAACGTGATTGGGCTGGTTTGCGACGCCTATTTATGGTTGGCGGTGCATTAGGCATCACGTTCCTCCTGTTTTGGGGCGCAGTCTATCTCATTTGGGACGTTTCATGGTGGGAGATGTTTCAAAATAGTATCGAGATCCATCACGGGATGCGGGCATCCAGTCCATGGTGGGGACTTTATAACTATTATGAGTTAGGTTTGTTTGTTGGGCTGCCGCTTTTGATCATGGCACTTTGGGGAGCAGGGCAGGCGGTTGTGCGCTTGTTACGGCGGCGATCTATTCAAGGGGACGACTGGCTGTTGACATGGCTGCTGTTTATCATCGTCTTGAACGGATTGGGGCAAGTTCAGGCAGAGACAGGTCGGATTTGGCTATTTGTGATGCCCGCGACGCTATTGGTCGCAGTCGTCACGCTGGCTCAATTACGTCATAGTCAAATGGGTCTCGTTCGCGTTGTCATTATCGCGTTTGGATTGCAGGCATTTACGGTTGGTTTTTTGCTGGGCGGACAGGCGGTTGAACCGCGAACACCGACGATTGTGCGCAGCCTAGACAGGGCGGCTGCGTCCGTCGAGGGTGAGCTAACACCGCTGGCATTTATGTTTGGCGAAAAAATTGGATTGGAGGGCGTTGTCGTGGATGAGGTTGCAGAGGGTATTGCGGTGACGCTATTGTGGCGTGCCGAGGATCGAATTTCGGCCGATCTCACCGCATTTGTACACATCTTTGATGATGACGGCACACTGCTCACCCAAAGCGACACGAAACCAGTCAACGGTCAATTGCCGACTTGGTGCTGGGTTAAGGGAGAAATTGTTGCTGACACCCACCTGCTTCCGATAACAAACGGCATACATGGCACCGCCAGCATTGGCCTGTATAGTCTGCGCACGGGAAAGCGCATGATTGTGTCGCCCCCTGTTCCCGCTAATGCGGTTACAGTACCGTTGCCATGAATCGAGCGCGTCGCGGCGTTCGATCGCCATTTGCGGTAAAATTCCCGCTATGAAACGAGTTGTTTTTATGGGGACGCCCGATTTTTCCGTCCCTTCCTTACAAGCATTGATTGAAACACAAAACGTGGTCGGTGTGGTGTCACAGCCCGATCGCCCCGCTGGTCGTGGTAACAAGTTAAGACATTCACCCGTCAAGATTGCGGCTGAGGTGGCAGGTATTCCTATCTACCAGCCCAAGTCGTTGCGAAAAATTGAGGCGATTGCGCCTATCTATGATTGGCGACCTGATGTGATTGTGGTCACAGCGTTTGGTCAGATATTACGCTCACATACGCTCGAAATGCCTGAATTTGGCTGCATTAATGTTCATGCGTCATTGCTTCCGCGCTGGCGTGGCGCAGCTCCGATCCAGCACGCGATTTTGGCGGGAGATGCGAAAACGGGTGTCTGCTTAATGCAGATGGATGTCGGATTAGATACGGGCGGAACCTATTCGTGTGGCAAGGTGGAAATATCGGCCGAAACGACCGCACAATCTCTCCACGACGAGCTGGCCGCACTCGGCGGTGAGCTGCTCAAACGAGATTTGCCGCGCATTTTCGCAGGTGAATTGACAGCAACGCCGCAACCCGATGAAGGCGCAACCTATGCCAGCATGATTAGCAAAGAAGATGGGCGGATCGATTGGACAGAATCGGCCGATGCTATCGACCGTCGCATCCGCGCCATGACCCCATGGCCGTCTGCATTTACGCTATTTGAAGGCAAACAACTAAAAATTCTCGGGGGAAAGCCAACTGGTTCAGGGCAGCGCGCCTATGTCGCGCCCGGCTCGGTCATTGTAATTGATGAACAGAATATTGGCGTGGCGACAGGAGATGGGGTGTTGATTTTAGATCATGTGCAGTTGCAGGGAAAACGAGCGATGGCAATTGACGAGTTTGTGCGTGGGCGCACCCATTTTGCCGGGAGCGTTTTAGGCTAACATATGAAAATTCTAGTTTATGGTGCGGGGGCAATTGGTGGTTATCTTGGCACAAATTTAGCGTCGATTGGGCATGATGTGAGCTTTGTGACGCGCCCTCATAGCGTCGAGCGGATTGCGGCAGAGGGAGTGCCTGTGCTGGAATCTGGTGAACGCCTAGTCGCTCCCGTCAAGGCATTTGGATCCTTGGCTGCTGCGATGGCTGGACAGAGCTATGAGTACGTCATTTTGGCGGTCAAGTCCTACCATCTGCCAGATGTTTCGGCCGATCTCGTCACCCACTTCCCCAACCTGCCCAAAGTCCTGATCACGCAAAATGGTATTAATGTGGAGCGACCGCTCGTCGAGGCATTTGGTAAAGAGCGCGTGCTGGTCAGTTCGATTACGGCTCCCGTCAACCGTCGTGATGACAACGTGATGGAAGTGACAAAACCAAAGCGAGGATTGGGTATTGCGCCCTTGCTGTTGGGACAAGATGCGCGAGAATATATTGAGGTTTTTGATGGCAGCAAGGTCTTTGCATTTGGGCTGGACGATTATCGGCCGATGAAGTGGTCAAAAGCCCTATTCAACCACATCAGCAACGCCTCGTCAGCCATCACGGGCATGTCTCCAAAACAAGTCTATGCCCACGATGGACTGTTTAGGATGGAAATTGCGATGTTGCGTGAATTCTTGGCGGTGATGCGTGCAGCGGGAATTCGGCCGATTCGTTTTGCCGGAACCCCAACCCCACCCATCGCCTACATGATTCGTTTTGCACCCCTGCCGATTACCCAGTTCATCATGAAATTTGTCCTTGAGGCGGGACGTGGCGACAAAATGCCCTCGTTTTATCAAGACCTTGTGGCGGGCAAAACACAAAATGAAGTTCTTTATCATCACTGCGCGACCGCTGAAATGGGGGTGAAGTTTAATAGCTCCGCACCACTGTGTGCCAAGCTGGGACAAATTGTATTAGATATTGCGACTAGTAAGAGTTCGCATAGTGACTATTTAAATCAGCCAGAACGATTGCTTGCTGCGGTCGGTCGTCTTTAGAGTTTATGATGGAACAGAGATTAAGAGCGGAAATCGTTGAAATCGGCCGAATGATGTACAACAAAAGCTACATCAGCGGCGGTGAAGGCAATATCTCGGCACGTTTACCCGATGGCAGCATTCTCATCACTCCTTCTGGCCTGCATAAAGGATTGCTCAAGCCAGACGACATGATTATCGTCAATCTCGATGGCGAACGGGTTGATACGCCGAACGCACATAACGCGCAGCTTAAGCCGACAAGCGAACTGCCCATGCACCTTGAGGCGTTTAAGCAGCGTTCAGATATTTTGGCTGTCGTCCATGCACATCCTGCCCATGCGGTTGCGCTTTCAATTGCCCAGATTCCAATTGCCGATGATCTGGTTCCCGAAGTCGTTGTCTTTCTCGGTCGCATTCCCGTCACGCCCTATGCCACACCCTCTAGCGAAGAGAACGCGCATGCGATTCGCACAACGATCCGTGATTGTGATGCGCTTGTATTGGAGCGGCACGGTTCACTGACCGTTGGGAACAGTTTGATGGAAGCATTTATGCGTCTGGAGATGGTCGAGAGCAGTGCGCGTTTGGCCTATATGATGGCGCTATTGGAAGTAGATCGGCCGATTCCCGTCGCACAGCTCCAAAAACTCCACAAGCAGCGTGAACAATTGTTACGAACGAAGCTACCTGTATAAGCTTCGTTCGTCTTGAAACGATGAGTTTTCTAAAAAATCTTTTCTCTCGCAAGCCAAAAAAGTACGTCGATGAACGGGGAATTTACTTTCATGTGGCGTGCAATCGCTGCAAGGTCGTCACAAGAGTACGGGCGGATCGGCAATACGATTTGAATCGCACCGATAACGGCTTTGAATGGCGCAAAACGATTGTCTGTCCCAAATGTTACAGTCAAATGGCGGCCGAAGTCACGTTTGACGGGCGTTACACACCGCTCAAGCAAGAAATTTCTGCTGGTGCATTTGTCGAACCACCCGCTGAGAACGATTAGTTGCGCTACTCTCCAATGTAGACAGCTTCCTCTTAAGTACAGCGTAAAGTAAATTTTAGGGTGTGGTCATTGCCGCGCAGGCGGGAATCCACTCTTAGAAAAGTATGGATACCTGCCTTCGCAGGTATGACAGGACTTACTTTACGCTGTAACAACCCCCTCAAAAACGCGAGAATAGATTAGATCGGCCGAATCCCCCCGATCACTCTACAAAACCGTCCCGATAAGACATTTATCCCAGTACTTTAGTACTAATCGACTCTGCTGTAAGTGGTGGTGTAAGCGAATTTCTCTAATAATAGTTGCAAACGTATTGGAACATTGTGGGTGGAGCCACAATGATGAAACAAAAAGCACTGTTCTACGTGACTCTTTGGACAGTTCCTGTCCTCTCATTATTTGCCACTGTTTGTGGCGCGTTGTCGGTTGGGCGACTCGCGCAGCATGTGCCAGAAGACGCGCCAAAAATTAACTTACAGACACGACCAATTGTGCAACCCCGCACACGAAGCCTACTGTATCGGAAGAATAAATTGTGAAAGCAGAAACTCTACAACGCGCATATATTTGGATAGTGACGCTGACGGGTATTCTCACGCTCGTGTGGGCATTGACAACGCTACCAACAGGGGTCGATTATCTGCTCCTTGCCGAATTAGCCGTGTTGAATGTTGTAGCACAGTTTGTCGCATCGAGCGTGGCCCGTCAGGGGATCGCATTTGGTGTCAGCCACGCCGTCAATCTTGCTGCAGTTGCATTGTTGGGTTTGCAGGCGGGTGTACTGCTGGCACTTGCGGCCAGTTTGAGCGTTTGGTTGATTAAAACGGTACGGAAACAACGAAGTTGGCGCGGATCGCTTGAACAGCTCAGTTTCAATTCTGGGATGGAGACGATCAACATTTTTGCATCAGGTTGGGCATTGATTGAATTGCAATCGGTCATGCCTCAATCGGGAATCGGCCGAATGATTCCATGGGTCGTCGCGGCCGTTGTCAATGATCAAGGAAATTTGTGGATGGTTGCCTTGATCGTCTATCTGCAAAAAAAGGTTAGCCCGCTCAAATTTGTTCTGCAAAGCGGCTGGGCAATGCCGATTAATATCACGACAGGGGCAATCGGTGGCGTCTTGCTGGCAACGGTCACAGGAGCATTGGGATCGGAAGGCATTATGATCTTTCTCTTCCCACTCTTGCTGTCGGGCTACTCATTCAATATGTATGTCGGCCGAACTGAACAGCAGATGGATGTCATCAAGCAGCGCACCGAGGAACTAGAAGAGGCAAACAGCAAGATGCGTGAAATGGCACGTGAGAAAGACAACATGCTCGCAGTTCTTTCACATGACATGCGCACATCTATCTCTGGCATCCATGCTTCCATTCAGATGTTGCAAGACCCCACGCTGGCTCTGACACGCGAAAAAGCGCATCGTCTCTTGCAGGTGATTGCCCATAGTGAGCAGGCTTTGACCGGTATGGTAGACAATATTCTGCGCGTCGAGAAGGCAGAAGATACGGACAAACTGTTACCGCAGCGAGAATTTTTCAATATGACGGATGTGGTGGAAGGGGTTATCACCTCGCTTGACACATTAGCCAGCGAAAAGCGCGTGCGACTTCACAGCTATGGCAGCAATGTTCCCGCCTACATTGAGGCGGACAAACAGATGATTCAACAGGTTGCGCTCAATCTCATCTCCAACGCCATCAAATATACGCCCAATGGCGGCAGTGTCTTTGTCTCGCTCGACATGCGCGACGATCAAGTTGTCTTAGATGTGGAAGATACTGGCTATGGCATTCCAAAACACGCAATGAATCACATTTTCGACCCATACTACCGTGTTGAGGAGCATGAAAATAAGGCACTCGGAACCGGGCTAGGCCTTTCAATTGTCAAGCGATTTGTCAAGGCACATGGCGGCAACATTGAAGTCGTTAGCGAAGTGGGGTCTGGCAGTCGTTTCTCGGTGCAGTTGCCGATGTTGGGTGGCGCAGGCGTTCACGACGTCAAACCGATTTCACCACCGACCTTCCGTTTTCAAGATCATTTGCCCGCAAAGGGAATTTCTGCGTAGAGTGATATAAATTACAAGCCCTGAAAAACCCAGTTTCTGCCAGAAACTGGGTTTTTGAAGGTCGAAAATCTGACACTTGTTCTCAGAATTAGTATAACAATGAAAAATGCGCCACGATGGCGCATTTTTCATATTATCTGAAGGTAGAAGTTTTACGACGAGGTTAAACTAACGCTGGCTCATCCTGTACGCCGTTCGCGCTAAAAGTGGGTTCTGCGACAACGCCACGCAGGAGCTGCCCACCAACAGGCAGATAGTCAAATCCAGCAGCGGTCAAATCAGCATAGTCTGGAATCATACGTCGTCCATCGATCACGAGATAGGGGGGGGTGATCTTTTCTTTTAGCAAGTTGGAAAGACTGCGGAACTCTTCCCAATCGGTTGAGATGTAAACGGCATCGGAGCCTTTGAGGGCAGCTTCGGCCGAATCGTGATACGTAATCCGCTCAAACAGATGATTGTTCTCAGGATTGAGCCAATAGGTCTGTGCCTCATGATTTGCAAGTGGGTCATAGGCGCGAATTTCCTTCACCCCTTTCGCCAGCAACGATTCGATCGCCTTGATTGCGGCCGAATCTCGCATATCGTTGGTGCGCTTCTTGAAGGCTAATCCCAGCACCGTCACCGTTTTATTGTTAAAGTTAAAACCTGCCTCGTACACGGCGCGATCGATCAGATAGGTCTTCTGATGTTCGTTGATAGTATAGACAGATTGCAGCAAATTGGTGTCGTTGCCCGCTTGATTCAATTGGTAGATCAATGACTGAATGTCTTTGCCAAAGCAGCTTCCGCCTGCCCCATTGCTGACGTAAGAACCCCATGTGCTGATGCGTGAATCGGCCGTCACGCCCACCTTCAAATCTTCCATGCGCACATTGTCAAAACTTTCCGCGACCTTCGCCCCGACCCCATTCCAGAATGAGATGTAGGTCAACAGCAGCGTATTGCCCATATACTTGATCGCTTCGGCCGTTTCTGGTGTTGTTTCGATATAGCGAATGCGAACGTGGTTAACATACGCATTGTAGAGATGACGCAAAATTTTGAAGTCTTGCTCTGAATCTGCTCCAACGACAACGCGATCAGGGCTACGTGAACCTTCGACAGCCTTACCCTGAGCCAAAAATTCTGGATTAGAAGCGACGCCGACATTTTCCGCGCCATGCTCAGCCAAAATGCGTTGCAAGAGACGTGCAGTGCCGATCGGAACCGTGCTTTTGTTGACGATGACGACACGCCGCTTGTCTGTGCGCTTGGCAAGTAGACCAGCGATGTGATGCGCGGCATTTTCATAGTAGCTCAGATCGGTTGAGCCCCCACGCATTGGTGGCGTATTGAGACACATAAAGATGACGTCTGTCCCCTCGATCACATCGCTGATGTCGGTTGTGAAGAAGAGTGACTTGCCGAGCGTCTCTTTGATAATTGGAACGAGACCGGGTTCGTTGACCTGTCGCTCGATCTGTTTCCGTTCGCCAGATTTATATGCGTCGATGCGCTTCTGATTGATGTCATACGCATAAACTTCATGTCCATATTCCGCGCAGATCGCGCCGTGAGGAAGTCCAACGTAGCCCGTTCCAACAACAATTGCTTTCATTATTATTTACTCCTGACAGTTGCCAATCATTCTCACGCAGGAAGCAACCAAACCAGTTCCCTGTTTTCGCGTGCTGAGAGGCGTTCTAAATTCTAAAGTTCCATGTAAGCTGATGCGCTCGATTGTCGCACAAACCTTACCATAGCGAATGTTTATTGCAGGTTCTCTTTCTGCATTTCATTGGCCGCTTTTCGGCCGATTTGCACCGCAAAATTAGTCCCTCGATCCCAAGGATACACTTGACTCATCGAAGCCAAATAGAGATTTTGTACAGGGGTTTGCATGGCAGGGATATTCTCAGAATGGTTGACGAGCGGGACGGGCTGCGCGTAGCTAGCGCGGAAGAGGTAGCGTTTGCGAATCCAACTGCGGTCGAAAGCGGGATTGAATTTGCTAAAGGCTGCGAGAAAGATATCGGCCAGTTCGTCTTCATCCATCGTCATGTAGGGATGGTCGGGATTGACGTAATCACCAGCGTAAATGATGTGGTCGCCGCCATAGTGCTCACGGTCGATGTAGTTGGTGTGTTCGACAATGGCGAGGAAGGGGATCGGGTTTTGGGCTTTATCGGCCGAAATAGCCGGCAAATTCAACCAATATGTCCCGTCCGTCAATAATGATTGCTTCAACGCAAACGTCATAACGACCGCGCCCATACTATCCAATTTTTGCAACTGTGCCAGATAGCTTGGTGGCAATGACGGTGCAATCTTGGCCAACAGCGCAGGAGAGGTCGTGTGCAACACTTTGTCGAACGTTGTCCGCGCTCCATTGGCCGTGACGACCAACGTGCCATCTGCCTGTGGCTCCACACAACTGACAGGAGATTGCAACAGAATTGCGCCACCACGATTTGTGACAGCCTCTGTCAAGCGATCAATAAAGTGTTGAAAGCCACCCTCAAAGTATCCCAGCTTAAAGCTCCTCACATGCAGCCGCGCCCATAGCCACGCCATGTTGACGTTCTTATAGTGATCGCCAAACTTGCCGATCAGTAGCGGCTTCCACATCAGGTCATAGATTTTCTTACCATAAAATCGGCGCGTCCAATCGGCCGCTGTGTATTTTTCGAGGTACTTCCAAAATTTGGTGTAGCGCAAAAACGCTCCCACCACGCCAAAACGCACGTATGAAAGTGGGTCAAACGTCGGGAATTTCCACCAATCGACGGGATTGCTAAACGGGTAGATTTTCCCCTCATGAAACATCGACGTGCGCGGCGTAGGAAAAAAGAGGGTGTCGCCAATGCCGAGTTCTCTTGTCAGATTGATGATGTCGTCGTCTGTTTCAAAGATATGATGGTAGAAATGCTCTAACGGCCACGCCCACGCCTCATCCTGAAAGCCACGCGCAAGCCCTCCCGTCGTCTCGCTGGCCTCAAACAGCGTGACATCATGTCCCGCGTCGAGCAAATCATATGCGGCCGATAAACCCGCAATTCCTGCACCAATAATCCCTACTTTCATAAAATAATCCGCGTCATTTGTGTGCCTAAATTCTTCACAATAAAAAGCAGTTACACCTGTACTTCAACCTCATTGCCCGAAGAAACGGCCTTGCGAAAATCAGACCAACCCAATCCTTCACGCAACATGTAGTATGCGCCGAGCAAAGTGATGGGTAGCCACAATGCGGCGTGCAGAACCAGCGTATAAGCGCCTGCGACGTTTGCGTTGACGCCGTACAACTTTAAAATCTCGATGCCCGGTTCGTCAAATGTGCCGACATAGCCGGGAGCGGAGGGGAGTGTCGTCGCCAAATTAACAACCCCATTCATCAGCATCAGCGCGAAAAATGAAACGCTAAAATCGAACGCCTGCATGACAAACCAGTATTTCATCGTTTCGAGCAGCCAGATGATGATGGATGTGAAGAAGATCATGATGACGTTGCGAAAGCTGCGGAGGGATTCAAGACCATCGAGAAAGCGAGCGGTAAAGTTGAGGATTTTCGGCCGAATTCTGATCGGCAACAACAGTGTAAATACCTTCTCTGCCAATTGATAGGCTAACTTTGGTCGTGCTGCCAATGCGAAAAAGACCACCATCGCCGCAAAAAATGCAATGCTCGCCAGTGTCACCGTCTGCTGCACCGTCTCACTTGGAATATCGGTCAATGGCAGCGCGACGAAAATAAATACCAACATTACTAACCCATCAAACACACGCTCAACCACTACCGTCGCTAAACTCGCACTAATCGGCACATCTTCTCGCCGCATGAGTACATACGACCGCAACAATTCACCTGCCCGAAACGGATAGACGTTGTTCCCCATATACCCGATTACAACAACTGGAAACAGCCGCTTCACAGGAATATGTTTGAGCGGCCGCAACATATAGTCCCAACGCCACGTCCGCACGTAAACGCCGACAAAATAAACGCCAACGCTTGGCAACAGCCACCAATAGTTTGCACCGCGCATCTGCGCCCAGACGCTTGACAAATCAAGTCCGTCTAACGCAAGCCATAAAAAAACGGCACTGATCAAAATGCCGAGTAACAGTTGCCATCGTTTCATAAATATAGAGCGAACTTCAGTCCGCTCATCTCCACAACTTATACACTTCTAAAAGCCACAATCCGCATTCTACCAACTAAACAAAAATCCCCATGCAATCGCACGGGGATTTTCACATACCTTGTAGAATCGGGGATCAGCCTATTCGCTCAAAAGGCTAGCGATAAGAAAATCGCTGCTCGTCCCATGGGTCAGCAACATTGTGATACCCGTTGCGCTCCCAAAAACCGAGCTGGTCACTCGAACGAAACTCAAGCCCGCGCAACCACTTCGCACCCTTCCAAAAATACTTCGTCTCTTTCTCAGAGCGATCCGCTAACGATCCAACCGTCATCCGCATCGGATAGCCATGCTCAATCTCTAGCGGTTTCCCATCAAAATGTGTCGCCATCAGCACGACATCCTGTAACAGATAATCGAGTGGTGTATTCGTCGTATAGTTGTAATCGGCATGTTGAACGACATGAGTTGCGCTGGGAAGTGGTTTGATGAACCCTTCATCGATCAGCGTCTTGAGTGAGACACCTTCCCACGTCGTATCAAACTTTGACCAGCGTGTGACACAATGAATATCCATCGTGACCGATGTGCGTGGAAGCTGCATAAACGCTTCCCAATCCCACACCTTTTCCTCTTCAACTAACCCAAAAACGCGCAAATCCCAATCGGACAAATCCTTCTTATAATGTGGCGTGGGACCATAATGCAGGACAGGGAACTTTTGCGTAAGGGATTGCCCCGGTGGGAGTCTGTTTTGTGACTTGATTTCTTTCTCTTGTTCGCGTCGGCCGAGTAGACGATCTAACATGGTGTTCTCCGTAAAAAAGCGGCTAGTTGCTAGTCGCTAGTGCTTGTAAGATTCTGCCTATAGAATAGTAAATTGGCATAACTATTCAGTTAGACGCATTGGTTACAGAATCCTTACATTGCTCGGCCACTCTTTTATTGATTTAGTCTCAATGCGTCCACGTCGATAAAAACGGGCTGTCCAGTAAAGCCAACAGATGCAATTGACTTGCCGTTTGGCGACCATGCTATTGTGTTCGATGCAATAGCGAGTGTTTTAATCGAGTGTTCGTCTGCAAGTGGATAAAAGCCAATTCCAGCACGCTCAATAGGTGCATCTGTTGACACAAGCCATTGACTATTTGCATGCCATGATAAGCTCCAAGATGATTGTTCTTGGTTGCCAAATGATTTGACTAAATTGCCTTCCAAATCCCAAACAGATAATACGGCATGAGAACGATTATATTCACCCGAATCGTAAGATGCGGCAACCCATTTGCCATTTGGAGATAGCGCAATACTGCGGATATAACTACGTCGTGATTGCATGTGTCTATCCTGAATGATAGTTGGTAGGTGATGATCGACCATTTGCCAAAGCTGTACCATTGCACGCTCTTTATCGAAGTTCTTTATGCCAACTGCAATTGTATTGCCATCCCCCGACCAGCTTATTGCTGTCGCACCTCCTTCAAGCTTAAACACGTCAATAAGGTCCGCTGTTCCGTTTGGCTCGATTCGGAATCTTTCAATCTTGCTCCCAGTTGCAAGTGCAATCTGTGCTGTTGTCGGCGACCATGCAAATAGCGCGCCACCCTGAATTGTATTGATTAAGTCACCCTCTACTGTCCATAGTTCTATATGATGATCGTTCGCTGATGGAACCCCGATTGCCAAGAGTGAGCCATCGGCCGAAAATCCAATTCCTCTGTGTGGAGTTCCACGGCCCATGCGAAACTCACTTACAATTTCGCTGTCTCTGGCACTATATATCAACACGCTACCGCGTCTTGTAATGCCTGCAACGTATTGACCATTGGGCGACCATGCAATACTTTCAAACAGATGTGAACCGAAAAATAGTTCAGCAACTACCGCATCACTACTGACAGAATGGATCGCAACTTTGTCATCAAAATGAGTTGCGCTTGCTACTATCTGACGATTTGGATGCCAGGCGATAATGGAGCCATACAATTTCACATAATTATCAGGCTCTAAAGTTGGCAATGTTATAAGTTCTGCGCTGTCGCTTTCTGCCACCTTCAAGATCGTCGTTCCATCGGCCGAAATAGCCTCTACCTCTACATCACCAGCAACTCGCGTCCCATCGCGTCTGAAAATATCGTTATTGACGATAATCATGTCTTGGATCGTCCACCAAACTTTTCCGCTCGAACTGCGCGGCATCTCCCACTGCTCAACGACGTTACCACTAGCAAAATCCCAGATGACGACTTCATCTGGATCGTCTCGACCCACCCAAAAATCAGAATATGCGGCAACCAGTTGTGTTCCATCTGGCGACCACGCCACACTCTCTCCACGAAATGTTGTTCTATTGTGGCGAAGACCTTTAACAACTTTCCCATCCTTATTCCAAACCCGAATATCTCGCTTGTAAATTGCAGATACGTGATTACCATCGGGTGACCAACTGATTTCGTCATAGAGTTGTGTGCCATCTGTAGTGAGCTTAATCCATGTATCTGTTGTTAGATTGAGTAAAAACGCACTCGAACCATTTGTAAATGCGATCATTTGTTGGTTAGGTGACCAAGCTAACGCATCAACTTGAATATCGGTAGTGATACGGCGTTGCAATGAATAATCGGCCGAGTCAAAAAACGAAATACCAACCGCAGTTCCCACGGCCAACACATTTCCGTCAGGGGCATATGCCATAGAATGGATTAATCCATGACCCATGCGAATGATGGCATTGTTGGGAAGCGTTTCGGCCGAAATTGCAATGTGTGGCAAGATTTGCGGTTGGTGACGCTGAATAAGCCATATAAGATTTGTACATCCAAAAAGGAATGTACCGATCACTAGAAGAATTGAAGCATTAATCGACCGTGCCTTTTTCTTTTGCATAGGTGCTAGGCTACCCTTGAATCAGTGCCACAAATAGTGCCTACCGTCACTCCCATTCATTGCGTTGGTAACTGATCATTTGACCTACATAACCATCTTCCAATCCCTTTGTGAAAAATTGGACAATCAAACCCGCTTACGGTAATATCGAAGGTGGCATAACGTATCTGTACGTTACGCCACCTACTTTTATTTCAAAAATAACAAGCAAAGTTAAAAAGAAAAATAGTTGCTAGCCACTAATTATTAGTTTCTTGACTAATCGTTAGCCACTAGCCACTAACCACTTGTTTAAGGAGTTTGGTGAATGGCAACCCTCCCAGCAGAAATCAGCAACATTGCGGATTCTCTACTCGCAAAGATTCAAGGATTCGATTATCAGATTAAGGCGCAAAGCGTCGGTAAAGTGATTAGCGTCGGTGACGGTATCGCTATTGCCAACGGCTTGGCAGACGTGCGTGCAAACGAGCTTGTTGAGTTTGCGAGCGGCGTGCGCGGTCTTGCGCTCAACCTCGAAGCCGATTCAGTCGGTATCGTGGTCATGGGTGAAGTACAGGCGATTCAGGTTGGCGACGAAGTGCGTGCAACAGGTGAAATCGCGGCTGTTCCAGTTGGTGACGCGCTAATTGGGCGTGTTGTTGACGCGCTCGGCAAGCCAATTGATGCAAAAGGTCCCATCAATACAACCGTAACATACCCTGTTGAGCGTATTGCAGCGGGTGTCATTGAGCGTGCGGGTGTCGATACGCCTGTGCAAACGGGTATCGTCTCGATTGATGCATTGACCCCAATTGGACGCGGACAACGCGAACTCGTGATTGGTGACCGCCAAACGGGTAAGACGGCAATCTGCCTCGACACGATTATTAACCAGAAAGGCAAAGACATGGTCTGTATTTACGTCGCCGTTGGGCAGCGTGCAGGTCAGGTCGCACAGGTTATCGGCACACTCGAAGAGCATGGCGCAATGGACTACACGATTATTGTAGCAGCCAGCGCGGCCGACCCTGCGCCGATGCAATATTTCGCACCGTTCTCTGGAACGGCTATGGGCGAATTCTTCATGGATCGCGGGCAAGACGTGCTTATCGTATATGATGACCTTTCAAAACACGCTTGGGCGTACCGTGAAATGTCCTTGATTTTGCGTCGTCCTCCCGGTCGTGAAGCATATCCTGGAGATATTTTCTCGCTACACAGCCGCTTGCTCGAACGTTCTGTTCGTCTGCGCGATGAATATGTCATCGTTGAGAAAGGGACTGAAGTTGACGAAAATACCAAGCCAAATGAACGCATCTTTGGCAATCTCTGGGAAGAGCATGTTGAACACGCTCTGAAGGAAGTTGGAAGCGGTTACGAAGCGGCTAAGATTCCGGGAACGGGTGGTTCAATTACCTCTCTCCCCATCATTGAGACGTTGCTTGGTGACATCTCTGCCTACATTCCGACAAACGTGATTTCGATTACGGACGGCCAGATTTTCTTGGAAACTGACCTTTTCAACAGTGGTCAACGCCCAGCTATCGATGCTGGTAAGTCAGTTAGCCGCGTCGGTTCGGCCGCACAGACCAAGGCGATGAAGAAAGTCGCTGGTAGCATCAAGGCTGACTTGGCGCAGTTCCGCGAGTTGGCAGCGTTTGCTCAGTTTGGTTCTGATCTCGATGCATCGACGCAACGCCAGCTTTCACGCGGTGAGCGTCTGATGGAAATTTTGAAGCAGCCGCAAAATCAACCGTATCCACTCGATCATCAGGTTTACTTGATTTTTGCTGGTACACGTGGTTACTTGGATACGATCGACATTGAGCGCGTTCAAGATTGGATTCCTGCTTTCTTGCGTTACATGGATACTGCATTTGGCACGATGGGCGCAAAGATCCGCGAATCGGGTCAACCACCTAACTTCGACGAGTTGGGTCAGGCAATTGACGATTTCAACGCGACGTGGACAAACTAATAAGTGAAGAGTGGAGAGTGGAGAGCGAAGAGTTTTCTTTGCTAACCACTCTCCACTAGCCACTCTCCACTTACTTATGGCTACAGAACTAGAACTACGCAAACGCATTCGCTCAGTTACGAACATCTCAAAGGTGACAAACGCCCTGAGTGCTGTTTCGGCATCGAAGGCGCGACGTGCGGAGAAAGCGGTACGAGCAACACGCGATTACGCAGGCAAGGCGTTTGAGATTTTGAATAATCTCGCCTCGCAAGAGGGTGGAAATGCCCATCCTCTGTTGGCCTCGCGTAACAAAATTGAGCGCACGGCGTTGTTACTTATCACAGGTGATCGCGGTTTGGCGGGCGCATACAATTCAAATGTGGTGCGCTTGGCCGAGAACTTTGTGCGGGCGGCGGAAACGGACGTTGATATGGTGACAATCGGCCGAAAAGGGCGCGACCTCATGATTCGTCGTGGCTACAATGTCGATGCCTCATTTGTCAACCTGCCGTCACCACCAAAAATCAACGACATTTTACCAGTTGCGCGACTCGTCACAGATGACTATCTGAGCGGTAAATATGATCAGGTTTTTGTTGCCTACACGGACTTTGTCAACTTGGCAAAGAGCATTCCTAGTATTCGACAACTGCTCCCACTCAAGCCACTTGATTTAGAGGGGCTTGCACTCAACGAGTATGTGCGCGATACCGATGTCGTTGCAGCTTCGGAGGCATCATACACGTATGAACCTGCCCCCGACCAACTACTAGACATCATCGTTCCACGCTTCACTGAGCTACAAATTTATCAGGCATTGCTCGAATCGATTGCCAGTGAAGAGAGTGCACGCTTTATGGCGATGCAGAACGCAACCGATAACGCTTCGGCACTGGTTGACGCATTGACGCTTGAGCGTAACAAAGTGCGTCAAACGAACATCACAAACGAAATTTTGGACATCGTCGGCGGAGCCGAAGCGATGGCACAGTAGAAAAGTAGGGGCGCAACACGTTGCGCCCTTGCGATTTGGAGAAACACATGGCAAGTCTTGGACATGTACAGGCAATTCGCGGCGTTGTGATCGACGTTGCATTCCCAGAAGGGGATGTGCCTAAAATCTATGAGGCATTGGAAATGGACGGTCCCGATGGGGAACGTCTCGTTTTAGAAGTACAGCAGCATTTGAATAATGGGCTCGTGCGTACCGTTGCGATGTCAGCGACGGAAGGGTTGCGTCGTGGCGCAGAGGTGCGTGGTACGGGAAATCCGATTATGGTCCCCGTTGGGAAGCCAACACTCGGCCGAATTTTTAACGTGACGGGTGATGCAGTAGACGGGCAAGGCCCTGTTGCTGCTGGTGAACGCTATCCGATTCACCGCCAAGCACCCCCGCTTTCTGAGCAATCGACCGCGGCCGAGACGTTTGAGACGGGAATGAAGGTGATCGACCTCGTTTCTCCGTTTTTGCGTGGTGGTAAGACGGGCATCTACGGTGGTGCTGGAGTCGGCAAGACCGTGACCATCGCTGAGTTGATCCGCTCTGTTGCGCAGGAGCATAGCGGTGTATCCGTATTTGCTGGTGTGGGTGAGCGTACCCGTGAAGGCACCGACCTGTTCTACGAAATGCAGGAGTACGGCGTACAAGATTCTGTTGCGATGGTATTTGGACAGATGAATGAGCCGCCCGGGGTTCGTTTGCGCGTGGCGTTGACAGGTCTGGCTATGGCGGAATACTTCCGCGATGAAGGGCGCGACGTTCTCATTTTTATCGACAACATTTTCCGCTACGTGTTGGCGGGTGCAGAGATGTCTGCTCTCTTGGGGCGTATGCCTTCTGCTGTAGGGTATCAGCCCACATTGGCGGCTGAGATGGGTGCCTTGCAAGAGCGCATTACATCGACAAAGGTCGGTTCGATTACGTCAATGCAGGCTATCTATGTGCCAGCGGATGACTATTCTGACCCTGCGCCAGTGGCAACGTTTGCTCACTTGGATGCTGTGTTGACGCTGGATCGCGGCGTGTTTGCCAAAGGTATTTTCCCTGCGGTTGATCCGCTTTCATCGAGCAGTCGTGCATTGCAAGCAGACATCGTTGGCGAGGAACATTACCGCACCGCCAATGACGTGAAGCAGATTTTGCAGCGTTATAAAGACTTGCAGGACATCATCGCCATTCTCGGTATTGACGAGTTGAGTGAAGATGACAAACTGCTCGTTGCCCGTGCGCGTAAGATTGAAAAATTCTTGGGTCAACCGATGTTTGTGGCTGAGAAGTTCCACGGCTTGAACGGCGTTTACGTTTCGACCAGTGAAACGGTGCGTGGATTCCGTGAAATTCTCGATGGCAAGCATGACAATTTGCCCGAAAACGCCTTCTACATGGTCGGCACAATCGACGACGCTGTCGCAAAAGCAGAACGTCTGCGCGCCGAAGCGTAAGATGAATGATGAGATATGCAGTATGAGGTATGAATTTCATACCTCATATTTCATACCTCATACCTCCTAACTATGCCTATTCGTTGTGAAATCGTAACACAAGAGACTACCGTTTTTAGCGATGACGTGGATTATGTCAGCTTGCCCGGACGTGAAGGCGTGGTTGGTGTTTTGCCAAATCACTCGCCGCTGTTGACGGTACTCTCATTTGGTGAGGTGTACACGCGCAAAAATGGTGAGGCGCAGTACTTCGCTGTTGGTGGTGGCTTTGCTGAGGTACAGCCCGATAAGGTGATTGTGCTGGCCGATTCGGCCGAACGTGCCGACAACATCAATATTGCACGCGCACAAGAGGCTCGTGAAGAGGCTGAACGTTTGATGGCTGAAGGTGTCCCCGATGACCCAGAGCGTTATCGGATGATCGAACAGTCGCTTCGTCTTGCCCAAATCCAAATTGACGTTAGCCAACGTCGTGCGGCCGAAATGCGACAGGCAAAGGGTCGCCCGCCGCAATTCGATTAACCCTCACTCACCGTAATCATTTCTGACAGTCAGGAGCGTGTATAATCATACGCTGCTGACTGTTTTCATTTTAAGTGGCTAGTCGCTAGGATAGCGGCTAGTTAAGAACCTTTTACTAGCAACTAGCAAACTAGCAACTAGCAATTATTAGATGTCTTTTTTCAACCCACAAATCGCTATCGACTTAGGCACAATCAACGTATTGGTGCATCTTGAAGGGCGCGGCGTCATCTTGCAGGAACCCGCTGTCGTTGCGATTGGCGATGGCGGTACAAAAATTGTTGAGGTCGGCCGTGCTGCGCGCGAGATGTATGGGCGCACACCGGAAGAGATCGAGGTGACACGGCCATTGCGCGACGGTGTGATAGCAGATTATTTTGTCACAGAGAAAATGCTGCAATATTTTATCGAAAAGGTGACGGGTCGCTTTCCGATTCGCCGCCGTGCGACGGTCATGATCGCGCATCCATATGGTGTAACGAGTGTGGAGCGGCGTGCGATCCGTGAAGCGGCGCGTGCGGCTGGCGCGCGCGAGGTGCATCTGATTCCTGAACCATTGGCTGCGGCAATTGGCGCAGGGCTGCCGATTGGGACACCCGTTGGGAATATGGTGGTTGATCTGGGCGGTGGGTCGTCAGAGGCGGCGGTCATTTCAGTCAACGGGATCGTGTGTGCGAGCTCGGTTCGCATTGGTGGCTTGCATTTGGACGAGGCAATCGTCAGCTATGTGCGACGAAAATATAACTTGGTAATCGGACAGCCGACGGCCGAAGCGATCAAAATTCAGATTGGCTCAGCCATTCAACCTGAGGAGTCAGAAACGATGCAGGTACAGGGGCGGGATCAAATTCAGGGGTTGCCAAAGACGATTGAAATTTCGGCCGATGAAGTCGCCGAAGCCATCGAAGAACCATTGCAAGCGATTTTCAACGTTGTGCGTGAAGTAATGGCGAAAACCCCGCCTGAGTTGGCAAGCGACATCATTGATCGCGGGATGGTGTTGACGGGCGGCGGCGCGTTGTTGCGCGATATTGACACGTTGTTGACCAAGTTAACGGGTGTGCCTGCTTATGTGGCCGATTATCCGATTGCGTGTACGGCGTTGGGGGCGGGTAAAGCCTTAACCGAGTTGCCAATTTTGCAGCGGACAGTTCCGAGTATTTAGTGTCCTCATCCTAGCCCTGAGTCTTATTGGGCGACGGATTATCCAGTACAGATAGATTCTTTAATTCATTGCCAAAAACGCGATGCGCTGGCCGCTTCGCGTTTTCGCATCCTCAAGCGCAGGAACGAGCAGCATCGACAGATTTAATCTCGCGACAATGTCGCCAAGACCTCAAGCTCTGGTTTTAAGTAGTAGGTCATGTGCTGCATCTGTACGACAGGATCACTATAGCGGACTTCAACATCGGCGGGCACTTCTACATTGATCGGCGCATAGTTGAGAATGGCCTTGATCCCAGCATCGACCAATAGATCGGTGACCGCCTGTGCGGCAGTTGTTGGCACAGCGAGCAATGCCATCTGGATATTCTCTTGTTTGGCAGTCTCTTTTAGCTGATCAATATGTTGAACGCTCAGCCCATTCATCTTTTTGCCAACCATCTCATGGTCGATATCAAACACCCACGCCATCCGAAAGCCTCGACTGGAGAAACCTTGATAGTGCGCCAATGCATGACCGAGATAGCCTGCGCCAATGATGGCAACGCGCCATTCTTGCTCTAAATTTAGAATCGCCCGTAACTGCTCAAGCAGATAGTTGATGTTATAGCCAGTCCCCTGTTTGCCAAACTCGCCAAAGTGCGAGAGGTCTTTGCGGATTTGAGCAGAGCTGATCCCTAGCCGTCGGCCGAGTTCATGTGAGGAGGTATTCGTTTTTCCACTTTGGGCAAGGTTGGTTAAGGCACGTAAATAGACAGGTAATCGGCCGATAACAATGTCTGGAATCCCGTTTGCAATACTCATAAAGGTGCAGGATGAATTAAGTTAGTCTTGTTCGTGCAATCTTTCACAATTGTAGCAAAAGGGTAAGTGTCAACGCAATTATCACAAATGTTATAGATAGGGAATGTGTTGTGAACAAACAATGCAAATCAAGGTGTATTGCCCAGATAGTTTCCAAAACGCCTAAAATCTCATTGTCGCGTCCAGAACGCAACTCGTCCAACGGCAATGGGGGTTGGTTGCGCGCCATTTGCAGGGAAGCGATAGATTGTGACACCCTCTTCTGTCTGAATTGGCAATGCCAGAGCGGAACTGTCGGGTGACCAGATTGAATGACTATGGGCATACTGATCGAAGAAGGGCAGAAATTGCGTGATGAACAGATTGCCGGGTCGAAATGCACCGAGCAAGTGTGTTTCTGTTGTGCTGACATCCTTAACCCACAGTTGATATTCTAGGCGGTTCGATTGGAGATATGGTTCGGCCGATCTCGCAGACAAGCGCCCCCGTCGCGCTTCGGGTTCGCCCCCTTGTGTGTTGAGGGTCAAATAGGCAACTTTTGTGCCATCTGGCGACCAGAAAAAGGCGATAATCGCATCGGCCACAAGCGTCGCCTCCGTACCCGTCGGGTCAAAAAGGTGCAAGGGGCCATAAGGCAATGGCGTTTGACCGACGGAGCTGATAAAAGCCAACTGGTTGGCAACGGGACTCCATGCGAATGCGGTCAATCCAGTATGTTCTGTGCGAACCGTTTCCCCCGTTGCGCGATCTTCAATCACAATTTCGTTGACCCCATTCGCGCCACCTGAATAGGCTAGCAACGTATCATCAAAGGATAGGTCTGGCGACTGGAAGAAATCGGTTACGTCGGCTATGTCTGCGCCAATTTCCCCATTATTGGGATTAACGTATGCAAACTGGGCGTGCGTCGTGCGCTTCGCATTGATGACAATTTCGTCACCAGTTGAGTTCCAGTCCCAATAGAATGGCTGCCCAGACGCGAGATTGCGACTGCTTTCTAGACCGTCGCGCTGGATGATATGCAGATCAAGTAGCGTGGACCCACCAGAGCTGGGCGCGATAAAGCTGATATTCTCGCTATCGGGTGACCAAGAGAGATAGATCGGCTGTTGATTGTCGGCCGTGTGAATCAGATTGGCGGGAACATCGGCCGAATCTTCAAACAGATAAACCCCATCAGTTAGAGGCTGATTGCCTGCCCCAATCGCGGCAATCGACTGATTATCAGGTGACCATGCGGGAAAGATGTAGACAATGCCATCGGCCACATCCGTTAACCGTCGCACATCACTGCCATCGGGATTGATGGTCACGATTTGATTTGCCGGGTCGATGAGCAGCAGACGACCATCGCTCGGGCTGTCTGTCGCCGCAGGAGCGACGGCGGGACGAGTGGGAGTCATAGGGCTGGTAGCGGCATCACTATCGTCCGCTGCATCAGCTTCAACTACCGTCTCTGCTGCATCATTAGGGGGCACAGCCGTTGCATCGTTCCCATCTGCATCGACATTCGTGGTGGGCAGCGCAATGATCGCTGTCGTCGGTGTTGCCGAAGCATTGTCACCACAACCTAGTAGGAGAGCGATCAGGCTTAATAATAGAGCTATGCGCAAGACATTCATGCAATCCTTCCTTAAAATGTGCGTCCATCGACTATTTTTATCCAACAATCAGATCATAGGCGTGGTATTGGATATTAGCAGACGAATCTATGTTGCCCTTATCTCACGCCCAATTGTCATACGGAATATAGATGACGTTTGCATTGGCACAAAAAGCGTTAGAATTAAGGGTAGGCAGATGATTGCAACATAATAGGGTGCAGTGGGAGTGACTCGCATGAGCAATGTGGTAATTGAGACAAAAGATTTGACGGTTGTATATGGTAAGCATCGGGGCATTCAAAACGTCAATTTACAAGTGAATAAGGGAGAAGTGTTTGGATTCTTAGGCCCCAATGGGGCGGGTAAGACGACCACCTTGCGCGTTTTATTAGATGTCATTCGGCCGAATCGTGGCACAGCCGCCATTTTTGGACACGATTGCCAAAAAGATGGTGTCGCCGCCCGCCAACACGTCGGCTACATTCCCGGCGAGCTGTCGCTTCCTCCCAACATGCGCGGCCGCACCTACCTCAACATGATGGATGGCATTCGCAGCAAAAAGGCCGATACGGACTATCGTCGCGAACTTAGCGCACGTTTTGACCTCGACATCAGCCGCCGCATCCGCGACTATTCGCGTGGCAATAAACAAAAGCTCGCACTCGTTGCCGCATTTATGCACAAACCACCGTTGCTGATGCTCGATGAACCAACGGGTGGACTTGACCCGCTGGTTCAGCAAGCCGTTCTCGATACCGTGCGCGAAGCCAAAAACGAGGGACGTACCGTCTTTTTCTCCTCGCATATTCTGCCTGAGGTACAAGCTGTCTGTGACCGTATTGGCATTATTCGACATGGCGAGTTGATTGCCATTGAGTCGGTGCGCGATCTGCTCGCGCAACGTTTTCGGCGCATCGAGATCGAAACACGCCATCCGCTGCCGCAAGATTCATTGGTAATCGAAGGAGTGCGCGTTCTGCTGCGCGAGGGCCCACGCATTCGCTTTGAAGTTACCCAAAACCTCGATCTACTGCTGCAAACAGTCGCTCCCTATGGCATTATCGATGTGCATACGTATGATGTTTCGCTGGAAGAGGTCTTTCTCGCATTCTATGATAAAAGTGGCTAGTCGCTGATTGTTAGGCGGAATATCTCTTCACTAGCAACCACCAACTCGCAACGAGTAACCATGATTCGTTTAATTTTGACAGAAATCGGCCGAAGACGAACGGGCATCATCGGATGGGGTATCGGCATTTTTATCAGTGCCTTGCTCTTCCCGCTGATGTATACACAGGTCACAGACCAATTCGCCGCACTTAACCTAGAAGATATTGCCGTTTATCAAGCACTTGGGATCGGCAATGACTTCGCCACGTTGCCCGGCTTTTTGGCAACCTATCTCAGCAGCATGTTTATTCCGCTGCTCGCCGCCTACGCCATTATTCTTGGAACAAGTCTTTTGGCTGGTGAGGAAGATGATGGATCGCTCGAAATGTTGCTCACGCTGCCGCTTCCACGCTGGCAAATTGTCCTTGCTAAGGCAGTTGTGTTGGCGCTTGCCATCGGTGTCACAGCATTTGCCGTTGGCGCGGGCTATGCGTTGACAACATTGCTCATCGACGTTGAGTCCAGTTTAACGGGGGCCGACCTTTTGCTGGCCGGTCTCAATCTTTGGCCGATTATGTTGGTTGTTGGAATGTTTAGCCTTTTCTTGGGGGCCTATCTCCCCAGCCGCCGTCCCTGTTGGATCATTGCGACGATTCTGCTGATCGTCACCTATCTACTCAACAACTTCTCGACTGTCCTGCCCGATTTGCAAGATGCGGCGATGTTTTCACCGTTCCGCTATTACAACAACGGTCTTAACGAGCCAGTTTATGCGGTGGAAAATATAACGCTGTTTGTGATTATTGGGGTCTGTCTGCTGTTGACGATGTTGGCCTTTCAGCGACGGGATGTGACAGTTGGCCTGTGGCCGTGGCAACGCGATCAGGTGAGTGCGTAAAAAGGAACGAGATTCCTCTAAGAAACCCCGTTCCTAGAGTACTACATTGATTGGGCATATTATGGCAGCGAACGCACTGTCGCGGTTGCCATCTTGACTGCTGTTACGATACAAAGAAATCCAATAAATTCAATCATTCCACTACCTCTTATCTCTAAATACAAAGATAGTTTAAGATCGCAAACTTACAAAGTGTATGACGACAGTACTAGTGGAGAATTAGATCGAAGAGCTGCAAACATGGTAAATGGAGCGTGAATCGCACAGACCAAAACGATTCCATTTGACGTCCCTTTTGCCATGCGCCCGTTGCAGCGGCCGCGCGTTCGGTTTACATTGTACAGAGATATCGGATTATGCGATCCTGCCAAAAAATGGTATCTTTCATCATCAACGACTTTGGAGCAAAATATGAACCCATTATCTGGATTAGATGCGACATTTCTTTACTTAGAACAACCCAATTCACCGATGCACATTGGCTCAGTTTCTGTGATCGATGGCTCACTTGAGTTTGAACGATTTCGCGCCTTAGTTGCGTCGCGCTTGCATCTGATGCCAAAAATGCGGCAACGTTTGATCGAAGTCCCCTTGAGCATCGACTATCCCTATTGGGCGGATGACCCAAACTTTAATATCAACCTGCACTTACAACGAATTGCGCTGCCCTCTCCCGGCGGTTGGCGAGAGCTACGTGCGCTTGCCTCAGGTATTTTTAGTCGGCCGTTAGACCGTTCACGTCCGCTCTGGGAGATCACGTTTGTAGAAGGGTTGGAAACGGTCACGCAGGTTCCGCCGGGCTCGGTTGCGCTGATCGCTAAAATTCACCATGCCGCGCTTGATGGCGTCGGTGGGGCAGATTTGATGACCGTTTTGTATGATTTATCGGCCGAATCTAAACCCATCCCCGACCCCGAACCATTCAACCCTGCGCCACTGCCCAACGAACTCAACGTCGTCACGCGCAGTGCAATGGATTTCGCCAAGAATCCACTTAAGCTACCGCGCATCCTTGCGCAAACGGCTGTTTCAACCGTTAAGGCGGGTGTTGTTTCGCGCGTGCAGCGTGCCGAACTGCCGACCGTTCCCTTTACGGCGCCCCCGACACGTCTCAACAAGGTTGTCTCGGCGCAGCGCAAATGGAACGCCGCACTTATTTCGCTAGATCGCGTCAAAACGCTCAAAAATGCACTCGGTGTGACGCTGAACGATGTCATGTTGGCGATTTGCGCGGGCGCATTGCGTCGCTATCTGCTCGAAAAAGATGAGCTGCCCAGCAAGTCGCTTGTGGCAATGATTCCAATCTCAGTGCGTGATCCTTCCGAAAAAGGGGAGGGTGGCAACAAAGTATCAAATATGCTTGTCCAGTTGGGAACAGACATCGCCGACCCGATTGAGCGTTTGGAGCGTATTCACGACAATACAAAGCGAGGCAAGCTTTATCAAATGGCGATTGGTGCCAAAGCGTTGACCAACCTTGCCGAAACTGTGCCATTTGGCGTGGGCAATCAGGCCGCGCGCCTTTACTCGCGACTAAATCTTGCAGAACGTATCAACCCGGTCTTCAACGTTGTGATTACAAATGTACCAGGCCCACAGCGCCCGATCTATCTCGATGGTCATCAGCTCTTGGCACATATGGGAACAGCTCCCATCATTGATGGCATGGGTCTGATCATTACGATCTTTAGCTATAATGGCGTGATCGCTATCAGCCCAACATCGGATGCCAACAGTATGCCGGATGTCGATCTATTTACCCGCTATTTGCGTGAGTCTGCCAACAATTTGGAGAGTTTGATTTTGGCGATGGAGCAGACGGAGGAAGGGGTTTCAGATGAGGCGGTAGAAGCGTCAGCGAAAATCAAACTCCAGTCGGACGCGATTTTTGAGGGAATGCACGCCTTCTTGCAAGAAAACCCCGAGTTTCTAAAGCCTGATGCAGGGAGCTTCCAATTTGATATTACGGGGGATGCCGGCGAAAGCGTTTGGCACGCTGATCTGACCACCCCGCCCGGCAGCGTCGTGCGCGGAGCCGCCCCCAACCCCGATGCAACCTTTATCGCAAAAGATAAACACTTCATCCGCATTGCCAACGGCGAACTCGGCGTTCAATCAGCCTTTATCCAGGGACGACTCAAAGTAAAAGGGGATATGCAGAAAGCGTTGAAGCTGGGCGCAATTCTGACAAAAGTGATGGAAGCTCAAAAGGGATAATCGCTAAATGTCGTGCGTGGTGCGTGACAACCGCTCGTCCGCACCACGCATTGCTAGATAACTATTGAGTCTGTTTCATCTCGGTTGGTGTGTGTTTTGGGATTTCGTTAGGGCGCAATCCTCAGAAACGGGGTTTTTGCCAAAAACCCCGTTTCTATGGGTCACATGCCCTCTAGGTAAGCGTGTTTCGGGAATTTTCCCGAAACATCCCTCAGTTAAGGGCTTCTTAGTGGGTGGCGAAAACCTAATGACGGTAACGGATTTCCAAATCCCGAAACGTCCTGTCCAGAAGAATGGATTCCCGCCTGCGCGGGAATGACCGTTTCAAATGAGTTGAAACGCATCCATGATTAGTTTGGTGAAACGTCCCTATCCTTCAACTACCTCAATAATTTCCTCGAATGGTAGTTGCCCTAACTCTTCTAAAAACAGATTACGAACATCTTCAATCCGTTCGTTTAGCTCATCCGCACGCCACTGCGATACGTCAATCGGTGGCAACACGACCACTTCAACCGCATTTGAGCGCACCAACGCCGATCCACGTGGCAAAATGCTGTGTGCATCTTTGATGATAATGGGAACGATCGGGACCTTGGCTTGCATTGCTAGGTGGAAGGCACCCTTTTTGAATCGGCCGAGTGTCGTGTCAAAGCTGCGTGTTCCCTCTGGCGCGATGGCAATGGATGTGCCATTTTGCAACGCTTCGACCGCTGGCTTCATCGCTTCAATCGCCTTTTCCTTGTTGCCCCGATCGATAAAAATCACTCCTGCAATCATAAACAACGGACCGACAGGTGAATAGAGCAACTCTTTTTTGGCAACAGCCCGCACATCTTTGCGCAATATCTTTGTCAAGATGAACATATCGGCGTTGCTCTGATGGTTGAACATAAAGACGGCGGGACGCTCTGCCCAGAGATTTTCTTCCCCTTTGACGACGACTTCAATGCCAGCCAGCCGCGTTGCCAAATCGCCTAGCAGGGCGGTCATCGTGTTGACGCCCTCTGTGCGCGAGAGGCTGAGCGTGCCGCTGGCGAGACCGCCGATTGCGGCGGGGATCATGCTGCCAGCCAGCAAACCTGTACGAAGAATGTTGAGGATATTCGGCCGATCTTCATCCGTAAACCGATAGATCGGCCAGTTGTGTTGGAATGCAACGGCCGACAGCTTCGTGTCTGGATTGAGCGGGCGAGGCTTACCGACAATTTCCAACAACGCCATATCCTCCGCGCTGTCGGTGTAGAAATAGCTCTTGCTCAAATCAAGATTGTGCTTTTCCGCCAACTCGCGGGCGTAGTGCGCTTTTCCCTCACCCCAAGACGGCGGGTCGATCAAGCGACCTGTAAATTTGCCATTCTCGACCTCCATGCGGGTCGCAATGACGTGTGCAATCCCAAGATCGCGGGCGACGGGTTCGACTTGGTACGGGGTTGCGGCGGAGATGATGGCGACGGTGTGACCCTGCGCGAGATGGGCGGCGACAAGCGCACGCGACTCAGGGAAGATCGCATTGGTCAGATATTTGAGATAGACCTCTTCGCCTACCTCTAAAAAGACACGCTCTTCAATTCCGTTGACCCCGCGTGTGCCAGTAGCGGCAAGTGCTGCAAAGTTGCGATTGCCGATGGCGTAGACGATGATCCCGCTCAACTGCGCGATGATTTCACGTGAGGTGGCGCGACCACTCATCAGGCGTGTTTGCACGAATTGTTGTGCTGAAAAGCCGTCGATCAGTGTGCGGTCAAGATCAAAAAATGCGCCGATATGGGAACCTTTTTCATCTTCAAGGACTTCTTTAGCAATCGCGTCCAGTCGTGAACCCGGCACAATTTCTCGACCGATTGGAACCGTCGTCGTCGCGATTTGCTGCTCTAAAATGAGCGTTTGAAGCTGCAAGATGCGCTCTGATACGTCGTTTAGCTGCTCGATAAACGCATCGAGCTGTGCGTGCCGATTGTCGTTTTCATCGGGGATCAGATCGCGGTGTTTGGCGAGGCGAATGCCGTTCAGCAAAAATGGTTTTGAGACAGCTTCCCGTCGCCGCACACGCCCCTGCCAGTGCATCTCCTCACCCAATGCCATACAGAGGCGGAGACATTCATTGGCGTCAAATTCACCAACCCAGCCCTTAAGTGCCTGCGCGACGACTTGATACGCTTCTACATAGGGCGAGAGCAGTGCGGGCGCGACCAAAATCTGCTGGTCGCGCAGTGGATCGAGCGTGCCAGAATTCCAATCATCGTGGAAGAGTTTTAGGTCAGCTTCAATTTCATCGCTAAAGATGGCGCGGCGCGAGTAGAAGAACTCAAATTTGAACAGGTCACGCAGGGCCATGATCTCCTGCCAAAACGCGAGTTGAGAATCGGCCGATTTTCGCGCAGCCAGTTGCGCCACACCCAGTTCGATAAAGGCGCGATTGACGAGGTGATGCACCGCCATGTTGCTGTAGTAGACGGCCGAAAGATAGTTGTCGGGGATGATCGCGTATTTTGCCAATGCGCCACGCCCTTGCTGCTGAATAATCTCCCCTTTGAGTAACAGGTTGAGCGCATTTTGGACGCTTGAGCCGAGCGACTTTTCGCGATCAACTAGGGCGTCCCCTTTGTGACTTTCGATCAGCGACATCAGATTGGCGATGTCTTGGCTGAGAACCGTTTTTGTCGCTGCGTAACGGCTGAGCAGCGTCGCGCAGACGAGAGAGGCGGTTGTGACAGGCGTGATGCGGTTGATCTGGTAGGCAAGTTCGAGCGCAAAGCGTGGGAGTGCAGTATCGGCCGTTCCACGCACCAGATTAACGGTCGGGTCGTTCGCCGCCTCACCCATATCGACAGGTTCCCCAAAGCGGATAGAGATTTTGCCCATCTCTTGCCCCATTTTGCGGACATAGTTGAGGAACCACGCGAGATTTTCGGCCGATTTTTCCGCCCCTCGCCCTTCTTTTGTCATCTGATCGACATCAGGAATCAGGTCATAGACAATCGAGACGGGAACAAACGCGACAGGTTTTTTCTCTGTCTGCGCATCGGCGACGTACTTCAAAATCCCCATCTTCGGCCAGACAAGCTTACCTGTGCGTGAGCGCGTCCCCTCAATGGCCCACATAAAATGTTGCCGATTGCTGATGACGGAGGCGATAAAATGTTTCAACGTCGCCTTATAAACCTCATTATCCTTAAACGAGCGGCGAATGAAGATCGAGCCGACCTTGCGCCCAAGCTGCCCCAATCCAGCAAACGCCATGTTGATGCCGCTGAAAATATAGGGAATCGGCAGACCATAGCGCGCTAACACCACCGTCAGCACAAACATGTCGATGTACGTCTTGTGTGTCATCACGAACGCGACAGATGATTTACGCATCAAACGCGACAGACGGCGCATCTCCTCATCGTTTGTATCAATCGTCGTCTCATAACCACGTCCCAAGACATATTCCGCCATCTGCACAGCCACCATATCGGCGACTGGCGAATGTTCGGTATAAAGCTCTTTGAGATACCCACGCGCCTCTTTCTCAATTTTGGGCAGCGGACTATCTTTTGTCGCGGCGATTTCGGCCAGCGTTTCTTGAAAAGCGGGATCGTTGAGGAGTTTTTGGATGCTATCCGATGACATGTTTATCCTTTGCAACGGCGACCAGTACGGACGCTTCATTGATTACAATAGATTGTAGGATGAAACAGAGGGATGCTCAAGCGTCCTGCGAAAAGATCATGGCTGTGTATGGAGGGAGGGTGATTTCGGCCGAAAATTTCATCCCATCCAGCCCGCTTTTCCCCGTCATCAAACGTCCCACATCGCCATCCCCAAATGACGGATCATACAGCTTCAAATCGCTGTTGAACCGTCGTCTCCAAAGTCCCGCACGCGGCAATCCGATCTCCGCTGTCTGCGCCGCGTTGGCAAAATTGGCGATCACAATCACATCATCCCCTGCGCCTCCCTTGGCGTAGCGATGAAAGGCGATAATCTTGCGCTCATTATCAACATGGTGAACGTTGATATGTTGACCAACCAAGCCACGTGTGCGCCCTTGCATGTTGCGACGCAGACGAATGAGATCGCGGAATAAGACGACGATCCCTGCGTTGCGTTGCGCCTTCGCCCAATCGACTGGCACATTGTCACGGAACCAGCCTTCTTCGAGAAACTCTTGCCCCTGAAAAATCATCGGCACGCCGGGCGTGGTGAAGACGAGCGTTGCGCCGAGAATGGCGCGTTTCTTGGCATAGTAATTTTCGGCCGAATCTGGCGAAATCTCAAACGGAACCCGCGCCTTCCCATTTGACACTTCATCATGACTTTCTGTAAAAACAACACGCTCAAACGCATCGTTGTTATAGCGATATTGCAGCGCGTCGCGTACCGCAAACATATCGCGTTCCTCATCGGTGGGCGAAATCAATGCGTGGCGAATCGGATGGACGAACTGTGCATCCCATTGTGAATCAAATCCTGCCCCGCCCGCTTGCGTCTCTTTTGTCACCCAATGATTGCTCTGCAAATCCTCGGCAATTAAGAACGATCCCGGTCGTCGTGCGGCAATCTCATTGCTCAGATGTTGAAGGAGTTGCCAGCCTGCGGGAATGTCGTTGCCATCGTCAAAGCCGTTGACGGTGCGAATGTAACCCGTCGCATCAAAGCGCAGCCCGTCAACGCGACACTCTTCCAGCCAAAATAGCGCATTGTCACGGATAAATTGGCGCACTTCGCGGCGTCCATAGTCGGGGCGCGTGTCTCCCCAAGGGGTTTTGCTGCGCCAATCGTTGTAAAAATAGATGCCGCCGAGACCATTTTTGCTCCAGCCATCAAAGCGCCACAGGCTCAAATCTTGCGGTCCAAAATGGTTATAGACAACATCGACAATCACGGCGATGTTGTGGGCGTGCGCCGCTTGCACAAGGCTCTTAAACCCATCAAGACCGCCATAACTCTGCTCAACGGCAAAGATATGGGCAGGGTTGTAGCCCCATGAAAGCTCCCCATCAAACTCTTTGATCGGCAATAGTTCGATCGCGTTGATGCCAAGCTGTTGCAGATAGGGCAGTTTGTCGATGACGCCTTGAAAGGTGCCGGGTGGTTTTTCGGCCGATTCATCAAACGTCCCGACGTGCAACTCATAGATCACCAACTCATTTAGTTCAGGACGCTGAAAGGTAGTCGGTTTCCAGACGAAGGTGTCGGCCGTTCCCGGGCTCATCCCCATCCCCGTTATCACGCCGTTGCGAAACGCCCCGACGACCTGCCGCGCATATGGATCGGTGCGCACGTGCGTCGCCCCATTGCGGACGACAAATTTATACTCCTGACCCGTCGTTGCAAATGGCACATCGACCGACCAGTAGCCGTTTTCCTCATGCGCCAGTGGATGGCTCTCTTGTGACCATTCGTTAAAGTCACCTGTCACGGCGACCCCATCTGCATTAGGGGCCCAAACGCGAAAGGTCGTCCCACCCAGATAGGGAATTGCACCCATGCCCGTGCGTTCGGAGGGGATCGGTTTGCGAAAGAAGGGGAAAATCGGCCGAAGCCAGTTCCTCAAGCGGAAAAGCCAGTCACGCCAGTTGCTTTCTGGCGCACTGTCTGCTGCGATTGTTAATTCGGGCTCTTTGCCCAGTACTTTTGTATCGTGTCTATCTTGCATAAATGCTCCCATTGTCATGGTTGACGGCGGCATTCTAGCAGGATTGCATAAATAGTTGCTATGTCATCTATATGTTGCTAGCCGCTATCTTCCCAATCGCATCCGAACTATGTGCGCCCAACCCATTGCCACCGACCGCCACAAACAGCCCCGCCGCCACTTGATCAATAATCGGCCGACGCGTTGGCGTATACGTCACCAAACAGCGTTTCATCTCCCAAGACAAGAATTCTGTCGTCGGCATCACCGTTTGCACTGCTGCACGCATTACAGGCTCCATCGCGCTTGTGTCGCCACCGCTCATCCAATCACGCATCTCTGCCAACGTCGTTAACGTGCGATCCGCACGTGTGTTTGCGCCCATTTTGACGTAATAACGACCATTTGGATAGAGGATCGGTGGCAGTTGATAAATGTCGCTGATGTCGGGATGCTCGATGGCGTAGTTGATAAACGGGAGATCGCGTAACTGTCGCGCTGTCTCTGCGCTGACCTCGCCCAGAATCGTAAACTCATTCTTGATTCGTAGGGGCAGCGGTTGCGGCAGCAGATCGTAACAATTTGTAAATGCGCCCGTTGTGAGGAGAATTTTTTCGGCCGAAATGCTTTCCCCTCCCAACAATCGCACAACATAACCAGCTCCCCCGCTAGCCACTGGAAGATTGGTTTCGCGGGTGACGGACGTTGCCACACCCTCAACAAATACCGCTCCTTGCCGCTGGGCAATCACCGACTGCGCCCGAATCAAATCGCGGGGATTGATGTAACCGGCGGGTGCAGGCTCGTAGATGGCATGATAGTCGTCTGGAAAGGCGTATGCGGGTTGAAAACGGGCGAGGCTTGACCCATCCAGCATTCGCGTCCGAATGCCCCGCTCCCATGCAATCTGACCCTGTTTGCGCGTCTCCGCCCGCTCCCGCGTTACAGTTAGACCGCCAACGGGAAACCAAAACTGTATCCCACTTTCACGTTCGATCAGCCCATACTGTTCAATCGAAGCCGCTCCCAACGCTCCCCAATAGAGATCGGGGCTCAACTGGCGCGTAATGCGTCCTTGATCGTAATGGCTGGCAAACACGCCCTCATGCCTCGCATAGTCAGTCGGCTCCCCGCTCCCCAACACCCCCACACGATGTTCGCCCGACGCGCTCAAATAGCGACTGGCGGCCGAGCCGATCATGCCATTGCCGATCACCAACACATCGAAATCTGTCATAGTGTGTCCTGTAGAAACAAGGTGAGAGACGCGCACCCTGAGCTTGTCGAAGGGTGCTTGTCGAAGGGTGCATTCACTGCGGCTTCGACAGGCTCAGTCTACGTTCTGCGTAATTCCTAAGTTTAAGAATCAAATTCGGTAATCGATGTTTCGGGAATTGGATTTCCCGAAACGTGCGCGAATTAGTCAGGTTTCTCTTTCCGAATCTCAATACACCGTAAAGTAAGTCCCGTCTTACCTGCGAAGGCAGGTATCCATTCTTTTCTGGGACTGAATTCCCCTCTTCGCGGGTATAACAGTGTCATACAATTTACTTTTCGCTGTACTTAACCTCGCTGGAATGTTTGGCTAAACTGGTCGTAGACGCGCAACAACGTCTCTTTCTTCGCCGCGCCCGCCTTATTGTTGGGAAAAACGAGCGGAAACGTCCCCAAAATGTGGGCAAAGTCGTCGCGGGTGAGGCCGTACAGATGGGCGATGATCGCGTCCAACTCATCGCGCAGGATTTGGCGTTTTGCGGGGTCTGTCGTTGGCACAATCGTTTGGAGCGCGGTCGCCTCGTCCGCCGCCACCCACGCCGTCCCCATCACCGACTCCCACAACTCGGCAAACGCCGCCGTCGTGCAGGTCAACGCCGCCGCTCGCGGCACAATCGCGTCAAAATACGCATTCCCCGCTTCCCGCCTAGGCATTGGTAATTGGTCGAGAAAAAACTTGCTGACGTTAGTTGAAATCTTTTGACGAATAATATAATCGACGCAATAAGAGTTTATCAATGCTAAGAGATAGAGCATTCTTGAGTGGGGCAAAGGATGTTTTGTGACAAGCAAAGAATGCCCAGCCCCTGCCTTTGCTGGCAGCATTGAAGCTATCAAAGTACGTGCGTCGGTCGTTCGTGCGATTGCGCGTAGGGCAATTCGATAGTGAGTATTTTTGAGGTCTATTTCATTAAGCCAGTACCTTGGCTCGGCATAACTTGTAGTAAACTGATGAACCGTTTTTCCTTCAAATAGTGGTGTTGGTGTGGGTTGTGTTAAAAACAGATGCCGACATGATGTCATGTTCATTTCTTGTGAGAATGAGACATGCCATTCAGATTCGGTTTTGTTACCTAGCGTAGCATGATCTGCATAAATTTTGTTGGCAATGTCATAGTCTTTCTGCGTTTGAAATTCCATGACGCTCAGAGTTTTAGGGCTAAACCGTTCTACAGATTTTTCATGGATGAAAATAAGGTTATCTGAGTTTGAAAGAAATGAAGCTAAATCATCAGGTGAAACAGCAACACGAGGATTGAATCGGAAGGTTGCATAAAAACCTTCCGAAGAGATTCCTTTCTGTGCACCTAACAAAGAGAATTTCACACTATGGTGAACATGCGGAAAAAAGAAACGTTCGTTGCTGAAATTGAAAAGGAAATCGATGCATCCTTCTGTTAGCAACATTTCCCGCAAGTCTTTGGTTCCCATATCGGTGTAAATGCCAGAGGGAATCACTAATCCTAGGAAACCTTTTGAGATCAAAAGTGAGTAACAACGCTCAGTAAAAAGGTTGTGAGTTGCGCTCTTTCCCTTGCCTTGAAACGTATAATCAATAGTTTTCTTGAAGTAGTTTGCGGTTGATTTTATTCTTGTGACTTGTTGCACATAATCGGTCTCAATTCTAGAGTTAAGAGAGTTGAGTTCTTTTACACGAGCCTCAACCTTGCGGCGAGAGTATTTGCTTTCAATCAATGGGTCAAATTGTGCGTAATACTCGCGTAAATCAGGTTGAATGATCTCCCACGGCGGGTTGCCGATCACGACCGTAAACCCCGCCGTAGCCCCCAGCGACGCCCCCTGCTGGTCGACAAACAGTTCGGGAAAGCCAACCGCCCAATGAAACGGTCGGATAGCCCGCTCCCAATCGTCGATGTCCGTAAAATGCTCGGCAATCGGCGCGTTGAGCGTGGCGTTGAGCGACGCTTCGAGCGCGTCCACCTCAGCCAGCAGCGCGTCGTGGTCGTGTGGCTGATCGACCAGTTGCAAGCGCAAGCGACGCAGTTCAGCCAGTTGTTGGGCGTGGTCGGGCAGATAGTCGTGTGACCCGATCAGGGCGTTCCCGACCTTGACATTTTGGTTGAGGATCAGCGGCAGCCGCTTTTCCGTCCCGCGCTGATCGACCATCGCCCGCATAATAAGATTGACGGTGGCGATCTCGGCCGCCTGCGGGTCCAAATCGACCCCGTACAGATGGCGTTCCAAAATGATGCGTGGATAGTGCGCCAGCTTCTCACGCGCCGCTCGAAATGGTGTTAACTCAATTCGCAAGTCGATTGGGGCTGTCATCCCTTGTGTGACCAGTTCATCAAGTCGCGCTGCCTCCTCTGCCTCAATGCGCCGTATCTCCCCACGATAGTAGTTCGCCAACACCTCATACGCATAGATCAAAAACGAGCCGCTGCCGCACGCTGGATCGATGACGCGCAAATCGGCGATCTCGTCCCAGCGTTTGCCTTCTAAATAGCGTCCCAAACTGTGATCGACGATGTAGCGCACGATCACTTGGGGCGTGTAGTAGCTGCCCTGCTTTTTGCGCGTTTCGAGATTGTCGCGGGTGTTAATCTCGCCCGCATCAAACGCCAACGCCTTGCCGAGATACTGCTCATAGGTATTGCCCATGATGTCGGGGGTCATGGCGCGGAAGCGTGCTTCATACAGCTTGGAGACTAACCCATCGAGAACGTCATCGCTAAAGTCAGCTTTGTCGGCATCCCCCAGCGCAAACAGCGCGGAGTTGTGGTCGCGGTCAAAGCCGCGATAGAGGTGGCGCAACTGTTCGCCAAAGCGGAAGACGTAGGGGTTGGTGCGCGTCAGTTCGAGCATCTGCCAGAGCGTTCCCGCTGGCGCGATCAGGTGGTCTTCCGCATAGCGCACGACGACCAATCGATCCAAAATGCGCTGTACGACGGAGCGCAAGCGCGGCAAATTGATCTCGCCATTTTCGTCAAACGCCCACCAATTTTTCGTCTGCCGTTCGACAATATCGCGTGCCAGTCGCAGCCGCCACTCGTTGATGAAGTTGAGATAGTTGCTATCGACATCGGCCCGCGCACGCTGGTTGTTGAGGTTGTCGAGGCTGCCATTCTGGATGTTGTGCCATGCCAACTGCCAGAGATATTCAAAGTCGGCTTCGAGATACCCCTCTGGCTTTTCGATGGAAAATACGAGCCAGTCACGGCGTGCGTTAAAGAGGCGGAAGCGTTCGAAGTTGGTCAAGATCGCCCATTCGCCATGATTGGCAAAGGCGTAGTTGATCGCCTGCTGCTCCTCTTTGGTGCGGTCGGTCGCCATGCCGGGCAGCATCATCTGTCCCGGTGTCAGCACACCGCTGAGCGTGTTGCGTGCCAGCTTGTCGATCTTGCCAAAGCGTTTCGCCTCGACGTAGAGGTAGGTTTTCGGCCGAAATTCCGCTCGAATGTCCGGCCGACCCGCCTGTGTAAACACCTCTTGCTCATACTGTTGGCTCTTCGTCGGCCACCCCAACGCCTCAAACAACGGCGTGATAAATTTGTTGGTCACGTCCGTCTCGCTCATGCTGGCGACAGCCTCTTTATCGAGCGTGTTATATTGTGCAATCAGGGCTTCAATGATGGCGCGAGCCTGTGGTTTCGTTACTGGTGCGGTCATATGCGGCAATTATACTTGTTTTGCAACAGTTTGTAACAATCACTCAGCACGCGTCATTCTCAAGCAAGCATGAACCCATCTGTTATAATTCGTCAAGACAGTGAGAATGTTGACTTTGAAAATAACGGGTTGGTAAGAGGTAAATGTGACCAATAAAACAAGAATGGTCGCGGATTACGCAGATTAACGCTGATTATTCTTCAATCCGCGCCAATCCGCGCAATCCGCGACGATACCATGTCTTAGCTTAAAAACCCTTTACGCATAGGCCATCTACTTTGAAGGTACACAATACGCAATCGCCCCAACCCACAAAATCCTAAAAGAACCTTACTCATGAACGCAATCTATCTTGAAGACAACAAATTGAGCGTGCGGGAAAGCTATCCGCAACCAGAACCAGCAGCAGGTGAAGCGTTGATCCGCGTGACGTTGATCGGGGTTTGCTCGACCGATTTGGAGTTGGTGAAGGGGTATTATCCGTACAGCGGCGTGTTGGGGCATGAGTTTGTGGGGGTAGTTGAGCGGTGCGACGATACGAGTTGGATTGGGGAACGTGTCGTCGGTACGATCAACATTTCGCCGACTTGCGACGGGGCGTGCGGGTTGCGCTGCCCCGAACATTGCCCAGAGCGCACCGTGTTGGGCATCGTGGCAAAGGATGGGGCGATGGCAGAGTATGTGACGTTGCCGACACAGAATCTGTTGCGTGTGCCAGCCAATGTGCCCGATCCATCGGCCGTTTTTACCGAACCGCTAGCCGCCGCCGTGCGAATCACAGAACAGACCGCTGTGGCGGGGCAGCGCACGGCTGTGGTTGGGCCGGGACGCTTGGGGTTACTCGTCGCACAAGTGCTGCGCCATTTTGGGGCAGATGTGACGGTGGTGGGGCGGTCAGAAAAGTCACTTGCGCTGCCCGCCAAGCTGGGATTTGTGACGGCACAAAATAACGATGATTTGGCGGCGTTCGATCTAATTGTGGAGACGACTGCCAATCCCAACGGCTTTGCATGGGCGGTGGAGAAGATTCGGCCGAATGGCACAATCATCCTCAAATCGACCTACGCCGATACAACCCCGCCCAACTTCGCCGCGCTGATGGCACAAATTGTCGTCAATGAGATCACGCTGATTGGATCGCGCTGCGGCCCCTTTCAACCTGCGCTCGACCTGTTGGCGCAAGGTGTGATTGACGTATCCGTTTTGATCGAGCGGGAATTTGCGTTGCAAGACGGCGTTGCGGCATTTGAACATGCCGCCCAGCCAAGCGTGCGAAAGATTTTGTTACGACCCTGAACTACATTTCAAGCGGAAAGTCATCATAGAAGCTATATTCGGCCGATTCCAACAAGGGCAGCCGCACGACAAATTTAGTCCCCTTATTGACCTCACTCTCGACGTGAATTGTCCCCTCATGTGCATCTACAATCGTTTTGACAATCGCCAGCCCCAATCCAGCCCCGCCGCGCTGACGGGTGCGGGCTTTGTTGACGCGGTAGAAGCGGGTGAAGATATTGGGTAGATCTTCGGCTGGAATGCCAATTCCCGTATCCTCGACGGTGACAACAGCCTCTTCCCCTTCGCAAATCAAGCTGACCCACACGCTGCCCCCCGCATCCGTATACTTGAGGCCATTGGTGACGAGATTGATAATAAGCTGCTTGAGCCGATCTGGATCACCCAGCACCCGCGCCTGATCGAGACCGCGCAACACCAACTTGACTTCACTATCGAGTCGCTGCATCTGCTCATAGGTCGTGAGAAAGATCATGTCGAGGGCGAGTTCTTCCTGACGGATGGGCAAGCCGCCGACCTCTGCACGTGCCAGCGAAAGCAGATCGGTGACGAGGCGGGTCAGGCGATCCATCTCCGTTTCAGTTGCGTCGAGTAGCTCGGGGTCAGCGCCCACACGGCGAATCAGGTCGATATTGCCTCGCATAGCGGTCAGGGGGGTGCGTAGCTCATGCGAGACATCGCCAAGTAGTCGCTGCTGCGTTTTGAACAGCGTCTCCATGCGCTCCATCAGTTGGTTAAACACCATGATGATGCTGCCCAGTTCGCCCGGTTGGGGGGGTGTTTCGATGCGGACGCTGAGATCATCGGCCGATGTGATCTGCCCCGCCACGCTCACAACGTCGTTGAGCGGTTTGAGAACGATCGGCAACATAAACGCGATGACAAAGATAGACAGGGAGAGCGTTGCCCCCCCGATAAAGACGGTCGCTGTTGTTAGGCGGTTTATCTCATCGAGATCATTGATAATACGACCCACCTGCACCGTTCCCAACCGCCGGTCGCCTTCTTCAAATCGGCCGATAATGGGATAGTTCACCACGCGCAAAATGTGATCTTCAAAGGCGACATTATAGACGCCCGCTGTATTGGCATCGTAGACGCTGTAGAGTGGTAGTGATCGATTCCAATTTTCGGAATGCACGACGATTTTTCCCTCTGGCGACAAGACGACGTAAAAGCTGGAGGCGAGTTGCAATGAATTTTCCCCCTGTGGCCAGTCGATGTCCTCCAAAACCACGCGATTATCCCGACCGCGCCCCTCTTCAACCATCTGCACAACGACATCCCCAAGCTGGCTATCGATTTCTCGTCCCAACCCCCGTGGCAAGCTCCAAATTAACACGGAATAGATCGTGTATGAGATAGCAAATATGGCGAAGACGATAGCGAGAATGCGACCTTTGATTGTCATGAGGACAGTTTAGTGGGATCGATCAGACGAGGCAAGCTGAATTGTCTGGTTGCTATCCAAGTCTCAAAACCAGCACTGAGTCGTTCCCAACAGGCAACGGAGAACAATCGTTGCGCCACCTTCCACATGACCGAATACAACGTAAAGCAAGTCCTATCCTGTCATACCTGCGAAGGCAGGTATCCATTCTTTTCTGACTGGGACCGCGCCATGAAATTTACTTTACTCTGTACTGAATCCTGTAAACCATAAGGCGGCGAAGCCGCAAGTGGTTAGTGATTAGTGGTAAGTGGTAAGAAAGTATGTTGACGTTCTTTCTTCACTAGCAACCAGCAACTAGCAACTATTTACGCTTACGGCGCACATTTTGATGAGGTACGCTGTATAAAGCAAAACGACCGGGTATTAACCCAGTCGCCCTTGTTCCACAACCAAAGAAGGAGAAGAGAAGAAGAAAAAGCTCATTCCGTTTCGCTTTGTCTGATTAAGATAATAGATGAAAATTCTTACGACACGTGTAACTTAACTGAAGCTGTAAGGGCAATAATGCGTGAAAAACGGTTGGGATATTTAAAGGGTCTGTTTCGTCTCTATTGGTGCGTGTATCGGGACTTCCAAATCCCGATACATCCAGCCTAAACCTTTTGAATCGCACCTATATTTCCTCAGTGCAATGTTGTTTGTAGAACGTTATGGGAATAGCGGCTTAGGGCAGCGGCAACTGCCTCTTGACTTTCGTTTGTGACGAGCGCGATCATGTTGCCGCCTCGTCCGCCGCCACTCAACTTTGCGCCCAGTGCGCCTGCTGCAAGTGCTGTATCGACGAGCGTGTCAAGTTCGGCCGAACTGACTGTCATTGCGCGCAAAACCGCCTGATTTTCGACCATCAGCCGCCCGACCTCCAGTAGATCCCCTCGTTCAATTGCGCCGCGCGCCCGCCGCGCAATTTCTCCACACGCAGCAAACAATCGCTCAAACTGCTCAGGCGCATCCAACCATTGCCGCCGCACATCTCCCACAGCGACCAGCGTCGGACTTTTCACCCCAGTGTCCGCAATCAAAAGCTGCAATGGCGCACCAACCGTAAACGCTTCCCTGACACCCTTGCCCTCTTTTCCCCGCATAAAAAAAAGTGGCTGCTCATACGTCACCACCGTATTGTCAATCCCGCTGGGCGTGCCGTGATAGAGTTTCTCGACATTGTAGACAAGCTCGTTGACCGTTTCATTTGTTGCATCTTGGGCGAAATGTCTCAGTAATCCGCGCACGATGGCACATGCTGCCGCCGCGCCGCTGCCCAAGCCGCTGGCAATGGGAATGTCACTCGTCAACGTGATGCGCATGGGTGGCAACTGCGACAACCCCAAATAGGCCTGCACTTCGCGCACGGCTGCCATGAGCGGCTCCTCCCCCTCCATCGGCTTGGCCGTAATCGGGAACTGTCCCCCCAGATCGGGCAGATCAAGCACAGAATAAGGCGCATCATCCGTAATCACGACGCGCGTTCGCAACTGTGAGACGGGAATCGCAATCGCGGGTTGTCCATAAACGACGGCGTGTTCGCCAAATAAAATTATCTTTCCGGGAGCGGTCGTTTCGATCATGGGGGGAAGTTTATAGTTGCTGGAGGCTAGTTGCTACTTCTCGACTGTGAAAAATTAAGGTGAACGAGAGACTTTGCTAAAATATTTCATCGACGAACTTTGTGAAACAGCGTTTGTACGCGAAGTGAGGGCGGCAGCCTCTTTTAACCGTAAGTTTTTAGTGAGGAATAAATCTGCTGAATTGAAACATCTAATCAGCCTCGTAATCCCTAGCGAATTCATCATAGTATGGTGCATAGTCCTCCCATTCTTCATGTTTCCATTTTTGCGAGAAAATCTCCCAACCTATTTCTTGTTCGCCAATAAGAGTCGATAGAATCAAAAGTTCTAACAAGCTTTGTGGAGTGTAAAAACTGGTATTAGCCTGTTTAATAAGTACGGCGATTTTTGACCAATAATACCCTTCAAATTGCCCCGAGCTTTCGACATATTCATTACCATCCCAAGCATATATTAATGGAACTGAAAATCCGCAAACGCTGCACCCACCCATCAGCTGATAAGTTCTGTCATATACCAGAAGTTCAGAAATGCCATCATTATTCAGATCAAATACGTTAGCAGGCCAGTGATGTTCTTCCAATTCGGGATTAAGTTTCCGTACGCTTCCCTCGTGTAGCTGTAAAATGGTAACAGGCAAAACACCGTTGTTTCCAGTATGAATCTTACGAATAGCTAACTCAAGAAAGCCATCGTCATTGAGGTCATGCCAATTGCCTGATAACACCTCAATATTGTAGTCAGCTATAGTTGCATTGGCCGATACAGATAATGTATTGCCTGTCTTTCCAGCAAAAACAACGAAAAGTTGGTCATAGTATGATTGGGACAGTGTTTGATTAAAAACGAATGTCCTATATGTAAACTCGTCCGTCACGATCTCTTCTGTCCATGATCGCTCATATCCATCATCCAATAATTCCCATGTGAGTTCTGTTTCACTTTTTCCAACTAACGCTTCGGGGTAAGTATGAGGCTCATTGGGATCGAATTCGATGGTTATAGCATACACAGGGAACCAAGTCTTTTCATTATTTAGCTGCGCTTGCCAATACCCTTTAGCATCATCAAATAAACGGGTCACAATATGACCATTAGGGCAGCTATACTGGAATGGGTTGTAATCAGCCCTATTTACGGTCAACGTACAGTCAGTTTGGTCGGCAAGCGTGACCGTTTGAATTGCACCCCGCAGATAACCATCGTACTCATTATATTTTTCGTCACTCTTTTTATTTCGCTTGAAGAGCAAAAACTTTTTGTTAAGAATCTCTTTCGATTTGACACCGATTAAGAAGAGCGGATCGTTGATATCATCTTGGCATTCATAATGGTCAACGTAAATCGTTTCAACCCTATTCCAATAACAGGTTGTATCGTTGATATTGATGCTCGTTTTTACAATAGGAGGGTTGATTGGTGGAAGAGTTGGCGAGGGCGTTGCACTTATTTGAATGGCCGCATTTTGGACAGGTGGTGAAACGGTTTGCGATAGTAATGTGAGAACAGGTTCAGGGGTTGGCATTGGTGTAGATTGCTTTACACAGCCGAAAACCAAGAAAAGTAATGCGAGTAGATTCAAACGCGACATTGTTTAAATGTAGCAAAAATTGTTGCCAACGAAAGCATTTTAGGAAGGCACTTTGTTAATCCTCTATAAACATCTCCCACCACAGTTGTGTTGTCAAAACGCCCGTTAACATTTGACTAAAATTGCCATGCTGTTCCAGGTGTGCCTCGCGTAGCTCTTGGACAGCTTCCACATTGAAGAGACCTGATTCATGCAGGGCGGTTGGGTGGAGTGCCTCCTCCGCCCATGCTGGAAGCTGATTGCGCCACCAGTCGGCGTGTGGGGTCGCCAGCCCTTGTTTCTTGCGTGTTGTGATCTGGTCTGGGATCAGCCCCTTTGCCCCCTCGCGCAGGACGAGTTTGTTTCCCGCACGCGCTAGTTTTACGTTGGGCGGCAGCGTCGCACAAAACTCCCAAAGCTCATGGTCTAAAAACGGGGGACGCGCCTCGACGGAAGCAGCCATGCTCATGCGATCTACTTCAAAGTTGATGAAATCGACCATGCGCGTTTGTGAGTCCAGATAGAGAAACTGATGGAGCGGGTCAAATCGGCCGAAATTATCAGGCACATGCCAGTTGCTCGACTGAGGAAGGCGACGCTGCTTACCAAAATTGAGCAGATGATAACGGTCGCCATAGGTGCTGGTTTCTTGCCAGAGATGATAGCGGGAGAGCGGGTCTTTATCACCATAGGCTAGGACACGGCGACCCGCAGCGGAGATGTTGCGCGGGAGTTTGGCGATCAGTTCGCGGCTGAATTGGGGTAGATTAAGCAGCGGCCGAATGCGCCGATCCCCATCAAACCAATGATACCCGCCCAGCAGTTCATCCGCCCCTTCCCCCGTCAAAATCACCTTGAATCCCGCATCACGGCACGCCTGATAAAGCAGATAGATGGCGATGCTCGTCATGCTCGTTTGCGGGGATTCGAGCTGGTTGATGATCTGGGGAAGTTTGTCAAATTCGGCCGATCCAAAGCCCAACTCATGATGCTCGCTGCCAATTGCCCGCGCCACTTCCCGCGCACGCTCTGATTCATCATGGCTTGCCGCATCAAATGCGATATTGAACGTATGAATCGTGCCGCTAATTTCAGTCAGCAACGCGGCCAATGTGCTGCTATCCAGCCCGCCACTCAGCAACGATCCGACTGGCACATCCGACATCTTCCATGCCCGCACCGCGTCGCGCAGCTTCTCCATAAACTGCTCCGTCGCGGCGGGGAGCGTGATTGATGGTTGCTGGCTGGTGGTTAGAAATTCAGGCTGCCAATAGCGGTGGATTGAGAAATCACCCTGTTCGTGCACGAGATAATGGGCGGCGGGAAGCTGGTAGATATGTTCAAATGCGCTGTGCGGCGTGGGAATATAGCCGATTTCAAAGAGGCGATAGAGGGCTTCATGATTGGGCTGGCGTGGAAGCTGCGGGAGTGCGGCGAGAATCGGCCGAATTTCACTCCCAAACGCAAACTGTTTGCCATCCTTCGCATAGTAAAGTGGCTTCATCCCAAAGCGATCACGCGCAACAACCAATCGTTTACGGCGTTCATCCCAAATGGCAAAGGCGAACATACCGCGTAATCGGCCGATAATATCCACCCCCCACTCCTCATATCCATGCACAATCGCCTCGGTGTCCGTATTCGTTTCAAAACGATGGCCGCGTTGTTCAAGCTCTGCCCGCAACTCAGGCGCGTTAAATACCTCACCGTTGTACGTGATCCAAACGCTGCCATCCTCATTGCTGAGAGGTTGTCGCCCACCAGCCAGATCGATGATCGCCAGCCGTCGCGCCGCCAGCCCCACGCCATCACCAACAAACAGATGTCCGTCGTCTGGGCCGCGATGCCACATCGTATCGTTAATTTTCGTCAGTCGTTCGGGGGAAATGTTCGCGCCCACCACGCCAGTAATGCCACACATTGAGGTGGATTGTAGCCTATGTTGGGGAGGGCGACGTTAAGTACAGCGTAAGGTAAATTGTATGGCACTGTCATTCTCGCGCAGGCGGGTGTCCAGTCCCAGAAAAAGAATGGATACCTGCCTTCGCAGGTATAACGGGACTTACTTTACGCTGTATTAAGCGTAAAAAGCAAGTTCGCTTCCTATGCTGCCCACCGCAAGCTCCCCCCATAATGATATTGAATCTGCGGCAAGGAATAGCGATGTTCGGGGAAGTAGGGACACGCCATGCGTGCGTGGCAGCGGTCTGCACAAGGGGATTGCGGTTGCGTGCGATACGCCCAACACCCGCTCACATCGAATGCACCCATCTGCACCGCGCCGACGGGACAAGTCGAGATACAAGGTTTGTCGGCGCAACGATCGCAGGGGGAGGGTTGCGGGATTGCATGGTGCAGTGGCACATTTGCAGCAACCAAAAACGCAGCGCGATAGGCAAACCACACGCCGAATTCGGGGCTGATGCCCAACCCCAATGGCGACGGATGGCTCCAGCCAGCCAATGCGCCAAGTCGTTGCAGCGGGACAAGGTGGGGTGTGTTTGGATAGAGCCAATACGTTTCTGGATCGCCCAAATAGTCGCGGGCGAACTGTTGCGCGAGATTTCGGCTGTATGTATCAACGGGATCAGACGCAGCCTGCTCACTTTCCTGCAACACTTCCCACAGCCGTCGCCCGCCATGCCCCAACAGCACCAACCGCTGGTAGCGCTCCAACGGGACAGCCGTCATCATTGCACGCAGTTCTGCTGGCAACGCGGCACAATCAAGAACGGCCGCTAAATTCAAGCCACCTGCTGCCAAAAATTGAAATCCTTGTTCGCTGTTTATCATAGTTTTGTGATGGGTCGGTCAGTCATACGATACATCGGCGCGGGGACATGACTGAGAATCTGCAACCCGATGCCCTACCAACGCGGCTGATAATGCCAACAAAATGCGGCCGCAGGACAGTAGTTTGGACATCCATTTGCGGGCGTTTTCGGCCGAAAATCGCCCCGCCGCACCCCACCAACCGCATCCCAAACATGGCGCAGCACGACGCGAATCGCCGCACCAACTCCAAAATCGGCCAGCTTAAATGGACTCGCTTCCGCGTCGTTGATGTGCCAGTAAAAACCATCCGCAATTTGACCGTCCTGCAATCCAGCTCGCACGCCCAGTGCGTAGATGACCAGTTGCAGCTTTTCTCCGCGTTTGACATGATCTTCCTTGAATCCGCTGCCGCCCGCTGTCTTGTAATCGATGATGCGATAGTCGCCCGCTGCATTGCGGTCGATGCGATCGACGACGCCGCGTAGTTGCGCGACATGTTCCCCCTCACGCAAAATCAGGCGATCAAATTTGCGTTCAAACTGCACAGGCGTGTAACCGTCGGCCGCCTCATGCAGCGCGGCAACTGTCTTTTGCAACGTGTTGAGAATCTCATTGCGCGTTTGTTGCCACCAAGGATTCGGCCGAAATCCCTCCTCAGCTGGCGCACTGTCTAAAACTGCCTGTGCCACCTCTGGCAGCTTCGCCAATATCACCGCCAAGTCGTTGCGCTGATGGGGCAACGTCTGATCATAGACGCGCTCTAAAATGCGATGATAGATCGTGCCTAATTGACGCACATCCAATCCCATTTGTGGCTCAGGGCGCGGCTCCAACTGCGAGACATAGCTGACAAAAAAGCGATAGGCACAACTGCGATAGGTCTCGATTTGCGATGCGCTCCATGTGTAGGTTGCGCCAAAATGTTTTTGGAAGTGGTCGGGATCGAGTCGCCCATCATACGCGCTGACACGCCCCGCACTGCGTGCCGCCACAATATCGGCCGCGCGTTGTAGCCGCTCCCAGCGTTCCGCATGTTGTTCACGCACCCAGCGACCCGCTGCCAAGTCGCCCCCTTGCGCCAAACTCGCCAAAAGCTCCGTCATGCTCGCCGCTTCCGTTGCCGCTAACTGCTGGGTGCTCATCACGCGCAATGGTTCAACCCCCGTTTCTGTCCAAAATGGTGACGGTTCCCACTCTGCGCCGTTGTCCGCCAGCGTCGCGCGCGTTAACAAAAGCGCGTCGCTGTGGCGGGTCGTCGCCTCATAAAAGTACTCGCGTTCGACGCTGTCGGTGCTATCCTCGATCAAATGGCCCTGTCGGCGCAGAATTCTGCGGTCTTGGTCACGTAAAAATGGATCTTCGCGCAGGACGGCGGGGAACTCTCCCTCACCCATTCCCAAAATAGCGACCGCCTTGAAGCGCAGTCCACGCGCTTGTATGACGCTCGTGACAAGGGTCGCGGAGGGGTGGGTGATTTTCGGCCGATAACCCGCCGCCTCAACCGCCCCACTCACCTCCTGTAAGAACTTTTCCAGCGTGACATCTCCCTTCACCCCGACCGCTTCTTCCGCCCAAACCAACCCACGCAACACCTCTTTCAACGCCTGCAACGCCGCCACATCACGGGCACCAAAATCGGCCGATTGATGTTGCCGCGCCATACGCACGATATTGAGTGCGTGCGGTTCTGGCTCCTCGTTGAGCGCGGGATCGCTGCCAATCAAATTTTCTAGCCAGCCAACATATGCCTTGAACGTCGTCGCCGTGTCGGGTGGGGTGAGATAGCTGGTGAAGCGATTGAATTTTTGGGCGAGCGGGGGGATGAGATCGGCCGAAATCACCCCTTCAACCGCGATCTCCTCATCCGTTTCCACAAATCGCTGCGAGCGCGTTTCTAACAGTGCAAACGCCTCTTGCCATTGCGCGAGTCCGCCAATCACATGCCCCTGTCGTGCCACCGTATCTAACAGTTCGGCATCACCCGCCATGATCCCGACCGCTATATCTTCAGTCGTCTGTGCCTGCCAATCAAAATAGGGCGACCGCCACGCGGCCAGCACCCCTTTGCGCGGCAACGACCATTCCCCCGCCTCATCCTGCACCATCAGGCCAACCAAATCTAACAGACTCATCACTGCGGGATTGAAGCGCAACGGTAAGCCGCTGGGGGACGCAATCGGCAACCCATACTCAGCGGCGATTTGCGCAATCCAGTTTTGATAGTTGCCCATGTGACGCGCCAAAATTGCCACGTCGTTCGGTTGCCATTCGTTGGCGACAATCTGCTGTTTAAGCCAGCGCACGGCGGTGCGGGCTTCGGCGGCGCGTGTGGGAACCGCGATCAGTTTGCAGTTGGCGAATGCTGTTGTGCTGGGGGGTGCGTGGGTGAGAGAATCGGCCGAAACGCCTAAAACCTCCTCCAACTGACTTTGTGTCTCACGAAACTTGCGATACTGGGGCAAATCGGGTGCAGTCAAATCACCCGCTAGAAATGCCGTGATCGCCATCCCTTGTGCGTAAAGTGCGCCGATCACGGCGAGTTGAATGCCTGTGAAACTATCAAACCCATCGAGCCATAAGCCTGCGCTTTCCGCTCCATACGTTTCACTCGATGATAGGTCGCTGCTTTTTTGGAGCGTTTCCAACGCCAACCAACCCAATCCCGCCCGATCGGCCCACCCTTCATTGCGCAAGCGTTCTTGATAGGCTGCATAGATCTGCGCCAATTCAACAAGGCGCACTTGCCCCTTACGACTTGCTCGCTGTAACGTTTCTGCCTCGACTTGCGCCCCCTTCAACTCCGCAAACAACGCTTGCAGCGATTGAATAAAGCCCGGTGACCCAGCCAATGCTGCATAGTGCGTCAACCCTAACTCATCGACAATCGCCCGAATTAGCCGATACTGCACTTGGTCAACCAGTTCGGTGTACGCTTCCCCAGCCGACAGCAAGATCAAGCGATAGAGCGCGTCAAACGTGACCACATGCACGCCCAACGCCCCGCCGCTCAACGCCAGTCGCCGCTCAACGGCTTGCGCCTGCAATGGATTCGCCACGCAAATGATGGCCGTTTTTCGCAAACTTTGGGTAGCGTCGCGCACCTGTTGGATGACAGTGGCCGTTTTGCCGCTGGCGGCAGGGGCGACATAGAGACGATTGTTTGTTGTAGAGGCGGACATAAGTTGAAACTGTAGCGACTTTTTCACGGTAACGCAAAAGATTATGATTGTGTTGTCAAAACAGGTTACACTCCCTAAATGCCTTCGATTCGACTACAGCTTTGGGTTCTCGCCTTCGCACGCTTTTTCATTACAACGATGTTGCGGATGATCTTCTCGTTTCTGCCGACATTTGCACGTGGGTTGGGCGTGCCGATTGGGACGTTGCAACGCGCATTAGCGGCGCGTTCGATATCAAGCTTTATCGTGCCATTTGTTGTGCCGTTGAGTGAGAAATTCGGCCGAAAAACCTTCCTGATCCTCGCCCTGCTCATCTTCATTTTTAGCACCCCGCTGATCTATTTTTCGCCCACACTTGGCACATTCACCGTTGTTGTCGTCTTGGTCAACTTTGCCTCTGTCATGTTTGATCCTGCGATGCGCACCCATATCGGCGATGTCGTTCCCTACGAACAGCGCGGCATGGCGGTCGGTATCACAGAGCTATCTTGGTCGGGCGCATTTCTGATTGGCGCACCCGTTGCTGCCCTCCTAATTGCCCGCTATGGTTGGCAATCCCCCTTTCTCGCCGTCGCCATCGGTGGCGCGATAATGCTGATCGCCGTCTGGCGCATCATCCCCGACCTGCGCCCACAAACGACGGTGCGCTTTTCCCTGCGCATGTTGGCCCGCCATGTGGCTGACACGCCGATGCTATGGGCGGCGGCTGGCTATGTCGGGCTGGCGATGGCCGCTAACATGCTCGTCTTTTCGAGCTATGCCGATTGGCTTGAAAACACCTTTGGGCTAAACGTCGGCGGATTGGGAACGGCGGCCATCGTGTTGGGGTCGAGCGAACTAATTGGCGAGTTGAGCGCGGGCTGGCTGAGCGACAAATTTGGCAAGCGACGTATTGTTCTCTTGACGGTTACATTGTCGTCACTGACCTATTTTCTATTGCCCTTCATCGGTGTATCGATGCTGACTGCACTGATCGGCATCTTTCTTGTCTTTCTCACGTTTGAGATGTCGTTTATCAGCGTTGTGCCAATTTTCACTGAACTCGTTCCCGCCGCACGCAGCGTGCCGCTGGCCGTCCTCTCGCTTACACCCCCGATTGCCCGTGCGCTCGCGCTGCTCTTTGCCCCAACGATTACAGCCGTTGGTGGATTTCGGCTGATTTGCTGGTCAGCAGCGGGACTGGCATTGCTTGGTGGACTCGTCTTCCGCCTTGTGCAAGAGAACAGCAGTGCATAAACACCATCATTATGCTTCCTAACAAAATTGACTCACTAGAAGAACACCAACTCGCACTTGAGTTGGCCCAACATGAAGCGTCCGTGACACACATTCAGCAACGCGCCCATCGCTGGCGGTTGCAGGATTGTGACGAGCCAACGCTCGTGCGGATGCGGCACGCGCTGATCGTCGAGATGATGCGGATGCGTGACAAGCTCACGCAGGCGGATGATTACTTTTTACAATGTGTGCAGGCGGGCGAGCCGCTCACAACGGAGCAGGCATTGCAGCAGATTGACCGACTTTCGGCCGAATGGCACTCGCTCGACGGCCACCTGCGCGATGTAGACAATGCTATCGTGGAGCGACACATACAAGATCGCATGACGAAGCTGCTGGGCGGCGCACGCAACTATTCGCTGTGGAATACATTTATCCTCGTGATTATCGTCCTCTCGATCGTCATTACGATTGGTGAGTTGATCCTATTTAACCAAATCATCTCAACTGATTCGGCTGCCATCTTTGTCACAATCGACACAACGATTTGCGGTATCTTGTTGCTTGATTTCTTTCTGCGCCTCTGGTTTGTGGAAGATCGTCGCTGGTATATTCGACGCTATTGGATCGATTTTATTGCCTCACTGCCATTTACGGGTGTGTTGCGTTTCGGCCGATTGATCAACCTCGCCCGTTTTGCCCGCACCTTGCGAATCTTGCGCCTCATTCGCGCCTATCGTTCCCTTGTCGAGACCTTTCGCGGACTGGACAAACTGTTCAAGACGTTTGAAGTCATCCTCTTGCGACGCTCTCTCATGCTGGCGGTCGTCCTGTTGTTTGTCGGCGCGTTCGCCATTAGTGCACTCGAAACGCTCGACACATTGCCCGGTGACAGTGAGTTGCAAAAGGGGTTGTGGTGGAGCTTCACAACGGTGGCGACTGGCGGTTTTGCGGATATTTACGATCCGACAACGGTCGGCGGGCGCGTCTTGACGGGTGGACTGGTCATCTTGGGATTTGTCGTGACAGGTGTCTTCACCGCATCGCTCACATCCGTCCTGCTGGGGGATGAGTCGAAAACAGTTGAGCAAAACCTGTATCAAATTGAAGACCAACTCACGGGGATGATGGGTCAGCTCCAACTGCTTTCAACCCAGACCAACGAGGGGTTGCTGGCATTGGAAACGGTGGCGCAGGCGTTGTCCAATCAGAAATCGGCCGAATCAATCGCCATGACGCTCTGTACAACGATGACCGAAAGCTTTGAAGCGTTGCAAGCATCCGTCCATTTGATTAACGGAAACCAGATCAATCGCTTGCAGCATTCAGGGTTGGAATCTGTTGCCCCAGCCGACGTGATCGCAGTTGGAGAAGGGTTTATGGGTCAGATTGCGGCCAATCTGCAACGAGAAGATTTGTATCATCTCGACGTGGAGCCGTTTGATCAACCTGTTGTGCGGGTGGGTGGCGTTGCACTGGCTTGTCCATTGGTTGCACGGGGCAGCTTGTTGGGCTTTTTGCATGTGGTGTTGCCGGAAAATATCGGCCGATATTACCTCTACAATCGCGCCCCAATGACCCTCTCGCACCACGCTGCAATCGCCCTCTATGCGGTCAGACTGGAGTCGGCATGAATCTTGCGGTGCACCAATTTAGCATTTCAGCACTTCAGCATTTCAGGGGGTCAGAAGACCTATGGTTAAAACCAAAGGCTGATACGCGAAACACGCTGAAGCGCGTTGTCTTCTAGTGCGTTTGAACGCACTTTGTGTAACAGCCTTCGAACGCGAAGCGGGGGCGGTAGCCCTATTTTAACCGCAGGATTCTTGTAGAAGCTGACAAGCTGACAAGCTGATCAGCCATCTTCAAACCATGCTTCAAACCATGCCTAAACGTATCGCCGCTTTACGAATCCGCTTGCGACATTTTGCGGAGTATTCGCTGTTGACGATGCGATAACTCTTCTCGTGTCGTCACATCAAATGGGTCGATCAGCGCAAATGCTGCTTCCGTCCAAACGAGTGCCTGCCGCAAATCTGGCTCATGCCACTCGTAGAATTTGGCGAGTTCGATATGGGCCGTGATGTCTGATTCGGCTGTGTGCGCCACCTGCAACCAGAGCGGAACGGCATCCGCCCGTCGATTAGCCCGTTTGAGCAGCGATCCCAATTCTTGCAAAATCAATTGCCACGTCGTCAATTCGCAATCCATGCTGGATGCTTGGCGCAAGTACGCTTCGGCGAGTGGCAACTGCAAATCGACCTGCCACTTGGCGAGGCTGTAGACATCGAGCGCATGTTGACAGCGATCGGGGGCGGTCAGCAGGTGCAGTATTTCGGCAGATAAACAAACCATCGACAAAATATCAATGCGATTGTGGTAGAAGACCCGCTTGAGTGGGCGTGGATCGGCCGAACGTAAATAGTCGTGATAGAGCGTCGGAATCAGATACCCTTCGACATCCTCTTGCGTGCGCGGAATCCCCAACAGCGCATCCTCCAACGCCCCGAGCCGCACCGATCCCAACCGTCGCCGCCACAATTTGCGTGCAGGCGTCAACAAATCGAGATGCGGCATCCCGTCAAACGGATCGCCGAGTCGGTTCATCAGATAGCGCGTTTGCAGCAGCGGAATGTCAAATGTTTTGCCGTTGAAGGAGACGAGATTCGGCCGAACTTCAACCAAGCGCGCCAAATCGGCCAGCATCGCCGCTTCCTCACCAAAGTCGCGCACAAAGTATTGCCGCACGACAAACACATCCCCATCATAAAATCCAACCCCTACCATAAAGGCAATCGTCCCCGCACCATGTAACCCTGTCGTCTCCGTGTCGATAAAGAGGCAGTCCTGAAATGCCATCGCAGCATTCCCATATAGCCCTAAATGGGATGATTCCTTTTCTAACAACTCCCCTAAACACCAATTTCCATGCCTATGCGTTGTGGGGTAGACATAGTCAATGGAAAAATAACGCCCTTCCTCATTTTCAATAATCTCACCACCCGCCAAAAGCTGTTGCAGGGTTGGCGCGTCGGCCGCAGCCTGTAACGTGGGTCGGGCAGGGACGGGTTTGATCGGCCGATCAGGCGTCACCAAATTGCGTGCGCCTTTGGCAATACCCATTCGTCGTAGGCGAGATTGCAGTTTCGTGTTCATCAAGAGTGGATTTTACCACGTCTGTTCTATAGACCTTTAGATAATGATTTGGGGTGATGTTTCGGGATTTCCAAATCCCGAAACACTATTTCTGTTTCTGATGACAGAAATTGCCGTCGCTTAATTATCTGAACTCATACGCAAATGCCTTCTGCAACATCAGCTTCCACAAGAAGCGATCCATCTCCCCAAAAATCGGTGTTGCGGCCGTCGCGCCAGCATTGCCCTTAAAGTGCGCTTTATAGTTGCGATACGCTTCCAAAACGCCGACCCTTGCGCTTGCTAGATCGTCAAATTGCGGTGACTCGGGCAGATCGATCCATTGTGAGATTGGGCCGGGCATCGGCCGATAGTTGTAAAGCGATGTTTGCGCCATATCGATCGCTTCCTCCGACTCCTTATTTTCAACGACCACTTCACCCGTTGCCATCTTGAGCAGTTGTGTCATGCGTTCGAGCGTATTTTGGTCGCTGATCTGCTCTAGGTTTTTTTGCAGATAATCGGCCGAAATTTCAGCAAATGGTGATTTTTTCTGCACCAACGTCAAAATCGTTGCAAACGCGACCAGTTCGCCATCTTGATCGAGGATCTCTTCGTACCACTTCACAACCCCCGCTGGAAACGCCCGCCCACGTGTGTCGCGGTCGATCTTCTCTTTGCAGGTCAGCCGCACTTGCAGCGTATCGTTGTGGTAGACGGGACGAATAAACCGACAATCCTCTAGCCCATAGTTTGCGCCAACAGGCCCCGTTCCCGGATAGACAAACAGTCCCGCCCCTGCCGCCAGCACAAAATAACCATGCGCGGCACGCTTCTCAAAGATTGTCCCTTCGAGCGAGGTAATGTCCGTGTGTGCGTAGAAATGATCCCACGTTAAATTGGCGAAATTCTGGATGTCTGAATCGGTCATCGTGCGCTTGTGCGTCAACAACGACATGCCCGCCTCAATGTCTTCAAAGTGATATTTGAACGGATGTTGTGGGGCTTCTGTCACCTTTGCGCCGGGTTGATAGATGCCCGTGATTGCCGTGATTGTCGTCGGTGAGCCTTGAATGGCGGTGCGCTGCAAATAATGCTTGACGCCACGCATCCCGCCCATCTCCTCACCGCCGCCGGCGCGACCCGGCCCTCCATGCACCAACGTCGGTAATGGGGAGCCATGCCCCGTGCTCTGTTTGGCGCTTTCACGATTGAGAACGAGAATGCGCCCATGCGAGGCCGCCGCGTTGACGACAAAATCGCGGGCGATCTCATCATCATAGGTTGCAATCGAACAGACCAGCGAGCCTTTCCCCATGTGTGCCAATTCAACCGCGTCGTCTAAATCACGATAGGGCATGAGCGTCGCTACAGGGCCAAACGCCTCAACTTCATGGACGGCGCGATTGTTGTGTGGGTCGTCCGTGCGGAACAGCATTGGACTGGTAAATGCACCATTGTCGAAGTCTGCTTCGATCAGGTCGATGGGGTTGCGGGTTCCGTAGACGAGATCGGCCGATTCTCCCAACAACTGCACACGATCCCACAAAACTTCGCGCTGTTCTTTCCCAACCAACGCCCCCATCCGCACCCCTTTTGTCGCGGGATTGCCGACGGACGTGCGCGCTAACTGCTTGCTCAACGCCTCTTGCACAGCGTCCATCATCCCCGTCGGCACAATGATACGGCGAATCGCCGTACATTTCTGTCCACATTTGACCGTCATCTCCTTGCGAGCCTCTTTGATGAACAGGTCAAACTCAGGGGTTCCAACGGTGGCATCTTCCCCTAAAACGGCCGCGTTGAGCGAATCTGCTTCCAAATTGAACAGGACTGCTTCGGCAATAATTTGTGGATGGGTTTTCAGTTTGCGCCCGGTTTCGGCCGATCCCGTAAACGTCACCACATCCTGCGTCTGCACATAGTCCAAGATCGTGTGCGCCAGCCCGCCAACCAATTGCAAGGCGCCCTCGGGCAGAATCCCCGACTTGATAATGTCTCGCACAACCGCCTCTGTCAAAAATGAACCCGGCAACGCTGGTTTGACAACGGCTGGCACCCCTGCCATCCAGTTGACCGCGCACTTTTCCAACATCCCCCAAACTGGAAAGTTATACGCATTCAAATGCACCGCAACGCCGCGCTTGGGAACCATAATATGATGCCCCATGAAGTCACCGCCACGCGACAGATCAATCGCCGCCCCCTCAACGTGAAATGGTTGGTTGGGGAACTCCTTCCGCAACGACGCATTGGCAAAGAGATTGCCGATCCCGCCTTCAATGTCGATCCAGCTATCAGCGCGTGTCGCGCCCGTGCGCGTGCTGAGTTCGTAATACGCTTCCTTACGCTTGAGCAGATATTGCGCCAGCTTTTTGAGCATCATTCCGCGCTGCTGAAACGTCATCTTACGCAGCGGCGGACTGCCCACGCGCCGCCCATAGCGCAGCACTGCGTCCAAATCCAACCCTTCCACCGATGAATACGCGACGACTTCCCCCGTCACCGCGTCGTGCAGCGGCACGCCCTCCCCTTCACCTGTGTACCAGCTTCCTTCTATGTAATTACCTAATTTATGCATTGTGGGATATTCCTCAAAAATGTTCGTTGTCTTAATCACTCAACCCAATCAAACGTCCGCGTCACCGCTTTTTTCCATTGACTATAGAGCTTTTCTCGCTCATCCTCATCCATCTGCGGCTCCCAAGCTTTCTGCTGCTGCCAATTGGCACGCAGCTCGTCCAAATCTTTCCAAAATCCAGCCGCTAGACCTGCTGCATAGGCGGCGCCGAGTGCTGTAGTTTCGGCGACTTTCGGCCGAATGACCTCCACGCCCAAAATATCGCTCTGGAACTGCATCAATGTCTCATTCTCAATCATTCCCCCGTCCACCTTCAACTGTTTTAGCTCGACCCCCGAATCCTTTGCCATCGCCTCGATCACTTCCCGCGATTGAAATGCTGTCGCCTCCAACGCCGCGCGCGCAAAGTGACCCTTGTTGACATAGCGCGTCATTCCGACAATCACGCCACGTGCATCATCCCGCCAATAGGGCGCATATAGCCCCGAAAAGGCCGGCACAAAGTAGATGCCGCCGTTGTCGTCAACGGTCGCCGCCAATGTCTCTACCTCTGGCGCATCTTTGATAATCTCTAAATTGTCGCGCAACCATTGCACCAATGCCCCCGCAATCGCAACCGATCCCTCCAGCGCATAGACGGCGGGCTGATTGCCAAATTGATAGGCGACCGTTGTCAACAGCCCATTCTCTGAATGTTGTAGCTCCCCCGTGTTCAAAATCAGGAAACAACCAGTTCCGTATGTATTCTTGGCTTCCCCAACTTCAAAACATGCTTGTCCAACGGTTGCCGCTTGCTGATCGCCCAACGCACCACATACGGGAATCTCCTCGTTAAATGGGCCGTCCACGCTCGTCACGCCATACCCATCTGCGTCACTGCTGGCGACAATTTCGGGCAGCATCCTGCGCGGCACGTCGAGAATCTCAAGTAGTTCATCATCCCATTCGAGCGTTTCAATGTCCATCAGCAGCGTGCGGCTGGCATTGGTCGGGTCTGTCACGTGTTTCCTCGTCAAATTCCACGTAATCCACGTATCTATCGTGCCAAATAACGCCTCGCCGTTTTCCGCATCTTCGCGCAGCCCTTCAACATTATCCAGCAGCCAGCGCAACTTGGTGCCTGAAAAGTAGGTCGCAATCGGCAGACCTGTTTTGGGGCGCAGACGATCCTGCCCCTCATCGCCCATCAGCTCTTTGCACACCGCGCTTGTGCGTGTGTCCATCCAAACGATTGCGTTGTGGTAAGGCTTGCCCGTATGTTTATTCCAAACAACCGTCGTTTCACGCTGATTGGTAATGCCGATAGCGACAATTTCTCCCTTTTGGACGTTGGCGCTCTCCCGAGCTGTGCGGATCACCTTCTCCGTGCGCTTCCAAATCTCGGCCGCATCATGTTCCACCCAGCCCGCTTGGGGGTAAATCTGTTTGTGTTCCATCTGTCCCGAACTGACAATTTCTCCTGCATGATTAAATAGAATACAGCGTGTACTCGTCGTCCCTTGATCGATTGCCGCAACGTATTTTGACATGGTGCGTTCCTTTTCGTGATTTGTGTATAGAATATAGGTGTATATTGTAACACCGCTTATCAGTAAGCAATGAACTGTAGACAGTGAGCAGTCAGCATCTCCTTCTGTTTCCTGCGCACTGTTCACTGCCCACTGTCACTATGTCTGAAGCCAGCAAACTCGCCCAAGCCCTCAATGTCCGTACCAACCAAGTGCAGGCAACCATCTCCCTTTTGGATGATGGCAACACCGTTCCCTTTATCGCTCGTTATCGCAAAGAAGCGACGGGTGGTCTCTCTGATGAGCAGGTCGCCAACGTTGCGACAGAATTACAAAAGCTGCGCTCGCTCAATGAGCGGCGCGAGACGATTAAAAAGGCGATTGCCGAACAGGGAAAGTTAAGCGACAAGCTGGCGAAGGTGATAGATTCGGCCGAAACCCTCACCGATCTCAACGACCTCTACGCGCCCTATAAAAAGAAGCGTGAAACACGTGGCTCGAAAGCACGCGCACTCGGTCTCTTGCCCTTGGCGATTCAAATCCTCAAGCAGCCAGTTGATAGCCGAACATACAATCAGATCGGCGGGGAGTTTATTCGCCCCAAAACCCCAACCTCTGCCCACGTCTGGCAGGGCGCACGCGATGTCGTAGCTGAAATCCTCAGTGACAACGCCCGCGTTCGTGCAACTTTCCGCCGTCGCGCCCTGCAAAATGGCACCATCAGCGTCAGCAAAATTGACGACGCGCAGGATGACCGCGCCACCTATCAACTTTATTACGATTTCAACGTCCCGATTCACACGCTGCGTCCGCATCAAATCCTCGCCATCAATCGGGGTGAGCAGGAGAAAATCTTGCGGGTCAAAGTCGAGGTTAACGAACACGATAAGCTGCTGGCAATTCGTCAGGTGGCGCGCGCCAATCCGAAATCGGTGCTGCATGACGAGCTGGAGCAAGCGTCGGCCGATGCGCTCAAGCGGCTGATTTTGCCGACGATGGAGCGGGATGTGCGCCGAGAGCTGACGGAATCGGCCGAAACCCACGCCATTGAAGTGTTCGCCAAAAATGTGCGCGACCTGCTCACCCAACCGCCCGTCGCCAATCATACTATTCTCGCCATCGATCCCGGCTTCCGCACGGGTTGCAAAGTTGCTGCCATCGATCCGACCGGCAAAGTCCTTGCCACTGGCACCATCTATCCCCATCCCCCACAAAACAAGCGAGATGACGCGCTCAAACGGCTCATGCTCGCCATCCGTCGCTACGACGTGACCCTGATTGCGATTGGCAACGGAACCGCCTCGCGCGAAACGGAACAACTCGTGGCGGAACTCACGCGCAGCTTTGATGAGCTGCAATATCTGATTGTGAACGAGGCGGGCGCAAGCGTCTACAGTGCGAGCCAGCTTGCGCGTCAGGAGCTCCCCGACATGGATGTGTCGATGCGCGGGGCGGTCAGTATCGGCCGAAGAGTGCAAGACCCCCTTGCCGAACTGGTTAAAATCGATCCAAAGAGCATCGGGGTTGGCCTCTATCAGCACGATGTCAACCAGAAGCAACTCTCTGAATCACTCGATCAGGTCGTCGAACTCGTCGTCAACCGTGTTGGCGTAGACCTCAACACAGCCTCCCCCGCGCTACTCACCTACGTCAGCGGTATTGGTCCCAAACTGGCTGAAAAGATCGTCGCCTTCCGCGAAGAAAAAGGGGCATTTGAAAACCGCTCGCGCCTACAAAAAGTGGGCGGGTTGGGGCGCAAAACGTTTGAGCAAGCGGCCGGCTTCCTGCGCGTCCGCGACGGCAATAATCCACTTGATGCAACCGCTATCCATCCTGAAAGCTATGCTGCTGCGCGCAAGGTGATGGAAAAAGTGTCGATCAACTTAGATGATAGTGAAGGGGAAAAACGCCAAAAGCTATCACAACTGCCCGCGACTAAGACGCTCGCCAAAGAGCTTGGAATCGGTGAACCGACATTGCGCGACATTCTCGATCAAATTGTCCAGCCCGGTCGTGACCCACGAGAAGAGCTGGACGCGCCTATCTTGCGCTCCGATGTGCTCAACATGGAAGATCTACAGGTGGGTCAAGTGTTGCAGGGAACCGTTCGCAATGTGGTTGACTTCGGCGCGTTTATCGACATTGGCGTAAAGCGGGATGGCCTGCTCCACCGCAGTGAACCCCCACGCGGCACAGAACTCGCCGTCGGTCAGCTCGTCACCGTTGCCATCAAATCTATCGACAAGACCCGCAACCGCATCTCCCTCGCGTGGGTGCGCGAGTCGTGAAATTGTCTGTGACGGAAAGTCGGCTTAATTTTGTGTTGCGGGTGTTTCAAATCCCGCAACCTCCTCGACTTGAAGCGGTGATTTCCTAAATCCGTTGTAATCTCTTGTGGTAACGGCTTGCCAGCGTGCTTGAATCGCGGCCTTATCCAACGGCTCCAGCGTCATCAAAATGGCCGCTTCTTTGGTATCTTTGTAGTAATTTTTGCGCCGCCCCACTTCGATAAAGCCCAGTTTTTCATAGAGACGTTGCGCGGGGAAATTCTTCTCGCGCACTTCAAGCGTGACCAAAAACGCATCCTTTTCACAGGCCTGAACAAGCTGATGAACGAGCAACAGTTCTCCCAATCCGTTGCGCTGCCAGTGCGGATGGACGGCGATCATGCTGATGTGCATCTCTCCAACCATCATCCAATGCCCAACATACCCCAAAATCCCCCCTGCGACCTGCCCCTTGCAGCTTGCAACTTCCAAAACATGATATTCGGCAAGTTCATTGCGCTTGATCTCCTTCTCATAACCCTGCCGCGTCCACGGGGTTGGATAGGCGATGCGCTCAATTTCTAGGATTGCGTCGATGTCGTCGAGCAACATCGGCCGAATTTCAAACGCCTGACGATTCACGACTTGCTGCTTGTGATTTTATTGCCCGCTGGATCGCGTAGATAGACAGGAACCAGTGCGGCCGCGTCGTCCACATCCCCTTTGTGATGCCGCACGATAGCGAGTTCGGCGAGATGGGCCGCGCGGCGTGCGCCTTGAGCGGGGGAGGCGAGCTTGAGATTGCGGTTGGCGTTGCGGATTAGGGAGCGGGCATCGGCCGAAATTTCCCCTGCAAAGACACTGCCTCTTGGAACCTGCTCGATCAACTCATCCCATTTGTAAATATCGGCTTCCTGCTTCAACTGCCACGCCTTGCGACTGTAGAAATAGTAAGTCGCTGCACAAATACGCCCACGTCCCGCCTCACAGACGGCAATCAAATGACTGCTCATCTTCCCCGCAGCCTCCGCCACGATGTCGAGGGTGTTGATCCCGATCAGCTGTGCATTGTGGGCAAGGGCGATTCCCTTGGCAAACCCCAGCCCAACCCGCAGACCCGTATACGAACCCGGCCCAATCGCAACTGCGACCGCGCGAATTTCCGCTGGATCAACGCTGACTTTGCGCAGCAGATCGGCTAGCGTCGGCGCAAGCTCGATCGTCTGTGTGTTAACTGCATGCCAGCCTAACTCCGCCCGCAGTTGTGCGCCATCATGTAAGGCGATTCCCGTCCAGCGGGTTGCTGTATCAATTGCTAAAAGCATAAAAGGGGTAGATTGCAACTTACAAGCAACGGACTTGCAACTTGCAACTTGCAACTATCTGCCAAAGGCACTCACTCGAAACTCTGTCAACAATGCGCGTGATCGCTTGCCTGTCGCCCGAAAGCGCATTCCGCGCTTGTATTCTGACACATGCGAAAGTGCGATGATTAGGCGATCTTCTGGCAAGAATGGCATGACAAGATCGGGCCATTCGATCATAATCGCGCCGTTCGTATCTAAAATATCTTCGATTCCCGTTGTAATAATTTCGGTTGCACCTTGTAAACGGTAAAAGTCGCAATGGTACAAAATGATCCCATCGCTGGCACGCGGATATTCGTTGATGAGCGTAAAGGTTGGGCTGGTGATGCGATAGGTAGTTCCCCAGCCGCGCCCGATCCCCCGCGCAAGCGCCGTCTTGCCCGCGCCTAAGTCGCCATCCAAACAGATGATATCGCGCGGCTCGATCAACTCGCCCAACCGAATGCCTAACCGTTCTGTTTGTTGCGGTGTGCTGCTCATGAAGCTGACCGCATCGTTGCTCAAAATTGCCATGTGCTGGTTATATCACAGCAGAATGCAAAGGAAAAATTTTATTTATCAATGAGTAGTCATGAATCATTTACGTCGTTTTGGGTCTGTTTTGATGTGCGAATGCGCGGCTATCGGGCATAATGCGGTTCCCTATGAAGAAGAATCGTACTCGGCAACTCCTGCAATCTTCCGTCATCGTCATGATTTTGTATGCCCTCAATAAGGTGACGGGGCTTTATCGCTTTCGGCTGTTTGGCCGCGCCTTTGGCACAACGGGCGAGGCGGATGCGTTCACGGCGGCCAATCAGTTGCCCGAACTGTTCTATGTGTTGATTGCGGGTGGCGCACTTGCGGCGGCATTTATCCCCGTTTACACCAAATATCTGCACGACGATGACCCAGAAAAGGCACGCACAAGCGCGGATGTCGCAAGTACGACGATGACGCTGGTCTTTTTGGTATTGATCACCGTTTGCGGGTTAGCAGCCATTTTTTCGCCGCAAATTACGAAATACGTGCTGTTGCCCGATTCGGCCGAAACCACCCAGCTTCTGACCGCCAATCTGATGCGGATCATTCTGCTCAACACCATCTTGTTCGGCATCAGTGGTGTCATCACCAGTCTGCTCAACGCCCACCAACATTTTATTCTTCCCGCCTCTGCGCCGATCATGCTCGATGTCGGCTATATCTTGAGCTTTTGGCTATTTGTGCCGACGATGGGAATCTTTGGTGTGGCGTGGGGAACGGTTCTCGGCGCCATTTTGCACATTGGGATTCAGCTGCCCGCCCTGTTTCGCTACGGAATTCGGCTGCGGCCAAAGCTCGCCTTTCAGCTTGCCGGCGTACGCGAAATCATCTATCTGATGGGGCCGCGCATTGTCATGCTGGGCGCAATTCAGGCGGCCGATGTCTTTTGGGTGCGCGTTGCCTCACGTCTGCCAGAAGGGCAAGTCAGCGGCTACAACTACGCCTTTACGCTGATGCAACTGCCCGAAACGCTGTTTGGCACGGCAATCGCCATCGTTATCTTTCCAACGCTCGCTGAACTCTACAATTCAGATCAGTTAGATAAGCTCAAAGAGACCGCGCTGAGAATTTTGCGCATTATCTGGTTATTGACGATCCCTTCCGCTGCTGGATTGATTCTGCTCGGCCGACCCGCCATCGACTTACTGCTGGGCGGCGGTGCATTTGATGCGCGTTCCTCCGCCCTTGTCTACAGTGCGCTGATCTTTCTCTCTGTGCGCGTCATCAGCGAAGCGACCCTCGAAATTGTTGCGCGACTCTTCTATGCGCGTCACGACACCTACACGCCGATGCGCGGTTATATCTACTGGCTGATCATCAATGTTGGCGCGATCTATCTCTTTGTCGGCAGGATGGGGGCGGCGGGGATTGCGCTCGCCTCGACGTTGGCCTTCACATTTCTGTCATCGTGGCTGTTTTGGAAAAATCGTCAGCAGCTTGGCGATATGCAGGAAAGCGAGTTGGTACGCAGCTTTGCGCGTTCCGCATTGGCAACATTGGGGATGACCATTGCGATTTTGTTTATCGGCCGATTTGAACTCGGCACGCTCCTGTATTTGGGGATTGGGGGCGGCGTTGGTGCGCTCGTCTATGCGGCGTTGCGCTGGCTGCTCGGTGGGGAAGAAATCGAAGCGGCGATGAACTTCATACGCCGCTAATAAGGGTTTTTGCTATCGGCTCACACGCTGAAAACCAGTCGCTGAGAGTACCATTGCGCTGACTTGCGCATCGGCCGAAATCCAGACCAGCATCTCGGCATCTGAATTTTCGCTAAAGTTGCGAACGAGCAGAACGACCTCAACCGTTTCATCGGGGAGTAGATCGGTGTAGGGGTTCAAATCTTGCAGGAACCACGTCGGCTCATTGGGAAGCGTTTCGGCCGAAAGTTGGCCCAGCGCATCAAAACGCCAAATCTGTGCCAGCATCTCGGCAACGGTGAAATTTGTTTCCCAGCCATCCCACCATGCGCCATAGTATGAACCAAAACGCACATCGTCACTCAACAGCGTGCTTTCTAACAGGGCAGCATCATTGGCGTTGAGTGCGGCGGGAAATTGTGCGGCAACAGATTCGGCCGAAATAGTCTCTACGACATCGGCCGCGGCAAATCCAATCACTTTTTGCGAAGCAGATTTCTCGCGTGCAAATGCAAACGGTACAACGGTCGTAATGATTAAAATGAGGATGAGTGTTGAGACTTTTTTCATAATAGCACCTTTTTCCTATAGACAGTATACGCAACCGCTTTCTAAACGATTTCAACAAAAAGATACATTTTTATGTACAGTCGAGGAAATAATCTTTACAAAATCGCAAAACGGTATCAATTGTTCACAACTCAGTAACAAATTAGTCTTGCATTTTCAGCCTGTCGGCTCGAAAGATGTAATCTCCGCGTAACTTCTATTCAGTATGATTTGTAACAGTCTTAGACTGTCGAAGCTTGACGATTAACCGTTGCACATATGGCGGGAAACCTTCGCACACTGGCAGTCTATTCGCGCAATTTGTGGCGCAAGGAGAGTGAAAATGCGCATCGTGCTGTTAATCGTATTGCTTCTCGCTATAGGGTGTAACGTTCCTGCGGCTGAAGAAGTTCCCATTGTTAATGAAACTGAGACAATTGCTGTCAACACTTCGCCATCCGGCACGCAAGTCGCCCTTTCCCCAACCGCTCCAATCGATATTCCGATGCCAACTGCGACCTCTCTCGCAGACACGCTTCCCGTCATCCAAGCTGCCCCCGAAATCGCCAATGAAATTTGGCTCAACAGCGATCCCATAAAACTTTCTGATCTACGTGGTAAAGTGGTGTTGGTCGAATTTTGGACGTTTGGGTGAATCAACTGCCAACGTGTGGTTCCACACGTTAACGATTGGTACGCGCAGTTTGCCGGCGACGATTTTGAAGTGATCGGCGTGCACTATCCAGAATTTGCCTATGAACGCGAGGTCGAAAATGTTGCGGCGGCGATATTGCGGATGGAGATTAAATATCCCGTCGCTATCGACAACGACCGCAAAACGTGGAGTGCATATCGCCAACGTTACTGGCCGACGCGCTATTTGATCGACAAGGATGGCAATATCCGCTACAAGCACATTGGAGAAGGGGCCTATGCTGAGACGGCTCGGTTGATTGCGGCGTTAATTGCGGAAGAGTAAACAGCGCATTCATCCGTCATTTGACATAAGATTCAGCGCAAGATGTGACAAATCGATTGGGTCGCTAGCTATAATCTAGCCATGCGATACTTCTATTTAATCCTCCTCACGCTGCTCATTGCGTGTCAATCGACTGCTCCTGAACCCACCCCCGTCATCGAGGCACCAAGCTCATTGCAGGTCATGATCGCCAGCGACGATTATCACGTCGGTACGCCTCGTATCGCGCTGGTCTTGTTTGATGGAATTGCCCCCGCTGAAGGGCTGCAAGATGTTGTTGTCCGCCTATTCGATTTGCGTGGCGCAGAACCATCTGTCATTTGGGAAGGGGCCGCGACCGAATATCCAGATGCGCCCGTCGCCTATTGGACGACCTATCCCGAAATTCCTGCGGCGGGTGAGTGGGGGTTGCAGATTGCGGCGACGCTGGCCGATGGATCGGCCGATCAATACGACCGCCTCCTAGCCGTTACCGATGCACCCCGTTCCCCTGCGATTGGCACCATCCCCCCCGCCTCCGAAAATCGCACCGCTGCCACAAACGATCTCTCTGAACTCTCGTCTGGGAACAACCCCGTTCCCGCACTCTATCAGATGACCGTTGCCGATGCGCTGCAATCTGGAAAACCGTCTGTTATTACCTTTGCAACCCCTGCATTTTGCCAGACCCAAATTTGCGCGCCTGTTGTCACAACGGTTGAATCGGTTTTTGAGCAGGTTGGCGACGCGGCAAACTTTTTGCATTTGGAAGTCTACAAAGATTTTCAAGAGCTGACCGTCTCCGATGAAATGACCGAGTGGGACCTGACGACTGAGCCATGGACGTTTATCCTCAATGCGGATGGCGAAGTCGCGGCACGCTTGGGGGGGCCCGTCTCAAAAGCCGAAATTTTGTCTGAACTTGCAAACGTTGGAGTCAACAGTGGGCAGTAGATGGTGGGTAGCAGTCGGTCGGCAGGCCAATCGACGGTTGGATAGAGCCAACAGCCAGCGGTTCATCTTTATTTGTGCACTGTCCATTGTGCACGGCTTCCTGTTTCTCTTGATCTTTCAAACAGCGTCGGCGCACGCTCAACTCGTCGCGGCCGAACCGAGTAACGGTACGACGCTGGCGGCATCTCCCGCTGAAATACATCTGACCTTTAACGAAAATCTGGGTGCGGATAGCCGAGTGACGATTCTTGGCGACAACTTTGCGCGTGTTGCTGGCGTGGCGGTGCGCGAGATCATTTTTAACGAAATTTTTGTCAGCATTCCAGAGCTAGAGGCCGGTGTTTATACGGTGCAGTATGATGTCGTTTCGGCCGATAATCACCCCATCAGCGGCAGCTACGAATTTGCCGTCCAGCCGCCGCGCGCGCTATCCTCGCTCTGGACGGGTGCTGTTTTTGGCGCACTGCTTGCGCTTGTCGGTGTGGCTATATTGATTGTGCGCCGCAGACGGCTCACTCACCTAAGCGACTCTCGCCAAGGGGAATTCCCACCCCTTGCGCAGTGATGCGCTCATCTAGGATTGGAATCGGCCGATTGGTGAACGCATCATACACCGTCAGCCAAGCCGCCACCGATTGCCCGTTAAACGTCGGTTCACCCAATTTCAACAAGTGTGGATCGCGAACGCTTGAGCCAGCGATCCATTTAAGGGTCGGGATCGCACCTGTGGCTGGCACGCTGTCATTCTGCGTGCGCCATGCCCATGTCGTGTTGTCCGCTTCATAACCGACAAAGCGGATACCGACACGTAGATCACGGGTAATCGGCCGATTTGCGACAAACTCCTGCACGCTGACAAAATTCTCTCCGCGCACCCCATTCCCGCCTAACCAAACGATTCCCTGCCCTAACGGAACGTAGTGCGTTTGTTCAAGCGTCATCTCCTTGCGTCCAACGACCGCCCACTCTGTGTCCAACACCGTGCTGTAGAAACCATCACGCGCTTGCCAATGCAAATAGAGACGTGGCGCGACAGTCACATCAAAATCATAGCCGATCAGCTGGTCGCCACGCTCATTTTTTGCGCCAAACCAAACGCGATTGCGCGTGAACGGTCGCCACGCTGTCGGTATGACGGTTAACGCGGTCGCCATCGTGCGCGGCTCGCCCGCTTGATCCAGAAGTGGTGTTCCATCTGCTAAATACCCGCCAATCAAAACCTGATAGCTTCCCGGCGTCGCCCCTAAACGCGGTGTCAGCCGTAATTGGGTGACTGCATACCCGTCGGTTTGCGCGATGGCTGGCACATCATCTTGCGCGAATAGCTGCCCACTTTGCGCATCGACCAAATGGGCAAACAAATTCATCGCCGGCAACGCAACCAACGGCTCCCACACCAATGTGAGGGTCATCTCTTCGCCTATCGCTGTTGTTGTCACACTTTGCTGGAAGGCCAAAATCTGAATCTGTTCGCCAAGCTGTGTCTCAAATGGTGTAAATCCGTCGAGCGGAAGCGCAACTGGCTCACCATTGTATAAAAACGCATCGCCGAATGGACGCGGCAGATCGCCCCCGTGAAAATCGGTTGCAACCACCGCACCGTTGACAGCCGCGATGGCCGTTGTCCACTTTTCAGTTACCGTTTCGCCTTGTGGAAAGACAAACTGCACGTCTAAATCAGGCCGCGCCCCTGCGATCTCTTGTAGATAGCGCATCGGCGTAAACCAGTGCCAATTTGACAGCACGGTTGCCCCAGCCGGAGCCTCGGCCAAAATCTCCTTCGCATAGTCAATTGAATTATCCTCGTCGCGCAACCACCAGAAACTTGGGAAGCGTGCTGCTCCCTGCCCGATGATAAGCAGAAGCAAGAGAAGCCCAACTGTAGCGCGTAGAAGCTGTGGTTTTAGCTTTACACGGCTATTCTGCAAATGCGGAGCGAATGCACCCACCAAACGCCCTATCAGCTGCATCAAGTACCAACCGCCGACGCCTATGCAAATTGCCAACGGGAGATATGCAGGCAGCATATATTCGACCGTTTGTGGAGCGCGATAGGTGGCAACAATAAAGGTGTGGATGAAGAAGGTCGCGCCGAGCAGGATGCCTATTTTGCGTTGCTGCCAAAGGAGCCCGATCAAGCCAGCAAAGGCTAATGCCAACAGCAGGGGATGGAATTGAAATGTCAAGACATTCCACATCACACCCGTGCGGAGCCAGAGCTGGCTAGGGGTGATGAAGTAGAAGAAGTCGCCGCCAAAACCTAAGCCGAGCGCATAGTTGATGAACTCGGTTGGGTTGCGTAAGTTTGGCGCAACGATGGGCAAGTAGAGCAGGGGCAACAAGCCGAGCAGCCCAAACGCCAACTGCCACCAGCGTCGCCTATCCCGCCATAAGACCCATGGAATCATCACCAGTCCCATGTACGCCAGCGACAAATGATGGGTGAATCCAAAGCCAAATGCCAGTGCAAACAACAGCACGGGTCGGCTGTTTCTTCTCGCTATCTCTCGCGGTGCGTCGGCCGCATCTGGACGGGAATCGATAATTACCAAGAAATAGAAACAGATCGCTGCAAATAACGCGGTCAAACTACGAATGTTGGCCGTTGTTGCCTGAGACCAAAATGTGGTCGCGATCCCCAATGCTGCTGTCCCGATCAGTGCGGCGAGACTCCGAAAGTGTGTTGAAGAATTCACAAATTCCGCAACATGCATTTGACTGTTTTTGAGGAGGTTCTTCAGAATGGTCTCAATCGTTGTAAAGATGATGCCAAGCGTCAGCGTGCTGGTGACGGCCGAAAAGAGGTTTATTTTGACGGCTGGGGAGAGGGGGAGCGGCAGCTTGCTGAAAAGATGTGCCAGAAGCGTGTAGAGCGGGAAGCCAGGCGGGTGGGCGAGTCCAAGCGTGCTGCTAACAAGCTGGAACTCGCCATTATCGGCCGATAACACCCCCCTAGAAAGTGTAACAACATAAAGCCCAAAGAAGCCTAAACAGGTTAACCAACGCACCATACGCTGATTATATTACTTTGGCGGGAGGGATTGCGCGTAATCGACCCCCCGTTGTACCCAAACGCTCAACTGTTCATCGGTCGCATAGCCAGCGGGTTGCACCCAAATGAAGCCGCGCATCGGCCGAAAATTGCCGCTCGTGTCGCGTGCGTGTTCTTCAAACAAGAACTCAGTCCAACGCGCTTTGCCAACGCGCACCATGAGATCATCCCCAGCATCCCCGCCAACGCCAACCGCCATATTTCCACGCACCATAAACGCAATCCCCCCAAACATCTTGCGTTCGCGCACATCATCCCGATCTTTTAGTTGCTGTCGCACACGCGCAGCGATTGATTCATCAAATGCCATTTGTGTTTACTCCTCCACAACAATCACGCCAGACATCCCGCGCCCTTCCGAGGCGCCATGTAGCTCGCAGAAATAGGCGAATGTGCCTGTCTCATCAAAAGTGAAGCTACGCTCTTCACCGCTGCCAAAGAGCGTTGTGTCAAACGAGCCATCCTCTGCTTGGGCAGAGTGCTGGGCATTGCCGACGTTGATCCACGTGATCGTCGTTCCCGTTTTGATGGTGACATTGTTGGAGACGAACTCGAAATCCTCCATGTCAACAGTCACGACAACGGGTTCGGGGGTTGGTTCGGCCGTAGGGACAGCTTCAACTTCTCCGCCCTCAGCCGGATCAACGATAAGTGTGGCCGCCGCAATTGCCTCTTGCAACCCCCCATCATCGTCTGCCTCACCCAGCATCCGCACCAATGCTTCAACATCGGGGCCAATTGGGGCATCAATGATGGAAATGCCCTCGTTGATGGCGAGTTCAAGCTGGTCGATTGCGTAGTTGACGGTGTCCAAGATGGTGGCGTTGCTCGCTTCCGCATCGGGCGAGACATCGGCAACTTCTGCCTGATTGCGTGCGTTGCGGAGGTGGAAAAGGAGCCCTTGCCCGTCGCTGGGGTCTTCAACTGTGCCGTCGTTGTTGAGATCGGCCGATTCTCCATTAATCACATTCACCACCTGTTCTGCCTCTCGGCGCGTCGTATCCATGTCACCAGCGTTAAAGGCGGCCAACATCAGCGCGGCATGTTCCCGCGCCGTTGCCATTTGCACAGCTGCGTTGGCAAGGAAAGTCGTATCGTAGCCAACTTCTTCAACAATAATTTCCACGGTTGGCTCTGGCGTTGGCGTGTCCGTTGGGACGGCGGTTGGCTCTTCCGTCGGTGCAATCGTGGGGACAGCCGTGACGGCCGCGATTGGTTCGGCATCGGCAGGTTGCTCGACAACGGTGATGACGGAGGCCATGTCGTTGCCAGCGGCGTCACCGTGAATCGTGCAGTAGATAACGTAGGTTCCGGGATCGGTGAAGGTAAATTCGGCCGATTCTCCCGCAAAAAAGTTTTCTGTTTCAAGCGATCCATCGACAAACGTGACGTTGTGCGGGGCATTGTCCTGACTCGTCCATGTTACCTGCGTGCCGGCGGGAATCGTCAGGTCGGCGGGGTTGAATTCAAAGTTGACGAGCGCAATGTTTTGTGGTGGAGGCGGCTGATTGCCAATCTCTGCGTCATCCTCCCCCGCAATGGCTTCGACAACGGCTGTCGGTGTTGGGTCGGGCAAGGCGACTGGTTCTGGCTGCCGCACATACCAAATGTAGTAGAGGGCAATCCCAAGTGTCACCGCAATCGCCCAGACGATATACGTCACCCACATCACCTTGCGTAGCTGTCCGATTTTGCGCGGCAAAATTTTCCAGCCCGCCAAAAGACAGTAGATGGACAAAATCGCCGCCGTCAGCCCAAACAAGCCGTGCAGCGCGGCGACGACATAATACGCATTGGGGCGGGCCAGCGCTTGTTGCGGGATGCGCTGCCCCAGAAACTCCGACACCATGATCCAAATCACCAAAATGGTGTTGAGAATCACGACGGGCGTGTTGATGAGGTCATGCAGCTTGAACTTGCCTTGCCGCTGCACAACAACACCAATCGTCAACAAGATAAAGAAGAGTACTTCAGCGAGTAGGGTGAGATCAGTACCCAACGTAGCGTTTGTCCCAAACATGATTTGTCTCCTTGCAAATAGGTCAATTCACGGTGACCCGCAAATTTTTGAGCAATCATATCATGCAATCTGTTATTTTTATGTGATTGTCGAGTGAATGGGAAGTATTGAGCGTGTGTCGGGTCGCAATTACGACCCGACACACTGGTGTTATTATGCGCGGCGCAGCTTGATAATGGCGACTGTGCCAGCGAGCAGCAGGCCACTCAAGAGTAGGTGTATAGTTTTCGTACAGTCGTTAAGCCGTTGTGAATGCGGCGTGCGAGGGACGCTGGAGGAGGCTACTATTACGCTGTATATGTCTGAACGCCGCCTGCTCCAACTGATCCTGATCGCCACATTTTTGCTTGGTGCAATCTACGCAATCGTGAATCCTGTTTTTGAAGGCGGAGACGAACTTTGGCACTATCCCATGGTGCAGCACTTGGCGAATGGGAATCCACTGCCTGTGCAGGTGTTTGACCCGAATGAGGCAGGTTTGTGGAAACAACAAGCCAGCCAACCACCGCTCTACTATTACGCCGCTGCCGCGTTGACCTTTTGGATCGACACCAGTGACATGGTCGAGAAACGTTGGGAAAATCCCCACGTTGACAACGGCATTGTCACGCAAGATGGCAACATCAACTTGACGATTCACAATCCGAACTGGAACGCTTGGCAGGGGACATTGCTGGCTGTGCGGATTGTACGTTTTTTCTCTGTCCTGCTCGGAGTCATCACCGTCTACTTTACCTATCGCATCGCAAAATATGTTCCTGTCCAATCGGTTGGGGTGGGTCAGAAGTTGGATGAACGGTTTTCGGCCGATTCAGTAATAACCCGCAATCGCATCGTCGCATTGTTGGCCGCAGCAATGGTCGCATTTGTGCCCATGCGTTTGTTTGTCGGCGCGGCAGTGAACAACGACAACGGGATGATGGCGCTGGCAACAGTGGCGGTGTTTTTAATTGTTCGACTTGTTGAGCGCGCCTCACGACCCAGCGAGAGCAAATCCCCACGCAATAATGGCATCGGAAACAGCAGTGTATATGCTGATGCGACATTAATCGGTCTGGTCATCGGTGCGGCCTGTCTGACAAAAATTGTGGGCGTCGGCTTGTTGCCGTTGGCGTTGGGGGGGATATTTATTGCAAACTGGCAGCGCGCACCGCGTCAACCGTTTGCCTTGCGCCTATATCTGCAAACGGCGGTGCAATTCTTGTACGTGTTTGCCGTTGCGTTTGTCGTTGCGGGCTGGTGGTACATTCGCAACGTGCAGCTTTACGACGATTGGCGGGGGTGGTCGGCATTTATTGCCGTGCTGGGTGAACGACCGCAACCCGCGACGCTCGCACAACTATGGGATGAGCGCGTCGGGTTTATGCAGAGTTACTGGGGACTGTTTGGTGGGGTCAATGTGCCAATGGCGAACTGGATTTACACCGTTTTGAATGGCATGTTGATCGTCGGTCTGATCGGATTTGCGCTCTACGCCGTGCGGCAGGTCACCCATTTCGCAAGAGCCAATAATTCAGTCAACAGCTCGGCAACTGATGGGATTGTGGCCAAAGCGATGCGTAGGCTGTTTGATTTTGCGGCGGCAAATTTTGCGATTGTTTGCTGCCTCGTTTGGTTTGGCGCGGTCGTTTACGGGCTGATCGATTGGGCGACAACGACATGGAGCAGTCAGGGGCGGTTGGTGTTTGGGGCCTTGCAGGTTGAGATGGTGCTGCTGGCGACTGGATTGATCGGATTGGTTGGTCAACGGGTTGGAAAGTGGACGGCATTGGGCGTGGGGGGATTTATGTTTACCATCGCGTTGCTAAGTCCATTTCTCTACATTTTTCCCGCCTATCGTCAGCCGCAACCAACAGTTGCCCAAGAAGTGCTGCCCGACGCTGTGACATTTGGAGATAGCATTCGTCTTAATTGGCATACGACAAATCTGGAAGCGCGACCCGGCGAACCGTTTGAACTGGTGGTCGATTGGGAGGTGTTGCAACCACTTCCCGAAAACTACTCGACCTTTATCCATCTAACCGATCCTGTTCTTAATACGCCAATTGCCCAACGTGATCGCTATCTTGGACAAGGATTAGTTGCAACCTCTTTTGCGGAGGTCGGCGTTTATACTGAAAAATATGTGATTGAGGTGCCGCGCACAGCGTTTGCGCCGTCGGTGTTGGATGTAAACGTGGGGTTGTATGATGTCGCAACAGAAATGCGCCTTTTGACCGATGCAGGCGCCGAATATATAACACTGTATGAACTCAATGTGTTGGAAGATGGACGCACATTTCCTAATCAAACAGAGATTAGTTTTGAGGAAGGGTTCCGATTGGTGGGGTATGAGTTGAGCGAACGCCGTCTACAAGCGGGGGAGACGCTCGACGTCACGCTCTATTTTTATGGAGAGACGGCTGTCGATTACTCGCTCACCGCACAGATCCTGAGTGAAGACGTGGTTGAAACGACGCGGTTTGGGGCGATGGATGTTGGGACAGGTAGTTCGTCATGGTCGGCCGATAATGTGCAGGAGATTCAGTTGAGTGTGCCAATTTCGGCCGAATCTCCTCCCAACGTCTACCGACTTGTGATAGGCTTATACACCCAACTCGAAGACGGCAGCTTCCGCAATCTGTCCCTGATGCAGGATGGCCGCATCACAAATGACAGCTTGTTGACGCTGACAAAGGTACGAATTGATGAGTAAACAGAGCGTAGTGAAAGGTGAACAGACGGCGGTGAACAGTCGTGCAGAAGGATTGCTGCGCTGGCGTGGTAAGGACTTTCTTTCCCCGACAAATTCGATCGCTGTTGCGCTGCTTGCCGCGTTGATTGCGCTCCAGATGGGACTCATCATTGCATTTGGCACATGGCTGGCGGGAGCGGCCGTGATTGTCGGAATCATTGGCGCGTGGATTGTACTGCGCGATATGGAGCTTGCGCTGTGGGCGACGATTGGCGTGATTTGCCTCTTGCCCTTTGCGACGTTGCCTGTCGATATTGGGTTGACCCCCACATTCTTGGATGTTGGATTGGGCGCATTTGTAGGCGTATGGTTGCTGCGTTTGGTGACGGGCCAACAGCGGCGTGTCGTCACCGCTCCCATCACGCTCCCAATTATCATTTTTCTGATTATCGCCATCTTCGCGTTTATCTTTGGGCTGCAAAATGGGGCGTTTTCACCGACGCTTGCCCGCAAATTTGCTGAGCTGCTCTTGAGTATTGGACTAGTGATCGTCGTCGTGGACTACTGTCGTAATTGGGAACGCCTAGAGCGTGTGGTCAAAATTATGCTGTATGGTGGGGGTGCAGCCGCATTTGTAGCGATTACATTTTGGGTGCTGCCCGACGACTTAACGAACGATATTTTGAACGTGCTGACACGGCTCGGTTATCCTGGCGGCTGGGTCATTCGTTACATTGAGGAAAATCCCGAACTGAGCGAACGGGCGATTGGCACGTCAATTGATCCAAATGCGTTAGGAGGTCTGTTAACGCTGTTTGGTGCACTGGCCGTGCCGCAAGCGATGGCGAAGAAGTCACTCGTCCCACGCAGTCATGCGTTAGTGATCACGGGCATGATCCTGCTTGCCATTTTGCTGACGTTCTCGCGGGGCGCATTCTTGGCAATTGGTGCGGGAATCGGTTACGTTGCCGTCTTGCGCTATCGTAAGCTGATTCCGTATGGGATTGCGGGAGTTGCGCTGCTGTTTGTGTTGCCGTTTACGCAAGCGTATGTGGTGCGGCTTGTGCAGGGGTTGACGTTTTTTGACTTCTACAACACCGATCTCGCCTCTCAAATGCGGATTGGTGAGTTTCAAGATGCGTGGGCGTTGATCGTGCGCTACCCACTGTTTGGGGTCGGGTTTTCGGGGTCGCCCGACATCGATCTCTATCTTGGTGTGGCGAACGTCTATTTGAGTATCGGCCAGCAAATGGGGTTTGTGGGGCTGGCTGCATTTGTGGCGATTATGCTGGTGCTTTTTGGCTATGCGTTTTTGAACAAGAACTTTTTTGCCAATAGTGAGCGTTTTGACCCGCTGTGGATGGGTCTACACGCGGCGATCGTCGCAGGGTTGGCGGCAGGTCTATTCGACCACTACTTGTTTAATACCGAGTTTCACCATACGGTGACGGCGTTCTGGTTGATTTTAGGGTTGGCGGTGGCGGCTACGCGCTTGGGGGCAATATCGGCCGATCTAGAAACGCAACAAATTGCCGATTCGCAATAGATTACTCCCTCCTCAATCACAATAGATCGAAGCCAAGAAAGCACCCTCAGCGGGTGCTTTTTTGCTGCTCTGACCAAACGCTTACGTGACAAGTGGACGACCGTCCGCTATGATACTGCATGTAAACGGACGAACGTCCACTTGAACAAGAAAAAATTTTCCCAATCGGGAATAGGAGTAAATAGATATGGCATGGCAAATTGACACAGCACACTCAGAAATTACTTTTAGCGTACGTCACATGATGATCTCAAAAGCACGTGGTCGTTTTGACGAGTTTGGCGGCACGATTAACTTTGATGAAGAGAATCCTTCCGCATCGACCGTTGACGTGACCATCCAAGCAGATAGCATCAACACGCGCAACGATGATCGGGACGGACACTTGAAATCGGCCGATTTCCTTAACGTCGCAGAATATCCAACCATCACGTTCACCAGCACAAAGGTGACACCAACGGATGATGATGAAGGTAAATTGACGGGCAACTTGACAATTGCAGGCGTTACAAAAGAGGTGACGCTCGATGTTGAATATGCGGGTCAAGCGTTAAGCCCATGGGGAGCGACAAGCGCAGGCTTCAGCGGCTCAACCAAAATTGACCGCCGTGACTTTGGCTTGACATGGAATGCGGCATTGGAAACGGGTGGCGTTCTCGTTGGGAACGACATCAAGATCGAGATTGAGCTGGAATTGGTTAAGCAAGAAACGGCTGAGGCTGTTCTCGCATAGCACGACAACGCGACGCGGTCGATTTTGTAACTAACACCGAAGGTCTGTCAATCTGACAGACCTTTTTTGATCCTATGCTTGGCAATCGGCGCAGAGTCCGTAAATTTCGAGTAGGTGTCCCGCGATTTGGAATTGATGGCGGGACGCAAGCTGTTGGCTGAGATCGTCGGCAAGGCTACAGTCATGAAATTCGACTGTGGTGTCGCAGTTCATGCAGACGAGATGATGGTGATGCCCGTCTTCAAGCAAGACAAAATGAGCGGCTCCGCTCCCTTGATAAATCGGCCGAACAATCCCAATTTCCGCCAACAAATCCAGCGTTCGGAAGACCGTCATACGACCCACACGCGCCCCATTTTCGCGTAGTGATTCGTAGAGCGCATCGGCCGAAACATGCCCCTCTGTCGTCAATAATCCGACGATCACTTCACGACGTGTCGCCGTCGGCCGATGTCCTGCCGCTGTCAGTCTTGCTTCTATTTGTTCTGTATTCATCTGCTCAACCCTCTTAAGCGACCACGCTCTGGTGCAAACAGAAACGCGATCCCAAAAAACAACGTGGCAACTAAGACGACCGCTGGCCCCGATGCGATGTTCATATAAAAGGAGGCATACAAACCGATTGCGCCAGACAGTGCACCGATCAGCGCGCCGACCATCATCATGGGCAGTAGACGTCGTGTGAAGAATGAGGCTGCTGCGGCTGGCGTTACGATCATTGCCAACATCAATGATACGCCAACTGCCTGTAATGCCACCACAATTGTGACAGCGATTAAGTTTAGGAGCAGATAGTCAAAGACCCGCACGGGAAGACGCAGTGTGCGTGCCAGCGTTTTGTCAAACGAGACGACCTGTAACTCCTTGAAAAAGAGCGCAACAAGCAGCAGCACGCCGATGCTGAGTCCAAACATCGTCCAGAGATCGGTCGCTGTGACCCCCAACAAATTGCCGAAGAGGAAATGGGTTAAATCGACTGCATATCCTTCCGTGGCCGAGAGCATGGCAATCCCGAGCGCAAACGCCCCGGCGAAAATTACGCCAATCGCTGAATCCTCACGTAGCACGTCCCGTTCGCTCAACGCTCCAATCCCGAACGCCGTTAACACCCCCATCACCAACGCCCCAATCACTAGTGGAATCCCTAACAAAAATGCCACGACAACGCCGGGCAGGATAATGTGTGCCAGTGCATCCCCTAAAAACGCCATCCCGCGCAGCACGACATACGTTCCCAAAATGGGACATAGCACGCCAACGAGTAGCGCGGCAAGCAGGGCGCGTTGGAAAAAGGTGTAGGTCAGCGGGTCGGTGAGAAAAGACATTTAGTGAGCAGTGAGGCAGCAGACAGACCATTGGCTGTTTACTAACTAGTGGTTGCAGCAGGTATCGGCAATAATGATGTCGTCGCGTGTGTGAAGATGGCTGCTGTAGGCGTTGGTGAGATTTTCGGCCGATAAGACCCGTGCCGCATCGCCCAGCGCAATTAGCTCGGTGTTGAGCAGAAGTACTTGGTCGAAGCGTTGCGCCGCGAGGTTCAGATCGTGGGTGGCGACAATGGTCGAGATGCCCACATCATCGAGAATGGTGAAAAACTGCTCTTGACTCGGAATGTCAAGGCCAGCGAGTGGCTCATCCATCAGCAGTAGTTCTGCCTCTTGCGCCAGTGCGCGGGCGATGAAAATGCGCTGCTGTTGACCGCCAGACAGCTCACCAATCTGCTTGTCGGCGAGATGTGTTGCGTTGACGCGCTCCAAGCTCGCTTGCACAATGTCGCGGTCATGACGGCGCGGCCAGCGGAACAGCCCAATCCGACCAATGCGCCCCATCATGACGACATCACGCACGCTGACGGGAAAACTCCAGTCGATATTTTTGCGTTGTGGGACGTATGCGATACAGAGATGGTCGTTTGGGTCTGTGCCGTAGAGGGTGACTTTGCCAGAATTCGGCCGAATTTCGCCCGCGATCAGCTTAAACAGCGTGCTTTTCCCCGCCCCATTCGGCCCCACGACGGCGATCTGCTCCCCTTGATGCAGGGTAAAGGTCAAATCGTGCAGTGCAACTGTATCGCCATAGCGTACCGTCACGTTTTCAGCGTGAAAGAGAGGGGCTTCTGGTGTATGAGGGATGCCGTAAGCTGGTTTTTGCAAGCGTTCCATATTGATATTTTATACCATTACACCAGCTCTGCAATAGGTGGCTAATTAGATTTAGTCGCGCGGCACCATCAACTAATGTAATCAAGCGGGTTTGCAGACCCAAACCTTATAGGAATCGCTCTGGAATTACGCATCGCTGTTTACTTCATCACTGTCCGCTGCTTCCTGTTCGCGCTTTCCCGTCTGCTGCATTCTCTCCCAACCGCTTCCCAAGTTCAAATCGCGCTGCGGGAATGGAATCTCGATCTTGTTTTCGGCGAGAACCTTCCAAACGAGAAAGTGCAGATCGCTTTTGACACGTGGTGTGTTAAATGCTTCACTGATCCAACCGAGCAGACGAAAGTTCAGACTTGAATCCCCAAACGCGATAAACTGCACAATAGGGGTTGGATTGTCGAGTACGTCGGGATGACCGTTCGCAGCCTCAAGTAGCAATTCACGCACCTGTTCAGGATCGCTATCGTAGCTCACACCCACCTCAATCGGTACGCGCACAAGGCGATCTGTTTTTGTGTAGGTCGTGAATTGAGATGAGAGAAAGTTCTCGTTTGGGACGATGATTTCTACGTTGTCGTAGGTTCGGACAACGGTTGAGCGGATATTCAGACGCTCAACGACACCGATTTCGTCGCTGATTTTAACGATGTCGCCGGGCCGCAGCGACTGCTCAAACAGCAAAATAAGTCCGCTGAAAAAGTTGCTGACAATGGTTTGCAGGCCAAACCCAATGCCGATAGAAAGGCCGCCGCCAATCAGGGCAAAGGTTGAGAGATCGAAGCCGAGCGCACGAAAGGCAAACAAGATGCCGAAACCGATGATGGCATATCGGCCGATTGTTGTCACCGTGTTGGTCACCCCCGGCGTTGTGCTGGTGCGATTGCCCAATGTGCGAACGATCACCTCCTGCGCCAACCATGCCAGTGTGATAAAGATGTAGAGAACAAAGATCGCGCCAAAAATTTGTCCAACCGTGAAGGTGATGTCGAACAAGTCAAAGATTGGGAAGTTGGCAAGCGTTGAAAGTGAACCGACGAAGTTATTAAAGAGGCGCGTGACGATCAGGAAGACGAGAACGGGAAGCAGAATGCGCGAGCGATAGATGTTCGTTTCGTCTGAACCCAACCGCAACGACAATAACGCGAGAACCACCTGATAGACCAGCACAAACCAGAAAATAACCAGTGAGTCGGCTAATAACCCAACGATAAATCCCTGTCTCCCCAGAACACTAACCGACAGATACCCCATGATCAACGTCAATACAGAGAAGTCGATGTAAGTGACAGCGCGGATACCGCGCTCTCTATCACCGCTAAATCGGCGTCGGATATAGGGGTCTAACGTCATCGTGATGACCCAACTTGCCAAGATGATTCCGAACAGTGCCAACAGTTGCCGCTGCACAATCGGCCGTTGTAACAATATCCACAACGTTTTGAACTGCTGCAACAGAATATCGACGCTTGGACTGGGTTGTGTTATCCCATCATTCATCTTCCGTTCCCCCTATTAAACAGTTTTCATTCGTCTCTTCCATGGCTGCGTCGCTTGCCTCTGTGGCAAAAATGAGCTGTGTAAAACTGCAAACGGACGACTGTGGATCGGCGATTCCCGTCAACACATTTGCATAGAGCGTTTCCCCAACCTGTCGCACCCTAGCCCGATCGATATTGGAGGGTAATGGGACGGCCGTTTGCGTTTGTTGCCAAAATGTATATTGCGGTTGATCGACTTCTTCACTGATGATGACGCGCGAATTGGCTGGCACTCGACGTGTCTGGCGCATAAAGACGGTGCTTTGGGTCGTGTTTGTCAGAAAGGTGGCGAGTTGCTGTGCCAGTTGATACTGCTCATTGGATGAGGCATGGTTAAAGAAAAGGCCCTCCACGCGCAAAATAGGTGTCGAAACGCCGTTTGGTTCGGATGAAACGATTTCTGTCGGACTGTTTGGCAGCAGCGTCACACCGAGCGTCTCGGAGCCCATTGCATCCAGCAGTGTGGTGAAATCGGCCGAATCTGCCACATAGTAATCGACAATTCCCGATGTGAAGAGTTGCTGGAGCGTCACCTTATCCTTGCTCAAGATAATGTTGGGATTTAGTTGCGCCTGTTGCAACCATTCGAGCCAGCCGCGAAACCCCTCTGAGTATTGGCGCAAGTTGCCTTCCTCATCGGTGATGCCCTCGCCAAACACGCCAATTCCCCACAACGCTTCATCAAACTGGGTGCTGATGGCAAGAATACACCCATCATTGGCTGAAAGTTGCACCACTTCGGAAACAATGGTGGGGGTCGGAATGGGGGTGCTTTCGGTCGTTACATCTGGTTGCGGGGTCGGCGTCGCCTGCACCGCCGTGCAGCCTGATTCAGCTTGCTCAAAAAATTCGAGAAATGAGACCGCCGGATCGCTGGGATCGTCGCCGACAGTTGCCTTGTTGTAATAAAGCACGTTGGTGTATAGGGCAAAGGGCAACCCATAGAGTTTGTCATTGTATTGCAGGGCAGTGATCGCATCCGCGTTAAATGTGTCGGCGGATGGCGCGGAAATCGGCCGAATTAGATTGTCCTCCGCTAAGGGCCGCACCCACTCCTCTGTGCCAATGACGATATCTGGCCCCAACCCCAATGCGCTTGTCTCCTGAAAACGTGTCAACAACTCGCCGTCGCCGATCTCTGTTGTGACGATGTCTGCATCGGGGTAAATCTCCCGAAACTGATTTAACATGCGTTGTAAAACGAGCGTGTCACTCTCGTTCCAACTGTGCCACAATAAAATATCGCCGCTTGTCGTATCGACCGTTGTGTCTGATTGGCAGCCGGCTAGAATGCTCCAAAGAACGATAGTAAGCAAGATAGTAACTTTATTGATCAATTTTGTGACCTTTTCAACTTTGATGTGTCCAAGAATACATTGCGAGAGACTCTAACAACAGACAAATGACACGCCGTTTGTGACTGTTTGCAGGAATATGAGTCTAACCGATTATGTGGGAAGCGTAGCAAAACGGCGTGGTGCAAGCATCGATTTTTATATATCCTCATCTCAAATGGGCCTGATTTGTATAGATTTATATGCCCAGCGAGATCGATCATTCCGTTGATTTAACCTCTCTTCCCTCCGATCTTTCTGAAGCCCTCGATGTCATTCGAGGGTTTTTCTTTTTCCCGTGCAATGTGTGTAAACAAAAAGAGTGGATTCGGCCGAATCCACTCTTTTTATCTCATCCGATGGGTCAGTCTTTCTATCACTTAATGCCAAGCTGAGCCAAAATCGCCTTGGCATCCCCCTCATCTGCCAGCAAGAAGCGCGCGCCCATCCCGTCTGGCAACACACCATTGCTCTCAATGCCTTCCATCTCCACGAGGTGGACATAAACGGGATTGCCTACATCGAGCGTCTCCAGCTTGTTGATCTTGTGCGGCGGAATTGGGTCCCAAACGGGGCCATCGCGCTCTGGTTTGTCATCCTCTGGATAGCGCAGGATGGGATTGCAGCGTTCGTAAATTTTGCGTTGTGAAAAGACGGTCACAACTCCATTCTGCTCCGCAGCATCAAAATCCCAATCCCAGACCTCCCCCGCAACAAAGTTGTTATGCTGGTTGCGATACTGAACGAGATTTGGATCGGCCGTGCGTAGCGATTGAATCGGAAACGGGTTGCGCCTGCTTGATTTCACCCACACATCCCAAAATTCGAGGCAGCCAGTGTCGAGATTGTGACGTTTTACAATGTAACTCAAAATGTAAATGTAGGTCTGTTCCAGCTCAAAACATTCGCCCTCATAGATCAAATCGCAGTCGTCTGCCTGACTGGGCGGGACAGCAGCAAAGCTGAGAGCCAGCAATAGAATCCCGCTGAACGCGAGTATAAAAAGGTGTCGTTTTGTCATTGTATGCTCCTTGTCTAAGGGGAGTTGATCTCCCAAATTTGTAACTGCAAGAAGCTTACTATCGAATGGCCGTGCAAAATCTCACCTTACGATCCATTTGTCTCAAATCAACATGGGCGCGAATCAGCTAATCTCACGCATCTCGTGACATTGCTGTGACATTTGTAGGCTATCGTTTAATTGCTAACAGTCATAAAGGCGTTGGGTTCCCGTCTTGTAGGGAGCTGACACCAATGTATAATGCCTAATAAAGTTATGCAACCGACGATAAGAAAGTTTTCACCCCCGCCAATTGCTGGCAATCTCCTGCTCATCAGCGCATGGTTTTGGCTGTTTGTGCCGCTATTCCCCTATCTAGAAATCATTTTCACAGAGGAAGATTTTCGCACGAGCCAAATCGTGAGTTTGGCGATCGTCGCGCTGCTGGTGCGACAGTGGCGGATGGGCAAATTGCCCATTCATCTGAACCAACCCGCACAGCTCAGACTGGCTCCGCTGGGAGTGATGCTGTTTGGAGCGGTTGGGTTTTTGCTCAATGAGTGGCAGCTCGATGTTAACACGCTTTCATCAACGCTGTTTGCGCTGGGCAGTTATGGTTTGCTGGGATTATGGATGGCGCCACGGCGGTGGCGGCATGGCCTCCCCGCTGCATTGCTGCTGGTTGGGATGTTGCCATATGGACATCACATGCAGACGTTTATCGGGTATCCCATGCGGATTGCGACTGCGGCACTGGTACGCGATGTGCTGGCGGGGGCTGGCGTAACGGCCGTTGGAATCGACACGATATTGGTGTTGGAAAATGGCGTGTCACATATCGACTTACCGTGTAGTGGGGTGCAGAGTCTCTGGACAGGGGGGCTGTTCTTGCTGGCGGCAACGTGGCTGGAGGAGCGACGAATCGGTCTGCGCTGGTTAGGCGTATTGCTCATTTTGGGCGTTCTGTTGTTTGTCGCAAATTTTGTGCGCGTGTTGGCGTTGGTGGTGGCGGGGTCAGTGGCGGGATTGCCGTTGCTGGCAGAGATGCTGCACGTGCCATTGGGTGTGCTTGGTTTTGTACTGGCTTGTGCCGTAGCGTTGTGGGGTGTGCGACAGCTGAAGCCGCTCACCTCTGTGCAGGCTGCACATTCCCGTCAGAGAGATGCAGAAGAAAACAGTTCAGCCAATGCGGACGCGGGGACGAGCGTTGCACAGAAAGGCTGGTTATCCTATTTTGTCTCAAATAAGCTAGCCATTGTCTTGGCGTGTCTGCTATTTGCGGGCTCTTTTTTCTATACAGAGCGCGCACAGACAGGATTACAAGCGGAAAGTACGCCATTTGTCTTCCCGTTTGAAACGGAACCAGAGCCGCTAACAAAGTGGGAACGGGATTGGTTGACACGTGATGGGGCAGAATCGGCCGAACGTCACACCTTCACCTACAATGATATTAATGGCTCGATGATTCTTGTGACGAGCCAAACATGGCGCGCGCACCACAAACCAGAACGCTGTTTTGAGGTGTATGGCTTGCCGCTAGGCGAGGCGCAAACGATGCTTGTGCGCCCCGATTTTCCATTAAAAGTTCTCGACTTGGACGATGGACGCTACACGGCGACCTACTGGTTCCAATCGGCCGAAACGACGACCGACGACTACGCAACCCGCATCTGGGCCGACATTGCGCCACAGCGTGAACGCTGGGTGTTGGTGTCGATGGTGTTTGAGGGGGATTTGGAATCGGCCGAAATCGCCCCCTTCTATGAAATGTTACACAAAACGGTTGCCAACCAATTAGACACAGCAGTGGCTAGTCGTTAGTCGCCAGTCGTTGGTGAGCTTTCTTCACTAGCAACGAACGACCTGCAACTAGCCCTTTTTACTCATGAAAAAACGAAACTTTGATCTCCGTAGACGTTTTCCAGCCTTCCTCTTTTGGTCATGGAACATCATCTTTTTGGCGTTTGTCATTTTTGGCTTTGCACCGACGATTTTGCCGGAGATGATATCCGCCATTTGGGAGGAAGATTTACCGCTTATTTTTCCGATCACGGCGTTGATTCTGACGCTTATTCCCATTGTCACGGTGCTGATTGGCTTTTTCCGCTTGCGCTTTGCGCCCAAACTGCTCTTGGCGCTTGGCTATGGTGTTGAAGGCCCGCTGATGCTCCTAATCGCGATTCGCTTTTTCGTTTTCCGGGAGCTAAACCCCGCCATGATGGGGTTACTCTTGGCGGCGGCGATTGGCATGGTGACAATGCTCTGGGACTTGCTTGATTTAGAGATCGACAAGCGCGGCAAGGGCTGGCAGCTCTTGCGTTTGATTGGAACATCCTGCCTATTGCTTGTGGGGATCTATGCGGCCGTTTGGTTTGCCTTCTATGCGGTGCCTCTGGTCGCAGCCATTGCGGATGGGATCGTTTCATTTTTCGCCAACTTCACCCGACACATGCAGGATTTCTGGCGACAGCTAACTTACGCATGGGATGAAGGCATTCAATGGGTCATCATGACGCTGCTCGGCATGTTGCTCGTCGCTTATACGGCGACACTGCTCATCGGGCTTCCCATTGCCGCCGCGCTTATTTACCTCCGCACGTGGCGACGCGCCTTGCGTCGCTTCCGCCAACTGACGACCCCACGACAAACCTATGCAGTTGCAACGTCGTTTCTCGTTGTTTTTATTGCTGGTTTTGCCCTGCTCAATCGGCAGCCGCAGGGACGTGCCTTTGAGCTCGTGCGCACGCCACCTACCACACAAACCGCCGCCGCTGAACTGCTTGACCAAGAGACGGCGATCCGCAATGGCTTGCTCAATGCCTATCTCTCACCAATGCGCTATGTCAGTGCCGATGGAAACGTTTGGCATGTTGAGGATATGTATGACTATTGGCTCGGCTTGTCAGATGAGCAAGCGAATCAAGTTGAACGACTGTATGCGCGTGTGGCGCGACCGGTTCTCTACAAGCCTGTCAACGAGCCAGAAGTTAATACAAATCGTTGGGGAATCAACAATGTAATGCAGAAAGATTCGGACGAAGCGGCCGAACTGTATGCGCGTTTCTTTGATGAACCGATTGCCGAAGGCGAAAAAGAGGCCATTGTCCGTGCTGCCAAAGCGACATGGAATGTTGAACAGGCAATGAACCAATGGCAGATGGTGGACGACCGCGAAGTACATCTGCTCAAACAGACGCTAAACGTCGATGAGCATGATGGCTGGGCCGAGATTGAGCTGCACGAAGCATATCAAAATGTCACGTGGCAGCGACAGGAAGTCTTGTACTACTTCAGCTTACCCGAAAGCGCGGTTGTCACAGGGCTATGGCTAGGGAATAGTGAAATCAAAGCGGAGGCGTTTGAGCATCGCGTCGCCCCGCGCGGCGCAGCACAGGCCGTCTATAAAAATGAGGTGCAACGCCGCACCGATCCCGCACTACTTGAACAACTTGGCCCGACACAATACCGCTTGCGCATCTTCCCCGTCGAGCCAATCAGTTGGGCAAATAGCGAGGAACAGGCCGCGCCGCCCCTCTATCTCTGGATGAACTATCGCGTTTTGGCGAGTGAGGCAGGCTGGGCAACGCCCCAACTGTCCGTCAAGCGCAACATTTTTTGGGATGATGAGACAGAACGGATTGTGAACGGCGTGGTCTCAACGGCGAGTGAGGAATGGTTGCCCGCCGTCTTACCAAGCACACAAGCGCCTCCAAGCTGGATTCATCAGCGCGTTGATTTCAACAACGGGAAATCAGTTTTAATCAGTCGTTTCGATGACGAACTGCCGCAATCGGAATTAAATGTCGCCATTGTGGTTGATCGCTCGCGCAGTATGGCATTGCATGAGCGCGAGGTCATGGCTGCCGTCGCCCAATTAGACGCACGTGCGGCGTCGGTGGAGATGTTCTTTACGGCAGGTGAGTATCATAGCGACGTGCCGCGCAAGGCGACGATTGATGAAGTGGACGATATTCTGTATTTTGGCGGGATGAATTCGGCCGATCTGCTCCATCAATTCAATGAGCTAAGCGTTGGACAATCTTATGACGCGGTTTTTGTCCTCACTGACAGCAGTGGCTATGAGCTAGGCACCCCCGAAATTCCTGCACCCGCGATCAACACACCCGTCTGGATGATCCACTTTGGCGGCTATCCAATTGGTTATGACGATAACACGCTGCAAGTGATTCAGGCGAGTGGGGGCGGTGCGGCATTGTCGGTCAGTGATGCGCTTATGCGGATGGGCGGTGAGTTCGATCGCAGCGTGTCGGACATTGTCGATGGATATCGTTGGCTGGTCATGGATTCGGCCGATGTGGACAGAATGAGCGCAGTGCAACACAATCCCGATCTCGCGCCATTCGCTGCCCGTCGTCTCATCCTGAGCGAAATGGTGCGCCAGCGTGCCAATCTCGATCAGGTCGAATCGCTCGACCAACTCCACGCCATCGCCGTCGAAAACAGTATTGTCACGCCCTATTCTTCGATGCTCGTCTTAGTCAATGAGCGACAACATAACCTGCTGGATGAGTTAGAAAATGCTGACGACCGCTTCGAGCGCGAATTTGAAGATGTGGACGACACGCAAGGCATTCAAGTCACCGGAGTTCCCGAACCCCATGAGTATGTCTTGATGGCACTCGCAGCGGGCATGTTGCTTTGGTACTGGCGACAGAAGCGCACAGCGATCAGTTGATGATATAAGTAAGGCGTGGTGCGTGGTGCGTGGTGCGTGTTCAGAGTACGCACCACGCACCAGAATGGCGAAAACCTAAAGACACAAACCAGAGAATTAACCCTACACAAATTCGTCACGTAGTGGTGCATTGCGGCGAATGCTTTCCCCAATTGCCTTGCCATAAAGTGTGAGGTGTTTTGGTTTACTGCCATCGAGCGGTTGAATGTTAAGTTGTGTGTTTGAAAAAATCCCAGCACCCACTACTTCAAACCCCGCAACGTCATCCCATGGAATGAGTAGCGGTTTGTGACCGATGCGGAAAAAGGAGATCGGCCGAAGATAGATCCCCTCAAACGAAATCGTGATGTCGACCGAATTGCTATAGTTGCTCAACCAGCCAAAGCGAACACTCTTCCAGCGAAAGTCGTTGCCTGTCGGCTTACCACGTTCTGTCCCATAGCGTTGGGCAAATTGGTTCCATGCACCAAATTGGCCGATCATCCAAACCACCGACAGCCAAAATAGGGTTACCGCGATAAACATCAGTGGAATCAACAAGCTCAACAATAGTGTGTTTGACATATGCAATTGTTGATCAATCACGTTTGCTGTGCAACTTATTTTGGCTCTTACGGTTTGGTGCGTGGTGCGTGTATGTTGGTCTTTAAAAAATCAGTTCGGTAATCGATCTGTCATTCTCGCGAAGGCGGGAATCCACTCTTCTGGCGAGGACGTTTCGGGAAATCCAATTCCCGAAACACGCGCCGATTTTGTTACCTGATCTATTTTTATACTACCATGTTACGTACCACGACTTAAACACCCACAAACCCATCTTTCACAATTTCTGGTTAAATAGGGGAATGCTACAAATTTTAATTATTGGCGCGGTCTGGCCCGAACCAAACTCTTCGGCTGCTGGCAGTCGCATGATGCAACTGATCGCTCTCTTTCAGCAGCAGGGTTGGCATGTGACATTTGCGACACCTGCCGCCATGAGTCCACACGCGATTGATCTGAACGCCCATGCCGTCGCCGCCGTTCCCATCGAGTTAAACAATCCATCTTTCGACCATTTTGTGCATGAGCTTCAGCCAGACATCGTCTTATTTGACCGTTTCATGATGGAGGAGCAGTTTGGTTGGCGCGTCGCGGAGCAGTGTCCTGATGCCGTGCGCATCGTCAACACGGAGGATTTGCACTGCTTGCGCAAGGCGCGTCACGTCGCAGTCAAGTCGGGCAACGCACTCGATCTGTTTAGCGATCTTGCCATGCGGGAAGTGGCGGCGATTGTGCGTTCCGATTTGAGCATCATCATTTCAGAAGCGGAAATTGACCTGCTAACGACCGCCTTCCAAGTTGATCCCCGTCTGCTGCACTACACGCCCTTTATGTTGCCAGCGATCGTCCCCGATTGGCCCGATTATGCCGCACGGAGACATTTCCTCACCATCGGCAACTTTCGCCATGCGCCAAATTGGGATGCCGTGTTGCAGTTGAAACAGGTGATTTGGCCGCTGATGAAGGAGCATGTTGGCGATGCTGAACTGCATATCTATGGCGCATATCCGCCACCAAAAGCGACGGCGTTGCACAATCCACGCGACCGTTTTCTTGTGCGCGGTTGGGCTGATGATGTGAACGAGGTGATGCGACATGCGCGGCTATGTCTTGCCCCCTTGCGCTTTGGGGCGGGGTTGAAAGGCAAACTGATTGCAGCAATGCAGGCGGGAACACCCAATGTAACGACCGCAATTGGGGCAGAGGGGATGCACGGCGGGATGGCATGGGGCGGGGAGATTGTGCGAGATTCGGCCGAATTGCATTTCGACGCAGCCCATTTTGCCGCTGCCGCGATTGCCCTCTACCATGACAAATCCGCATGGGAAACGGCACAGTCGAACGGGCTTGCCATCCTCAACGCACGTTACAACGCAGCAACCCATGGCGCACACCTAATCGAGCGCATCAACACCCTGCGCGCCAACCTCCCACAGCAGCGTCGTGCCAATTTCACAGGGGCAATGTTGCGACATCATACGCTGCAAAGCACGCGCTATCTGGCGCGCTGGATTGAGGCAAAAAACAGTCTGCTTCCACAACTAAACAAATAGTGTCAGAAATACACTAAATAATCAGATCAATTGATCAAATCGAATAGGCACAATCTGATTGTCCGTTACAATATGTTCCATGATTCAGGAACAGGAAGTCGATGCGCTTTCGCTTGTCATGCTGGCGCACCATTGTGGACAACAGACAGAACGGTTTTGGCAGCGGTTAGTCTCCGATTCACGCTATTGCTATGAGCTTTTTCGTAAGGCGTTGGCGCAACCGCATGAGCCAGACAGCAAAGTTGCATGGAACTTTTTGCATCGACAATACGAACGTCAAACGATGTTGTGGGTCAAAAAGCATAAATCATTCCCGAGCACAGGACGCGAGCCATATGATTTGGCGGAGCTGGCATTGGAAAAAATGTGGGTTTCGTTTGCCAACAAGGAAGGCAAGTTTGATGATTTCCCCTCTGATCCCGAATATGGCTTGAAGGCGTTGCTCAAATTCCTGCAATTATGCGTGCATAGTGTCGTCATGGATGGGATTTCGCGCAGAAACGAGTTGCCATTGCCCGGCACAGATGATGAGGGGCGCAATGAGCCAATTTCAGAAGATATTGATCGACTCGCAGCGGCCGACTTTTGGGCGTGTGTGCACGACCGCTTGAAAACAGAGAAAGAGCGCATCGTCGTTGATGCCTCCTATGCACATGGGCTTAAACCGCGCCAAGTTTATGAGGTCTATGGGGATATCTTTGAGAGTGTGCGCGAGATTCATCGGACCAAAGAGAATGTTTTGGCACGGTTGCGGCGGGATGAGTCGTTGCGCGGCTGTTTTTCTTAGCTGGAAGCTGTGATGAAACGTGGTGCGCATACTGGTTACGCACGCGGCACGATGTCGTGATTAGACTTTAACGGCGTCGCCCCACACTTTTTCGGCCGATTCTGCTTCATCAATCCAACCAATCTGCTCCCGCAATTCCACCACTTCCCCAATCACAATCGTTGCCGGTGCGGCAATCTCAGCGGCAATCTCGACAATCGTCCCCAACGTTCCAACCACCGTCTTCTGTGCTGCGGTTGTGCCAGATTGGATGAGCGCGACGGGAGTATTGACTGCTCTCACCACCAACACTTTCTCGACAATCTCGCGCAACTTTTTCACCCCCATCAACACCACAATCGTCCCGCTTGTCGGCAAATGCGCCCACTCGTCACCCTGCAAAGAATGCCCTGCTAGGACAACCAGCGAACTCGCCAACCCGCGATGGGTGACAGGAATCCCTGCATAGGCAGGTGCCGCCAGCGCACTGCTGACGCCGGGAACCACCTCAAACGCAATGCCCGCGGCCACCAACGCCGCAATCTCGTCTCCGCCCAACCCAAAGACAAATGGGTCCCCCCCTTTTAAGCGGACAACGTTTCGTCCCAACTGCGCTTGTTCTACGAGTATGCGGTTGATCTCGTTTTGTGGATAGCGTTTTTTCGTCGGCGCCTTGCCGACGTTGATGATTTCGGCCTTCGCGTTTGCTTCTGCGATCAATTGCGGTGCAACCAAGCGATCATGCACGATCACATCTGCTTGCTGAATCAGGCGTAATCCGCGCACCGAAATTAACTCGGGATCACCGGGCCCCGCACCTACCAACCAGACTTTTCCATTCATAGGGGAATTATCCACAAAAAACGCTCACGCCCAACCGCCGATGCCTCTGCTTAAGTCGCTAACTCTGCCAACGGGCGCAGCTCTTTGCCCTGCACGACTCGAATAAAGCGATCTTCAAGTGAAACAGCCTGTGGTCGCAATTCATAGAGCGCGTGGTTGTTGGCGGTGAGCCAGTTTACGATTTGTGGAATGATCGCCTCATCGTGGATGGTCACTTCGATGTGTTGCCGTTCGGCCGAAACCTCTTCCCCCAGACCACTCAAATAGGCAACCAGTTCAGGTGTCACCGCCTTCACACGCAGCCATAGCCGCACGCCCTCCGACATATCATCCATCGCATGAACTTCCAAGACCCGCCCCTCGCGGATAAATGCAACCCGGTCACATGTCTTTTCAATTTCGCTGAGCAGATGGGAGTTGACGAAAACGGTTGTCCCTTGCTCGCGCAGATCCCCGATGATGTCGCGCACGAGTTTTCGGCCGATTGGGTCCAGTCCGCTTGTCGGCTCATCCAAAATGACGAGCTTCGGATCGTTCATCAACGCTTGCGCCAGCCCAATTCGTTGTGTCATCCCTTTGGAAAACGCTTTGAGCGTCGTCTCTGCGCGGTCGCCCAGACCAACTTTTGTCAGCAGTTGCGGGATGCGCTTGGCTCTTTCGGCCGAACTCAGCCCATACAGCTTGCCGTGCAGGTCGAGAAATTCGGCCGCCTTGAGCCATGGGTAAAAACGAAAATGCTCGGGCAGATAACCAACATGCGCCCGTGTCGCACGGTTGCCAATCGGCTTACCCAATAGCTCGGCCTCACCCGAAGTGCGATGCGTCAGGTCGAGCAGCATCTTGATCGAAGTCGTTTTGCCCGCGCCGTTTGGCCCTAAAAAGCCAAAGACCTCACCTTGATCAACGTTTAAGGTGAGGCCAGCGACGGCAACTTTTCGGCCGAACTCCTTGCGGAGATCATGGGTTGAAATTGCGTGCATTTCTTATCCCCCCTCTACCTTTGGGAGAGGGGGCTAGGGTTCTTACTCAAAAAATGTCCATGTGAGGGCGTCCGCTTCACCAAGCAGCGCGTCCCCATCCATGCTCTCATGTGACAATAGATAAACCATATTCCCATTTTGCCACATCAGCACCGTTTCACCACCCTCAAGCGCCTCAATTAACAACCCCGTTGTGCCATCGATGGGCACTTCGCGGAAAGACGCAAACTCAGTGGGAATGGGCATCAACAGCGTGTTTGTCCAGTCGATGCTGTTTGAAAGGCGTATCGCTTCCCCTTCTTCCATCCCTAAGAGTTGCAACAATGCCTGACCAATTGGCGCAGGGTCAACGTCCGTCGGATAGTTGAAAACGGGGCTAGGCATCTGCACCAACGTCGTTCCATCGTCCCACATCTGCGCCATTATCACATCAGTATCGGCCGTCACATCTTGCCCATCCAAACTATCTGGCAACACGCTCGGGTCGGCATTGATCGCTTCCAAGAGCGCACGCGCCCCTTCCAGATTGACGGTTAGCGTTGCCGTGCCACCCCCTTCGACGTAGATTTCGGATGGTGCCGAATTTTCAAGCGTGCGAACGCCATAAAATGAGGTGCTTTCGCTTTGGGCAAATGCTGCTGCTGTCGCCAAGTCGTCAAAGCTCTGTGCCACAATGCCATCATCTGCAAAGGTGATCTCGCCCGGATAGAGGCCATCATCCATCGCCAGATTTTCAAGCATCTGCAATTGAGCAGGCGAGACTGAGACGGGCGCAAATTTTTGTACGCGGAAAATGCCCAAGAATTGACTCGCTAGGGCGCGTGTCGTTGGAAATGAGAAGCCAACAACGAGTAATAGAACGGCAAGTACGCCACCTAAAATTGTTTTACGAGTTGTGTTCATCTGTGTGAACCTCCGTTTTTCTAAAGTTTCATTGTGAAAACGGTGCAGGGCAGCATGAGATGAGGAGGGAGCGAGGCCATCAGCTAGGGTATCGAGTTCGCGTTGGATAGTTTCGTCATTCATGATGTAATGGCGAACAGGCGAATGCCTATTCAACATAGTGGGCGCGAAATTTTTCGGTCGCCCGTGATAGCTGTTTGCCCACTGAAGCGGGATTGATGTCGCACGCTTCAGCCAATTCGGCATAGCTGAGACCCATCTGGCGCAGCAGGAGCAGTTGGCCTTGTTTAGGTGGTAACTTAGCGAGCGCGGCACGCACAGCGGCGGCCGTTTCGTTTTCTACCACCGTCTCAGCAGGGTCACTTCCCAGCTCATCTTTGACCAACCAGCGTTGCCACGACCAGCGGCGTTTGCGACTGCGCAAGGCGTTATAACCCATGTTGGTCGCCACTCGATAGAGCCAGCCGCTTATGTTCTCATCGTGGCGCGGCGGCTTTTGGTGCAGCTTGAGGAAAACCTCCTGCGCCAGATCCTCCGCCTCCGCACGGGTTCCCACCAAACGATAGAGAATTCCATAGACGCGATCATAGTGTTCGAGAAAGAGATCATCGAACGCTGGCGTGTCAGTGGCGCTGTTGGTGAAAACGGTCATGCTTTTTCTTTGCACTGTTCACTCTCCTAAACACCGCTCACGTCGATCTTGTGACAAAATGAAAATGGGTTTTGAGCGTATTGCACTCAAAACCCATAATAAGTTTCGTTCGCTAAACTGCATTTGCAGTCGCCCTAAAGACAAATGGAGTGACCTTGCTCTATTTACACCAACTCGTTTGGATAGGCAAAAAGCGCGGGGAGGCCACCTGTGTGCCAAAATAGAATTCGCTGACGGCGGGTGAATGCGCCCCAACGGATGAGGTCGATTAGACCTGCCATCGCGCGACCTGTGTAGACAGGATCGAGCAGAATACCCTCTTTTTGGGCAACCATTTGGATCGCCTCACGCTCGATTTGTGTGACAACCCCATAGCCGGGTTCGCTGTACTCATCATTGACTTCGATACGGTCGGCAATCGGCTGCAAACCGAGACCGAGATGGGTTGATGTAGCGGTAGCGAGTGCGCCGACTTGCGCGGTTAGCGTTTCGGCCGAACTGTCGATTGCTATTCCCAAGATGCGCCCACGAAAATCATAGACATGTGCGCCTAACGCCATCCCCGCCTGTGTGCCGCCGCTGCTGCTGGCGATGACGATAAAATCGAGGTTGAGCCGCTCCTTTTCAAGTTGCAGCATCAACTCTTGCATCGCCGCGACGTAACTCGTCGCCCCAAGGACGTTAGAGCCGCCGAGCGGGATGATGAACGGTTTTCGGCCGATTGCCGTCACCTGTCGCGCAACTTCTTGCGCCATTGCGCCGCGTTCCATCTCGCCTGCCCAATAGAGATGCGCCCCACACAGTTGGTCAAGCAGGTAATTACCTTGTGTTTGGCTTGGTTTCTCGCCGCTAAAGACGAGTCCACATCCCATTCCATAGCGCGCTGCTGCCGCTGCCGTTTGCCGACAGTGGTTGCTTTGCGTGCCGCCGACGGTGATCACATAGTCGCAACCTTGCGCTTGTGCCGCCGCCAGCAGGAATTCTAGCTTGCGTGTTTTGTTGCCACCGCTGGCAAGCCCCGTCATGTCATCTCGTTTGATCCAGATTTCTGGCCCATTGAGATGCGCCGACAACCGCTCTAGCAAGTGGAGCGGTGTTGGCAAAAAGGCAAGGGGTAGGCGAGGAGGATAGTTTGGCCGCATTATTCTTGAATCGTAATTGGGAGATAGAGTTTGTATTCGCCTGTGTAGAAGGCGAGTTCGATGTCATCGACATACCAACCTTCCGACGCAACACCCGTATCATTAGCGAGGCGGAAACGGAAACGCACATTGAACCCCGCGAACTCGTTGAGATCGGCCGAAACCTTACGCCAGCCGTCACTGTCACCACACCATGCGCCCGTGTTGAGCGCAAGTGAGCTCGTTTCAGAACGAATGGGACCTGTGTACGAATCGCCGTAAAGCTCGCTGTTTAGCGGTTGCCATGACCCATTGTTGAGTGAAATCTCCAACACGCCCCCATCCATGCAGCCATCGCCAGTCGTTTGCAAGTCGTAGCGATGCCAGAAGTTGAGACGCAAGTCACGCATGTCAAGTGGTAGCGTAAATGTTGGCGACGTGGTCACTTTTTGTGTTTTTGTGCTGCTGCCAGCGGCGAAGTAAGAGGAGTCGCCGCTATAGGCGGCAGCCGTCGTGACGTTCCATGTTGCACCGATCCAACCGTTACGGCCATCTTCAAAATCGGCCGAATGTTCAACCTTGCTGCTGCCCGCTGGGATAGGCTCTGCAGCCGTTGTAAAGCTCCCTGTTGCATTCGCGCTTTCACCACAAACGTTGTACGCCCGAACACGCCAGTAGTAGGTGGTATCCGGCTTTAAGCTCACATAAGGTTGAAAGCTCCCACCCGTGATGATGTATGACTGCACGTCGTTCTCGAAACTTGGGTCATCCGTGTATTCAAGGTTGTAGGTCACGTCGTCGATGAATGACCACTCCAAAACAGGGCGGGGTGATTGGTCTGTTGCGCCGTCTGCTGGCGACAATAGCTGCGTAGCGGCGGGCGTTTCGAGTTGATTAAGCGTGAACTCAATGCTCGTTGAGATGTTGCCTGAATTGCCTTCGACCGTCACTGTTGTGCTATCTGTTGCGGGCGCTGCCGCTGCGAGATTAAGCGTCGAACTCGTGTTTGGCGTAATCGTTGCCGGGCTGAAGCTGCCCGTCACATTGGCCGGTAAGCCCGAAACGCTCAGATCGATGTTGCTCGAGAAGCCAAGCACTGCTCCCGCATAGATGTCAACGGACGTGCTGTTTGGTGTGCAAAGCGTGACCGTGCTGGGCGTGGCTTGCAAGTTGAAGCTGGGCTCAAGCGTTGGGCGTAGCACAAATAAACCGCGATCAATGCTGCTGACAATGATGTTGCCGCTGGCAAAGTAGGGATAGTTGCTCCACGTTCCCGAGAAACTCGCGTTGTCATGTTGAGGATAGACGTCAAAGAACGCCAACTCTTCAAGCTGCCCATTGGCGACACCGGCAGTCGAAAGGATTCTTAATCCACTTGTATAGTTGGATTGAAAGGCCAACCCATCAAGGATATACATGTTATGGTCGATGGCAGGGTTGCCACTCTCATAGATGTTCGTATTGATTGGGTTTTCCAAATCATTGACGTCCCAGATGTAGGTGGTTGTATCGTCACCGCTGCTCTGCTCATCCAACTCATCACCAAGCAGGAAGTAGGCATGATCTTCGGTTAGCCAACCCTGATGGGTATAGGCTGAACCTGTGTAACTCGTCCGACTGATTTGCACTGGATCTTTCTTGTTGGTCACATCGACAATTGTCAACGTGTCTTCATTGGAATTGAAGCAAATCTCACGGCCTTGATATGCTGCGTCTGGCCCGTCGTAAATGACACACTGAGCGTCATGTGTGTATCCATCGGCCGAAAAACAGCTTTCAAAGATTGGCGAAGTCGGATTATTGATATTAACGATGTGCAGACCGCCTGAGCAAGTGTTGTCACCGACGGAGTAGGCCGTTCCGCTATCCTCATTGATTACAAGGTTGTGCGAACTGCCAAAGCCGTTGTAGTGTGCCGTGTTGCTAAACGTAACAGGGGGATTTGCGACATCGCGCAGCTGTGTCAAATCGAAAATCTGCATCCCATGATTATTCGCCTCACTGACGATGAATGCATGATCTTCATAAACTTTGATGTCGCGCCAGCTTGAGTTGACGGTGTGAGTGGGCAAGTTGCCAAGATAGACAGGATTGACTGGATCGGTCACGTCTACAAATGCAGTACCGCTTGTGCGACCCATAAGGGCATACTCTTTGCCCGTTGTTGGATCTGTCCAACCCCAAATGTCGTTACCACTGCCCCCACCAATCGAACTAAGCGGCAAAAAGCTCATCAAATTAACCGCATTACACGGATAGCCTGCTGCCTCACCATTTACACATGGCTCCTCAGCCAACGGCTCCGCCTCTGTTGTCGTAGCCATATCTGCCGCCATGCGTTCAAAAAGATCGCTGCGTGGGGTGGTTGCGGTTGAGGGGGTGACGCTCAACTGCAACACAATCAGTAATAGTCCAATCCAAATTCGTTTCATTACACTCTCCAAGATTTATGTTGTGCCAGCCGCCAATGCACAAATCGCGCTTTCGGGGTGGGAAAACGATTATACCGTTAATAGCGGGCAGATGTGAAAATCGGTGTAGCGTATCGGACGGATATTATGTTTGCGCCTATAATGCGACATTATGTGGATGAGTGGTGATCTTCTCGTAGAACGGTATCGGATCGTAACGCCGCTGGCGAATGGCGCGAACGGCACGACGTATCGGGCGTTTGATCGGCGTGCGGGGCGTGATGTTGCCCTCAAGCTGATTGTCGCGCCAGCACAACGCTATATTCAGCAAGAAGCGTTGCGGCTATCGCGTTTGGAGCATCCGCAGTTGCCGAAGCTATTCGATCATTTTCGGTTCGATGAGGGGCAACATTGCCTCGTTTGGGAGTATATCGACGGCGTCAGTCTGCTTGATCTACAGGTACAATATGGTGCATTGCCAGCCAGCAAGGTGACGCAGTGGTTGGGGGAGGCGATTCGGCCGATTTCATACCTCCACGCCAAAAACCAGCTTCATCTCGACATAAAGCCAGCCAACATTCGCGTCAGACCCAATGGCAACGTCATTCTTGTCGATTCAGGCTTGCCCGGTTTAGGCATCGCGCAAGGGGCAAGCGGCTTCGCGGCACCCGAACAACAGTCGCAAAAATCTGTGACGGCTGCGACCGATCAATATGCCCTTGGCGCGACGCTATATGCGCTGCTGACCAATCGTGAACCCACAGACGCGCTTAAACGCCAAGCGGGATTGGAAGAGTTGCATCTGGCACGCGATGTCAATCCAAACGTGCCAGCCTATCTGTCGATGGTGGCACAGCGGGCGATGTCGTTGAAGCCAGAACTACGATTTGAAAATTTGGGGCAGATGGCAAAGGGGCTAGATCGGCCAAACGGAAGCCCCGAACCGCTCCCACCGACCATCATTCCGCCCGCGCGCAAAATTCCGCAACGCCAATTTCTGCAACAGCGCAGACGGCGTTCCATGGAGCGGCGCACCATCTATGCCCTGCTCTCCATTTTGGCGATTTTGCTCTTTTTGGGGGCTGGATGGGGTGTTTTTAATCTTGATGACGAAGGGGATGAGACGCCTGTGGCCGATTCGGCCGATCCGACCCCCGTCTCCGTTCTCGCGCAAGCCCTGACGGAAATTGCGCCAACGCCGACCGTCTCGCCAACGCCGACTGTGCCACCCACTGCAACCCCCGAACCGATCATCGACGAATCGACGGGCGCGAGCATGGTTTTTGTTCCCGGAGGCGTATTCCAAATGGGCGGCAACGATGAGGAAGACGATGACGATATGCAGCCGATGCACCGCGTCACGCTCGATCCCTATTTTATTGACCTGACAGAAGTCACCAACGCGCAGTATGCCACCTGTGTCGCCGATGGCATCTGTACACCGCCCCAAAGTCCCAATGCGACCTATCATCCCGCCTACTACGGTGACGAAAATTATGACGACTACCCCGTTATTTTTGTCAACTGGAATCAATCCCAACAGTTTTGCGAATGGCGCGGGGGACGTTTACCGACGGAAGCGGAGTGGGAATTTGCGGCAGGTTTTCGGATTGCGGCGGCCGAAAAGACAAAATATCCATGGGGCAACGCCATGCCCGAAGCGGTCGCCAACTTCTGCGATGTCAACTGTAGCCGCGATGAGCGTGATGCAAACTATAATGACGAATTTTCCGACACGGCTCCCGTCACCAGCTTTGAAGAAGGGCGATCTCCATTTGGTCTTTACAACATGAGTGGCAACGTGATGGAGTGGGTGTTCGATTGGTATGACCCTGATTATTATGCAGAATCGGCCGAAATTAATCCATCTGGCCCCGCACAGGGAACCGCACGTGTTTTACGCGGCGGATCGTGGTACAACACATTGCAAAGTTTAGAAGTCGCACGACGTGGCTCGTATGTGCCAGAGGTGGCACGGGCAACACTGGGCTTTCGCTGTGCGCGAATTGTAGAATAAAAATTACACCGCAGAGAGCGCAAAGAGCGCAGAGTTTTAAGAAAGAGAGAAATAGAAACAAGTGAACGGCAAACGATTGGGCCATATGGAAGTTCAATCGCACTCTTATTTTCATCTACCTCCCCCTCCCTTCTTCCTCTTTGCGCTCGCCGCGCTCTCTGCGTTGAATCCTTTTCCCATGGACAGACTGAACAACAGAAAAGCGGACGAGCTGCGTCCCATCTCATTTGAACTGAATTACACAAAATGGGCAGAAGGGTCTGTTCTCGTGAGCTTTGGCGACACAAAGGTGTTGTGCAATGTTTCAGTGGATGAGCGGGTTCCGCGTTGGTTGCATCAAAGCAAGGCGGGACATGGGTGGTTATCGGCCGAATATGCCCTGCTCCCGCGCAGCACAGAGACGCGCCACGCCCGCGAACAGAAGTGGCCGCGCGGTCGCACGCAGGAGATTTCGCGCCTGATCGGGCGTAGCCTGCGCATGAGCCTCAATCTGCGCCGACTCGGCACACGCCAGCTATTGATCGATTGTGATGTCATTCAGGCGGACGGTGGCACGCGCACGGCTGCGATTACGGGGTCATGGGTTGCAGTCAATCTCGCGCTACAAAAGCTGATCGCCAAAGGGCAAATTTCCAAAAAGGTGTTTCGCCATCAGGTCGCGGCGATCAGTGTAGGGTTGGTCAAGGGGCAGCCCGCACTGGATTTAGATTATGCAGAGGACAGTTCGGCCGATGCGGACTTCAATGTGGTGATGACGGCCGATGGCGGCATTGTCGAGATTCAGGGAACCGGCGAACAAAACCCAATCCCTTATGACAAACTCAACCCGCTTATCGAACTCGCCGTCAACGGGATGCAGGATATTTTCCTGCAACAGCAGTTGGCAATTTTAGAAGTGGCTGATTACAGTATCTGACTTCTCGACTGTTTTTTGATGCTACCTATTGCTAGTCGGTCTGGCACTAATGCAATTGCAGGTTCGCGTCAGCCAATTTATGCCAAGCTGCCACTAATAGTTCCTCGAACTGGTCAGTCATTCTTTAAACGTAGGACATCTTCTAAGGATAGTCCCAACAATTCGCTTACAGTTACGGCGTCATGAAACACCAGCAGTTTTCGCGCTGTCTCAATCGCTTTTTCATATTTGCCTCGCTCAATGCCTTGCTCAATGCCTTGCACGATGCCTCGCTTATATCCCCTTTCCATTAGCTCTTGTTCCATTGTTGCCATAATGTTGGCTCCTTGCTCATGCGCTTCTACAACTTCTTTGATGCGCTTATAAGTAACTTTTTCGGTAGCCTTACCAAAATAATACATAATTGTGCGGATGTAATCTACCCCTCGTCGTTGATTGGATAGCTCAAACGCCAGTTTTACGACATCTGGAAACTGATCGTGCAGAGTTGGATCGAAAATCGTGCGCAATACCATCAAGCAGACGCGCAACCAAATTTCGCCGCGAATCGCAGCATCGGAGCGGTGAGAAAAGTCGTAAAGAAGATAATCAAATTGAGGTGTGTGCGGTTTCCATGCTTCTGGCAAATTTAGCATTGAGTGAAAGTCGGATGCGATTTGCCAACGACGTTCGCCATGGTAGATTACAAGCGGAACGATAGGACGCAATTTACCATTTTCGCGGGGAACTTGTGACCAAATCCGTACCATATAGCGCAGCAGTTGTAATGCAACTTCGGAATCAGGGTAGCTTTTGTGTTCAAATAACAGATAGATGTAGCTAGTTTCACTGTCCGTGCGCTGAAAGCTGTAAAGCATATCGGAATGATGCGTTTGCATTTCCTCATCGACAAACGAGCCGTCTTCGAGATTCAGCGTGTCTAGCTCAATGTCAGCAAGCAACTCAATAGGCAGATATTCTTGAATAAAGTCACGGATGATTTCGGGACGCGAGAAGCTATCCCGAAAAAAATGATCATGCGGATTCTGAACCGTCATTTTTCCCCCTTTTGCGTGCCACCAACAGATAAATAATCAAAACCATAACCCCCACTGCAAGCGCAACCAGTGAAATTAACATCATTGGCGTGTCGTTCAAACCATTTTGCGTAGGCACAGCCGTTTGCCCCATATCTGCTTCTGCGCCCTCTGTTCCCCCCGGTAACGCGCCAATTTCGCTCGGCCCCTCATCTTGCAACGTCAACATATAATCGACAAGCGTATCGACTTGTCCATCTGTGAGCTGCAAATAGTAGGTGCCGGGCATGACGTTGGGTTGACATTCACCGTTGGGGCAGTCTGGGGCGAGGTAGATGTTGGGATAGAGGATGGAGTTGCGGAGGTAGATTTCGGCCGATTGTCCCGGCACCCGATCATGCGCCACGTTCCCAATGTTTGACAAGCTCGGCCCCACCTTGCCCTCTTCTCCTAACTCCCCAATCACATGACACGCGCCGCAACCTGAATTGAGGATAATATCCTCCGCGATTGCCCCTGTAATCGCACGCGGCGTCGGCCGCAACGTTGCAACCGCCGCGATTTCATTGCCATCTTCGTCGAGACTTGGGGTGGGGGTGATTTGTGGCGGGATGGGTGTCGGCCGATCTGCCTCTAGCTGTGCTAACTCTTCTTCGCTCGGCTGCTCCACCAACTTGCTCGACCGCACAACGCGCATTCCCACTGAACACGGCGACACCAGCGGTTCAGGATCGGGCTGACACCACCAAGGGCCACCTCGCTTTGTCTTCAAAATTGGCACATACCACACAACTAAATCAGACTCCGCATCAGTCAAATCTTCACCCGACACCAACGCCAACGGTGGATCATACGTGTCCGCTGGCCCGGGAACGATGGGGTCATCCCCGTTGCTTTCCACGATAAACAGCCGCCCTTCGTCCAGTCCAAGCGGATCGCTGCGTTCAGGAATCCAGCGGTAGGTAGCATCTCCCGCCAGCGTGATCAGCCGTTCCCCGTTGATGCCTGTTTCGTATAGTGACAGGTCGAGTTCCGTTGTTGCTTCTGTCCACTGCCGCTCATCCCAATAGTAGAGTGACTCGTTTTCATCCCCATTCATCGCTAAATTGAATCGCCAGAACGGACGATATTCTGAAAGTTCATCGCAGCCCGGCCCCTCTGAGACAAAATCTGGCTCAAAGCTACCATCTGCGCCAAACGTCATCACCTGCACATAGCGATAACAGCAGATGCAGTTCGGCCAGTCGAATGGCTCGGTGAAAAGCTGGCGGATTTGAAATGCATCCTCCATTTCAATCAGGCGTGTATCAAACTTGGGCGGTACAGTGGAGGCGAAGCCGATTTCGTCCCGATAGCCACCCGGCCATGAAGGGTAATAAGCCTCAACCTGTCCAATTTTTGCCGTGGTGAAAATAAGCTCGTCTTCAAAGCGAGCATTGACGAAGTTCACGCCATCATCGGCCGTCATCTCCCAGCAAACGCTCCAGCCATGATCTTCGTGACACCCATCGGTGTAGCGTGGCGCATCTTCGTCAAGGCCATCCGCCTCTTGATAAAAGCGGTCATCGCGCCCACGTGTGAAAAAGGTGCGCGACACATTTTGATCGTGCATGTTGACGACGATGTGGAAAATTTTGCCGCTCTCGCTAGGGTCGTGGAAGGTCAAATCGACGCACCAATCGTTGTTGCAGTCGTTATCGTTCAGCCATGTGGACATCGGGATCATCGCCGTTTCTGCTTGGCGAATGTCGCCCAAGACGTCGATGACGCGCTGATCGACCGCCGCGATGTCAACCACTTTTTTGGTGAGGTAAAAGGAGGGATTCGGCCGATTATCTAAATCTTGCCACGTCTGCACAAACTGCTTGGAAGCACTATTAAACACCGTCTCAATCGTGCCGCCATCGGTGTAGTTATAGAAGCGCAACAGCGAACATTCCCCACTCGCGCATCCCGCAAATGCCGCCGCTTCCCCCGTCTTTAACGGAATCACGCGCAATAGATCAAGCTCTTTGTCCGCCATAAATGCGCCGACGACGGAATCATTTAGGGCAAGATTCCAGAGGATTTGATCGACCGATGTGATCGACTGCATCTGCGCCGCAATGACGCGCCCCTTCGCAGTGGCAGCCTGTGGTTGCTCCAATGGGCGACGCAACACGGCCCAAACGACGATAAACAGCGCAATTGTGATGACGACAAATGTTTTGCGATTCATACACTCCTCAAAATTTTTGAGGGTGCATTATAGCCAATCTAATTTTGTCGCGTTGGGATTGATGCGGTTGTTATTGGTAAATAATCACCGACGGCGCGGGTTCGAGCGTCATCGTCTGACGTGGCGTGGGGATGCGATCATCGTAATGGTAGAAGTATTTCAAACCACCCCATTCAAATCCCGGCTCATTGCTGTACTTGTCATAGTTGTACAGCTTGATGTCGGTGTTGAACGTGCCGTCGCTGTCGATGACCATTTCGACGTTTGGATAGTCGATATATTTGTGCTTGTCTGGCAGCATCGAGTCTTTGAACTGATGCAAAATCAGTACCTTGTTGATGCCCGTTTGATAGGCGATTTTTTGTAATTCAACCTGAATCCAGTTGACATCGACGGCGGTTGTCTGCCCCACTTGCTGACCCGGAACCTGATTGCCGTTCATATCAAATTCGGGGTCCCATGCGAGGTGGACATGTGGATGTTGCAAGAAGTGTGCGACGCGCCGAAACTCCTCTTCCGTTGTCGCCCGCCCTGCCTGAATATCCATGATAATCGCGCACTCGTAATCGTCCGCGACATCGACCCATGCCTGAATCTCCTCCAACTCAAGATGATGATTGTATTTGGGTGGATATTGGTTAGCGACGGTCGTAATCATGTGCCATGTACACATCGAATGGCGGTCATCGAGCGGCTGGTATTTGGAGACGAGATTTTTGAGCCAGCGTGTCGTCGTGTGGCGCGGCGCGTTGCCGAGAATGCCCAAGCCGGGACCGAGCGGACTGCCATAATAGGCGATCAGTTGATATTGCTCAAGATAGGGGGTGGGGGTTTTGAAATTCGGCCATATTCCCGGCCGAGTCTGCGCCGCTTGTGATGTCGGAATCAAGAGTAATAGGGTGATGAATACAATGAGGAGGGGGATCGCTTTTTTCATGTTGCGATTGTCTGGGAGAAAGGGGGAGAATGCAAGGGGAATGTGCCGAAAGTCTGACCATCAAAAGCTGTTTCGGCCGAAATGTTCAGAACGCTAACGAGACTTGGTAGACGCAGATATTGGGATGCATTGCACCCCAATATCCACGAATAGAATTTTACGAGCCGCCGTAGGCGATAAGTCTCTTTGCCATTAACGAATGACCCTTAGAATTTGCGCGTGTCACGCAATCTGCACGTCAAACATAGCAATCCGATAAACGCCATTCCCAACAGCAACACCGCTTGCCGCATACTGTTCACTGCCGGGACATCAGTCGCCTGTTCACTGAAATTAACCGCCGTCGGGACACTCTCACACTGCGCCCCATTGTCGATGACCGTCAACGTCGCCGCCTGACTGGTCACACTACCCCCCGCATTTTCGATGGTTGCCGTGTAGTCACCCGCATCGCCAAGCTGCGCGACAGCGATCACCAATTCTGGCTCCGTTTCCCCCGCGACGCGCACACCGTCTTTGTACCACTGATAGCTAAACGGTGCTGTGCCAGATGCGCTGACGCTAAACGTCGCCGCCTCACATTTGTTGATCGTCATGTTGCCGCTGCGTGGCTGGTCGTCGATGGTGGGCGGGATGGGTGTCGGATTGACGATGAACGCGCTCGTCGCCGTCTCGCTGGGCGTGAAGTTATTGCGGAAACAGACTGCATTGACGATATATTCGCCAACCCCGAGCGTAAACGGCCCGCTGTATTGCGTGCTATTTACATCTGGTTCGCTGCCGTCGGTTGTATAGCGAATGGTGGCACCAGTCGTCACGGTGGAGATGGAAATATCGGCCGAATCAGTAAAAGTTCCGCCCGCCGTAATAGATGGTGTGCCGCATTGGAAGGCGTATTGTGCCAACGCCACATCGCTGTCAAACCAGCCCGACTGCGCTGAAATCGCCTGCACCGTTTCTGGTTTAGAAAGGCTAAAGCTATACGGATTGCTCTTGCCACCGCCAGAAGGTGAGAAATCAACGACGGGCGTTGTGCCGTCGCGGGTCACGAATAGGCGACGGATGCGGAACGGTGGCTGGTGGTCAGGTGCGGTGACGCGCACGGTAATGCTGTTGTTGTACGTTCCGCTGGCTGGCGAGAGGGTCGGGATCTCAACTTGACCCAGCGTCGGATTGACGACGACGAGGGTTGCCGATGTCATGTTGCTGTTGCCAATGCCTGATTTGTAGGCACGCGCTCGCACATAGTACGTTTCGTCGCCGTGTAGTTGGAACGGGCCGTTGTAAGGCTGTACGCTTGATGAAGATTGTGGGTCTGTGCCGTCAAGCGTGTAGAAGATGAACACATCTTCCGTATCTGACTGCATCGAGACGGTAATCGGGCCATTGTGGTTGCCCCCCGCTGGCGTAATGTTGGGTGGATCGATGATGCTGTCGAGGTCGTAAACGGTGTAGTTGACGGTGGTTACGTCGCTCGCATCTGCGCCGTCGATAAACGCACGCGCCTTGACGGTGTGCTGACCGATACCCAACGAGAACTGACCGTTATAGGCGGAGGAGTGAGGTTGGGGCAGTGCGCCATTAGTCGTGTAGCGGATGGTTGCGCCCGGCGTGGTCGTGGACATCGTAATGTTGATGAAGTCGTACGCTTCTGTGCCATCGGCTGGCGCAATCGTCGGGGCAGCCGCCTGTGGGACGACCGTATACGTTGCGCTGGCGGTTGCGCTTGTGGTGTAGCCGTTTAAGAAGACCCGCGCTCGCACCGTTGCGCTTGCGTTCAACACGATGGGTTCGCTAAATATTTGTGATGTGGCGGTAGGCGTCGAGCCATCGGTTGTGTAGCGAATCGTTGCGCCTTGAACGGTTGAATTGATATGGACGGTTGCGCTGGTTTGGAATTGTCCCCCGTCTGGATAGAACGTCGGTGCCGGTAGGGTGAGGGGAACGACTTCAAATTCGGCCGATTTCACCTGCTCACTCTTATAAAAACCATCTTTGTACGCGACGGCCGAAATTTTATATGTTCCCGGTTGTAGCGTAATCGGCCCCGTGTACGTTTGTCCCGGTCGGAAAAAGCCAATCGTTTTGCCATCGGTGCGATACTTGATGGTCGCACCCGGCGTATTGCTGGTGATGACCACTTGGTAGGGCGCTTCATACGTTCCCGCACCCGTCGAAAATTGCGGTGTGGCGACCTGCGGTGTCGTTGAATTGAGTGTGACGGTAGCCGTTTCACTTTCGAGATAGGTGTTGGTGGCTGGAATGTAACGCCATGCCTTCGCCTTGAGCGTCACGCCATACGCCAGCGTCAACGTCTCGTCAAACTCTGGAATGATGATGTACGAATCTTCGGTTGGCTCGGAGCCGTCGAGCGTGTAGCGCATCTGATTGTTGCTGTTGGCGGGTGGCGTGTCGCCGTAGTCGATGTCGATTTCCAACGGCATCGCATAGTTGCCGCTACCCGGTGAGATGATGGGCGCGGGCAAGGTGGTGACACCATTGATCTGGTTGATCGCGGCTGCGAGATTGGGCATAACTCCGATGTTGTCGTCGGTCTCGTTTTCCTGCGCGGTTCCAGTTGACTGTAAAATTGACTTGACCTGTGCGGGGGTCGCATAGTTGCCATTGGCGTTGTGATACATGCTCTGCACGATGGCGGCAGAGGCGGCGACAATCGGAGACGCACCCGACGTGCCGCCAAACTGCGTGTAAAGATGGAGGGGGCCGTCTGCGAGATAGAGGCCGCCATATCCCAACGTGACAATGTCCATCCCCCACGCATAGAGGTCAACCGTGTCGCCATGGTTGGAGAAGAAGGCGCGTTGACGTGGCGTGAGGGTCGTTTTGAAGGAGGAGATAGCCGCGCCGACTAAAATCGCGCCAGAATCATTTGCAGCGGCAAACGGCCGATGTCCCACATCATACGTTGCGCTATCAAAATCGACATTGCCGTTGCCCGCCGCTTCAATGACGACGATCCCTTGTGCGACGGCACTCTTAATCGCATCGTAGTTGGCAATTTCCCACTCGACAGGCATACAGCCCGTTTGGTCGTTGGGGTCGAGGCAATCCCCTTCGGGGCCGCCCGTCTGCGCTTCGATGATGATGACATCACCGGGGTCGAGCGCATTGGCGCACGCCGTGATCGCTGCCGCTACGTTGAGCGTTCCCGGCTGTTTGAAGCCAAAAATGTCGAACAGCGCGGGGTAGGATGTCGCAAAGCGGAAGTCGGCCGCGTGCGCGATGCCAGTCACACCCCAGCCGTTGTCAGGCGCACCCATCACGCCTAACACGGCCGTCGCATGATTGCCGTCTTCAAGATAGGGAATCCCGTTGATGTGTGACACGGCAGGCAGTTCGCCATGCGGGTCAAAGGTGTATTCGACATCGCAAATGGTGACACCCGACCCCTTGCCCACTGCGCCAGCTTCCCATGCAAATTCAGCATCGATCCCTTCGGGTGCGGAGTCGAGATATTGTTGATACATCGGAATGTTGCCAGAGCCGATCGGGTTGTCATCGTTGGGCTGCTCCATGTCGGGCGGCAGCGGGAGAGCTGTCGGCTTATGAATGGGTGTGACATGCTCCACGATATCGAGCGTTGCAAACTGGGCGATGGCGGCGGCGGGGGACATGCCATCGGGCAGCCGCAAGCGGAAGTAAAGGTTGAGGTCGGGCAGTTGGGAGCGGCTGAGGCTCATCCCCTCAGCCCGCATTTGGTCGAGATCGTCTTCGCTGACGGTGTGCGTGCGTTGCCACTCACCCGCGCTGACACTCTCTAACACGTTGGCGACGGCGGGTTGTGCAAAAGTTGCGTCGCGGCTGATGCTCACCAGTTCGCCAGCGCGCAAGCGGATGTCGAGACCGTCGATAAACTTGACTTCGATCCAGTTCGCTTCATGACGAACGGGGTCGTAGGTGACGGGTGTGCGGGAGGGGATTTCGGCCGAAACCGACCCCTGCCTCATCGCGAGTGTACAAAGCAGCAGAAAAAGCGCGAGTAGCGTTATCAAATTACGTTTGGTCATGGTTGTGTCTCCTTGTTTGGTATTTGTACAGGCGCGGCATGTTTCGGGAATCGCAATTCCCGAAACACGCTATCCTGAAAATTTGGGTCTAAATGGAGTCGTTTTCTCGATAATGCAAGACGCGGAGCGTGGGAACGAACATGAAAAGGAATGCAATAATGAGGCCGCGTGACAGTTCACTGCGCATTGTCTCCTGCAAACTGACTGTCACTGCCGTTGGCACAAGCACCCCATCCTGCTCAAACGCGCCCATGTCATAGCTCCCTCCCACAGCACGTACGAAGCCGTCGGCATCCCGCTCCATGCCATTGTTACAGGCGTTGATCGCGGGTGAACTGGCGTGTAGGCGATAGTCACCTCGCGCAGTTGAGACAAAGATCGGGTCTTGATTGATGCTGCCCATCGACTGACTGCCACTGGCCTGTCCTTGTGAATCATTGCAGGAACGGGTGAAGTTCGCACCAAAGCGCACATAGGGGCCACCGATGTTTTCCCAGATGATCGTGTTGGTCATTGTGAGAGTGGAGGAGACGCTTTCGGTGTGTAGCGGACGCACGGGGTTGCCAACGAGTGAGCTATTTGCGATGGTGAGGTCGGTGGGACCATCTTGGTGGACAGCGTAATTCTCCGTGTTGCCACGCACGATGACGTTGGCGAGGATACTGGCTGTTTCGAGTTGGTCGGTGAAGAATGCAGAGCCGTTGGTGGTCGCGCTATTTTCAAGGATGGCGATGGCATCGGCCGAAAAGTCCGTGTCATACGTCGTTGGAGGTGAAAAATCACCGACAACTGCGATACCGCCGCCTTTATCGGCCGAATTCCCCCTCACCTCCGTACAATAAACATTGGCCGCCAACGCCGATGGATCACACCCGCCCGCTTGCTCATTGGCAAAGAGGCTGCGAATCGTAAACTCCCCCTGTGTCGCATAAATGCCGCCGCCACTATTTTCCGCATGGTTGTCGTAGATCAACGTATTTTCAACGAGCGATTTGCCATAGGCTGCGTAGACACCACCCCCGTGAATGTTGGCCGTGTTATCGCGAATGCGACTATTGCGGATGATCAAATCGGACGGAACACCAAATGAGTAGATGCCTGCCCCATTGTGCGAACGCGCCTCGTTGTTGGCGATCTCCACATTGTCGAGCGTCACATCGGCGTGGACGATGTAGAAGCCGCCACCGCTCGTTCCCGTGCTGTAGCCGATGAAACCATTTGTGATAGAGACGGGCGCACCATTTTCGATGAAAAAGCCACCGCCTAAATTTTGCGAATCGCAACTGTCTGCATGGAATGTTTCAAAGTTGACCCAGAGCGCATCTTCAATGTAGATGCAGCCCCCGCCTTGATTGGTTGAACTGGTTGTCGTCTCGCTGCCCGAAATGGTCACGCCTGTTCCCTGCCATGTGCTGTCGGGGTCGCCAAACCAGACCGTGCCACCATTGGGCCCCGCTTGATTAAGCGTAAAGATTGTGTCGGTCATCACCATCTGCACATCGTCGGCATAGATTGCGCCCCCATTTTCAATCGCACTGTTACCGCTGATAAAACTGTTGCTGATGTCGATGTCATCGACAAATGCAAAACGCATTGCCCCGCCCCAGTCGCCGACGTTGTTGAACATCTCCGCATTGTCCATCAACAACGATCCGCCCAGTAGATAGAACGCGCCGCCGCTATGCCCAGTCGAGTTGCTGGTGAGTTCGCTATCGGTGATGGTCAAATCCACGCTTGTGACGACGTAGAGACCGCCACCGCTGGCATCGGCCGAATTGCCAAAAATTTGCGAATTATTGATCACATCGAGCGACCCGCTGGAGCGCCAGCCAACACCACCGCCTAGATTATCAGAATCATTGCTCTCAATCAGCGTATTGTCGATCACGCCCGTCACGCCTGAATTGGCCCAGATACCGCCGCCGCCCTGATTGGTTATGCTGTTCGTCGTTGAATTGTTGCGGACTTTTGCATTGGTCACGGTCAACGTGCTGTCTGAATCTTCAATGTAGATGCCGCCGCCGTTGGCATACGCCGTATTGGTGTTGATGTCTAAATCGGTGATGTTGACGGTCGATGCGATTGCGCCGATGCCGCCACCGTTATGATCTGCCGAGTTGAACCCGATAATTGAGTTTGCACCCCTTAATGTCAACGTGCTGTTGTTGGCGTAAATGCCGCCTCCGTCATTTTTAGCATAGTTCTCCCACGCGACTGTGCCGCCAATAGAGCCATCGTTGATGGTCAGTACCCCGTTGTAGACGGCGATACCCCCGCCGCTACCAAACTCTGTCGAATTCTGGCGCACGGTTGAACCATTGCTAAGAACGAGAACGCCATCCAACACATAAATGCCGCCTCCGTTGGATGATGCCAGTCCGTCGTACACATCTGCATCGTCAAGAAAAACACGCGCACCGTCAGTGACAGCCATCACGCCGCCGTTGGTCGCCAACGCATCACGGAAGCTCATGTGACGAAAGGTGACAGTCGCGCTGTTCATCACATGCACAAGACCACCTGTCGCCCCCTGGCTAAACCCGTTGGCCTGAAAGATGACTGTCTGGCTATCTGCACCAGTATTTTCAAATTGACAATCGCTGCCTGCTCTGGCTGGCACAAAGGTTAAAGATTTGTCAATTGTGCCGATGAATTCAGTGCGAACGCTGGGCATGATGTAGATGGTTGCGCCGTTTGATGCAGCCGCAATCGCGCTGGCAACTGTGGAGTAGGCACACACTTTGCCGTTGATGCCGACGTTGCCAGCTTGGGTTTCGGCCGAAACCGTCAGTCCATGTAAAAGAATTGCAAAAAGAAATAGCAATGGAATGTTGAAAATGAACATTGGTCGTTTCATTCTGTTGCTCCTCGCGACCAACCAAATTCATCAGTTGATCGTAATCTCATTACAACGATGAGAAGCAGTGTAAGGCCAGCGATGATGAGAACAATCGGCGGGAACAAAATCGGCCGATTCGTCTGCTGAGTTAACGTCACTGCTGTGGGTGGCGAGACAGTCTGTGGCTCCCATAATCCCAGTCGTAACGTATAGTCGTCGCCAGTTGTTGACCCAGCAACCGTCTGCCCAACGGAAATAGCGCTTAGTTCAAGCTCATCGCCCTTGATTGCATTACCCCCTCCAGCAGTAATCGCAACATTGCGTAGTTCATATCCCGCGCCACTTTGCGCTTCTGCACGAGACACGCCATAGAAAATTAGCAATAACGTGAGCCCAACCATTAAATTTCGCATCTTTTGCTCTCCATAATCTATCTATTCTTCACCGCCAGCTTCTGTCACTGTCTCCATTCGCTGTGTTGTATACCCTGCCCGTTTGGCGGTCAGGCGATAGTCAAATTGAATGGTGCAATCAGCACCCCCCATAGCCTGAACGGTAAAGCTTGTTGCTGATTTTTCCGCAACAAAAAGCGGGCAATCTCCTAATGGTGTCAAATAAACGTGGTAGCTCTCGGTCATATTGACCGTTTCGGCAAACAGAAGATCAATCATCACCGTTGCGTGCCCGTCAATCAGACTGGACGAGCCAAAATCCTCAAACCAATTTTCTGGACTAGCAACGGCGTACATTTCGACTGGCGCGGATTGGGTGGTTTCGGCCGAAATAATGACATTGCCTGAACTACGCGACCCGTTTTCAGAAACTTCAAAAATCGTTGCGTTAACATCGTTGCGAACTCTAAAAACGGCGTTTGTATTGGTCGCATCCTCATCCAAATCAACGAAGACACTGTCATAGCTACGCAGAACAAGGTCGCTGTTGGGAACGCTTGGTTCTGAAGATAAAATTCCATCATCCGTTGCACCACCATCGCTACCTATGCCCCCAAGCACAATATCTGCCGCTTCATCTCCTCCACCAGATGAATAAAGCCCGACTGCCTCGCTATTGGAAGATGTATTGTCAAAAAAGCCCGCGGGTACTGAGGTGGAGCTGGTTCGGCTGACCACACCATAACGTTCGACATCGATATCAATCCCATTTCTGACTACGTTACGAATTAAAATGGCATTGCCGGCAACATCATTGATAAATAGTCCAGAGACTGTTGATGGTGCGGATGAACGCAGTTCTAGCAGATGATCTAAATTTGTTCCCAACCCATTAATATCGACGGTTGAACCAGCGGCAATACCATATGCCTGGGGGACGGGCTCAATTGGAATGGGCGGCCTCAATGTGCGACCATTGATTGTGAATTGTGCATAGTACTGTCGGGCATAGCCAAGTCTGTCGATGCCATCGAGATTGATCGGAACTGTGAATAACCCATCAATGACTTCAACATCCAAAGCAGTCCCAGACGGGTCGGTGCTGTGTATTATATTGGTGCCTGAATATGATTTGGTAAATTCGACGTGTACCTTTACCGACCCGTTCACAGGTTGCCCCTCATCCAAAAGCTGACCCTGAAAGATGACGCAGCCATCACAGAATAGGTGGAGAGTGAGCGTGTATGTGACTTCTGCGTTTGCATCAGGAGAAAAAATATAGATATAGTACAACGCATCTTGACTGGCCGGTGGCGTGATAACCCGCTCGTTGTTTGTTATGGTGCTGCTGTCACCAACAGAACTAACATCAGCATCGTAGACGACCAAATCCAAATTACCTTCAGCGTGAGAGAAACTGAGTTGAACGTCGAGTGAAAATCCCTCTGGAACAAATATGCGGAAGACATCATCGTCGCCCGCACAGCGTGTCAGGTTTTGAGGCCGCAACGGGTTAGCGACCAAGACTGGGAGTGGCTCACTAAAGTCGTCGTTATCTTCATACTCATCCGCTGGACAGGGAAACCCACTCTGCGCGTGCGTTTGCTGTGTAAGTTGCAAGATTCCCGTGACGATCATAATTAAGGCCAAGGACAATAAAATCCGATTGCTTAACATATTGTTTTCTCCAGTGTAGGATGACTAACGATGGAACTTAAACCACTTGAAATAGCAGGCTCGTTTCATTAATGGAACGCAACAACACCCTTTGCACCATCACGTTTTTCCGGCGTCTTACTCTGTGATTTGCTCAAAAACTGTGTCATTGCGGCCAATGTTGCAAACGCCTGACGTTCCCGTGTATGCGGGTCTTCCAGCGTGATTCGCAGTGGCTCGTTGTCACCCTCGCGCCAAATTCGTAGTAAATAAACTGCTCTTCTCATCTTGTTTTCGGAGTGTGACCCGCGTGATGGGCAACCATGCGGGTCGCGCTCCCAGCGAAATTTCGTCTATAATGCCAGTGTAAAATAGCATCGTGTATTGAACGCGAACGATATGCGAATCCGCCATGAATCAACTGCGAATCGCGCTGCTTGGGCAGCCAAACTTCCACTTTAATGACAAGCCGCTGCATGAGTCGTTGCTGCAAAAGTCGCAAGCGTTGCAATACTATCTCGCCGTTGAAGGGGAGACGCAGCCACGTGATCTGCTAGCAGGACTGTTATGGAGCGATATGCCGCAAGCGAAGGCGCGGGTCAATTTGCGCACGGCGTTGGCACGCTTGCGTGGGGAAGTGGGCGATTTTGTGACGGCGACGCGCAGCCACGTGACGTTGAATGCGGGATATTGGTGCGATTCGGCCGATTTCCAAAAACACCACACCAGCACCGACCTCAAAACCCTCCAAAACACCCTCGCCCTCTATCGCGGTGACTTCCTGCTCGGCTTTAATCCTCCCGATGCGCCCTTGTTTGAAGAGTGGGTCATTTTGCAGCGCGAACGGCTGCGCCAAATGATGTATGACGGGACGCTGCGGCTGGTTGAGATGTTGGGAGATTCGGCCGATTTTCCCGCCGCCATCGCGCAAGCCCGTCGCCTGATTGAGCTAGACGATTTGCGCGAGGTTGGACATCGCAAGCTGATCGAACTGTTGGCACAAAATGGCAATCGTGTGGCCGCGTTGACACAGTTTGAACAGTTGCGGCAATTGCTGTCCGATGAGTTGGGGGTTGCACCTTCGGCGGCGACTTTGGCGTTGGTGGCGCGCATGAAGCAAACACCGGCGTTCTCTGCGCAAATGGAAACTGCATTCTCCGACGCGACCTCGCGCACAGAGAACAGGAACAAACGATACAACTTTCCTGCAATTGCCTCTTCGTTTCATGGGCGGGCGCGAGAGATCGCGGAGATTGTGGAGACGTTGGAGCAGGGCAACTGTCGGCTGTTGACGTTGGTGGGAATGGGCGGAGTGGGAAAAACGCGCTTGGCAATTGAGGCGATGCGCGCTGAGCAATTAAGTACCTGCTGGTTTGTTCCGCTCGCGAACGTGCGTTCGCGCGAGGGAATTGTCAATACGTTTGTGCAGACGTTAGATTTGAAACTGTCTGACAAAAAGTCACGTGAGGAACAGCTATTCACCTATCTGCGCGAGAAAGATGGGCTGTTTGTGCTGGATAATTTTGAGCAGTTGGTGGGGGAGGCACGGCTGTTGAGCGAGCTGTTGCAACATTGTCCGCAGATCAAACTGCTGGTCACGTCGCGCGAACGGCTCAAGCTCTATGAAGAGTGGGTTGTGCGGCTGGACGGATTGCCGTTTGAGCTGGCGGATAACATGGCAGCGCGACTGTTTGAGCAACGGGCGCAACAGCAGGACCGCAGCTTCTCGTTGACGGCACAGCACGCTGCGGTTGGTGAGATTTGCCAGCGGTTGGAGGGGCTACCGTTGGGAATTGAACTGGCGGCGGCTTGGACGGGGATGATGTCATGCCGTGAGATTGTCAATGAGCTGGTGCAGCTAGAAACGCCTTACACCAATTTGCCGCCGCGTCAGCGCAGTCTGCAAGCGGTGTTTGATTATTCGTGGCAGCTGTTATCGGATGCAGAGCGGGATGTATTGGCAAAACTGACGATTTTTCGCGGCGGGTTTTCGGCCGATGCCGCCCAAAAAATCACCACCTGCACGCGCCAAACGCTCTTTGCGCTCGTCGAAAAGTCGCTTGTCCAGCGTCACGGCGACCGGTTTGATCTACATGAGATGATTCGTCAATTTGCCACGCCCAAATTGCCAACTGCTGTCGTAGACCGGTTGACAACTGCCTTTGCTGATTACTATTTGGGATGGATTGCGGAGCGGGAAGGGATGATTGTGCGAGGGGATGATTTGATGGGGTTGGGGCAGATTTCGGCCGAAACGGATAATCTGCGCAGCGCATGGCATCACGCCGCCAGCACCAATTTAGCCGTCGCACTTGAAAACGCTGCGACCGCGTTTGGCAGCTATTGGGTATTGCATGGCTGGTTTGAGGAAGGGGAACGACTATTTGCGCTGGCACAGGGGGAAGGGTTGGGACGAGTGCGGATGTGGCACAGTCAATTCTTGGCGCGACAGGGCAAAACAAATGAAACGCTGCCAGTCATTCAATCAGCCGTGGCGCTGCTCGTCGACGATGCTGCTAACTACGGTTATGCACTAACCAATCTCGCCTCCGCACATCAATCACTCCATCAGCTCGACGAAGCCAGCACGCACGTTGCCGCCGCCGTTGCCCACTTTAACGCACGGGATGACGCACGTGGAGAAGGGCTTGCGCTTGCTCGCCAATATCTGGTCGAGAGTCGACGTGGCAACGGTAAATTTGCGCTTGCTGCGATCGACCGTGCGCTCGAACTGCTCATCCATCCGCGTGACCGTGCCTACCCGCTTAGCTATCGCGCCATGTCATACATCGGCGCGGGTGACTATATGGATGCACTGCGCCTGTTGCAGGAGAGTGAGACGTTGCATGAACAAATGGGCAACCTAGCGGGTGTTGCGTCTGCATCGCTGAATGCAGGCGTTGCGGCAGAGCGAATGGGCGATCTCATCTTGGCTAGCCAAAAAAGCCAGCGTGCGCTCGACCTATTTGAGCAGTTTGGTGAGTCAGGCGGGATCGCGTTGGCCGTCACCAGCTTAGGCGAAATTGCCCGCAGGCAGGAACGCTGGCGCGTAGCCCGCGCCTATCATCAACGCGCCATGCAGATCAACGAACAGACAAATAACCAGTTTGGGCTGATTCTGTCGCGGCACTTTTTGGGGTGTGTCAGTTCGGCCGAAAATGACCCCAGCGCGCTCGCCCAATTTCAAACGGTCATCAATATGCTGCTCGAAACACAACTGGGCTGGTTAGCCGTCAATCTGTTGCCAGACGTGGCGCGTGAGATTGCAAGGCGCGGAGATGCCGCCACTGCGCTGGCGATTGTGGAAGCGTGTCTGGTCAATTCAATGGAGGCGACTGATCGAGAATCGGCCGAAAAATTGCGTGATGAACTCGTCACAGAAGGGGTGCGCGTCGCAACACCGCTTCCACAAGATCCGCTTCAGCTCACAAAGCTTGTTCACGACTATCTCGCCTCCTAATTTGCGGGAGCGTTCGCTATGCATGACACTCATTTCACATCGAATGCGCAGCTACTTTTGTACGGTTTAGGCAGATTGTCAACGCAATGTGACTGTTTTATACTCACCGCATGAGAGCAAGATTTAACGCAATCAATCGAGATTTGGTGCGTGTGCAGCGCGAATTACAGGAGCGGGATCGTCTGCTTGACGAGATCGAACGGGCGGATACCCAGCGGATTGCGCTGGCGCGTGATGTGGCACGTAAGAATGAGCGTGTGACGCGGCTGCGCGCTCAGGCAACGGCGTTGCGGCATGGTTCGACAACTGATTCTAGCTGGTTGGAAAAGGTGCGACATGGACGTGCGATGATTGAGAAGCTGGTGCGTGACATTCAGCGGGAATCGGCCGAAATTCAATTCATCGACAATCGCATAGCCGAATATGAAAATCGACTCGTAGATCTTGTCGATAGCGACAGTGAACTGGAGGCATTGCGCGATGAACAGGCTGCCCTGCTAGCAGAGTGGAGCGAAAATTTTCGCAGCGTCTTTAGCCCCGTCGATCTGGATGATTTTCGTGAGCTATTGGCGACGATTGCTGATGCACAGGAACACATTGCCGAATTGGATGAGGCGATTGTCTTTGGGGAAAAGGCGGCGTTTGTGCTGCGCGAACTGCTCGATCAGGTTTGGGTTGTTTGGCGTGCGCCCAATGACTATCGACTGGGGCGTGAGATTGACAAGATTGCGGGATTGGTCGAATCAGCCGAAACACGCCTCAGTTGGTTTAACCGCGAACTGTGGGACGTAGACCGCCAATTTGACGGCGAACCAGTCGTCGCACAGCGGATCGCCTTTTTTGAAGATATACAACACCATGCCGATGCCCAACCCGCGCCACGTGTCGATCCGAGCCCAATCGAGACGCTGAACCAGCAGGTACGCGACAAAATCTATCTGCTACGCGACGAATTGAGCAGGACGCAGGCGTTGCTCACCACGCTCGAAACGCGCCGTGTGAACATGGTGAAAGAGCTGTGGAGTACGGATGTATTTCGGCTGTAGCGATAGCTGCATGCTTCGGCATTAAGCGGGCAAGCTGCGCGGACGTTTCGCCTTCCACATAACCCCTGTCAACAACCCGAGCGAGCAAACCACTATCAAGAGCGTTATCTGCTGCGTCGGTGTTTGGGTGACGGCCGCAACGTTGACCGCCGTTGCCGACACGTCAATCGTTGTGGTGACGAACACACCCTGACTGGCATTGTAGTAGCTGCCGCTGGGGGAGGTTTCGAGCTTGATGGCACGCACCATGTAGGTGACCGTTCCCGCAGGCGGGGATGGTTCACTGTAGGTCGTTGCGCTGATGGGCGAACTGGTGACACGAATGAATTTGCCGGCGGGATTGGCACGATAGACGTGATAGCCTTGTACGGTATCGGCCGATTGTGTCCACGTCAGCACCTCCGCCGTCGCCGTCAATTCAGTGGGTGGCGCGACGATGTGCATACGCAACGTCGGATCACCCAAGAGGCTCATTTCAGGCGTTGTATAATCGTAATAGAGGTTGTAAAGCTGATCGCCGCCCGTCTGAATTGTGCTGTTGTGGGTGGCGAGAATGCTGTTGCCAATCGGTTCGCCCATCGCCATGTGGTGGAACTGCCATGCACCCCATGCGCTCCAAACAGTTCCCAACCCATACGTTTTTTGTCCCAGCGTGCCGCGCAACAAGTTGTTGGTCGTATCCCAATCGCCAAAATAGCTGCCAAAGAAAATGTTGAAGATAACGGGCGGATCGAAAAAGGTGTAGTCGTTTGTCGATCCGCTATCCGACATGAAATCATACGAACCGGTCGAATTGGCATCTAAAAAGAGAAAGCCGCCATTATCATAGTTGGGTTCTGGTGTGTTGGCGTTGCCCCCATAAACGGGGTCGCTTGCCGCAACACCATATTGGTCATACGGGTGAAAGTGGCTACGGTAGATGCCGTCCGATTTGGTCTGCAACGTAACGTCTGAGGTATAGGTGTCGGAGCCAACGAGCGGCACAAGCGAGTGCCACATACCAATTCCGGGCGCTTCTGTCCCTCCAATTTTGCCTAAATTGTCGCTGACCCAACCGCGTGGCAAAACGCTGATCTGCTTGTGGCGAAAGGCATGGTCTTTGTCGAGATAGCGACGCAAGAGGCTCGTTTCTGTCTCGCCAGATGCGTCAAAGGCGGGCATGTTGAACAGATCGACGCGTCCGACGGCGAGTTCGGGGGTGTGATCGGCCGAATCCGCAAATGCCAGAAGCTGCGCCTGATCATAAACACCATCACCGGGTACGTTGGGTCGTTCTGCGCCGGGATTGTTCACCGTCGTATCGGTCCAGACACCATCCATGTCGCCGTAGAAAATATCGGCCGAAAATGCCTTGAGCTGATGTCCATCAATCGAATGGTTGCCCGAGTAGGGGACGGGCAGATGTCCAAATAGAAACACGCTGTTGACGTTGGCCGGGTCGGCCACATACTCGTTCGTGATGACCGCTTTTGTCGCCGTCACCGTCGAACTCATCGCCAAATCATGCCGCACGACCTGCCACCCATCTCCGATCAAATCGCTCTCTAAACGCGCCAATTCCGTTGCCAACGTCGTGGTAAAACGATCATCGACGAGCAAGATGACCTTGCCCCGCTGTTCGACCAGTGGTAGTTCAACGCCCGCATAGATGTAGCCACTTTGTGCGGCGCAGGGATCGCTGCTGATCCGCTCAACCCGATATTCAAAGCTGTCGCCGACCGTGATATTCGTATCGGTGAAGTGGGTTGTCGGGGAGATCGGTGTTGGTGATCCCCATGCGGTTGCGCTGCGTGTTTTGCGATAGATGTTATAGGCGGTTGCGGCGGGATGGGGCGACCATTGCAACGTAATCTGCGGCGGTTCTGTGCTGACGGAGGCCGTTATGCGCACAGCATCCTGCAAATTCTGGTCGCGGCGGTCGCTGCCACTGACGTTACACGACTCCAATGCTGCCCATATGGGCAGTGCGGCAACGACAGATAAAGTCACCAGACAGACGATTACAACGATGGCAATACGCTTGGCTATCGTTTGATTCATATAACTCCTTGTTTTGCATTCATGCAACAGGTAGCGTATTGTATTCCCCTAACGCTGTCCATGACTACTGGAGTTAAAAAAGCGTGTAAGTTATCGCTGTAGCGTAAGGGGAATCGTGAATGGCTCCCCTGCATAGTTGCCATCGTATCCAACGAGAATCAGGCGCAATTGATAACCACCTTCACCGAATAGATCGACCAGCCCTGCCGCGTTGAGCGTTTCGAGCTGTCCGTTTGTGACTGGGGTACGATGTGTCTCACCGAGCGTGATCCAGTCGCGGCCATCCCGCTTTACCTCGATTTTGTAGAATTGGACGATGTCGGGATCAAAATCGGCCGAACCCATAATCGGCACAATCCCGCTCAGCGTCGCCCCAACATTTGGACTGCTAATTTGATAAAACAGCCCGTTAGAAGGCGGCTGGAAGGCGGCTGGTTTGGTTGCCTGTGCAGCATCCGTTGGCAGTGGAGGTAAGGGGGTCGCCGTCGACAGGGGAGGCAACGGGGTCCATGTGGGCTGTGCTGCCTGTTGTGCCGCTTCGGTTGCCGCCCAGTTCGGCGTCGGTGTATTCCAGACCACTGCCTCCAACGTTGATCCGGGATCCGCCCCATTCGACGCAACCGCCCCTGTGTCACAGATTGCATTGGGCAATATCAACATCCCTTCTCGCTGCGCCCACGCCTGTGCAGGCTCCATCACGTTTGGATCACGCGGCGGTGCGATAAACATACGCATTGCCGTTTCGGGCGGCCATCTCCCCTCATCCAAGAGGCAAAACGGGACAAACGCCTCACCCGTTGTTGGCAGCGGCAGCGGTGCAGAGAGCGCACGCACGACCCCTTCCTCAAGCTGTTCAAAACGCACATTTGGCTCTGGCGTAATCCAAATGCTGCTATCTTTATAACGCCATTCGCTGACGCTCAACTCGCACGTTTCAGCATCTGCCTTCACCGACGAAAGATTGCAAAATGCGACCTTCTCCAATGTGGTTGGTGCAATAAAATCGGTTGGTGGCAATAGCCCTTCTGTCACCTCGAGTGCCGTCATGAGATTTGCATCGGCGTAAACCGCTTCCATGAAATCTGCCCACAGGGGAGCCGCTCCCGACAGACCGCTCACGTCGATCATCGGACTATTGTCCGTGTTGCCCGTCCAGACAACCGTCACCAGACCCGGCGTGTAGCCAACCGTCCAATTGTCGCGGAAATCGTTGGTCGTTCCTGTTTTGGCGGCGGCTGGGAACGCGAGGGCCAGCGGATTGTCCACCCCCATCGCGGGCTGACGCGCCACCTCATCATCGAGCATATCGTTGATCAAAAACGCCGTTTCAGGGCTCAAAATCCGTTCGGCCGCTGGCTCCTCATGCTGATATAGAACATCCCCTCGGCTATTTGTCACGCGCAGAATCGTCACAGGCGGAACTTTGTTGCCGTTGTTGGCAAAGACGCTGTACGCCGTTGCCATCTCCAGCGGACGTACCTCGCCGCCGCCCAACGTAAGCGACAATCCATAGAGGCTCAAATCTTCACTTAAACTCTCCAACCCCATTTGTCGCGCAAAGTTGACCAACTCCGCAACGCCCACATCTTGTGCCAACTGGACGGCCGTCAGATTGTAGCTATTTGCCAATGATTCGCGCAGTCGCATGGGGCCATGAAAGCGTTCGTCGTAGTTAACGGGCGCATAAACTTCCCCGTTTGGCTGTTCATATTCGATGGGGACATCCCAAATGACAGATGCAGGTTGCCACGCTCGCTCCCCCATACGCTCAGGCGACATTGCGAGCGCATAGGTCAGCGGCTTAAATGCGCTGCCCGGCTGTTGCAGCGAGGTGGCGATGTTGACCTGCCCGTTGATGGCGTCATTTTTGTAATCGACGCTGCCCAGCATCGCCAAAATTTCGCCTGTGTTGGGCTTCATTGCAATTAGCGAGGCATTGGTCAAATTGTTGCCGCGCAGCGCATCGACATGTTGTGTTGCCAATCGTTCTGCCAACTGCTGATAGCGCATGTCAAGCGTCGTAGTCACATTCAGGCCGCCATTTGCCACGATGTCCGCATCAAACAGGCTCTCCAACTGTTGGCGCACGTAGATTGAAAAGTGCGGCGCGTTGAGGCTGACCGACTGTTCTGCAAAGGTCAGCTCTTCGAGATAGGCGGCGTTTGCCTGATCGAGCGTGATGCCACCATCTTCGATCATCAGCGTCAGGATAAACCATTGTCGCGCCTTCGCTGCCTCAAGGTTGGTGAAGGGATCGAGCTGGACGGGGGATTGCGGCAACCCTGCCATCAATGATGCCTCTGCCAGCGAAAGGTCGCTGACCGATTTGCCAAAGTAGGTTTGTGCGGCTGCTTCTGCGCCATAGGCGAGATTGCCATAATAGATTTCATTGAGATACATTTCGAGAATTTCATCTTTTGTGAAATCTTGCGTCATGCGCCATGCTAGAAATAGCTCTTTGAGCTTGCGACGATAGCTGACGGAGACCCGTTCTTCGTAATCAAACGCGATATGGCGCACGATCTGTTGGGTGATGGTGCTGCCGCCAATCGGCCGATCTTCTGGATTGCGAAAGTTAGCGATCACGGCCGCAATCAGTGAAGGTTCGTCAAACCCCTTGTTGGTGTAGAACGTGTCGTCTTCGATGGCGATCGTCGCATATTTGAGCGTGTCTGGAATGCGGCTGAGCGGAACCTGTGTGCGTTTGCCCTCACCAAAAATCTCCCACAGCGTCACCCCGTTACGGTCGTTGATGCGCGTCGTCTCAAATGTCTCGCGGTTGCGCGCATTTTCGAGCGCGGTGATGCCTTCCTCTAATTCGGCCGTCAAGTTAGACGAGATGAGCGCAGACGCGATCAACACGCCTCCGCCGATCAGGAGTGCAAAGAGAATGAGAGAGATGAGCAGGGTTCGGCCGAGACAGCCCATACAGCCGCGTTTTTTTTGTCGTCGATTTGCCATAGTTTGGAATCAATAGGTCGTGAAGATAATACGTTTTGTCTGCTTGAAGCATACCAACTTTTTCCCTACGTAAACTGGACGGCTGGCTGATGATTGCCGAACGCTTAAGAAATTGCGGCTTGAGGAGATGTGCGCGTGGTGCGTATTCAAAGGTTGCCAAGCACGACGTTGGTGCTGAAACCAGATGACGTTTCAGCGAGCCAAAATGCGAATTTCTCAAGACCGCAAATCACATCGCGTAGAAGGTCAGTAATTGCTACAATGCGCTGATTGATACAGGTTTCTACTCATGACATCTATCTATATTCAACTGTTAAATCATCTGCGGGTCACTGTTGATGATGTCCCAATCAACAAATTTCGTTCAGATAAGGCACGGGCGATGCTTGCCTATGTTGCTGCCCAAGCCGACCAAACACATAGTCGTCGCACATTGGCGACTTTGCTTTGGCCCGAACTGCCCGAAAAAACGGCCAAAACCAATCTCCGTAGCGTTCTATCCAACCTCCGCAAAATTGTTCCAAATGGGCTGATAATTTCACGGCAAAGCGTCACGCTAAGTGCAGATGTTGTGGTGGATGTGAGTGTTGTGCGTGCGGCGATTGCCAAGGGGGAGTTAGCAGCCGCTGCCAACGGATATACAGGGGAGTTCTTGCGTGGATTTACCTTAGGGGATGCCGTCGAATTTGATGATTGGGCATCGCTCACCCGCGAATCGCTGCATATTGCGATGATGCAGACGTTTGACCGACTGCTCACGCAACAGTGCAAGGCGCAACAGTGGGCGCAGGTCATCCCCTATGCGCGGCAACAGCTCCAACTCGAAGCGTGGCATGAGCCAGCCCATCGCGCATTGCTTCAGGCGTTGATGGCGCAGGGGCTTGTGCAAGAGGCGCGCGCGCAATATGAGCGTTGTCGCGCCGTCATGGACGAGGAATTTCGATCTGAACCATCGCTTGCGACCCAAACGTTGTGGCATGATCTCAATCAGTCAGATGGTGAGGCGGTCCACCTCAATCATAATTTACCCCAGTTATTGACGCCGTTTTTCGGCCGATCCCGCGAACGCGACCATCTAACCAAGCTACTCGCCAAACGTGACCGCCGTCTTATCACTTTGACAGGACAAGGTGGCAGTGGCAAAACGCGCCTCGCGCTCGAAGTGGCCCACGCCCAGCGCAGTAATTTTGCCGCTGGCGTCTGGTTTGTCCAGTTGGCGGGATTAATTTCGGCCGATGCCATCATCCCCGCCATTGCCGACGCGCTCGACATCCAGTTTGTGGGCGAAAGACCCCTAACAGAACAGCTTTATGCGCGCTTACATGACAAAGAATTGCTGTTGATCCTTGACAATCTTGAGCATCTTCCCGCAGAGGTTGCCGACATCATTGCCGCACTCTTGCAGGCCACGACGCGCCTGATTGTGCTGGCTACGACGCGCATACGCCTACAGCTACGAATCGAAACACTTGTCCCGCTGGCAGGGCTGCCCGTCCCAACGGAGGATGCAACAGACCCAGATAGCTTTGCAGCCGTCGAGTTATTTGCCGATCAGATGCAGCGACTCAATCCGTTTGCCCAACCTGATGCGGCGCAAATGGGCAAAATCTGTGCGCTGGTGGCGGGGTTGCCGCTGGGAATCGAACTAGCCGCCGCGCAGACAGATCGGCTCTCGTTGGATGAAATCATCGATGCTCTCCAGCTATCGCTGGCCAATGCGGCCGTTATGTGGCGCGATGTCCCTGAGCGACAGCGCAGCCTGCGGGCGGTCTTCGACTCGTCGTGGGTGCTTTTGACGGCGGCACAACAGCAGGCCTTAGCGCAACTGTCCGTTTTTCGCGGCGCGTTTCGCTTTAGTGCGGTGCGGGCAATTGTCGACAAGGTCGATAAGGAGATGATGCGTTCATTGATTCAGCATTCGCTGGTGCAGGTGGTCGATGGACGTTATTTGATTCATGAGATTGTGCGGGAATTTTCGGCCGAAAAAGCCCCCCCTGAGATTGCCGACCAGCATAGCCGCTACTATCTGACAATTGCCCGCGACCTCATGCCACAGTGGGACGGGATGCAATTTTCGGCTGCCCTTGAGCGCGGTCGCGTCAATTGGGACAACCTCAATGCGGCCTGGCAACACGCCATTAAAATCGACGCACAAACGCCCGCGACGATCAACGCGATGCGCGCGCTCTTTAACTTTCGCGGTCTATATCGTCAGGGCGCAACGCAATTTGCGGCTGCGGCCACCTCAACAAACGATCCACGTATTCGCGCATGGCTGCTGGCTGCACAAGCCCACTTTCTCGTGCAACGCATCGACTCAGAGCGTGCCATGTTGCTGATCGACGAGGCATTGCAAATCGCAAAGGCGCACGCCGACTTGCCTCTGCAACTCGATCTGCAAATTACCCAGCAAATCATCTATAGCAATCAGTCGCGCTTTGCTGACTGCATCGCGCTGGCCGAGCCGATCATTGCGGCGGCACAAATGATCAACCAATCGCTGATTGTCGCCCACGCACAATTTCACGCGGGATATGCAAAAGTCCGCAGTGGTGAGCTGATTGCTGGACGCGATCTGCTGCAAGCTGCCCGCGACAGTTGCCAGCGCGATGGGAATGTTCTCTACCAGATTATGGCGGCGCGTCACTTGGGGATGGCGCAACTATTTTTGGGGGAGTTGGAATCGGCCGAAAAAACCCTCAGTGCCGCACGCGAACTTGCCATCAAACGTCAAGATCGGGAGCGCGAAATGTTTGTCTATGCCGTGCTTGGCCCCGTCTATCTGCAAATGGGGGATCTTTCGCGGGCGGCTGAGATTTTCCAAGAGCAGATCGCATTTGCCCAATTGACGGGGCGAGAGGCGGACATTGCGCTCAATCAAGCCAATTTGAGCAACACATTGATGGAGTTGGGCCGCTACGACGAAGCGTTTGAGCGCATCAACATCGCACTCCCCATCATGGAGCGATCAGGCGACCGCGCCAATGTTGCAGTGGCGCAGTGTGTCGTTGGTTCGGTCTGTTTTGCGCAAGGGGAAGCGGAGACGGCGGCCGAGTGGCTCATGCATGCGTGTCAGGTCAATGCAGAGGTCGGTGCGCAACACAACGAGGCGGGAACGCGGGCGGCGTTGGGAGATATTTATTTGGCACTCAATCGGCCGAAACTTGCTCGCACCCAATTCCATGAAAGCCATCGTATCGCCAGCGAAATTGGCGATCAGGCCCGTGTTTGTGTTGCACAAGTTGGCATGGCACAAGCCGCACTCGATCTCGATGATCCCACATTGGCGAGGCGAATAATTGACGAGATTCTGGAAAATGACCACTGGAAAACGGCCTACAATTCGCAGGAACGTGCATTTGGCATCTATAGCATTCTCGGCGCGCTTGGGGATGATCGCGCCCCGCAAATTTTGCAACATGCCTACGATTTTCTGCAAGATCAGGCCGACCGCATTTCTGACGATCTCTATCGGCACTCGTTTTTGCACAACGTTCCGTTGCATCGCGCAATCTTGGCAGAGTACGCTGGCATTGAGCGGCAGTAGTTTGTCCGTTACGATGTGGCTTTTTGCGATTCGGCCGATAATAGCCTAATAACTGCCTGACAAGTCGTTTCCAACGTGTCACAAAGCGGTACATCTGGGCAATCCTGCGTGAAGCGACGACGAATATAACGCCCTCCTGTAAATGCACGATCGATCCCAACGACCAGACGCGCCCCGTCGCGTTCGTGTTTGACTTTCCATTCTGCTAACTCAAAACGGGTTGTTTGCGCAAAGGCGCGTTCACAGAGATGTTCCACTTCGTTTGCCAACCAAAATAGAATCGCACCTGTCTGTGCTGCTCGATTGAGATGGTGGGTCTCCCAATCAACTTGACTGTTGTACATTGCCTCTTTGAAGCCATTGCCGCGCGGAGAGGCAATAATGAGTTGGGGCGCATGTTCTGTAAAATAGGCAATCGCGGCCGATTGCCAGTCGTCCGCACCGAGTATCGGCCCTGCCAGAAAAACGACGGGGGCGACACCGTCGGCGACAAAATCGGGTGGAAGATATAACTGTATCATGTGGGGCGGGGACACGGCGCGTGCCGTGTCCCCAATTGTGTTCTACGCATCCGCTTTCGCTGCGTTGATGATTTTGTCCTTCATGTGGTTCGGCACACGCCCATAGCGGGAGAACTCCATCCCGTAGACCCCACGCCCCTGCGTCATAGAGCGCAAATCGACGAGATAACGTTGCATCTCAGAAAGTGGCACTTCTGCCTTGATGACGGCGCGTGTTCCGATCTGCTCCATGCCCTGAACGGCGGCGCGGCGCGTGTTCATATCGCTCATAATGTCGCCCATATTTTCTGCGGGAACCGTGACGGTGACGTGATAGAGTGGCTCCAAAAGGGTCGGCTTTGCCGTTAGCATCGCCTTGCGGAACGACTCACGCCCCGCGATTTGAAACGCGATCTCTTTGGAATCGACGGGGTGCATTTTGCCATCATAGACAACCGCCTTTACGCCCGTTACGGGATAGCCCGCAATCGGGCCCTTCTCGACCGCCTGTAAACAACCTTTCTCCGTTGCAACGATAAAGGGACCTGAAATCGCACCGCCATAGACTTCCGAGCCAAACTCGAACGCATCGTCATCATCGATTGACTCAACCCGCAACATGACACGCCCATATTGTCCTGCGCCACCAGATTGCTTTTTGTGGGTATGTTCGGCCGAACTTTCCCCCATGATCGTCTCTCTGTAGGGAATCTTGGGTGTCGTCGTTTCCACATTGACGCCAAACTTTGACTGTAACTTCTTGACCGCCATGCTCAAATGGACATCGCCCATTCCTGCCAAAATCGTCTCATGGGTGGCCATATCGTGACGCATCGTCAACGTTGAATCCTCTTCCATTAAGCGACTTAATGCCTCGCTCAGCTTGCCAACATCCGCCTGTGTGACGGGATGAATTGCATAACTGAAAATCGGACTGGGTTGCCGAATCGCAATCACTTTGAGGGGGTGGTTGCGGTCGGTCAACGTGTGATTGGTGGCTGTGTCGCCTAGTTTGACGACGGCGCCGATATCGCCTGCATTCAGTTTAGGAACGTTGTGCAAATCTTTGCCAATCACCACGCCCAGCTGTCCAACGCGTACCTCTTGTTCTAGGTTTACATCCCAAACGCGACTATCTGATTCCAGCACACCGCCAAAGACGCGCACATAGCTGGTCTTGCCATATTTATCTTCGCGGGTTTTGAAGACGAACGCGGCGAGCGGTGTGTCATTGCTGATCGCATATTCGACACGTTCGCCTGTGTGGTCATACGGCTTGAAACCACCGCGTGTTCCCGGTGCGGGAAGGAGACGCTGCATGGTGCGGGCAAGCAGATCGGTGCCGACCCCACTTTCCGCTGCACAAAACGTGATTGGGACGACGAGATTTTGCTCCATCGCACCTTGCAACCCACGAATGATATCATCGGCCGAAAGTGTATCTTCCTCAAAATACTTTTCCATTAGGTCGTCCGACCCTTCAGCGGCCGCCTCGATCAACTCCATGCGCGCCTCTTCGACCTCCTCGGCAAATCGCTCTGGAATCTCAGCACGTTCACCGCTTTCGCCCATAAACGCCACCTCATTGACCAGATCGATCACGCCCTTAAAAGTAGGGCCTTCCCCAATTGGGATTTGCAATCGGATCAGACGACGCTCATCGAGCAGATGTTCACTGATCGAGTTCAGTACGCGCGTCACACGCGTGTTGTCCCGATCCATCTTGCTGACGACGAGCAGCGTCGGCATGTTGTTGCGTTTTGCCTCTTGATAGACGATCTCGGTGCCCACTTCAACGCCTGAAACACCCTCGATAAAGACGACTGCGCTATCGGCGACGTGTAGTGCGGCGTTAACCTCACCGATAAAGTCCATATAGCCCGGCGTGTCAAAAAGATTCAGCTTGCCATCGCGGAATTCGATGGCGGCGATGCCGGTCGAGACTGAACTTTGGCGATCTAATTCTTCTGGTTCAAAGTCGGTGACGGTGTTGCCGCTGTTGACGCTGCCCATGCGCGTGATTGCACCTGTAGCATAGAGCATACGCTCAACAAATGTGGTTTTGCCCGCTCCCGTATGGGAAACGAGCGCGATATTGCGAATGTTGGAGGTGGGATAAACTTTCATGCAACTGTTCCTTATTCCTTCTTGGTGCGTCACAAACCACAGCGGCTGTAAACGCTTATTTTCGGCTTCCGCAATCAACTTGCGAAAGCCGTCAGTCATCTGCCCGCAAACATAAAGGCACTGTTCACGAAGGACATGAAGATCACAATGGGAGGCGTGGAAAACCTATTCCATCGTGGTTTTTCATGTATTTGGTGGCCGATTTTCTTTTCTTTTCGATTGGTGCGTAGACAGGGGGGATTGCATAGAGGAAGGTAAATGGATAAGCGATTTGATTTGCGCTTTTGTCTCATCATTTGTCAACCTATGCTAAAGTTGTTCCATTCTAATCGCTAAATTACAACGGTGCAAATGTGGTATTTTTTGTAGACATTACAGTAAATTTTGTGTGTTTAGCGAATATTCGCTGTGCAAGGGAAAAGTTGACGAGTATACTGAATAGTCTTAAAAATCCACACACATCACAAAATATACCCTATCCCACACCACATCTAGCGTCGCTTTTGGGGCGTAACAGTGTTAGATGTATTTTATCATTAGGAGCATTGAATGCAGCACACAGGCACAACAATCAGCAAACACGGGTTGGATAAAGTTGGCATTACAAACGCGGCCACCGTCTATTGGAACCTACCCCCCGCAAGACTCTACGAAGAATCGATCAAGCGCAACGAGGCAGTTATGGCTGCCGATGGCCCGCTCGTCGCCTACACGGGAAACCACACGGGCCGCTCGCCTAATGATAAATTCACGGTCAAAGAGCCAACAACGGCGGACAAGATATGGTGGGGCAAGGTCAATCGGCCGATGTCGCCCCAACATTTTGAGCGCATTCGTCAAAAGATGATCGAGTATGTCGATGGATACGATCTCTTTGTCTTTGACGGCTACGCAGGGGCAGACCCCAACTATCGCATCAAGGTGCGCGTGATCACACAATTTGCCTGGCACAATCTATTTGCCCGCAACATGTTTATTCGTGAGCCAGACCCCGCAGTGCTGGCAGATTTTGAGCCAGACTTCACCGTTTTCGATTGTCCGTTGTTCCAAGCTGATCCCGCAACGGACGGCACAACAAGTTCAACCGTGATCACGGTTAACTTTGCCGAGCATCTCGTCCTGATCGGTGGGACGCGCTATGCGGGCGAAATTAAGAAAAGCATCTTTGGCGCGCTCAACTTCTATCTGCCACAACAAAATGTGCTGCCAATGCACTGTTCGGCCAACTATGGAGCGGACAAGCAAAATGATGTCGCCGTTTTCTTTGGCCTGAGCGGGACGGGCAAGACGACACTTTCGGCCGATTCCAGTCGCACCCTGATCGGCGACGACGAACACGGCTGGAGCGATCATGGTGTCTACAACTTTGAGGGCGGCTGCTACGCCAAAACGATTAAAATCACGCCTGAAAGTGAACCTGAAATCTATGCGACAACAAAACGCATGGGGTCGATTCTCGAAAACGTCGTGTTGGATGACTGCACACGCCAGCCTGATTTCTTCGACGCCACGCACACGCAAAATACCCGCGTTAGCTATCCGATCGACTTTATTCCCAACGCCGATTTAAACGGTATGGGAGGACAGCCCAAAAATGTCATCTTTCTGACGGCCGATGCGTTTGGCGTGTTGCCGCCGATCAGTAAATTGACGCGGGAGCAGACACAGTATCACTTCCTCAATGGTTATACGGCAAAGGTGGCCGGCACGGAACGCGGCGTAACTGAACCAAAAGCGACATTTAGCACCTGCTTCGGCGCACCCTTCATGCCCATGCACCCCTCCGTTTATGCCAACATGCTCGGCGACCGCGTTGAGCAACACGGCGTGAATGTTTGGTTGGTCAACACGGGCTGGACGGGTGGCGCATACGGCACGGGCAAGCGCATGAGCCTGACGCACACCCGCCGCATGGTCGCCGCCGCGCTTGCTGGCGAACTCGATGACGTGGAGACTTCAGAAGACCCGTTTTTCGGGTTGGCGGTTCCAACTGCGATTGAAGGGGTGCCAGATCATGTCCTCATGCCGCGCCAAACGTGGGATGACAAAGACGCCTACGACAAGGCAGCGCAGAAGCTACTTGACATGTTTGATAAGAATTATCAGCAGTACAAGGGTGATTAGTTTCCAAAAGTCGTAACTACTGAGGCTGGTCAGCATTTCAGCCTGTCAGCATTTCAGTGAAGAAATAGAAGGGCTGCTTTTTATGTATACACATGGTGTATGCAAAATGATGAGATAAAGTAAATTTCATGGCGTTGTCATACCTGCGAAGGCAGGTATCCATTCTTTTCTATGACTGGATTCGCACGTATGACAGGACTTCTTTTACTCTACACTGCACTTAGAAACCGTCGCAACTGCGACGGTTTTTGTTTTGTTACTGAGGTGTGATCTTACAGAAAGGCGCAGCTAATAGACAGCAGGTTTTGTGGGGTGTGATTGCTTTGAGGAACCTTGGTCCTGTCGTACTATTCTTTCCGTGAACGAATTACGGGTTTTACTGATTGCAGCGGATCCGCTGGCGCGTGCGGCGTTGGCTGGGATGCTGGATGGTGAGTGTGAGATTGTGGGGCGGGAGGACGGATCGGCCGAATGGCACACCATCGTCGACCTGCATGATCCTGATGTAATTTTGTGTGATGTCGGGTGGCAAGGGTCGCTCGACGTGCCAGACGTGCGTGAGTTGGGGATTCCGGTCGTTGCGTTGGTGGGGGACGATGAGATGGCGGAGACTGTTTGGCAAAGTGGCGTGCAGGGAATTATCGGCCGATCTGCCACACAACAGCAAATCATCCAAACCCTACAAACCGTCACGCACAACCTGATCGTTTATGATCCCAACTTGCTCACCAATCCGATTGCACCCGCGTTCAATTTTGAACTCGTCGAGCCGTTGACTGAGCGCGAGCTGGAGGTGTTAACGCTGATGGCGCAGGGATTGACCAATCGCGCGATTGGGTTTGAACTGGACATCAGCGACCACACGGTGAAGTTTCATGTCAATTCACTGCTGACAAAGCTGAACGCGCAGAGTCGCACGGAAGCGGCCGTGCGGGCGACGCGATTGGGATTGCTAACTGTCTAAGCGTCAACGAAAAATCATTGGGAGATAGGTTTGTTGAGTGGTCGGCAGATCGAGCGTATAGATGGCTGCATTGCGTTCACGGCTCGTAACGATCAGCTGATTTTTTTCAGGCCACGGGATCAGCGTGATCAGGGGTTCGCTAGACTCTAGCACTGTCTCCCAGTTGACAAGATCGGCCGATCGCATAATCACCGCATTCCCGTTCTCCAACTCCGCAATTGTGTATAAATAGGGCCCAACGACTGTCCAAATGTTGCGATTGATGCTGTATTTCCATGCGAGACCCAACGGATGCGGCACTGGGTGTGTGGTTGTGCTGCCATCGGCCGAAACAGCAATAATCGACTCCCGATCTCGTGCAAGGGTCAATACCCGTCCATTAAATTCACGTAGTGCAACTGGTTGCAACGTATCACTGACCACTGTCGTCCACATTATCGCATCAGAACTCGATGCCAGATTGACTTCAACCCCGAGGTATTCGTCGATAAATGTCGCATAGAACTGCCCATCCTGTTCCAGAATGTCATAGGCTCGCCAGTCACCTAAATAGCTGACGTGATCCCATGTGATACCGTCTTGCGTGCGAAATATCCGACCGTAGCGCGTCGGATCAACAAAACCACTTGTTGCTGCATAGAGATAATCATCGACGATCTCAAATCCAAAGGTGTGCAGTGCATTTGGCAATCCGTTTATAGGGTCGCGGTATTTTGTTAAGCCTGTTTTCGGCCGATAAACATAGTGATTCCCCGCGTCGTGACTATCTGGACAGCAGGGATCAGACCCAGCGACGTGGATTTCCCCATTAAATAGGATTAACTCATCTGCCCCCTGTTCATCAAGCTGTCCCAGATTTGTAATTGCTGTCCCGTCACTCTGTGCCAACAGTGCGCCATCCAATTCAGACGGTGCACCCGTTCCTAACCCAAAATACAGTGAGTCTCCCACAGGCTGTACATTAAAAATGCCAAACGTTTCCAAATCGGGAGTGAACCCCGTTTCTTGTTCATACCATGCGTAGATGTCAACGGCTGGCATCAACTCGACCAATGTATTATCGTTCTCCGCCCTAATCGTTTTTCCCACAGTGATTACAACGAACGCCAAAATACAAAACAGAATCCCTGATCGAAAGATGTGTTGTAATTTCATTTTTAGACCTCATTTAGGTGACACGACCGCATTTTACAACGCCACACAATACAAACGTTATTTCCTCACAGACCATTCCACTCACGACAACGCCATTTCGCACTCTCTGCTACAATTATACGAACTCACACGCAGCAAAAAATTGCGATGGCTGCACGAATATAGGTATAAATCAAAGATTTTGGATAGTAAATGACGCATGGAACGTCATTCCGAAATCCTATTGCGAAGATCAAATATGGCATCATTAGGCATCGGCATTGTCGGGCTACCCAACGTGGGCAAAAGCACGACTTTTAATGCACTTACAAAAGAACAAAACGCGCTCGCCGCGAACTATCCGTTTGCAACCATCGAGCCGAATAGCGCAATTGTCCCCGTTCCCGACGCGCGCATCGACAAGTTAACTGAGCTAGTCAAACCGAAAAAGACGCTGTATGCGACGATTGAATTTGTCGATATTGCTGGATTAGTCAAAGGCGCGAGTCAGGGTGAAGGGCTGGGCAATCAATTTCTCGGCAATATCCGCGACACGTCCGCCATTGTCCATGTCGTGCGCTGTTTTGACGATGAAAACGTCCTGCACGTCAATGCATCTCCCGCTCCGCGCGAGGACATTGAAGTGATTAACACCGAGCTGTTGATTGCTGACTTGCAACAGCTTGAGCGTAAAGTTGAACGACTGACGCGTCAGGCACGCAATGACAAGGCGGCACGCGCACAGTTGGTGATTGCGGAAGAGTTGAAAGGGCACATCGAGGAGGGCAATCCCGTCAGCACCTTCGCAAAAGCGGACAATGAAGATTTCAAAGCACTTGTGCGTGAGATGCGTTTTATCTCCGCTAAGCCGACAATTTACGCCGCCAACGTCGATGAGGAAGGTCTAGAAGAGGACAATGCCTATGTCGCAGAGGTGCGGGAAGTTGCCTCTGAACAAAACGCCAAAGTCGTTAAGATTTGCGCCAAACTTGAAGAGGATATGGCGGGATTGACCGATGCGGAACGGCAAGAATTTCTAGAGATGTCGGGTGCAACAGAGAGTGGACTCGACCAGATTATCCGCAGCAGCTATGCTGCACTGGGATTGTGCAGCTACTTTACGCAAGGTGAACAGGAAGTGCGCGCGTGGACGATCCCTGTTGGCGCCAAGGCACCCCAAGCAGCGGGGGTCATTCACACTGATTTCGAGAAGGGTTTTATCCGCGCCCAAGTCATCAGCTATGATAAGTTTATCGAACACGGCACAGAAGCAGCGGCAAAGGCGGCGGGCGATATGCGGACGGAAGGCAAAGAGTACGTTGTGCAAGATGGGGACATTGTCCATTTTCTATTTAACGTTTGATATTGGGTCTATTCGACGACTATGCAAACTTACAACTATCCTGTAATCACTGTTGGTGGCAAGCTTGGCATTCACTCGTTGAGGCCAGCCGAATGCCTGTCATTTATCAACCAGCTCAAGGCGAATGGGGGACGGTTTCCCGTCGTTAAGGCGGTTGATGATATCGATTGGTTGTCTGATGTGAAGGCAATCGACCCTAACATCATTACGATTGCCCGCTTTGAGATTCCCGGCACGATTGGCGAGGGAGTTAACGGGGTTGAGTTTGTCAACAACGGGGATTACAGTGAGTTTGTCGATACGCTATTTGGGCCGATCAACCAAAAGCTGCAAGTGCGACCCGATTTGAAGGCCAAGATCGATTATTGGGAAATTTGCAATGAGCCTGATCCACCGGGGGCGGATGGCAACCGCAAGCTGGCGGAGTGTATGATTGGTTGTATCAATCGCGCCAATAGCATGGGCATTAAGCTGGGCTTGTTTGCGTTTAATGCGGGAACACCTGAGTGGTGGGAGCTTGAAGCAATCATTAACACGGGTGTTTTTGGTCATGCGCGGGCGGGCGGCCATATTCTGACGTGGCATGAGGCGGTCTTTGGCGCAGATGGATTAGGGTTTGGTGCGCCGGTTGACCTGTGGCACGGGCAGCCAATTCCCGCAAATGAAAGTCAGACGCGCTGGCTACAACTTTTTGACAGCGGGTTACAGATTTTTGACTATGTGCGCGATGAAGGGAATGAACCTGCGTGGTGGTTTCAGGGCAATGCAGGACCGTTGATGTTTCGGCATCGCTTTTTGTATGAGCGGCTGCACGAACGAGATGAGGTAATCCCGCTGGTCATTTCAGAAATTGTGTTGGGGGGCGGCTACGCTGGCGATATTTCGGGGCAGGGCGTGGTGCAGCGGGCGACATGGTATGAGGAGCGGGCCAAGACAGCCTATTATCTGTTGGGGTATTTGCCATTTACGTTGGGGGGTGAAAATTACGGCTGGGATCATCAGGAGTATAAATTTGCCTATCCAAGCTTGATCGATATGATGGCGAGTTTGAAAAATCGGCCGAATGCCCCCCGTCCCAATCCGATTACAAATCCCACCGCCACCCCGCGTCCCCCGGCGACATGGACCCCTTCACCACCCGCCCCAACATGGACGCCCCGCCCGCCCGCAACGTGGACGCCATCGCCCCCACCGCCCACGTGGACTCCGCGCCCCACGGCAACGGCCACCCCACGCCCGCCAGCGACGTGGACGCCTGTGCCGCCCCCTGCGGCAAGCACGCCCACCCCGCGTCCATCCCCTACGCCATCCCCTAATTTGGGATTTAACGTCTATCTCCCGATTCTCATGCACGAAAGTTTGCGACTCGGATCGGCCGATCTCACCCTGCACTTGCTGCCCAAATTAGCGACACTCGACGAAAAGTTGCAGCTAGTTGAGCTGCTCGATTATATGCGCCCAACCATCATTCAATCTGCGATGGATGCACGGGCGTTTGCGGCGACAAATGCAGAAAACAGCTTGATCATTGCATGGGACGACACGCGCTGGTCGGAAGATATCGTGGCATTTATGGGGATAGCGGGCGTTTCGGCCGAAATTCATCCCCTGCCGAACCCAACACCCGATCCACCTATCGTCTCGCCCTATGAGGATCCGCATCCCACGATCATCAATTTGATTCCGTATACGGCGACGCTGGCTGAAAAAGAAGAGATCGTCATCCGCACCCACAACGCCCGCGAGGCGTTGACCCAAAGTGTGACCGACGCGATTGCGTTTGCCAAGCTCGGCACAGAGGGCAGTCGCGTCAAGGTGTGGGAGCCAGAACGCTGGAATAGCGATATTTTGCAATTTTTGCGCGACAATGGCGTATGGGTGGAGGAAGTACGCTTCTGGTCATCACCACCGGTTGGGGCGATGCGAACGACCTGATCTTGGCGAAGTTAGCAACCTTTTTTAACTGCTAATTGCAACAGCAAACCCGACGGCGTGCGTGGCTGTGTGGGAGATGCTAATCGAGAAGGTGAGTTGGTTGGCAAGCAGGGCGGCGTTCCCGTATAGTTGCAGATGCGGTCGGCCGATCTCATCCGTAACGACCTCAATTTCTAACCACTTAACTTCACCAATGCCCGTCCCCAACGCCTTGGCAACCGCCTCCTTGACCGCAAACCTTCCCGCCAGTCGCTGGACATCTCCCGCACAGGTCGCCTGCTCACCCGCCGTGAAAATGCGATCCAAAAAGCGTTGCCCATTGCGCACAATCGCCTTTTCAATCCGCACAACTTCAACTAAATCAATTCCTGATTGAATCATTTGTAATCTTTTTGTGGGTCTTCATGCATACAAGGAATTGGCAGCACGTATTGCGTATTGCGTGGTGCGTGTCCAGCGGTCAATACGCAATACGCAACACGCAATCCAAAAGCACCTCTTCTTTTGTTAACCACCCGCGTCATACTGGTTCCAAATGCTTTGCGACCAACTTTCGCACCGATGTGACGTTGCGGTTGGTTGCCTTGGTCTTCAAAATGCGCTCTATACGTGCATTGGACATTTTACTGTCCCGCGATGACCCATTTAATCGCCAATAGAGCTGGCCGTCCTCGATCAGATATTGGTCGATGTCATTTGCCAATGCGTAGAGCTTTGCACAGTGCGCCTCTTGGGGCTGTGATTTGAGAAAGGAGATGTAGAGATTTGTCTTGTCATCGCGCTCACCGAATGGTTCACGCTGCGCGATGGTGCGGATGGTTTCGGCCGATCTGACCATCGTTGGCACATCAAATCCAAATGCGTCGCTCAAACAGCTCTCAATTACCGCTTCGATTTCAGACAGGGGCTGCTCATCCGCCGTAAATATCACATTTCCCGACTGAATAAACGTCTCGACATTCTCAAAATCGAGTGGTGCTAGAGCGGCACGCAACGCCGCCATTTTGATATAACGGTTTCCGACATTGATTGCGCGTAAAAACGCGACATAACGTTGTTTTGTCATACGTTAAATTATAGCGTGTACGATAAACTCAACCTCTACAAACGTGACGATGCGTTTGAAAACCGCTATTCTACTATCTTATGACACAGAAAAAATTACTCGCCATCATGGCGCATCCTGACGACGAATCATTTGGTCCCGGCGGCACGTTTGCCAAATATGCTGCTGAGGGGGTCGATGTCCATCTTTGCATCGCCACCGATGGCGCGGCGGGTTCCGTTGCCGAAGGGCATGAAGATGCACGTGAACAGTTGGCTGATATTCGCGCGGCCGAACTGGTGTTGGCCGTGAACACGCTGGGTGGCACGCTGCATCGGCTCGACTATCAGGATTCGGGCATGTCGGGTTCCCCATCAACGGAGCATCCCGCCGCATTTGTCAATGTGGATGAGCATGAGGCAGTTGGGCGAGTCGTGCAGTTGATACGGGAAATTCGGCCGAATACCGTCGTCACCCATGATTCAACGGGTGGCTACTTTCATCCCGACCACATTCAATGTTATAAAATCACGACAAAAGCGTTCCATCTTGCGGGAGATCCCAACGCTTATCCAGAACAAAATCTGCCGCCATTTACCCCTGAGCGACTCTATTACACCGCCTTCTCATATCGCTGGACGCGCTTTATTAGTATGTTGATGCGCCTACGTGGATTTGACCCAACCGCACTCGGTCGTAACAAAGACATCGACATGACCAAACTAGGTGTGTCACCTAAACAACTGCACGCGACCATCAACTATCGCAAATATTGGGATGTCAAGGCAAATGCCAGCCGCGCCCATGCGACGCAAGGGGGTGGCACACGTGGTGGCCCATTTGGGGTCATTCCGCTCCCAATTCGTAAACTGCTATTTAGCAAAGATACGTTCATGCGCGGATTTCCACCCGTCAAAGATGGATTTAGGGAAAAAGATCTCTTCGCATAACGCTATGTATCTGTCATTCCTGCGGAGGCAGGAATCTGGTCGTCTAATTTGCTGTTTTCTCTTCTTTTGTCTGCTATTCGCCTGTCAGACACCAACTCAGCCTGCCCCACCATCCGAATTTACCCGCCGCACTATTCCCACGAGCCCCAATAAAAAAGGGGTGCATACCCTCCTGATTGACACGTTTCGCGATTGGGAGGTGGAACGGTGGGAGAGTCATCTCGATTATGCCAGTGCCGCCGTCGGCGCGGATGGCTATGTGACGCAGTTGGTGCGATTGGATGATTTGGATGTCGAGAAGTGGCAGTATTTTATGGATTTGTGTGAGAGAGGGGAAATTCGGCCGATTCTCCGCCTCGCCACGACCGCCAACCCCGACGGCTGGAATACCCCACCGCGCGACGTTGATGGAACCTATCGCACCGTCGCCACCCAGTTTGCCAATTTCATCCGTGCGCTCGACTGGCCCACAACGCCGATCATCATCATCCACAACGAACCGAATCACGGGCACGAATGGAACGGCACACCCAACGCCGCTGACTATGCACGATATCTGATCGATGTCGCAAACGCCATCCATCACGCCGATCCAAACGCCGTCGTACTCAACGCAGGTTTCGACAACTATGCACCGCACACCAATGGGCAAGCCCCGCAACTGCTCGACAGTGCCACCTTTCTAAACGAAATGCTTGCCGCCCAGCCCAACGTTTTCACCTACATCGACGCATGGGCATCTCATCCCTATCCGCTTGGCGCATTCATCGAACCACCCGAAATGGCAATCTTCCAAATCGACCGCATCAACGGCGCGGAAGCACTCCCCGTCACACAGCCGCCCAAAGGGATTCACAATCGTGGCATTCAGGGCTACGAATGGGAGTTATGGTGGCTTGAACAACACGGCGTGACAGACCTGCCCGTCTTGATCACCGAAACAGGTTGGCGCTTTGGGGAAGCGGGCTATCCATCAGAAGCGGAAGCCGCATGTTATTTACAACAAGCGTTGCAAATTTGGAATGCTGATCCACGTGTCGTCGCCATCACACCCTTCGCCTTTAACGGCGATCCTTCCCGCTGGTCTCACTCCAACTGGTTAAATCTTGCTGATGACGGGACAGTTCTATCTGTGACCGATCTATTCCGCGCATGGCAAGGCGACACAGCTATGTGCAATCAAACTGCTTGTTGCACTCGATACGTTTTCGATACGATCCCGCTCTACACTACGGGCATGAAAGAATCCAAGTCTCAACCAACGACCGAATACCGCTCATTTATGGTACGTTTTCAGCGCGAGTGCTGCCCTGATGACTGTTGCACATCGGAATGGCAAATCCTTGTCCGCAGCGTCGCAGATGGCACGCAGACGGCGATTATGTCGCTAGCCGAGCTGACGTCATTTTTGGCAGATGCGACTGAGATACAACTGTAAGGACTCCCCCGATTTTCTTATCGCAATGGCAGGATTTCCCGATAAATCCTGCTCCAATAGTAGACGCACATTGGCTGTGGCGTTAGGTCGCAGGGTGTTCGGCTTGGTGTTGGTGTAGTTGGTTGTGGGGTTAGAATCGGCCGAATTGTCGGCACAAATTGGGTAGACGGTTGTTGGGTTGCCATTGGACGAGGTGTTTGAGTCATTGTCGGCAGGAATGTTGCTGGCGCAAGCGGCGTGTTCGTATTAGCTGGCACAGAGGTTGCAATAGGGGGTGACAGCGTGTTTGTAACAAACGGTACTGGCGTCGTTGTTGGCAATGGGCTGGACGGCGTCACCGTCAAAATAGGGTTAGGGGTGGCTATGCCTGATTCAACCAGTGCATAGTCAAAAAACGCATACGCATTGCCGCTATGTTCAAAGTATTCGACGACGATTGTATGGCTGCCAGCCGACAGCCATCTGTCGGCCGCGACACCGGGTTTTGCCTGCCCCTCCCACGCATACAGCACCGTTTGCCCATCGACAAAGACGCGAATGCCATCATCTGCCCGCACGTTAAAGCGAAATGTGCTGTCTTCACGAACAACCATTTGGGACGTCCAGCGGATCGAAAAGAAATCTGGTTCAACGCCACTGCTGGGCGTACCTGCTCCCCAGTCAAACCCAATCACGCCATCAGTGCGCCGCACAACTGGCTCTCCATTGAGCCAAATATTGTCGTATATTTCAGTTTGCCAACGATTTGTCTGTGCCGCTGTGCGATTTGCCAAAATAGAAAGGCTAACAAAAAGCAGTAGAATCAACGCCCCAAATTTCATGAATGCTCCCAACGAATGGATCTAGCCATATTGTCGTATTGGAACGATTCTAGGCATTTGTTTCTAGCTGCGTCAATAGCCGTCCCGCAAAAATGGCGAACATTATCCGCTGTAGGAGTCTAAAACGAAAGGACACCGCACGTATAGCGGTGTCCTTTAATGCTTTGGGAAGCGGAAGAGGTAAATAGAATTATAGACCAAATGTTCCAAATATGCAAGCTAAAATACACTTGCACGACATATTGTTTTCTGCAAATGGTAGACTATTCAGCCATCCCCATACCTTCTACGGTTAGTCCCAACCCGCCGATTCCGCGTAAATGCTCGACGCGATTCTGGTAGTGCATGCGCCAGCGTTCCCGTCCCGGATGTTGCACATATTGGAGGTGGGTGACACCTGTGTTGCTCGTCCAGACTTCACAGTTACGGAATGGACCGACGTTGTAGGCTGTGTCCATAAAGGTGTCGATGACGAAACCATGGCAAACGACGACAACTGTTTGATCGGTGTGTCGTGCGATGATGTCATGTAGAAAGATGCCAATGCGAGTCCGGAAGTGCAGTAAGGTTTCGCCGTTGATGCTGCTGGTACTGCTGGCAAACGGCCGACCGCTTGCCCAGTACTCTGTGTACGAGATCTTTTCTTCGCTCGTAACTGGGCGACCATCGGGCAAATTATTACCGATCTCCCGAATACGATCATCGTAGATAGCCTGTAACCCCAACGCCTTTTCAATCGGATCGGTCGTCTCGCGGGTGCGCATCAATGTGCTGCTGTACAGTGCATCTGGCGGCAAGATATTCGCAGGCAGCCATTCTGCCAATGCAGCGGCTTGCGCATGACCGCGCTCTGTCAATCCCAAATCAAAAATTCCACCATCCTCAATCACATCGGGTAGATTTGTGAGGCTTTCGCCGTGTCGAATCAAATATAGGTGCATGATGTTATCCGTTTATTACTAAACTCATTGCTTTTCTCGAAACAAAAAGACCGCGTAGTTACCCACGCGGTCTCATTTTTTTGTTTAGATGTCGATCACCTAGTCAAGCGCGTCGTAGCCCGGCCCTTCAGAGAAGAAGTCATAGTTTGGCATGATGTCCTCAGTAAGATCGAGAACTTCGCCAGCAGGGATAAGAACGGCATTCAGCACGTTGACCGTGTGGCCTTCTACCTCTGCATCTACAAGTGGGCTGCCTGCCTGATCTTCCTTCTTCATAGCGATGTACAATCCGCCGCCATGTTTGTCTGGAACTTCGTAATCAAACGGCACTTCTTCCTCAGGGAAAATGGCCTCATAAGGACATTCTGGAACGCACGCGCCACAGTCGATGCAGGTGTCGGGGTCAATATAGAGCCACGGCCATTCCTCTTCAGGCTTGCCGAGAATCATACATTCAACAGGACAGACATCGACGCACGCGGTGTCGCGGAGGCAAAGACGGGTAACAATATGCGTCATGAGTAATTACTCCTTTGTAAAAAACCGCAGGTATAAAAGAACCTGAGTTCACTAGATTGCGCTATTTTGCACAAGTATAGCAAAGCTGACGATCTTTGCACGGTTAGAAAGGCTGTTTGCGCTTAATTTAAACAGCTTTTTGGAAATCTGCTTGCTAAATCGAGCGACAGATTACAACAAAATTACAGCATGGTTCGATTGAGGTAATGTTCTGTAGGTCAGGTTACGTCTTTACTCCTGTGAAACGCTAAAATACGCTCCGTTCGGGAAAGTTGTTAAATTGCGTCATTCACGTTAATGTAAACACAAGATGCTCTTCCGCATTAATGGCGGCAAAAGGAATTAAAATGGATAAAAGCTGGATTCAAGAACTACCAGAACACGAATACAACGACACGTTGGTCAAATGGGCGGCGCCGCAAGATTGGGTCAACCCAACGCCCGATGGCGTCTACAACATGGTTATCATCGGGGCAGGATCAGGTGGGTTGGTCGTGGCGGCAGGGGCGGTGCAGTTGGGGGCAAAGGTCGCCATCATCGAGAAGAGTATTATCGGCGGTGACTGTTTGAATGTGGGCTGTATGCCAAGCAAGGCGATTATTCGAGCCGCTAAGACGGTCGGCTATCTGAACAAGGGCAAGAAATTCGGGATAGAAGCCGAAAATGTGACGGTCGATTTCAAGAAGGTGATGGAGCATGTCTATTGGACACGCGCGCAAATTGCCCCACATGATTCGGCCGATCGCTACACAAAGATGGGGGTCGATGTCTACTATGGCGATGCCCACTTTACGGGGCCAAACTGCATCGAGATCGAAGGCCAAACGCTCGAATTTAAGAAGGCGACCATCGCAACCGGTTCTCGTCCCGTTGAAATTCCAATTGATGGATTGAAAGAGACAGGCTTTATCACCAACGAGACGCTCTGGCATATCACAGAACAGCCCGAAAGCATGGCGATTATCGGGGCTGGGCCAATTGGTGCGGAGATGGCGCAGGCGTTCCAGCGACTCGGCACACAGATCACGCTAATCGACCTCGCACCACAGATATTGGGGCGCGAAGATCGGGATGCGGCCGAAATTGTACAGGCCGCGCTGATCGACGATGGCGTTGAGATGGTGCTTGAGGCAAAAACCAAACGTGTATTCGCGCAAGATGGGCAAAAGGTGCTTGAGATTGAACAAAATGGCGAAACGAGACAGATTTTGGTCGATGAAATTTTGCTCTCGGTCGGCCGAACGCCCAACATCGAAGGACTCAACCTCGAAGCGGCAGGGGTTGAATATCATAAAAAAGGATTGGTCGTTGATGACTATTTGCAGACGACGAATCCCGACATTTACGGTGCGGGTGATGTCGCGCTCAAGTATCAATTCACCCATGCAGCGGGGCATTCAGCCAGCATCGTTGTGCAGAACGCGCTGTTTGCCGACTTTGTGCCGATCATTGGGGGGGCCGCCAAACGCAAGGTTAGCGACATGATCATGCCGTGGGCGACCTACACCGATCCCGAAGTGGCACATATTGGTGCGTATCCCAAAGATCTCGATGAGCAGGGGATTGCGTATGACACCTATCAGGTCAGCACAGGGGTCAATGACCGGGCGATCGCAGAGGCTGCAATTGATGGCTTTATCAAGGTTCATACTAAAAAGGGCGGCGATAAAATACTCGGAGCCACGATTGTTGGCTCGGTTGCATCTGAATTGCTCAGTGAGATTGCGATTGCAATGAAGTACAATCTCGGTTTGGGTAAGCTGCGCAGTGTGGTAATGCCATACCCAACCCAGTCTGAAATTATCCAAAAAGTTGCAAATGAACATGCAAAGACGCTCCTCACACCGGGTCGGCAAAAGATTTTGGGCGGTTGGATGAACTTTACGCGCTAATTGCTTGTATGACATTTGGTACTTTCGGATATTGTGATGGTGCGTATTGCGTGGTGCGTATTGCGTAATGACTGCTAGACACGCACCACGCAATACGCAATACGTGCTGCCAATCACTTGTATCCCTGTCGAGACGAAGACGGGCGAGAAATCGCAACGAACTTAAATTGCTGACTTAATAAAGAGAACCAGTGAAAGGAATGGAGATATGAAAAGAATTCTATTATTACTATTGGGATTATTGTTGATTGCCTGTGGAGCTTCGGAAGAGTCTGGTGATACGCCATCCACTGATACAGAGACAGTGGAAGAATCGGCCGAAAACATGGACGACGAAATGATGAGTGATGATCCTGCGTCGCTTGGGTCATGGGAAGAGGTTCTGGCTGCTGCCGATGGGCAGACGGTCAACTGGTATATGTGGGGTGGCGCAGATAACATCAATGGCTGGGTGCAGGGCTTTGTGGCCGAGAATGTGCTGTCAGAATACAACATCACCATCAATATGGTTCCGCTCGTTGACACGGCCGATGCAGTCAACAAGGTGCTAAATGAGCAGTTGGCAGGCGCAGACACAGACGGCTCGGTTGACATGATTTGGATCAACGGTGAAAACTTCGCGACGATGAAGCAAGCCGATCTGCTATACGGGCCATGGGCAGAGGGGACGCCTAATAACAAACAGTTCGTAAACTGGGAGGATGCCTCGGTTGCATTTGATCTTGGCTTGCCTGTTGATGGGTATGAATCGCCCTATGGCAAAGCGCAATTTGTGATGTCTTATGATAGTGCAAAGGCGACCGATATTCCGACAGACATGGACGGATTCTTGCAATGGGTAATGGATAATCCCGGCCGTTTCACCTATGCTGCCCCTCCCGATTTTACAGGTTATGCATTTGTGTTGACGGTCTGCTACCATGAGCTGGGTGGGCATGAAAACTATCTCGGTGAGTTTGATCAAACGACCTTTGATGCCGATTTCCAAGCGTGCTGGGACAAACTAAACGAGATCGAGCCGTTTTTATGGCGAGAGGGTCAGACATATCCTGAAAGCCATGCACAACATGATGATTTGTATGCCAATGGGGAAGTTTGGCTGAATATGGCGTGGAACCCTGCGGAGGCATCGGCACGGGTTGAGTCGGGCATCTTCCCTGAATCGACGCGCACGTTTGTCTTTGATGAAGGAACCCCTGCCAACACGCACTATTTGGCAATTCCATACAACTCGCCCAACAAGGCCGCAGCGATGGTTGTCGCCGATTTTATTCTTTCGCCTGAAGCACAGCTGACCAAAAAGGACATCAACAATTGGGGCGATTTCCCCGCGATTGATTTGAATTTGGTTGATGATGCGACTCGTGCGGAGTTTGAGGCGTTGCCTGTGGGTGCGGCAACGTTGACCGATGCAGAACTGGCAGCCCATCGGTTGCCGGAAATATCGGCCGAATGGCGCATTGCAATCGAACAGGGTTGGGAAGCAAACGTCTTAGAAAAGTAGGTTCATACCTCACTCCAGCTCCTTTCTTAAAGATGAGAGGGGAAAGATGCCTGCAACCTCGCCCTGAGGTTGCGGGCTAGGGCGCGAGCTTTTTTATGCAGAACTTTGCCCAGCACCTACTCGCATGGTGGGATGAAGGTCATGCGGATCTCCCGTGGCGCCGCACGCGCGACCCATACCACATATGGGTTTCAGAAATCATGTTGCAACAGACACAGATTGCAACCGTGATTCCATATTACAAACGCTGGATTACACGATTTCCGACGGTCGATGCGTTGGCAGCGGCCGAACTCGATGAAGTCCTGAAAATGTGGGAGGGGCTGGGCTACTATAGTCGGGCGCGTAATCTCCAGACGGCGGCCAAAACGGTCGTTGAAGAGCTGGACGGCGAGATGCCAAAGACGGCGGAAGGATTGTTGCGGTTGAAGGGAATCGGCCGATATACAGCCGGCGCGATCGCCTCTATCGCCTTTGACCAAGCTGCCCCCGTTCTCGACGGAAACGTCATTCGTGTCCTTAGTCGCATCACCGATCTCCCCGACGACACAACGCAAACTGCAACGAAAAACGCCCTCTGGCAACTCGCCGATAGCCTTGTCCCAACGGAACGGGCCGGCGACTACAATCAAGCGTTGATGGAGCTGGGACAAAAGATTTGCCAACCGACAACTCCCGCCTGTCATCTCTGCCCTGTCGCCATGCTCTGCATGGCGCGTGAACGTGGCACCCAGCTTGAACGCCCTGTGCGGCCGCCACGCAAGCGCACGCCGCATCACGATGTCGTTGCCGCCGTGATCTTTCGTGAAGATGGTCGATTTTTGATTGTGCAGCGATCGTTGGATGGGCTGTTGGGCGGGATGTGGGGATTTCCACATGGGCGACAGGTGAAGGGGGAGTCCAAACTCGCCGCGTTGGCGCGAGTGGTGAGCGAAGCGTATGGCGTGCAGATAGATTCAGCGCAGCCCCTCACAGAAGTTAAACACGCCTATACCCATTTTCGCATGACGCTGCACGTTTTCCGCGCAACTTATGTCAACGGTCAACCCCCTACCTCAACCAATTTTGCATGGGTTTCGATATCTGATCTTGATGCACTCCCCTTTGCCGTGACAGATCAAAAAATTATTCAACAGTTGATGCGAGATTAATATATATACCCTCGACAGGAAAAAATTTCCCCCCATCTGCTCAATTCGTGCTTGACTATCATCAGTGAGACTAAAAACAACAAAATATACTTCTGAAATGACAAAAAAGGTGCATGAAACCAACATTGCGTTAACTGCAAATTGACTTACAATTTCTCCTGAATGGGTGAGTAGTTACTGGAGCAATGGACCTGTTGTACAATACGCCATAATGAGACGGTGAAAAGATTGTGCGTTATAAACGAATTGCACTGCTGTGGAATGCAAACCCGCCTGTCATAAAGAGTTCAGGAGACGCGAGATGGAATTTGACGCAGTTTTTGAAGGGGGTGGTGCAAAGGGAATCGCATTTGTTGGCGCGTTAGAACCATTTTTAGAGAGGCATCATTTCGGCCGATTAGTTGGTACGTCAGCAGGAGCTATCGTTGCGACATTTTTAGCAGCGGGCTATTCTGCGCAAGAGCTGCAAGAAGCATTAGGCGAAGAGATCGACGGGAAAGCGGTCTTTTCATACTTTCTCTCCCCACCATCCTTTGTCCCCTTACCTAGAAATCGATCGGCATTCTATCGTCTTGTGCATCGCGTTCTCTATGCACTTCCCTACTACCGCAAATTTGCCTCACTCATGTTGCAAGGCGGCATCTATAGTGCGGCTGAGTTTGAGGCATGGTTAGAGTGTAAGCTAGATCGGCCGATGACCGAAAAGTGGAATATGAAGGATTTGCGCTTGGGCGAACTACACGCGCTGACGGGTAAGCATCTGACGTTGATTGCGGCCGATACGACCGCCAACCAAATGTTGATTCTCAACCATAATACGGCGCCACGCTGTCCCGTTATTCAGGCTGTGCGTATGTCGATGAGTCTCCCATTCGTTTGGCAGGAGATCAGTTGGCAACAGGATTGGGGTGGCTATCTTGGGGTCAGCATTACGGGCCATCGAATCGTCGATGGAGGGATTCTTTCCGCTTTTCCGATTGAGCTATTGCTTTCAACCGATTCCTACATTATGGATAAGATGGCGCCCGCCAGCGACAATCCCACGCTGGGATTCTTGCTCGATGAAACGTTGCCCGTGCCAAACGCACCGCCGACCGATCGTCGTTATAATTTGATTGGCTCCCTCTTTGGGCAAGGATTTAGCGGTCGGTTTCTCGATTTAATTGACACAATGACAAAAGCACACGACAAAATTGTGCTGGACAGCTATCGTGATGCGGTGGTGAACTTACCGACAAAAGGGTATGGCACGACCGATTTTGATATGAGCACGGCACGTCGAGATGCGTTGGTGGCGGCTGGGCGTGCGGCGATGGTTGAGTATTTTGAGCAGATGGGTTTTTTAGAAGCGAGAGAAGCCGATCAGGGTTACCATGTTGAAGGGACAAAATCACTGCGGGAACAGCAACAGATTGACGCAATAGCGCGAAGGATGTTCGGGTTGCCTCCGCTATAAATTGAAGGATTTAGAACAACGATGACACAATTTACTAATGGCCATGCGCTACTCATTGGAGTGGGAGCTGATCTGCCAATCACGGTAGAAGATGCGACGGGCGTTGCTGACTTTCTCAAAAACCCCGCATATTGCGCTTATCCGTCGTCGCAAGTCGTGTTGTTGACGAGTCAACAGGCGAGACGCCAAGCTGTGTTGAGTGCCTTTGATGAACTTGCCACCGCTGCATCTGAAGAAGATACGGTCGTTATCTACTTTTCAGGGCATGGCTATGTGACCGAATTGCCCTTGATTGGTCAGACCTACTTTTTGATGCCCTACGGCTATGATGTGAAGAATTTACGGCAAACGGCGATTGATGGTCGAGAATTTGCTGATAAGCTGCGCGCAATTCGTGCGAAGAAAATCCTCGTTTTGCTCGACTGTTGCCATGCAGGAGGGTTGGATGTGGCACAGACAAAATCGCTGGGCGCAACGCTGGTCAAGTCGTCAATGCCGCCAGAATCGACCGAACTGCTCGCCGAAGGCAATGGCTACGTCTTTATCGGCTCCTCACGTGCGGACGAACTGTCCTACGCGGGCAGGCCATACAGTGTCTTTACCTATGCGCTGCTCGAAGCGTTGGGCGGAAAAGGCGTTGCCAACAAAGACGGTTATGTGCGTGTGACCGATATTTCGCAATATTGTGCTGAGATATTGCCACAGCGTACTGAAAAAAGGTCACATGGCACACAACATCCCGTCCTCAATTTTGAGAATGCCGATAACTTTGTCGTCGCCTACTATGCAGGTGGTGAGACAGAGCCAAAAGGATTACCGTTTCCAGAACTCACGGTTGAACCACCTGAAGCTGCATTGCAGCCAACGGGAATGACCTTCAACCAAGAAAATCAAACGGTACACGGCAACCAGACCAATATCGGTTCGGCTGGCAACATTGGACAGATCGGCGACTCGACGACGATTAACCAGAGCGGTGGCGTGAACTTTCACGGTTCCGGACAGGTTTCGATTGGCGGCAGCGTAGTCGGCGGAGATCAGTTTAATCTATCGGGCGATTTTCGCGGTGCGCAGCTCAACATTCAAACGCTGCTTGAGAATGTGACACAAACAATCGGCCGATTGCCCCACGGCGACGTTGACCAGCGGGCGCAGGTTCAAAAGCTGATAGGTGAGCTACAGAGTGAGTTGCAAAAGGTTCCGCAACATCTGACCCAAGAATCTGAAAAGCTGGCCGAGCGTCTTGAGGCGTTGTTTGAAGAAGTTGCTGAGGATGAGCCTGATGCGGCTGTTGTGGGGAAGTTTGGGGAACGGGTTAAACAGATGGCAGGGAAAATTGCTGTCGCGCTGCCAACCGTTTTGCCACTGGCACAGAAGATTGTGGAAATGGTCAAAGAGATGCTTTAAACTTAGCGGCACAACAATCTGCGCGGCGCATTTTTCTGGAGGCCATGTGACAAATCTGAATCGAAAATCGCTCTTGTGTCTGTTAATCATGCTGGGATTATTAATGTTGGGCTGCTCAGGGGAAGCGGCGCCAACTCCCGATTTGACGGCGATTATCGAGGAGGCGGTTTCGGCCGAATTAACGCGCCTCGCGCCCCCAGCAACCGCCATTGCTGCCACAGATCCCACGCCCACCTTAGCCGCTGTCGCCACCACTGCCCTCCCGCCCGTCGAACCCACGCCCACCCTTGTTCCATCCCCAACGATTGTTCCCATTGTCATCCAAACCGCATCGGCCGATCGGCAGGGCATAGAGGGAGACGTCTTTTCAAGAGGCGACGTGCAGATTTCGGCATCCCCAGCCATCTATGGCGACAAAATCACCTTTTTTCTCGTTGGCGCGGTCGATGCTGCGCTTGGCATTGACGAGGGCTCGGGTGTACTGAATGTCGAATTCTCAATCTTTGATGCAGCGGGAAATCTTGTCTATCAAAAGGTAGAAACGACCCCCGCCTACTGCGCCTTTGGAGGCGACTTTCCATGTGAGCCGCACGACTTCGCACAAAACAACTATCTTTGGCCGTCTGGGCTGCCGCTTGAGCCGGGAAACTTTACCGCTGAAATTGTCGCAATTGGCACAAATCCCGCCAGTAGCGCAACGTGGACGTATGAATTTCAAATTCAGCTTGACCCCTGATCGCGGTACAATTCAGTAAATAGTAAACAGTTAACAGTGAACACGCAGCCGTGAAAAGAATAATTTCTGTTCACAGACTCGCTGTTCATTGTAAAGGGACGCACATGAAATTTCGGATTGAAAAAGACACGATGGGGACGGTCGAAGTCCCCGACGACAAATATTGGGGCGCACAGACACAGCGCAGCTTGGAGAATTTCAAGATTGGTGGACAGAAGATGCCGCTGGAGATCGTCTATGCATTTGCCATTTTGAAGAAGGCGGCGGCGTTGACGAATGAGAAGCTGGCTGGGTTTTCTTCTGAAAAAACGGCCGCTATCGCGCAGGCTTGTGATGAAGTGTTGGCGGGTCAACATGACGATCAGTTTCCGCTCGTTGTTTGGCAGACGGGTTCTGGCACGCAGAGCAATATGAACGTTAATGAAGTCATCGCCAATCGCGCCACCGAAATTGCGGGGGGCGACTTCCGCGTTGAAAAGACGATCAAGGCAAATGACGATGTCAACAAGAGCCAAAGCTCAAATGACACCTTTCCAACTGCGATGCATATTGCGACTTATGTGAAGGTGGTTGAACAGACGTTGCCGAAGATCAAATTGCTGCACGATACGTTGGCGGCAAAATCGGCCGATTTTGCCAACGTCGTTAAAATAGGACGTACCCACTTGATGGATGCAACCCCGTTGACGTTAGGGCAAGAGTTTAGCGGTTATGCGACCCAATTGGCGCGCGGCATGGCGGCAATTAACGATAGTCTTGAGCGCGTCAAAGAGCTGGCTCTCGGCGGCACCGCAGTTGGGACAGGACTCAACACGCCAGCGGGATATGCTGATGAAGTAGCCAGTCAAATTGCGACATTGACGGGGCATGGCTTTGTTTCGGCCGAAAATAAGTTTGAAGCGCTCTCTGCCCACGATGCGATGGTCGAGATGAGTGGCAGTCTGAAACGGGTGGCCGTGAGCCTGATGCACATTGGCAACAACATTCGTCTGCTCGCCAGCGGGCCACGCACGGGGATTGGCGAAATCGTCCTGCCGGCCAACGAGCCGGGCAGCAGCATTATGCCGGGCAAGGTCAATCCAACCCAAGCGGAAGCCCTTACCATGGCATGTGCTCAAGTAATCGGCAACGATGTGGCCGTTAGCGTCGGCGGGATGCAGGGACATTTCCAGCTAAACGTTTTCAAGCCCTTGATTGCGTACAATGTCCTGATGAGCGCACGGCTAATCGGGGATGCCTGCCAAAGTTTTAACGACAATTGCGCGGTTGGTATTGAGCCAAACAAGGCACGTATCGATGATCTTGTGAGCAAGAGCCTGATGTTGGTGACGGCGTTGAATACGAAGATTGGCTATTACAAGGCGGCTGAAATCGCTCAAAAAGCGCATGCGGAAGGCACAACCTTGAAAGAGGCGGCGACAGATCTGGGGTATTTATCGGCCGAAGAGTTCGATCAAATCGTCGTTCCCAGCAAAATGGTTTAACGTCTATGTGAGTTGCCAACAGTTGTCATTTGGCCTGTTGGCAGCTTCTCCCCAAAACAAAAAGCGCGGCATCTGCCACGCTCCCGTTCTTTGCGTTCTATTCAACCTACGCTGGCTGTTGTTCTGCGCCGGGACCGCGATGATGACGGTGCATCCGTCCTTTCATCATGCCGCGCATTCCGCGTCGCCGACCATGTCGCCGTCCGCGTCGCATCGTTGCGATCTTCAGCAGTGGAGAGCGTTTAATACGTTCCTTGTCGCCATTGATCTCAATGCGGTAGCCTGTTTCAGTTTCAATTACGCGCATTTCGTGAATAACTTTATCTTCCATAAAGCCTCACCTCCTTTGGGTGTAGATTCACGCCACTCGTGACGTGTCGATGATACCCGTGTGCCATCGACACAGCGCGAATGGATTGTCGCTCATACATATTTTCAAACTGACCCTGTCGATTCTTCCACAGGTGTATCTAAAAGCCCGATCAACTTTTCAAGCACATCGGTCGCCTCACGCAGTCGCGGCAACATAATCGCGTTGAGCCGCTCCAACTCCTCGCGCCCCGCATCGGTCAACTCATAGACCCGGACGGTGCGTTTTTGTGGGTCTTCCCACTCTCCGCGAATCAACGATTGCGCCTCAAGCTGGGACATCAGCGGATATATTGCGCCGGGATTGGCGATCCACTGCCCGTTCGTCTGTGCGGCAATCGCATCCATTAGCTCATTGCCATACTGCGCCTTCTCGCTCAACAGATGTAGCACCAGTTGTGGGAGCAGCCCGCCCCCCTTGCTCAAGAGATTAGCGACAAATGGATTAAAGGCACTGTCGCCTTTACGCCATGGGCTGAATCGTCGCCCCTTAAACGCCCAATGTTGTTCGGGCGTGCGTCCTGTATAAGCTTGGAAAAACTCGCGCCAATGACGGGGTGTAACCGTTACGCCTTCATCATTGAGCCGTTTGCACTCTTGATGCCATGCCTTCCAAAATTCGTGTCTGCGTTTTCTGCCGCCGCGTCGTTTGTTCATATCAATCTTATTTAATTCAATAATGTTAATTATAATCAACTTCAATCCAATGTCAACCCTCTGTATGTTAGAAGCACAATAGAGATAAGTGCTGGAGCAAAAGTTTGTGGGCATCATGTTGAACAGGTATCGGGAAATCCATACCGCAGGGTCGCGGAGCGACATTCCCGATACACAAGTGCAAGCATGTTTCGGGAATTGGATTTCCCGAAACGATCACCTGAAAACATTTGGACAGGTACTTATAGTCTTTTGAAATTGACGTCGTGGTATTGACTTAGTGCGCGCTATGTTTGGTTATCTTCGATCGGCAACTTGAACGTGAACACGCTCCCCTTTCCCAACTCGCTGCGAAAGCTAATTTCGCCCCCCTGTGCTTCCACAAGCATCTTGACAATTGAGAGCCCTAATCCCCAACCTTTTTCCTCACGTACCTGCTTACTTTCAACACGGAAAAATTGACTAAACAGCTTTTCTTGATCTGTTTCGCTGATCCCAAAGCCATTATCGACCACGTCAACGGCGACAAACTGACCATCACGCCGCGCCCGTACCCCAATCATGCCCCCTTCTGGCGTGTATTTATTGGCATTGGTGATGAGGTTGGTGGCAACCTGAATGGTGCGCTCCATGTCGGCGAAAACGGGTGGCAGATCCGCATCAATTGTTAGAGAAAATCGCTGCGCTTTATCGTGGATACGCTCACGCAGACTGCGCTTGACCTGTCGCAAGACGTTCTTGATCTCAAACGCGCTGCACTTGAGCTGTAAATGCCCCATTTCGAGCCGATTTATATCGGCTAGGTCGCTGACGAGAAGACGCATCTGCTTAACATTGCCCATCACCGTTTCCAACAGTTCGACTTGTTGTGGATTGAGCGCACCAGCTGCACCACTGCGAACGAGATCGGTGTAGCCCATAATCGTTGTCATGGGGGAGCGCAACTCATGGGTGACGACGGCGAGAAAGTCGTTTTGCTGTTGTTTTGCGTGGCGCAACGCTTCATAGAGGCGGGCATTTTTGATGGCGACGGCAGCGCGGTCAGCTAGGCGTCCGACAAAGTCGATGTCCTCACGTGGAAACGCATTTTCTAGCGGGCTATCAAGCAAAATCAGACCAATCGTTTCACCCTGATTGCGGATTGGAACGGCAAGCTGCGTCACTGTTTTGTCAGCGAGGGCCGATTCATGGCGACTTCGTGCGACATCGCCGCCACGCAGCACCTGGTCGAGAATGGGATGATTGGATTGAATGGTGTGTTCCGCGTCGGCTTGGTCACCTTTGCGAGCGAGCATGTTGATCGATTTATGGGGCGTGCTGTCTGGTGTTTCGGCCGAATCTCCCACCAACCCAATCGCCCCATTTTCCGCCTGTGTCAAGTTGACCGCCCAATCGAGCGCAAGCCCTAAAACACGATCGAGATCGAGCGAACGGTTGAGTTGTCTGTCGATCTGTTGAAAGACGGTCAACTCTTCAACGCGGCGCGACAGTGCCTGATCGGTCTGGTTAAATAGACGCGCATTGTCGATGGAGACGGCCGCCTGATTGGCAAACGTCACGAGCAGATCGAGATCATCCTGCCCAAAGACGCCACTCATGAAGCGATTGTCAACATACGCCGCCCCAATGACGCGCCCGCGCACGCGCAATGGCACACACATGATCGAGCGCAACTGATAGCCGACGACACTTTGCACGTCGGCAAAGCGATGATCCTCTTGCGCGTTGCTGGTTAAAATTGGTTCGGCCGTTGTAATCGCGCGCTCAACGATGCTTGTGCTGATCTCTGTTGAATTTTGCGCTGAGATGGTGCGTTTATCAAAGTTACGCGCACCAACCACGTCCAGCTTTCCCGTCTGCTCGTTCAACAACATGACAAAGCCGCGTTCGGCCTGTGTCAATTCAATCGTCGCATCCATCACCAAATTGAACAACTTCGTCAGGTCAAATATCGATCCCAACCGGGCACTTACCTCATAGATTGCGGCGAGGCGGGCTTGTTGGGTTTGGCTGCGAGTGTGTATCGTTTCGGAGCGCATAGAGTTGCTAATTATTGGTGAATGGATTCAAATCGATGAATGGAAATCTCTTGCAACTCGCCATTTGTAGAGTCATCGCATGTTTTGCGGCTGACAGTTCGCTGTTCTGTTACAATGGCAAAGATGACTAAATTAGGCTATCACAGCTTCCTTAAGGGATTACCTACGCATATACGCGCAAATCTCCCTAAGGCAATGCTGCTACATTATCATCAACCGCATCGCTGGTTGTTACAAATATATGATCAGGACAAACGTGTGCATTATGAAGTGCAGCGTATGACGGGGCGTGGCATCTTTGAGGTTGGCCTGCACTTTGAATCGCGCAATCGCGCGTTAAATCAGCACCTATTGACGGGTTTTTCGCGTAATCTGTTTGAAATTCATGCAAAGTTGGGTGATTCTGTGGTGGCGGAGCCGTGGGACAAGGGCTGGGCAAAGCTTTATCAGGTGGTGCTAGAAGAGCCATTGACCGAGTTGTTTCAACAACAGCTTGGGCAACGTGTCGCTGAGTTTATTGCCTGCGTCCATCCAATTTTACAGGAAATTTATGCCACACCTGTCGTAAAGAGAGAGACAATATGACGCTATTTGATAAGTTGAAGACGCTGGTGCAAAGTCAATTGCCGCGTTTCGGGGAAAAAAAGACGACGCAACCAGCAAACGATATTCCACAAGATTGGATCAATGCTGCCCAGCAGGAGGTTGGTTCATATTCGTCCCGTGCAGAGGTTGAGGCGGCCCGTTCGGCCGAAAATGCCAGCGACATCAACCCAATTCCGCTGCGTGAAGGGATGCTCAATCAACTTTCTACCGATGAGATCGACGTTCTAGCCAAACAGCTCCAGCTGCCCATTGCGCTTTCTGGTGGTAAGGGACGACGCGTGCTTGCCGTGATGACCGCCGCCCAGCAAGCGGGTAAGTTAACCGCTCTGCTAGAACTATGCCGAACGCTCGTTCCCGATTACGAGTGGCAGAAACAATTCGAGTGAACAGGACGCGAATCTGTTCACCTTCCGCTGTTGACTGATGACAAACCTTGCCTACATCGACACGCTTCCCGAAACAACCATCCTATTCATTCACGGCTGGCCGCTCAACAGTACGATGTGGTGGTCGCAAATCAATGGGCTTGAGCATGTCGCACGCCTGATTGCGCCCGACTTGCGTGGTTTTGGGCAGTCACCGACGACACCCGCCGAGCATGACATCGGCCGATATGCTGACGATCTGCTTGAACTTCTGCAAGCGTTGGGGCACCGTGAACCTGTCGTGGTGTGTGGGATGTCGATGGGTGGCTATGTCGCCTTTGAGTTCTTCCGTCGCTATCCAGAGATGGTGCGGGGGCTGATATTGACGGCGACCCGCGCACAGCCCGATGATGCAGATGGGAAGCGCAATCGAGATGAGGCGATCAAGCGGGTGCGTGAGCATGGGGTTAATTCGATCACCAGTACGCTGCCACGCAAGCTGCTTGCCCCCAACAATATGCAGCGCAATTCGCCGTTGATGACCGCGTTGCGCGAGATGCTCAACAGTAATTCAGTTGCCGGTGTTGCAAATGCGTTGGGTGCAATGCGCGACCGAGTTGATAATCGGCCGATTCTCCCCTATATCAACGTGCCAACCCTCGTCATTCATGGTGACCAAGACAAAATTGTGCCCGTTCAGGAAGCGATTGAGATGTCCAATCAAATTCGCAATGCAGAGATGATTGTACTGCCTGATGCAGGCCATCTCGTCAACATGGAGCAACCACAGCTCTGGAATGAAACGGTTGAGCGGTACTTGGCACGTGTCTAAAACCAAACAGGCGACTCAGCGTCGCCTGTTTTCCATATTCCCTTCTACGAAAGTCAATACAAATACCGATACAAACCGACATTCCAGCTCTCTTCCCTTATGACAGCAGAGTGTGGTTGTGTAGGTTTAGACAACAATTTCGAGAATGGGTCACGTTTGAAGCACATAGGAACGGGATTCCTGCTCAGCCTAGACCATGCGTTCGTCGTTTGCTACACTTGCCAGCATGCGAACAGAAGTTACTGAGACGATTCACAGCGGCAGCGTTGTCACTTACCTCGACGGCGTGCCTGTGTTACAGCGTCATCTCGTCAAGATCGACCCATTTGGTAAAGAGCGTCCGCGTGTGACCCAGAACGGCACATTTATGCGCGGCAGCTATCGGCGCAAGAAGTCGCTATTGCGCGAAAAGTTTGGGCCAGTGGTGGTGGAGGGGATGTTGAAGTTGTCGATTGTCGCATTTCGGCCGATGCCACAAAGCTGGAGCAAATCAAAACGGCGCCTGATGATCGGTGAACCCGCCAAACCATCCCCTGACATCGACAATATCATCGGCGCGGTGATGGATGCGCTATTCCCGAAAAATGATGATATTGTCGTTAGTCTTGAGGCGCACAAAATATGGGGGAAAAGTGGCGCAATTCAGATCACAATTGAGAAAATGGGGGATTAAAGCTGTGCGAATGTCCGCTCAAAGGCGGCAATCGTGCGCGCGGCCTCTTGGGGGCCGTGTGCGGTTGAGATGAAGGCGGCTTCAAATTGGGAGGGCGCGAGATAGATGCCCTCTTCCAGCATGAGGTGGAAAAATTTGCGGAAGCGGTTTGCATCGCTTGTCGCGGCGGTTGTATAGTTTGTGACGGGTTTGTCGTTGAAGAAGAAGCCCTGCATCGAACCGACGCGATTGAGTTGGATTGGAATGTTGTGTTTTTTGGCGGCTTGCTGGATGCCGTCGTCGAGAATTCGGCCGAATTCCGCAAACCCTTCCCACACCTCCTCATCCTGAATCCCCTTTAACGTCTCTATCCCCGCAACCATCGCCAACGGATTGCCCGAAAGCGTTCCAGCCTGATACATCGGCCCAATGGGGGCAACCATCTCCATGATGTCACGCCGTCCACCATACGCGCCAACAGGTAAGCCGCCCCCAATCACTTTGCCAAGCGCGGTCAGGTCGGGCTTGACGTTGTAGAGCGCTTGCGCGCCACCACGATGACAGCGGAACCCCGTCATCACTTCATCAAAAATTAGCAGTGCGTCGTTTGCATCGCACAGGTCGCGTAACCCCTCTAAAAAGCCCGCAGCGGGCAGCACCAGACCCATGTTGCCGCTGATTGGCTCCACGATCAACGCGCCAATCTTGCCCTTGTTGGCGGCAAATGTGGCGGCAACCGCCTCTAAATCGTTGAACGGCGCGACCAATGTATCGGCGACGGCCGAACTTGGTACACCGGGCGAATTGGGCAAGCCTAATGTAGCGACCCCTGATCCAGCTTCAACCAAGAAAAAGTCGGCGTGACCGTGATAGTTGCCTTTGAACTTGATAATGCCGTTCTTGCCCGTGAAGGCGCGCGCCAAACGGGTGACGCTCATCGTCGCTTCGGTGCCGCTGTTGACAAAACGCATCATTTCGATATTTGGCATCATCTCACGCACCAGTTTGGCAAGCGTGACCTCATGTGGGTTTGGTGCGCCGTAGGTTGTGCTGCGCGCGGCGGCCGCTTGCAATGCGGACACGACGGCGGGATGCGCATGGCCGCGAATCAATGGGCCATAGCTGAGCACGTAGTCGATGTAGCGATTGCCGTCAACATCTTCGATATATGCTCCCGAGCCGCTGGCAATAAATGGCGGCGTTCCACCGACTGAATTGAAGGCGCGCACGGGCGAATTAACCCCGCCGGGCAAAAGATCAGATGCATCATTAAATAACTGTATAGATTTATCAAGATTAAGCATAGGTTTAATGTCCCGCAACGATTGAATGTATGGTAGGGGTTTCGGCCGATTCTACTACATCATTGATTTAACACACTTATCGGCTTACCGCATCAAAATGCGCGTCGTAAGCGTCAATAGCTGCTGGTTGCTGGTTGCTAGTCAAGAAAATGCGCCAACACATTTTCTTACCACTTACCACTAATCACTAACCACTTGCGGCGTCGCCGCCTTATGATATACGGATTTTCCCGACATTTCTGTAAAATCGCTTGACAGATGAAATGACAACCCCGTATGCTTACTAGCAAACAACGACTGACCAGTGGTCAGTCGTCGCTATTTAAGAAGAATCGGTTATTGTTTGTTGTCCTGTACATCGGTATATTTCACTGTAACTTGCATGTATTGCGAACTCGGATATGGTCTAATAGGATTGGCTTAATTATCCGAAAATTGATTGAGGAGTTAGATAATGGAATGGCATTTGCGCGACACAGAAACCGTGCTGACTGAGTTGAACACGGACCCGAAAAAAGGCTTATCAGAGAGCGAGGTTCAAGAACGGCTCGAAAAATACGGTGCGAACGAAATTCAGAGCGGCGAGGTTCGCAAACCGATTGACATGATCATCGATCAGTTCCGAGATGTGATGGTCATCATCCTGATCGTTGCTGCGCTCGTCTCGTTTTTCATCGCCTATTTAGAAGGGCATGGTGACTATCTCGACGGGATTGTGATTTTAGCAATCGTGATCATCAACGCCGTGATTGGTTTTGTGCAGGAGTATCGTGCGGAACAGGCTATGGAAGCGTTAAAGGAGTTGGCGCGTCCCGATGCAAAGGTGCGGCGCGATGGCAAAGTCCAGAAGGTGCCGTCAAAATCGCTCGTTCCCGGTGACATCATTATGGTTGACGCAGGCGACGCAATTTCGGCCGATGCGCGCATCGTCCAAGCCGCCAACCTCCGTGCTCAAGAAGCCTCCCTCACAGGTGAATCAAACCCCGTCTCTAAAAACACTGACACCCTCAGCGGTGAAAATATCCCACTTGGCGACCGCAAAAATATGCTCTACATGGGAACTGCCGCCAACTATGGGCGTGGAACGGCTGTTGTCACGGCGACGGGGATGCAGACTGAACTTGGCAACATTGCCGAGTTGATTCAGGGCGTGGGCAATGAACAAACGCCGTTGCAAAAACGCATGGCGCAGTTGGGTCGCACGCTTGCAATGGTCGTTTTGGGCATTATCGCCCTTGTTGTCGTGTTGGGACTTATCCGTGAGCCGGAGATCAATCGGGAAGTAATTATCGAACTGTTCCTGACGGCAGTCGCAATGGCAGTGGCCGCGATTCCGGAAGGGTTGCCCGCCATTGTAACGATTTCACTCGCCTTGGGCGCACGCCGCTTGCTTGAGCAGAAATCGCTCATTCGTAAGCTTCCCGCTGTTGAAACGCTCGGCTCCGTCACGACGATCTGCTCCGATAAAACAGGAACGCTGACCCAGAACCGTATGACCGTTCAGGTGCTTGATCTCGCCGACGAAAAACTGGTCATCGAAGGGCGCAAAGAGGGCAATATCCCAATCTTCAAGGCGGTTGATACAGACCGGCCCGACGTGACGACGATTGAGTTGTTGCTGTTAGCGAGTGCGCTCAATAACGACGCGACGATTGAGGCAGACCCCGACGATCCGCTTGGCTATAAGACGATTGGCGACCCGACAGAAGCGGCACTACTCGTTGCGGCGAAAAGCTATGATCTTGAGAAAGAGCGCATCGATGAACTCTTCCCGCGTGTAGATGAGGTGCCGTTTTCATCTGATCGCAAACGCATGACGACCGTGCACAAGATGGACGACAAGGCAATTGCGGAGATCGACCAACATGCAGTCAAGGCGTTTTCCTCGTTTGCCCATGACTATGCGGCATTCACAAAAGGGGCTTTGAGCGTTGTGCTAGATATTTCTACGCGCGTCTGGCTGCACGATCATGTGGAGCCGCTCGATGACGAGTGGCGCGCGCGGATTGAAAAGTCTGGTGACGAGATGGCCGAGAATGGGCTGCGCGTCTTGGGCGTTGCCATTCGCACGTTTGACCATCAGCCAGAACAAGAGGCATTGGAGCAGAAGCTGGTCTTTCTCGGCTTGGTGGCGATGATGGACCCACCACGTCCAGAGGTGAAGCTGGCGGTTGAGGAGTGTTTGACGGCGGGAATTCGGCCGATAATGATCACGGGCGACCATCCCATCACGGCCAAAGAGATCGCCAAACAGCTCAATATCGCCAAAGATGGTGATCGTGTTGTGACAGGTCGTGAACTCGCCGTCATGAGCATGGATCAGTTAAAAGAGGTCGTTGAAGAGGTTCCAGTCTTTGCGCGGGTTGCCCCAGAACACAAGCTCAACATCGTTCAAGCGTTGCAGGAAAAAGGGCATATCGTCGCCATGACGGGTGATGGCGTGAACGATGCGCCGGCGTTGCGCAAGAGCGACATCGGTGTGGCGATGGGGATTACGGGAACGGATGTATCGAAGGAAGCGGCCGATATGGTGCTGCTCGATGACAACTTTGCGACGATTGTGCGTGCCGTCAAAGAAGGGCGCACGATCTATGACAACGTTCGTAAGTTCTTGCAATACATCCTGACATCAAATGCAGGCGAAATTTATGTTATGCTGTTTGGCCCGCTGTTGGGAATGCCGCTCCCATTAATTCCGCTACAAATCTTGTGGATCAACTTGGTGACGGATGGATTGCCCGGACTTGCGCTTTCGGTTGAACCTTCTGAGAAGGACACCATGACACGCGAGCCCTATGCGCCAGATGAAAGCATCTTCAGTCGCGGCATTGGCCCACGGGTCTTGTGGGCGGGTCTATTGATGGGTCTCGTCTCGTTGGGTGTTGGCTATGCTGGCTTTCAGGGCTGGATCTCATCGCCATTTGGTCATGTCGTTGGAACTGAGGAGCATATGCGCTGGTGGCGCACGCTGACATTTAACACATTGACACTGTCGCAAATGGGCAACGCCCTCGCTATTCGCTCGAATCGAGAATCTCTTTTCACCATCGGTCTGCGCTCCAACATGATGATGATCTATGCGGTGATCTTGACGTTCGTGCTGCAAATGGCTGTGATTTACATTCCGTTTTTGCAGAATGTGTTCAATACGACCGCGCTTTCATTGCCAATCATGGCGGGAACGCTGGTGTTGAGTACGGCAGTCTTTTGGGCGATTGAGTTCGAAAAATGGCTGAAGAGAAGGAGTGCTGCATGATCGATGCGCTAAACAATCAGCACGCGATTGCCTCTCACATCCAGTTCGAATTGGGCGTGGGACGCTTGCCAACTGCCTACATCAATAATGCTCACGCCCGTGCGACCGTCTCGCTGCATGGGGGGCATATGGTCTCGTTTGCGAACGAACATGGACAGTTGTTGTGGGTGAGCGGATTGGCGACATACGATCATGGCGAGGCGATTCGCGGTGGTGTGCCTGTTATTTGGCCGTGGTTTGGCGCACATCTGACCGATAAAGATTTGCCTGCGCACGGTTTTGTGCGAGCATCGATGTGGGACGTTGTCCGCACTGAGGTGTTGGCAGATGGCGGAACGCGCTTGGTGTTGGGGATTGAAGATTCGGCCGAAACTCGCGCCATCTGGCCCCACAGCTTCCAACTGCAAGTCACCTTCGACATCGCCACCACCCTAACCATCACGCTGACCGTCAAAAATACGGGCGCAACCCCATTCCGCTGGAGTGGCGCACTGCACACCTATTTTGCCATCTCCGACGTTGCACAAACAGCCGTTGCAGGGTTAGATGGCGTTGCATTTAAAGATACGGTTGCACATGTTGACGATGTACAAAGCGGCGACATTCGCTTCCCAGACGGCGCGACAGTTGATAATGTGTATCACGCCGCGCCTGCGGAACTGTTGTTGCAAGACGAAACTCATGTGACACGGATCACGTCACAAAACGCTGACGCAACGGTTGTCTGGAATCCGGGCAGGAGCGTGCAAAAGGCTGACATAGATGAGGACGCATTTGAACGATTTGTCTGTGTTGAAACGGCATGCGGGGCAAGTGCAACAACACAAGATGAAATGCCACTGCTTGCACCAGGCGAAAGCACAACGTTCTCCGCTACCTATCAGCATGAGGAAAGAGCATGAAATACGAGAAGAAAAACAATATTGGCATTTTGTTGATGATGGCGGGAACGATCTTGTTGGTTTTGTCACTGTTTCTGCCCTCACGCCTGTTGCTTATTGCGGGAGGCGTGATTGCGGCGGCAATGCTTGGCGCAGGACTTTACATGATGACGCGCGGGTTTACCGAGCTTGATAAGGATCATCCAGATTACAATCGCTATCAGGATATGAAGGAACAAAAGAAAGATACATGAAGACATTACTAATTTTGCGACACGCAAAGTCAAGCTGGAAGGACTTGTCACAGGCCGACCATGATCGGCCGCTCAATAAACGCGGTAAGCGCGATGCCCCGCGCATCGGAAAATTCATGCGTGACACAGATATCGTGCCTGATTTGATCATCTCATCGACGGCGAAACGGGCGCGCAAGACAGCGCAGGCAGTGGCGGATGAGGTGGACTATCCAAAAGATATAACTTTGACGCGCGACCTTTATCATGCCTATCCCGATGCGTTTGTCGAGATATTGCAGGGGCTAGACAACCATTTCCGCTCGGTGCTGATGGTGGCGCATAATCCGGGAATTGAAGAGCTGGTCGCGCAGTTGAGCGGTGTCTATGAGCGCATGACCACAGGAGCGTTGGCGCATTTTGAGCTGCCGATTGATGACTGGCAGGATATGGACAGTGAGATGCGCGGAAAGTTGCGAGGGATTTATCGGCCGAAAGAGCTGTCCAATTAAGCAGCCATAATTTTGTGAGAAGCGATGAGTTTGCAAATCTTAGCCAAAGTCAAAGAACAGTTTGGAAAATCGGCCGAATCCTATGTCACCAGCGAGGTCCACGCGAAGGGCTGGACTTTGGCGCGAATGGTTGAACTCGTTCAGCCACAAGCTGACTGGCAGATGCTTGACGTGGCGACGGGGGGCGGGCATACGGCACGGGTCTTTGCGCCGCATGTCGCCCATGTGACGGTGACCGATTTGACGCCGGAAATGCTGAAATCGGCCGAAAACCATTTGGTCGCATCTGGAATCACAAATACGTCCTATAAGATTGCCAACGCACTCGACCTTCCATTTGACGACGGCAGCTTCGATCTCGTCACGTGCCGCATCGCGCCCCATCATTTTCCCGACGTCTTCCCATTCTTGCAGGAAGCTAAGCGCGTTCTCAAGTCTGGCAGTCTCCTTGCCATTGTGGACAACGTTGTGCCTGAAGGAGAGGGCGGCGATTACATCAACGCCTTTGAGAAGCTGCGCGACCCTAGCCATGTGCGTTGTCTCTCCAACGAGGAGTGGCAACAAGACCTCTACGGCGCAGGTTTTGAACTACACCACAATGAGGAAGGGCGTATGAAAATCGAGTTCGCTAGCTGGACTGCGCGCATGAATGTGAGCGATCTCGACCGCGTGCGCCTACAGGCACTCCTTAAGCAAGCACCACCAGAAGCACACGCCTCCTTGACCCCCGAATTTTCGAGCGATAGAATCCACTTTTACTTACAGAGAATTATTTTAGTGGCTAGTGGCTAGTCGCTCGTCGTTAGGTTTTTACTAGCAACCAGCAATCAGCAACTAGCAACTTGTTATGTCAAAGAAATATCACTTCTGGATCACAGGTTGCCAAATGAACTACGCCGACGCTCGGCAGGTGGCGACCGCACTCGAAAAGCAAGGGTATCGCGCGTCGCCGACTGCCGATGACGCGGACGTTGTCGTGCTGCAAACCTGCACTGTGCGCCAACAGTCAGAGGACAAGGCGTACAACAAATTGCGTGCGCTTTATGCCAATAAGAAAACCAACCCCGACTTGACCCTGGCCGTTATGGGATGTGTCGTTGGCGTGCGTGGGAACAAGGCCATGCAGCAAGAGTTCCCATATGTCGATGTCTTTATGGAGCCACAAACGGATGGTGCACCGCTCATCTCGCACATTTTGCGCGGTGAAGACAAGCAGATCGATGAGGCGGACAAGGCACACCTCGCGGCATTGCAGGATGAAGCGGTTATCCTGCCCGAACATGAACGCGGCAATATCGTCTGCGCACCTGTGTCAATTGTCTATGGATGCTCACATGCCTGTTCGTTCTGCATTATTCCGCAGAAGCGTGGGATTGAGCGTAGTCGGCCGATTGGCGCTATCGTCAGCGAAGTGCGCGGATTGGTCAAGCAAGGTGTGAAAGAGGTGATGTTGCTCGGTCAGATTGTGGATCGTTATGGCTACGATGTTCCCGATGGCCCCGATCTCGCCGACCTGCTCAAACAGGTCAACGAGGTTGAAGGGTTGGAACGCATCCGCTTTTTGACCAGTCACCCGAACTACATGACTGACAAAATTCTCTACGCTATCCGTGACTTGCCCAAGGTGATGCCGCAAGTTGAAGTTCCTGTTCAGGCAGGAGATGATGTGGTGCTGGAAAACATGAAGCGTGGTTATACGCAACAGCAATACCGCGATCTGGTGCAGCGTATCCGCCATATCGTGCCTGAAGCGTCCATTCACTGTGACATCATCGTTGGTTTTCCCGGCGAGACGGACACACAGTTTGAGGAGACGTACAATCTCCTCCGAGATATGCGCCTCGAAAAGGTTCATCTTGCCAGATATAGTCCACGTCCGGGCACGGTGTCGGCGCGGCGCATGGAAGATGATGTGCCAGACGAGGCAAAACGTGACCGTTTCCAGCGCATCGAAGCATTGCAACGCGAAATGCAAGAAGAGATGAATGCGGCCTATCTTGGGACGGTGCAATCAGTGTTGGTCGAAGATATGCACAAAGGTCGCTGGAAAGGTCGCAACCCGCAGGGCCGACTGGTTTTCTTTGATGATCCACGTTCGTTGAAAGGCGAGCTGGTCGATGTGAAAATCACGCATACAGGTGCGTATAGCTTATCTGGCGAGTCGGTTGATAAGCCGAAACATGATTTTATTGAGATGGGGACGACGATTCCACTCGCCGTTATGTAGATCTCCTAAGAACGGGTCAAAATCTAGTCAATATAGAAGGGGCTGCTCAATCGAGCAGCCCCTTTGTGTCTTTCTATCGAGTTAAATGAGCGTGACGAGTAGGCTAACCCGAGTCAATTTTAGCGACGTAGCACGCGGCGTGCCTGTGGCCCTTTGCCCTTGTCAACTTCATCATACACGACGGGATCACCTTCCATAAAGCTGCGATACCCTTCCCCTTCAATCGCAGAGTAATGCAGAAACACATCTGCGCTCGCGCCATCTTCTGGTTCGATAAAGCCGAAGCCTTTCAAACGATTAAACCACTTAACAATGCCACGTTTCCTAGTCATTATTATAACTCCCAAGTTTTGTTTACTACGTCGGACGATCCCTTAGACTCTAACAACTATGGAGCTGACTTTGCGTAAATGAGGCGGGAATAATCGTCCCAATAGTACCATTGGGGGATATGGGTCGGACTATAAATTGCGGATTGTGCTGATAAATTGTATAAGACCCGCCGCGACCCAAAAGCTGATGCCAAGTTCGGCCGAATCGCCCACATACAAAACCGTCCCACTCAGGAGCAGCGCAACGGCCACGAGCGTGCTGTTGATTTGGCGTGTGCGTTTTTCGAGTCGATTGAGCTGTCGCTGCATCTGATTGTCAGGGGCGACATTGAGCTTGAGTTTGCCACGTTCGAGATTGTCGAGAACGCGCTTTGCCTGTAGTGGAACGGCGGCGTATTCGCGGATCGTTTTGAGGATCGTTTCAAGCCCAACTTGGCGCAAGGACTGTCTGAGGACGAGCTTTCGGCCGAATTTCTCGACGTAATACCACGGGTTGATTTCGGGATTTAACATCGCCGATAGTCCCGACAAGATGCCTAAGGCGCGCCCCAAGTAGATAAAGTTTTGCGGAATTTGAAAGGGAAAGTCGAAGAGCAAATCACGAAATTCTGACCCCAGTTCGACCACCTCTGCCATGTCTGGATTTGATAGATCCATTAGGTCACGTCCCCAAATTTGGTCGAGAACTTTTTCTTGGGCAAAGGTGATTCTGTCGAGGTCTGCGTCGGGAAGGAAAAAGCCCAGATCGGCGTATGCGTCGGTCAAACCCTGCGCGTTGCGCGTCGTCACGCTGATCAGCGCCTTTTGCAATAACTCGTTGGTTTTGTCAGGAATGTGCCCCATCATGCCGAAGTCAATGAAGATGATGTCAAACGGCATCGGCTCGCCTGCGAGACGTGGACGGTCGGGGCGGGTGCGCAGAAAGAGGTTGCCCGGATGGGGGTCGGCGTGGAAAAATGAGGCTTCAAAGACCTGTTTGAAGTAGATGTCGAGCAGACGATCCGCAATCTGTTTGGGGTCGATCCCAACCGCCGCAATACCTTCTGGTTCAGTTAATTTTAGCCCCTCAACATTTTCCATCGTCAGCACGCGATTGGTGCAGTAGCGAGTGAAAAATTCTGGAACATAGACACCATCCCCGTCGTCAAAGATATCAGCAAAGCGTTCGGCGTTTTGAACCTCAAGTCGATAGTCGAGTTCTTCCCACAATGTTGCGCCAAACTCATCTAGTAGAGCGGGGACGTTGGCACGACGACGAATCGGCCGATATTTCATGATCCAGCCGCTCACACGTTGCAGTGCCGTTAAGTCGGTGCGCACAAGTCGCTCGATGTCGGGACGCTGCACCTTGACGACAACGGGTTGCCCCTCGATAGGTTCTGCCATCGACCGCAGCCATGCGCGATGGGTCTGCCCCAGCGAGGCGGCCGCCATCGGCTGATCCTCCCAGCGCACAAAAATCCGCAACGGATCACCCAGTTCATTTTGTAGAACGCGCTTGATCTCATCGAGCGGCACAGGCGGCACTTCGTCCTGTAAACCAATCAGTTCTTCGATTATCTCGGGGGGTAGCACATCGACCCGCGCGCTCAAAAACTGACCGAGTTTGATCATTACACCGCCCATGCGGACAGAGAGGAAGCGGAAACGACGTGCGATGCGGCGGAAGCGTAGTGAGCGGCGACTTTTGACAATTGGCCCGACGATCCAAATTCGGCCGATCAGCAAATCCCAAAAGATAATTTGTGCGATCACGCCCGCAAAGAAGCTAGTCAACCGTAAGTAGCGCAAACGATCAATCGACTCCGATTGCGTCGGCGTGATCATGCTAGGTGTGGGAGTAGGGGGCGGTTGTAGACTCATCGTCGCCCCGCATTATAGCATTATGGCGGGGCGATCCTCATCATGCATATAGGGTTAAACTTGTCGCTTATAGATGTGACAACCGCTCAAAATGGCCAATGCGGTCAGTAGAAGGAGGGCTGGTGGCACGTGTGTGGATGTGTCCGTTGTGCGCAACTGCACGGCTGTTGGGATATTGGTGACGGTCAGAAGCTCATTTGTGTCGTAGCCGTTGTTGTTGCCCTCGTCATATTCGCCAACGTTGCCAAAGCTCACATTTCCAGCGACATTGCGGCAGTCGGAAGAATCGGCCGAAAAACAACTCGCAATTGGGTCGATAATCCAGCCGAGATAATAATCACCTACGGGCAGGTCGTTTGGCAGCGTGATGTCCAGCGTCACCTGTTTGGCAAGATTGCCCGCCAAACTACTTACAGAAACGGTATCCAACAGATAGTCAGCGGTTGAAATGATCGTATTGGTGGAAGCGTAAAAATCGACCTCAAATGCCGATGCATCCCCACCGCCATCATTTTCCATAAAGCACAAGAAGCGTAGCTGCTGCCCAGCATAGAGCGTGTTTGAACTGGTAAAGTAGCTGGCATAACAACTTTGCAGATCGGCCGCCAGTCCCGTCAACATATCGTATCCGAGCGGATTGGTAAAATTGTTGCGAATTGTGCTGGTCGTGCGCGAGTTGTTTTCGGTGAAAACCCCGACGACGAGTGCATCCGGCCCCAAATCAAAAATGGCCGCGTCACTTACAGGATCGCTGTCTCCCCCCTTGACGCCCCCTTTTGCATAGACATCGACATGCGAGGGCCAATTTGGATCATTGTCAAACACTGTCCCTTCACCAAAGGTTGAAATGGCGGTCGCTGTCGTCGCCTCATCCAAGAGATCGCCTTGAACGAGCTTCTCAAGCAGCGAGACAGTCGCTTTGGGAGTCGCGGTGTTAAGACCCATGTTGTAGTAGCGATAATGACCGTCGGTGCTGAGATATTCGGGCAGCGCGTTGCCCCAACCGGCTTGTCCATCGGGGATGTCGTTGCGCTCACAGTTGGACGCATTTGCATCGAGCCAGTTATCTAAATCGCCATAGGTATCAGAACCAGAACGCCAGCGTGGTTCAAATGCCCAGCCCGGAATCGTGAAATAGGAGCACTCGGCCGCATCATCCGCATTCTGTTGCCCCTGCCACAGGATAGTGCGGTCAACGTCATGGATGCTTGTAACTGGCCCCCACCCTTGCCCGACACCGTCAACGTCGGCCAGCCATTCATTCAAATCATAGTTGTCTTGCATCAGGCCAATCGTTGGGCTATCGACGAGCGCACTTGTCGCCGCATTGTCGCTAACACCCATCATCGCCTGATCAAAGCGTGAGAGTGGATACAATAGACCAAAATTTGCGCTGCTAAAGCCGGGAAAATTGCGATCTTCGACATACCAGGGATCGCGCTGGTTTGCCCCGTTTGTGAAGGGAATCGTTTGGGCAGCCGTCAAATGACCGTTCTGTATTTCGCGCCACAGCTTGATGTGGACAGCGATTTTGGCAGTGCTGGCGAGATAGAACGGCTCATTGGCACGATACGCCCATGATTGGTTGGAGCGCACATTTTTGGCGTAAAGGCCAATGGTGTCGTTACCCGCGTTTTCAAATGTGGTCAATAAGTTGTTGCTTGCCGCTGGAATCGTCTCTGCATCGCTGTCACTCGGAATGAGCGCGACTTCGTGTAGAGATTTGTAGGTATCGCCCCACAATGCTGAGTAGCGCACACCGCTGCTCGTATTGTAGCTTTCAATGTCGATGATTTCGGTATTACTATCGGTGAAAGAGTCATCATAGCTGTCGATACTGGCCGCTGTGTCACCGCGTCGTTGGAACTGTTCACCGCCGCTGTCCATCGCAAAGATCATCGCCCAACGATATTCGTCGTGGAGTTCGCTATAGTAGTACTCGATGTCGATAACGCGACCGTTGCGCGGGGCGATGAGGTCACTCACATCGGCCGATTCAAGTCCATAGTACAAAACCGTCTGTGGTTGATTGGGGTCGCTGACCCAAATTCCTGCATAGCGCACATCCCCATCAGGTTCGGTGTACGCTTCAAAGTCGATGATCGATAATCCGGCGTTGAGATATTGTTCGAGGTAACTCTGAAAGGTCGTATCGTCGTTTGTTGTACGCAGTGCCGATCCGTAGTCATCGCCGTTTTCAAAAAAGATGGCAGAGTAGCGTTTGTCGCTGCCAAAATAGCCGACCTCAACATCGAGATAACGACCATTGAGCGGGTTCATCGCCGTAAAGAAATCTGTCCAATCAGATGTGGTTCCCTGAATGAGCGTGTGAATCGTGCCGTTCACAGGATACCAAATGGCACTGTAGCGTTCGGCCGATCCTGTCCAACGTACGTCGATGTCCACCAAATACCGCCCCTCATTGTTGTAGGAGGCATTTACACTGGCAAACGTGGCCGCATCCAAATCGAGAAAATAACGCGCCTCATCTTGTGGCACACTTCGACCATTGTCAGGATCTATTTCTTCAGTCGCAGTTTCAATGGTGACACCATCGGCAAAAAGAGGATTTATGCCGGCAAAGGCAAATAACAGTAAAAGCAGAAAAAGTGATCGTCTCATTCAGATTTCCTTGTGTGAAACCTCACACCTAAAGATTCAATTTCATTTTAGAGATGATCGTGAATTCAACGTGATCGATTAATCTGCGCGTTGGGGGCGAGTTAGCCTGTTAGTCGCCTAAGGCAATCCCTAGTTCTCGCGCTGTCGCAATGATGTCTCCATCGAGCGGCACCGTTTTGGTGCGTTGGGTGCAAAGTTCAAGCGGAACATAGCGCACGGTGGGGGGATCGAGCGCGACCATGATGTTGCTTTCCCCTTCGGCAATTGCACGCACCGCCGCCGCACCAAAGCGCATCGATAGCAGACGATCGCGTGCTGTTGGTGTCCCTCCGCGCAATAGATGTCCTAATACAACGGTGCGCACCTCGTTTGGCACAAGCACGCGCAGTTGATCAGTCACCATCTGTCCCATCCCGCCGAGTCGTTTCACATCGCCGTGTGCGAGATATTGCAACTCGCCTCCAATTGGCAACGCCCCTTCTGCAACGACCACAATCGAGAATTCGCGCCCGCTCGCATTACGCGATTTAATTTTTTCAACGACCTTTTGTATATCAAATGGGATTTCAGGGATCAAAATCGCATCGGCCGATCCCGCTACGCCCGCACACAACGCAATCCAGCCTGCATGCCGTCCCATCACCTCGACGACCATGACGCGATCATGCGCATGGGCCGTGCTATGCAATCTGCCCAGACAGTCAGTCGCGAACGCCACTGCTGTATCGAAGCCAAAGGTTGCCGTTGTCTGGTCAAGATCGTTGTCAATCGTCTTCGGCACACCGATAACGCGCACGCCCATCTCGGCAATTTGGTGGGCAATTGCCATACTGCCATCCCCACCGATTGCAACGAGCGCATCGATTGACTGTTCCTGCAAGCCATTCAGTAGGCGGTCAGAAATGTCTTGATGAACGATATTGCCATCGGCGTCTTTGGTTTGATAGTCAAATGGATTGCCTCGATTAGTGGTGCCAAGAATTGTGCCACCGAGATGAGCGATGCCGCGCACTGTCTCGCGGGTCAAAAGCGTTGTGCCGCCACCGGGATACTTTTCAGGAAAGAGCAACCCGTTATAGCCATCCTTGATGCCGACCACTTCCCAGCCGCGCATGTGTGCGGATAGGGTGACAGCGCGGATGACAGCATTGAGACCGGGTGCATCCCCGCCACCCGTAGAAATTGCGATTTTATTGATAGTCATGCGGTCAATTTTAGCATAATTTACATTCACGAATCTTTTACCAAAAATTTAGCCTCTGCGTACTAACTGCAACTCGCGCCGTAAGCCCTAATTGGCATACTAAGCACAGTTAGGCACGAACAAGCACCAATATCACAATCAAATAGCGAACACCACTCTCGCAATATGAGAGTCATTTAACTTGTGTGGGAGCATGAAGTTGTAGTGGTTTGCCATGCACAGTTGTTGCCTGTATCGGTAATGGCGGCGGAGTTTCAATCGGAAGCTCCGCCGCTTTACATTTGCCCACTAATCCCGAAATCGCAACTCGAATGGCGACATATAGAGTGGCCGTCCATTAAATTGGGGCATAACGGTTTTGGAAAATACATCCGTTAGTCGGTCTACCCACTCCGACACAGAGTCGGGTAGCTCTTCGTCTAAAAGAGAGGGCACAACATAGCGCGTTGATGAAGAGTAGAGATTGTGGACTGGCACATGGACAGTGTCGCTGGTGGGCAGGTTGGCAACCTTTTGTGTATGCTCGATTAAATCTTGTAAGTCGCCAAAGGAGTCGATTAGCTGGTGTTTCTTAGCCTGATTGCCCGTCCAAACTCGTCCCAGCGCAATCTTGTCTAATTGATCAAAGTCTAGCGAGCGACCATCCGCGACCTTCTGCTTAAACTGTCTATAGCTATTCTCAATCTGCCTGACGACTTGGGCGCGTTCGCTTTCTGTCCATGGTTCAACCATTCCGTAAAGCTCAGCATTTTTGCCCCGTGAAAGTGAGACATAGTTGATATGCAGTTTGTCTAGTAGTTTTGAAATGCTGGAGCGACCTGTGATGACACCGATTGAGCCTGTGATTGTGGCGGGCTGAGCCATGATGTGCTGCCCGCCTGCGGCAATGTAGTAGCCGCCTGATGCCGCGACATTGCCCATATAGATCAAGACGGGGATTTTTCGGCCGATTCGCGCCAAATCTCGCCATATCAAGTCTGATGCAAGCGCATCCCCTCCCGGCGAATTGACATAGACGATCAACGCAGCCATGTCCTCCTCCCGCTCCACACGCCGCAAAAGGTGGGAGACGGTGGCATGATCGGCCGAACCCGACTGTCGCGCAAGCGGGTTGAGTGATGGAGCGGGTTGCATTGTAATGGCTCCCTCAACGCCAACAACACCGATAAACTGATGGTGTCGTCGCCGCACTTTGTAGGTCAGTTTCTTGCGTGCATTGCCCCATGTGATTAACTTCACATCCTGTTCTGACCAGCGTTTACGAATTGCCCAATGGAGTTCATCATCATAGGCGACCGCATCGACCAGCCCATGCTCTTGTGCGGTTTGTGCGTTAAACGGTGCCTGATCGATCAGCTGCTTAAACGTCTCTTGCGACATTCCCAGATTTTTAGCGATGTCGTGGGTTAACGTCTCATATTGGTCATCAAGTAACCAGCTGTACTGTTCATGCTCGGCCGCCGTCATTGTGCTTTCGCCAAACGTGTTGCCCGCTGTTTTATAGGGTGAGACCTGCACGATTTCTACATCCACACCCGCCTCTGTCAGTGCATCTTTGAAATAAAATGCGTCGAGTTGCAGACCCGTGACGTTAAATTCGGCCGAAGGTGGCACAATAAGCAAGTGAGCCGCCGTCGCCAAATAGTAGGAGCGCATACTCAAATAGGGTGTATAGATGATGACCCGTTTGCCACTCTGCTTGAACCTCTCGATTAAGCGTCGTAAACTCTGGATCGTGCTGAATCCCGCTGAAAAATCTTTCAGCACAATGACGATCCCATCGGCGTTGTCAGCTTCTTCAACTTTGCGGAATATATAGCGCAGTGCTTGTAGACTGAGTGGGGGAGACGGCAATGGCAGCCGTCGCTCGATAAAACTAAGTGGTGGTGCAGACAATTCAGGTAGCGGGCCACTAATTGGAACGACCACATAACCCACGTTATGATAACGTTGTGTTCGCAGCCAATTTTGCACGCCGCCTCCGATCTGCTGCCGTCGATAGCGCATTCCGTTGCGGAAATGGCGCGTTTTTCGGCCGAAAATAGTACTACTACCCATGTCCCTTTTCTCCCAATTCTCAAATGTTAGACACGAAAAAATCTATCGACAAGAGATTACACTATTATGACACAAATTAGCACAAACAGTCGCATCCGCGAACTCGCGCTAAATGCCCCATTTATCCAACAAATAGGCATGGAAATTATTGAAATTGGCTCAGGCTGGATAACCTGTGAAATCGTCATCCAGCCCGAAAAACATCATCAGCAAAACGGATTTATTCATGCGGGTGTTCAGGCGACGCTTGCCGATCATGCGGCAGGCTGTGCCGCTGCGACAGTGGCCGACTCGCACATCACAGTCTTAACCGTCGAATTTAAGATCAATCTGCTGCGCCCCGCTATCGGTGAGCGACTGACGTGTCGTGCTGACGTATTAAAGGCGGGACGTTCGATCACAGTCGTCGAATCGAACGTATGGGCATGGCAAGCGGAGCAGTCCAAACTTGTCTCCAAGGCGACTGTGACAATCGCAAATGTCACTCAGTGAGCAAGTCAAACGACTTATTATTCAGATTAACGTCACTGAAATGACGATGAAATGATCTTTGACAGAACGATAACAATGTGTATACTCTGAACATGGTAAAACTGTTATTTTCAGACAATTTCCACACAAACTTTTCTTAAAAACGCACGCCTTCGCGTGCGTTTTTGTTTTACCGACGAAGATGCAGCACAAATTTAATAACTTAGGAGAATAGAAAAAATGGACTACGCTCTGATTGGCAAAATTGAGAAGGCAAAGATCTACTCAGAAGAGAAAGATCGCATCAACTTTGACTCTTTTTCGGTTAACATCACTGGCGAAAATAATCCACACCATGTCGAATTCAAGGAAGGGGATTGGCAGTGTGACTGTGACTTTTTCACGACGCGCGGTTATTGCTCGCACACGATGGCGATGGAGCGCGTCCTGACGGATATGCTACCGGCGTAGCATTGAGCAGTAGACCACTCTTCAGTTGGTCACGGAAAATAGAAAAACGCCCTCACTGAGGGCGTTTGTGGTTTCTAATCACTCTCATGGCGCAGCCAATTGATCAATGATCATCCCCGCTGCATCTCGAACACATCTGTTACGCGAACGTATTCATTGCCAGCTAATCGGCCGATTGGCTGCAATGCTTCCCGCACAACATATCCGTCAACCACGACATCCTCGCGCGCATAAATCCCAGTCACATCTCCAAAAACAACCGCCCCGCCAAATGGATTGACACCAACCTCGACAATCTGGCGCAGCTTGCATTCAAATGCGAACGGAGCCTCCGCCACGCGCGGAACGCTGATCGTCTGACTGGGTGCGGCCGTTAACCCTGCATATTCAAATTCTGACTGATCGGGCGGAAGCAGGGCAGCCGATTGGCTCATGGCAGTCATCGTCTCTTCATTTGTGATGTTGATGACAAACTCGGGCAATGCGCGAATGTTGTTGAGCGTATCTTTGCGCTTTCCGACGGCTGGAACCTGTGGACAAAACATCAGCACCAATGGATCGACAGAGGCTGCCGTAAAAAATGAAAAGGGTGCTACGTTGAGCGTACCGTCTGGTGCAATCGTGCTGACCCACGCAATCGGACGCGGCTGAATTGCGCCAATCACGAATTTATAGCACGCTTGGTTCGTATGCTTGGCAGGATCCAAAAACATTACGTTTCAGAGGTGACTGGAATAGCTGTTGTAGACTTAATTTCGTTTAAGACCAACCCCGTTCGCACCTTATCGACGGCGGGCATTGAGGTTAGCTGCCGCAACAGGAAGTTCTCTAAATGAGGGACGTCCTTGACGATTACCTTCAAAATATAATCATCTTCACCCGTCAAGTTATAACACTCCAGCACTTCGGGAAGTTGCACAATCTCTTTGCGAAACGCCTCAAAGCCACTGGCAATATGCCGTTGCAACGAAATGTGAACAAAGACCATCATCTCGTAACCAACTTTATGACGGTTTAGAATTGCCGCATAACGCTCGATATATCCGTGCGTTTCTAGTCGGCGTAATCGCTTTTGCAGGCCGCTAGGCGAAAGCTCAACCCGTCGCGCCAATTCCGCGTTTGAAATCCGCGCATTCTCCTGCAAAATTCTCAGCAACTCATGATCTATGTTGTCCAAAACAATTCCATTTTCCAGCATATCCTACCTTTGCATTTCTAGCGTGAATAATAAACTTATTTTATCACTCAGCGCATAGATTGCGCAAAAATAGTAGAAAGAATGCAAATTGTTGACGCAATTTTTCTGTATTGATTTGCTCAATATAAAAAGAGCGCGGATATCCGCGCTCTTTTTCGTTTCAATAGTTAGGTGAAAGTTTAACGACGGCCGCGACCGCGGTCACCACCACCACCACGACGGTCACCACCGCCACGACGGTCGCCACCACGACCACCACCACCACTGCGACGGCCACCGCCATCATCTTCCTTCGCTTCGGCTAGCGTCCAGTTGTTTAGAACTGCCTTGCGTGAGAGACGTACCTTGCCCATCGAGTCAACAGCGGTCACCATCACCATGATTTCGTCGCCAAGTTTGACAACGGATTCAACGTCTGGGACGCGGTTTGGTGAAAGTTGTGAAATGTGGACGAGACCTTCCGTTCCCGGCATCAGTTCAACAAAGGCTCCGAAATCGACTGTCCGCACAACCTTGCCCGTGAAGATTTCGCCTTCTTCGACCTCTTTTGTCAACTGTTCGATGTAGGACATCGCCTGTTTGGTTTTGCCGCCATCGGTGCCAGCGATCAATACCGTACCATCTTCTTGGATGTCTACATCAACACCAAACTGCTCTTGAATTGAGCGTACTGTTGCGCCACCTTTACCGATGACTGCCCCAATCTTCTCAGGGTCGATCTTGACGGTTTCCATGCGTGGTGCATTGTCGTTGAGTTGAGCGCGCGGGCTGGCAATTGCCTTGTCCATCGCGTCAATGATTTGGATGCGTGCATCTTTGGCTTGCGCCAACGCTTTCGTCATCAAATCCATCGACAGACCAGAAATTTTGATGTCCATCTGAATCGCCGTGATGCCATCGCGAGAGCCAGCAACCTTGAAGTCCATGTCGCCGAGATGGTCTTCCATACCCTGGATGTCGGTCAAAATCGCGTACATGCCCGTCTCTTCATCATAAACCAAGCCCATTGCGATACCGCCGACTGGCTTTTTGAGCGGAACACCCGTGTCCATCAACGCCAATGAGGAAGCGCACACGCTCGCCTGACTGGTTGAGCCGTTGGAAGAGAGGACTTCCGAAACGACGCGAATGGTGTAGGGGAACTCTTCTTCAGATGGTAACATCGGAATGAGAGCTTGTTCAGCTAAGGCACCATGACCAATCTCGCGCCGCTTTGGCCCGCGCAAGAACCATGTTTCACCCGTGCTAAAGGGAGGGAAGTTGTAGTGATGAATGTAGCGGCGCGTATCTTCTGGGAAGAGGTTGTCGAGGCGTTCTGCCTCACGTGGCATACCGAGCGTTGCAATCGAGAGAACTTGCGTCTCACCGCGTTGGAACAGACCGCTGCCATGTGTGCGAGGGAGTACCCCAACTTCGGCCGATAAATCCCGAATCTCCGCATATTTGCGCCCGTCTGGACGCACGCCATCATGCAGAATGCGGTCGCGTACAATCGCCTTGTACATGGTGCTGATCGCATTGTGAATGGCAACTTTGTCAACTTCTGCATCTTCAGCAACAAAGCTGTCCTCAATCTCTTGTGACAGTTCCTTCATTGCATCGCTGCGCTCATGACGCTCTTCGTTTTCAACAACCAACTTGTAAAGACGGTCGCCTAAGCGTTCCTGCACAGCTTCCATCATGGGGTTGTCATCATTTTTCAGCTCGACTTCCCGCTTTTCTTTGCCGATTTCAGCCCGCATCCGCTCTTGTAACTCGATCAGCGGCTGCATCTCCTTGTGACCAAACGCCAACCCAGCGACCATGACATCTTCGGGCACTTCATCGCCACCCGCTTCAACCATGATGATCGCATCTTTCGAGCCTGCCATACGCAAGTCGAGGGAGCTGTTTTCCATCTGTTGGATGGTCGGGTCAGCGACCAACTCGCCGTCGATGTAGCCGACACGAATACAGGCAATCGGGCCGTTCCACGGCACATCGCTGATAGTTAACGCAATACTTGATGCGTTGACGGCCATCACATCGAGATGCTGGACATCATCAGATGCAAGGGCGGTGATGATGATTTGCACTTCGTTGCGCATCCCTTTTGGAAAGAGGGGGCGCAAGGGGCGGTCTGTCAAGCGTGCAGTTAGCACACCTTTTGTTGAGGCACGCCCTTCACGTCGGAAGAAGTTTCCGGGAATGCGTCCTGCTGCATACAATTTTTCTTCAAAATCGACGCTCAGCGGGAAAAAGTCCATCCCCTCACGTGGTTTGCTTGACATTGTTGCCGTTGCCAGCAACATGCTATCGCCGACTTGGAGCGTGATGGCTCCACCGGCTTGTTGGGCAAGTTTGCCCGTCGAAACGGTATATTTATTACCCGCGACTTCTGTAGAATAAATTTTCTCAGACATTGATTCTCCTAGATTGCCAACTGTGACAACCTTCCATATGGCATATCCTCAAATTCGGCCGATCTCAAAACGATCCGCCTTAACGCAAGCTGCCATGCTATTTGTTTGTAGTTTAATGGGACAACAATCTGAGGAGTTAGGAACTGAGGATTATCGCTTACGGGTATGCCCGTAAGTGGCAATGCCCAATTCCTAAAGTGTGCGGGATTATTGTCCGTAATTTTTTGAATAGCCTATTCGTCTATACAAAAAAGCGCGTGGCAATAACTGCCCACGCGCTTTGAAACTTATTAACGACGCAATCCCAGTTCCCCGATGATCTTGCGATAACTTTCAGGGTCTTTTTTGTTGAGATAGCGTAGGTAGTTACGGCGTTTACCGACCAACTTCAACAGGCCGCGCCGTGAACTTTGGTCGTGCTTATGCTCATTGAGATGGTCTTGCAATTGCTTGATACGCTTATCAAAAATCGCAATTTGCACCTCAGGTGAGCCAGTATCATTTGCGTGGGAGCCAAACTTTTCTACAAGTTCGGCTTTTTCTTGTACAGTCAAAGACATTTTGAAACTCCATGGGTAAACGTTGTTGTCAAATAACATAACGCATTGCAAAGTGACGCAATTTGCGCTGTTTCGAGTCAATCCTCAATTGGCAACATGTCTACGTGGTAAAAATTGGTTTTGCCCTCCTGCCGTCGCGCCGAACAGCGTCGTACAGTTAAGCCACTAGGGATTATAGCAGTAGTGGGGTTTCGATCAATGGGGGGATTAGGTTTTGCTAACGTGTTAAAATTGGGCGCGTTGCAACTTGCAAGGGGCGAATTGCAGAACTTATCACTAGCGACTAGCAATCTAGCGTCTAGCCACGACTATTATGGGAATCGGCCGATACGATTGGGGCGAAAACAAATTTGATACATTGGTGGATAACGGTGATCCTGCAAATCGCGTCGATGTGGCGATTTTAGGCGATGGTTATTCGGCCGCAGAGATGCCTCTCTACTATGAAGATGTGGACAAAATCATCAGCTGTTTTTTAGAAACGGAGCCGATGAAGAGCTATGCAAAGCATTTCAACTTCCATCGCGTCAACGTGATTTCAAAACAGTCGGGCATCGATGACAAATATCAAAAGCCGCCCGTTAAATTCAAGAGCGCACTTGGCGCACACTTTTCATTTATCTCACCGCGCCGACTGGTTGGCTGGGATTGGCGCACCAAGCAGGTGGCACGGCGGGCGGGCGTGCCGTTTGACCATCTCCTCGTCACGGTCAATACACCCCGACGGGGAGGGGCGACGCGCTTTTGGCTCGATGTTGGATATGCGTCGCGCAACTCGTCTGACTTCCCGCGCATCATGATTCATGAGGCGGGTCATGCTATCGCTAAATTGATTGACGAGTACACGGGCGAAATTCCTGACATAAAATTTTTGGATGGCAAATCATTGCCAAACGTGCTGCCATTCGCCAATGCGAGTTTGAGCTGGCGTAAACCACCATGGGAGCACTGGCTGACGGATGAAGTTGAACGTCCCACACCGCGCACGGATGAGACACAGTTAGATGAGGTCGGCGTTTTTAAGGGGGCATTCTATACAAAATATGGGACATATCGGCCGACAATCGACTGTATGATGCGCCGCCATAGTCAGGAGTTTTGTCCCGTTTGTCGGGAACAGTGGATCAAGCGCATCTACAAGATGACGGTCATTGCCGATTCGCGCACGCCAGATCAGGATTTGGAGACGACTGTGGGGGAGCTGTTGTCATTTTCGGCCGAAACCCTCCGCACCGAACATATCCATACAAAATGGGCAATCCGCGATCAGCAAGGCAATTGGCAAATCAAACAGGAAACAGATTCATTTGCTCCGTTTGCCTACAAGTTTCCCCATGCGGGTCGCTGGACGGTTGAGTGTGTTTTAGAAGATCACAATCCGATGTTGAAGAAGCCGTCGCTCATTCAGGGAACGCGGCAGAAATTGCGCTGGATGGTGTTGGTGCGTTAATCAAGTTGCCAACTTGGATAGGAGAAAAACCAAGAGACCGCTGTTTCCTATCGCGCACCTGTCAGCGCCCACTTTGCTGACGTTGACTTTGGCGACTGTGCTTGTATATAATCGTCGCAAGAAAATATCTTAAATTGGCTATGACAGAAACGAGTAGGCCGAGTCGATTTCCATGAGCGAGTCCATGTTGGTGTGAGATGGATGGGAGATTTCGGCCGAAAATCATTCTTGAGCCGCTTTTTGAACGGGTTACCCAATTAGAAAAGCCGACTTCGTCGCCCGTTACTGCGACTACGAGCGTCCGTTCAATTTGAACGGGAACTTGGGTGGTACCGCGAAGCATGGCGCCTTCGTCCCAATGATTTTTTGGGATGGAGGCGTTTTTCGTTAGGGTTCACCCTAACGTTAAGTCGTGAAGCAGGCTTAAGCCTGCTTGATCACATAGCCTCGTGGTTCACCGCGAGGATCAGGAGAAGGCACAATGCCATTTTGGAGAGCGTATTATCATGTGACATGGGGAAAAAAAAACGACGGCACGTTATTACGCCTGAGTTAGAATCTCGCCTATTTCCAGCGTTGATACGCAAAGCTGGTGAACTGGGTTTGCACGTTTATGCTCTCAATTGCAAATGGCTTGCAAGCTGTCCGAGAATCTAAGGTTGAATATGTGACGAAGAATGATGATTAGTTGTTTCATTAGACCAAAGGAAACGAATTTCGGCCGAATGTGAATTAACCCGAATACAAATATGTTATCTTCAAACTATATCCCAGTCTTTAAGAGCCACAATGTCACGAAACGTCCTTACGAGGTTTGGATAGAACCGACTGGTGATCTAGCGATACTTATGCCAGGAGACAAATTAACGGTTTATCAAGATTGCGATGAGTATAGTAAGTCTCTAGACCCATTGGGGGCAAATCATCATGAGCAAGGTATCCAGATTTATAGCTTTAATGATTATAGATTGTTTGTCAATGAGCGTGCAGATACAGGATCAGATTGGGTAACCCAAAAGATGATTGATTTTTGCGACTATTCGGAGACCATTCTGACTCTTTCTCTTCGCACAATTCGTTCATTGAGAAATGGGACTTTTGTTGCTCGTCTAAATGGTCAAACGGATGAAACAAAAATTGGTTTCAACGAAGATATAACTTTGCCCTTGCATGGTATTCAAGGCATGGTAATTGGCAGCGGAGCTTATCGTCGCTGGTTTTTCCGTTGGCGACATGTCGATTTTCCAGAACACTACCCTGATGCCCGTACCGTTTTTGAACAGTCTGATGAAGACATCGAAGGTAAAAATCTAGAAATTATTCACTATCTACTTCCGCGTGATTCAAGCAAGCGATATGCAAAACTTTGGAACATAGATATTATCACAACGTTGGAACAGCAGTTGAGCATCGTAGATGAAAAATAGATTATTGCAGCCAATCTTCCAGCGAATTATCAACCCCAGCGAAAGCTAGCCTCTTCCGCTGGGACAACGCTGGCTAACAAAAATACTCAGCAGGCTTAAGCCTGATTCCTAACTTACCGACGGTCTTCAGGCCGTTGAATAATTAAAAAACAAAAATGACATTTAAAGAAGTCAACAACAAACCAGATTTCGTCACACTTGAACATGAAATCTTGAAACAATGGAAAGAGCGGGACGCATTCAACGAATTGCGCCGTTTGCGTGCGGAGACGGAGAAGCAGTATGGGACATGGAGCTTTGTCGATGGCCCCATCACGGCGAATAACCCGATGGGCGTGCATCACGCATGGGGGCGCACATACAAAGATCTGTACAACCGCTATCATGCAATGCTCGGCAAGAATTTGCGCTGGCAGCAGGGATTTGACTGTCAAGGCCTATGGGTTGAGGTCAACGCAGAGAAGGAACTTGGCTTCCACAACAAGCGTGACATCGAGGCCTACGGACTAGCGAAGTTCACCAACTTCTGCAAGTCACGAGTCCTACATCATGCCGCCAAACAAACAGAACAGTCGATCCGTCTCGGCTACTGGATGGATTGGAATGATCCTGAGCATCTGGAAGAGTTACGCGACCTGATGCGGGAAGATGCGACCCAAGAGATCACGGTTGAGGGGCCAAATGGGGAAGTGACGGACACGGTTGAGGGGATTGTCGGCCGACTCGGCATGGCCGAACTAGGTGGTAGTTACTTCACCTTCAGCAACGAAAACAACTACCAAATCTGGGCATTTTTGAAGCAATGCTTTGATCGTGGTTGGGTTTACAAGGGACGCGACGTGATGCCCTATTGCGCCCGCTGCGGCACGGGCATCAGCCAGCACGAAATCGTCACCGACGGCTATCACGACGTAACACACGAATCAATCTTCTTAAAGTTCCCACTGGTTGATCGAGAGAAAGAGGCGTTACTGGCTTGGACGACGACGCCATGGACATTGAGCAGTAATGTTGCGGCTGCTGTTGGGGAAGAACTCGATTATGTCAAGGTCAACGCCCCAGATGGTTGGACATATTATTTGGCTGAAGGGGCGATGAAAAACACGCTGCTAGGCAAACTGTCTGATTACGAAGTGGTGGAAAAGATCAAGGGCTCGGAAATGGTTGGCTGGCACTATCGCGCCCCGTTTGACGATCTGCCCGTTGTGCAAGAAGCGTTTTCTGAAATGGGCTATCAGCATCGCGTGATCGGCTGGAAGGATGTCGGTGCGGAAGAGGGGACGGGGATCGTTCACATCGCACCCGGCTGTGGTGCAGAGGATTTTGGTCTAAGCAAGGAGAACAATTTGCCAGTGCTGGCGCCATTAGATGAAAACGGATATTTCGTCGATGACTATGGTTGGCAGTCTGGCAAGTCGGTTTTTGATGTCAATGAGGGCGTATTTGATCAGTTGCGCGAAACAGATACCTACTATCGCAAACAGAAATACACACATCGCTATCCACACTGCTGGCGTTGTGGAACAGAGCTGGTTTACCGCTTAGTCGACGAGTGGTACATTAACATGGGCAAGTTGTATGACAAGCCGCGCGAGGAGCTGACCGAAGCGGAAAAAGAAAACAGTTTCCGCTACCAAATCATGGAGTCAGTTAGCCAAGCCAACTGGTATCCCAGCTTTGGTCATGACCGTGAGATGGATTGGCTGCGAAACATGCACGACTGGATGATCAGCAAGAAACGCTACTATGGATTGGCATTGCCGATCTATGAGTTTGAAGATGGCTCCTTTTATGTTGTTGGCTCACTGGAAGAGCTGCATGAGCTAGCGGTTGAAGGTTGGGATGAGTTTGAAGGCCATGCCCCTCATCGACCGTACATCGACGCGGTAAAAATCAAGCATCCTGAAACAGGCATGATCGGCACACGCATTAAGGATGTCGGCAACCCGTGGCTCGACGCGGGGATCGTCGCCATCAGCACGCTACGCTATAGCTCAGACCGTGCCTATTGGGATAAGTGGTATCCTGCCGACTGGATTTCGGAGAGCTTTCCCGGTCAATTCCGCAATTGGTTCTATAGCTTGCTGGCGCAAAGTACGCTGATGAGCCAAGAGGCGAAGGGCAAGATCGAAGGACCATTCAAGAATCTGTTCAGTTATGGGACGCTCTATGCCGAAGATGGGCGCGAGATGCACAAATCGTGGGGCAATGCGATTTGGTTTGACGATGGCGTTGAGAAGATGGGTGCGGATACGATGCGCTGGCTTTACGCAAGCGGCATTCCTGAGAAAAATCTGTTGTTTGGGTATGGCGTTGGCGATGAGACGCGGCGACGTTTTCTTATTCCACTGTGGAATGTCTACAGTTTCTTTATCACGTATGCGAATTTGGACGGTTGGAAGCCAGACGTATCAGATAAGGCAGTCAGTGACAACGACGGTAATCAGCAATTAGATGCGTGGATTGTTGAGCGATTGAAAGAGACGACCATTGGTATGCGCCAGCATCTTGATAGTTATGATGCAATGCGGGCGACGCAGCTTGCGGAGGCGTTTTTGGACGATCTTTCTAACTGGTATGTGCGCCGTTCGCGCCGACGTTTCTGGCGGGGCGAGATGGATTTGGACAAGCAGGCAGCTTACGAAACGCTGTATTTCATCCTTGTTCAATTCTGTAAATTGATTGCGCCCGTTGTCCCATTTGTGTCGGAAGAGATGTACCAGAATTTGGCGTTTGGTGCCAATGGAAAAGATAGCGCGTTGACGGAACAGTTGATGCCAAATAGCGTTCACCACTGTCTCTATCCTGATTATAGTGCTGAGGCACTTGATCGCGCGCTGCTGGACAAGATGCGCTTGGCGATCACGGCAGCTGGATTGGGCAGAGCGGCACGCAGTTCGGCCGATCTTAAACTTCGCCAACCCCTCGCCAAAGCCCGCATCAATGTCGGCTCACAAACTGCACGCGAAAATCTGCAAGAGCTGGCCGAAGTCCTGATGGAAGAGATCAACGTCAAGGAGATCGAAGTCGTCAGCGACGTGGGTGATTTGGTCAACTACAAGATCATGCCAAACAACCGCTTGCTCGGCCCCAAATATGGCAAACAGTTTGGTGCAGTTCGTAAGGCATTGACCGCGCTCGATGCGTCTGAGGTCGCCGCGCAGATGCAGGAAAATGGTGAGTTAATGCTCACCGTTGGTGAGGAGAGCGTCACGTTAACCGCTGAAGAGGTGATCGTCCAGACGGAAGCAAAAGGGGATGACGCCGTTGCTAGCGAACGTGGAGTAACGGTTGCCGTCGATACCGTTCTCACGCCTGAATTAGAGCAAGAAGGATATGCGCGTGACCTCGTTCGCAACCTCAACAATGCACGCAAGGATGCTGGCTTCGAGATCAGCGATCGAGTGCATGTTGTGTATGAGGTTGCTGGTTCGGTCAGTGAGGCGTTTGCGAATTTCGCTGACTATATCGCACAGGAAGTACTGGCTGAGTCGCTCAGTGCTGGAACAGGTGGCGACTTCACGACGACTGTTTCGGTTGGTGGTGAAGATGTGACGCTTGGATTGACGAAAGCATAGCCTGTTCAGAGTTGCCAACTTTTGCAGTTTAAAAAATAGATCAGGTAACAAAATCAGCGTGTTTCGGGAATTGGATTTCCCGAAACGTCCTCGCCAAAGAGTGGATTCCCGCGAAGGCGGGAATGACAAATCGATTACCGAATTAATTTTTTAAAGACCAATAGTTGGCAACTCTCCGAATTTGTGAAGCGCAAAGAACGCGCATCAATCCCAAAGATGGGGGTCTTTTTCTTTATTAAAGCGATTTCGAGCAGTGAGTAAACAACGATATATGCCATAGAAAATTAGGCTGTAAATAATAAGATTGGCCATGTAGGGGGCGGGTTTCGGCCGATTATTCCAATCAAAGTAAGAGATTTCGCCCATGTCACCTAGTGGTGATCCCCCATCTGAATCATCAATAAACGGTAAAGGCCACCCTGCACCACTCTCGTATCCACATGTGGTTTGAAAACCTAAGCACAACGACGCATCCCAGTGAACGCGACCATTGACTATCGGGTAATACTGATTTACATATAATCCAGAAAAAAAGGTGCAGATGCCCGCGAGTGCAATGATGATGAACAGCGGTTTGTGAAATAAATGACTCCCGAAAAAATAGCCGAACAGCAGTGAAAATAGTGTTCCATATAAAATTGTGGAAAGAAGCATCTCCGATGCAGAGTTGCTGTCGAGGGTATTCGCAGACCTGAGAATCAACTTTTTGTAGGGAAAAAATGTGATAAAGAAGAGCGAGAATACGTTAATGGGCATTAGCAACAAGCCAATGATCCAATTTTGAAAACTGTTTTGAGGCGAGTTTAGTTTGTTGATTAAGATGTTGTCTTTTTCGGCCGATTTGCCCAATCCCTTCCCACGTAACAAGTAGCTGTAAATGCCAAACAAACCCCAGCAAACGGCTACATAAATTACACCATTGGCGAAGAAGTGGAAAGGGATCGGCTGATTAAAGCCGTCGGATTGTGAAATTGTGCCAATATCAGACCATGGAAAACCACTACTGCTCGTCATGTTGCCACCTCACCGAATATTTCATTGCATAGCCAAAAAGCAGGTAAACAGTTTTGCTAACTGTTTTGTGTGAAAAGCCTCTTTTTACTATCAACGAGAAGAGTTGATAGACCGCGCACAAGATGAATGCGTAGAAGAGAATATTCATAAAATAGCTTGGTGCTGACATGCAGCAACCCCAATCAATCGGGTCAATAACCCCCATGCTGCTTAGGGGAGAACCACTATTGTCGCTAATAAATTTGAGCGGCCAGCCCGCGCGCTCTTCCTGAACTGTGCGCCCCGACCATTCATAATTGGTAGTATGTTTGTAAACCAATCCAGACAGTACTGTGAGCGCACTCGCAACTCCACAAATCACAAGGGCTGGCTTGCGTAAGATGTTGTTGTCGATCCTGCCAATGACAATGGTGATGCTCCAGCAGAGGATTAGGTAGAGAACTGGAATCCAGAGGGAGTGAAATCCGTTAAGTCCAAAAAGTTTAGCTAAGGCTCCTATGCCTACAAGGACAAAATATTCAAGAGAGGTGATAAACAATAGTGCGTAGACGAGGAACGGCATCGTTGCGAATCCAATGCCCCAGCTGAGCCAGTCGGCCGATTTTTTGCTTGTAGTAGACATACAAAAATTATAAGAGCTTGGCGGCTGCTTCGTCTAGCACAAAGGTCAGATGTTCACTTTTCGGCCGAATCCGCTCAAGCGGCTCGTCACGACCAGTCGTGGGGGTCTTGTTCCGTTGATCGTGGGGTTGACTCCTGTTGCTGACCATGTTTGATCGGCTGGTGCGTTTCGTTGCGTGGTCTGAGATAAGTGTAGATACTAAAGCAACCGCAGAAAACGCAAATGACGGCACTGTAAATGAGAACATTGGTCAGATATGCGTTGGGTCGCTCAGTAAGAAACCAGTCATGTACCGTATTAATGCCAATGTAGGATGATGGAACGTTACCAAGCGTGTTACCGATAAATGCAAGCTGCCAGCCCGCACCGTCTTCCTGTACTGTGCGCCCCATCCATCTAAAATTGTAAGTGTGCTTATATATCAATCCAGACAGCACTGTTAGCGCACTCGCTAATCCAAGAATCACAAAACCCCAGTTGAGCCAATCGGTTTGCAATTGTTGTTCGTGTTTAATCGGCTGGCGTGTTTCGTTGCGTCGCCTGAGGTAGTTGAAGAATCTAAAGCACCCGTAGAACACGCAAATGACGGCACTGTAAATGAGAACATTGCCCAGATATGCGTCGAGTCGACCTAGCATAATCCAGTCGTTAAACGTGATGATACCGGCACTGCTTAGTGGAGAGTTTGCGCCTGCATCACCGACAAACGCAATCGGCCAGCCTGCCCCAATCTCTTGCACCGTTCTACCATACCTCGTAGCGATAACAGTGTGTTTGTAAAGCACACCTGACAGTATTGTTAATGCGTTTGCCACCCCGAAAATGACAATAATTGGTCTTGTCAAAAACAAACTGAGTCGATCGGCCGATTTGTTGCTTGTACTGGACATGAAAGAATTATAGAAGTTTGGCGACTGCTTCGTCTAGCACAAAGGTCAGATGTTCACTTTTCGGCCGAATCCTCTGAATCGGCAACTTTTGAGGCTGTTGCGTTTCATTGATCACGGTTGCGATCATCGCTGCCTTCTTTTCGCCCGTGACCAGCACAAAGATGCGCTTGGCATCGTTGAAAATTGACTCAGTTAGTGTGATACGCTGGGCAGGGCGGTCTTCGTATTCGGCTGAAACCCCCCAAACCCCATCCCTCTGACTGTCCAACGCTGATCCTGGAAATAGTGACGCTGTATGTCCATCAGACCCCATTCCAAGTAGTACTAGGTCAAATGAGGGCCATTGTTTACACGCTTGATGTTCTGTAGCAAACGTTGCCAGACTCGCCAAATAATCATCCACCGCAGCACTCATCTCTAGCTCCGTTTTCATGCGCCAGACGTTTTCCGCTGGAATTGGCAAATGATCGATCAATGCCTCTTTCACTTGCTTGTAATTACTCCCATCTTCTGTCGGCGGCACAAGCCGATCATCCCCCCAAAAGAGATGCACGCGTTCCCAGTCAATGCGCTTCGCATAGTCAGATGTTGCCAGCAATTCATACAATGGTTGCGGCGTTCCCCCGCCAGACAACACAAGGCTAAAAACACCATTTTGCTCAATATCGGCCGATGCAGCCGTGACAATGATTTCAGCCATATATTTTGCAAAGGATTGTTGGTCAGGTTGAATAATAATTGTCGGGTTCATAGAAATAAGTTTAGCCAAAAAGCAAAAAAGGCGCGATAGTCATTTGACCGTCGCGCCACTGCTAGAAACACAAAGCGACCACGTCAATCACGCAGTCAATTCAAGAACGATTCAGTTGTGGTTCAATTGGAAATTGGCTCCCTCGCTGGAAGCGTGCGGCACCACGCTCCCTCAAGAGGGTTCAACTTGTCGCGGCGGGATTATCCCGATAGGAACGCGCCGCTAATTCCCCTGACGCCGGCGCAAGAACGCTGGAATGTCAGTATCATCACGATCCCATGTCCGCTTTGGCTGATTGAGGCGGTCGTTTGTTTGCGGACGCTCATCCCGACCACTACTATCCACCGATGCCATTTCTGACTCGCGTGTTTCAGCGGGGCGGGGGGCTTCATGACGTGGTTGGGCTGATGTCGTTTGGCGCGGTGCGCTGTAGCTGCTCGTTGTTGGTGAGCGGCGGACTGCTGGTGTATGCTCAAAATTGGTCGCGATGACAGTGATGCGAATTTCATCCTTCATGTTCTCATCGACAACTGCACCAAAGATGAGATTGACGTCGGGGTGCGCCGTTTCGCGGATGATGGAGGCTGCTTGGTTGATCTCGAAGAGGCTCAAATCGTTGCCGCCCGTCACGTTGAACAGGATGCCTTTCGCGCCATCAATGGTCACGTCGAGCAGCTTGCTGGACAACGCTTGCATCGCGGCATCTTCCGCACGGCGGTCGCCACGTCCACGTCCAACCGCCATCAATGCGGCGCCACCCATCGACATAATCGTTTTCACGTCGGCAAAGTCAAGATTGATCAGACCCGGCACGGTGATCAACTCGCTGATGCCCTGAATGCCTTGCTTGAGCACTTCGTCGGCCATGTGCAGTGCTTCAGTGAAGGTTGTGCGTGGATCGGCCGATTCCAGCAGCTTATCATTTGGAATGACGATTAACGTATCGACATGCTCTTTCAGTTCAGCGATTCCAGCCTCTGCCGCCTTTGCGCGGGCCGATCCCTCAAATGTGAAAGGTCGTGTGACGACACCAATCGTCAATGCCCCTTCCTCGCGTGCGATGCGGCTGACGACTGGGGTTGCACCCGTTCCTGTGCCGCCACCCATGCCGCAGGTGACAAAAACCATATCGGAACCACGAATCACTTGACGCAGCTCTTCAACCGACTCTTCAGCTGCTTTCTCGCCCATGTCAGGTCGTCCGCCAGCACCCAAGCCACGGGTTGCACGCTCGCCAATGTGCATCCGTGTGGGGGCGCGGCTGCTCATCAGTGCCTGACTATCTGTGTTGACCGCGACGAAATCCACGCCCACGATCCCTTCTTCAATCATGCGATTAACCGCATTATTGCCGCCGCCACCGACCCCAACGACGCGGATTAGCGCGTTGCTCTCGATTTCAGGCATTCTTTGCATCCTTGCATTTCTATCCATAATATTGAACCCTCTCTGATAAAGTATAAATTTAGCCGGGCAGAAGCCGACTAATAATTTCTTTCCACCGACCGCCCCGAGACGGGACTTCTGCCCGATTCGGCCGAAATGTGTTGTAATCGCTATTGCCCCAGCGCAACAGTCCCACCGCCGTTGAATAGGCGGGGCTTTGCAGCCTGTCTACAAGGCCGACCAAGTTACGGGGTTTCGCAACCCGCGCTGGTACACCCATAATTTTTTCCGCTGTGTGTGTCAGATTTCGTAACTGCGCCGATCCACCCGTCAACACAATGCCAGCGGGTAACAAACCTGCATATCCCGACTGTTTAACCGACGCGAGAATCATGTCGAACAACTCCTCAGCACGGGCTTCAATCACCTCTGCCAAGTCGCGGTAGCCAACTTCGATCTGCTCGCCGCTAAACGGTTTTACCTTAAACGTATGCTCCGGGTCGAGATCGTCTGGACGGCAGTTGCCGTGCTTGACCTTGATCTCGTCCGCGATGTCATACGGGACGCGCAACCCGATGGCGATATCATTGCTAAAATGAAATCCGCCCAGCGCGATGACGTCAGTGTGCCAGACCGAGCCTTCGGTAAACAAGGCCACGTCTGTCGTGCCACCGCCAATGTCGGCGACGATGACACCCATTTCGCGCTCGGCTGGGTCGAGGACGGCTTCGGCCGATGCCAAAACATTCAGCACAAACTCTTCCGTCTTGATACCCACATTGCGCGAGACACTTTCTAAACTTTTAAGCGCGGCAGCCGACGCAGTAATAATATGCGCCTCCACCTCCATGCGATTGCCATACATCCCAATTGGGCTGATGATGCCAGCATGGTCATCAATTTGATAGCGACGCGGCACAACATGCACCGTCTCTCGCTCGGCAGGCACCGCAACCGTTTGTGCCGTCTCCAGCGCCTTACCAATATCATCTTTTGTCACGCCATTGGTGCTGCGGGCAATCGTCACAACGCCCGCGCTGTTGGATGATTTCAAATGCTCACCCGCCATACTAACCAATGCCTGTGTCAACTCATAGCCAGACGACTGCTCTGCCTTCTCGACGGCACGTGCAATCGCAACCGACGCATCGTTGACATCGACGACCATCCCCTTACGCATTCCGCGTGCTGGCTCAATTCCAAGTCCAATCACTTGCAACTGGCCATCGCGCACCTCACCCACGATGGCGCACACTTTTGTTGTACCGATGTCGAGACCGAATAGAATTCCTGCCATCTTTAATCAATAAACGTAAACAGCTTCCAATGAACGGAACAATCGTCCACCATGAACTGCCGTCTGTTTACTGCCTACTGCTCACTACCTACTAGCCCAATCGGTTTATAAACCGGACTCTCCACGATGCTCACGTTGATATACTCAACCGCAATTCCCTCACGCTGTACGTGGTTGACGATCTCTTCGTAAATGGTGTGCTTGTGAAGCAAATCTTCACCTGTGCCATATTTCGCCAGCCAGCCACGTTCGTCGTTAAAGCGCAATCCGCCTGACGGTGCATACTCCATCTGAGTGATGTATGGGTACAGCTCTTGTAACTCAAGTGCTCCTGCAATCACCTCTTGTGGCACAAAATCGAGATAGGTGACAGGGACGGGTGCCGTATTGATTTCGGGCAGTGCGGTTAAGTTTGGTTCCTGAGCCGTCAGTGGGACAACCGCATTTACCCTGAGCAAATCAACCGTTTGATTAAATATGGGAACGAGCGTACCGCTTTCCGTCACCCAATAGTCACGCCCACCTTCATTCCAAAGCAGGACGGGTGTATCCTCATCCACGACAATTTGCACGTCATGCGGCCAGTTGACGCTGACTTCGGCCGAAATCACGCCCGGCAATGCCCCAATCGCCGCCGCCGCATCCATCGGCTCAATCGCGAAAATATGCTTCCCACGCAGCCCACTCGCATCCAGAATGTCGGTCGCCGCCAATGCTGTGACCCCTTCAATCGACACATTGTTCAGATAAAAACGCTGATTTGTGCCAACGATGTAGAGTGCATAAAGACAACCAACCAACAACAAAAAGCTGTAAAAACGCGCCGATGCAATAAACGCCTGCACGTTAGTGGCAGAGCGCACCAAGACACCGAAATCACGCCGAAATCGCCGCCAGCGTGCAGTTGGCGGCATCGATTCAGCCGTCGTGCGGGGTCGAATTACCGCTGGTGCGGGTGCAGCCTTAGACTGGAATAGTCGTCGTCTGCGCTCCGTTGCACGTTTGGGCTGCTTCTTCAGCTTTTGTTTGCGTTTTGGCTTACTTGGCCGCAACGTTCCGCGTTTCCGCGTTGGGTCAAAAATATCCATGCCGTTCCCTTCTCACGATGATCCTGCTACCGCAGAAGGCATCCTATCAGTTACTTACTGAAAACTGTTCGTCATTTTCTCGTCATGCCTTTCTATTGCCAAGTCGATCAACTGATCAAGTAGTGCGCTATAAGAAATCCCCGTTGCTTCCCAAAGCTTGGGATACATTGAGATGCTTGTAAAGCCCGGAATCGTGTTGATCTCGTTGATGTAAAGCCGGCTGGAATCGGTGTCATAGAGAAAATCGACGCGACCTAACCCCGCGCAGTCGATTGCCTGATAGGCACGTACCGCCAACTGGCGGACTTCCTCACTTAACGCCGCTGGTATGTCGGCCGGAATAAACAGCTCACTATCATCTGTAATGTACTTGGCTTCGTAGTCGTAGAAGTCGCGTTTCGGCCGAATTTCGCCAACAACGCTTGCCTGTGGCTCTTCATTGCCCAAAACCGCCACTTCTAACTCGCGCACCTGCGCACCTTGTTCAACAACGACGCGCCGATCATAGCGTGCTGCCTCATTTATGCCATCAATTAGTTCCTCAAAATTGGCACATTTTTGGATACCAACGCTCGACCCTAAGTTGGCCGGTTTTGTGAACATCGGATAGTTGAGGACTGCCTGTAAATCATCCAACACCACATCGGGTTCGCGCCGCCAACGTTTGCGCGTCACTAAGCGCCATGGCAAAACGGGTATGCCGTGCGCCTCCATCACGTTTTTGAAAATGGCCTTATCCATGCCGACGGCCGAACCGACAACATTCGCGCCAATATAGGGGACGTTTGCCAACTCAAGCAACCCCTGCACCGTGCCATCCTCACCAAAGGTGCCGTGTAACACGGGAAAAACGACGTCGAGTTCGGTCAATGGCGTGAGGCGGCTCTCGCGGTCAATCTGCATCAATGTCGCATCTTGCGCCCCCGCGAGAAAGCCGCCGCGCTCCAGATTGTCCCCGCTGGGCAGTGCTGCGGTCCCGACGTTTGCGCTCAACTGCGCCAACTGTTCCCCGATAACCCACGCCCCAGCGCGCGTAATCCCAATCGGTACAACTTCATATTTCTCACGATCGAGTGCAGCCATGACTGACCGCGCCGAAACGAGTGACACCTCATGTTCGCCGCTCCGTCCCCCAAATATCACACCGACTTTTCGTTTGCTGCTCATACGCTATAAATGGACGCAATTGCGCGTTACATCTGCTCTTCATCCGATTGGGTTTGACTTTCCATTTCAAAATGCCAATCTCCGACCAGTTCAATTTCAGGTTCGAGCTTAATCCCGAACGTTGCAAACACGGCGTGCCACACTTCGGCTAGTAGTAAGCGCACATCTTCGGCCGTTGCGCTCTCATCACTGACAAACCAATTTGCGTGCTTTGTCGAGACTTCAACACCGCCAATCCGATACCCTTTTAAGCCTGCCGCTTCGATTAAATAGCCAGCATAGTAGTTTTCGGGGTTTTTGAAGATCGAGCCGAGCGTTGCGCCGCTTGGTTGGGTCTCTTTGCGATGGGTTTGGAAAGCTTGGGCGCGCGCATTGAGGACGGCGGCGGCCTCTAACTTGAGCGTGAGATCGGCCGAAATCACCACAAACCCATCCTCATGCTTCAATAAACTGTTGCGATAGGCATATTCCAACTCATCGTTGTGATAGAGACGCACTCCTTCACCAGGAACCCAAATGTCGGCGGTCACGAGGCAGTCGGACATGCTTGAGCCATGCGCACCCGCGTTGTTAACGACTGCACCCCCGACCGTTCCGGGAACGCCAATTGCCCACTCTAAACCGCCCAAGCCATTTGAGATACACTGGCGTGAGAGCGAGGAAAGGTTCATGCCAGCTTCGGCCGAAACCACGACGCTAAACCCGCGATTGCGGAAGCTAACCTTTTTTGCACGGTTCAAAATGACCAATCCGCGCATTCCTGCATCGGCAATTAGCACATTGCTGCCACCGCCAATCATGCGATATGGAATGCTGTGTGCGTATGCCATTTCGACGGCAGCAAGCAGATCATCGGCCGATTTCACCGTCAGCACCATCTCAGCCTTTCCGCCGACGCGCGCCGATGTATATTTCGCCAATGGTTGATCAAGCTTGAGCGCATCACCAAATCGCTCTGCAAATAAATCTATCGCCAATCTAGGTACAGTCATATTCCTTAATTACGTCGCAGCAATAGCCCGACGCTTTCGATCTGTTTACTGCTTATTGTTAACTCGTTTGTCCAGTTCTTCGTATACCAGCACACCCACCCGATTGCCATCCCCTGCGCCAAGCGTCAAAACGACATCCGTTGCGCCAATGCGGTCGAGAATGTATGTGGCTGCGTCCTCAATTGCGCCAATGTGTCGCGCATATGGGTGCTGCATTGCGTCGACAATTTTCGCTGAATCCATCCCGAGCGAATCGCGTTCACGACTGCGAAAGATGTCCAACACGACGACTTTATCTCCATTGTGGAAGGCTTTTGTAAATTTGTCAAAGTAAAGTTTTGTACGGCTAAAGGTATGGGGTTGCCAGACCGCCCAAATCGTGCGATCGGCAAAACGTTGGCGCGCTGCGGCAAGCGTCACTTCGATTTCGGTTGGGTGATGGGCATAATCGTCCACCACCGTGACCCCTTCAACCGTGCCAACGACTTGGAAGCGTCGGCCGACCCCGCCAAACTCGCTCAACGACTTGCGAATCGTCGCAAAATCAACCCCCAATTTGCACGCCACCGACAGTGCCATCATTGCGTTGCGGACATTATGTTCACCCGGCACCCGCAGACGCACAATTCCCAGTAACAAATCCCCTTCCATCGCAACGAAATCGCTGCCCCCAACATTGTTGGGCTGGATGTTTGTCGCACGCAGGTCTACATCATCCCCCAATCCAACGGTCATTGCGTCTGGATGAATTTGCGCCGCAATCGGGTCATCCCCGTTGACGTAGAGCGCACCATGCGGGGGAAGCTGCGCCGCAAATTGGCGGAACGCATCGGCATATGCGGCATCATCGGCAAAAATATCGGGGTGATCGTGTTCGATATTGTTGATCACGGCGACCTGATAATCTAAACCCAAAAACATGTGGTCGTACTCATCCGCTTCAATAATGAAGTGACGACCCTTGCCCGCACGAGCATTTGTGTTAATGGAGGGCAAAATCCCACCAACGATAACGGTTGGATCAAACTCAGCATCGATCAAGATTTGCGCGATCATGCTGGTTGTCGTTGTTTTGCCATGTGTACCAGCGATGGCGACACCAATCTGCCCTGCCATCAAGTGACGCAAAAAGTCTGAGCGTTTGAGGACGGGTATGCCAGCCTGTTTCGCCGCAATCACTTCGGGATTGGTCGCGGGAATGGCGGATGAGATGACGACGACATCTGCGCCTGAAACGTAGTTCGCGGCGTGTCCGTGATAGACAGTCACACCGAGTTTGGCGAGTTCGGCCGAAAATTTACTCTCTGCGCGGTCAGATCCCGACACATGGTATCCACGCAACGCCAATACTCGCGCAATGGCCGAGATACCGCTGCCCCCCACACCGATGAGGTGGACGTGCATTTCTTGTTCCAGCTTAAAGTTATCAGACATTTGTGGTCGCTAAATAATTACAATCAAAATCACTAAAAAGAGAATCACCATTAACAGAGGCAATAGCAGTGGATTTCCACCCAACACGGACAGCGGCAGATATTGATAAACCGCATTTGACGCGACGTCTATGGGACGCGTAACGGTCGCTGCGTCGAAGGGATATGGAACACCAAAGGGCAGTTGAACAAAATCGAAGCCCGTCGTGGCTGGATTGCGCTGCACGCGATATTCCATAAAGGCGATAATCTGCCCGACGAGCAGATACCCGTTGACTGAGCCGATAATCCAGCCGAGCAGTTTGTCCTGTACATTGTCGGCACGCTTTAGGCGGTTGCCAACGCCGGGCGTTAGTTTTGGCCCTTGATAGCTGAAAAAGGCGATAATAAGATGAAGCGTTGAAAGCAGATAAAATTGGCGGCGTAAAATAATGTTGGTGTCGATGGGGGAGGCGGCTGCATCAGCCCAGCCCAGCAAGTCCAAAACGGCAGGACCAAACGTATTGAGTGTAAAGATCGACAAGACCAACCCTGCCGCCGCGACGAGTTCTTTCGCCCAGCCGCGCAGTGCACCGACAATGCCAAAAAAGATGACACATATCCAAAAAAGTGTTGAAATGCTAACCATTTTTTGTCAACTCTCGCAAAACGTTTGCTATTTTTTCGGCCGAATCGACCACATCCAATGCCCGCGCCGCCGCTTTCATGGCGTTTAACTTTTCATCGTCATGCAACAGTGCCGTCACAGTGGGCAACAGTTGATCGGCCATCTGTTCATCATCGAGTCGCACGCCCGCACCGCGTTGTGCGAGCCAATCGGCGTTGACCTTCTGATAGCGCCATGCGTGCGGGTAGGGAACCAAGATGGCCGGCACACCAAATGCTGGCGATTCGCCCAACATGCTTGCGCCTGCGCGGGCGACAATCAGATCAGCCGCACGAAATGCGGTTCCCATCTGTTCATGTAAATACGGAAACGGCCGATAATAACGGCGTTGCTCTTCGTTCAAGGTCGCTGTAAATGTTTCTGTCTCGTCCCATGTCAGCGTGCCGCTAATGTGAATGACTTGTGCCGACTTCAAAAGTTCGGGCAGCATCGCCATGAGTGCGCGATTGATACTCTGTGCGCCACGACTGCCGCCAAAGACGAACAATGTTTTGCGGCTTGGATCAAGATCAAACTGTTCCCGCGCATTTGCTACTGATAAGGATAGCGCATTGCGCAAATCTGCTCGTACAGGATACCCTGTCACTGCAAGTTTGGTGGCCGGTAAAAATTCGGCCGAATCGCCCGTTGTACAGGCAATTTTGTCAACGAGCGGCTCAATGCGTCGAATCGCGCCACCCGGTTCGACATCAGGCAGATAGACGACGCTTGGCACACCACGCAGCTTCGCCGCCAACGCAACAGGGAGATTGACATAGCCGCCAGTGAGCAAGAGCGCGGCGGGGCGAAATCGGCCGATAATGCGCCACGCACTGACCACGCTCCGCGCCAACTTTGCGCCATTGCGTAGCTGTGTCAGACGCGGTACTCCCGCAATCGGACCACCCGCCACCGTCTCTAATCGCAGCCCTGCATCTAATTGCAGACTTGCACGCGGCACAAGCTCTTCTTCCATCTGCCCGTGCGTGCCGATCCAGAGAACGTCGTCGCTAGGCTTGAACGTTTCGACGACTGCTAGGGCGGGATAGACGTGACCGCCTGTCCCGCCGCCGCACACCACTATCTTCATCAGATTGCCTCACTGCAAATTCCCCTTGTCGAAGGGTTCGGCCGATGCGGGCATCCCGCGATACATTTAACAACAGTGCCACCGCGCATAAATTCATCACAAGCGATGTTCCCCCATACGCCATAAACGGTAGCGGAATACCCGTATTTGGAATGGTTGATGTGACCACCGCAATGTTTAACAATGCCTGCATACTAATCCAGACCGTCACGCCCATCGCCAGCAAATAGCCATACATATCCCGCGCCCGTTGTGCCGCGACAATGCCACGCCACGCGAGTAGAACAAAACTCAAAATGATAAACATGCAGCCGATAAAGCCAAATTCTTCTCCCCACACGGCAAATGTTCCATCCGTATGCGCGGCTGGCAAGAAGTATTTAATCTCGCCATGTCCGGGCCCTTTTCCCAATAATCCGCCCGTACTCAATGACATCGCAATCATCCGCAATTGCAACTGTTCTACATCAATTGGATTTACAAATGCCGCTTGCCACAAGATGACGCGGTTAAACGCATAGTCGCTCACCCGAATGACGACCAGAAAGCCAGCCGCTGCAATTCCCCCCAATCCAAGAAAGTGGAGCAAGTTTGCGCCCGAAAGAAAGAACAGCGTCACGGCAATAATGCCGATTAGCGCAGCTGTACTCACATCGGGTTGCAGCATGATTAAGCCGCAAATTCCCCCGATCATCACCCCAAATGGCACAAGGCCATAAGAGATACTCTTGACACGATCTCCCTTTGTTGAAAGCCAGTATGAGATATAAAGCACCATCGCCAATTTCGCTAGCTCAGACGGTTGGATGGAGGCTGTAAATAGCCAACGCCGCGCCCCATTGCGATCAACGCCAAATATGAGGACAAGCACGAGCAAGATAAGCGCAACGCCCATCACGTAAAGCGATGGCGTGCGAAACTGATGATAGTCGAACTGTAACGAGACAGCGACGACGATGAGTCCAAGGCATAGAAAGAAAAATTGCCGTCTAAAGTAGTAGGCGGGATCGAAGTTGGAAAGCCCAGACCGATAGGCGATGTCATAGGAGGTCGTGTAGACGGCGATCATACCCGCGATGAGTAGCCCCATCACGGCGAGCGCAATCCAGACATCGAACTGCACCTTGAGCTTTTTCGCAATCGGACTCTCTTTTCGTGGAATCAAGTTACTGCTTATCATAATGTTGCACCGACCTTTGTCAGTCTCTCCACAAGTTGGCGAAAATGTTCGCCACGCATTGCGAAATCGACATACGCATCAAAGCTCGTTCCGCCGGGTGACAATAGAATAACGTCACCCACATCTGACGCTTGCGCCGCGACGGATACTGCTTCGTCTAGCGTTTGTACCTGATGAACGGGGAGATTAGATGCACGCAACTTCTCCCCCACCATCTCCCGAATCTCACCAAATAGAATGATCGCCTTGCACTGCTCGCTGGCTAGTCGCACCCAATCATCCCAATCTAAATCTTTGTCACGTCCCCCAGCTAACAATATCAATGGCTCGTCAAAGGCATTGATCGCGGCCATTGCGCGTTCTGGGGCGGTTGCAATGCTGTCGTTGATATACTGGACACCCTCGACCGTTGCCACCAACTCCAGTCGATGTGCGATTCCTGTAAATGTCGCAATTGCCTGCCGCATCGCTGTGTGTGAGATGTCGACGCTGTCGGCCAATGTAATTGCGGCTAAAACGTTTAACAAATTGTGCTTACCGCGCAACTGCACGTCGGATAGCTGGCAGATTGTCCATTCTTGTTCGCCGTCACGCACGATAATGTCATCGCCGCGCACAAAGGCGCCGTCTTCTATCTCAACGTCCGTCCCGAACATCCGCAAGCGACCCTGCACGTGGGGGAACAGTTTCTCTAAGCCCCGAGCGGGAAGAATGGCGATGTCGTTTTCCGTCTGAAAACGCAAGATGTTGGCCTTCGCCTCAGTATAAACATCCATCGTCTTGTGCCGATCTAAATGGTTTGGCGTGACGTTTAAGACGGCAGCGACATGTGGACTTTGCTCCCAAATTTCAAGTTGAAAGCTCGATAGTTCCTGCACAACGATTGTCCCCGCATCGATCAGATCGACTTCTTCAATGAGAGGGAAGCCTAAATTGCCACCAATCAGCGTTTTTTTGTCGTCTGCCTGTGACATCGCGCCGACTAGTGAGGTCGTTGTTGATTTACCCGCCGAGCCTGTAATGCCAATCGTTGGAACGGGGCAGCGGCGCAAGAACTCTTGCGAGTCGTTGGTGATAGGGATACCCCGTTCACGGGCCGCCTTGACAAATGGTGCGTCGGCTGGCACGCTGCCGCTGATTGCGATCAGATCGGCCGAATCAAGCAACGATAGGGGATGCTCACCAAGCACATACTCGATGTCATAGGCTGACAATTCGGCTATCTCTTGGGAGAGGGTTTCGGCCGATCTCAAATCAGAAACCACAACCTGCGCCCCATGTTTCGCTGCAAACCGTGCCAACGCCTTACCTTGTCGCGCCAACCCCATAATGACCAGCGTTTTGCCAGTCAGCGGATCTTGTGTCACGGCAGGATTTATCTCGATAGGTGCAATCATTATATTAACGCCAACGCAATCCCGACCATCGCTGACATAAGCGAGATCAGCCACCAGCGTTGCACAATCTGCGTCTCACTCCAGCCAGTGACAACAAAGTGATTGTGCAATGGGGAGAGCTTGAATGGGCGAATGTCGCGGCCAAGATATTTGCGGCTGAGAACGGCCGAGGCGACCTGTATGATTACCGAAATGGTCGTGATGACAGGCATGAACGCGATGATGGGTAGAATCAACCATTGATGGGTCATAAACGCGACGACAGCTAAAACGCCCCCTAAGGCTTGTGACCCAACATCCCCCATAAACATTTGAGCTGGATGGGCGTTAAACCACAAGAAGGCAAAAATCGCGCCGACGATAATCATGCAAAACGTCAGCAAGAATTGCTGCCCTTGCAAAAAGGCGATGATGCCGTAGGCGGCAAAACACATCGCCGCAATCATGCCTGCCAAGCCATCTAGCCCGTCGATCAAATTCATTGCGTTTGATGTTCCATTAATGATAAATGTCGCCAAACCTATATAAACGATGCTGCCAACAACACCGCTAAAAACAAAGAATTCTGGAACGGTTGGGATGCCGACGAACCCTTGATTGCCATTGACAAACCAAATTGCGACCGCGCATAGAACTGAGACGATCATTTGAAGCCAAAACTTTGTGCGTGCGGACATGCCAACACCGGGCTTTGTGCGGAACCCTTGATAATCATCGACGCCACCGATAATGGCGAAACCGATTAGGGCAAAGATGGGAATTAGAATCGTTTCGGAGAGCTGTAAACCCGCAGGTAGGTCACCGACGACTTGATCGGCCGAAACAGCAGCCGCCCGAAAGCGAGCCGTTAGCTGGACACTGTTGACGACCAAACTGATGATCAGTGTCCAACCAATGATCAGCAGCCCCCCCATTGCAGGGGTTCCCGTTTTGACCTGATGGCTGGCCGGCCCTTCAACGCGCACATTTTTTCCGAGCCGCAAGCGGCGCATCATTTCGACAAATGGGCTACCCCAAATGACTGCGAGAAGAAAAGTGACACCACCAAGTGTTAAGGCAAAAGGCATAGGATTTAAGAAGGATTGCGATCATCTTCTGACCGTATTAACTGTTTGACGATACGTGTGAGACGTGCACCGTAGGATGCTTTGACTAAAATGATGTCGTTAGGCTGTGCGAGGTCGGTGACGAGTTGTATGGCCGCATCGGTATTTGGCAGATGGTGGACATTAGCGAGACCACCATCGCGTGCTGCCAAAGCGATTAGCTTGGCGCGCTTGCCTACGGCGATAAGAATATCGGCGACTTCGGCCGATCGCAGCCCCACCCGTATATGTCCGTCTACTTCATCACTGCCCAACTCCAACATATCACCCAGCACAGCGACTTTGCGACCCTCCAAGTCATCGAGCAGGTTGAGCGCGGCGATCATTGACTGTGGGCTGGCATTATACGAATCATCGATGAGGCGCGAGCCGTTAGGGCCTGCCACCACTTGTAAACGCATCTCATCACGATGTGACTGTAGTCCAACGATGATATCTTCCCACGCCATTCCCTCAACCAATCCAGCCGCGGCTGCGCGCAATGCTGTTTGAACACTGTGGCGACCCATCATGGGGACTTGGATATGCAGCTTTTCGCCCTGGTAGTTGAGCGCAAAACGCATACCGTCCCAGCCCACCGACTCGATGTCGCTCGCCCACAAATCAGCTTTTGCTGTAAGACCATACGTCATCACCTGTGCGTTTGTGTGGTCGGCCATCCCGCGCACGTGTTTATCGTCATAGTTGAGAATTGCCACTCCATCGGCCGGCAACGCCTCGACTAGCTCCCGCTTGCCCTCCACAATCGCCTGTCGTGAGCCAGCTCGCTCGACATGCACCGTGCCAACGTTGGTCACAATGCCGACATTTGGCTGCGCAATCGAAGCTAAGAGGGCGATGTCACCTTTGACATACATGCCCATCTCTAGCACGACACGTTCGTGTTCAGGTCGCAAATTCAACAGTTGCAGCGGCAGGCCGATCTCCGTATTAAAATTCTTCTCCGATTTAAGGGTGCGGAACCGTTGACTTAAAACGTTGGCGGTCAGCTCTTTTGTCGTCGTTTTGCCAACGCTGCCCGTTATTCCAATCACGCGCACAGGATGCTGTCGCCGCCAGTAACGTGCCACCGCTTGTAATGCCCGTTCGCTGTTTTCAACGACGATTTGAATCGGCGCCGCCAAATTTTGAATATGGGGTGGGGATATGCGCAGATCAACTGCCGAAAAATTTGGATCGGGCTTCTCAACAATCGCTGCCACAGCACCCCGCTCAAATGCGCTGGTTATAAATTGATGCCCGTCGACCTTTTCGCCCACAAACGCGACAAATACGCTCCCCACAATCACCTCACGGCTATCGTTTGTGAAGCGGGAAATGGCCGGTTCCGAACCAGTAGGGCTATAGTCGCACAGAGCTGCGAGGATGTGTCCAATTGTTTGCATTAGGGCGATGTGTTGGCGAGCCGAACAGAATCTGGCGGAATGTCGAGCAGAATAACCAAATCCTTTGCGAGTTCAGCAAAGGCTGGTGCGGCCGATTCTGATCCCCACTCAACTGTGGTAATTTTGTCGAGCTTAACAATCATGGCAAGCTGTGGATCATCGGCGGGCAACCAGCCAACAAATGAGGCGATGACATCGTCGGGATGATAGAAGCCAACGCCGTCACCTTGATTGATCGCGATCTGTGCCGTGCCCGTCTTGCCCGCGATGGTATACCCTTCCAACTCTGCGTAATGTCCAGATTTGATTGCCCATGAATTGATGAGGCGGGCGGTTTCGGCCGAAATTGTCAATTGGTGCTGTGGCTGAGTCACAATGACCTGATCTTCACTGCGCATCTCTTGCACCAAGTATGGTCGCATCATTTTGCCTTCGTTGGCAATCGCTGCAATCGACGTCAACATTTGTAAGGGCGTTGTGGCAAAACCCTGCCCAAACGCATTAGTTGCCAACGATGCCGGTGACCAGTTGTCCATTCCCGGTCGCGCAACGATGCCGCGCACTTCATGCGCGAGGTCAACCTCTGTCGCGCGGCCAAATCCAAAGCGATCCATATAGGCATAAAATGTATCTGCGCCCATCGTTTCGGCCGCCCAAGCTGTCGCCGTATTGACCGAATACTCCAGCGTTTGCGCCATGTTGATCGGGCCATACGCAGCACTATCTGCGTTACGAATTGGAATGCCCCCCGTAATGCGCAGCCCGCTGTCCGCATAAATCGACTCGGCACCGACTGCGCCCGAATCGATTGCCGCTGCCACCGTGATCAACTTCATCACCGAACCGGGTTCATACAGCCGACTTGTCGCAGGGTTAGCCAAAATGCTCACATCATCGACGCTGCCGTACTCTTTTGGATCAAAGCAGGGGGTGCTGGCCATCGCCAAAATTGCGCCCGTCTTTGGATTCATGGCAATAATTGTGCCACTTTCTGCCCCATAGGTAGCAATTGCCTGCTGTAAATGCCGCTCAACCGTCGCCTGTACATTGCGGTCAATCGTCAAAACAAGATCGTAGCTGGGGGTTGCACTCGCAAAACTGAGCGGTTCGTTGGGTAAGTTCACGACCGCTTCAGCAACGGCATTGCCCGTTAGTTCGCGCTGATAGTTGCCTTCTAACCCCATTCCACCCGTGCCATCGCTATCAACATAGCCGAGTGCGTGGCAGAGTAGATTTTTCTGTGGATAGAGTCGCGTGGGAATGGGTTGATAGGCCAATCCCGGAAAACCGAGCGCCTTAATCTCTTCAGCCTCTTGTGGCGTTATGCGATTGCTCAAATGGGCATAGGGCTGCCCCTCAACAATTCTTTCCTTGAGTGTAGCATATGGGACGCCGAGAACTTCCAGCACCCCATATAAAATTTTGTCAATTTCGACCCATTCGGTTGAGCCATCGTCTAAACGCTCAAACGTAAGTGGAATGTCAAGACCGAGTTCGTAATCGCTGCCGGGTGCGGCGAGCACGACGTTGCCGCTACTATCATAGATATAGCCGCGTGTGGGGACTTCAGAAACCCAGCCGCTTATATAGTCGTCTGCTTTTTGTGAATAGTCCTCGTAGAGTCCAAATTGAATCCATGCCAACCGCCAAATGATCAAGGCTGTGCCAAACAGCAGTGCAGCAACAACGATCACAAGGCGACTTGTTTGATCTCTATTGCCCATCAGAGACTCCCCTACCAAACGAGTTGAAGTTGTCCAACACGATCAGCCAGAGTACCTCGCCGATTGTTTCTGGCGGGGCAGGCGGCGCGGGGAGCGGAGTGACGACGGGTGCTGGCGCACCGGGTATTTCGACGGGGAGATAGACCGCTTCGGCCGAACTCGGCTCAATAAACTGACTCCCACCTGCCGCGTTGTTCGTGCGTGAAAGCAAGCGATAAATCTCCTGTTCGTTGGAGATCGTTTCGCGGCGCAGCGAGTTTTCAAACTCTAACTGCTTTAACTCGACATACATCTGTTCGGCATGGCGACCTGTTAAGGCCGTTTGGCTGATGCGCTGGATATAGATCCCGATCCCCGTGCCGACGATCACCAAGATGACCGCCCACCCGATAGCAGCTTGTGCGCTGCGTAACCATTGCACCATACCACGTTGCATTTCTGTTGCCTGTCGGCTGCGGCCCTTCGTGCGCCGCCCTAATCTGAGACTCTCGACCATGGGATACTGCTCCATTGTGTTGAGTTTAGATGTCGCACCAGCACGCCCACCTCGAAACGGTGTGCGCTTGACTTGTTGTGGCTGGGACGACCAATTTTCTAGCATAAGTTTAGCAATTCAGAGACGTGTGAAATCGGACGTTCTGAAAATGATCACAATTTCTCAGCGATGCGTAGACGTGCGCTACGACTGCGCGGATTGGCGGCGATTTCGGCCGAACTTGGCTGTGTCGCCTTGCGACGTGGCAATCGAATGACTGCGCGATGGTCGCATGTGCAAATCGGTTGTTGTGGCGGACAGATGCAATCGGTGCTTAATTCACGAAACGATTGCTTCACAAAACGGTCTTCCAGTGAATGAAAGCTGATCACGGCCAATCTGCCGCCCGGTTTTAAGAGTTCAATCGCAGCGGGTAAGCCACGTTCCAATGCACCTAATTCGTCGTTGACCGCAATTCGCAACGCTTGAAAAATTTGTGTCGCGGGATGGGTGCGTTGCTTGCGATTGCTAAACGAGGCGATCAGGTCAGCGAGTTGAGTAGTGCTGGTTATCGGCCGATTTTCAACTATCTTCCGCGCAAAAAAACGACTGCGTTTCTCCTCACCATAGCGCCAAAAGATGTCGGCGAGAGAATCGGCCGAAAGCTCGTTGACAAGCTCCGCCGCCGTGACATGATCTGTCTCGTCAAAGCGCATATCGAGTGGGGCAGCGTATCGAAAAGAAAAGCCCCGTGTTCTACTATCCAACTGCATCGACGACAATCCTAAATCGAGAATAATGCCGTCTACATTTGTAAATCCATTTGCGGGGGCTGCTGTTCCCATTTCCGCAAATGACGCATGAATCAATCGAGCGCGGTCTAAAACACCGTTCTCACCCAATCGCTTGCGCGCTTCTGTGATTGCGTTTTGGTCGCGGTCAAAAGCCAATACGCGACCATTTGGTGATGTTGCCTGTAAAAGACCTAGCGTGTGGCCGCCAAATCCAAGCGTTCCGTCGATGTACAACCCATCCGCATTGGGCTGTAATCCATCCAGCACTTCTTGAAAGAGAACCGAAATGTGCATGTCAGTAAACAGTAAACAGTATGCAGTCAACAGTACTATTTGCTGTTTACTGTTCGCTGTTTACTAAAATCCTAAATCCTCCCAATAACTTGCGTCTTCGGGATTCTCAATAAGTTCGCGTTGTTCGCGCCACGCCGTCTCGCTCCAAATTTCAATATAATCATACATACCTGCGACGACAACAGAGCCTTCTATCTCGGCAAAATCACGCAGATAAGGTGGAATCAGGATGCGGCCCTGCCGGTCGGGCGCAAGGTCAGTTGCACCTGAAAAAACGCGCCGGCGGAACTCACGCACGCGTCGATCTGTCAGCGACCGGGCCATAATGCGTTCGGCCAGATTTTCCCAACCCGCTGCGGGGTACACCATTAGATTGCGGTCGAAACCGCGCGTTAGAACGAGACCCGCTGCCAAATCACCGCGAAATTTTGCGGGAATGGTTAAGCGTCCCTTGTCATCAATGGTGTGCTTAAATTCGCCAAGAAACATGCCGTATGCTTTGTTTGATTGTATTCAGTAGCTATTCTTGAGGTTGGAGCCTTACCCCACTTTCCCCCACTTTCTACCACTTTCTGCCAATCAGTATAGCGGATCGTTTCCATATTTGAAAGCTGGATCGCAATTGTTTTAAGGTTGATTTTGATGGTAAAGTTCAACCAACATATCTGGGTGTCGATCAATCGCTAACCCCAGATATACCCATAAATCCCACGTGAATACATAGGACTAAGGTGCTGCACATGATCGTGTTGTGCAGTACAACAAAACGATCTGTGCCAAAAGATATATACACACAAAACGGCTAAATTCGCATGGAAAATAACAGTCGAGCGTACTTAAACTATTTAATTGTAGGTACTTCAATTAACAGATTGTACGTTAACGCAAAATTCACGCTGCGTCAATAGGACTAGCGTTCTTATCTGCCTGCTCTCTGGCGAGGGTGGCGAGAAATTGTTGCTCCTGTTCTGTTAACTGGGCAGTTAATAGGAGATCGGGTCGGCGTTCCCATGTGCGGCGCAAGGCACTTTCTCTGCGCCACTGCTCAATCTTGCGATTGTTGCCCGTTCTGAGCAGCGGTGGCACCTCCCAGCCGCGAAATTCGACTGGCTTCGTGAAGTGTGCGCCCTCAAGCAATCCCGTCGCATGGCTATCTGTAACGGCGCCCAGTTCCGCACCCAATGCGCCGGGCAACAGGCGCGTCACCGCATCGACGATGACCATCGCGCCGATCTCGCCCCCTGTTAGCACAAAATCACCAATCGAAATTTCATCTGTCACTAAATGTTGGCGCACCCGTTCATCAAAACCCTCGTAGCGGCCGCAAATAAGGACAAGCTGATCGTGCTGCAATAGTTCGGACGCAACCTGCTGCGTGAACGAGCGACCCTGCGGCGTGAGCAAGATGATGGGTGTGGTGGGGGGAAGTGGGGGGGAAATTGCGTCAACTGCGGCAAAAAGCGGATCGGGACGCAAAACCATCCCGCCGCCACCACCAAATGGGGGTTCATCGGTGATGCGATGTCGGCCGACACCATGCTCGCGTAGGTCATGCAATTGAATGTCGATCAGGCCACCCGCCTGTGCGCGACCTAAGATGCTTTCGTTAAAATAGGCATCCAGCATTTGGGGAAAAAGTGTGATAATGTCAAAACGCATGGTCGCAATTGTGAGTGGGTAGGGAGGGTTTGTCAATGTCGGGCTATAATTACGCGAAAAATCCTGAGTCAATGTTTGGAAATGATATGCGAATTTTGATAGTTGGAGATAAAGGACAAGCCGGACAGGCGATGCACCGCACGCTAACGAGCCATGATGTAGTTGGATACGACTTGCCAGAAGTTGATATTGGTGAACCGGCGGCCGTTGTTCGCATAATGGAGCAACATGAGCCAGATGTGGTCATCAACTGTGCGGCCTATACAAATGTCGATGGGTGTGTCGAAAACTTCGGACTGGCCTATCGAGCGAACGGGTTAGGCCCACAGAATTTAGCTGTGGCATGTGCAGCACATGGGATTGACTTGGTGCAGATTAGTAGCAATGAGGTTTTTCCCGGCGAAAAGGCAGAGGGGTATGATGAGTGGGATACGGTTCGGCCGATAAATCCCTATGCAAAAAGTAAGCTGGCGGGTGAGTTCAACGTGCGCTCGCTGCATCGTCAATATTATATAGTAAGGACAAGCTGGCTTTATGCGGCGGGCGGCAAGAATTTTATCCATACGATGCTGCGTTTGGCGCGGCAATATGGTAAATTGCGCGTCGTGACTGATGAGGTCAGCAATCCAACTTACGTGGATGATTTGGCAGCATCTATCGCGCAGCTGATCGAGACAAGACAATATGGCACTTACCATTTAGGCAATGCGGGATTTTGCTCGCGCTTTGAGTTTGCGGCCGAGATTATGCGTTGTGCTGGCTTAGACGTGCCGATCACGCCAATTTTGGGCAATGAATTCAAGCGCGCATCAACGCCACCGCCCTATTGCGGGATTAACAACAATGTTGGCGCGGCCATTGGAATCGAGATGCGCGATTGGCGTGTCGCGTTGGCCGACTTTTTAGAAACACAAGAATTGAAAAACGACCAGACTGGTCATCAGTAAACAAAGCTTATACCAATTCTTAGAGCAAGTGTCACGACCTTCAAAAACCGAGTTTCTGACCGAAACTCGGTTTTCAGGATTCGCAATTTACATCACTTGTCGTCACGATTGGTATTATGAGATGCGACCATGTTGGCCGCGTCATGCAACGAAGGATACCGATGAGTAAAAAGCTAACTGCTCCCGATGTAGAGAAGAAACCGTTTGAAGTTGAAGTGAATGGAAATGTGCGCGTCGATGATTACTACTGGCTGCGCGAGAAGACAAACGTCGATGTACTCGCGTATCTGGCGGCCGAGAACGCATATCGAGAGCAGGAGTTGGCACATCTGGAAGGGTTGCGCGAAAAGCTGTTTGCGGAAATGGTCGGCCGAATTCAGGAGACAGACGACAGCGTTCCCGTGCGTGAGGGCGAATACTATTACTACACGCGTACAGAGGAGGGCAAGCAGTATGGGATCTACTGTCGCAAGCTAGGCATGGAGGGCGCTGAGGAAATCCTCTTAGACTTGAATCAGATCGATGATGAGAACGATTTCGCCTATTTGTCCTTGGGTATCTATCAGGTTAGCCCACAACATGATCTGTTGGCGTTTGGGCTAGACACGACAGGGGCGGAGACGTACACGATTCAGTTCAAACATCTGGGAACGGGGGAGCTGTTGACGGATGTGATTGAAAATGCGGCGGGATCGGCCGAATGGGGGGATAACACCACGCTTTTCTACACAACCGAAGAGGCAAACACAAAGCGCAGCGACAAACTCTATCGGCATATTTTAGGGGAAGGACAATCGGCCGATGTTTTGATGTATCATGAACCCGACCAACTCTATAACGTCTACCCCTATAAAACAAACGACAAGCGTTACCTATTTGTTGGCTCGCTCGGCATTGAGACTTACGAATGGCACTATCTCGACACAGACGTGCCGCTCGGCGACTTTAAGTTGTTCGCGGCACGCGAAAAAGGGTTGCGCTACGATGTCGAGCATCGTGCGGGGACATTTTATATCGTCACCAATGCCGATGGCGCAGTCAACAGCAAGCTGATGACAACCCCTGTGACCAACACGCAGCGTGGCAGTTGGCAAACATTGATTCCCCATCGTGAAGAAGTACGCCTCTACAATATCGAAATGTTCGCGCAATACTTGGTGCGTTCAGAGCGCATCAACGGTCTGACCCAACTGGTTGTGACCCAATTTGACGGATTTGAGACCCACACAATCGACTTTGATGAGGAAATTTATACCGTTGGTTTTGGCGCAAACGCCGAATATGACAGTCAACTTGTCCGGTTGACCTATACATCGTTGGTTACGCCCGCCACTGTCTACGATTACCACATGGGGCAGCGCACGCTTGAACTGAAAAAGCGCACCCCCGTATTGGGCGGGTATGACACCGACCAATATACGACGAAGCGGATCCTTGCAACGGCCGATGACGGGGTGAAAGTGCCGATTTCGCTTGTCTATCGTAAGGACGCATGGCAGGGACAGCCGACGACATTGCATCTTTATGGCTACGGGAGTTATGGCGTGACGGTAGATCCGTCGTTTAGTTCGGCGCGGGTTAGCCTACTCGATCGTGGCGTCGTGTTTGCAGTCGCGCACGTGCGTGGAAGTCAGATTTTCGGCCGAAAATGGTACGAAAACGGCAAATTCCTCCACAAGCGCAACACCTTCACCGACTTCATCGCCTGTGCGAAACACCTCATCGCGCAAAACTACACGGAACCAGCCAAAATGACGATTGAAGGACGCAGCGCGGGTGGCCTATTGGTAGGGGCAGTCTTAAATTTGGCATCGCAGCTATTCAAGGCAGCCGTCGCAGGTGTGCCGTTTGTCGATGTCGTCACGACGATGCTGGATGAAACGATTCCGTTGACCGTTGGGGAATTCGATGAGTGGGGCAATCCGAAAGACCCCAAGTACTACGATTACATGCTCTCTTATTCACCCTACGACAATGTGACGGCACAAGACTATCCGGCCATTCTCGTCACAGCCGGCCTCAACGACCCACGTGTGCAATATTGGGAACCCGCCAAATGGGTCGCCAAGTTGCGTGATTTGAAGACAGACAACAACCCATTGTTGCTAAAGATGCACATGGGAGCCGGTCATTTCGCATCATCAGGCCGCTATGATCTACTAAAGGATGTGGCGCATGACTATGCATTCTTGCTCGACCAGTTGGGATTGGCTAAGTGAGGCGATCTTCAAGAGTGGGGAATGGCTTGTGCTAGAATGCAATGATGAACTTTTTGAGCCAATCACCTATGATCCAAATGGGATGATTGGTAAATCAATCTAAATCATGCGTTGTTCCGTCATCATTCCGCACTGGAACGGCAAACACCATTTGGAGGTTTGTCTGAACAGTCTTCACGCCCAAACGTATCTGGATTTTGAAATAATACTGGTTGATAATGGCTCAACCGATGGCTCGCAAGCCTATGTGCGCGTCCATTATCCCGATGTTTGCATGCTCGAATTGGGCGAAAATCGCGGCTTTACGGGGGCGTGCAACGCAGGTTATGCGGTGGCGACGGGTGACATTGTCATTCTGCTCAACAACGACACCGAAGTGGAGACAAACTGGCTTGCGGAAATTGTGGGCGCATTTGAACGCTATCCCGACGCGGGGGCGATTGCCAGCAAGATGTTGTTATTTGACAAACGAGACACGTTCCACACAGCAGGCGATATCGTGCATGTTGATGGGACGCCGAATAATCGTGGGGTGTGGCAGAAAGATGTCGGGCAGTATGAGGAGGAAGCGTTTGTGTTTAGCGCGTGTGGGGGCTCGTCCGCCTATCGAAAAAAGTTGCTAGATGAAATTGGGTTTCTCGATGATGCCTACTTTTTCTCCTGTGAAGATGTCGATCTGGGGTGGCGCATTCAGTTGGCAGGCTGGAAGGTTTTGTATCTGCCGACAGCAATTGTCTATCACAAGCTCAAAGCAACGGGTGGCAGCGTGACGGGCAGCTATTATGATGGCCGCAACTTTCTCTACTTAATTTGGAAAAACTACCCATTAAGTCTTTTGCGAAAAAATTGGCGCGTCGTTTTGGGCGGACAGTTAAACATAACACGCGATGCGTTGAGACATTGGCGCGGGGAGGCCGCACGTGCGCGATTGCGTGGGCAGGTGGCTGGATTGATTGGATTTTTTAGAATGATGCCGAAGCGTCGTACCATACAGCAAAAGCGACGTGTTACCGACGCTTACCTTATGGAGATTTTAACCCCAGTTGACGAGTGATGTGGGGGTGTTATCATTCGCGGCTGGACGTTGAGTAGACTTCGGACTGCTCAACACGAACGGACCAAAGTCCATTCAGCATTATTATGAACCCATATTTGAGTGTCGTGATCCCAGCTTATAATGAAGAAGAGCGCATTGGTGCGACGTTGGCGCGTATCCAAGAGTATTTGTTGGCGCAATCGTTCGAGTCGGAAATCGTCGTGGTGATAGACGGCGGGACCGATGACACCGCTGAGATTGTGAACCAATTCGCCGCAGAAGTACCCATCAAATTGATCGATCGCAAGGAAAATCGCGGCAAGGGGTACACCGTGCGGGAAGGGATGCTGGCGGCGACGGGAGATGTGCGGCTGTTTACCGATGCAGATAATGCGACCGATATTGGACATTTCGACTTGATGAAAGGGTCATGGGAGAGCGGTTGTGATGTCGTGATCGCGTCACGGGACAGCAAAGATTCTGAAGGTGCATGGCAAGCGGTTCCGCAATCTTTTGTGAAGCGCGTTATGGGCAATTTGGGGAATTTGTTTATCCAATTCGTTGCGGTTCCGGGTATCTGGGATACGCAGTGTGGGTTTAAGGCATTTTCGGCCGAATCCACCAATAAAATCTTCCCGCAACTCGAAGCAGACGGCTACACACTCGACGTTGAAGCGCTTGCCTTAACCAAAAAGTATAACTACAAGCTCGACATTGTTCCCGCCCACTGGGTTAACGACGACCGCTCGAAAGTCAAGCCGATTGACTATGTTAAAGTCTTGCTCGGCACACTAAAGATCCGCTGGAATCTCATTCGTGGCTACTATAAAGCGTAATGTATCCCGCGTAAAGCCGCTGGTCGTGATTGTCGGTGCGACGGCGGTTGGCAAGACGGATCTATCATTGACAGTTGCAGAGCGGTATGCTGGCGAGGTGATTTCGGCCGATTCTCGTCTCTTCTACCGCCACATGGATATCGGCACGGCAAAACCAGCGCTTGAAGAACGCGCCCGCGTCCCTCACCACTTTATCGACATTGTCAATCCCGATGAAACGGTTACGCTCGGCTGGTATCAAGATGAGTGCTATCGTTTAATCGACACGCTGCATGGACAGGGCAAGCTGCCGCTGCTGGTTGGCGGGACGGGTCAATATGTCAAGGCGGTTGTTGAAGGGTGGGGCATTCCGCGTGTTGCGCCACAACCTGAGTTGCGCGCTGAATTGCAGCCAGTGGACAGCTTTGAACTACACGGTCGCCTGCGTGCGCTTGACCCCGTTGCGGCCGAAAAAATTCACCCCAATAATAAACGCCGCCTTATTCGCGCCCTCGAAGTGTGCATCATCGCAGGCGAGCCGATTTCCAAATTGCAGGAAAAAAATCTGCCGCCCTACGACATTCTCATGCTAGGATTGCGGCGCGAAAGGAAAGCACTTTATCAACGGATTGATGATCGCGTTGACCAGATGATCGCTGCTGGTCTATTGGACGAAATGCAGCAGTTGCGCGAGCTAGGGTATGACCGCACGCTGCCCGCGATGAGCGGAATCGGTTATCAACAACTGTGGGAATATCTAGATGGCGAGTGGACATTGGCAGAAGCGATTGAGCGGATCAAGATGGAAACGCATCGCTTTGTGCGTCACCAGAATAATTGGTTTGGGAATGATGAACGCATCAGCTGGGTAGACGCTGACGGAGAGCAGTTTCCAGAGTCGGCACTACAGCTGATCGAACATTGGCTTAAAAGTGAGGAAGTATGAACGAAATACTGATTTTATCGGCCGAAATCATCCGGCAATCTCTTTCGATGCACGATTGCATTGAGGGGATGAAACGCGCCTATCACGCGCTCTCAATGGGGGATGCCGACGTGCCGTTGCGCACGCGCCTTGAGTTGCCCAGCGGGACAGCCCTGTTCATGCCCGCCCATGTCGCGGGAGATTTTGCCATCAAAATTGTCAATATCTTCCCCGATCAAAACCCAATGATCTCAGCCACTGTGCTCGTCATGGACGCGCAAACAGGCAAGACGCTGGCACTGTTAGACGGGGAGGTGCTGACGGCGATTCGCACGGGAGCGGGTGGGGGCGCATCGGCCGATCTTCTCGCCAATCCAAACAGCCGCAGCGTCGCCATCATTGGCAGTGGCGTCCAAGCACGCGCTGGGCTTGAAGCGGTTTGTGCGGTGCGTGAAATTGAAGAAGTGCGCGTGTTTAGCCGTAACCGAGCCAATGCCGAACTGTTCGCGGCGGACATGGCGGGACATGGGATGATTCCCAACAACGTAACGGCGGTAGAAAACGTCGCCCAAGCCGTTGAAAACGCCGATATTGTCTATTGCGCCACAACCTCAACCGTTCCTGTTTTTGATGGCAATCTCTTAAAGAAGGGCGCACACGTCATTGGCGTCGGCAGCTATACACCGCAGATGCAGGAAGTTGATGCAGCGACCGTGCGCAACGCCCTTGTTGTCGTGGATTCGCGGGAAAGCGTGTTGGCAGAGGCAGGAGATTTGCTTGTGCCGATTGCAGATGGGCTGATTTCGGCCGATCACATCCATGCTGAATTGGGTGACATAATCGCTGGAACAAAAGTGGGGCGGACCAGTAAGGAACAAATCACCTTTTTCAAATCGGTCGGAGTCGCCGCACAAGATGCAGTTGCCGCAAGCATCGCCCTCGCCAACGCCCGTGCGCTGGGGTTGGGGACGGTTGCTTACCTGTGACGTTGACAGGATTCTGGGTCAATTTCGGTAAAGTCTTTAGGTTTTCGCCATTCAGGTACGTGGTGCGTGGTGCGTACTCTGGACACGTACCACGCACCACGCACCACGACTTATCAAGTGGCAAAAACTGCGTGACATCAACTAATTTCCGAAATGAGAATAATCCCTTTGTTTCTAAAATCCATTGTAGTCCCTCCTTCAAAATAGCATAATGCGCCGTATGCAAAGATGGTTAATTTTCCTATTCGTCGTCCTGCTAATCGCCTGCAACGATTCGGCCGACGAAACGCCCACCCCCACCGCTGTCGCAACAGAACAAGTTATCGAGCCGACGACTGATGTGGCACTAGATCCCGCGACTACGCCGACTGCTCCACCCTGTGAGATAGGCGATAGTCTGATCATTGCGCTTGATGTGCCAGACCGCACAGGCCAGTTTGCCAACTTCGATAGTAACGGTGCAATTGTCGGATTAGATGTCGACGTGATTGAGGCAATATCGGCCGAAGCTGGCCTTACCTACGAACAGATTGTCACCCCGTATGATGGCGCACTCGCCGCCATTCGGATGGGCGAGATTGACGCAGCCATCGCACGAATCGAAATATCCGAACCCGCTCCCGCTGGTATTGTCTACACAGATCCCTATCTCGAAGTGGGGCAGATTTTGGTTGTGCGTGCGAACGATGAGGAGATTGGTTCATGGCGCGACGTTGCGGCCGACCAACCCATCGCAGTCGTTGCCAATGAGTTTGGGGCAATGGTGGCCACGACTGTACTAAATCATCCGAGCGAGCAGATTATCACCGCGCCGACATCGGCCGATGCGCTGCAACTATTGAGCGATTTTGAAGTCCGCGCCGCGATTGTCAACGATCTCGATGCGGAAGCATACACCGATCGTTATTATCAACGTTTGAAAGTTGCAGGCGCAGGAACCCCTGATTACTGGATCGCGGAACAACAGTTTGGAATTGCGCTTGCAGCAAACAACAATATGCTGCTTGAGAAACTAAACGCAGCGATTTTTGCTTATAAATCGGCCGATTTAGAGACCACAATCGGGACGCGCTGGCTAGCCTCTAATACACCAATCGACGCGGGGGAATCGCTGATTGGTACACCAACTGACCGCATGTTGGTCGGCGTGGTTGCCAGTGAGATTAATTTTGACCCTGCCAGTGAGTATGATCGCGTGAGCCATGAGGTTCAGTTGAATACATTGCGTGGGTTGGTCAAGGTTGACAGCGATGGGGCGATTGTTGGGGATTTGGCGGTGGGATTGCCGGAGATTTCGGCCGATAAGACCACCTATACCTTCACCTTGCGTGATGGTCTCGTCTTCCCCGATGGCTCCGCACTTTCAACGACTGTTCTGAAAAATTCGATGATGCACGTCGCCAGCACGGGCAACATTCTCTACAATGTTCTCAAAGATGTGAATCTTGATGGTTTCGCTGACCAAGACGCGATCACGGTCATCGACAGCCGCACGATCCAATTTACGCTCACCGCCCCCGCTGGACACTTTGTCGCCCGACTCGCCACGCCTGCGTTTGGCGCCATCTCCCCACTTTGCGACTTCAATAACTATGATCCAACCGTCTGTGTCGGCATTGCCCCCTACCAAGTCAGCAGCTATGAACCTGCCGTTGCCGTTAGCCTGATCGCCAATGAAACCTATTTTGCAGATGCACCCGCGATGGAAAAGGTTGAGCTTCGTCTCTACCCAACCTCAAGTGCATTGGCAAACGCGCTCGAAATTGGTGCGGTGGATGTGGCATGGCAAGGGTTGACGGATGGCAGCCTCGTTGAACTGCTGGCCGAAAATGAGTATACATTTTGGGAAGGGGCAGGAATCTTTAAGAGCTATCTCGTCTTCGAGCAAAGCGAACCGCCGTGGGATGATGTGCGAGTTCGACAAGCGGCTGCGCTTGCCGTTGACCGCGACGCAATCAGCCGTGACGTCTTTGAGAATTTGCGCGCGCCGCTCAACTCCCCGCTGATTGACGGAATGCCCGGTCAAAATGCTGTCTATCCAGAACGCAATGTTGAGGAGGCGGTCCGTCTACTAACGGCGGCTGGCTTCAGCGCGTCAAATCCAGCTGAAATTGATCTGTGGTATCTGAATGATGGGCGTTACACGACGCTTGAGGGCGAGTACGCGACGGCAATTGCGGCGCAACTTGAGGAGACGGGGATTTTCGATGTTACGCTCAACGGCCAAGCGTGGGGCATTTACAGTGGGCAAATGTTTAATTGTAACTATCCCACTTTCTTGCTCGGCTGGCCGCCCAGCAATGCAGCCCCCTATCTTGACGGTCTCAACTGGACATATTACTTCATTCTCAATGCGCCAACGCTCTGCTCCAACTACGAAAGTGAGAAAATGGACGATCTTTTTGAGACGCTTTTTGAGGCAACCACACAACCAAATCGCAGCGCAGTTTTGGCAGAAATCCAAAATCTGTGGGCAGAAGAACTCCCTACGCTTGACCTCTACCAAGATTTGAGCGAAGCAGTCTCGCTTGCAAAAGTAACCACCTTAGAGATCGATCCACTTGGCTTTCTTCGTTACGATTCACTGGAGAAAGAGTAAAAAAGGTGAGTTGTGCTGACATTTGCCAGCACAACTCACCTTCCAAAAAACCCTAGCGGGCCTTCAGTATAGTGTAACGTGAATTTTATGACGTTGTCATTCCCGCGAAGGCGGGAATCCAGTCTTAGAAAAGAATGGATACCTGCCTGCGCAGGTATGACAGGACTTACTTTACGCTGCATTCAGCATGCTGTAATTACACGCATCCTAACTGTTTGCGATCCCCTTTCCTGCTAAATCAATATGCAGTTCATCGAGCTGTTTGCGCGCAACGGCCGATGGTGCATCTGCCATCACGTCGGTCGCATTCTGGTTCTTTGGAAATGCCATCACCTCACGGATGTTTGGCTCGCCCGCCATCAATGCCATGATGCGATCAATGCCCGGCGCAATTCCACCATGTGGCGGCGCACCAAACTCAAATGCTTCCAGCATGTGACCAAACTGCTCTTTTGCCTCTTCAATTGAGAAGCCGATCATGCCCATGATCTTGTTTTGCAACTCGCGCTCATGGATACGGATGCTGCCACCAGCCACTTCATAACCGTTGCAAACCAAGTCGTATTGATCACTTAGTACGGCGTGTGGATCGCTGTCGAGCAGTGGAATGTGTTCACGTTTGGGCGATGTGAACATGTGATGGCTCGGTGCGTAATGCCCATCAGTCTGCTCTTCCTCAAACAGTGGGAAGTCCACTACCCAGCAAAACGCCAACTCTTCTTTTTCGGTGTATCCCAATCGCTCCGCGATCTCGGTACGCAATGCGCCCATCACTTCGCGCGTGACCAGCTTCTCATCGCTAACAACGAGAATCAAATCACCCGGTTGTGCTTCCATGCGGTCAAAAAGCTCTGCGAGTTGTTCGGTTGTGAAGAATTTTGTGATGAAGCCTTTTGCCTGTTCTGATTCGGGATCGATTGCGATCCATGCCAGCCCCTTTGCGCCGTGCTTTTTGGCAAAGTCCTCAAGCTCGTTCATCTGCTTGCGACTATAACCACCCAAGCCCGGAGCCTTCAATGCCTTGACGGGTTTGCCTGCGGCCACATTATTGGCGAAAACGGCAAAAGAGGTTTTACCAGCAAGCTCGCTGATGTTCTGGATTTCAAGATCGTAGCGCAAGTCGGGGCGATCGGTTCCATACTTTTCAACCGCATCGTTGTAGCTCAAGCGAGGGAAATCTTCCCATGCAAGTGGCACATAGCCGACTTCTTTGACCATGCCGCGCATCAACTCTTCAATTAGGTCGAGAATATTATCCCGTTCGACAAAGCTGATTTCCATATCGAGTTGTGTAAATTCGGGTTGACGGTCGGCGCGTTGATCTTCATCGCGGAAGCAGCGTGCAATTTGGAAATAGCGTTCATACCCTGCCACCATCAGTAACTGCTTTAACTGTTGTGGTGATTGGGGGAGCGCATAGAATTTACCCGGATGAACACGGCTGGGAACGAGATAGTCGCGTGCGCCTTCTGGGGTGCTTTTGAATAGAATTGGCGTTTCGATTTCGACAAAGTCGCGCTGGTCTAAGAAGTCGCGGATGTACTTGATCGCCTTGTGGCGCATCACGATATTCCGCTGCATCCGTTCGCGGCGCAGATCGAGATAGCGATATTTAAGGCGCAACGTCTCGTCCTCGCCGCCATCGCGGTCGATCAATAGCGGGGGTGTCTTTGACTTGTTGAGAATCTTGATTTCGTTGACGGCGATTTCAATATCACCCGTATCCAACTTATCATTTTCCTGTCCCTTGAGCCGTGCAACCACCTCTCCTGTGACCTGCAAAACATATTCTGGACGAATTGTTTCAGCAAGATCAAAGGCGGCTTGCGAGCGGCTGGCATCGACAACGACTTGGGTGAGACCAAAGCGGTCGCGTAAGTCGATGAAGATGAGCCCCCCCATGTCACGGCGTTTATTAACCCACCCGGCAAGTGTGACGATTTCTCCAACGTTTTCGCGGCGTAATGCGCCGCAGCTATCTGTCTTAAGCATAGTTATTCTTCCATCATTAAAACGCAGGGAGAATTAGATGGCGTTCACCAACCATCACATAGCGACGGCGGCGTGCTGCGAGATTGATTAATCTCGGAACATAGTATCAACCTGACAAAAAGGGGTGCTTTTCGAGTGCGTTCTAGCCCTGCGTGGATCGTTTCTCTGGTAAATTACCAATAGATTTTAGCATGGCATAGAAAATGCGTCATCTCTACATTCCACAATAAAATAAAAAATGACCATCACATGATGGTCATTTTTGTATTATTGTAGGATGTGTAACTATTTATCGCCGTGCCGCGACATGTTTTGCCTGTGGCCCCTTGCCGACATCGACAAGATCAAAATCGACACGATCCCCTTCGTATAGATTACGATAGCCATCTCCGTCAATAGCGGAGTAATGGACAAATACTTCACGTTCACCCTCATCTGGCTGAATGAACCCATACCCTTTTAGACGACTAAACCATTTCACAATACCTGTTGTTCGACTACGTTCCTTCATCAACATACTGCACCTCCAACGTGCTGATTGGCGACACTTCTAATCAGTGGCCGCGTTGGGGACTGGCTGGATTGGCTCCGCTACTACCCCGTTTCTCACTGCTTAACTGTAAACAATTTAACAGTTTTGCATGTTGATTCTCCATCAAGGCAAAGTGAAAAGATGTGAGGGATCGGCCGAAAATGTCCCACGCGCCGCAAGTTGTAAGATTGACCGAAAGAATTGTGAAGTAACCGAAAATGGTCAGCGTTTTTGTTGGAGGGAGGCTTCTAAAAAGGCGAGATGGTTGCCCGTATTGATAAATCCGACGCTTTCTGCAAGCTGGATTGAGGCCGCATTGTTTGAGGCAACGACATAGAGCGGACGTTTGCCCTGTTCCAGCAAATGCTGACAGAGCGCAGCGACGACACTACGCCCCCAACCCTGTCGCCTTTGGTCAAGTCGTGTCTCAACCCCGATCTCTGCAAAGCGACGTGATTGCCAGTTGACGCTGGCACTGGCGACCGTCTCACCATCGCGCCGAATCACATAGCGCAAAAGCCCATTCGAGCCAGTTTCGCTCGTCACAAGCACATTGATGACAGGTTGAAAACGCCCGCGGTCAAGTGCAAGGATGCTGGTGAGGGTCTCGCGCTCGATGTTAAACAGCCCCTTAATGACGGGAAGGTGATTTTCTGGCACGCTCATCAACACTGGTGCGCCAACGGGAAGTGCGCTGTAAATCAAGTCGGCCGTCGCCAGCATGTCACCGAGCGGCAGGCGCAATGTTACGAGCGGGCGAAAGAGATCGAGCCCCGTGCGCGAAAGACAGACATAGCCTCGTGCGCGGGCAGTGTTGGGAAGATAGGTGACTAGAGTTGAGCGATTTTCAGGATGGTTAAAGGCGTAATAGGCGGCGCGAGCATCGGCCGAATTTTGTTCGTCGAGCAGATGACGCATAGCGTTACGGCGGTCAGTCAAGGACATGCTGGTATTGTACTGGAATGGTGGGTGTAAAGCAGGAATTCGTTACAATTGCGTCTATGAAATTAGATCACGTCGTAATTTTGGTAGATGATTTGGAGACAAGTTCGGCCGAATATCGCCAGCGCGGGTTCAACGTCATTCTGGGCGGTGAGCATAAGGCATTTGGTAGTCAGAATGCGTTGATCCCCTTTGCCGACGGCAGCTATCTCGAACTGGTGACATTTCGGCAAACATTTCCGTATAAGCCTCGCCCGTTCGAATACGCACGCCGTCTCGCGGCTGGTGAGTCGCGCCTATCTGCGCGTTGGCTTTCCATGAACGGACTCCCCACAGGATTGATAGACTTTGCGTTGATTTCCACCAATATGGAAAGTGTGCGCCAGCGCGGGATTGACATCGCAGAGTTGACAATGGGTCGCGCACGCCCCGATGGGGTCGAACTGAAATGGAAAATGGGGCATCCTCCGTCGCTTGATTTGCCATTTCTGATTGAGGACATTACACCCCGCGACTGGCGTGTTCCCGATGAAACGAATCATCCGAACGGGGAAACGAGAATCTCTCAACTGACAATTGTGGTTGCTGATCTCGCACAATGCACAGAAAATTATCGTCAGCTACTCCAACGCGACGGTGTGCAAAAATCGCAAACGTCTCATTTTATGTGTGGCGAGACGGAAATCATTCTCACACCTCCCAACACGCCTCGATTACAACAGCATTTAGCTGAACGCGGCGCAAGCGTCTACACGCTCGTACTATGAGTGCCATTTAACGCCAATCACTATGACAATCACAAACAACGCCCTCTCCAACACAAACATCCTCGTCACTGGTGCAACCGGGTTTATCGGCGCACATTTGGCGGAACGCCTCGCTGACGATGAAAACGCTTCTGTGACCGCTACTGGGCGCAACCTCGATGCTGTGCCGTTCTTGCGCGAAAAGGTTAGTCTTCAGAAAGCGGATCTGCTCAAGCGGGACGAAATGAGCGCGGTGCTTGCGGGACAGGACATCGTTTTGCACATTGCGGCATGGTTGAGCGAGCGCACGGCCGATGAGGAAATGGCGCGACGTATCAACGTGGATGCCACGCGCGAACTCATTGAACTGGCTGCTCAGGCTGGGGTGCGACGTGTCGTCATGACCAGTTCGATTGCTGCGTATGGTGCGCCAGATAAGCTAGTGATGGATGAGGAAACGCCACTTGACGCGGAACAGTCAGATACCTATGGGCGCACAAAGGCGCTGGGTGAGCTGGCGGCGCGTGATGCCGCCGCGGCGCATGGGATTGAGCTAGTCATCGTGCGACCGGGTATGGTCTATGGCCCGCGCAGCTACTCTTGGACGACGGGGATGCTTAACATGGTGGAAAAAGGGATGCCAACGCTGTTTGGCAAGGCGGAAGGCCACGCATTCCCTGTCTACATCGACAATTTGTGTGATCTATTGATTTTGGCGGCGACGGAGGATGCCGCGGTAGGGGAGACATTTAACGCCGTTGATGCTCCCGTCACTTGGAATCAATTTTTTGGCTACTATGGTGAGATGGCGGGGAAGAAACCACGGCGGATTCCCTTTTTCTTGGCACGCGGGGTTGTGTTGCTCAAACAGCTTTTAAAGCTACACAACATCCCGCTGACCAACGAACGGTTACGTTTTTATCAGACAAAAACTGTCTATCCGTATAAGAAAGCGACAGCGCTTTTGGGGTATATGCCGCGTGTTGGGATTGAGGAGGGGATGGAAAAATCGGCCGAATATCTGCGTGAAATCGGCCGAATCAGCTAGCTATAACCAACGCTCAAATTTGTTGTCTGCATCGACAAGAATCATCTTTGGCGCAAGATTGGGCGCATCGCCATACTCAAACGCAATAATGATCACCTCATCGCCCGTATGAATTAAGTGTGCTGCTGCACCGTTCATCCCGATAATGCCTGAATTGCGTTCCCCTTCGATGACGTACGTCTCCAGCCGCGCACCGTTTGTGTTGTCCACCACCAACACCTTTTCGCCGGGCCACAGATCGATCTTTTCCATTAACGCCTTATCAATCGTGATGCTGCCGACGTAGCTGACGTCTGCTTGGGTGACAGTTGCCTTGTGAATCTTTGCTCGCAATATCTCGCGCATGTTTGCCTCTCTTGGTTGATGTTTCCGCTACATTTGACACCATAAACATCTGAAAGGTCTTTATTCACCACCAGTTTCTGACAAAAAGAATACAATCCTGCTTCGCTCAATCAATGATGAAAGAGGCGCACGCCATTAAATACCATCGTCATGCCATATTCATCACATGCCGCAATGACACCTTCATCGCGCAGTGATCCGCCGGGCTGCACAACATAGCGCACGCCTGCCTGTGATGCGCGGTCGATGCTGTCACGGAAGGGGAAAAAGGCATCCGAGCCAAGCGTCACATCGGTCAGTTGGTCGAGCCATGCGCGTTTTTCGGCCGATGTTAAACGCACCGGTGGCTCACTAAAATTTTGCAGCCAATGCGCTTCTTCGGCCGAACTCTGCGCCTCCAACAAGAATTGGTCAATTGCATTGTCTCGCGCCGCCCGTCCAATCTTTAGGACAAACGGCAATGCCAGCACGCGCGGATGTTGGCGCAACCACCACGTTTCCGCCTTTGTCGCTGCCAAGCGCACACAATGGACTCGGCTCTGCTGCCCAGCGCCAACGCCGATCAGTTGACCATCTTTGGCGAAGGCAACGGAGTTCGATTGCGTGTATTTGAGGGCGATCAGGGCGACGAGCATATCGCGTTTCGCGTTGTCAGGCAGTGATGTGTTGTTGGTGACGGGTTGGGTGAAATCGGCTGAAATTGGCACATAATCGTTGCGTTTTTGCTCAAACGTGACCCCAAACAGCTCCTGTGTTGTCGTTCCCTCTGGCAGATAGTCCACTGCAACTTGAATGACACGATAGCCGCCCTTTTTCTTTTTTCGCAATATCTCTAACGCGGCTGGCTCAAAGTCGGGCGCAATAACACCGTCTGACACCTCGCGTCGAATCAAGTTTGCCGTCGGCACATCGACCGTGTCACTCAAGGCGATCCAGTCCCCAAATGAGGATAGACGATCCGCCCCGCGCGCCCGCGCATAGGCCGCCGCCAGTGGAGAAAGCTCGCCATCACCCACAAAGTAAATCTCCCTCAGCAAGTCGGTCAATGGCTCGCCGACCGCTGCGCCAGCGGGGCTGACATGCTTAAAGGATGCCGCCGCCGCCATGCCTGTTGCCGCCTTTAATTCGCGGACGAGTTGCCATGCATTGAGCGCGTCGAGCAGATTGATATAGCCCGGTTGCCCATTGAGAACTGTAATCGGCAACGCGCCTGTGTTGACAAAAACACGGGCAGGTTGCTGATGAGGATTCATGCCATAACGTAATTCAAGTTGAGTTGTCATAATGCTATGATTATCCGTGTTGTGACGAAAAAACCGAATGTGCTAACAAAAAACGCGACCAAGTTGGTCGCGTTTTTATCAGAAATGAAGGCGGAAAGGGTGGGATTCGAACCCACGGTGACCGCAAGGCCACAACGCATTTCGAGTGCGTCCCGATCGTCCACTCTGGCACCTTTCCAAATTTTAAGAACGCTGTTGTTGAAAGAACTTTTGCAGAAGTTCGGCCGATTCGTCCGCCAAAACGCCACTCATAACAGTGACGCGATGATTAAACCCATCTGCTTGCAACACGTCCACAACGCTGCCATCTGCACCAAAGCGCAAATCGGGTGCGCCCCAGACGAGTCGTTTCAATCGCGCTTGCAACATCGCCCCCGCACACATCGGGCATGGCTCCAGCGTACAGTAGAGCGTGACACGTTTGAGTCGCCAATCACCCAGAAAGTTAGCCGCTTGGCGCAACGCGATCATCTCTGCGTGGGCGGTCGGGTCGTGCGATTGCTCTTTGCGATTGAATCCCGCGCCAATCACCTGATCATGCAGTACGGCAACCGCGCCGATTGGAACCTCGCCAAGCGTCAATGCCTGTCGCGCCTGTGCCAGTGCCAGCTGCATGTGGCGCCAATCCCGTTTGGTAACATGTGCTTTCAACACGAGCGAGATTATAGCAGTTTTTAGTCGATTTGCGTGACCGATTTGACCAGAATTGCAACCCATTCATGAAGTAAACGAATGGACGTCGTTTACATGACGATTACCCAACTGTACCACCGTGTAGCATGGTTGAGTGGGTTGCCCTCTTGCAACGCCCTGAAAATGGATATACTGTAAAGATGGAACAAAAGATAGGTGTCGTGCGTTTAATGATCAAACCATCATGACGACGGCGATTTCCCCTTTTTTACGAATCAAAGCCTTGTCAAACAAATTAAGGATGAGCCATGACCAGACATTCTCTTCTTCGAAATCTCTTACTGACATTTCTTGCGCTGATCGTCGCAGTTTCCTGTCGACGCAATTCACCAGACCCGAACGATCCTGTGGTATCACCAACTACAGAAATTACGGCTGCCCCAGACGCGACATCGACGCTTGTGCCCACAGAACTTCCAGATGATGAGCCAACGTCGATTCCGACAACGTCACCAACGAGCGAGCCAACGGCTATTCCACAAACTGAGCTCTCGTTTGATTGGGAGCCAGAGGTCGTTTATAGCAGCCCACAGCTCGGCGAACAGACCGCCCTTGATGGCGCGATCACTGTGCGCTTTGACCAGCCGATGGATCAGGCGAGCGTTGAGCAAGCCTTTGACGTGGGTGATGTATCTGGTGAATTTATGTGGACACGTGACGACACGGTGGTCTTTACGCCAGAGATGTCACTGACTCGCGCCACCACTTACACTGTACAGATTGCCGATTCGGCCCGTAGCTTGAACGGCAAGAATCTGCGCGTGCCCTTTGCACAACAGTTCCAGACAGTTGGGAATTTGGCAGTTAGCCAAGTCATTCCAGCCGATCAGACAGATGCAATTGCGGCCGATAGCGCCATCACCGTTTTGTTCAATCGCCCCGTTGTCCCACTCGCGGGAACGATGCAACAAGCCGATTTGCCCAATCCAATCACCATTTCCCCCGCTGTTGAAGGCACGGGCGAATGGGTTGGTACAAGTATTTTCCGCTTCACGCCTACCGTGCTGGATGGTGCAACGACATATGAAGTGACCGTCAATGCAGGGTTGGAAGATGTTGCTGGCGGTGTGTTAACGGATGACTTTACGACTGTTTTCACCACCGTTCCCCCACAAGTGGTCGAAACCACGTTGCCACAAAGTGAACCAGATCAGGAAGAATTTGGCTTTGGCAACGACTCGCTCAGTGAAATCTATCTAAACCCAACGCAGACGTTTACGATAACGTTTAATATGCCAATGGATCGTGTTTCGACAGAGGCGGCAATCAGCGTGGACGACACGCCATTGACGTTTCGCTGGACAGATGAGGACCGCTCGGTTGCGGTGACGCCTGATTTGGCATTGGCAACTGAATACACATTGACCGTCGACGACAGTGCTGCTTCTGTCAGTGGAACGACGTTTGAGGAAACCTACACTGCGGTATTTGAAACCTATCCATTCCCTGCCGTAGAACAGACCTACCCCGGAGCGGGTGAAGTATTGCAGGCATATAGTGTTGCGTCGGGCAATGGAATCAACATCACCTTTGTTTCTCCGATGGATTGGGAGACGATTGAAGAGCAGTTAATCATTGAACCAACCCCTGAAAGGCTGCGCTATGTCACGAACAGCGAGCGTAATGTCTATGTTGGGTTTGAGCTTGATTATTTAACCGAATACAACGTTACGATTCCAGCGACAGCGAGCGATATTTTTGGCAATCAATTGGGTGAGGCGTATACGTGGTCATTCTCGACCCCAGCACCACTGCCCGTTTTTGCGTTTAATCTGCCCGCGCCATTTGCCCAGATTAGTGCCAATCAACCATCTGACATTGCGCTGCTTTATCAGACGGGGGAATCGGCCGAAACTACCATTACACTTTCCCGCTTTGACGAAGGTGTGCCGCTCTCACTTTTCGGCCAATCATATTTCGATCCCAATCGCGCCTTGCCTGCTATGACGACGCTCGACACATTTGAGAACAGCGTCAACGAGGGTGCCGGCGCAAACACGCTGTCGCTCAATGGCGGAAGTGCATTGCCGACAGGTGTCTATCATCTTGACCTTGACGCACCGACAGGTGACGAAGACGTGCGCTTCTGGCAAACACGCGAAACGATCTTGATCGTCGCTGACACAAACATTGTCATCAAGGAAACGCCCAACTTTATTCACGTTTGGACAACCGATTTAGCTACAGGCGATCCAGCCCCCAATCGGGATGTGACTGTCTATTTGACGGAAGATGATGCGATTACGGGTGAACTAAGCGGTACAACAGATGCCGACGGCTTGCTCACGCTAGAGCGTCCTAATAGCGAGCAATGGTTTGGGTATCGTGGTCGCTCGTTTGCCGTGACTGGCGAGGCCGGTGAACCAAACTTTGGCGTTGCAATTGCCAACTGGAATCAGTCGGCACGCATCTATGAGATGGGTATCAGTCCACAGGAAGAAGGTGGCGCGGATGACGGCGTTTATCTCTACACCGAACGCCCGCTCTATCGTCCCGGTGATACTGTCTATTTCAAGGGTTGGTTGCGTGACTCAAACTACGCACGTTACACACTGCCTGAACCGAGAACCATTGAACTGCGCTTTTTCCCGCCAAACTATGAAGATACGATCGAGCCGATTGAGATTGATGTGCTACCTAACGGTAGCTTTGACGGCAAATGGGTCATTCCCGATGATGCCATGTTGGGTACCTATCAATTCTTTGTCGAGACTGGCGGGCGTATGGTGGGACAAAGCTCAACCAGCTTTATGGTTGCAGAGTTCCGCAAGCCTGAATTTACGCTAGAAGTGACCCCCAACATCTCTGAGACGTTGCGTGGTGAGACTGTTGAATTTACGGTTTCGGCCGAATATCTCTTCGGCGGCAACGCATCCGATCTGCCCGTTGATTACAACATCTACACCAGTTCGTACATCTTCCCCTATGACGGCCGTCCCTATTACAGTTTTGGTGAAGTAGGCAACTTCTTCTACTTTGATCCATTTATCGGATTTGGCAGCAACTTCTATCTGAACGGGAGTGGTGTGTTGGATGGCAATGGCAACCTGACAATCGAAGTCACGCCAGAGATGATGGCGACCATGGCGGAAGGTAGCCAGAAGCTAATTATTGATGTGACGGTGCGTGATCTGTCCGAGAACTTTATCAGCGCACATGCTGAGGTTGTGCTGCATTCGGCCGAAACTTACGTCGGCATTCGCGGTCAGGAATACGCATTCCCACGCGATGAGGTCGCCACAGTTGAACTGCACACGGTTGATTGGGAGCAAACGCCTGTCCCGAATCAGTCTGTCGAGATCGTCTTCTCGCGCCGCGAATGGATCAGCGAGGAGAGTGTATTTGGTGGTGGTCTGCAATGGCGACCAGAAGATACAGAAGTGGCTCGTCAATCGACCACAACAGACAGCGATGGCATGGCAACGGCTAGCTTCACACCCGAAGAGGGTGGTACTTATCTCGCCTCTGCAACGGTCAGCGATGCAGCCGGGCGTACGCAAACAAGCGAAACGCTATTTTATGTCTTTGCAGGCGATGTTGCGTGGCGTTCTGATTCACGTGATCGTTCGATGAATTTGGAACCCGATGCAGAAATGTATCAGGTTGGTGAGACCGCACAAATTCTCATCCAGAATCCACTCGGCGGCGGCATCAGCGCATGGTTGACGATTGAACGGGGCGATGTATTAGAGCAACGTCTCATCACGCTGGAAGGGACGAGCGACATTCTCGAAATTCCAATTGAGGCGATTCATGCGCCCAATGTCTATGTCAGCGTGACGGCGATCAAGGGTGCAGATGATGGCGACACGCGCTTTGCCGATATTCGCTTGGGTATCACGGAATTGCGCGTTGACCCTGAACGACTCGCACTTAATGTAGAAATCACGAGTGACTTAGTACAAGCAGAGCCACGTGATACGGTGACGTTTGAGGTCAAGACGACCAACTATTTGGGGGAGGGCGTTTCGGCCGATGTGGCACTCGCACTCGTCGATCTTGCCATTCTCACCTTAAAAGAAGACACAAACCCAGCCTTGATCGACTCGCTCTACTCGCCTGAATCGTTCCGCAGTTCGATCGGTTCTGGACTGTTTGTGACGGGTGAAGGGTTGGATATTAACATCCCTGAGCCATTTTTCGGTGGCGGCGGTGGCGGTGGCGGCGGCGGTGTTGAAACGGCTGCTGACTTAACGCTCGAACGTGAAGCACAAACGGACGCTGATGGTGAAATCCGCGACGACTTCCGTGATACAGCCGCATGGGAAGCGAATGTCACGACCGATGAAAATGGCGTGGCAACGATTGATGTGACGCTGCCTGACAACTTGACGACATGGCGCATGACGGGTCGTGCCGTCTCTGACGAAACGCTTGTCGGCGAAAGCACACACGACATCGTTGCAACGAAGTTCGTGCTGATTCGACCTGTCACGCCGCGATTCCTGACGTTTGGTGACTTGACACAGCTTGGTGCAATTGTCAATAACAATACAGAAGCTGATGTTGAGGCGGACGTTTCACTTGAGGTGGATGGCGTGACCTTAACGGGTGATGCCTTGCAAACGGTGAACGTGCCTGCTGGTGGCAGTACGCTCGTACGCTGGGAAGCAACAGTTGAAGATGTTGCGGCGGTTGACCTGATTTTCCGCGTCAATGCGGGTGAGTATAGCGATGCCAGTCGGCCAACGATCGGTGCACGCGATGACAATAAACTGCCCGTCTATCGGTTTAATGCAGAGGATTTCAATGCGACCGCTGGTGTCTTAGATCAGGACGAAACGCGCCGTGTTGAAGCCGTACTCTTACCGCCGTTGCTCGATGCCACACGTGGCGATTTGACGATTAGCATGAGTCCATCGCTGGGAGCTGCGCTTTTTGAATCGCTCGATGCCTATATGTTTGAAGGGGCCACAATCGATCAATGCCCCATTGGCGCGGCATTACGTCTATTGCCAAATGCAGCCTCGTTAAGCGCAATTCAAGATTTGCAGTTGGCACAACCTGCGCTGGCCGCACAGCTTGAAGCGGCAATTGCCGATCAGGTCACCCTCTTGACCGAAACACAAAATGATGACGGAGGCTGGTCATTCTGTCGTAATGGTGAGTCTGATGCACAAATGACAGCGTTCGTGCTGCACGCGCTATTGGAAGCGCAACCAGAATCTGCCGTAATCGCCGCTGGCATTGAGTTCTTGCAAGATGCGGTGGATGAACTTTCGGCCGAAAATCGCGCTGATGCCAATACACTAGCTTACTATCTCTACGTGATCTCGTTGAGTGGCGAGGATATTTCGGCCGAACTCGTCACCCTGCTTGAGGATGGTCGTGACCTACTGACGCCCGCTTCAAAAGCCTTTGCATTGATGGCACAACACAACGCGAGCGGTGATGTGAATGACAATCTCATCAGCGACCTCGCTAACAGCGTCGTTCTCAATGCAACAGGCGCGCACTGGGAAAGCGAATTCCGCAATTGGATCGGTGGCGACATCACCGATACAGCTATCGTCATTGAGGCATTGACGCAAGTTGAGCCTGAAAATGGACTGCTGCCCAACGCCATTCGCTGGCTGATGGGCGCACGCGATCATAGATACTGGAACAGCCAAATGGAGACAGCTTTTAGCATCTCGGCAGTCGCCAACTACATGGTCGCCAACGGTGAGACGGATGCGCAAGATACCGATTTCAGTGTGGCGGTTAACAGTGGTCAAGCGGCTCAGGGTGAAGATCAAGTTGTTATTCCGCTCGCTGATCTGAGCACTGACGAGTTGAACTATCTTGATTTCCGCAAGGGAAGTGATGGACGACTCTACTACGCAGCAACGCTCGATGCGTTTGTCAGCGCAGATAGTGTGGAGGCAATTGATCGCGGCTTCAACGTTGTCCGCACATATTACAATGCAGACTGTGAGGAAGATTGCGAACCGCTGACGACTATTGCAGCTGGTGAAGCGGTGCGCGTTGAATTGACGATTATCGTACCGAATAACCGTCGTTTTGTACAAATCAGCGATCCGCTTCCCGCAGGGGCAGATGCGATTGACCCCAATCTCGACACAAGCCCACTTGACGCGACGGCGGGTCAACAACCCGACGGCGACCGCTTTAGTTGGTGGGGTTGGTGGTATTTCAGCCGAATCGAGTTCCGTGATGAGGCGGTTGTCTTCTTTGCCGACTATCTCCCCGCTGGAACGTATCGCTACAGCTATGAGTTGCAGCCAATCGTTCCCGGCACCTATCAGGTGATGCCGACGGTGGCAAAAGAGAGCTTACAGGAAGAGGTTTTCGGCCGATCAGACGGTCAAATCTTCACCATCGTTGAGTAGACAGTGACGCGAGCAAAATAGCCTCGCAACGAGATACAAAAAGGCGGATCAACTGATCCGCCTTTTCTTTTATGCAAATTGATTTCGTGAGGCTATGTCTACGTGATTTTGTAGGTGAAATAAAGACTCGCTACGACGTAATAGACGATGTAGAGTAGTGACCCCCACGTTAGCCACAGCGGCGCGTTTGGATACAAGATCAGCGCAGCAGTAAACATAATCGCCCACACGAGTGAAAGCGGCAACGTGATATGACGCAGAAACTTTGTACGTGATGGGTAGATGTATTTGATTGGCACAAACACAAGAATGCAGCACAGCATCAAAACGCCAAAATTAGTCCACTCTGATGTCCCCAGAATGAACAAATACATGATGACTACATTCCAATACGAGGGAAATCCCTTGAAAAAAAACTGATTACTGTCATCAGTTTTTGCGTCCACTTGGCAAAATTGGAACGCAGAGGTCAGCGTAATGATCGCAGTTAGGGCGATCAATAGATGGTTGGGAACCATGCCCGCCATGTGAACGACGAAGAGCGGAACAATCGTGTAGGTAAAGTAATCGACGATGTTGTCAAGCAGTGCGCCGTCAAAATTTGGTGTAACCGTCTTGACACGAAACCGGCGCGCCAATGCGCCATCAACTCCGTCAATGAACATTGTGACGGCCATCCAGAAGAAGGCCAACATATAACGTCCATCCACAGCCGCTAGGATTGACAGCAATCCCCAAAGCGCACCGCTACCTGTGTAAAGATGGACAGACCACGCAAGGGCTTTTTCACGGCGAGTAATATCTTCGTGCTGAATATATGTCATAATTGCCTCTACGAAAATCAACTTATCCTATTGCGGAACCATTTTAGCACAGTCATCATGCTATTCGTTCCCCACCGTGATGAACTCCTGCATATCTTCAAACTTTCCCTCGCCAATACCCGGCACATTCATGATATCTTCGATAGTGGAAAACAGTCCGTTTTCTTCTCTGTAACCCATGATATTTTCGGCTGTTGTTGGCCCCACGCTGGGAACTGTCTCCAGTTCGTCTTTATTTGCAGTGTTGATATTGACCCGCCCCGACGCATCAATACCAGATGATACGCTCGATTGTCTTGGGTCACTCGATTGAATTGGATTTGCCAAGAGCTGGCTTTGTATGAGGTCGGCTTGTCCTTGTGTACTTACAAAGATCTGCAATCCATCGCTGAGTTCAGCAGCAAGATTGATGTTATCGGTGTAGGCATCGGCCGAAAATCCCCCTGCTATATCGATCGCATCTTGCACGCGACTGCCCTGTTCTAACTCATAAACACCCGCCTGATTTACTGCCCCATTGACAAATATCGTCCATGGTTTTGGTATTTCGGTAGGCAATGGGGCAAGCGTTGGAACGGGATTGATGACAATTGGCGCGGGTGAAACTTGATTATTTAACGCAAAAAAGACGATGGTTGCCGTCAAAGTCATCACCACCGCTAAGCCAATATGAAGCCAATTAACGTTTTTGTTCGACTGGTTGTTCATCCTCGATCAAGAAACTAAAAAACGATGCGGGGCGTGTACCGCGACTGGTGTAATAGAGCAGAAGACCCCCGACGATTGAGATGATGCCCAATCCGATACCACCCAACTGCCACGGGCCGATAAATGACCCACACCATGTGCCATTGGCAATCATCTCGTCCGTGCATGGCGTATGGGTACCGATTTGTAACAAGTCGGCAAACCCTGCTGCAAAGCAAAAAACGAGACCTGTCGCCGCAAAGCGCACGCCAATGTCGGCCTGCAATGAGCGGGGTGCATCAGGTAGACGCATCGCATAGATTTGCAAAAATGCTGAAAGGGTGAGAAAGGAGAGACCTGTTAACAGCTGCGCCATCTGGACAACGCCAAAACCGGGTGTGATGTTTAGGCCGATAATTTCGGCCGAAAGCGATAGCGCTATCAACCCAAACCCTAATACAAAGAGGACCAGCACTGCCACCCGTCGAACTTTTGCCAAAACTTCTTGGCGGTTCCGTAAAATCTCATTTCCATTCACGTTGCGGATTGTAACAGAAAATTTGACACACTATTCGTAAAAACAAAAAACACCGTGTATTTACACAGTGTTTCTTAGTCGGGGCAGCCAGATTTGAACTGACGACCTCTTGTCCCCCAGACAAGCGCGCTAACCAAGCTGCGCCATGCCCCGTTTTGTCAAGACGCAGATTCTAGCAGATACTAATTCCGATCGCAATGATAAATCTAACCTTTTCCTACTTGCATCCCAAAAATTGATCCGCTATACTTTTCTCTCGCACGGCAAAGTGCAAACTAAGCCATGTAGAATTAACAAGCCGATGTAGCTCAATTGGCAGAGCAACGCTTTTGTAAAGCGTAGGTTAAGGGTTCGAGTCCCTTCATCGGCTCTCCATTTCTACACGGTAATTTTGGGTCAGTGTCCCGAGCGGCAAAGGGGGCGGGCTGTAAACCCGCTGGCTTCGGCCTTCGTAGGTTCGAGTCCTACCTGGCCCACTTCTTTCTTTGCAAAACGAGCCGCACGCGGCTCGTTTTGCTGCACGCCTTTGTAGCTCAGGGGTAGAGCGCATTCTTGGTAAGAATGAGGTCATGGGTTCAATTCCCATCAAAGGCTCTATACCTCGCCCACTAGGGCGGGGTATACTTTTTGTAGGCTACGCAAGTTGCCAACTCTTGAACGCGGTTCCAATATCACCCAAAATATAGTTGACAACTACAAATAAGAGACTTTGCAATAGAGGATTAGCATGGGTAAAGCAAAATTTGAACGCAGCAAGCCGCATGTGAACATCGGCACAATTGGACACGTTGATCATGGCAAGACGAGCCTGACAGCAGCAATCACAAAGGCATTGAGCCATGATCAAC